>JAFVHP010000020.1 GCA_017474455.1 Lachnospiraceae bacterium
AGTTCCATCGTCTGCATGTTTATTATGATAGCACATTATAAAGATCCCTGCCTTTCCTCTTGGGGAAAAGCAGGGATCCGGAGATCAGGTATACGGGAAAGGCCGGGAGTGATCAGACAACACCCTGTGCTTCCATAGCGTCGACGACCTTTAAGAAGCCCGCGATATTCGCGCCGGCGACATAATTGCCTTCAAGACCGTATTTCTTCGCAGCGTCATCGATGTTGTGATAGATGTTGACCATGATCTGTTTGAGCTTCTGGTCAACTTCTTCAAATGTCCAGGAAAGTCTTTCGGCGTTCTGGCTCATTTCCAGTGCGCTCGTGGCTACGCCGCCCGCGTTGCTGGCTTTGCCGGGTACGAAGAGAACGCCGTTCTCCTGCAGATACTGAGTCGCTTCAAGAGTTGTGGGCATGTTGGCACCTTCAGCAACGGCAGTAACACCGTTTGCGACAAGTGCTTTTGCGTCGTCAAGTTAAGCTCGTTCTGTGTGGCGCAGGGGAGTGCAACGTCGACCTTGACAGACCATACGCCTCTGCCTTCATGGTATTCGCAGGTGGGACGGAGCTCTTTATACTGAGTGAGCCTTGCGCGGTTGACCTGTTTGACCTTGAAGAGGATGTCCAGGTCAATGCCTTCGGGATCATAGATCCAGCCGGTGGAGTCGGAGCAGGTCACGACCTTGGCGCCGAGCTGCTGGGCTTTCTGAATCGCGTACTGTGCAACGTTGCCGGAACCGGAGACAGATACTGTCATACCGGCCAGATCCATACCGTGGCACTTTAACAGTTCTTCCGTAAGGTAGAGCAGACCGTAGCCGGTCGCTTCCGTACGGGCCAGGGATCCGCCATAGGAGAGGCCTTTGCCTGTCAGGACGCTTTCATACTGTGTCTTGATCCTCTTGTACTGGCCGTAAAGGAAACCGATCTCACGTCCGCCGACACCGATATCACCTGCCGGAACGTCTTCGTTAGGGCCGATATATTTATAGAGCTCTGTCATGAAACTCTGGCAGAATGCCATGATCTCGCGGTCGGATTTGCCTTTGGGATCAAAGTCGGAACCGCCCTTGCCGCCGCCGATGGGAAGGCTGGTCAGGCTGTTCTTGAATACCTGTTCAAAACCAAGGAACTTAATAATGCTGAGGTTGACAGAAGGATGCAGACGCAGGCCGCCCTTGTAGGGACCGATGGCACTGTTGAACTGTACACGGTAACCGTTGTTGACCTGTACCTGTCCCTGATCGTCTACCCAGGGAACACGGAAGAGGATGCAGCGCTCGGGAGTCGTCAGACGTTCAAGCAGTGCTTCTTTCCTGTATTTATCCTCGTTAGCTTCAATAACTACTCTCAGTGACTCCAGCACTTCACTGACTGCCTGAAGAAATTCGGGCTGGTCGGGATTCTGAGCTTTAACGCGTGCCAGAACTTCATCTACATAAGACATGTGTTAGCCTCCTTCTACAGTAATTGCATTATTGTATACAAAAATTTCCTGCTAATTATATAACAGCTTATTTCGCTATACAAGAAAAAAATGATATTTCTTTACAGAAGATGAATGCCGGCGGATTCGGCTTCCCGGACGGTCTCTTCAGGCCAGAGAGAGCACTGGACCTCGCCGATATGCGCTTTTCTTAAGAAGAACATACAGATCCTGGACTGTCCGATGCCGCCTCCGATGGTAAATGGAAGTTCATCATTCAGGATCGCTTTCTGGAAGGGCAGCTCCGCGCGGTCAGTACAGCCTGCCGCTTTCAGCTGAGATGCCAGGGAGGCTGCGTCGACGCGGATACCCATCGACGAAAGCTCAAGAGCGATGTCCAGAACAGGATAATAAACAAGAATGTCCGCATTCAGGTGCCAGTCGTCATAATCCGGCGCCCTGCCGTCGTGCGGCAGCCCGTTTGTCAGGGGCTCGCCGATCTGCATAAGGCATACGGCACCCTTTTCCTTAGTGATCCTGTATTCCCGTTCTTTTGGTGTGCAGTCCGGATAGAGCGATTCCAGCTCATGCGTCGTGATGAAGAAAATATCATGAGGCAGGATCTCTTCGATATAGTCGTACTGGATGGACATATACTTTTCGGTCTTGCGAAGGACCCTGTATACATCCGAGACGACGGATTTTAGTGTTTCAATGTTCCGTTCTTCCTTCAGGATGATCTTTTCCCAGTCCCACTGGTCGACATAGATCGAATGGATATTGTCGGTCACCTCATCGCGGCGGATGGCGTTCATATCCGTATAGAGGCCTTCGCCCGGTTTGAAACCGTATTCTTTCAGGGCGTAGCGCTTCCATTTGGCAAGGGACTGTACGACTTCACCCACTCTGCCGTTCTGTTCCAGGATATCGAATGCGACAGGTCGTTCGATGCCGTTAAGATTATCGTTGAGGCCGGTGTCCGGATCGACGAAAAGGGGCGCTGAAACGCGCAGCAGATTGAGCCTTTCCACCAGTAGGTGCTGGAAATTATCCTTGACGGTCTTGATGGCTATCTGGGTCTCGTGAAGATCCAGGGCTGAGCTGTAGCCGGATGGTATCTGCAGTGTTTTCATGGTCACCTCTTTCGTAATCTGTACGGGTCATTTCTATGCTGCTAAAACGATGTCATTTTACTCTCAGAAAGAGAGTAATTGCAATAGCAAAAAACATTAAAAAAAGCTGAATTTATGCACTTTAGGGCTGTTTTTTAACGGAATATTCACGTATAATTTTAAAATAACGAGGGATGTGGTCCCCGGAATTATGGCTCCTGAGTCGATCATAATTTAATAATGAAAGATTGCATCGACAACCGGCATTTTATGAGACGAGACGCTGATTGTTGAACACCAGTTGGACGTGTACTGGAGATCAGTTGGTATCGGTAATTGTTTTGGAAAGAGAAGAGGTGACTGATGCAGACAAAAAGGCTCATCAAACTTAGCCCCGGAGATGCAAACGAGTTTGTAAGTATCGCGTCGAGATGTGAATTTGAGATCGATGTGACCAACAATTTCAGGAGCAGCTATGCAGTAGATGCAAAATCGCTTGTAGGTGTAATGGGATTGGATTTCGGGGAACCGCTGGTCGTGACCTACAGTGGGTTCAATAATGAACTGGAGGCATATCTTTCGGTCAAGTCGGTAGCTGTATAGTTTCCGGACCGACGGCTGTCAGAAAACAGCCGCCGCGGCAGGTGCCGCGGGATAGTATTATGGGGAAAATGAATAATCGTTGACTGGGTGCTGCCTTATTAAGTATGTTATCCTTGATAAGGCAGTATTTTTGTGGATCTTTTGCCTGTTATCGGCATGATACCGAATGAATAATATGGAAAACAATTTGCATATCCCGGTCCGGGGACTGGTCGAATTTTTGCTGCGCGAAGGGGATCTGGATGATTCCGCGGATGCGTCGCCGGAATCTGCCCTGCTCGAAGGTGCCCGCATGCACCGGGAGATCCAGAAAAGGTCAGGGGCAGGTTATGCTTCGGAAGTCCCGCTGAAACAGATATATTTACTTGACGGGGAAGGCGATCTGGTCGAACTGACGCTGGAAGGCAGGGCCGACGGCGTTTTCGAGGCCGTGATCCCGGACAGTACAGGGATGGACGGGAATGTTCTGTTTATCCCCGGGGATGATCCGGGGATCGAAGAGAGAGATCATTCCTATACCTGGATCGATGAGATCAAGACGACATATCACAGCCTGGATTCACTTGATGAGCCCGTGCCCGTGCATCTGGCACAGGCAAAATGCTATGCCGGCATGTACGCACAGCAGAACGGCCTTAACACCATCGGCGTCAGGATGACATACTGCCACCTGGAAAGCCATGAAATGCGCTTCTTTTACCGGCTGTATAACAGCGGGGAATTGTTTTCTTTTATCCGGGAACTCCTGAAGGAATATGAAAAATGGATTCGGTTCAGGATTGACTGGATCGATAAAAGGGATGATTCGATCAGGAAGATGGTATTTCCGTTTGACTACAGACCCGGACAGAAGGAACTGGCCTCCAATGTCTACAGAACGATCATCCGCCGCAGAAAGCTGTTCCTGGAGGCGCCGACCGGAACGGGCAAGACTATATCCGTATTATTCCCTTCGGTCAAGGCACTGGGAGAAGGGGAAGCACAGAGGATCTTTTACCTGACGGCCAAGACGATAGCTGCCAATGCGCCAAGGGACGCAGCGGCACTGATGCGTGAAAAGCAGGGGCTTAAACTTAAAGAGATCTCGCTTACGGCCAAAGAAAAGATCTGTATCCTGGAGAAGCCTGCCTGCAACCCGGCAACGTGCCCCAGGGCCAAAGGGCATTTCGACAGGGTCAATGATGCTCTGTTTGACATCGTTAACGGGTGTGACTGCTTTGACAGGGAAACGATCGCATGGTATGCGGAAAAATACCAGATCTGCCCTTTTGATTTTGCCCTGGACATATCGATGTACTGCGATCTGGTCATTGGCGACTACAATTATGTCTTTGATCCGCATGTCAGCCTGAAAAGGTTCTTCGCACGGGGAACTGCAGGGGATGATCTGTTTTTGATCGACGAGGCACACAATCTGGTGGAGCGCGGCAGAAAAATGTACAGTGCGCAGATCGGACGGGATGAGCTGATGCAGCTGAAAAAAAGCGTCAAAGGCATATTCCCGCAGCTGGAAAAGCAGCTGAATGCGTGCAGCAGGGCCTTTCTTGCCTTAAAGAAGATCAATGGAGAGGCGTGTGTGGTGCTCGGCAGCGCGGAAGAAGCGGAAAAGATCATTTCGTCCCTTGCCAGGCTCCAGACCGTCATCGCCGATCTTTTGGAGAATGAGAGGAAGAGAAAGCTCAGGAAGAAAAGGAAAGCGAAAGACAGTGATGCCTATCTGGAAGAAAGGGATGATCTGAGAAAAGAGATCCTGAATTTCTATTTTTCACTGTCCCATTTCATGCTGATCTATGAAAGCCTGGATGATCATTACAGAATATACAGCGAACAGTTAAAAGACAGCGGATTTACGGTCAGGCTCATGTGTATGGATCCGTCAGCCCGTTTGAAGGAGAAAATGGATCTGGCCCGGGCATCGGTACTGTTTTCCGCGACATTTCTGCCGATCAGGTATTATAAATCCCTGCTGGGAGGAACAGATGATGACTATGAGGTCTACGCTGAGTCGGTCTTTGACCCGCAGAGGCAGAAGATACTGATCCTTTCAGATGTGACCAGCAGGTACAGGATGCGGGGGTATGAGGAATACAGGAAGATCGCGAAGGGCGTGGACAGGATCATATCCGGGCGGCACGGAAATTATCTCGTGTTCTTTCCTTCTTATGCTTTCCTGAATGAGACGGCGGACATTTTCGAAAGTCAATTCTGTACGGATGACGTATCATGCATCAGGCAGCAGCCGTCTATGAAGGAAGAAGAACGGGAGGCGTTTCTGTCCGGGTTCAGAGATATCCACGAAGCGGAATCGTCCGTTGTCGGTTTCTGTGTCCTGGGCGGGATCTTCAGCGAAGGGATCGACCTTGTAAGTGACAGGCTGATCGGTGTGATGATCGTCGGAACGGGTATACCCCAGGTCTGCTCTGAGAGGGAGCTACTGAAAGCGTATTTTGATGAAGCCGGCAGCAGCGGTTATGATTACGCGTACCGTTATCCGGGCATGAACAAAGTCATGCAGGCGGCCGGGAGAGTGATACGGACAGCAGATGATATCGGTATAGTAGCGCTGTTTGACGAACGTTTCTGCGCTTCGTCTTATCAGAGGCTGTTTCCGAGGGAATGGAAGGAATGGGAGATGACCACAACGGATGCTGCAGGCGGCAGGGTGGAAAGATTCTGGAACGAATGGCTGTAAATTATGTAAACCCGGAAAACTCCGAATTTTCAGAATATAGTGCCTGGAAGGCCAAAAAATACCTAAATTCAGCCCCATATGACACGAGTGTCAATGTGGATAACTTTGTGGAAATTGGGGATTTCACCAGAATCAGGCGTGGAATTATCGCAATATTCATTCAATAATCAACCATTTTCATGATAAACACAAGGTGCGGTAAAATGAGGACGTTATCCGTCTCGGTCAATCCGAATATGTAAACCGGCGCAGATTATTTGGATCCTGTTACCGGAAATTTTTGAATTATTTGTTGACAATCCTGCAGCCTTTGATGTAATATCTTGTTTGTGCTCGAAAGGGCATGAAGTTCATAGATGCGATAGTAGTACAGTTGGTAGTACGCCACCTTGCCAAGGTGGAGGTCGCGAGTTCGAGCCTCGTCTATCGCTCGTAAAAGGGATATCTTTCAGATATCTCTTTTTGTTTATACATTGATATGTTTATTCCTTATATTCTCAGCAGGAGGGGTAAGTCATATGGCTACACATTTGGAACGCTCAAGGCGCAGGAGGCTGGCACCGGGGATATCTATGGCTGCCGGAATCATAATATTTATGATAGGAATTTATACTGTCTTCGGAATCAGCGCGCAGACGGATAAAAAACTGGCCCGGTGTACAGAGGAAACGACAGGCGTGGTGACGGATGTCAGCGCTTCCGGTTCCGGGTATTTCATTACGATCGAGTATACTCCGGGATACAGCCCGGTCAGTGTGACGCTGGATTCTAAAGAAAAGTATGACCCAGGTGATGAGATACCTGTTAAGTACGATCCCATGTCATTCAGGAATATCAATATTGAAGGGATCACGAAAACGGGCAGCAGTGACCGAGTCACCGGCATTATCGAGATCCTGGCCGGCGCGGCGCTGGTGGCAGCGGGATTTTTCCTTTCAAAACCGGGAAGGGCCAGGCGGAGAAACTGAAGATATCACAGTCTGAAAAGGACGGGAGGCGGTAAACGCCTCTCTTTTTTATCCGGTGCAGGGATGGTCCCGATGTTTTCTTTATATATTCAATATCAGCATGTGTCTTGGTATAATTTTCCTGTAAGCGATCAAAAAACCGGACCATCATAAGCTGGTGGAGGAAGGCGGTATAATGAACAGCCGTAGCTGGAAAAAAGAGTTTCAGGACCGGTTTCTTCAGTATGAAGATGAACTGAAATGGCTTTTTTATGAGCTGTACAGCAATGATGAACAGGCTTATTCATATTTCACACAGATGCTGTACAGGATGTGGGAGGAACGTCCCGCCGCGCTTAAGGCGCTGGACAGGAAAAGGCTGAAGGACCCTGACTGGTATAAAGGCCGTGACCTGTCCGGGATGCTGATGTATGTGAATGCGTTTGCGAAGGATCTGAAAGGTGTACGGAAAAAACTGGACTATATCGAGGAATGCGGAGTCAATTACCTGCACCTGATGCCTTTGCTGGAAAGTCCGGAAGGAAGAAGCGACGGCGGATATGCCGTATCGGACTTCAGAAAGGTAGAACCGGCGCTCGGGACCATGGACGATCTGTCCCTGCTTGCCGAAGACTGCCATAAGAGGGATATTGCCGTCTGTCTGGACTTTGTCATGAATCATACGAGCGAGGACCACGAATGGGCTGTTAAGGCAAAGCAGGGGGATGTGGAATGCCAGAAAAGATACTTCTTCTTTGACAGCTGGTATGTGCCGGATCTGTATGAGAAGACCGTACCGCAGGTATTCCCGACCACGGCACCGGGGAATTTTACCTGGTGTGAAGAACTTTCAAAGGTCGTAATGACGACGTTCTATCCTTACCAGTGGGATCTGAATTACCGCAATCCGGTCGTGTTCAACGATATGACCGAAAACATGATCTATCTGTGCAACAGGGGCGTCGATATCATCCGGCTGGATGCTGTGCCGTACATATGGAAGACGCTGGGAACAAACTGCCGGAACCTTCCGCAGGTACACACGCTGGTACGTATGATGCGGATGGCCTGCGAGATCGTCTGCCCGGGCGTCCTGCTGCTGGGTGAAGTAGTCATGGAACCCAGTAAGGTCGTGCCTTATTTCGGAACGGTTGAAAAACCGGAATGCCATCTTTTATATAATGTAACGACCATGGCCAGCACCTGGCATACTGTTGCAACAAAAGACGTACGTCTCCTGGAACATCAGCTGGGACAGGTCTTTTCGCTGCCGAGAGAGTATACTTTCCTGAATTATCTGCGCTGCCATGACGATATCGGCTGGGGACTGGATTACGATTATCTGAAACGGTTCGGGTTCGAAGAAGTCGCGCACAAAAAGTACCTGAATGATTATCTGACCGGGAAGATCGAAGGCAGT
The DNA here is from genome assembly GCA_017474455.1 of Lachnospiraceae bacterium. Lineage (GTDB taxonomy): Bacteria > Bacillota > Clostridia > Lachnospirales > Lachnospiraceae > CAG-791. The sequence goes on from JAFVHP010000020.1 coordinate 8,200, forward strand.
CCGGCCAGAGGCGAACTGTATAATGACGACCCCAGGCTCGGAGACGCGAGGCTGTGCGGAACGACAGCATCTCTGTGCGGGATCGAAGCAGGGCGCAAACAGGGTGATGATGCCCTTAAGGAGAGCGGGATCCGCCTGGACGTGATGCTGCACGCCTATATGTTCAGTTTGAGCGGGATCCCGGTGATCTACAGCGGGGATGAAATAGCTGCGGAAAATGACTACAGTTACCATGATGATCCGCTGAAAGTGCAGGACAGCAGGTACCTGCACCGGGGAGACCTTGACTGGGAAAAGGCAAAACGCAGAAAACTGAAAACTTCTGTAGAAGGCAGGGTGTTCAGATCGATCAGGGAACTGGAAGACTTAAGGCGTGAACACCGCGTCTTTGATGCTGCCGCCGACACCTGGATCATTCCCACGGGAGACAGCCATGTGCTCGGGATCGGCCGCTACAGCAAAGGAGAAAAACTCGTCGCTTTCTTTAACTTCTCGGATGAAGGCAGGACCATATCATTCAATGAAGATGGTGATTTTGCCGTTCTTTGCGGCAGTGGGACCTGCGGACCAAAAGAAGCCTATGTTGAGGGCAGGAGTTTTATCTGGCTGTTGTGTGATTTTGAAAGGAAAGGATAAACCGGTATGAAACTGATCTTTCTCGATATAGACGGGACGCTGACTCCGGCAGGGAGCAATATACCTCCGCAGAGCGCGCAGGAAGCAGTGCGGCTGGCCAGGGAAGCCGGGAATAAGGTGTTTTTATGCACCGGACGGAATCCGGATATGCTCTCGCCAGTCCTTCAGTATGGCTTTGACGGCTATATAGCCAGCGGCGGGGGATATGTCGTGCTGGGCGACCGGGTACTGTACGACTGTCCGATGACGGAGGAACAGAGGCTCAGGGCGCTCAGGCTGTTCCGCAAAAATGATGTTTTCTGTACCGTAGAAGCCAGGGATGCCACTTTCGGGGACGAAGGGCTGGCTGAATTCCTGAATCAGAGCTCCGGCGGGAACAGTGAACTGGTGAGATGGCGCAAGGCGCTTGAAAAGGATCTGAACATCCGCCCTATGGCGGAATATGACGGGCGACCGCTCTATAAGATCGTTTTCATGTGTTCGGACAGAAAACAGCTCGAAGAAGCAATGAATGAACTGGATAAGGAATTTGCTTTCATAGTCCAGGATGTGGAAGGCGCCGGCTGCATCAACGGGGAACTGGTGAACCGAAAGTTCCATAAGGGTACAGGCGTGAAGCTGATCGCAGACGCGCTGGGCGTAAGCCTTGAGGACACGATCGGTTACGGCGACAGTATGAACGATGTCGATATGATCCGCTGTGTCGGCCTTGGTATCTGTATGGAAAACGGAAGTCCGGAACTGAAGAAGATGAGCGGCATCGTCTGTCCCGCAGTCGGGGATGACGGCCTTTATATTTCCTTCCGTTCGCTCGGCCTGCTTCCCGATATTCAAGCAGAATGAACTATAAACCATATTTAAATGCCTTTATTGATTGTTTACATTGCACATATTATTTCATACAATGTAATAGATTCATTGTCAGTCATAAGAGGGGGTAAACTATCATGGCTCTTGATTATCGGAAATGCGCGGAAGAGATCTACAGCCACCTGGGCGGTAAAGACAATATCGCCAGTGCTGCTCACTGCGCGACCAGACTTCGTCTTGCGATCGTAGATAACAGCAAGATCGATAAAAAGGCTCTTGAAAATGTTGAGGGAGTCAAGGGATTATTTGATTCCAACGGTCAGCTCCAGCTGATCATAGGTACGGGCACGGTCAACAAGGTCTATGACGAATTCCTTGCTGTATCCGGCCTGACTGCAGCTACCAAGGATGATGTCAAAGCGGCGGCAGCTGCTGCAATGCCCTGGTGGAAGCGGATCCTGAAAACACCCGGCGATATCTTTGTACCGATCCTGCCGGCGATCGTGGCTTCGGGCCTCATGATGGGTCTTGTTGAAGCACTTGGTAAAGCTTCACCTGCCTTTGCATCCACAGACTGGTACGGGTTCCTGGATACCGTTGCCAACACAGCTTTCGCGTTCCTTCCTGTCATCGTCGCAGTCTCCGCAGCAAGGGTCTTCGGCGGCAACCTTTTCCTTGGCGCGGTCATCGGTCTTCTGATGATCCACACCAATTTCCTCAATGCCTGGAATGTCGGCAATGTGGATGCGATCAATTCGTTCTTCGGCGTGACTGACGGAGTGATCCCGCGCTGGCATCTGGTCGGGAATCTGCTGACGGTCCAGCGGGTAGGCTATCAGGGGCATGTAATTCCGGTCATGATAGCAGTCTGGCTGATGAGCAAGCTGGAAAAGTGGCTGCATAAACATGTACCGGAAATGATCGACCTTTTCGTTACGCCTCTGACGACCGTACTTGTTACGGCTTTTATCACACTGACGATCGTCGGGCCCATCTTTTCACAGCTTGAGACCTGGGTACTTGCCGGTGCGAAACTTTTGATCACGGTCGGATTCGGTATAGGGTCGTTCATTATGGGCGCGATCTATCCGGCGACTGTCGTCATGGGTCTTCACCATATGTACAATGTCATTGAAGCCGGTATGATCGCGGAAACAGGAAAGAATATCTGGATGCCGATCGCTTCTGCCGCAAACTTTGCGCAGTTCGGCGCCTGCCTTGCCGTAGCGATCAAGGCAAAGAGCCAGAGGACCAAGGCGGTCGCGCTTCCTTCTTCGCTGTCCGCATCCCTTGGTATCACCGAACCGGCTATCTTCGGTATCAACTTCCGTTTTATGAAGCCTTTTGTCTGCGGTATGATCGGCGGTGCCTTCGGCGCCTGGTTCGGTGCTGTTTCCAAGATCGGCGCGACCACTTACGGCGTTACCGGTATCCCCGGGCTGCTTGCCATCGATAATATCCCGATCTACTGCATCATGCTCCTGATCGCATCCGGTATTGCCTTTGTCCTTACCTGGTTCGTCTGGAAAGAAGATCCCGATGATATCCCGAAGGCAGCGCCTGCAGACGCAGAGGCAGATGCCATAGAAGCAGAAGCTGTTGAAGCCGATGTAACAGATACAGCCGGCATACCTGTCATTATGCGTGCGGGCACAAGTACAGTACTTGCACCTGTAAAAGGCAGGATCATCGCAAGGGATATGATCCCGGATGAATCATTCGCAGCCGGTATACTGGGAGACGGCGTCGGCATCGAGCCTGAGGAAGAATTCGTGATCGCACCCTTTGACGGGGAGATCTCTTCCGTTGCGGAATCCAGACATGCGATCGGCATCGACAGCCCTGACGGCATGGAACTTTTGATCCATGTCGGTGTGGACACTGTCAGTATGAACGGCGAAGGTTTCACCCCGCTGATAAAGGAAGGCGATAAGGTCAAGGCCGGCCAGAAGATCCTGAAATTCAGCCGTGAAACGATCAAAGCAGCGGGACACCCGGATGTAGTCGTTGTCCTCATGACGAACAGCGACGATCTGGATGATTTCACAGTCGGTGAATAAACGATACTGACCCGGTTCAGATAACTGATTTTCAAAACAAAGGAAAGGAAACCAACATGAAAGAATTCCAGTATACGATCACAGACCCTGTAGGCATCCATGCCCGTCCTGCCGGCCTTTTAAAGGCAGAAGTAAAGAAGTTTGCCAGTTCTGTCCAGGTCTTTAAGGGAGATGCTTCCTGTGAAGCCGCAAAAACACTGAAGCTTATGGGACTCGGGATCGTCAAGGGCGACACCATCACCGTCCGTATCGAAGGCGAAGACGAGGAAGCCTGCGCGGAAGCGATCGAAGCATTCTTCAAAGCCAATTTCTGATCAGATGATTCAGGAAAGCCGGATCTTTATCGGTCCGGCTTTCTGTATTTTTAGAGAAAACGGGGTAAGAAATAATGAAGGTAGCAACGGGGAAAAGCATACTGAACGGAATCGCGATAGGAAAGATCCGCATTTACAAAGTGCCGGAGCGTGTGATCAATGATTCGCTTATCGAGGATACCGATGCCGAACTTGAACGCTTTGAGGCAGCAAGGGTACGCGTACAGGACCAGCAGATGGTGCTGTACGAAAAGGCGCTCGTGCAGGCAGGGGAGGACGCGGCAGGCATCTTTATGTTCCATTACAGCCTGCTCGATGAAGACGAGGATCTTTATGAAGCTGTCAATGAGATCATCACAAGCCAGAAGAGAAGCGCGGAATACGCGGTAAAGACAGCATTTGACAACCAGGCAGACGTGTTCTCAGCCATGAGCGATCCGTATTTCCAGGCCAGGAGCACTGACGTGATCGATGTTGAAAACGATGTGCTGGACGTCCTTATGGGGCTGGATACGATGAGTATGCAGGGCACAGAGCCGGCGATCCTGGTGGCGGATGATTTTGCGCCTTCGGAGACCGTCAAACTGGACAAATCCCTGCTCCTTGGCATGATCACTAGGGAAGGCAGCAGCAATTCCCATACGGCGATCCTGGCCCGCAGCATGAATCTTCCGACTCTGATCCAGTGCAAGGATATCGAAGATGACTGGGACGGGAAAACAGCGATCCTGGACGGGTACAATCATTGCGTATATATCGACCCGACGGATGACCTTATGGAAAGCCTCTCCAAAAAGCAGCAGGAAGATATCCGCAAGGAAGCGCTTCTTCAGGATCTGAAAGGCAAAAGCAGTACGACCATCGACGGGAAGACGATCCGGGTATACGCGAATATAGGCGGACCTTCGGATGTAGGCGCCGTACAGGTCAACGATGCCGAAGGCGTAGGCCTGTTCCGGTCTGAATTCGTATATCTGAACAGCAAAACAGATCCGACTGAGGAAGAACAGTTTAACGCGTACAGAAAGGTCCTGGAAACACTGGCACCGAAACAGGTCGTGATCCGTACCTGCGATATCGGCGCGGATAAGACCATCGATTATATGGAGCTTGACCATGAAGAGAACCCGGCACTCGGTTTCCGTGCGGTCCGTATCTGCCTGACCCGGAAAGATTTCTTCAAGAGGCAGCTGAGAGCGCTGCTGCGCGCGTCGGCTTACGGCAACCTTGCCATCATGTTCCCGATGATCATCAGTGTCCGGGAAGTCGTCGAGTGCAAGGCGATCCTTGAAGAATGCCGGCAGGAACTGAAAAATGAAGGCGTGCAGATGGGTGAGATCGAAGTCGGCATCATGGTGGAGACACCGGCTGCCGTACTGTGTGCGGACGAACTGGCTGAAGAAGTTGACTTCTTCTCGATCGGCACGAACGATCTGACACAGTACACCTGTGCCATAGACCGTCAGAATGCGAAACTTGAACCGTTCTCCGATACTCATCATCCGGCAGTGCTGCGCGCGATCAGCATGACGATAGAAGCAGGACACAGGCATAACTGCTGGGTCGGTATATGCGGTGAACTTGGCGCGGACCTTTCTCTTACGGAAACCTTCCTCAGGATGGGCATCGATGAATTATCGGTCAATCCCACCAGTATCCTTCCTCTTAGGAAAGCGATCAGGGGCATCGACCTCCGCGCAGAGGGCTGAAACGCTAAGGGGCAGCAGCGGCAGTGATCAGACGTTGTTTCCGCTTTTACGGATATGTACAGGGCGTCGGGTTCCGTTATACGGCCAGGCACGCCGCACAGCGGCTCGGCCTTACCGGTCTTGTCAGGAATGAAGAGGACGGCACGGTCACTGTGGAATTGCAGGGAGATGCTTCCGCTATAGAGCGGTTTCCCGATTTGATCAGCAATAACCGGTACATCCGCATCGAAAGGTGGGAATGTACCGGTCTGCCTTTGGATGAGGATGAACGGTCATTCCGGGTGGAGTACTGGTAGACCGGAATGCGGTTATAACAGCAGCAATGCAGTACTACAGATACAGCAACAGGAAAGGAGTATGGTATGGAGATCAGGGAAGAAGCTGTACAGACATTGATCGAAAAAGCGGTCAGACTAATGGGGCTGAATGCGGAAGAGCTTGGTGAGGATACCCGCTTTAAGGAAGATCTTTCATGCACTTCGATGAACATCGTGCAGTTCTCAGCTGCGCTCGAAGAACAGTTCGATGTGGAAGTGCCTTATATGGAACTTGCCCGCAGGAAGACGTTCGGCGAAGCAGGCGACCTTATGGAGGAACTGCTGGGATGAAAAAATATGACGCTTGGCCTACGATCCGGGGCTTCGACCCGGACGATACGGAGAATTTCAAGATCATTCAGCGGGAGATAAACGGTGAGCCGGTAGATGTGATCTACCGGAAAGGGCATCCCGGCATGACGACGCAGGAAGCAAACGAGCGCCGCGCAAGGGGAGAAATGGTCAATGATTTCTCTATTTGCCCCGAGATAAACATGAGGACTTACAGAACGACTGCCGTAGCCCCGCATATCATATGCCAGCAGGATATGTCGATGCAGCTTCGTGACGGCGTCAGGATCTATTTTGATCTTTACCGGCCTGAAAATACGAACGAACCGCTTCCGCTGATCATCTGCTGGGGCCCCTTCGGCAAGAGACCGTCAGAAGGGCAGGATGGCTGGAAACTCATGGGTGTACCTCCGCAGACGGTATCGACTATGGCCAAGTTTGAGGCAGCGGATCCGGGTTACTGGTGCCGCCATGGCTATGCCGTAGCCAATGTTGATCCCAGGGGTATAGGCAATTCGGAAGGTGACGCCGTATTCTGGGGAGAAGAAGACGGCCGTGACGGTTATGACTTTATCGAATGGGCAGGAGTGCAGAGCTGGTGCAACGGACGCTGCACTCTGTTCGGCAACTCCGGTGTCTGTATGGTCATCTGGAGGATCGCTGCCGAACAGCCGCCGCACCTTGCCTGTATCGCAGCCTGGGAAGGGACTGGGGATATGTACCGGGAATCCCTGACCTATAACGGGATCGCGCGCCCGTTCTTTGAAAACGCGATCGTTGAATCCTGCGCGTGCCAGAACTGGGTCGAAGACAATCCCAATATGCTTATACAGCATCCGTTCTATGATGACTTCTGGAAAACAAAGACTCCGCACTGGGAAAAGATCCGCGTACCGGCCTATGTCTGCGCCGGACTGTGCCATTTCCACTTAAGGGGGTCCGTAGACGGTTTCAGGCGGATCCGTTCACCTAAGAAATGGCTCCGTATGCACCGTGACATGGAATGGCCGGATACCTATAATCCGGACAACCTGCAGGACCTTCTGCGCTTCTATGACCGGTATATGAAGGATGAAAGGAACGGCTGGGAATTCACGCCCAAAGTCCGTATCGATGTAATGGACGCTTATGGCTTCGACCTGTATCATAACCGACCGGAAGATAATTTCCCGATCCCGCGCACACAGTACAGGAAACTGTATCTGGATGCGGCTTCCATGACCATGGACTGGGAAGATAAAGCGGCGGAAGCGGAGACTGTGTACAACAATTACGTGGATTACACAACGGACGATGAATTTGCACTGACCGGGGACAGCGGGATCGCCTGTTTCGACTACAGGTTTGAAGAAGATACGGAACTGACCGGTTATCTGAAGCTGCACCTGAATATCGAATGCCGCGGTTACGACAATATGGATATGTTTGTCCGCGTATATAAGCTGGGCACCGACGGCCAGTATCTGCCCCTGCACTGCATGAAAGAACCTTTCGTAGGCGCATGGGGGCAGGCCAGAGGGGCACGCAGGGAGCTGGATACGAAACTCAGTACGGACTTCCAACCCGTCCAGGCCCACCAGAAGGATGAACCGATGGAGCAGGGGCAGGTCTACCCTATAGATATCGAGATCCTTCCGCACAGCCGCGTCTGGCATAAGGGTGAAACACTGCGCGTACAGATCACTCCGGATTTTGTCCGCAATGAGTGGTATGAAGACCGCCGCATGTTCTTCGTGCCGGATAACGGGGACAAAGGAGAAGCAAAACACGTGATCCACACCGGCGGAAAGTATTCATCCTGGCTGCAGGTGCCCGTGATCCCGCCGAAATACACGGCAGGGGATTACGTTTACAAAGGCTGACGCAGCAAACGTAAGGCAAATAAAAAAGAGTGCCCGCATGATATGTACCCCCTTTCCTGGACAACCAGGGAAGGGGGTTTTTCTATGCGCTATTCATACGAGTTTAAAAGAAAATGTGTTGAACTATATCGGGATGGTAAGTGGCCTGCAACTCCAGAAGGTGTTAAACAAAGACGCTTCCGTTATGAGATAAGAGAATGGGTGCGTATAGAAGAGGCCAACGGGCCGGAAGCGTTGAAACACCAAAGCCGCAATAAAAACTGGACG
>JAFVHP010000021.1 GCA_017474455.1 Lachnospiraceae bacterium
CGCGGACAGATTGTCATGAAGACCCCTGTGGGCAAAGAGCCTGCTGTTAAAGACCGACGCATCCGGCCGGCCGGCCATCCTTGGCATGATCAGATACAGGTACAGGACTATCAGTACGACAAAGATGATAAGAACAGTCAGGACCAGGTTCATACTATTTCACTCTTTCTGTATTTATCCGTTTTTCGCCTGCAACATAGTATAACACTGTCCTTCTCTTTCGCAACGCCGGCAAAAATAATCCTTGCCCCGGGACACTTCCTCCTTTATGATGATAGTGTTTGTCATTCAGGAAAAGATCAATGATCAGAAGGAGTTTCCATGATAGCAGCAAATAATGTAACACTCCGGCTCGGCAAAAGAGCTCTTTTTGAAGATGTAAATATCAAGTTCACGCCAGGCAACTGTTACGGTATCATCGGCGCGAACGGTGCGGGAAAATCGACTTTCCTTAAAATACTCTCCGGCCAGCTGGAAACCACCAGCGGCGATGTGACCATGTCCCCCGGGGAAAGGCTCTCATTCCTGGAACAGGACCAGAACAAATACGACTCTCTCGTCGTGCTGGATGCCGTTATCCAGGGAAATGCGCGTCTTTATGAAATAATGAAAGAAAAAGAAGCCCTTTATGCCAAAGAAGATTTTTCGGATGAAGACGGCATACGGGCAAGCGAACTCGAGACGGAATTTGCAGGTATGGACGGCTGGGAAGCAGAGTCCAGCGCCGAGACCCTGCTGAACGGTCTCGGTATCGAAACAGAACTGCATTCCTGCCTGATGTCGGAACTGACCGGGGCACAGAAGGTAAAGGTCCTCCTGGCCAGGGCGCTGTTCGGCAATCCGGACGTCCTTCTTCTGGACGAGCCCACCAACCATCTCGATCTTGACGCGATCAACTGGCTGGAAGAGTTCCTGATCGATTTTGACAATACGGTCATCGTCGTCTCACATGACAGGTATTTCCTGAACCGTGTGTGCACGGCCATTGCGGATATCGACTACGGCAAGATCACGCTGTATGCCGGCAACTATGACTTCTGGTATGAGTCCAGCCAGCTGATGATCCGCCAGATGAAGGAAGCCAATAAGAAAAAGGAAGAAAAGATCAAGGAACTCAAGGAATTCATCTCCCGCTTCTCCGCCAACGCTTCCAAATCCCGTCAGGCGACCAGCCGTAAGAAGGCGCTTGAAAAGATCGAACTTGAAGAGATCAAACCCTCATCGAGAAAGTATCCGTATATCGATTTCCGTCCGGACAGGGAGATCGGCAATGAAGTGCTTACCGTCGACAACATCTCCAAGACGATCGACGGCGTGCAGGTGCTGAAAAATGTTTCCTTCGTTATGGGACATGATGACAAGATCGCTTTCATCGGCAGCCAGGAGCGTGCCAAGACAGTCCTGTTCGAGATACTGACCGGCAGGATGGAACCGGATGAGGGCAGCTATAAATGGGGCGTTACGACTTCCCAGGCTTATTTTGAAAAAGACAACAATGAAGAATTCGCTTCCGACCTGACCATCACGGAATGGCTGACCGGATATTCACCCGTCAAGGATATGACATATGTTCGAGGCTTCCTTGGAAGGATGCTCTTTGCCGGCGATGACGGCGTCAAAAAACTGCGTGTGCTCTCCGGAGGCGAAAAGGTCCGCTGCCAGTTATCCAGGATGATGATCAGCGGCGCCAACTGCCTGATCTTCGACGAGCCCACAAACCATCTGGATATGGAATCGATCTCCGCGCTGAATGACGGAATGATCAAATTCCCGGGGGTAGAACTGATCGCCTGCCGTGACCACCAGATCATCCAGACCACCTGCAACCGCATGATCGAAATACTGCCGGACGGCACCATTATCGACAAGGTCTCCACTTATGACGACTATCTTGCCGCGGATGCCGGCGCCAGGAAACGTACTGTATATGTTTCCGAAAACACCGACGACTGATCCCGTTTTCGGTACATTACCTGCTGAAGCATAAAAAGAGCCGGTCCGTAAAAGGACCGGCTCTTATTTTATCTGCTTATTTTGCTGTCCGCTTATTCGTCTGTATCTTTGGAGCGGAGGAATGAAGGTATATCCAGTGTCTTCTGCCTTACGGAACTGGCTATGCTGTTATTCCTGGTGCGCCCTGGTTCAGCGACTGTGTGTTATTGATGGAAGGCATCTGCAGTACCTGTCCGCCGACATTGGGGACTGAAGGCTGTACCGATGCGGGAGATACATAACCCGGACGGAAAGCGTTGCCGTAAGCCGCTCTCTTGGAAGGATTGCCGCCGACACCTGTCGCGATGACCGTAACGGTGCACTTGTCTTCCATGGATTCATCATACTTCGCGCCGAAGATGATATTGACATCTTCACCGGCCTGTTCCTGAACATAGCTGGCCGCATCGCTTGCGTCGGAAAGTGAGATACCGCCCGATACATTGATGATGACATCTGTAGCACCGGAAATGGTGGTCTCGAGCAGCGGGCTTTCCACAGCCTGCTTGACAGCTTCCGTAGCCTTGTCTTCACCGCGGCCTTCGCCGATACCGATATGGGCGACGCCCTTATCCCTCATGACGGTCTGGACATCGGCAAAGTCAAGGTTAATGATCGCCGCGTCGGTGATCAAGCTCGTGATGCCGGTGACCGACTGGTAAAGGACCTCATCCGCTTTCTTAAGGGCATCCGGCAGGGAAGCCCTGCGGTCCATGATCTCGAGCAGCTTGTCGTTGGGGATAACGATCAGTGTGTCGACCGCTTCCTTGATGCGCTCAATGCCTTCAAGAGCCCTTGTCATACGTGTACGTGCCTCAAACCTGAACGGCTTGGTAACAACACCGACTGTAAGGATCCCCTGTTCCTTGGCAAGTCTTGAGATGACAGGTGCAGCACCCGTTCCGGTCCCGCCGCCCATGCCGCAGGTCACGAATACCATATCCGCACCCTTCAGGGCAGCACTGATCTCTTCGGCACTCTCTTCAGCCGCTTTCATGCCTACCTCGGGGTTGGCACCGGCGCCGAGTCCTTTTGTGAGCTTCGCACCGATCTGCAGAAGCTTCGGAGCCTGGCATGTCTGCAGAGCCTGAACATCTGTATTTACGCCGATAAAGTCAACACCGCCGACGCCTTCCGTTACCATACGGTTGACGGCATTGTTGCCGGCACCGCCTACGCCGACGACTATGATCTTACAAGCCGTTTCGTTCTCATTTGTCTTAATCTCAAGCACTGTGGATCCTCCTGTCAATTACCTGAATCCCATTATATTTATATACAATAGTGGGCATATATATCGCAATTTAGACTTTTTAATAATACAATCGTACCGTTAAAATATCAATCTGTATTTGCGTTTTTTTCTGTGAATGTTGTATACCTGCTGTCGGGGGTATAGCCGGTAAGGTCTATACTGCCCTCTTTCCCTTCGATGACCGGGATGATGTGGGACAGATTGGACATCTTCTCATCGGTATAGACGTCCTGCCCCATCTGCACCCTGATCTTTCCGAAATACAGGGTCATATTGCCTGACGAATCGAAAAAGATCTTGTCTGCCGTGACCGAGTACTTCGTCATCAGCTGGGAGATATCCAGTATCCTCCGGAACACGGCTGGATCCTTCACCGGAAGTTTTTCATACAGGACGATATGATCGATATCGAGCCCGGTCACCTGCGGGATACCGTCCGCGGTCTCCATCGTCGATTCCACTACCGTCCCTTCCCTGTCAAAATACAGGTTCCGCCCCAGATACCTGATATATCCGGCCAGCGCTTTTTCATATACACGGATACGCGCTGTATGCGGGTCAAGGATCTCTGTATCTATCCTGTCGATAAACGCGATATCATCCGTCTCACGGTCTCTGTACCTTAATGACAGATAGAGGGAATTATGCCCGAGCGGTCCCTTCATGACGAACCGTTCTATCTCTTCATCAGTATAGCGGGTACTGCCCTGTACTATGACACGGTCGACGTGCCAGTGGAGCATGACAGCCGCTGCCGCTCCCAGAAGAATGACAAGGACGGCTGTAAGGATAACTGCCCTTTTCCTCATTGCGTGCTGTCGATCGCCTTTAACCTGATACCTCTGGCGACACTCAGGACCAGACCGACTTCAAAAAGCAGGAAAAGGACCGAAGTTCCGCCGTAACTTATAAACGGAAGGGTGACTCCGGTGTTGGGGATCGTATTGGTGACAACGGCCAGGTTCAGGATGACCTGTACGGCGATATGCCCTGTAACGCCGACCACCAGCATCGCGCCGAACAGATCGACGGCATTATTGGCTATGAAGATGAATCTCCAGATCATGATTATGAACAGGAGGATAATGCATATCGCGCCGAAAAGCCCGAGCTCCTCGCATATGATCGAAAAGATCATATCGTTCTGTGCCTCGGGTATGTAGCCGAGTTTCTGCATACTCTGGCCCAGCCCTTTTCCGAACAGCCCTCCCGATCCGATCGCGTACAGCGACTGGAGAGTCTGGAAAGCCGTATCATCGGCATAAGCCTGGGGATCCAGCCACGCCAGGATACGGTTGCCGCGGAAATTAAGCGTATCTTCGGCTGCCTGCGCACTTCTCAAAGTCATAAATATCCATAATGCGCCGGCTGCCGCAACGGCCACAGCCAGCAGCACGAACCGTTTATAGTCAGGTACCGATACAAATACCATGCAGGCAACGATGGCCATAACGATCATGGCGGAACTTAAGTTCCTGGTGATCTTATACAGCATGAAACTCAGGATCACGGGCGGCAGAAAGACCAGGATCATTCCCCTTAATGTTTTTACAAGGCTGCCGAGCCTTTCTATCATGGCGGCGGCAACTACGATCGTGGCCAGCTTGGCGGCTTCGGCAGGCTGGAATGATACGCCGAAGAAATAGAGCCAGCGCTTGGCGCCGCGCGACTCCACACCGAACGGTATGATCGCCAGGATCAGGATCACGGCAAGAGCAAATGCGGGAGTTGCAAGTCTCCCCCACAGCCTGTATGGCAGGACGGAGACAAGCAGCATGACCAGCAGCCCTATTACAGTAGAGAAAAGCTGTTTTTTCAGATAGTAGGCGGAATCCCCGAACTGCAGCGCGGCTTCATAGGAACTGGTCGAATACAGCATGACAAGTCCCAGTGCCAGAAGGAAAAGCACAACGAATATCAGCGTATAGTCCCTGAATACTTCCGCTCCCTGTACCCTTACGGATCTCTTCAGCACACGTTCAGGCATCCGTTTCTTCCTCCCGGTCACCTTTCATCAAAGACTGCACGTATTCCTTGAACATCCGTCCTCTTACCTCATAGTTCGGGAACATGCCCCAGCTGGCGCAGGCAGGCGAAAGCAGCACACAGTCGCCGTCACTGGCCGCCTCTGTGCAGGCCTTTAAACATTCATCGAATGTCTCATAGAAATGGATATTGTCTATTCCGTGCGCTTTTGCGCACTCAGCGATCGCCCCGGCGGTCTCCCCGATCAGCATCAGAGCCTTGACTTTGCCGTCGAACGCTTCTATCCACTCATCGTATGTATTGTTCTTATTATATCCGCTGGCGATCAGGACCGTAGGCCATTTCATGGCCCGGATCCCCCAGATGGCCGCATCAGGATTGGTGGCTTTCGAATCGTTGTAATACCTGACGCCGGATACGGTCCCGGAATACTCGATCCTGTGCTCAACGGGCGCAAAACTTCTGATCTCCCGTATCATTATCTCATCCGGCACACCCATTGCTTCACAGACAGCATAAGCCGCCGCAATGTTCTCCATATTGCACAGGCCGACGAGCTGCACCTCATCCGCCCTTATGATCTGTTTTCTTTCACCGTCCGCGATCCTGTAAACAGCATCTTCCGTTACGTAAAACCCGCTTTCCGGTTCTTCCCCGCTGGAAAACCATACGACTTTTGCCGGGCAATCCTGTTCGCCGAATTTCCTGAGCCTTGGATCATTATAGTTTAGCACGCAGGTATCGTCTTTTGTCTGGTTCATGGCGATACGCATCTTGATCGCGGCGTAATTATCCATCGTATAATGCCGGTTGAGGTGGTCGGGCGTGATATTCAGGATCGCGCTGACAACCGGATGGAACTGTGAGCAGCACTCCAGCTGGAACGAGCTGATCTCGGCAACACTGACGGAATCCTTATCGGACCGGATCACTTCGCCCGCGTAGGCATTCCCGATATTGCCCACGATATGCACGCCTTCCTGATAAGCGGACATGACCGCGCCGGCAAGGGACGTCGTCGTCGTTTTTCCGTTTGTTCCCGTAATCGCGATGACACGTCCTTTTTCACTTCTGTACGCCAGTTCTATCTCGGAAAGGACTTCTACCCCTCTCTCCTTAAGCTTAAGGCACAGCTGCGAATCCGCAGGCACCGCAGGGCTTATCACCGCATAGGAAAACAGTTCGTCCGGCTCTTTTCCGAAGTCAGCATCGCCGGTCATGACAGCGGCATAATCCCTTATATCTTCCGGAAGGGAAAGCCGTACATCCTCCGGTGTTTTGTTCTTATCCTGCTCCAGCAGCACAGCCGGTTCATTTTTATATTTCAGGAGCCTGAGTGCGCCAATGCCGCTTCTTCCCGCTCCGACAACAAGTACTTTCTTTTCGCTCATATCCATATTCCAAACTGATCCTGTGATCGATCCCCCTGTTTTTTGTTACCAGATAAACGGCAGCATGAAAACTGCGATCAGGACGGTAATGATCGTAAACAGGGCGACGACCCTTACTTCCGAATATCCGCCGAGTTCAAAATGATGATGGATCGGCGCCATCCTGAACAGCCTTTTGCCTTTTGTCTTTTTAAAATACAGCACCTGCAGTATGACCGAAACGGCTTCAAGCAGATAGATGAAGCCGACGATCGGGATATACAGGGGCATCTGCATAAGATATGCCATGCCCGCCACAAAGCCGCCCAGAGCCAGTGAGCCTGTGTCTCCCATGAATATTTTGGCCGGGTACGCGTTATAGATCAGAAAACCGAGAAGGGCGCCTATCATGGCAGAACCTGCCGGCGCGGCACCGGATGCGGTAATGACCGCCGCGGCCGTAAAGAACAGCGTGACCGCGATCGTGACGCAGGAAGCCATTCCGTCGACACCATCGTTTAAGTTCGTACCATTGACAGTGGCCACGATCACGAACAGCATGAACGGTATATTGAGTATGTCGAGGTCGACGTATCTGCCGGAGACGAACGGTATCTTCATGGCAAGGGCGATATTATGGAAATGCTGTATATACCACATGAAGAACAGAACGATGATGATCTGGAACAGGAGCTTCTGCCAGGCGAGCAGGCCTTTGGATCTCTTGAGGATCACCTTGATATAATCGTCGACAAAGCCTACAATGGCAAACCCGGCAGTCAGGATGACGACCGGTATGATCTGCGGATTCCTGAATGCGCTGACAGCACATGCCACGATAAAGCCGAGCATGATCATCAGGCCGCCCATGTTGGGCGTGCCGGTCTTGGACAGATGGCTTTTGGGGCCGTCATCCCGCTCCGTCTGCCCGGCCTTGATCCTGGTCAGGAAAGGTATAAGGAACTTACCTGATACGACAGTCAATGCAAAGGCGATAAACAGCGGCAGGACAGTGTCAAGCCATATATTCCAGCACAGTACAGTATTCAACATTTCATTTCCTCGTTTTCAAAGTAACGGACCCGCGGCATATGCCGTCAGGGTATAGGGGTCACCACTTCATCAGCATAAGTACTGTCATAATCAAAACCGGTATCGGGATCGATGTGGTGTCCGTTCGACGGATCGATCAGATATCCTGTTTCCGGGTCGATCTCAAACGATTTCCAGGCCGGTTCCTTCTTTTCTTCCTCACCGACAGTCACGAAGTCTTCCGTCCCTTCAGGGATCCCGCCTTCGGAAACCGTTTCTTCTTCTTCGACTTCTTCCGCGGCAGGAGCGCCGCTGGCGCCGATCGCGTACGCGTTGCTCTCCTCCAGCTGCGAAAGCTCTTCCATCTCGCTTTCGGAAAGAGGTTCGGTCATCGGCTGTCCGAGATAAGGGAGCACCTCCGTCAGGACATTCCTGACTATCCCGGTGGCGAACTTGGCATCCGCCTGAAAAACAACATTGGGCCTGTCGACGACAACATAGATCAGTATCTCAGGATCGTCGACAGGTGTAAATCCCATAAAGGATACTACATATTCATTATTCTGTCTCGGAAGGGTCTCTGCCGTTCCCGTCTTTCCGCCGATCATATAGCCGGCAGGCCTCGCTGTCTTGCCGGTACCATTCGGGCCGACTACGACCTGGTGGCAGTACTCCCGTATCTTCGCGCTGGTCTGGGCAGAAACAGTCTTTTTCAGGATCCGGGGCTCAATATTCCTGACCGTCGTGCCGCTGGCGCTGGTGATCTTGCTGACGATATGCGGTTCGTAATAATTGCCCCCGTTGATCAGGGATGCGAACCCGGCCGCCATCTGGATCATAGTCACGTTGAAATTCTGTCCGAACGAATTGGTGGCAAGGTCGGCTATGTTCATCTTGTCGGCGTCAAAGATCATCATATCGGTCCTGACTTCATTGGCGAGATCGATATTGGTCTTCAGGCCGAAATTGAAGATATCCTGGAATTTGCAGAAATTCTCCTTGCCGGCCGCGAAAGCGATCTCCATCAGCGCGACGTTGCAGGACATCTCTATGGACTGGGAAACAGATATAATACCGTCGCCGTAACGGTTGTGGCAATAGATCTCCCAACCGGCAACATCCAGTTTTCCCTGACAGTCATAGTGTTCATTACCGGTTATCGAACCGCTTTCCAATGCCGCGGCGACTGTGAAAGGCTTGGCTACGGAACCGGGCTCGTAATAATCGGAGATGCAGTAATTTCTCCAGAGCGCGTTGAGATACCTGGTCTGGTCATCCGCACTCATCGCGTTCACATCTTCGCCGGTCAGGTATTCTCCCGAAGGCGCGTCCTTTTCATTCAGCCTGGGCATCCCTGTGACCATGGCGATATTGTACGGGTCGTTGAGATCGAATCCGGGATACGAACCCATTCCCAGTATCTCGCCTGTCTTGACGTTCATGACGATACAGCCGACATTGTTGGCCCCGTTTCCGGTATGGACTGCGTTTGCGTGTTCGTCGTTGAACTGTTTCAGGTATTTTTCAATGATGCTCTGGATATTGGCATCGATCGTCGTGATCAGGTTGTATCCGTCCGTCGCGTCGATCGTGGTACGCTCAAGATTGGACATCTCGTCCAGATATCCGTATTCTCTTCCGGGCGTCCCGTTCAGAGTATCGTTATAGTATTCTTCCAGTCCGAACTGTCCCTGGTTAGAGCCGTTCGTAAAGCCGATCACGTCGCAGGCAAGGGAACCGTTCGGATAATTGCGGATATAGTTCGCGTCGAACCATATGCCTTTTATGTTGCTGTATATCCTGTCCTTGACCGGAGTCCCGTTTTCTTCTTCCTGTTCCCTCCCGACTCGCAGCCGTTCATCATATGCGGTCTTGCGGGCATAGGGAAGATTCTTCATCACGATATAGTACTGGGAAGAAGGATTATCCGTTACGTACCTGCGGACCGCCGCCGAGTCGATCCCCAGTTCTTCAAGGGCGTGCAGGGACGGCTCCAGATAATAGTCTTTGGAGAGCATCTGTTTGGCGTCCACGATCACATCATAGACCAGTTCGGAGTCCGCAAGGACCGTTCCCTTGGCATCAATGATTGAACCGCGCTTAAAATCGATGACGCGGCTGTCATAAGACTGCTGCGACAGTACAGTCTTTGAGTATTCGTTTCCCTTGTCTCTGCTGATGGCGTAGATCTGGATACTGAGGCCAAGAAAAGCCAGCAGTACTATTACAAACAGTACTACCAGCTTTTTCTGCATCCATTTCAGGAATTTCCTGGGTTCTTTAGTTGTATTCCGTTTGGTTGTCTTTCTGTTATCAGTCCGCTTTATGCTGCCGCGGCCGTTACCTGGCTTATCAGACATGTGTGCAATATATTAATCCGACAGGCCGGACACCTGGCGGACATAATCCTCCGCTTGATTTTCGTATTTGATGACCTGGTCTTTCTGCGCATATTTCATGCCCAGTTTGGTTATCGCAGTATATTTTACATCATCTATGCTGATACTGCTGTTTATTTTATTATATTTCTCATCATTCGCGGCTTTCAGAGTAGAAAGCTCGCTCTCAAGGCTGGAGATATACTGCACGGAACTGGAGAGATCTGCGTGGAGCCTTATGTAACCGATCAGCACTGCGCACATGGCGGATACGAGTACAAACATAAAGATCACATATCCCGGGTTCATATGCGCCGCCCTCTCGCGGTTCCTGCGCGCAGCCATGCTGACACGGGGGTCCGGAGCCGGTGCTTTTTCGCGCCTGTAGTCGATAACATCAAGTCTTTCGGGCGCCTGTTTCCTTACAGCGCTTCCGTAAACATATCCGTTTCTGCGGTATGCATTCTGGTTGTAATATCTGCTGTTAGCTGCCATCTGTTAACTGATCCCCCCTCAAGAATCAAAGTTTAACTTTTTCAAACACTCTAAGTTTTGCGCTTGCTGCCCTTGGATTGTGTTCCAGTTCCTCTTTTGTCGGTGTCACCGGTTTCCGGGTGATCACTTTACCCTTTGATTTTTTTCCGCATACACACACCGGGAATTCAGGCGGGCATGTGCACGGGTCCTCAAACTTTTTAAAGGCGTTCTTTACGATCCTGTCTTCCAGTGAATGGAAGGTGATCACGGCGATCCTGCCCTCCGGTGCGAGCCTGTCGACCATTTTATCCAGTGCTTCCGAAAGTACATCCAGCTCGCGGTTGCAGGCTATACGCACGGCCTGGAAAGTTCTTTTGCAGGGATTGCCGCCTTTCTCCTGCATTCTTTTCGGGATCGCTTCCCTGATGATCCCGGCCAGTTCCCCTGTTGTCTCAAGAGGACTGATCTGTCTCTTTTTCACGATCAGCCTGGCGATCTGCGGAGCGAAACGTTCTTCACCGTATTCATAGAGTATGGAGGTCAGTTCTTCTTCACTCAGTGAATTCAGCAGTGTCCTGGCGGAGACCCCGCTCGTCCTGTCCATCCGCATGTCCAGCGGCGCATCCGTCATGTACGAGAAGCCCCGTTCCGCATTGTCAAGCTGGTAGGAGGAAACGCCCAGGTCAAGGAGGAATCCGTCAGCAAGGCTGTATCCGTATTCATCCATGACCCTGTCAAAATTTACGAAATTGTCATGTACCAGTGTTGTCCTGTCTTCATAGACCCTGAGGTGTTTCCGGGCTGCTTCGATCGCTTCCTCATCCTGGTCGATGCATAAGACATGGCCTTTGTCCGAAAGCCTGGAAGCGATCTGGAAGCTGTGTCCGCCGCCGCCGAGCGTACCGTCCACATACAAACCGTCCTGTTTAATGTTCAAGAGCTCTATCACTTCATTTCTCAGGACTGATTCGTGCTTAAAGATCATTGCCAACTCCGACTTTTAAATCCTGAAACCGTCCGTAAGCATTTCCTCTGCTATCTGGTCGATCTCTTCATCTGTAATATTCTCTTCCCAGAGCTCCCTGCTCCAGATCTCTATCATCCGCCCGGCTCCGACCAGGACCACATCCCTGTCGATACCGGCCGCGTTTCGCAGGTTCTGCGGGATCAGCACCCGCCCCTGTTTGTCCGTCTCTGCTTCAGCTGCCCCCGACAGGAAGTATCTTGTCAGTTTTCGCTGTTTGGCGGCGTTGTATGGCAGTTCCTCAAGTTTGGCTGCGAATTTCTCCCATTCGTCCGAATCGTAGATGCAAAGACACTTGTCAAGACTTCGGGTGATCACGAAGGTCTCGCCAAGTTTTTCTCTGAATTTTGCAGGTATTATCAGCCTTCCTTTCGCATCCAGGGAATGGCTGTATTCTCCCATGAACATACGCATCTACCATTTAAAGCCAAAGGGCAACTGAGTACATTATATACCACTTTCCACCACTTTGCATCACTAATTTACCACTTTCCTCCACTTTTTTATTATTATATGCCTCCCTTTGCCATTTCGCAAAAAAAGCCGGAAAAATGCATAAAAAAACGGTGCCGGCGTATTGCCGGCACCGTTTGAGGCGGCTGCCTGTCTGCTTCAGGAAACGCTATCAGTTTTCGATTCCGCTTCCCGGATCTTCAGTTTTTCAAATTTACCGTTCTTCATTCCTGTCCTGACGATGATATCGATGATCACCGATGCCGCGGCCATCAGGATACCGAGGCACATGGAGACCGGGATCTTCGTACCCCTTAAATAGAGCTGGTCCGTCCTGATATATTCGATACAGGCCCTTCCGATCCCGTATCCTGCAAAATACAGAAGGATCCCTTCCCCGTTGAATTTTCTGTGTTTATAGTACAGGAGCATCAGGGTAAGGACAAAAAGATTCCATACACTCTCATAAAAGAATGTGGGATGGACCTGGATATAATTGACGCCTTCCGGCATTTTTTCCATGATCCTTGCCGATATATCCTGATTACGCACCATGGCAGTCGGAAGCCGCATCGCGAAAAGATTATCCGTATATTCTCCGAACACTTCCCTGTTGAAGAAATTTCCCCAGCGGCCGATCGCCTGTCCGAGGATCAGCCCGCAGGAAGAAGCGTCGAGAAATACATACGGGTCCTTTTTCTTTATCCTGCAGTAAACGAAGATCGTGGTCACGGCGCCGATGACACCGCCATAGATCGCCAGGCCGCCCGCCCGCAGATTAAAGATCTGCAGCAGGTTATCCTTATAGTTGTCCCACATGAAAATGACATAGTAGATCCGTGCGCCGGCCACTCCGAAGAGCACGAGCCAGACAATGGCGTCCCAGTACATGTCCGGGTCCTGCCCGGCCTGCGGATGCTTCTTCGCAACATGCGCCGCCATCAGCAGCCCTGCCATTATGGCACAGGCGATGATCACTCCGTACAGAGCTATCTCAAAGCCGAAAACAGTAAATGATTTCGGGACATGTTTAAGGTATATGCCCAGGTTAGGAAAATCGATATCCCAAATATCCATAGCCGCTCCTTATGAAAACAGTCGGATCAGACGTTGAATCTGAACAGGATAACGTCCCCGTCCGATACAACATAGTCTTTGCCTTCGATCCGCACAAGTCCTTTTTCACGTGCCGCGTGGAGCGAACCCTCCTGAAGGAGCGTTTCGTAATTGACTACCTCGGCCTTGATGAAGCCGCGTTCAAAATCGCTGTGGATCTTGCCGGCTGCCTGTGGCGCCTTTGTGCCGATCCTGATCGTCCAGGCTCTGCATTCATCCTCTCCTGCCGTCAGGAAGCTCATCAGACCGAGGGTCCTGTAGCTGGCGGCCACAAGTTTGTCGAGGCCTGACGATGTGAGACCCAGGTCCGCCAGGAACACTTCCTTCTCGTCATCATCCAGCTCGGCTATCTCTGATTCTATCGAAGCGCAGATGACGAACACCTCACTGCCGTGGGCGGCGGCGTATTCCCTTACCGCAGCGACCTTTTCATTGCCGGCCGCATCATCTGCCACGTCGTCTTCCGAAACGTTCGCCGCATAGATCACAGGCTTGGCAGTGAGCAGGTTCAGCGCGTCGAACCATTCTTTTTCTTCTTCCGGGATCTCCATGGAAGAAGCCGGTTCTCCCGATTCCAGATGTGCCTTGATCCGGTTGAGCAGATCCAGCTCTTTCGCCGCCTCTTTATCCATCTTGGCTGTCCTTGCCACCTTGGAGATCCTTCTTTCAAGGACTTCCAGATCAGCAAATATCAGCTCCAGGTTGATGGTCTCGATATCCCTTAACGGATTGACGCTGCCGTCAACATGGATCACGTTCGGATCTTCGAAGCACCGCACTACATGCACGATCGCATCCACTTCACGTATGTTGGCAAGGAACTGGTTGCCAAGGCCTTCGCCGTTGGAAGCGCCCTTGACAAGGCCTGCAATATCCACAAATTCTATCACGGCCGGTGTGACTTTCCTGGTATGGTACAGTTCACCCAGCTTTTTTATCCTGTCGTCCGGCACAGGGACGACGCCGACGTTGGGGTCGATGGTGCAGAACGGGTAATTGGCCGCTTCCGCACCTGCCTTTGTCAGTGAATTGAACAGCGTGCTCTTTCCGACGTTCGGAAGGCCTACGATTCCTAGTTTCATAATATTATAATCTCCTTTGAGTTTTCTTTATTTTACGGGCTTTTCGCTACATGCCTTTTTGACCGAGTGCCACATCGAGTGCCACGAGTCCAAATTTCGCATCAAGTTTTATACCACTTTTAAAGCGTCAGCCACGAGATCTATCTCTCTATGTTTTTCATCCTCTGTAATATGAACATACGCAGGCAGTGCCGCATCATTCTTTACGATATCTTCTGCAACCATCTCAAACGGCGGATATACCGTACAGTTGGTGTTTTCATACTTTGCTTTTTCAAACCAATCACGTGCCTCGCGCACCGAATCGAAGTACTTTTCAACCCTTCCGCCATCCCTAGTTCTATAACGTGCCGAATATCTTCCGTCTTTTCGCTGTGAAATCCCCTTTCCTAACTCTTTATTTTTCAGGTTTTTTCCCATAAAGAACTCCTCCTTCACATAGAAAAAAGAGCTCATTATAACCGTAGAGATTATATCATTTGAGCTCTTTCTCCTCAATACGATCGAAATGTGAACTAAGTGTGTCGCGACCGTGAAGAAATCATGTCCGGCCAACGAACGTCATTATGTATGGCAAGATGTGAGTGCTGATCTGACTATTCGCATTAAAAGAGGACCTGCCGTATGGCAAGCCCTCATAAAAACCGATCAGAACCTTACTTACCTCAAATGCCAGATATCCGAATTGTAATCTGCTATCGTCCTGTCCGATGAGAAGTATCCGGCCTTTGCGATGTTGTTGATGCACATCTTCGCCCAGCGGCGTCTGTCCTCATAATCACCGATCATCCGGTCCTTGACGCGGATATA
>JAFVHP010000022.1 GCA_017474455.1 Lachnospiraceae bacterium
AACGCCATCACCCCGCGGACGAAACTGATCCTTCTGAATTCACCGAACAATCCGACGGGCGCGGTCTATTCCCGCGCGTCACTGGAGGCACTGGGAGAGATCGCAGAGGAAAAGGGCCTCTATGTCATCTCAGACGAAGTCTACGAGAAACTGGTGTATGACGGCGCAGAGCATGTCAGCATCGCCTCTGTGTCAGGCGCGATGTACGAGCGGACCGTGGTAGTCAACGGTTTTTCCAAGGCCTTCGCCATGACCGGCTGGAGACTTGGCTATACGGCATCCAATCTTGCCGTCAGTAAGGCCTGCAATGCCTTTCAGGGGCACATGACCTCCTGTCCTGTGAGTTTTGTGCAGTATGCGGCGCTGAAAGCCTTCACCGACTGCGGCGACGCAGTGGAGGAGATGCGCCGGGCCTTTGAACAGCGTCGGGACTATATGCATGCGCGCCTGAACGCCATGCCCGGGATCCTCTGCCGGAAGCCGCAGGGAGCTTTTTACCTGATGCCGGATGTGCGGGCCTATCTTGGCAGAAGCTGCGGAAGCCGGACGATCGGCACCGCTGAGGATCTCTGCAATTATCTCCTGGATGAAGCCGGAGTGGCCGCGGTCTTCGGCGAAGCTTTCTGTATGCCGGGGACCGTCCGCTTTGCCTATGCCAACTCCATGGAGAACATTCGCCTTGGCATGGACCGGATGGAGGCGGCACTGAAGAAACTGAACTGAATCCGTCTGCAGGGAGCCCTGCCCGACCCAATAGAAAGAACAGAACAGAAAACGGAACCCGAAAAGGATTGGATAAGGATCCTTACGGGTTCCGTTTTTATGTATGGTTCGATACGCAGGACGGTATTTTATGAAAGCAGATCCGGAGACAGTGATCAGGGGCGGTTTTCGATACCCCAGTCACAGAGCTTGTCCAGCACCGCAACCAGCGACTGCCCGCGTTCGGTCAGGGTATACTCCACTTTCGGCGGAATTTCCGGATAC
Source organism: Lachnospiraceae bacterium (assembly GCA_017474455.1). Taxonomy (GTDB): domain Bacteria; phylum Bacillota; class Clostridia; order Lachnospirales; family Lachnospiraceae; genus CAG-791. The sequence goes on from JAFVHP010000022.1 coordinate 988, forward strand.
ATCTCCCGGTGGATCAGCCCGTCCTTTTCCAGTTCCTTCAGGTTCTGGCTCAGGGTCTTGTCTGCGACCTTGCCGAGATAGCGCTGCATCTCATTGAAGCGGACCGGCTCATACTCCATCAGACAATAGAGAATAATAGGTTTGTACTTTCCGGAGATCAGCGAGAGTGTATAGCTGTATCCCGTGTCGCTGAAGTTGGCTTCTGCAATTTTCTTTTCATTCATGGCTTTCCTCCGCTCCGGTACTTTTCCTGACAACCGGTACCATTCAAACAGGTTTATCTTAACACGGTCCTTCAGGAAAGACAAGCAGAGACAGATAAGAAGATCCTGGTTACTTCTTTACCAGAGGAGCGCCGGAATGCCAGGCCTTGCCGCAAATCTCACCGACCTTATAATAGTCGAATTTCACCTGATCGAACAGGAACGCGTTGATCTTTCCGCCGTCGATCTTTCCTTCGGTATCCAGGATCTTTTCATCCGCCAGGACGTTTACGATCTCTCCGAGCACACGCAGACCGTAGGGCTGTTCCTGCATCTCGACGATCTTGCACTCCAGCGTCAGAGGATACTCGGTGATGACCGGAGCGTCCACGCGGCTGCTTTTTACAGCGTGAAGGCCGGTACGCTCGAACTTGTCGGGAACTTTATTGGAGCTGACAAGCCCCATGTAATCGGATTCCACCAGCGTAT
>JAFVHP010000003.1 GCA_017474455.1 Lachnospiraceae bacterium
CACAGGATGGAGCGCACGCTTGTCGATGATCAGATTCAGAAAAGCAGGGAATTCCTGGAGCAGCCGGAGAATGTCCTTGAACAACTCGAGTCCGACGGATCCGGAATCGATGATCTCTGCCGTTATCTTAACCGAAGCGGATGCTTCCCGCTGTACGACCAAACTGCGGTACGGTATTTCCCATTGGGCGAACATATGTTCGAGGCCTTGCTTGAGGAACTGGAAAAGGCCGAGAAGTTCATTTTTATGGAGTACTTCATCATCGAAGAGGGATACATGTGGGGGCGGATCCTGGAAATCCTGACCCGAAAGGCAAAAGAAGGCGTCGAGATCCGGGTTATGTATGACGGTATGTGCGAGATGTTCACGCTTCCGGTCGATTACTGGAAGCTTCTCGAAAAGGAAGGAATCAAGGCAAAGCCGTTTTCACCGATCAAGCCCGTCGTATCTTCTCACTACAACTACCGTGACCACCGCAAGATTCTTGTGATCGACGGCAAGGTGGCCTTCAACGGCGGTGTCAATCTTGCGGATGAGTATATCAACCGCATTGAACGGTTCGGCCACTGGAAGGACACGGCGGTCATGTTGAAAGGTGCGGCGGTAAAGAGCTTTACCCTGATGTTTTTGCAGATGTGGTATGTCGGGGAGAAGGAGCCGGACTATGAACACTGGCTGAGAGAGACGGAGCCTGCCCCTCAGGCGAAGGGCTGTGTCATGCCATACTGCGACTCTCCATTGGATGAGGATAAAGTAGGCGAATCGGTCTATATGGATCTCTTGAACCGGGCCACGGACTATGTCCACATCATGTCTCCCTATCTCATCCTGGACGGGGAACTCGAGACATCACTGCGCTTTGCCGCACAGCGGGGCGTGGATGTGAAGCTGATCCTTCCGGGAATCCCTGACAAGAAGGTGGCCTATTCACTGGCGAAGACACATTACAAGTCCCTGACGGAAGCAGGCGTGAAGATCTACGAGTATATTCCCGGCTTTGTCCACGCAAAAGTTTTTGTCAGCGACGACAGCAAGGCCGTGGTCGGTACGATCAACCTGGACTATCGCAGCCTGTACCATCATTTCGAATGCGCTACGTATCTGTATCGGACGGACTGTATCCCGGAGATCGAGGAGGACTTTCAACAGACGCTGGAAAGATGCCGAAAGGTTACAGAGGAAACAATCAAGGGAGAAAAAGTCTTTTACAAGGTCGTCGGCCAGGTGGTAAAGTTCCTGTCTCCGCTGATGTAAAATTTAAAAACCTCACATGATCCCGGAATAGAGTGAGAAACGGCTTATGAAATACTATAAGAAGATCAAAACCGAAAGAGGCACGATTGCCGGCAGAAATATCCTCAGCCTTGCCCTTCTGGGTATTTTCCTGATCCTGGGCGTCTGCCTGATGGCAGGCAGACTGCTTTATACACGGAACACCCGGATTTACACAAACTTTGTGTATTCCTATGCGCACCTGATTGCGGACAATATCAGCGGAATTACGCCGACAAAGTTCATGGAGACACAGACAAAGGATGAGGATTATTTTGATATCCGTTACACTTTCATGACAGCGGGCATTCACGAGAAGGAGTTCAGGGC
>JAFVHP010000023.1 GCA_017474455.1 Lachnospiraceae bacterium
GACATCAGGGTCGCTTACAATGACCGGATCTCACTCGGGACTATAAAACAGCTCGTTCTACAGCTGGAAAAGCTCTGCCGCAAAGAAAGGGTCGTATTTGTAAGCGGGACCGGAAAGAGGAAAACGCCCCTGCAGCGGTATGTCGAACAGGCCAGGGAATACCTGCAGAGGATGGAGGACTATGTTTATAAGCTCGATGTATGCGGGGACCGCAACAGCTACTCCAAAACGGACCGCGACGCGACCTTTATGAGGATGAAGGAAGACGCCATGCTCAATGGCCAGCTGAAACCGGCCTATAACGTCCAGCATGCAGTAGATGCCGGATTTATCACATGGGTGGACGTCAGTTCCCGTCCCGGGGATACCCTGACCCTCCGCCCGATGCTTAAAGAAATGGAGGAACACCTTCACCTCAAGTACCGCGATATAGTGGCAGATGCAGGATACGAGAGCGAGGAGAACTACCTTTTCCTGGAGAAGAACGGGCAGTCTTCATATATAAAGCCGACGAATTATGAGATCTCCAGGACCAGAAAATACAGAACAGACATCAGCTGCCAGGAAAACATGTCTTACGATAAAGAAACGGACAGCTATACCTGCAGGAACGGAAGGAAGCTGTGTGCCGACGGGGTCAGGAAGTCCAGGACGGCAAGCGGGTACGTAAATGTCTCCACTGTCTACAGGTGCGGCGACTGTTCAGGCTGTCTGTATAAGGATAAATGCATTAAGGGGAACAACTGCAAAACTCCGATGGAAGAACGTACTAAGGTCCTTTATGTATCAAGGACAAAAGAAGAAAAGCGTGCCGAAAACCTTAGGCGCATCATGAGCGACTACGGTGCACAGCTCAGGATGAACCGCAGCATACAGGCGGAAGGGACGTTTGCCGTTGTCAAGGAAGACATGGGGTTCAGGCAGTACCTGTACAGGGGAATGAAGAACGTGCTGGCTGAGAGTGTGCTCGTTGCGATCGCGTATAACTTCAACAAGCTGCATTGGAAGATCCAGTCACAAAAGCACGGGATCCGGCTCTATGAACTGAAAAAACCGGCATGATATTTTGACAGTTCAAAATGAATTGCCACTTGAACGGGAAGGCATCTGATGATGTCTGTATAAGTATGCCTGAAATGAAATCCGGAAAAGCCGGATGCCCGCATTCTGCTCACATCCGGCCCTAAAAAACAGAAAAACCAGAGAAAAAGCGTGATTTTGAGACAAAAAGAGGTCGCCGCCCCTGCTGATTAATCAGCAAGATGCGACGACCCCTTTTTTTATGTACGTGACAAGATTCGAACTCGCGACCTTCTGGTCCGTAGCCAGACGCTCTATCCAGCTGAGCTACACGTACACAACATTAGGTATTTTAGTTTAGCAGGGCGGTTTTGTCAAGAGAAAGATCTTTGACAGAACAGCCTTCCACGAGGACCGGTTCGATATAAACAGGTTTGTACCTGACAGAAGCAGGATCTTCTATGGAGTCTATCAGATCGTGTGCTGCCCTGGAACCGATCACTTCAGGGAACGGCTGTACAGTGGTCAGATATGGCCTGATGCCCATGTGGATGCTGAATGCGCCGAACCCGGCGACAGAGATCATATCCGGGACACGGATGTCCATGCTTTCCAGTTCCCTGATGCAGGCATAGGCAAACAGGTCATCGGAGCAGAGAATGCAGCTGGGCCTTTCGGGAAGGGACAGCAGCCTTGAAAGCTCGCTTCTGAGGTTCGAACGGTATTTTGGCAGTATGGAGCTGTCTTCGGCCCTGGATATGGTGATGTTCGTTAAGTAGGAAGAAGGAAGGGACATTTCATGCGCATACCGTATATATGTATCCCTGGCTCTTCGGTTGTAGAAGGAGTCAACAGTGTTGAAGTATGCGATACGGGTATGACCTTTCATGCGGCAGTAAGCCATCAGGATCCGGATGCCTTCATCCTGCGAGCTTAAAACGCTTTGATGACGGTCCAGAAGACGGTCGATACTGATAATATGGGGAGTATTGTCCAACAGTTCCCGGATAGCGGCATCCGTCTTTTCCAGGCCAACGATGCACAGTCCGTCAGGATGCTGCAGCAGCACCCGGGATATAACGGAGGCACTGCCGGGATTCCTTTTGTCAAGGAACAGGAGAGGATCATATCCCCTGGCTGATACCATTTGGGAAAAAGAGTATATGATCTTGTGAAAGTAGTACTCTTCAAAGGGTGTCAGGTCGTTTTTCAGCAAAAGCACCCCTATGCGCCGGCTGCTGTCTGCCGGTGGCCTCGGTACAGGCGGGAGTTTGATATAGCCTAATTCACTGGCGGTCTTCTGTATCCGCTCAGCAGTCTCTCTGCTGATGTCGGGATAGTCATGCAGAGCTTTGGAGACGGTAGACAGTGATACACCGCATATAGCGGCAATATCCTTGAGAGAGATAAATGAAGTATTCATAAAGCCGATACCTGTGTCAGTAAAATAAGATATTAATTAATGAATCTTCAAATAATTATAGAAATATATTAGAATAACGAATTTAATCGGTCAATTATCGAATGATATGAAACCTGATAAGTTATGAAATAGGCGGATACAGAGAAGATGAGATGCAGTTGAAGGGACTTGAACCCTCACGTCTTTCGACACAGGAACCTAAATCCTGCGCGTCTGCCAATTTCGCCACAACTGCATGCCCGAATGATCTGACCTGAAGATGCCGGCAGAACAGTAAGCCCTTTGACAGAATGGGCGCTGCCCGGTCAGCTTTACTATTATAGCATCTGCAGATCTTTTTTTTAAGGGACCTGTCATAAGAGAATAAAACAGACAGCAGTATCCGGGATGCCGCTGTCTGTACAGGATCCACTGGGCTAGTCGGATTCGAACCAACGAATGCAGCAGTCAAAGTGCTGTGCCTTACCCCTTGGCGATAGCCCATTATATAAAAGGACTCCCGAATAGTCGGAAGTCCGTCTTCGGGTGGATACTGGGACTCGAACCCAGGATCTCCAGAACCACAATCTGGCGCGTTAACCAACTACGCCATACCCACCATGTATTTGATGCAACGCCGTGAAAACTCAGGCGCATCACATATGCCCGAAGGGATTCGAACCCCCGACCCACGGCTTAGAAGGCCGTTGCTCTATCCAACTGAGCTACGGACACACAAAAGCGGGTGATGGGAATCGAACCCACGTATCTAGCTTGGAAGGCTAGTGTTCTACCATTGAACTACACCCGCATGTCTGGCTCCGGCGTCTGATACTCGGGGTGACAGGATTCGAACCTGCGACTTCCTGGTCCCAAACCAGGCGCTCTGACCAAACTGAGCCACACCCCGCCATTCACCTGGTTTCCCGCGAATCAACGCAAAGAGTATTATATATTAGGAAAAACAGTGTGTCAATGACAAAATAAAGTTCCCTGAGCAGATCCGCAGGACTTGAGCGTGTCTGTGTAAAGGAGGGATGCGCGGAATCTTGTTTTGGGCGTGGAAGATACTCCGCCCGGTTCACGTTCCAGGTCGAGCAGGATACAGGTAGGACGTCTGTCCCGGCTCCGCGGATAGGATATGCTTCCGGGATTCAGCATCAGGACCTCGTGCAGCATATCTACGTAGGGTCTGTGAGTATGGCCGTAAACGGCAACGCTGCAGCCCATTGCTTTTGCTTCCAGGGCCAGTTCGTCCGGAGAGAGCGAGACCCGGTAATTATGGCCGTGTGTAAGCAGGATAGCGGTGTTTTCGAAGTGCAGGATCCGTTCACCGGGCAGTGAACTGGCGTAGTCGTTGTTGCCTGCCACAGCGTAGAAGGGAATATGATATGTATCTGCGCAGATGCTTTCGTACTCTTCGTAACTGCTTTCTATATCACCTGCGTGGAAGAGCGCGTCGACAGGTCCTGTCTCCTGCGGGAGCGATAATGCCGCCAGATCCCGTGAATGTGTATCGCTGATGATAAGGATCCGCATGGTCAGAGCCCTTTTTCCCTGAGAAGTTCACGGAGCCCGCGCAGCGCCGCTCCGCGGTGGCTTATCGCGTTTTTTTCTTCTTCACTGATCTCGGCGCTGGTGCAGCCGTACTGCGGCAGGTACAGGATAGGGTCATAACCGAAACCGTTTGCCCCGGAAGGTTCCATGGCAATGAGTCCTTCCATTTTCCCCGTGCAAAGAAGTTCAGAACCATCGCTCAGGATGGCGGCGGCAGCGCATTCGAAGCGGGCGCTCCGCTGTCCGCCCTCTACTCCTTCGAGGCGCCTTATCAGTTCCCGGTTCTTGATGTCATATGAGGTCTCATGTCCCATGAACCGTGCGGAGTGAATACCGGGCTCGCCGCCTAGCGCATCGATGCAGAGGCCGGAATCGTCCGACATGATCACGGTGTCCGCTGACCGGTCCGGCAGCAAGGCGGCGAGGGCCCTGCATTTGATCAGCGCATTTTCGCCAAATGTCGTGCCGTTCTCATCGGGATCGCACACACAGCCGGCTTCTTTCATCGTCAGGATATCGATGCCGGGATCATCCAGTATCTTCCGGATCTCTTTCACTTTATTCTCATTGCCGGTGGCAAATATTATCTTCATGAGCGTTCTTTCCTTCTGCCCGCGGGCTTCGGCCCGGGAAACTGATAAAAATAGGAACGCAGCATACCGTTATAGATCTTGCGGTTTTTGGCAGCCTTTATCCCCAGGGCCGCTTCAGTCTGTTCATAAGCGCTGATCAGGTACATTGACCATGAGTCCAGAGCCTTAAAACGTTCTCCGAGGGCGGCATACAGCTGCCATATCTCCGGATCATCCTTAAGGAGCCTCTCTCCGTAAGGGGGATTGGCGATCAGAAAACCGTATTTTCCATGGTGGGAGAGGCGCGAAACGTCCCTTACCTGGAAGTGGATAAGTTTATCGACACCGGCAAGCCGGGCGTTGTTCCTCGCGGCTTCGATCGCAGCAGGATCGATGTCGTAGCCCTGGATATCTGTTTCAATATCCGGGTCGGCGGCTTCCGAGGCCTCTTCCCGGATGTCCTTCCATACGGAGGCAGGGATCAGACCATTCCAGGTCTCTGCTGTAAATGATCTGTAAAGACCGGGCGCGATATTGGCGCTCATCAGTGCCGCTTCGATCGGAAATGTCCCGCTGCCGCAGAACGGATCCACCAGGATGCGTTCCGCTGACCAGGGGGTAAGCATCAAAAGGCTGGCAGCAAGGTTCTCCGCGATCGGAGCCTTGACAGCATACTTCCTGTAGCCCCGTTTATGAAGGGATTCGCCGGTGGTATCCAGCGCTACAGTCACGATGTCATCTTTGATCATGACCCGCACCGGGTAGGAAGCCCCGTCTTCCGGAAAGACCGATACTCTGTAATGACCGGCCATACTGTCGACCATGGCTTTCTTCATAATGGACTGGATATCGGAAGGGGAGAAGAGTCTGGTCCTGACACTGGCAGCTTTCGTCACCCAGAATCTGGCGTCCGCGGGCAGATAATCCGCCCAGGGGATCGCCTTTGTGCCTTCGAACAGATCGTCAAAGCTGGCGGCTTTGAATTCGCCGGCTTTCAGCAGTATGCGTTCGGCGCTCCTGAGGCCGATATTGGCGCGCGCGACAGCCTCCGCATCACCGGCAAAAGTGACGCGGCCGTTGTCTACGGACGTAATATCATATCCGAGATCATAGATCTCACGTTTTAATACGCTCTCCATACCAAAATGGCAGGGGGCGATCAGTTCCATCGTCTGCATGTTTAATATGATAGCACATTATA
>JAFVHP010000024.1 GCA_017474455.1 Lachnospiraceae bacterium
CCCGACGGCACGAAGTAAAGCAGGATCAAATGCGCCGGGAAAGCCTGTACCGGCCCGACGGCACGAAGTAAAGCAGGATCAAATGCGCCGGGAAAGCCTGTACCGGCCCGCCGGCACGCAGCAGAACAGAATCACCGCATACTCTGTGGAACAGGAAGCAGGGGGCGCAGGCATATATCCGAGCCGGCAGAACTTCGTGATTCTTTTAAAATGTATTACGCGCAAAGATCAACCTGTCTGAGCGACAGCGAGTTTTGATCTTTGCGCGTGTTCAATACATTTTAAAAGAATTACAGAAGTTCCCGACGAGGATATCCCGCCTGCGCCCCTGCTTCCTGTTCCGCTTTTAAAAGAGCTCCCGCAGCGGTTTTATCCCGATCCCTTCCTCTTCGAGGCGGGCGCGGATCGTCCTGACGAACTCGAGGGCTTTTACGCCGTCGCCGTGGACGCAGATGGAAGCGGCGTCGAGGGTGATATCCTGGCCGTCGTAGGTACGGACTTTGTGTTCGCGGATCATGCGGATCGTACGGGCGATGGCTTCTCCTTCATCGGTGATCATGGCGCCGGGCAGGCGGCGGTTCCTGAGGGACCCGTCCGCCTCATAGGCGCGGTCCGTGAAGTATTCCGCCGCGGCGGCAAGGCCGAGGTCTTTTGCCGCGCGTAAGAGTTCGCCGCCGGAGAGCGCGAGGACGATGAGCGAACTGTCAAAGTCGCGGATGGCGCAGCAGACGGCTTCCGCCATGGCATAGTCTTTCGCGGCCATGTTGTAGAAGGCACCATGCGGTTTTACGTGCTGCATCTTAGTGCCTTCTGCCTTCAGGAAGGCGTCAAGGGCGCCGAGCTGGTACATTGTGTAGGCATAGGACTCGTCGGGGGAGACGGCCATATTGCGGCGGCCGAAACCCATCAGGTCAGGAAAGCCCGGGTGGGCGCCGATGCCGATGCCGGCTTCTTTTGCCGTTTTCACAGTCTGTCTCATGACGACGGGATCGGACGCGTGGTACCCGCAGGCAACGTTGGCAGACGAGATGAGGGGTATGATCTCATTATCCAGGCCGAGTGTATATCTGCCGAAGCTTTCCCCGAGATCGCAGTTCAAATCTATAGCAGGCATAGTCTTGCAGTCCTCCTTTTGCTGTGTCAGTTCCCGCCGCTCATGAATTTTGCGACGAAGCCCGTATCGGCCTCGCCGTTCCGGAACGTTTCGGTGTCCAGGATACGGTATTGGAAGTCCAGGTTCGTATTGATGCCGGTGATGAGGGTCTCGTCCAGGGCTGCGCGCATCTTGGCGATGGCGGCGTCGCGGTCGGCGGCATGGACCAGGATCTTCGCGATCATGGAGTCGTATTCCGAGGGCACGGTGTAGCCCGTATAGAGGGCGCTGTCCACCCGGACGCCGTTGCCGGCCGGCAGGAGGAGGTTCGTGATCTTACCGGGGCTCGGCATGAAGTTCATTTCCGGTATTTCGGCATTGATGCGGCATTCGATCGCGTGGCCGCGCGGCTGGATGTCTTCCTGTTTAAAGCTCAGGGGCTCGCCCGCCGCGATACGGATCTGCTCGATCACCAGGTCGGTATCCGTGACCATCTCGGTGACGCCGTGTTCGACTTGGATACGGGTATTCATTTCCATGAAGTAGAAATTGCGGTCCCGGTCGACGATGAATTCGATCGTGCCGGCGTTGGTATAACCGGCGGTCCTGGCGGCGAGGATGGCAGCTTCGCACATCTTTTTGCGCATTTTGGACGAAACGACGGGGCTGGGCGACTCTTCGATGAGTTTCTGGTTGTTGCGCTGGACGGAACAGTCGCGCTCACCGAGGGCGACGACGTTTCCTTCGTTATCCGCGATGATCTGCACCTCGACGTGGCGGGGATGCAGGATCAGTTTCTCGATATACATGGTGTCATCGCCGAACGCGTTGGCGGATTCATGCTGGGCGATGCTGAACATGCGTGTGAATTCTTCTTCGTCGAACGCTGCCCGCATACCTTTGCCGCCGCCGCCCGAAGAGGCTTTGATCATGACGGGGAAGCCGATCTTTTCGGCTTCTTCCAGAGCGGCAGCCGGATCGGTGACCGGTTCTTTCGTACCGGGCACAACAGGGACGCCGGCTTCCATCATGGTCTTCCTGGCGGCGGATTTATTGCCCATACGGTCTATGACATCCGCGGAAGGGCCGATAAAGGTCAGGCCATTCTCTTCGCATTTGCGGGCGAATTCGCTGTTTTCGGACAAAAATCCGTATCCGGGATGCACCGCGTCACAGCCCATGTTGAGCGCGGCCTGGATGACCATGTCGATATTCAGGTAGTTTCCGCGGGCGGGGCCTTCACCGATACAGATCCGCTGGTCGGCCAGCTGCACATGCAGGCTTTTCGCGTCTTCCTTCGAGTAGACCGCGACAGAGCGGACGCCCATACAGCGGCAGGCCCTGGCGATACGGACAGCGATCTCGCCGCGGTTCGCGATAAGTACTTTTCTAAACACGACAGATCCTCCTGCTTCAGATTCTCTTTACGCGGAACAGCGGGTGGCCGTATTCGACCTTCTGCTCATTGGAAACGAGCACCGCTTCGATCTCGCAGTCGAATTCCGACTGGATCTCGTTCATCAGTTTCATGGCTTCGAGGATACAGACGGTCTGTCCGGCCTTGACGTGGTCGCCTACGCGGACATAAGCGGGCGCATCGGGCGCGGGGGCGGAATAGAAAGTGCCGACGATGGGAGATACGATATATTCCTCATCGGGCGTATCTTCCGCGGCCGGTGCGGCGGCAGGCGCTTCTGCCTGTGCGAGTGGCGCAGCGGCAGGCTGGGCAGCAAACACGGGCGCAGCGGCTGCCGGAGCAGGTGCCACGACGGGCGGATGGTCCAGTTTGCTTAAATGTATTTTCGTCTCGCCTTCTTTGACCGTCAGTTCGGTCAGGGAAGAATCTTCCAGTATCTTTACAAGACCTGCGATTTTTTCAAGATCCATAATGACTCCTTTCTGTTACTGCTCGTCGAACAGCTTGTTCAGGCGCTTGGCGGCAAGCCTGATCTCCAGTACTTCTTTACAGGGTACGTGGATCGCCTTGCGCATGGCTTCCAGTTCCAGGATCTCCTCGTGGTAGATCTTCTGCGCTTCTTCGATGGTGACCGCTTCAAAGCGGATCTTATGATCGGTCTTGCGCTGGACCAGTTTCGGGATATCGGCATAGATGACCGCGCCGATCTTGGGGTAGCCGCCGGTCGTCTGCCGGTCGGACAAAAGGACGATCGGCTTGCCGTGGGACGGTACCTGGATGGCGCCGTAGGCGATGCCGTCGGATATGATATCGCTCGTACCGGCGGAGGCGATGAAGGGGCCTTCCAGCCGGCATCCCATGCGGTCGAAGTCGCCGGTCACGGTGTATTCCTCATTCAGGAAGGTATGGATGCCCTGCTTTGTGAACATCTTGTCCTGCGGTCCGAGGACGACCCTGAGCGTGGCGCTGTCCTGTTCGAAATTGTCGGGCGTGAGCTTCCTGGAAAGGAAGAAGGGGAGATAACGCCGTTTGATGCGGAAGTTGATATAATCGCCTTCCTTGAGCTTCCTGCCCTTGAATCCGCCGATGCCGCTCTTTAAGTTCGTACAGCGGCTGCCCATGACGGTCGGGATCTGCAGGTAGCTGGAGAAAGCGATATAGCCCCTGGTGCCGGTCCTGGCGCTGCCGAATTTCAGGATGTCGCCCTTTTTCATATAAATGGCCGTGTACATATCGGCGGGTTTGCCGTTGATGGTGGCTGTAAAGTCACCGCCGGTGATCGCGATGATCGTATCGGAGGTAAATTCCAGCGTGGGACCGATCAGGGTGAACTCCAGCACCGCTTCATTTTCGGGATTGTCGATCAGAAGGTTGGCGATCTTAAAGGATCTTACGTCCATGACGCCGGCAACGGAAAATCCCTGGCTCTGGTAGCCGTAGCGCCCGAGATCCTGTACTGTCGTGAGCATGCCGCCCTTTAATATGCGAATACCCATGGATCAGGCCTCCTTTCCGTTTTTTTCGCCGCCATCTGCGGTATCCGGCGCGCTGCCTTCGCGGATCGTGACTTCATAGGTGCCGTCGTCGACCGCGGCTTTGATGCGGTTGAATTCATCTTCATCCACAGGATAGAAATGGATGTATTCGCCGGCATAGACCAGGATCGGGACTTCCCTGTCCGGATCATAGGTCCTGACCGGTGTCTTGCCCATCAGCTGCCAGCCGCCGGGCGACTCCATGGGATAGATCCCGGTCTGGGAACCGCCGATGCCGACGGAACCGGCAGGAATGGCTTTTCTGGGATTGGCCAGTCTCGGCGTATGGATGCGTTCGTCCAGGCCGCCTAGGTAACAGAAGCCCGGCAGGAAACCGAGCATATAGATCAGGTACTCGGTCGAGGAATGGATGCGGATCACTTCTTCCTCGGACAGCCCGGCGTGTTCGGCGATCGTATGCAGGTCGGGACCGTATTCCCCGCCGTAGCATACCGGGATCTCGAATACGCGCCTTGCCGAGCTCTCCGTATCCAGATCCATTTTGAGCAGAGCGGTGAGGCGGCGCTTCAGCTGGCCGTAGGATATGACCTGCGGATTATAGTTGATCAGGAGCGATGCGTAGGTAGGGATGACATCCACGATACCCGGTGTCTGCTGCTGCCGGATCAGCTTTACGGTCGCAGCGATCTTGGCGTTAACTTCCGGAGAGATCTCCTGTTTAAAGGCAATCAGTATGGAAGTGTCGCCTTCAGTCAGTATTTTTACGTCTTCCATATAGTCGTTCCTTTTTCTGCAGACATTTTAAAATGACAGAAGGCGCAGTCCATGAGGGGCTGCGCCTTGAATCATACCGTTGACGCGTAGATTATACGGATCAGGCGAAGAGCTTGACGATATTGGAACCGAAGCCCTTGATGCCGAAATAGGCGGCGATGACAACGACGATGATGCCGATGATGAGCAGCCATGTGGGATGCTTGTAATCCTCGCCGACGACCTTCTTGTTCTTCGAAGCAATAAGGCTGATGCCGAGGGAAATAGGAAGGATCAGGCCGTTGACAGCGCCTGCGATGATGAGGAGCTGGGCGGGTGTCGTGCCGACGATCAGCATGATCAGTGTTGAGACTGCGATGAAGCCGATGACCCATGCGTTCTCATGTGCGGCAATGGATTTGTGGAAGGTCTTCAGGAAAGATACCGAAGTATAGGCCGCGCCGATGATGGAAGTGATCGCCGCGGAAAGGATGACCAGGCCGGCAAAACGATAGCCGATCTCGCCTGCGCCTTGACGGAAAGCGTCAGCAGCGGGGTTGCCCTGTGTGGAAAGGACAGCGCCCTTTGCGACTACGCCGAGGACAGCCAGGAACAGGAGGATACGGACGATCGTAGCGACCAGCATGCCGGTCAGGGAGCTCTTGCGGATCTGGCCGAGATTCTTCTCGCCGGTAACACCCGCGTCGATCAGACGGTGCGCGCCCGCGAAGGTGATGTAGCCGCCGACCGTACCGCCGAGCAGTGTCAGGATAGGGCTGGTCATGTCACCGAGAGCCGCGGAAGGCATGAAAGTATTCTTCAGCGCGTCGCCGACGGGCGGTTTGACGATAAAGATCATAACAAGGATAACAACGATCATGACGCCGCCGAGGATCTTCGCAACGGTATCCATAACGGACTTCGCGTTCCTGACGACGAATACGAGGATGGCAAGAATACCGGAGATCAGTACGCCGACCTTTGTGGGGATGCCGAGCAGGGCATTGAAGCCGAGCGCGCCGCCGCCTACGTTACCGATGTTGAATACGAGACCGCCGATAACGATCAGCGCCGAAAGCACATAGCCGAGACCGGGAAGGATGGTGTTGGCCACATCCTGTCCGCGCATGCCGGACACGCAGAGTACGCGCCAGATATTGACCTGCGCGAAGGCTGCCAGCAGGACGGAGACCAGGATGACAAAACCGAAACTGGAGCCGAGAGAGCTCGTAAAGGTAGCCGTCTGAGTCAGGAAACCGGGTCCGATCGCTGAAGTAGCCATCAGGAATGCCGCGCCGAGTATTGCACCGGTGCTCTTGTTTTTCTGGTTCATGGGTTGTTCCTCCTTTGAAGTGTGTTGCAGTACGTGATGCAGCCGGTTGAATAATTATCCGGCAGTTTCGGAATATTATAACATATTATCCCAAGTAAGCAAAAATATTTGGATATTCTATCCAAAATCCGGCAGGCAGGCCTGCTGGAAAAGAGGAAAAAAACAGCGCACCCGGTGCGGGTGCGCTGCCCTGTGTCTCAAAAACTGCTGTATGCCGATCACAGTTTTTCCAGGATCTTTTTATTCATGGCGACATAGTGGGCGAGCTGGTCCACGCAGTTGACGTCTGAATAGAAGTGATGACCTTCGAACTCGCTGGCGATGTAGCCCTTGTAGCCGTACTCGACGAATTTCGGGATCAGCTCTTCATACGGAATGCAGGGATCGTGGTCGTCGTTGTCCAGATAGTAGAATTTGCCGTGGACGTAGAAAACGCAGTCCATGACGTCCTTAAACTGCTCGATCCGGGCGGGATGGTTGAACTTGCCGAACATTTCCTCCGCGTAGTGCTTTTCGATCTCTGTGAAGTCGCCGGCCTCGACCTTTGCCATATCGCCGCCTTCGGCGTGGATCTTTACGATCTCGTCCAGCGCTTCCTTACGACAGCCGAACTCGACGGCCTGTCTTAAGTAAAGCTCGTGGGGCATATACTGGAAGATCGAGAAATCGGGCACAAATCCGAGATAGCCTTTGCCTTCGCCCTTCATGATCTCGAAGTATTCTTTCCATACATCGACTTCCGGGTGATGCGGCCAGTGCATTTCGATCGTCAGTTTGATATCCAGCTCTTTGCAGTAAGGGATCATCTTCCGGAAGATGGCGGGAGAGATCGCGTGCTGGGTGCGGACCAGGGGGAAACCGGCCTTTTTGGCATAGATCATGTCATTCAGCGTGTACTGGATGATCTCGGCTTCGGTCAGGTCCCTGTCGGTCCTGGTGCCCATGTCGATATAGGCCGACCAGCAGACAGGATCCAGTTCATATTTTTCGAGGAGCCCCCTGAAATTGAAGAGCCATTCATCCGACGGGAAAGGGTATTCGGGGACCATCTGCGCGGCCACGATCTCAATACCTTTATATCCCATCTCATGGACAGCCTTGAGGCATCCTTCCAGATCCAGCTTTTCATGAATATATTCAGTGGAAAGGCTGTACAGTGAAACGCCAATCTTGATATCGTTATTCATCGTCGTTCTCCTTTCCTCTTATTATTCACAGACAAGCGCTGCCGTCCGGTCGCTCTCCAGTGTCAGGTACTGCCCGAAATAGCCGGTGTAGGGCACACGGTGCTTCATATAGACGCGAAGGCTGTGCTCTCCCTTTTCAAGGCCTCCGGGGCACATCACGCGGATAGTGGCAGGGGTGCGGACATCCCAGTATTCACGGAAGAGTTCCGGGATCTCATCCATCGTGAACTGTTTCCCGTTCAGACCGAAATAGACATATGTATTGTCGAGCCGTTCCCCGTCCAGCTCGAAATACAGGTCTTCAATGCAGCTTAAAAAGCATCCCCTGTAAGACGGATACTTGATCTGGAACTCATACCCCATTGTTACGCCCGCGACCACATAGTTGCGGATGGGCTTCTGACAGATCATGATCTCGTTGTAAGCAACAAAATCCATAACTGTACCTCCTCATGGCAGTTAGCAATAATTACGGGCAGTCAGCGGACTGCCCATGCAATCCCTGCCTCTATTATACAGGACGGCCGGGGCGGGAGAGAAGAGATGAATCGGTTATTTTACGCAGGCGTGTATACATTGTGCCGTTTGCGGTGTACGGCTCCGGTATGCTGCAGGAGTGCCGGAACGATTGAGGCGTCCGGAGCGCCAGGAGCGCTGTACGCGGGCAGAGGTACATATTGATCTGTTGTTTGGCCCAATCCGGTCGGTACCGGTTTTGACTGTATAAGCGGAATACACATATGGTCATGAGATCTCCATAAGACCGGTCTGTACAGGATTTTCAACAAACCGGCGGAATACATATTGATATATATGTCAAAGCGTTTACATAGGTATTTAAAGAAAGCGGTGCACCGGTCATGTACAGATCATATTTTGAAAGATTTCTTTTAAGTATGTGTCCGCTGCATGCCGGATGAAAGAATCTCACCGATCAGATTTGAAAACCATATGAATCAGTATATATCAGCAGCGATGCGGGAGTTTTTGCTGTACATACGATCTGGAAATATTGCAGATATTGGTATGTGATCATCAGTTTCGTGTAATGATGCATACGGACTGAACGGGACATCAGGCAAAAATAATATGCTTGTGCCTCAGAAGGGAATGGGAGAAAGAGGATCGGTCTTAAGGTTAACAGACAGTTCCGTAAAGCATCAAAAGTCCTTCTGCCGCCATCTCCTGAGTATACATATAGCGCCTTAAACAAGCATAAAGTAAAAAATAAAAATAATTATGTAAAAGATACTTGACATAATTCTATAATAGTGGCATTATACACTCATGGAGATGATCAACTGTCAAAGCCGGCACAGCAAAATCATTAAGACAAAAGATACAGTATTCAGTATTTCAGAATATATGGGAGGTCAGTTATGAACATTTTTGCATTATCAGGCGTCGCAGTCGGGATGATGGTCGGGGTGATCATTATCGTTGCATTATTCAAATTCGCGAATACGAACCGGGCGGTAAAGACAGAGTATGACGAGCGCCAGCTCGCGCTCCGCTACAAAGGATACAGGGTCGGTTTTTGGACCATGCTGGTCTATGAAGTGGTCATGATCGTTCTGGATATCGGCGGGATCCGGATCCCCGCGGAAGCGTTTGTCATCCATTTCGGCGCAGTGGTCGCCGGCTGCCTGGGACTGAGCATCCACAGCATCTGGAATGATGTGTACTGGGGCCTAAACAACAACCGCAGGCGTTATCTGGTCGTCTTTGCCGTCCTGTTCCTGATCAACGCAGTGCCTGTCGTCAACGCGGTCTCGGAAGGGACAATGTTCAAAGACGGGAAGCTGTCGACAGCATCGATCAATCTGATGGTCGCCATTCTGATCCTTGTGATCGGCGCAGTGCTCCTTATCAAGCAGTTGGCGGACAGAAAAGCAGAGGCAAATGAAGACTGAAGACAGGGAAAAGATCCCGGAACGGAGGAGAAGATCATGAAAAATCTGAGAATGAAATCAGCCCGTGCCGCAAAGGACCTGTCCCAGGATGACCTGGCCCGGATCTGCGGGGTATCGAGGCAGACGGTCAGCGCGATAGAAAAGGGCGACTACAATCCGACGATCAATCTGTGCATTGCGATCTGCAAGGCACTGGACAGAAAGCTGGACGAACTGTTCTGGCCGGAAGACGAATGATCCCGCAGGAAACTGTGCGGCAGGGTCTGTGCCACGGGGCACGGGCCCTGCCGTTTCCCGGTAAAAGCTAAAAAAAGGAGCTGGTATGAAGCTGGATGATATCGTTTATTACGGACATGACGGAAGATTTCACAGGGGCAGAATAGAAGCGGAAAAAGGCAGGTTCATGAAGGTGACGGATGAAGGAGAGGCCGGAGGGACCGGAGAAGGCCTGTTTGCCATTCCCGGCATGATCGACCTGCACCTTCACGGCGCGGCAGGCTGCGATGTCTGCGACGCCACACAGGACGCGCTCCGGAAGATCGCGGAATATGAGGCCGTGAACGGCGTCTGCGCGATGGCGCCTGCGACCATGACACTGCCTGTGCCCGAACTGGAAAAGATACTGGCCAATGCCGCGGACTTCAGGGACGCGCAGCTTTCGTTGGATCCCGGTGAAGGCGCCTTTATGGCGGATCTTGCCGGCATCAATATGGAAGGCCCCTTCATCAGCCAGAAGAGAAAAGGCGCGCAGAACGGTGAATATATAATCAGTATCAACACGGAGACGGCAAAAAGACTGATCGAAGCCGGCAGGGGGATCGTGAAATTCCTCGGGATCGCTCCGGAAGAAAATCCGGGATTCGAAGATTTTATCCGTGAAATGAAGGGGGAAGTGCATATTTCCCTCGCGCATACAGATACAGATTATGATACAGCCCTTCAGGCGTTTAAAGCCGGCGCGGACCACGTGGTGCATATGTTCAATGCCATGGCGCCGTTTCTGCACCGCTCGCCCGGCCTCATCGGCGCTGCAGCTTCCATGGCAGGGCTGGACATCGAGATCATATGCGACGGGATACACGTCCACCCGGCTGCGGTAAGAGCTGCTTTCAATATGATGAAAGATAATCATATGATCCTGATCAGCGACAGCATGCGGGCAGCCGGCCTGCCGGACGGTGTATATACACTGGGCGGGACCAGAGTAAAGGTGACCGGAAAGAGGGCGGCGATGCTTTCGGATCCCTCCGTACTGGCCGGTTCGGTATCGAACCTGCACGATATGCTCCGGACAGCCGTCCTGGAAGCAGGCATCCCTGTCGCCGACGCGGTACGGGCCGTGACGGAGAATCCCGCGAAGAGCCTTGGGATCTACGCCGATCTCGGTTCGATCGAAGAAGGAAAGAAAGCGGACATTGTGATTTTGGACAAGAACCTGGAGATCCGCGGAGTGATGAAAGACGGTGTATGGATCCGCGAATAATCATTCAATTCAAATGAATAATGCTATAATAATTCATATACAGCAGGCCTTTCCAGAGCCTGCCGGTACATTGGAGTATTCAGAAGGAGGCAGTTATGAAACGAAAATTAGCAGCAGCAATTCTGGCCGGAATGTTTGCAGCATTTTCCGTGTCAGGCACAGTCCTCGCGGCTGAAGCGATCCCAACCAGTACTATCAATGTCGAGACACCTTCGGAGAGCGTCAGCGGGGAAGTGTATGTAGAGAAACTTTCGAACGGTGCAAAGGCCTATGTTTATGTACCGGACAATGAACTTTACGGTGTGCGCGCCACCGCGGCGCCCATACTGGTCGTATTCGGCAATGAAGCCTACACGTCCGAGACGGCAAAGCAGACCGCGGAGGAATCCGGCCTTGCCGCGATCGCGGACATGGAGCAAGGCGCGGTCGTATTCGTCAACCCGATAGGACAGGAATGGGCAGAGGAAGACGGGACGAGCCTTGAAGCGGCCAAGAACCTCTTCTCCGACAGCACGAACAACGCTGTCCATGCCAGCAATTTCCTGGTCAACGGAAAGAGTGAGGACGCCGCGTTCGCGGGTGTGTATCAGAGATTGTATGTCTTTGCGGAAGGCGCAGGCGCTGATTTTGTATATTCTGTCCTGTCCAAGGGCGTTGACGGCAGCGGCCAGTTCTTCGGACCCGCGACCTTCAAGCCGCAGGCGGCATTTCTGATGAATCCCGCCAGCACGGAAGAGATCGACCTGACCGAGACACCCGAAGATAAAGAATACCGTGAGATCCCCGTTGTCATCGTAAACGGCACCGACGAGATCATCGCGGCCTATACGGCACTGAACGCACATGCACCGACCGTCACCATGGAGAGTGAAACGGCGGAAGGATTTGACGCGGAAGTCCTGCTGAAAGCCTATGACGACGTGATCGAGCACAACATCGCCCGCGTGCAGTCAAGCGTAGGCCTCGATTACTGCAAGACGACTGTCATGTACCTGCCCGGCAACGACGAACTGGGCCTGACAGAGGAAAAGAAAGAATATACCTATGACGACGGCGCGTCTCTTGTCTATTACCAGTGGACCTGCGGCGAAGAAGGCGCCCCGCTGTTTGCCCTGTTCCACGGCTCGGGAAGCTGCGCCGAGAACATCGCATGGACAAGCGGCCTGGTATCCCTGGCGGCAGAAAAGGGCTTTAACCTTATTTCCTTTGAGAACTATTCCAACGCGGACCTGGATGACGACAAGATCATGGAAGCGATCGACGCGGCCATCGAAGAGACCGGTTCCGACGCGGGACGTCTCTATGTCGGCGGTTTCTCCATGGGCAGCGTGAAGACCTGGGCGCTTGCCTCCAAGTATTCAGACAGGATCGCCGGCGCGCTGGGCATGAACGGCTTCAATTCCGGTATGGCCGAAGAAGGATTTGCCGGCCCGGTGCCGTTCTTCTGCTATGGCGGCAAGGAATCCTATCTTGCCGGATTCTTCGAATTCCCGAGCGCGGATAATTACACGCAGGAAGCTGCCCTGTTCAAGGCAAACGGCGTCGCAGAAGACTTTGAGTTCGATCCCGAATATCTCTGGGGCATGGAACCGGTCAACATCGACATTGAAGAGGCGGAAGAATATCCGGATCTTGCGATCGAATTCAGCGAGTTCGCGAGCGAAGACGGAAATATCTACACCATGTTCGCATGCGCGTCCTCAGCCGGTCACGAACCTGTTCCGACAGCGGTCAGGGCAGGCTGGAACTTCATCAGCATCTATGCTAGGGATGCCGAAGGCAATATCGTGAAGGCGGAATAAGAACGGACAGCAGACAAACAGACGGAATGACCAAACGGCCGCACCATTAAGGTGCGGCCGTTTTTTGTACGCAGAATATCAGGAAGCTCATGCAGCCGGAACAGGATCCGCGGTCACGGGTCCATATCGACCCCCGCGCTTTCGTACAGCTCTTCCAGAGTACCGGACCATTTGCGGGAGGATGTACCCACAGGATCGTTTAAGAAGGTGAGAGCGTAGGAAACAGTGGCGGCAGCTCCGCAGACGAAAGCTTCTTCGTCCAGGTCGAACTGCGCGCTGTGGTTTTCCGCGCCGCTCCCCAGTTCTTCATTCCGGATACCGAGAAGGGCAAAGACCCCGGGCCAGAGCTTCAGGGACATGCTGACAGTCTCCGAGACCATCCAGGGCTCGGTACCTGCAAGGGCATCGGGACCCAGTACGCCGGTGACGGCCTTCCTCGCCAGGTCCGCGCATTCGCCGTCGTTGATGACAGGGTAGCACGGGTCCGAGATATACACATCCGCGCGGCATCCGTAAGCCGCGGCTGTGCCGGCGATCATCTTCTCCATTTCCGCCTTGAAATGCATTGCGGTGTCCATGTCAAAATACCGGACGGTACCGGAAAATGTCAGATCGTCCGGTATCACGTTGCCGGCAAAGCCGCTGTTGACGCTCCCCACGCTGAAAGTGACAGGCTCAAACGGGGAAGAACATTTCAGCCGCAGTTTTGACAGTCCGTCATACAAAGCGGCGAAGCAGTCGACCGGGCTGTTGGCCAGATCCGGCCTTGCGCCGTGTCCGCCGCTGCCGGTCAGTGTGATCCTGAAACGGATCATGCCGGACATGACCGCGCCGGAACGGATCAGGATCTGTCCGGTCTTCAGCGGGGCATAGGTATGCATCCCCCAGCAGGTATCCGGCTCGATCCGGTTGTCCCGCATATATTTATGCAGGTAAGCCACGTTGAAATAGCCCTCTTCGCCCCGTTCGAACATCAGGATGATGCGGCCGCCGAACATGTCCCTGTGCGCCGACAGTATCCCGGCGGCGCCCAGCAGCATGGCCATATGGCCGTCGTGCCCGCACATGTGGGAAACGCCGCTGACAGAAGAGATGCAGGTCCGTTTCTGCTTAAGGTTGCACTCTGATTCGGGTATGGGCAGCGCATCGACGTCTGCCCGCAGAAGCACGACGGGAGATCCGGCAGGAGATCCGATGCTGTCCGCGGTGCCGTCGATAAAACCGAGGAGGCCGCCCTTTGGAACATCGACATGGCGGATCCCCATTTTGTCCAGTTCACCGGCAATATGCGCTATGGTATTGTCTTCCTTTCCGGACAGTTCAGGCCGGGTATGGAACCAGCGGCGCTGACTGACCATGTAGGGGAGCTGTTTACGGGCTTCCTGCAGAATTTCCAAGATCGTTCTCCTTTGTGAAAAGACCGCCGGCTTTAGACCAAGCCGGCGGCCGCGTCAGTTCGTTAACGGAACAGGTCAGCTGTTACATGAACTGCACCTTTACGCCGGCAGGGTCTTTGATAAAGAAGAAGCTTACGCCGGGCCCGGGGCTGATCATGGGCGTGCAGTCATACCCGAGGGCAATGAGTTCTTCACGCTTCTTTTCAGGATCTTCGGATCTGAAGCCGACGGCAAGGTTTTCATTGCCCGCATCCTTGGCTTCGGTCTCGCCGATGATCTCGATCTCGGTCTCGCCTTCGCCGTTCGCGAGGAAGACCATCTGCCTTGCGGGTCTTCTGTCATTTACGATCTTAAGGCCGACGATTTCCTGATAAAACTTAAGCTCATCTTCAAAGCGGTCAGTGTGGATCGTTACATGCAGCATTTTCATAACCGTTTACCTCCTTGTGTTCAAACTTAGGATGCTTGACTTGTTATCAGTATACTTCATCGGGGCATATGCCGCCCGTTATTTCTCGATCCGGATGGTATAGCTGTACTGCCGGCTTTCGCCCGGGATAAGGGCCTGGTCATATTCCCGTTCGGTTATATCGCCTGCAAATAAAGCTCTGTCCGCGCGGCCGAACCACGGTTCGATGCAGACAAAGGGAGCGCCTTTCCCCGCGGGGGACCACAGGCCGTAGAGCGGCGCGTCGAACAGTACGGTCAGATAAGGCTTTTTGTCCGGCGTGCAGATGCTGACAGCCTTTGACTGCCCGTCTTCAATGATCAGTGCGTCTTTGTCGAACATATCCGCCGGGATCTTATAAAAGCCGTTTTCAGTTTCCAGGGTATAGACCTGGTCTTCCAGAAGGCCGCTGCCGTTCAGCAGGCGGTAGCGTACGGGCTCACCGCTGTCGAAAAGAAAGTAATGATCAGACTGCTCGCCGTCTGTCAGCGGGCAGTTGAAAGCCGGATGGCCGCCGATCTGGTAATGCAGGTCTTCAGAACCTGTATCCGTCACTTTCCAGATCGTCCTGATATCACAGCCATCCAGTTCGTACCCGATCTCCAGCCTGAAATCATAAGGGTATTTCGCACGGGTCGCATCGTCCGAATCCAGCGTGAACCGGACAGAGGAATCTGTTTTTTCTGTCAGCACGAACTCCATGTCCCTCGCGAAACCATGCTGCCCCATGGGATAAGCCCTGCCCCCGATCAGCAGCTGTTTGTCCTTCAGGCTCCCTACGATGGGGAAGAGGACCGGGGCGTGACGCTTCCAGTACTTTTCATCCGCCTGCCAGAGATATTCGGCGTCTGTCTGTTTTGAACGGATGCCGGTAAGCTCCGCGCCGGATGTACCGGCAGTGACAGTCAAATACTCATTTTCCAGTGTGTATTGCATAATGACCTCCTTAATCCGGGATAAACCCTCTGTGCCTTAAGTAAAACGCCAGCGCGGTGCCCATGAAGGCATGGCTGAACCGGCTGTCGGCAAAAGAATCGATGACTTCACGGATCGGGATGAGCTGATAATTCAGAAGCTCGTCGTCGTCCAGGTGCTGCTCGCCGGTGGGGACAAGGTCTTCCGCCAGGAAACAGAAGAAATGGTTCTTGAACAGCGCCGGGTTCGAACTGACACGGCCGAGGCAGGTCAGCTTCCCCGCCTTGAAACCGGTCTCTTCGAACAGCTCCCTTGCCGCTGTTTCCGCCGGGTCTTCCCCTTCGTCGATGACCCCGCCCGGGAATTCCGTCGTCAGGTTGTCCTCGCCGTGGCGCCATTGCCTGACCATGACGAAGGAACCCTTGTATTCGGCCACGATCACGACCCAGTCGGGGGCTTCCACTGCCACATAATTTCCCGTTATGCCGGTGGCGGAGACTTCCTCCTGCTGCACGACGTCGAATACGGGAGTATGCAGGAGCTGTTCTTTTTTTATAGTCTTCCAGACGAGTTCCCTGTCGTTCATTTGGTCACGGATTCCTTTCCCGGGAGAGGGGCAGACCTCAACCCGTCAGCAGGATCAGATATTTCTGTCCTGATTATACAACACGGGAGCGGGCAGGGGACTGTCCGGTCCTTTACAGGCGCATAAAAAAGACCTGCCCCGGAATATCAACCGGAGCAGGCTCTTTCATTTTCAGAATATATGCGGCGTGTCAGGACCGGATCATTTGCCTTCAAGCCATGCGTTCAGCTGTTCTTCGGCGGCGCTAGCCTCGGCTTCAGCAGCTTCTTCCACAGCCGCGGGTGCAGGTGCAGCAGTCCCCGATGATGCTGTCCCCGCAGGCAGGCCGGCGCAGGCGCTGATGACCATGGCAAGCACTAAAAATAATGCAGTTAAGCGCAGTTTCTGTTTCATAAGTAACCCCCTTTTTCAGTTGCAGAAAAAACAGATAAAACCGGTAAATAAACATACAATAATTATAATACTTACGGAGATTTTTGAAGAATAAAACAATAGCAAAACATGCAAAAACAGCGGGATCTTACTGTTGACAGACAGGAGTAACTACTGTATCCTGACTGTATCAATCGTGTTAATACAGTTGACCAATTTAACACTGACGGAAACTGCAGGAAAGGAGTGTACAGATATGATCCTGATCGATGGAAGGGATCACCGCTCGATCTACGAACAGATCGTCGAGAAGCTGTCAGAGCTGATGATCCTGGGCGGGCTGGAGAACGGGGCGCCGGTGCCTTCGGTGCGGCAGCTGGCTTCGGAACTGTCCGTTACGCCGAATACGGTCCAGCGGGCGTATGCGGAGCTGGAACGGCTGGGCTATATCGTTTCCATACGGGGAAAAGGAAGCTTTGTTGCCGATACGGAGTCCATACGCCGCCTGCAGAAGGAAAAGATCCGGTCCGAACTGTCGGAACTTGCCGAAAAAGCGGCGAGGGCGGGCATAGACAGACAGGAACTTGCGGAACTTCTGAAAGAACTGCCGCCGGACGGCCGGCAGACAGGAGGTAAAGATGATTAAGACCATAGGCGTGACGAAACGCTTCGGCGATATCGTCGCGGTAGACCATATCAACGCTGAGATAAAGGAAGGCAGCGTCTTCGGCCTGATCGGGACGAACGGGGCCGGGAAGAGCACATTCCTGCGCCTCCTGTCGGGCATCCTGCGTCCGGACGAAGGGGAGATCCTGATCGACAATGAAAATGTTTATGAAAACACGGTAAGAAAAGAAGAGTTTTTCTATATTTCCGACGACCAGCATTATCTCTCCAACGCGGCGCCGTCGGATATGATCCGTTTTTACCGGCTGTTCTATCCGCAGTTCGATGAGAAAAGGGCCGGAGAGCTGCTTTCGGGGTTCGGGCTGGATGCGGACAGGAAGATCCGTACTTTTTCCAAAGGCATGAAAAAGCAGCTGTCCGTTATCCTCGGACTCTCGGCAAAGACCCGGTACCTTTTCTGTGACGAGACGTTCGACGGGCTGGATCCCGTCATGCGGCAGACTGTCAAGAGCCTGTTTGCGCAGGACATGGCCGACCGGGGACTGACGCCGGTCATCGCGTCGCACAACCTGCGGGAACTGGAGGACATCTGCGACCATGTGGGCCTTTTGCATAAAGGCGGCATCCTGTTCTCGAAAGACCTGGAAGATATGAAAACAGGCATCCATAAGATCCAGTGCGTCCCTTCATCCATTCCTTCCGTCCTTACGGAAAAAGGGACGATCGCAAACGCGTCCGAGACCGCAAAGGTGCTTTTCCCTGCGATGGACATCCTGCTGTGCGAGAGGCACGGCAGCATCCTGACGATGACCGTCCGCGGGGCGGAAGACGAGATACGGCACAAAATGAACAGCTATGAGACCATCTTTTACGAGATCGTGCCGCTGACACTGGAGGAGATCTTTATCAGTGAAACGGAGGTTAAGGGTTATGACATCAAAAAACTCGTCCTTTAAGGAACTGACCGCATACTGTATGGAAGGACTGCGCAGACGGCTCTGGTCCTGCGCCCTTTCCGCCCTGGTCTTCTTCTTCGCGTATCCTGTGGCAGCTGCGGTGATCATCAGCAATACGAGGAAACAGATGCAGTACCGTGTACTGCCCGCAGAGCTGCTGGACCAGTATATCAAACGGGGGATCTTCAGCTCGTACAGGAACATGGTCTCTCCCGGGTGCATAATACCGGTGCTAGTCCTGACCCTTATGGCCATCGTGCTGGCAGTCTCCGGGTTTTCCTGGCTGTTCTCGGCGAAGGAGACGGACTATTATCATTCCCTGCCGGTCAGGAGGGAAAAGCTCTTTGCCACTGTTACCGTCGACAGCATCCTGATCGCGGCCGTCCCCTACGTGCTGATGAGCGCCGTTTCCGGCCTGATCATATTTATGGCGACAGGACGCAAACGGGCCCTGTGGATCTCGTTCACGGGCTTTGTGTACAACATGGCCATGTTCCTTCTTTGCTATACCGTTGCCGCCTTTGCCGTGATGCTGACCGGGCACAAACTGGTGAGCATACTGGGCGTATGCGCTTTCTATGCCACAGGACCGCTGATCGTCGCCGGGGTGCATATGCTTTATACCAATTATTTCAAAAGCTATTTTGATGAAACAGGCACATATATGAAAGTCATGCGCCATACCTCGCCCGTACTGTGGGCGCTGGACCTGGGATCGTCTGCGTCACATGTTTCCGGGGCCGTATGGGCGCTTGTCTGGTCCGTAGTGCTGACCGGACTGGGCATCCTTCTGTACAGGAAACGCCCTTCCGAAGCCGCGGGCCGTGCGATCGCCTTCCGGTGGGCCGAACCGCTGATCAAGGTCATACTTTCCTCTGCGATCGGTATCTTTGCCGGCGTGTTCATCCACGGACTGATGCAGAACACGCATGGCGCGGACGCATGGACTGTATTCGGGGCGGCCTGCGGGGTACTGCTGACAGCCTGCATACTGGAGATCATCTACCATGCGGATTTCAAAAAGCTGTTCTCCGGCAGGAGATCCCTGCTGATCTCAGCGTTGATCGTACTCGCGGCGTTCTGCATCTTCCGTTTCGATATCTTCGGCTATGACAGATGGCTCCCGGCCGAAGGAAAAGTGGCCTCTGCCGGACTGTACTGTGACGAGCTGGAAAGGGATTCCTGGCAGTATCAGCGGGTGATCACCCTTGAACAGAACGAGCTGGACGGCCGGTATTATGTAGAGACTGCCATGGCTGACGCTGACGGCCGGGGCATGGTACA
The DNA here is from genome assembly GCA_017474455.1 of Lachnospiraceae bacterium. GTDB lineage: Bacteria > Bacillota > Clostridia > Lachnospirales > Lachnospiraceae > CAG-791. Next base: position 19,063 of record JAFVHP010000024.1, read on the forward strand.
GCGGCTGGCCGACGAGACCGATCTGCCGGATATGGGCACAGTCCGTTTGATCGCCGCCCAGGGCATCCGCGATCTGAAATACAGCGGGACTGCCGGGGAGTATACTGCTCCGATGACGGAAAACACAGGCACAGGCGAGGAGCAGGACCATTTCGGTTCAGTGGTGATCTCCTGGCGCCTTAAGAACGGCCGTACGAAGTACCGTGAATACTACATGGATCTGACAGCGGTCAGGGATGAACTGGACAGCATTCATGACTGTGATGCATGGAGAACAGTGATGTACCCCGCTTTATCCATGGAAGCGGAAGATCTTGCGGGGATCAATTACAATACTGCCGGAAGGTTTTACCATCTGCCGAAAGCGGGTAAAGAGGTCCTGGAAGCCTGGCAGGAGGATATGCGCGGGCTCAGAGCGGATACGCAGCGTGACGAAATGCCGCTGATCTGCCTTCAGTTCAAGACGGCCCAGTTCCAGGCCATGGCGGATACCATTCGCGAACAGGATCCGTACATGCTCGATATATTCAATAACAGCGGCTACTATCCGGTGTATCCTTCCTTTGCGAAGACGCTGGCGCAGCTCGAAAAATGCGGGCTGTCCACAGATGATCTGCTGCATAAGGAAGAAGCCGTCAGCGCCGAGATCTGGGATTACAGATCTTTCTTCGGAGGAGAACCGGACTATACCGGGCAGAAGAACATGGGATCCGTCCTGATCGAAGACAAAGATGAACTGGAACAGATCCTGGAGGCTGCCGTGCCCACGGACCTGGTCTGCGGCAACGGTTACGGCAGCTGCTACACAGGGATCGAGATCTCGGTCCGTTATCCGGCCGGTACATTTCTCACAGGGGAAGATCCCGGAGGGATCAGTCCGGCAAAAGCATCCGGATACTATTCCGATACGGCTATGGCGGGAAGAGGCTACCAGGATACCTGCACAGTCCGTTTCCCTTCCGATGACGTCCCGCAGTTCATCCGGGACAGACTCGGGATCACAGATGAAGATATCCGCCTGGAGAGTGGTCCGCGCGGGTATTGATAAACCGTTCATACTTACAGCTCATACATAAAGCTCATAAAGTGTGAAACAGCAGAACTGCCGCACCGATCATAGCCGGTGCGGCAGTTCTGTATTGTACTTTGCTCATATAGCAGTTGGCCGGGCTAAGTTCCTCAGTTGTCCCAGGAAATATTGTTGAACCGGCGGAAGGATTCCATGCTGGCAGCAACGGATTCCAGCTGGGTCGGCATTCTGGTATAGTCCTGTTCCAGAAGAATGTATTCGGCGGCCGTATACTCGTTGGCGGCATCGATGATCTGCTGGATCGGCATGATGCCGCAGCCTATTTCGGTAAAGGCCGAGTTGCTGACGCGCATGCCGTCTTCCCTGGACCGGACCCAGGCGGGAGCATTCCGCATCATCAGCGGGATAAAGGAAGCCAGCGGTTCCCCTTCTTTCTGTTCCCTATCTTCCGGCGTGATGCCGTTTAAGTTGATGGGGATCAGGGCGTCCCGGGCGAAGTCTTTCTGGTGCACCAGCTTGATGCGGTGCCCGAAATGCTTCAGCATCTCCACAGGGTCTTCGCCGCCGCGCATCGTCCAGAATGTATCCAGCTCCAGGCCGACGTAATCGGGATCGGTGTTCTCCACGATATAATCCAGGACCCTTTTTCCCTTAAACGTCCGGAATTCGTGGAAATGATTGTGGTAGATCAGCCGCATGCCGCTTTGTGCCAGCTGCCTGCCTGCCGCGTTGAACATTTCGATCTTCTGCATAAGGACATCGTAGCTGGGAAAATCGCCCATCGGATAGACTATGTTTTTGTTGCCGAGTACTTTTTCATATTCGATGACTGCGGGCAGATCGGCTTCTTCAAAGGGATCGATATGGGCGGAAATGACCCGTGATCCGTATTCGTCGAATTTGGCTTTCATGTCCGCTGCTTCGAGACCGAAGCCGCAGCCGTTGTCATTGGCGGCGTTATGGTTGCATACTTCGATATTCCTGTATCCGAGTTTTGCGACCGCTTCGATCGTAGCCATCGGATCCTGTGCCATCATATCTCTTACTGAATAAAGGATAAGTCCTACTTTGATCACGAAAACCTCCTTTCCTGCCTGTGAAGTTTACAGTACGTGCACGCTTTCAGGGTCGAATTTTACGAAGGCTTCGTCGCCGACTTCATAGATCTTTTTGTTCTTGGGATTGAAGTCGGTCACTTTCACCTGGGTGTCGCCGACCATAACATGGTAGTTCTGATAGCTGCCCATGAAGCAGGAGAGAATGACTTTGCAGGGGAGCTGTCCCTCGTCGGCAACGACGGCGGCTTCGGGCCTTAAGACCAGCGTGCAGTCATCGCCCGCCTTTTGCGGACCGGTAAGCCCGCTGAGCTCGACTTTGCTGCCGTTCACGTCCGCGACACCTTCGGAACCGTTCCGGGAGACCATCTTCCCGCGGAGGAAATTCGCTTCACCGATGAAGTCGGCAACGAATTCGCTGGTCGGATGGTAATAGATCTCCTGGGGCGTGCCCATCTGGGCTACGACGCCTTTTTCCATGATGATGATCTTGTCGGAAATGGCCATCGCTTCACTCTGGTCATGGGTGACATAAACAGCGGTGATGCCGGCTTCCTGCTGGATGCGGCGGATCTCGGTACGCATCGAGACACGGAGCTTGGCATCCAGGTTGGAGAGCGGTTCGTCAAAGAGCAGGACGCCCGGTTCGAGGACGAGAGCCCTGGCCAGGGCGACACGCTGCTGCTGGCCGCCGGAGAGCTGGTTGGTCATTCTGGCTTCCATGCCTTCGAGGCCGACGAGCTTTAAGATGTTCGTGACCTTTTCCTTTATCTCGGCCTTGTCCAGCTTGCGGAGCTTTAAGCCGTAGGCGACGTTGTCGAAAATATTGTAGTGCGGCAGGAGGGCGTAGCTCTGGAAGACCATTGCCGTATCCCTCTTGTTGGGCGTAAGCGCGTTGATCGGTTCGCCGCCCAGGTAGATCTCGCCTTCATCCGGGCTTTCAAAGCCGGCGATCATACGGAGCGTCGTGGTCTTGCCGCAGCCGGAAGGGCCGAGCAGGGTCACGAAACTGCCGGGCTCGATATCCAGGGAAGTATCTTTGACCGCGTAGAAATCCTTTTTGGTCTTCGGATCCTGGTAGATCTTGGAAATATGTTCAAGGCGAACGCCTTTTTTCTCTTTTGCCATGTCTAATCCTCTTTCCTTATTCAATTCAGCTTTCCTGATAGTTCCGGCTGGTCCCGAAGTACCGGATGACCAGGTTCATCAGAAGTACCGCGCTGTACGTGATCGCGATCAGGATCGTCGCGAAGGCACAGGCAATGCCGTAGGCGCCCTTTTCAGCGAATTCGTTGATCTGCACGGTGATGAGCAGGTACTGCGGCGTGACCAGCAGGATGATGGCGCTGATGGCGGTGATGCTTCGTACGAATGCCGTGACCAGGCCGGACAGGAAGCTGTCCTTGATCAGCGGGAGCGTGACCGTCATGAAGACCCGGAAGCTGTCGGCGCCCATGTCATAGGCGGATTCCTCGATGCTCTTGTCGATCTGGCGCAGCGCGGAGATACCGCTCCTGGTGCCGGTCGGCAGGCTTCGGACGATAAAGACGATGATCAGGATCGCGCCGGTACCGTAGAGGCCCTGCAGGAAGCCGGTCCGGAATACGCCCGCGGAGAAACCGCGGATATACCCGATACCGAGAACGGTCCCGGGAACGGCCATCGCCAGCATGGAGACGGCTTCAATAAAGCCTTTGGCCTTGAATTTGCGCTTGACCACCAGATAGGAGATGATCATGGACAGCAGCGCCGTGATTGGCGAAGCGATCAGGGACAGTATGAAGGAGTCCTTGAATGCCTTCAGACCTTTATACCGCTTGAATACCTGCACGAACCATTTGGTGGTCAGGTGGAAATCGTAGCCCCAGGTCCTGAACAGCGCTCCGAAAGGAACACAGATGTACATGAGGATGACGAACAGGGCCAGCAGGCTGCAGAGGATGGAGAGAGGTCTTGTGACGCTCTTGTCCTCGATCAGCATACGTGCACGGCTGGCTTTGCCGGACAGGGTAGCCGTGCTTTTGGCTTCCAGCCAGTATTTCTGCAGGATGAACATGAACAGCGTGATGCACAGGAGGACGACGGCCATCGCCGATGCGCCTTCCTTGTCATAGGCTCCGGTTATCTGCAGATAGATCGTGGTCGCCAGAGTATCGTAGGAACCGCCGATGATCATGGGATTCGCGAAATCGGCGATGGATTCGATGAAGGTGACGAGGAACGCGTTGCCAAGTCCCGGAAGGACCAGGGGAAGCGTGACCGTCATGAAGACTTTCCAGCGGGAAGCGCCCATGTCCCGGGCGGCTTCCTCCAGGGAGGGATCGATGTTCTTTAACAGGCCTTTCATCATCATGTAGCAGACCGGGAAGAAAGTCAGGGTCTGTACGATGGCGATGCCCCAGAAACCGTATACGCTGTTGTCATAGATGTGCAGCAGGTAACGGGTGATGATGCCGGATTTGCCGAACAGCATGATCATGGACAGGGACAGCACGAAAGGCGGGGAAACTACGGGCAGCATGGAAACGACCTTGAAGAGGCCGCCCATGAATTTTGTCCGCAGTCTGACGTAGACTTCCACATACGCGAACAGAAGGCCGATCAGCGCGGAAGCGATACCGACCAGGAAGCCTACCTTCAGTGTATTGGTGATAGCCCTGCGGAAATTGCTCATGCCCATGACCCGCCTGAAGACGGACAGCGTCGGTCCCTGGTCGGTCACAAAGCTGTCGACCAGCAGGATCGCCAGCGGGTAAAGGATGAACAATGTCAGAAACGCGATCAGCACTGCGATCGTTGTGACCATGATCGGGTCGGCAAAGAATTTTTTCCGGTCAAGGTCTGCACTTTGCGTTCTTGCCATAATTTTCCTCTTTTCAAAAAAAGACGGGTGGATGGCACCACCATCCACCCGTCATCAGCAAGTCCTTTGAAGCAAAAAAATCAGTTTTTATTCTGTCTTGAAACGGTCGTCAGCTGCGCTGCCGAGTGCGTTCATGACGTCTTCCACATACTGAGTGGTGTTTTCCTTGGCATCCGCGAAGTCATAATCCATGACGTTGTTGGGATCAAGTCCGAACTCAGCTGCGATAGCGGGCTGCTGCGCGTTGTCGAGAACGAGGAACTGATAGGAACCGTTCTGGGCTGCAAGCTCGACGCAGTCAGGGCTGAGGGCATATTCGATCCAGAGCTTCGCGGCATTGGGGTGCTTAGCTCCCTTGAAGATAGCTGTCGCGCCGATCTCGAAGGATGTGCCGCTGGAAGGGATGATCAGCTCGATGTTGCCGTAGCCGTTGTCTTCGATCTGGGTAATGCCGTCATGCAGGAAACCGATGCCGATGACGCATTCGCCGGTGCCGACGTTCTTGGACGGGCCGGAACCTGACTTCGTGTAAACTTCGATGTTCTTGTCGAGGTCGACCAGATACTGGATACCTTCGTCATGGCCGTATTTCTGGATCATGGTGTTGACAACAAGCTTCGCCGTGCCGGCTGTGTTGTAGTTGGACAGCCAGATAAGGCCCTTATAATCTTCCTTCAGCAGATCCTGCCAGTCCTGGGGAGCCTCGAGGCCCATACGGTCAAGCTCGTCTTTGTTGACCATGAAGCCGAGGATACCTTTGTAGATACCGTACCAGCAGCCGTCGGCATCACGGTACATATCGCCGATCAGATGGCTGGCGTTGATCGCCTCATAGGGCTCCAGAAGGCCTTCCGCAGCGGATACGTTGTAGGGATCGGTCGTGCCGCCGAACCATACGTCGCCGGAAGGATTGCCGTTTTCTTCTTCGATCTTGGACTGGACTTCACCGGTGGACAGTCTCTGATACTGGACATCGATGCCGTAGAGTTCCTTGAAGTGATCGCAGGCGGCTGCGAGATAGTCTTCTTCGCAGGACCCGTAAACGACCAGGGTGCCTTCTTCTTTGGCGGCTGCGATGAGTGCCTCCATTCCGCCTGCGGGAGCGGCTTCTTCAGCAGCGGCTTCCGCTTCGGCAGCAGGTGCTTCGGCAGCGGGAGCGGCAGCAGGAGCCGTGCAGGCTGCCAGACCAAGCACCATGGTGCCTGTCAGGACAAGTGCAAGTAACTTTTTCATAATTCTACCCCCATAAAACAGTATAGATTGACGGTGCATGTGCTGTGCTGCACAGACACAAATGAGTGCCGGACAAAAGCCGTCCGCGCATGCATTTGTGTCTGAACGGCACTACATAAATACTACACCTCAGAGGCTGCAAAATCAATGAAATATAGGGCAAAAACCATAGGCGGATACACAAAAACAGGCCGCGGTTTGTGCAAAACAGACAAAATTGCAACAGCTTAATTGTTGATCAGGGCAGAGCGGCCGCAGCAGAAGCCTGATTCGGGCAGAGCGATCGCAGCAGAAGCCTGATCCGGGACAATACAGCGGTCGCAAACCGGGATGATCCCAATTGCAGCCGCTTCATGATCCCGTTTTTCTTACCTGTGAAGTATAATTTTCATAGCGGAGCGGCCATATGGGTAAGATCGTATGGTTTCATCCGCTCTCATAGTCCGGAAATTGGTGTGCGGAAGCCGGAAAGTCCGGGTTTCGGGGTTGTTACAGCGGACACATTATATCCGGGAACGATTATAGTCCGCTTACTCCTCAAACCAAGATGGAAAAGGTGGCACAAAATGGACAATAACAGCGGACACAGTGTATGCTTTCGCAGGTTTGTAACCGCTGAGTATCCCAGACAAGAAGGCAGGTTGGAACCATGGCTTCCGGCAATAAGGTCATTCATAAAGAACTCACCCATATCATCCATCCGATCCCGCCGTTTTACCGGCCGGACTCCAGAATACTTATCCTGGGCAGCTTTCCGTCGGTAAAGTCGAGGGAGAGCCGGTTCTTCTACGGGCATCCGCAGAACCGGTTCTGGAAGCTGATAGTCCTGCTCTTTCAGGAGGAAAAGCTGCCGGAAACAATAGAAGAAAAGGCGGCGCTCCTTGACCGGCATCATATCGCGGCGTGGGATTCGATCCATGAGTGCGATATTTACGGGTCGAGCGACAGTTCGATCCGTAACGTGGTCCCGAATGATTTTTCCGGGATCCTGGGCGGGACACGTATTGAACGGATCTATACCAACGGGAAAAAATCCCATGAAATATACGTGAAATACTGTCTTCCGCAGACCGGCAGGGAAGACATCTGCCTGCCTTCGACGTCGCCGGCCAACGCGGCCTGGAGCCTTGAGAGGCTCGCGGAGGAATGGAAGCAGATACTGGAATTTACTTAAAGAGGAGACATCACGATGGCCGTACAGATCGAAACAGTAAAGACAGCAGAATCTGAAATGCGGTATTTCCGCTTCGGCGAAGGCACAAAAAACATGGTCATCCTGCCGGGTTTAAGCCTTCAGGACCTGATGCCGATGGCGGATACGATCGCGGATGCATACAGCCTTTTTACGGAGGATTTCACGGTCTGGTTCTTTGACCGGCGGACGGATATACCCGAAGGATATACGATCGAAGCCATGGCGGAGGATACCGCCAGAGCCATGAAAAAGCTGGGACTTAAGGATATTTATCTGTTCGGCGTATCCCAGGGGGGAATGATAGCCCAGTGCATAGCCGCGGCTTATACCGGGCTGGTCTGCAGGATGGTGCTGGCTTCGACAGCTTCCCGGACGGATGAAGGCAGTATCAGCACAGTCTGCGGACGGTGGAAGGAACTGGCCGGAGAGTGCAGCGGGGCTGAATTGTTCTGTGCCTTTGCGAAGGATATATACACCCCGTCGTTTTACGAGGCCTATAAAGACGCCATAATGTCTGCGGGAGAAAAGATCACGGAAGAAGAACTGGACAGGTTCAGGAAACTGCTGGCAGCAGTCGGCGGGTTCAATATATCCGGGAAACTTACTTTGATCAACTGTCCCGTACTGGTCCTTGGCGCGGCGCAGGATACGGTCACCGATGCGGGGAGGATGGCGGAAACAGCGCAGGAACTGGGCTGGGAGAGCTTTATCTATGAAGGGTACGGGCATGCGGTATATGACGAAGCCCCGGATTTTAAAGAGAGGATACTGGGGTTTTTTCAATCATAGTCAAAGATGCCCTGAACAGCATCCGAAATATCCATAATGGAGTGATACGGTATCCGATCCAGCTTCATACACACTCTTGCCTCCGGATCGATCAGTTTCAACTGTTCGCAGATCGCCGTTCCGGCGATCCCGTTCTGTCCGGTTATCCGGATATGAAGGGGACCGTCAGGATAATCATTCAGTACCGGACATACATGGAATGCGCCAACAGCTTTTATAAACGCGTTGCTGCTTATTATCAGAAACATGTTCCTGAAACCGTTTATATGGATCAGATCTCCCTGAAAGAAAGAATTCAAATCATTTCCTTTCCGGCCGGATCACCCCAGTCAAAATCGCATAAAGAGATCTTTCCGTTATAAGCCGACAACCTTTCTTCAAAACTCTTATGACGGAAAGCTTTTTTGAGTATGATCATGTCATTTTCGACTGTAATATCCAGTACATCGTTTACATTGAGGGACATAGACTCCATTATCGTTTTCGGAATACGTATCCCCTGACTGTTTCCCCAGGCTCTGACTGCAGTCTGTTCCATGGTTATTCTCCGCTATTTGTAAAAATTAAACGTCTGAGAACAGATCCGGCTCACTGAAAATGAAGAAACGAACCAGATCGTATATACAATTATACGGGATAATTTTCTAACGAACAATCCGATGGTTTTTCCGACAGGATATTCAGATCGCAGTTCCGGAACCTGAACCGAACTGCCTGGACAGCCGGAACACGTCTTCACCGTACGCTGTGATGTGGTCTGTGTCCGCGTTATAGCGCGTCAGGACAAGTTTCAGTTCATCATCGGAAAAACTGCCGAAGTCGGTCCGCCCTGTCATTTCCTGCGCGCAGGAAAGAAGGTTCATTGCCGCGGCTTCTATATTTGCATTTCTGTTTTTCCGAAGGTATTTCCACATTAAGCGGATGTCTTCTGCTTTGCCGGGATCCAGGGACCGGCCGGCAGGCAGGCCGAGGGAGGCATAATCCGCCAGGCCTTTGCCGATCGCGAAATTGACGGCGCTGATCGCCGTCCGGCCAAAGATCTGGGCATAGCCGACGGAACTGTCCCTCTTATGGAAAAGACCGGTAAGGACAGCCAGGTCCGCCAGCGGGTCCAGGATATCAATATTTATCATTTCTTTATACAGGATGGCCTTGATGACAGCGGAAGGAACAGCATATCTGCCGGATACCGTATCGATCCAGGCACTGTAACGCCGGAGTATTCTTATGGCATGGCGGTGACTGATGAGCTTTAACATATCGGATCCTGGTGCATAGTATCCGTTCAGCGCGTGCTGACGGCAATTTCCGTTTCGTTGTCCGGGATAAAGGGGAAAGATCCGCGGCCTTCCAAAGAGCGCCACCTAATGGCTTCGTTTTCCCATACGATCTCGATACTGCCGGTATAGGCAGTTTCCCCGTATCCCAGCCGGGTTAGATAAAAATCAAGGATCTTCTCCTCATATCTGTATCCGCAGACCCCGCGGTATATTTCCGGAGGGGCATCGGTATCTTCCGGAAGGACGATCACTTCCGCAGTCAGATCGGCGTTCAGTTTCACCACAGAGGGGCCTGCCGTGACCGGGAATGCCGGCAGCCACGCATAACCGGGCCGGTAGTGCATGACCTTTGCACCGGATGCATCCTCATCTGACCGGAAGACGGACTCAAGACGCCCGGTGTCATACGGGAAAAAGGACGGCAGGCCCCTGTCCCGGACAAGGAGAAGCGGTTCGCCCGAAGCGTCTTCAGCGCTGATGAGCGTATTGCCCCCGGCTTCAATGCAGGCCAGCTCCAGATGATCTTCTTCGAACGCGGAGACGGCATACAGGGAGGGCTTTTCATCCCGGTACTGTTCTGCTCCGGTGTCGGAGGAGAAACAGCGGACTTCATAAAGCCCGGCGGTCTCAGGGTCCATATTGATGTATGAGACTTCTGTATTGGCCGGGGTCAGGATGGCGGCACCGTATCCGGACAGGCTCCCGTCCGTATACAGACCGGTGCTGACATATACCGCATCTCGCAAAGCTTCCGGAAGAAAACTGCTCTCTGCGCTTTTTAGCCGGAAGAATTCCAGTACGGCGTATTCTTCTTCGCTGATGTCATACCTGTATCTGCCGCACATTCTGTCGGAAAGGGAAAGTTCGGAAAAAACAGGGCCGGAAGGGATCGGTTCCTGTGCGCTTTCCGCCTCTTTAACAGGCGAGCTGTCCTGTCTGTAGCAGAGCATACCGCCGATATCCGTGAAAACACCGTTTTCCGGATCGCATTCGAAACGAAGGCGCGGTCTGTAAAAACTGATCGTACCGTCTTCCCCGCGGATGCCGGCATAGCCGGTACTGACCGGGAGAGAGATCTTTTCAACATACCGGCCAAGATGTACAGTGACCTCTTCATCCTGCCAGGTGATCTCCGTGCCCAGGTCTAAAGGATCGGGAGGCAGCGTGACATACCGGCCGGTATCTGTCTCCGGGTCTGATGACGGGACAACGGAAAAGGCACAGGGAACACCTGTGCCTGTATAGCCGCCGAGGGCAGTGACGGGCGCGCCGTCAGCAGTATCGGCAATATAAATATCGCAGGGGCCTTCTCCGGGCACCCAGAAGGCGGTGTGCGCGAAAGCGCCGCTTTTTGCGCTGTTTATTTCATAAGCGGTACCGTCCGTGACGACCCGGTTCCCGCCGTAGCCCGTCACCGTATAAGTGCAGCCTCCGATGCACAGCCAGAAGGCGCATAGGAAAACACATACGGGGATAGATCGTTTCAGCATCGCGCAGCCTCCGTATTCAGGTCCCGGCCGGACAAAGGATCAGTCTGTCAGTACGTCTTCCAGCGGGGTATATGTATACCCGTGGGCGGCAGCTACGTTCTTATTGGTGAGGCTGCCGAGATAAGTGTTGACGCCGGAAGCGATGGCCGCGCTGTTCCTGCAGGCGGCTTCCAGGCCCTCCGCGGCGATCTGCAGGCCGTATTTCAGTGTCGCGTTGGTCAGGGCGATGGTACTGGTGCGCGGAACGGCGCCGGGCATATTGCCGACACAGTAATGGACCACGCCGTCCTCGATGAAGACGGGATCGTCATGGGTCGTGACATGGCTGCTTTCGCCGCAGCCGCCCTGGTCGATTGCGACGTCGACGAAGACCGCGCCGTCCTTCATTTCGGGCAGATATTTCTTCTTGAAAAGCTTGGGCGTGGAACCGCCGGGGATCAGGACGGAGCCGATGACAAGATCGGCGTCCTTTACCACGCGTTCAACGTTGCTGTCGTTGGAGACCAGTGTCTGGATGTGCGCGCCGAACATGTTGTCGAGCTCTTCCAGGCGTTTAAGGTTGACGTCGAGGATCGTGACGTTGGCGCCCATGCCTACGGCGATCTTGCAGGCGTTCATGCCGACCGTGCCGCCGCCGAGGATGACGACGTTGGCCTTGGGCGTACCGGGAACACCGGCCAGGAGGATGCCTTCACCGCCGAAGCGCTTTTCCAGGTACTTGGCGCCTTCCTGGATCGAAAGACGGCCCGCGATCTGGGACATGGGGGAAAGGAGCGGCAGGGACCTGTCAGACTCCTGCAATGTTTCGTATGCCACCGTCTTTACCCTGCCGGCCAGCAGCGCATCGGTCTGCTGCCTGTCCGCGGCGAGGTGCAGGTAGGTGTAGAGGATCAGCCCTTCGTGGAAAAGAGGATATTCGCACTCAAGGGGTTCCTTGACCTTGACCATCATGTCGGCCAGATGCCAGATATCCGCGGCATTGTCGATCAGGGAAGCGCCCGCTTCCACATATTCGGTATCGGCAAAACCGCTGCCGACGCCGGCGCCTTTTTCTATATAGACATGATGTCCTGCCGAAACATAGGCCCTTACATTGTCCGGCGTAAGGCCTACACGGTATTCATTGTTCTTGATCTCTTTGACACAGCCAATCTTCATCAGTAACCTTCCTTTCAGTATGTGTACTTTCAGTATGTCAGGAAATTCAAGTATCCTGTGTTACTGGTATTTTAACCTTTTCCAGCACTTTTTTATACGGCATGAGCATACCTTCCGTCATATTTGCACCGAGTTTCTGCTGCAGTTTTTTATTGTGCATCAGTGCGCCGACGGCATACATGCCAAGGACAGTGCCTTTTTTCTTCTGCGGGAAGTCATAGAAGCCGTGGGCTTTATAGAACCGGTGGTCCTCCCGCATCAGGCCCTGCATCTGCCAGATCAGGTCGCGGAAGATCTTGAGCCCGCCGACGCCGTAGAAGTTGGCCGGCTGGCTGTAGTTATGGCGGATGGCGTAGGAAAGCTCGTCGGACATCTGGTCGATCTCCTGGTCGGCCCTGGTCTCGTTGGCCGCGATCCCGGCGAGGAGGTTGCCGCCGACCTGGGCGCGCGCTTCGATCAGCGTCCTGAGGTTCGGCTCCGCGGAAAGCACACCATTGATGATATACCCCACGGGCTTGCCCATGGTGACGGTGCGGTGCCCGTTGCAGAATTGTCTGTCGTCAAACAGTTTGAAGCGGTACCCCATGGAATGGTCTTTGATGGTGAAGGCGTAAACAGTGGCGTCCGCTGTCTGGATCTGGTCTCTCAGAAGGTCTTCGAAGCCGTCTCTGTAAACGCATTTGCCGTCTGCGGCGCAATGGAAGCATCCGAGGCATCCTCCGGCGAACGGAAACTCGTGGATATTGATAAGCGAGCACTTGTAATCGCAGACCGCCATGAAGCGGAAGATCATGTCGCGAAGATCCTTATCGCCTTCAGCCAGATCCGCTACGATCGCGACGCGGGCCTTGTCGGACGGCGCCTTGGAGCGCTCCGGGACATAGGCGCAGGAGAGAGGCGATCTTGCATGGGAAAGCGCCCTTGTAAAGACGACGGCAGAGTCCTTTGCGTAGCCCCGTCTTACAGACCAGAGTACATGGCGGAAAAAGGAGAGAGCCTCTTTCCGGCCTTTTTTATGCAGCAGGTCCTCCATGTCGGCGGAGAGCCCGTTGATGTACTTAAGGCCCAGGTCGGCGCAGTTGTCGTCGATGAACTGGTGGGCCGTCGTGTCATAGAAATGCTTGGAGGTCGTGATCTGCGTGGCGTACTATTCCGACAGGTCCATTCCGGCTTCCTTCATCAGCTCGATGAAGCGGTGGAGCTGCGCCGGCACGAGGAAAGTGTAGACCGGATAGCAGAAGATCAGGAGATCCGCCTTTTCGATCGCCTTACGGGATTCGGAAAAATCCTTTTCGATCTGCCGGATCGAGCGGCCGGCGTTTATAAATGAAAAAGAATGCTTTTGAAAATACTTTTGAATGTACAATGCTGTCTGCAGCGTAATGCTGTTGTCCCCTGCGGGAGACCCGTTGATAACGAGAATGTTCATGAATCGGACCGTCCATTTGAAATGAGTGCGGGTTTGAGGCTTCCTTTATATCGTAAAACTTTACGCGTTATGCGTCAAAGGAAGGGACTTGATGTACAATGAAAGAGACAAAAGCAGCACACAGCGGGGGATAATACATGATCTATATAATGCGGCACGGCCAGACTGTAAAGAATAAATCGAACCTCCTGCAGGGAAGGGCGGATGATCCTTTGAACGAGACCGGCATACAGCAGGCGTCGGACGCCGGCAGGTGGTTCGCAGAGCAGGGCATACATTTTGACAGGATCTATTCCAGCCCGCTGCAGAGGGCCGTGGATTCGGCGAGGCTTGCGGCCGGCGGGGATCCGGAGATCATCATTAACGACCGGCTCATCGAGATGGAATACGGGCCTTATGAGGGCATGGATATGCGCAGCGCGCCGCCGGAGCTCCTTTTCTTTTTTAAGGATTTTGTGAACAATCCGGCGCCGGCAGGGATGGAGCAGCTTTCCGACGTGGTCAGAAGGCTCGGCGCATTCCTGGAACAGATCAGGAATGACATCATCGGGAAGAATGTCCTGATCTCCACACACGCCATCGCCATGAAGGGAGCGCTGGAATACCTGACACCCGAGTCAAAGGGAAGCTACTGGACCAGATACATCGGCAACTGCGCGGTCTATGCGGCGGAGCTTTCGGACGACGGCATATTCTCCGTGCCTTACGAAGTCTATACGATGGACACGGCAGGGCCCGGCAGCAGGGAATCCTGATGCATCCCCTGGCGCATTTCATAACGATCACCAGACACAGGCACCTGGTCTGCCGCTACTGCTTCCGGCTGGGACTCTACGGGCAGGGCCTTCTGCACGACCTGTCGAAGTATTCGCCGACGGAGTTCTTAAGCGGTGCGAAATACTACCAGGGAGACAGGAGCCCGAACGACGCGGAGCGCAAGGCTGAAGGCGTCTCCCGCGCGTGGCTCCATCATAAAGGGCGGAACAGGCATCATTTTGAATACTGGATCGATTACTGCATCCAGCCTGACGGCTCCGTCACGATGGGCGGGAACGAGATGCCGATAAAGTATGTCGCCGAAATGTTCTGCGACAGAGTAGCCGCCTGCCGCGTCTATATGAAGGACAAATACACAGACGCGTCCGCCTATGAATACTTTGCCAGGTCCAGGCACAGGATCATGATGCATGAAAAGACCAAGGCGGAACTGGAAAAAATGCTGACCGTACTGAAGGACGAAGGAGAGGAAGCGGCGTTCGCGTATGTCAGGCGGCGCCTTAGGTCCGGGAAATAATGCTTACGCAGCAGCAACGATAGTTGAATAACTGTATTGGGAGGGAAATATGGCAAAACAGATAAAAACCGCTTGCGGCCTGATCGAAGGTGTCGAATGCGGTAATTACACTGTGTACAGAGGCGTGCCTTTCGCGAAGCCACCGGTCGGGGAGCGGAGGTGGAAAGCGCCGGAGAGGCCGGACGCATGGGACGGCGTGTTCAAAGCGGATACATTCTCCGCAAAGTGCATGCAGTCGGTCCCGGGGCCGGGCAACCCGTATCTGAAGGAGTTCTACACGGACCCTGAATTCTTAAGACCTTCGGATGAAGACTGCCTGTACCTGAATATCTGGACACCTGCAGGCGCTTCCGCAGACGATAAGCTCCCGGTCGCCTTCTGGATCCATGGAGGCGGTTTCGGCGGCGGGTACAGTTCCGAGATCGAATTCGACGGAGAAGCCTTTGCAGGGCAGGGCATCATCCTGGTCACCATCAATTACCGCTGCGGCGCGGCGGGCTTTTTAGCCCATCCCTGGCTGGATGCGGAAAATGAAAAAGGCATCTCCGGCAACTACGGCATCCTGGATCAGATCGCGGCCCTGACCTTTGTCTATGAAAACATCGGCGCCTTCGGAGGCGATCCGTCCAACATAACCGTCTTCGGCCAGTCGGCAGGCTGCATGAGCACCCAGGTGCTCGTGTCTTCCGGACTGACTAAAGGCATGATCGCGAAGGCCATCCTGCAGAGCGGCGTCTGCTGCAAAGTTCCGGCCTTCGACACTCTGTCCCTGAAAGATATGGAAAAGTGGGGAGAGAAATTCGTGGAGATCACCGGGGCAAAGGACCTCTGCGAGCTGCGCGCTATCCCGCAGGAAAAGCTGCTGCGGTACTGGGAGATCTACCAGGCGGAGACTTTCGGCAGGGGCATGGGACTGACCTTCGGGCCGAATGTCGACGGACATGTCCTTGAGGAAAGCGTCGGCAGCGCATACAGGAACGGTACGTTCCATCAGATCCCTTATATGGTGGGCTGCACCGGCAACGATCTGCTCCGGACGAAGGAAGACGAAGCGGCCGGCGTCCCCGGTGCGATCCTGGACGAATGCGGCGCATGGGGAGAAAAGTGCGCGGAGCTTGGGCTTCCCGCTTATGTCTATTTCTTTGACAGACAGCTCCCCGGTGACGACTGGGGCGCGTTCCATTCCGCGGAACTCTGGTATACCTTCGGAACGCTCGGAAGGTGCTGGAGACCGATGGAAGAGCATGATCACGAACTGAGCAGTCAGATGAACACGGCCTGGGCGGATTTTATGAAGACAGGAGATCCTGCAGGCGCTGTGGAATGGCCGCCGTATACCGGGGAAGACGGGTTCGTAAAGGAATTTGCATAAGCATAAGAGACGGGCTTACACCGGACGAAGATAAAAAAAGAGGAGCTGCCGCATCAGACGATAATACGGCAGCTCCTGTTTTTATGCTGCTTTAATCAAAGATCCTGTTCTTCCGGCGGAACTTCCGGGGAATAATGTTCCGGAGGTACTTATGCAGGCAACACCTGCTCTAACTTTATCGGTACACAAGAACAACCGCATTGGGAAAAACATATATTGAAACCTCTCATTTTCCTTGTCAATACGTATCCCGTGTGCGTTATCCGCGCAGAAAATACAGATGGCAGAGCTTGTTATTAATTCTTAATCGGTATCACATAGAACCTTTGAAGGAATCTCAGTACATATTGAGACCTGGCTTTTTTCGGTTTATGGGTATTCTCGAAAAATGGGGATATGGGATGAACATATTAAGGCAGATGAAATCAAAACACAATATGTACTCTGCCCTGAAAGCGGAATAAATAGGTACAGATAAAAACTCTCCAAAACAGCTTTTATGCCGTAACATGCAGACTGAAAAAGGCTGCCGCATTATTGAATGCGACAGCCTTCTGCATATATACGAATTTGTTGATCCTGTTCAGGGGCTGATACAGCGGCCGAATCATTTGCAGCGTTCAGATCATCTGCAGCCGGCCAGATCATCTGTAGCGGTTGGATCATCTGTCGCCGTCAAATATCAGTCCGGCGTCTTTCCTGCTTTCTTCCATTACTTCGACCGTATCCAGCGTTGCCTGCAGGCGGTCCCTGAGGGCTTCTCTTTCATCCGCCAGCAGCATTTTTGTCAGCGTCTTGACTTCATAATACCAGCGGTTGGTGAATGGATGCGGGTGCGTCATTTCGTTGAAGGTCTCGTCGGTATCCCGCGTCTTCACATGGATGTCGGAGAAACCGTTGGGGCCGTTGCCTATGGTGATGAATCCGTTTTCACCTTCGATCTGGAAGAAGTTGTCGCCGAAGGTATCCTTCGCGCCGAAGGACATACTGACGAAGTCGGGATACTGCATATAGAGGACGCCTGAAGTATCGATAATGTCGGACTTGCCGGCAAGATCACCGAGGCCTTCCTGCTGTTTGGGCGATGTGAGAGGGAACATGTTGGCAAAGTATGTGGCGCTGTCCGGCTTTCCGAACAGGACGACGTTCAGGTATACATTGTAATAATTCAGATCCATCAGGCTGCCGCCCGCGAACCTGGGATTGAAGTAAGTAGGCAGTTCACCTGCCTTCAGATCGTTGTAGAGAGGTGTGAACTGGCTGTAATTGCCCATGACCAGGCGCACGCGGCCAATCTTCGGCAGTTCCCTTTTCAGGATCTCGAAATTCGGCAGGAAGGAAGTCGGGTTCATCTCCACCAGGATCAGGTCCTTTTCGGCGGCGATGTCGATGAGTTCCTTCGCGTGATCGGCGCGGGTCGTGAAGGGCTTTTCCAGGAGCACGTTCTTACCGGCCAGCAATGCCTTCTTTGCCTGCTCATAATGAAGCAGATTGGGCGTCGCGATATAAACAAAGTCAAAATCAGGATCCGCAAGGAATGCGTCCATGTCCGTGTACATTGTTATGGGGCCATCCCTTCGCAGCCAGTTCTTCTTCCGTTACTTCCAGGGCGTCTATTTCCGGCGCGATGCCGAGCGGCGGCCAGGCATACTGAAAATCCGGATCGACGGAAACCGTGCCGCAGTCCGCGAATTTGGAAGCCAGCCAGTTTGCTTTGCCCTGTGAGCGGGAATAAACGGCAGAAAGCCGGATGCCTTCGACCTGAGGAAACGCTTCAAGGATCCGGGGAACGATCATGCCGGAGCCGATGGTGCCTATGCTGATCTCTTTCATGTGATACCTCCTGATGAATGATTGCCAAAACCTGTTCCTGCCTGAACGGAGCGTTCTTATCTGTCTTCATTGTAGGACTGGCGGCAGTATCAGTAAAGGGAGTACAATGCAGTTACAAAGTATACAGCTGTTATCGGAGGAGAGAAAATGATTAAACGCAGACTGGGAAAGACCGGCCTTATGGTCAGTGAAGTTGGTTTTGGCGGAGAATGGCTGGAACGCCATGAAGAGGCCGAATCCATTGAACTTATAAAATACGCGGGAGAAAAGGGCATCAACATTATCGACTGCTGGATGCCGGATCCCAAATCGAGAGATATCATCGGCAAGGCGATCAAAGAGAACAGGGAGAACTGGTATGTGCAGGGCCACATCGGTTCCACGTACCAGAACGGCCAGTACGTGCGGACCAGGGACATGCAGCATGTCAGACCCGCCTTTGAAGACTTGTTGGCGAGGATAAACCGTATCGATCCGGCCTCCGTCATGGATGACGACAGGGCGTATATCGATCTGGGCATGATCCATTACATAGATTCAAAGGAAGAATGGGAGACAAGCATGCACTCGGAGTATATCGAGTACGTGCATATGCTGTATGAGAGTGGGAAGATCCGGCATATCGGACTGTCCAACCATAATCCGAGGATCGCGAAACTGGCAGTGGAGACGGGCTTTATCGAAATGATCCTGTTCAGCATCAACCCGGCTTTCGATATGAAGCCGGCCAGCGAGGACCTGGACACGATGTTCGCCGGATACGACGGGGAATTTTCCGGAATCGATCCGGAACGGGCAGAGCTGTACAGGCTCTGTGAAGAAAAAGACGTGGGGATCACGGTCATGAAGGGATTCTTCGGAGGCCGCCTTTTCAAGGCGGAGACTTCACCCTTCGGGGCGGCCTTTACGCCGGTGCAGTGCATCCATTACAGCCTGACGCGTCCCGGCGTCGCCTCCATCATGTGCGGATATGATACCAAAGAACAGGTGGACCAGGCTGTCGCCTACGAGGACGCTTCTGCAGACGAAAGGGACTACGCCTCCGTCATCGCCGGGGCTCCTCTCCATGCTTATGCAGGCCAGTGCACCTATTGCGGGCATTGCCGCCCCTGTCCGATGGATATCGATATCGCCCTGGTCAACAAATTCTATGACCTGGCGGTGGAACAGCCCGAAGTGCCGCAGAGTGTAAGAGAACACTACGGGGCACTCCCGCAGACAGCCGCTGCCTGCATAGGCTGCAGAAGCTGTGAGGAGAGATGCCCCTTTGGTGTTAAGATCGCGGACAGAATGGAGAAGACCGCGCAGTTGTTCGGATGCTGAAAGATCAGAAGATCTCCGTGTAAGGATCCTCTTCGGTGTACTTTCTCCAGGCTCCGGAGGCATCCGGCCGTCCTGTTTTCATGAAGCAGAACCAGTTGGCCAGCATCCTTTCAGAGATAGCATGGTCTTCATCCTGCATAGGACGCCAGCAGCGGCCAAGAGTACCGAACATATACCAGGTCTCGCAGGTATGGAAAGCGCCCCAGTCGTCGCCGGGAAGTTTGTGCATGAAGGCATAGACATAGGAACCGGGGGCGCCGGGCGCTTCGTTCGTGCGCCGGGCAAAAGCTTTGCATTCGCGCAGCAGCATGCCGGGATCGTCCGCCGCAAGGTCTTCCGGCGTAGTGCCCAGGT
Source organism: Lachnospiraceae bacterium (assembly GCA_017474455.1). Lineage (GTDB taxonomy): Bacteria > Bacillota > Clostridia > Lachnospirales > Lachnospiraceae > CAG-791. The sequence goes on from JAFVHP010000024.1 coordinate 38,761, forward strand.
CATTGCCGGTACAGCCCGCAATGTAGGGGATCACAGGCAGATGGCCGTTCTTCCAGCAGTCCTTCACAGTCTCTTCGAGTACATAGCCGTCTACGTTGGGAACGACGACCAGGCCTTTGCCGGCCGCCATCATTTCGCCGTTGAACCGGCCGTAGGCTTCCAGCAGCTTTTCTGCCGGGAGGGACCGGAGCTCATCCAGGCTTGCAGCGCCCGTATACTCGACCATCTTCATACCGAATTCTTCCTCTTCGGCATGCGTAGGCGTAAGCAGGAAGTCTTCTTCGCAGGCCACACCGCTCTGGAGGATAGCCTTCGCGATCAGGCCTTTCGTAAGCGGGGAGCTTAACAGGACCTGACAGCTCATGCAGCCTGCGGACTGGCCGAAAATCGTTATATTATCGGGATCGCCGCCGAAAGCGGCGATGTTTTCATGAACGAAGCGCAGGGCCGCGATCTGGTCCAGGATGCCGTAATTGCCTGATATGCCCCTTTCGTTCTCCGCGTCCAGCCAGGGATGGGTCAGGAATCCGAAGATGTTGACCCGGTAGTTGATCGTAACGAGGATAATGCCGGCCTTCGCGTTGGCTGCCCCGTCGAATTCGATCTCCGAGCTGTAACCGCCGCCGAAGCCGCCGCCGTGGATCCAGAAAGCGACCGGGCACCGGCTGCCGGCAGGATCGGCGAGCGCCTCATCCGGTGCCCAGATATTCAGGTACAGGCAGTCTTCGGAAAAGTCCGGTAAAAACTCCGGATCAGAATAGAACTCCTTCAGGAACGGATTACCTTCGCCGGGCGCGTACTGCGTGCAGCGGCAGGGGAAAGTATCCGCTTTCCGGGTGCCGGACCAGGCTTCGGGCTCTTCGGGCGGCATGAAACGGAGCGCGCCGACGGGCGGCTTTGCATAGGGCACACCCTTGAATACCGTATAACCGTTTTCCTGTACGCCTTCGATCAGGCCATATTTTGTCTGTATTGTCATGTCCTGTTCCTCCGTCAAAAATCCATTATTATTCCACAGTTTGGCGGCGTTATGCCGCAGACTTCCCGTGGCCTTTCCGTGACCTTCTCAGTCGACGGCCAGAGGGCTACCTGTCTTACGCAGATGATTCTGATACGTTCTCGTGCCATAGATCGCGTCGACCATACTGACCAGTTCCACCTTGTTGGCTATGATCCAGTCCTTCATGCGCTGGTCGCATAAAGCCATGGCGTCGACAGGTCTGAGCAGCAGAAAATTCTTTGCGAAAACACCGCGGTCTCCTTCAAACATAACATACTCGTCCAGATATCCGGGATGCCAGGCCGTAAAGAAAGTCTCGCCGGCTGTCCTTTCCAGCAGAATATGCGCGTTGGCAAGGAAATGCCCGACTGGATCATAGGCCATGGCAGCTGTCAGAGAATCCTCCATCGGCACCGTATTGACGATATTGGCGGCAACGATCTTTCTGTCCAGCCATTTGTCAGCCGCCATGCGGACCGGCAGGCCAGACGCGCCTTCCGCGCCTTTCGGGATCAGCTTCCGGATACTCTCCGGCATCATGGTCCCGTCGTCAGTGATAAAGTGATGTACGATACCGTATTCTTCCAGCACAGTATAGATCGCACTGCCGAAGGGAGTGGAAGGGTCAAAGGACATTTCGATGTATCCGGGCGCCTTCCCGTAGATATCGATACAGCGGTCAAGCTCGGCTCGAAACTCCTTTAAAGCTTCCGCTTCCGAGATATCCTGCGCATCCAGATCCCGGCGGAAATGCCCTCTTTCCGGATCGATCAGTGTAGGCACTTCATTTTCGGGAAGTACCGGGCTCCCCCAGAAGTGCGCGTGCCAGCCAACGGAGATCCAGGGATATTCCCGCAGATGCTCTAAAGCATCTGCGGTTCCCGGTGTGTCCAGCATGACATCCGCGCAGGTGGCGATTCCGTCATCCAGGACTTTCCATGTTCCCAGGTTATGGGTCTTTGTATAGCCGACGTCGTCGGCTCTGATGATCAGTTTCATCTTAGTCCGCTCCGGTCATTATTTGCCAAGGTAAGCGTTCAGCTGTTCCTGATAGGTGGCGATCAGTTCTTCCACACCTGCTGTCTTCAGATCGGAAACATAGCTGTCATATTCCTCGTCCGTAAATGCACCGCAGAAGATATCGCCCTTATACTTGGAGATGGTCGTCGTCAGGGCCGCGATCAGGTTGTTCTGTTCAGACAGATCGGCATTGAAAGAGGAATAAGGGGATACTTCGAATTCATTCGAATACTCCATAGCGATCTCGCGGAAGTTTGCCGGTGTGCCGTCCCAGGGAAGCAGGTTGAAGTAGTTGCCATATGCAAACTCGGTCTTGTGGTAGCGGGCAGTAGTGGCGTCTGTTCCTTCAGGATAAGCGGCGACGCCATCGTTAACGGTATAATCTTCACCTTCAATACCCCAGACAAGAATATTCTCCAGATCCGGGTTTGTATAAAGCTCGTTCAGCCATCTGACAGCCGCTTCGGGTTCGTCTGCTGTTACGGGAACAGCCATGCCCCAACTATTGATACTGCTGGCACGAAGCAGGTTCCTGTTGAGTTCAATTCCTACGACGGGAGTGCCAAGCCTGTCAGACCAGGATTCTTCAGCGCCGATCTCTCCGGAAATACCCATGGTCATGATCGCGCCGTTGGAGATAAGGACGGTAGGGTCTGTGGAATCCAGGATGGAATCTTTATAAACGTAACCGTTGTTATACCAGTTCCTGACCCTGTCCTGCTGTGTGCGAAATGATTCTTTTTCGGGAAGCAGTGAAAGTTCACCGTTATTGTTATAAATCAGATAATTGGTGTCTCCGAGGGTATCGAACACGATCGCGTCGCTGAAAGCATCTTCACCGTAGATGGAACCGCCGTTGACGCCGACGATCTGGCCGCCGCCGATAGGGGAGACGTCTGTCTTCTCTGCAACAGCAGCGAAGATCTCTTCGATATCGGTCCAGGTAGAAGCGCTGCGTGCCTTGTCGACCATACCGACTTCTTCCAGTACGTCTTCACGCATGATCAGCATGCTGCTGCTGCCGTAACTGCGGTATGTGGGTACGCCGTAGATGCTGTCGTCCATGGAGGTAGCACCGAGATAATCGCCCATCAGGGAGGAAATACCGGTGCCGTATTCATCCATATATTCCGTGATATCCATCAGCTGGCCATTTGCCATCAGAGTGCTGAAGTTCGCTCCGGGAAGAGCAGTAAAGTTGATAATATCAACAGGCTCGCTGCTGGTAAGGATCAGGTTCAGCTGTGTGATGTAATCGCCGAACGGGATATAGTTGATGCTGGCGCGTACGCCGATCGTCTTCTCTGTGATGGCATTCGCGGCAGCTACGATCGGCTCTGTGCCTTCATTGCCGTTCGCGATATCAAAGAGCACGATCTCGATCTCGTCGATGTCGCCTTCCCATTCGCCGGAGGCTCCTTCGGATTCCGCAGGTGCTTCGGCTGTTTCTGCCATTTCCGCAGCAGGTGCTTCTGCTTCTACCGCGGGAGCTTCTGCCGCGTCAGCAGAGGTTTCAGGCGCCGCGGTGCCTGCGGCGGTGTTTCCGGCGGCACAGGCTGAAAGCAGCATGGCGGCTGCGAGTAAGGCACCGGTTACTTTTGCAGATAAATTCTTTTTCATGTCCGTTCCTTTCTGCCGCTTTCCCGCATCCGGGCTGCGGCACAGTGTGTTTGATACAGCAGGAAATGTAAATACATTATGTAATTACATGTGCTTTTACAAGCATAATAACAATGTACGGATCGGATTTCTATGGTAATAATGTAACAATTTATATGTAAATACATGTAAACAATTAACAAATATGGAGCGGTACAGAGGAACGATAATTGCTGTAAATACATCTGAAGTGTTACACTGTACAATACAAGGACCATATGTAATATTTGCTTAAAGGAGAACATCTATGGCAACGATCATAGACGTGGCACGGGAAGCGGGTGTTTCGACAGCGACGGTATCCCGTGTTATGAACGGCAGCAGCATGGTTTCCGATACCGCCAGGACAGCGGTTGAGAAGGCAGCCGCCCGGCTCGGGTATGCACTGACGCCGAAAGCACATAAAGAGAATTTAGATAAGGTGATCCTGGTCATCGGATCGATCCAGATGCCAGATCTGGAGGAAGCCATCATCGACGCAGCGGTTGCGGAAAATGTTTCTCCGTTATTCGTTTACGCGCAGAATACATCTGCCGACGATCTCTATCTGAACGGCACGATCAGGCTCCTGGAGAAGAACCTGGCCGGGGTCATCATGACAGGGGATCCGGCATGGTTTTCCAAAGTGAACATTCATGTTCCAGACGGTATACCGCTTGTTCTGACGACCGAAGAAACGGCATGGGAAAAGGCGTATTTTGTCGGCAGCGACAGCCTGCAGATGGGGTATGACGCCACGAAATACCTGATCGGACAAGGCTGCAGACGGATCGCTTCCGTAGCAGCGGTCAACGACAGGATCTATGCGAAAAAGATGATCCAGGGATATCAGCTTGCACTTCTGGAAAATGGCTATGCGCCGGATCCTTCCCTATGCTATCAGGAGGATTTTGTCAGGCGCCTGTCGGGAGAAGATCCGGTAAGCCTGCTGCTGCCGCAGATCGACCGCAGCGCTCCGCCGGACGGCATTTTCTGTGTGATCGATCTGATGGCGGAAGATGTGTACGATACGCTGACGGAGCTTTCGCTTAAGGTGCCCGATGACGTGAAGATCGTCAGCGTTGGCCGCGGGAGCTTTTATTCGGATATCCGGCGCAGATATCCGCTTACAATGATCGAAAATGATTATGAAGCGATCGGCAGGGAAGCGGTGCACAAGATCCTGGCAGCCGCTTCCGGCAGCGGAAACGAAAGCAGCGGGCTCCGGACACTGGTACCGCATATTTTTGCGGAATAGAGCACAGGAAAGTGCAGGCACGAGAATTCAGCTGCTGTTCTTTTTCAGCGGTACAGAGGTTTTTCCCTGAATAAAGATCGGCAGAGCCGTATAGCTCTGGATCGTGGTTTTCGGATTCTCCATCCTGCGCAGCAGGGTCAGCGCGGCCTATGGTCCGGGATGGAACCTGACAGGGAACGGTAAAGCAAAAAACATGGAGTTGTTCCAGGAACAGGATCGGATCGAATGGGCGTTTTTACATACCATTTTCTCTTTCTTGCCTGTTCGATACGTACCTGTTTTACAGTCTCGATGGCAGATTACATATTGAACCTGTTATCCTGGTACATTAATATACTCATTTTTGTTTCTTTGGTTTCAGAAGTACCTCTTATTTCCTGCATTGCAAAACTTCAATATGTACTCCTTACTTGCAGCGGTACCGCCTGAAACCAGGAAATCGGATAAGCCATCTGTACCTGCTGCAGAAAAAGCTTTGAAAGATACCTATTGCCTGAGAAGAAAAGGCACTTCAATATGTAATTCCTGAAACCCGGCTTTTAAACTGTACCGATAAAACATAAGCATCTGCAATCCGCATCTGTAGTATTGCAGAATCAACGGCAAAATGACTGCAAAATCGACTGCATGACCGCTGCAAAATCGCTGCGGATCATATGTCAGGACCTGCTGTATACATGCTGAATATAAAAGTGCTGCCGCACTGTGATGCGGCAGCACTTTTTTGTGATCCTATCGGGAGATTTACTGTCTGATAAAAGTCAGTTCCCTATCGCCGTACTGATCTGTCCAGAGGATGGTATTGTCTTCGTTCAGTTCCAGTGTGCCTTCGGCTTCGGTACTCAGGTCTTCGCTGTCGCCGCCGGCTTCGCTGCTGACAAAGCCCTGCCAGTAGTAGAGAGTATTGGTGCTCATCTCGTACCTGACATAAAGATCGTAGACGAGCGTACTGCCGTCATCCTTCGGCTCGCTGACTACAGTATGGAAAACGCTTCCTTCGCCCGGGTCTTCGATCTCCATGGTCACGTCGCCGTCTTCCGTGGCCCAGGTGCCGCCAAGGTCGGGGTATTCAGGGAAAAAGTCGTCGGGATCCTTTACGGCGACCGGATCCCAGCCATATTCTTCATAGGCCATGATCTCGATGCCGGTATCTTCACTGTACCAGACGGCAGCTTCGGCCAGCAGGTCTGTACGGTCTTCGCCGGCAGCCTCAAAGGCGGTAAGGAGTTCGTCGTCCGTACCGAATATCTCTTTTACGGATCTGTCATAATCCGAGCCGTCTTCCAGAACGTCCATGGAAGTGACTTCGTAACCGTCCCCGGCCTTTTTCAGATGGACGAGGCCGTGATGGGCGCCGCCGCTCATGGACATCAGGGTCGTGCCGCGCAGATTGAAGTTTTCGATCCAGAACAGGCCCCAGGCTTTAATATCTTCGGGATCGCTGTCGTCGATGCGGAGAATGTCCGCCAGCGGGAGCGTGATCTCGGCGGGGGCGTATCCGGGCGCGCACTCATCGATCAGATAATCGCAGATGGCGCCTGTATAGGGATCTTCAAATGCATGGTCAAATCGGGGATAAGCTGCGCCGTCCTGCGCTTCACTGCTGTCTTTTGAAAATTCCACCCAGTCTTCGTCCAGATGCAGATAGAGGCTGGATCCCTCTATATCGAACTCATAGTAGATGCCGGCCGCGTCCGCGCCGATGAACTGCTGGCTGCCCCAGAAGACATTGATGTCTTCGTCCAGGCTGATAATGCCGGTATGGTCTTCCCGCAGAGTCACGGTCCAGTCTTCCTTTCCTTCTTCCGTGCAGGTATAGGTGCCGGGATAGTAGCTGTACATTTCCTGCGGCTCGAAGTTCTCATATGTGATGGAAGCAATGACTTCGGAGAGTGTATCGCTCACGGCCATATCCATCTCGTCGTCGCCGGAGATATGGGAAGTGATCTCAAACAGCAGTACGCCGCCGTTATATTCGCCGGCGATAGCGGCTTCGGAAAGGCCGGATCCCTCTTCGGCAGGGGGCAGTATGCGCCAATAGCCCCACTGATCGTCCGTGCCGGGGAAAATACCTTCGTTCCTGGTAATATCCTCCTGATCGGCACCCCATTCAGAGGTCACTTCATACAGTACTTCTTCGGGCTGCTTATCGGCTATGCAGCGGATGGTCACCATACTGGTGCCGGCGGACTCGCCTAAATAGACGAACTGCGCAGCGTGTTCATCGATCTTGGCCGCTTCCACAAGGGCGGGGTCATACCGGACGGACCATCCGTCCTCACTGGTATAAACTGACCTTTCGACAGGCACAGGGGTCTCATCGGATGCGGGTGCCGTTTCGCTTTCCGCTGCAGGCTGTCCGGCAGCTGCGGGATCTGCGGCGGGCGCTGCGGGGAGCGGTACCGCGCAGGCTGTCAGCGACAGGACCGCTGTCATGGCCAGCAGTTCTTTCATCCGGTCAAATCTTCTGATCTTTTTCATTGTTCCTCCTTCCGGGCTGCTTCGCCCGCAGGGCGGGAGCCCAAACTGATATGAACTGATTATAAACTTCTTCTGCCGGCGTTACATATATGCGAAGCATTAATTTTGTATAAACCGTATCCGGTTCGTTGCAATACCCTGTGTGCAGCGTGTAAACTAAAATATAGTTTTGCGCAACTCAATAGAGCGCAATACCTGGAACCGACGGCATTAGGTTGTCAGCTTGAAAAGGAGGTGATCCATAGTGAGTGATATAGAAAGAGTATTCCAGTTCCTGGATGAAGCAAAGACATATTATCTGGCTACGGTGGAGGGCGATCAGCCCAGGGTAAGGCCCTTCGGTACGATCCTGCTCTATAATGGAAAGTTATATATCCAGACCGGCAAGATCAAGGAAGTTTCCAAACAGCTTGCGGCCAATCCCAAGGCCGAGATCTGCGCCTTCAACGGCGGCAAATGGATCCGCGTGGCGGGTGAACTCATAAACGACGACGACCGCGAAGCCAAGCAGGCCATGCTGGACAAGAATCCGGGTCTGAAAGCGATGTACAGCGCGGACGACGATAATACGCAGGTCCTGTATTTCAAAAATGCCACCGCTACGTTCAGCTCCTTTACGGACGCGCCGGAGACGGTCGAATTCTGAAGAACGGAATACAGACGGTTCGAAATTAATTACAGCTGACTTAAGCAAGAACTGATACAGCTGCCGCGACGGGAGGCCGTGCGGCAGCTGTTTTATGTCAGGAATAATGTATGGCGCCGGAACTACTGCCCGGTCTACAGAAATACCGTGCCGGTCGCTGTGTTCTCAAGAAACCGGGCATCGTGTTCGACCAGCAGCATGGTAGGGCGGTACTGAAGGATCAGCTTTTCTATCTGCTCACGGGAGAATACATCGATGTAATTGAGCGGTTCATCCCAGATATAAAGATGCGCGGGCGTCAGCAGGCTGGCGGCGATCAGGACTTTTTTCTTCTGCCCTTCCGAATAGTCCTCCATATTTTTGTCAAACTGCCCGCGTCCAAGATCCAGCTGCCGCAGAATGGCAAGGAACAGACTTTCATCCAGGGAGCGCTGCCGGCAGAAAGCCTTTACGGAACCACGCAGGAAGGATGTATCCTGGCTGACATAGGAGATGACGAGCCCGGAAGCGGTTTCCAGAGTGCCGGATATTATGAGGCCGGGAGTTTGTTCAAAGCCGGCCCTGGCCAGTACGGCCCGGATGACGGATGACTTGCCGGAACCGTTCCTGCCGGAAAAGAAGAGCCTGTCGCCCTGCCGGATCTGAAAACAAAGACCTTCGAACAGGGCATGGTCTGCGGACGCATAGCGAAGGGAGAGGTCAGAAGCATTGACCAGGATCTCTTTATGATGGGACAGCGGCCGGATCTTAAGGTCGACAGTCTTTTCCAGATCCTGCAGAAGGCCTTCCTTTTCTTCGATCTCACGGCGGATCCTTTTTTCATAAGCGCTGACCCGGGCATTGAGCTTTTTGGTCTTTGCCCCGATATAGGCTCTTGTGGAAATGTTCCGGTCATGATCTTTGACCGGGTCGAAACCGATCTTGGTGCTTTCGCTCTTTGCCGCCCAGCGGCTGTTTCTGTCCGCGGCGGCCTTCAGCTTTCCGATCTCCTTTTTATGTTTTTCGTTTTCCGATACGGCAAAGGCGTCCTGCCTTTCCCTGTTTGTCCGCCAGGAAGAGAAATTCCCGGCCTGGACCTCAACAGTGCTGCGGTTCAGCACCAGTACATGGTCGGCCACGGCATCCAGAAGATCCCTGTCATGAGAGACAAGGATAAATCCTTTCTTGGACGCAAGATACTCTTTGACGATTCCGCGCGCCTGTGTATCCAGGTGGTTCGTAGGTTCGTCGATCAGAAGGAATTCATTGTCGGCTGAAAAAAGGACGGCCAGCATGATCCTTGTCCTTTCGCCGTGGCTGAGGGAAGAGAACGGCCTGTACAGGCATTCGGGGTCCATGCCGATCTGTGACAGCTGGGCGAGGACCTGCCAGCTCTTCACCTGCGGTTTCCATTCTTCCGACAGCTCTGCCGCGGTCTTTCCGGGATCGGACACAGTATAGGGAAAATAGTCGAAGCGGGTACTGCCCGTAATGCTTCCCTGATAAGGGTATTTGCCTATAAAAAGTTGAAGGAGCGTCGTTTTGCCTTTGCCGTTCCTGCCGATCAGTCCAAGTTTCCAGTCGGTGTCGATATGAAAGGATACATTTTCGAGAACATTATCCGCACTGCTTTCGTAGGCGAAGGTGAGATCAGTTACGCGTATCTGGGCCATGTTTTACCTCACATGTGTGCGCACAGGCACATGAAAAGATCCGTCCGTGACCGGAACAGACCATATCAGCGGCAGCGTATCAGATCCTCATTTCTCCTCCTTTATCCAGTGCTGATGCCTGATATCTGAAATGACTGCTGTAATTATAGCACGTAAGCTGTGGCGCTGGTGTATACTTTGGTGTATGGGCTTATTTTATGAAAAAGTAAAAGAGCGGCTGATCCGTTACGCTAAGATCGATACACAGTCGGCCAATGGCACTTCCCGCGTCCCGACGACGGACTGCCAGTTTGACCTGGCAAGGGTCCTGTATGAAGAACTGATACAGATCGGTGTACCCGACGTATATCTGGACGAGGAAAAATGCGTCGTCTACGGCAAGATACCGGCATCACCGGATGAGCATGCGGGCACATGTCCTGTGACGCCCCGGCCTCTGGGCTTTGTCACGCACATGGATACGGCGCCGGATGCTTCAGGTAAAGACGTAAAGCCGTGGGTGCTGGAAAACTATGACGGCGGCGATATTGTGCTGAACGAAGAGCGGGGCATAGTCATGCGTTCTGCCGATTATGATAATCTGCGGAAGTACGTCGGACAGGACCTGGTGCTGACAGACGGGACGACGCTCCTTGGCGGAGACGACAAAGCCGGGATCGCTGCGGTCATGACGATGGCAGAGCATTTATGCGTGCACAGGGAGATCCGGCACGGCGTGATCGCGCTGGCTTTTACGCCGGACGAAGAGGTCGGCGGTCTGGCAAGGGACCTGGATCTTGAAAGATTCGCGTCTCCGACCGCCTATACGCTGGACGGAGACCATCTGGGATGGTATATGGACGAGACTTTCAATGCCTCGGCGGCAGAAGTCAGGATCCATGGCCTGTCGGTCCATACCGGCACTGCCAGGGGCATCATGAAGAATGCCGCGGATATCGCGAATGCGTTCATGTCGGCCCTGCCGGCCATGGAGAAGCCGCAGTATACGGAAGGCCGGGAAGGCTTTTTCCATATCGTTTCCTGTCAGGCCGGGTGTGAGCTGGCTGTCGTGAAGCTGATCGTACGGGATCATGACGCCGGAAAGTTTGCCGCCAGGGAAAAGCTCTTGTATAAGATCGTGGATCACATCAATGCGGAATACGGTGAAGGCACGGCGGAAATAACCATAACAGAACAGTACCGGTCCATGAAAGAGGTCATCGACAGGGTGCCATACCTGATCGACGACCTGAAACAGGCTATCCGGGCCTGCGGGATCGAACCGCAGACGGAACCTTTCCGCGGCGGAACGGACGGCTCGGCGCTCTCGCACAGAGGTCTTCCGGCACCGAATCTGTCGGCCGGATATGAAAACGCGCATGGCCGATTTGAATATGTTCCGATCCAGTCGATGGAGAAAAACGTGGAGATCCTGCTGGAGCTGGTAAAGATATTTGCGGAAGGATGATCAGTCCTTCCGCTTTTTCGCGTACCAGTACAGTGTCTGCACGCCGAAGCCCGTGGCGCCGGCAGGATGTCCGTCGTAAACGCGGCTGTTGAAAGGCATCCGGCCTGTATCGATGCTGATCATGGGCACGTCTTCGGCAAACGAGCAGAGGAACTGCGCGGCACCGATCCCGGGTGAGGACTGGGGCGCGTTCGTCACGTCCGCATAAGGCGATTTCAGCAGCTCCTTGTACTCGGGAAATTCCGGCATGCAGGCATATAATTCTCCGGTAATGTCTGCCAGGGAGGAGATGCGGTCGTACAGCCAGTGATGTGTGGGCAGGGCGGCGGCGCAGGTATCGCCGTAGAAGCTGCAGACACTGCCGGTCAGGCCGGCCATTTCTATGATCTCCGACGGATCTTCATTTCGGACCAGGTAAGTGATGGCGTCAGCCATGGTCAGCCGCCCTTCTGCATCCGTATTCTGAACATAGACGGTCTTTCCGTTCATGGACCTTAACACGTCGCCGTTCCTGTAAGCGGCAGAATCCACCATATTCTCGCAGGCGGCCACGACAGCTGTGACATTGACCGGAAGCGGCTTCCCGCGATGGCGCACATGGCGCCGATCACGCCGGCACCGCCGTTCATGTCCATATACATGGATTCCATTCCCGAAGTCTTGATATGATATCCACCGCTGTCGTAGGTGATCCCCTTACCGACAAAGCCGATCGTTTCCACGGTGTCCGGTGCGCCTTTATAGCGCATGATGATGAAAGCCGGTTCCAGGGAACTGCCTCTGGCTACGGCAAGGAAGAGGCCCATGCCCAGTTCTTCGCAGCGGGCCCTGTCCAGGATCTCGGTCTCAAATCCGTATTTTTCTCCCAGTTCAGATGACTTGCGCGCCATTTCCGCAGGGGTAAGGGAAGCGGCCTGGTCGTTGACCAGGTCCCTGGCGATGCAGACACTTTCCGCAAGGAGGCTGCCTTCTTTCAAAGCCTTTTCCGCCAGTATTCTCCGGATGTCTGCCCCGGCCAGACCCGGCAACGGCATGCCGGCGTAAACCTGTACATCCCGGTATTCCGCTTTTTTTGAGTAGTACTTGTCAAAAGAATATTCACAGAGAGGGAGCGTCGAAGCGATGACATACAGCATGGTCTCCAGATCTTCTTCAGAGGCTTCTGTGAACACTTCCGAATGATCGAGATATATACTGCGCAGAGCCGTCTCTTTCATTATCGTCCCGGCACGGCCCGAAAGCTTACGGAACTGCGCTGCCGGGGACGGCGCGGACGGATCATCGTCAGTCCCTGCGGTCAGGACAGTTATAAAGCGCCCGTCTACAGGCAGGCGGAACAGTTTGATCCTGCCGGCCTCAGCCGTATAGTCGTCGCTTCCAAAGACCGCGTCGTAGGCCGCCTGCAGCACGGTATCGCCGAAACGGATCCGGCTGCCTGCCTTCAGGAACAGGAGGACTGCCGTACAGTTATCTGCTTCATTCCATCCGTTCGTCAGTAAAAATCTCATCGTTATTCTCCGTTCTGATAAATGATATAAATGGCCGCGGCTGTTACCGGAGGCTCATCAGGATGTAGTCCGGGACGGCGCTGACAAGAATGATCCCCGCTCCCACGGCGACCAGGGAAACTCTCCGGGAAAGGACTCTGAAGATGGGCAGCGCCCCGCGGGGAGTAAGGTCTGTATCGTCATTGTGTTTTTTGAAAAAGGGAAGGCTGAAAGTATCTTCGGGGAGATTTCCGCCTTTTAAGAACTGCAGCGCGCCTGTTATGAGCACCAGCGCCCCGGCGATCATCAGAGCGCTCCTCATCAGGGACAGACCCTTAAGGATGCCGCCGGCAAGCGCGCCCAGGGTAAGGAAAACGACGCCGAGGACAAGGCCTGCGGCCAGCCCGACAAGCAGGGCCAGCAGGATATCGCGAAGATACAGCAGGATCTTGTTATTGTGTGGCTTCTTCATTTCTCGCAGCAGTTATACCAGATGGCAGGCGGCAAAATGACCGGGCTCGATCTCCCGCAGGGCGGGCGTTTCAGTCCTGCATTTATCGCATGCCTTCGAACAGCGGCCGGCAAAGCGGCAGCCCGGCGGCGGATCGATGGGGCTGGTAACCTCGCCCTTCAGTTCGATCCTTGTCCTTGAGAGTTCGACATCCGGATCCGGGATCGGGATCGCGGAGAGCAGGGCCCGTGTATAGGGATGCACGGGATTCTCATAAAGTCTTGTCGATTCCGTGAGCTCGACAAGGGAGCCCAGATACATGACCGCGATGCGGTCCGAAATATGCTTGACCATGGCCAGGTCGTGGGCTATGAAGAGATAAGTGAGCCCGCGTTCCTTCTGCAGGCGGATCAGGAGGTTGACGATCTGGGCCTGGATGGAAACGTCGAGGGCAGATATCGGTTCGTCGCACATGATGAATTCGGGGTCCACGGCAAGGGCCCTGGCAATGCCGATACGCTGGCGCTGGCCGCCGGAGAACTCATGGGCGAAGCGGTTGGCGTGTTCCGTATTTAACCCGACCTGGTCCAGCAGTTCATAGACACGTTTTGTGCGGTCGTTCCTGCCGGAGGCCAGCCCGTGGATATCGATGCCTTCGGCTATGATGTCGGCAACGGTCATGCGGGGGTCGAGGGACGCGTAGGGATCCTGGTAGATGATCTGGGCCCGGCTGGTGAACTTCAGCCTTGCAGCCCGGTCCATGGCATGCACGTCTTCCCCGTCGAACAGGGAGAGACCGCCGGTCTTCGGATATACGCCCATGGCGGTGCGCCCGCAGGTCGTTTTGCCGCAGCCGGATTCGCCGACCATGCCCAGTGTCTCGCCTTTGTAGATGGTGAAGGAGACGCCGTCCACGGCTTTGAGTGTGCCGCCCGCCGACTTAAAGTATTTTTTCAGATCACGGACCTCAAGAAGAGGCTGTCTGTCCTGTGTATTCAATCTTTATTCTCCTGTTTTTTCAGGTTGTGCATAAATTCCGCGTCTGTCCGGGGCGCCCGTTCATCCTGCAGCCAGCAGCTGGCTTCATGACCGTCGCCGAAATCCGTTACAGGCGGTTCTTCCTCGCGGCATACGGGCATACAGTAGCGGCACCTGGTGCAGAAGGGACAGCCCTTCGGCGGGTCGAGCAGGTCCGGCGGCGTGCCTTCGATCGTCATCAGTGACTGTTTGTTCTCAAGATCGAGCCTGGGTACGGCGTTCAGGAGCGACCAGGTATACGGATGGTGCGGATGGTAGAAGATGTCGGCGGAGTTGCCGCGTTCCACGATCTTCCCGGAATACATGACACAGATCCTTTTGACAATGCCGGCCACGACGCCCAGGTCGTGAGTGATCAGGATAATGGCGGCGCCGGTATCCTTCTGCAGCTCTTTCATCAGGTCCATGATCTGGGCCTGGATGGTGACGTCGAGCGCGGTCGTGGGTTCATCCGCGATCAGGAGCTTCGGCCCGCAGACCAGCGCCGTCGCGATCATCGCGCGCTGGCGCATGCCGCCCGAGAACTGGTGGGGATACTCCCTGACGCGGATCTCGGGATTCGGGATGCCGACCCGGCGCAGGATCTCGACCGCTTTCCCGGCGGCTTCCGCCCTGGATGCCTTGCCGTGGACCAGCAGCACTTCTTCGATCTGTTTGCCTACCCGCATGGTGGGATCCAGGCTGGTCAGGGCATCCTGGAAGATCATGGCACACTCGTTGCCGCGGTAATCCCGCCACTGTTTCTTAGTGTTCTGAGTCAGGTCTTTTCCTTCGAACCAGATGTGGGAGCCTTCCTTCACCTCGCCGGGATCCATGATCAGTCCCATGATGGATTTGGCCGTGACGGACTTGCCGCAGCCGGATTCGCCGACGATGGCGACGGTCTCGCCGCGCTTTACGTCGAAGCTGACGCCGCGGACGGACTGCACTTCACCGGCATATGTGTGATAGGAGACTCTCAGGTCTTCGACCTTTAAAAGCAGATCGTCCATACTGCCTGTATCCTTTCAGATAACGGTTATTTGCGGAGCCTGGGATCGAGCGCGTCGCGCAGGCCGTCGCCCAGGAGATTAAACGAAAGAACGATAAGGACCAGCACCAGCGCGGGGAAGAGGAGCTGGAGCGGGTAGAATTCCATGGAAGCCTGTCCGAGGGAGATCAGTACGCCCAGGGAAGTATTGGGGCTCTCGAGGCCGATCCCGAGAAAGCCCAGGGTGGATTCCTGGAAGATATAATTCGGCAGCGAGGTCGCTATGTTCAGGATCAGGATGCCGATCGTATTCGGTATGAGGTGCCGGGAGATGATCCTGCCGGGCGAGGCGCCCAGTGTCCTGGCGGCCATGATATACTCGGCATTTTTCAGCTGCAGCACGACGCCGCGGATGGCCCTGGCCGTATTGCACCAGGAGGTGACGCACAGGGCGATCAGGAGGCTGGGGATATTGTTGCCTAGGACCATCATGACCAGGATGACGACGAGCAGGTAAGGGAGGGAGCGCATGATCTCGATGATGCGCATCATGATGTCGTCGACCCAGCCGCCGAAGAACGCCATGATGCCGCCGTAGGCGCTTCCGACGACGATCTGGACCAGCGTACAGACCACGGCGATCAGGAGGGAGACCCTGGCGCCGTAGCAGACCCTGGCGAACAGGTCCCTGCCCAGAAGGTCCGTGCCGAACCAGTGCTCCGCGCTGGGGGGCTGGTTCTTGTTGACGGGATCCATGGCGATGTAGTCCTGGCCGCAGAGCACGGGCCCCAGAAGGGCCATCAGCACCATCAGGACAAGGACAGCGAGGGAGATCATGGCGACAGGATTCTTTTTCAGCCTCCGCCAGGCATCCTGCGCATAGGTTATGGTGGGGCGCGCGATGGCTTCCTTATCGGAATCCAGGCAGCCTTCTATGGTAAAGCGCGGATCAGCAGCCGCGGCGTTTGTATTTATATTCATATCCGTATCCGGAGTTTTTATCTTTTCCATACTGCTTATTTGTGCAGGCGGATCCGGGGATCCACGAGGGTATAGAGAATATCGACAAGAAAGACGACCACTACATAAAGGGCGGCCATCAGGACCGTCTGCCCCAGGACGATGGAAAGGTCGCGGGACTGCACGGATTCAACATAATAACGGCCGAAACCGGGTATCGAGATGATCTTTTCGATGAAGAACGAACCGGTCAGGGCGAAGGCGACGCTCATGGGGAGCGAAGTGATGATCGGGATAAAGCTGTTGCGGAGCACGTGCCGCCGGATGACCTGGGCTTCGGACAGGCCCTTCGCCCTTGCCGCCAGGACGTAATCCTGGCCCACGACGTCCAGCATGGATGTCTTTAAAAGGCGCGAATAGGTGGCGATATAGGAGAAACAGCCGGTCAGCGTAGGCAGGACCGTGTACTTCCATCCGCCCAGCCACAGGTCTTTCCCCTTCGGCCAGCCGATGATGGGGAACAGATGCAGCCTCCCGGCTACATATTTCTGCAGCAGGAGGCCGAAGATCAGCGTGGGTACGGAGATCATGAGTACCGAGAAAAAGATGACGAGATAGTCTATCCAGGTGCCGCGGAACATCGCGGCCAGAACGCCCAGCAGGAGCCCGACGGTGATGCCGATGATGACTGTCTGGAGCCCGAGCCTTGCGGACGGGGCCAGCGTTTCCTTCAGCAGGCGGCTGATATCGTAGCCGGGCATGGTGACGGATTCGCCGAAATCTCCCTTCAGCATGCCTTTCATCGTAATGACGTACCGTTCGAGGACAGGCTTGTCCAGCCCGTATTTGAGATACAGGTTATTGCGTACGGATTCGGGCAGGCGGTCAGCCCTGGATTCCAGGGGAT
Organism: Lachnospiraceae bacterium; assembly: GCA_017474455.1. GTDB lineage: Bacteria > Bacillota > Clostridia > Lachnospirales > Lachnospiraceae > CAG-791. The sequence continues at coordinate 55,716 of JAFVHP010000024.1, forward strand.
CGCCGGGAACTGCGGCCAGGAGGAAAAACGTCGCGGTGGCTATGATGAACAGGGTGATGAACATCTCGACCAGCCGTTTCAGGATATACTTCAGCGTCTGCATGGATTTTGCCCGTCGCTCCTTTGCTTGGATTGATAGATGGATGCAAACACAGAGCCTGCAGCATGTGCCGCAGGCTCTGCATGGTCATCTGTTAAAAGATCATTCGATCACGTAAGCGCGTGAGAAGTCAAGCCTCGGGCCGACGAAAGGACATTCGATACCCTTGACCTTGTTGCTGATGCAGATGATGGTATCTGTGTACATATAAGGGATAGCGGCAACTTCATCCAGGACGACCCACTTCTCGGCGGCCGCGAAGATCTCTTCACGGGCCTTGTCGTCAGTGGTCGTTGCCAGGTCAGCCGTGATCTCATCGAATACGGCTGCCAGTTCCTGTGTCCATCCGGAATAACGGATAGAAGTGCCGTGGCTGCTCCACATCTCAAGGAACGCGATGGGATCGTTGTAGTCGCCGTTCCAGCCGGCCTGTCCGATATCATATTCGCCGGCGTTCCTGGCTTCGCGGAACAGGGAGCTGTCGCCCTTGACATCAACATTGACAGTGATGCCGAACGTGGTCTCCCATACGTTCTTCCAGTAATCCTGCTGCTGCTTTTTGATGACAGAGTCGCCTGTGCAGAGATAGGTCAGAGTTACTTCGGAAAGATCCCTTGTATCGCCGAGCTCTTCCATGCCTTCCTTGAAGAGGGCCTGAAGCTTTTCGGTATCCAGCGCGTACTCATCGAAAACGGGCTTTAAGGGTTCGGCCACGTCATCGCGGAAGTTCAGGCTGCCGCCCATAACGCCGTAAGGAACGAAACCGTAAGCCGGATTGTTGCGGTCAAAGATGACCTTTGTGAACTCTTCACGGTTGCAGGCAAGCGAGAGGGCAAGACGGATCTTCTGGGATTCCATAAGGCCGGAAGTGGAGTTGCCCTGGCGGTTGAAGTAGAAATAAGTGACGTTCGGGAAGTATCCGTTGACGGTGGTGTAATCGCCCGCGATCGTGCCGTCGCGGTAAGGAGCCACATAGTCGCCTGAAGGCTGGAGTGCAGCCAGCTCATTGTTCTGGAACATGGTGTTCTGTGTGGAGACTTCCTCTATGTTGATGAGGGTGACCTCGGTAAGCTTTACGTTCTCAGCATCCCAGAAGCTCTCGTTCTTTGTCAGGACGACCTGGTTGTCCTTGATGAATTCGGACACGACGAAAGGTCCGCACCAGACATGGGTGGAAGGATCCGTGTCATACATGTCGCCGGCGGCTTCGATCACGTCCAGACGGACGGGATCCATGTAAGTCGTGCTGATCATGGACATGAACTGGGGAGCCGCGCTCTTTAATGTGACCTGGAGGGTAGTGTCGTCAAGCGCTTCTACGGCAAGCGCGTCCATGGCCGCTTCGATGTCGGCATCGGTCGCTTCTTCGGCATCCATTGTGTAGAGTTCGGTCCCTCCGACGATATCGCCGATGAAGGAAGCGAAGTCAAAAGCGTTCCTGGGATCGCCGATCCTCTTCCAGGAATCGACAAAGTTCTGGGCAGTGACCTGTACGCCGTCACTCCAGTAATACTCCCTCAGATGGAAGGTATAAACAGTTCCGTCATCGCTGATATCCCAGCTTTCGGCACCCGCGGGACGAAGGACGTCATTACCGTTCTCGTCGACTCCGGGACGGACGAGGCCTTCCAGGACCATGGACTGGAGCTGGATCTCCTGCTCGGAATAGTTCGCGTTGTTGTCGAAAGAATAGAAGTTGGTGGCTGTCCAGGGGATCTGGATCGTCTGGTCGGCAGCCAGGACTTCTTCACCGGAAGCCTCCGCAGCGGCTTCACCTGCTTCTGCTGCCGGGGCCTCGGCGGTTCCCGCACCGGCGGCAGCGCAGCCGGCCAGCATGGAAACAGCAAGGACAGAGGACAGCAGGATCGTCATCAGTCTCTTTTTCATTACATTTCCTCCGTGAAATTTAGAGTGTTAACTGCATATTTAAACATTATAACAGCTTCCCAGTGCATCCAACAGCTTTTTCACGTCAGCAGCGGTCGTAAAGGGAGAAACAGATATCCGGATAAAGCCTTCTTTCCCCTGGCTGACGAATACTTTCCGTTCGGCAAGCGCTCTGGTCAGGGCAGCGCAGCCGCCTTCACAGCTGCCGGTACAAAGAAGCAGGCTGTGGCAGCGGTGAGCCGGATCCGTGCAGCCGGCGGTCTTTATCCCGAGCCGGTCCAGCCCGGCCAGGATCTCGTCACAGCATTCGCCGATATGCGCAGAGATCTCATCCATACCGATCGAGAGCAGGCGTTTCAGTCCGGATCTTAAAACATATATCCCTTCGAAGGGGAGCGTACCGGCTTCCAGCATCCGGGCATCTGTCCTGTCGATCGTAAGCTCGCACTTATCCCTGTCGAAACGGGAAGCCTCATTGGGGCCCGCAAAGACCGGGTGCAGAGCCGGCAGCAGCCTGTCGCTGCAGTAAACGAAACCCGCGCCTTCGGTGGCGAGAAGACCTTTATAGCAGCAGGTGCAAAGACCGTCGACGCCAAGGTCCTGCACGTCTACCGGAATGAAGCCCAGGGCCTGGATCGCGTCGGTGATCACGAAGATGCCGCGCCTGTGCGCTTCTTCGCAGAGATACTTTAAGTCGGTCCTGTAACCGCTGGAAGACTGCACATAGCTTAAGGCAATGACCTTTGTATCCTCATCCGCGGCGTTAAGGAGGTCTTCAGCCGTGACATACAGACCGTTTTCGGCTTTTACGACGCGGACCTCGAAGCCTTTTTCGCGAAGGTGCAGGCAGGGCAGCAGGACAGCGACATGTTCTATATCGCAGACGACGATGTTTTCGGGCTTTTGACCGTCCGGGCCCCGGCCCCGCCATTCAAGGGACTGGAGCAGCAGGTTCATGCCCTGCGTGGTATTCAGTGTGAAAGCGAGATTTTTAACGGAAGGCGCGTTCAGGAACGAGACGGCCAGTGACCTGGTCTCGTTTGATCACGTCGATCGTACGGCCCTTGCCGGAACCTCCGGCTTTAACAATGCCGGGATAGATGTCGGATTTGTCCCTGAAGTATTCAGCGGCGGCCTCCTCCTGGAAGCGGGCCCCGCAGTTCTCATAGGCAATATCAAAAAAAGCATATTCGTTCGCGGCCGGGAACTGGCTGCGGAGTTCACCGACCCATGGTCTTTCCTTAATCATTTTCCGTTACCCTGTCGTATAGATATTTGGCTGCGGCGATGTCTTCCACCGCCAGTCCCAGCGCTTCGAATACAGTGATCTGGTCATCGCTTTCGCGGCCGGGGATCTTCTTCAGAAGGATATCCCCGATGGTGCCGCGCAGGTGTTCCCTGGTGATAACGCCTTCCTTAAGCGGGAAGAGATAATCCCCGCTTTCATGTTCAACGGAATCGATACTGTCACCGAAAAATGCCGCCCTCCTGACCGCTTCGGAATCCAGTTCCCTTGCGTTCGGGGCGCACGCGCCGACAGCGTTTATGTGCGCGCCGCTCTTGAGCCAGCTTCCGCACAGGACGGGCAAGGCGGAGGGGGTCACGGTGCAGATGATATCCGCGTCCCTGACGGCTTCTTCGGCGGTATCGCAGACACGGATGTCGATGCCTCTGGCGGCACCTTCACCTGCCTTTGCGGCAAGTGCCCCTGCCGCCTCAGGGAAAGCATCCCATAAAGTGATCGTTTTTATGTCAAAGAAAGGGACGATGGCATCGATATGGCTTTCGCCCTGGGTGCCGCAGCCGAGGATGCAGAGCCGGGAACTGTCCGGCCTTGCCAGAAGGCGTGTGGCTACGGCCGAGACGGCTCCGGTACGGATCTTTGTAACGCTGGTGGCATCAATACCCGCAAGAAGGGAACCGTGCTCCGATTCGAACAGGAGGATCTGTCCCTGGTGGGAAGGGTAGCCGCTCCCGCGGTTGGTGTGGTAAACGCTGATGGTCTTTACTCCGAAATATCCGTCGAACCAGCCCGGCATAAGGCCGAGTACATTGGTATTGGGCAGGTTGATGGCCGTCCGCAGATACTGGACACAGGAACCTTCGGCCAGTTCATACAGTGTCTTTTCCATCAGTTCGACGCAGTCGGTACTTTTTAAGTGTTCTTCCACACAGGCGCTGTCAAGAATGATCATAGTCTGCTGTCCTTTCTTCATTTATAATGAATGATGACTTACATGCAGATTTTATCAGAATGCCGTGCTTATTCAAAGCAACTGCAGGCATCGGCTGCACATCAGGAAACCGGATATAACGGCAGCCGGCAGGTAGGCTAAGGACGGCTGAAAAGGAAGGACAGTTCAATGAAAGAAAAGATCAGGATCACAGAGTATGCGCAGCTGATAACGGAAAAGCTCTCCAAAGGGATACTGCTCAATACGAAGGCGGATAAGTTCAACAGTATGGTGATCGGCTGGGGCCATCTGGGCACGGTCTGGGGCAGGCAGACATTCATTGTCTATGTCCGGCAGAGCAGGTATACCAAAAAGCAGCTGGATGCCGCCGGTGAATTCACCGTCAGCGTCCCGCTTGGCGACACTGACATGCATATATGGGAAGTCTGCGGCAGGATGAGCGGCAGTGATACCGATAAGGTAAAAGAGGCAGGACTTACTCTTGAAGAACCTGAAGTGATCAGTACGCCCGGTGTAAAGGAATACCCGCTGACGATCGAATGCCGGGTCCTCTATTCACAGGACCAGGTCCTTGAGAAACTGCCGGAGGACATCCGGACCAGGACCTATGCCGACGGGGATTTCCACACCATGTACGTCGGCGAGATCCTCGACGCGTATATCATCAAATAATACTTTTTTCTGGTCCTTGCCGGCGCTGACCGGCAGACACTGTGGTCTTACAAAGCATTCCGAAGGCGCTTTCGCTTGGATGTGCTTGCTCGCGTTACATAGGACACCAAAAAAGAGAAGCCGGTCAGCGCCGGCTTCTCTTTTTTATACGGTGTCCAAGTAACGAGCAGCACATACACTTCGGAATTGCTTCATATGACCACAGTGTCTGTTGTTTTTTCGTCATACCTTCGCCGCAGCCCCGTCAGGCATCTTCTTCAGCTTCATAAGGAGCGGGATCAGCATGGGCAGTGCGATCCCGACGCTGAGTACATCGGCGGCAGCCTGGGAAACGGCCAGGCCGGTGACACCGAACAGGGAAGAGAGAATGATGACGCAGGGGATCAGGCAGATGACCTGCCTGGAAAGGCCCAGCAGGCCGGCAGGTATCGCTTTGCCGAGGGCCTGGAAGATACCGTTGATGATCATGACCCAGACGTACAGGCCCATGGTCAGGCACTGCGAACGGAGCATGAGGCCGCCGATGGCCAGGATGTCGGCATCATCGGAAGCGAATATCGCGATCAGTTTGTCGCTGAAGATGAACATGGCGATGGCAAGGACGATACAGACGGAGATGCCTTCGACCGTGCAGGTCCAGAAAGCGTCCCGTACTCTTTTATACTTCTTGGCGCCGTAGCAGTAGCCGGCGACCGGCTGGAAGCCCTGGCCGAAGCCCATGATGGCGCCGCCCACCAGACGGCTGCATTTGTTCGCGACGGAAACGGCGGCCAGCGCGGAGTCGGAGAAGGAACCGGCTACATTGTTGGTCACCACGGAGGCAACGGTCATCATGCTCGAGCGCAGGAAAGTGGGGATACCCATTTTGGCAACTTCCTTGTAGATCGAAGCCTTCGGCGTAAAGTAGCGGAATTTGATCTCCAGCAGTGTTTTGCTGCGCAAAAACGGAGTCAGCAGGACGATAAAACTGATGGCTTTTGAGATCGTGGTCGCGATCGCGGCGCCGGCGACCTGAAGGCCCAGTACATGGATAAAGATGGGGTCCAGGATGATGTTGATGCCGCAGCCGCAGAGCATGCCGATCATGGAATAGCGGGTGCTGCCTTCGGAACGAAGGAGCTGGCTGAGGGCGACCTCGCCTGCCGTAAACGGCGCGGAAAGCAGGATGAAGCGGCCGTAATCCATACTGTAGGGTTTTGCCGTTGCGGTAGCCCCCAGGAGCGTCATCAGGGGACTTAAGAAGATAAAGGCCAAAAGCGCGACAGAAGAAAGGACGATCATGGAGGTGAACATGGTCGTGGTGCCCACGCGGCAGGCCTCTTCTTCTTCCTTAGCGCCCATCAGGCGGGAGATATAACTGGATGCGCCCATGCCGAAACCCAGCGCGATGGAACGCATGAAATGCAGCAGCGAATCGTTAACGCCCACCGCGGCCGTTGCGGCACGGCCCAGCTGGCTGACGAAATAGGTGTCGGCGATATTGTAGATGGAGTCGACGAGCATCGAGATGATCATCGGCAGGGCAATGACGGGAATGACTTTGTATAGAGGGTCTTCCAGCATCATCTTACGGCGTTTTGCCCTGTTTTCGGCAACGGCTGAATTGGTAGAAGCCATGGTGTTTCTCCTGTGGATAAAAAGCTAAAGTATCTTATTATTTCAAGGTTAGGATACCAGTTTTTGATGAAGAGTTCCAGTATTAAAAAAAGATACCTTAGTAATTGACCGCGATGCCGAGGAAGATGAACGAAAGGACCAGCACGAAATTGACGATGAACAGCGGCAGGCTTTTCTTTACCCATTTCAGGTAATCCACTTCGATCATGGAGAGCGCGATCAGAAGGACGGGGGACGTCGGGAATACGATGTTCGTATAACCGTCGGCAAATGTATAGATCAGTACGGACATGCTCTTCGAAAGACCGATATCGGCAACGGAGAGGATCCCCATGATAAAGATGGCCTTTGCGGTCGAGGAAGAAATGAAGAATTCCAGGACGAGGACGATCAGATAGACGATGAGGGCGACCGCGTAAATGCTCCTTTCCCGCGCCAGGCCGTTGATCCTGTGTACGATGGTCGGCATGATGGAGCCTTCGTCGAAAATGTATCGGATCGACGCGGCCATGCAGATGAACACCAGCGTCGGAAGGGCGCCTGTAAAGCCTTTGGCGAAGCTGGAAAAGACTGTCCGGGGCGATCCGGTGCTGATCATGCCGGCGGCAAGGCCGAAGAAAAGAAAATAGGCCAGCAGGATGACGACCGTATAGCCGCGCAGTGAGGGCAGCGCCGAGCTTATGATGATCAGGGCAAGGGCGGCAAGGAGAAAGACGGCATAGGTGATCCTTGTCCTTTTCGGTGCGGGCTGGCCGGCAGGATCATGGAGGGAGGCACTCTCCTTCAGTTTCCTGTCATGTTCCGCGGTCAGGCCGGAAGCAGGATCTTTATGCAGCTTCCTGATATACAGGAAGATAAACCCGAGAAGGAGCAGGTACATGACGGCGAAGATGATGATGCGGTACCAGATATGGTGCATGGGGTTCACACCGATGATCCCGGAAGCCAGAAGGACCGTGAACGGGTTGGTAATGGCACTGGCAAAGCCGAATCCGCAGGATACGATGCTGATCAGGAAGCCGGTGAAAGAGTCAAAGCCGGTCAGAACGCAGAGGGCGCAGACGATGGGCAGCATGGTCAGCATCTCTTCGAAAAGGCCGAGGAAGGCGCCGAAGCACATAAAGGTAAAGGAGATCACGATGATAAGGAGGCCTGCCCGGTCCCTGAACCGTTCGGACAGGCTGCCGATGAGAGCCCTGACGCCTCCGGCGTCGTTCATGACCTGGAAAGAGGCGGAGATCACGAGCAGGAAGAGCGAGAGCATGATCAGGGAAAGCCCGTCGGCGGAAGTAAAGACGAGCAGCGGCGCGAAAATGCCCTTTGGCAGCGGAATCCCGCCGATATCGTTCCTGACGGTGTAAGAAGCGTAATCGGTGCTGCCGTCCGGAAGCGTCCCGAAAGAACCCTTCGGTACGATATAGGTCATGATGATGGCAGCCGCCATCAGGATTACCAGCAGCAAAGTGACCTGGATGAAGGTCTTTACCGAAATGTTGATCAGTGCCTTTTCGTTTTTCGTACCGTTATTCATCGTCTTTGCCCGTTCCTGCCCTTCTTTCCCTTAAAAGGTCCGCAGCCAGCGCCCAGCGCGCCGCCTGGATCCTGTCGGTGTCCGGATAAAAGTAATACAGTTCATTTTTGTAATACAGTTCAAACTCCTCCCCGCAGGAGAACGGGATGGCGGTGATCCTGTCCATATCGATCGAAAAGCCGTCCCCCGTGTCCGGTGTATAGGTAAAGACTTCAGGTGTCATCGCGCACGTGCCGTGTTCTCTTGCCCTTAAGGCGCCTTTTTCATCGAATATCTTTACGGATACGCCGGCGCGCAGGTCAAGACTGTCCAGGTCTTTCAGTTCCAGTTCCCGGATCCTGTCATAGTAATCCGCGATCGATGTGACCAAAGGCGCACCGCCGGCTGATGCCGCGCCCGGGGCGGCCGTCATGCGGGTATTCCCGGATACGGTTGAAAAACGGTACTGTCCGTCAAAACTGCGCTTTACGCCGCAGGCCGTGCAGATAAGATCATTCCCGGTCCCCCTGGTGGTGTACAGGGCTCCGCAGTCGGCGCAGCGGTATAGGACATTCTGCAGGCCTTCGGCCAGATTCCTGTGATGGTAGAGCTTTCCCGCCGGCATGACAGCGGCAGAATACAGGGTATCCTCGATCTGCCGGTCCAGCTCCTCATCCGGGATCGTTTTCGCTTCTTCAGCGGTGATAATGCGTTCAACGGAGACGGTTATATCCGACCGGTAAAACGTCTTTCGCCATTTCGGTTTCGCATAATATGCGCCGGAGATCTTCACCAGGATGATATCGGCGTCGAGCTTTTTGTAAAGGCCGGCGCCTTTTTCGATAATGGGATTGGAGCGCCCGTCGGGCGACAGGCGCGCTTCCGGGAAGATCACGACCGGATGGCCGCCGCGTATCGTTTTGACGATCCCTCCGACAGTGGACATGTCCGGATTAAAAAGCTTTTTTGGAATGAACCCGGCTTTTTTTGTCAGTTTCCGGATGAGCGGCCGTGTCAGATAGTACTTGTTGACGACATAGGCAGGATTATGGTGCCGGTCCAGGCGGCTGACATAATAGAAATCGTAAAAGGATTCATGGTTGCAGAGCATGATATAGGGGGCGCGGAAACCTTCTTCGGGAACGCCGCTTAAGTGCAGTCTCTGTTTCGGTCCGCGCAGCAGGTGGACAAAGCGGAAAAATGCGGTATAGATCGGCGAATCGGGCGTACAGTCGTTCTCTTTGAACCAGACCCTGTCGAGGAACAGGAAGATCAGGACGAACAGGACGGCGGCCAGCAGGGCGATGATCAGTACCAGCAGCGGGATGGGGATGGAGTTCCTGATAAAGGCCTTTGCCGCTGCGCCCATCAGATTGGAAGTGACGATGGAAGGGATCACGCCGATGGCGACGGTCAGGATGTAGTCGCGGTAGCGGATCTTCGTACTGCTGCCGTAGTAGCAGATCGCGCCGAAGGGGATCAACGGCATCAGGAACAGGAAAAACATAAGGAAAGCCACGCTTTTTTCCTTCCTGGCGGCAGCGGAGAACTTGTCGATCTTTTCTCTGTTCTTTGCGTAGGCGGCGTTATCGAAGCGGAACGTGCGGACCAGGATGAATATGATCGTGGCGCCGAGGCATACGCCTAGGTCGCACAGAAGGACGGCGACAGGGAACGGATAGCTTAGGCCGCTGGAGATCTGGATAAATTCCGCGGGAATGAAGATGACGACCATCTGCAGCGCTTCCACCAGCGTGACGGTAAAGAACCCAAGAACGCCTCTGGAGATGAGGAGCCGCCTGGCACCTTCCAGGTCGTTGTCGAGTTCCAATCGGATGAACGGTACCAGGATATCCCGCAAAAAGAAGGAAAACAGTACCAGTACAGTGACCAGCGATATGAGGATTATGGCTTTTTCAACTTTTTTCTTCATAGCTGCAGACTATAATAGTAAGTAAGTTATTTCATTTTACCGTTTTTGCTGATACGCAACAAGATTAATGACAAAGGGGGAACATGATGAACATTATCGATATGCACTGCGATACGATCGCGGGGATCTACAGAAGTGAGAAGAACGGGGAAAAAGCGGATCTGTACGAAAACAGCATGCGCATCGATCTGAAAAAGCTCCGGAAGGGCGGCTGGCTTCTCCAGAATTTCGCCTGCTTCGTCTTCCTGAGGGAAGGGATCTCCCCGTTCGAAGAAGCGAACGGGATGATCGATACATTCGAAAAACAGATGGCCCTGTATCCGGATATCATCCGGCCGGTGACGAACTGCGCCCAGATCGAAGAGAACAGGAAAGCGGGCATCATGAGCGCCATGCTTACCCTGGAAGAAGGCGGCATCTGCGAAGGCAGCATCGATAACCTGAAAGCGCTGTACGGCCGCGGGGCGAGGATGATGTCGCTCACCTGGAATTTCAAAAACGAGCTGGCCTGGCCGAACCGTGTGATGCTGAATGAAGACGGTTCGAGATATATGATCCCGGAAACGGAGAACGGACTGACCGGGACCGGCCGGGAATTCGTCGAAGCCATGGAAGAAATGGGCATGATCGTGGATGTTTCCCATCTGGGGGATGCCGGTATCCTTGATGTCATCGACATGGCGAAGAAACCTTTCGTCGCCAGCCATTCCAATGCCAGGGCAGTCGCGTCGAATCCCCGCAACCTGACGGATGAAATGCTGAAGGCAATGGGAGAAAAGGGCTGCGTCGCCGGTCTGAACTATCTGCCTGATTTCCTGAGAGATTACGGTCCGGACGAGGACAAAACGGCCCGTATCGACGACTGTGTCAGGATGGCTCTGTACATGAAGAATGCAGGCGGGGCTGAACTGGTCGGGCTGGGATCCGATTTCGACGGTTTTGACGACGGAATGGAGTGGAAGGACGCTTCGGGCGTTCCGATGATCATAGACGCGCTGCAGAAGGCAGGATTCACTTCTTCCGAGATCGATAAGATCACCCATGAGAACGTGCTTCGTCTATACAAAGAGATACTGGGATGATAAGATATCTGACAATATCACATCCAACATCTCCGGGAAGGACGAAAAACCATGAAACTGCTGCTGAAACTGAGCCGTGAGGCTGTCCGCTACAAAGGGCTTTATATTGCCGCGATCCTGGCCACGCTGTGTCTGACCATTGTCAACCTGGCCGCACCAAGGGTGCTGTCCGCCATGACGGGCATCGTCAGCCGCGGGGTCGACGCGCCTGCTTTTAAGGCTATTATCCGGCTCGCGATTATCCTGACGGTCCTTTATCTTTTCCGGCTCGTATTCCGGTTCATGAGCAATTACCTGGCGCACAAGGCTGCCTGGTACCTTGTGGGCGATCTGCGGACCAAGGTCTACGACAAGCTGGAACATATGCATCTGGGGTTTTTCCATGACAAGCAGACCGGCGACCTGATGAGCCGTGTCGTCAATGATACCCGTGATTTTGAACTTCTGTACGCTCACATGATCCCCGAAAGCATCACGAACATAGTGACCTTTGCCGGGGTCTTCACGGTCCTTATGTTCATCAACTGGAAACTCGCGCTCATCACTTGCGCGCCGATCCCCTTCATCATGGCTTCCGGTGTTATCTATTCCAGGAAAGTGCGGCCTTTCTTCCGGGAGTCGCAGAAGAAGATGGGTGAGCTCAACGGAAAGCTCCAGGACAATCTGTCCGGCATTCATGAGATCCAGTCCTTCGGGCGTGAGGAATATGAGACCGGGCGGGTCGACGTTAAGAACTTCGAACATGTCCACGCCATGCTGAAAGCGCTGAAGTACAGCGCGGTCTTCCATCCGGTCGTGGAATTCATTTCCTCGATAGGAACGGTCCTGGTCGTTTTCTTCGGCGGTTACCTGGCCTACAGGGAAGGCCTTGCCGTGGAGGACGTCGTAGCTTTCCTGCTGTACCTGAGCCTTTTCTACGTACCTGTGACAGGTCTTGCGAACCTGCTGGAAAGCATGCAGCAGTCGCTGGCCGGCGCGGAACGTGTCATGATGATCCTCGACGCGCCTTATGAGATAAAAGATAAGGAAGGGGCCAGGGAACTGAAGGACGTAAAGGGTGATATCACCTTTGAAAACGTTACATTCTCGTACGGGGAGGACGTGCAGGTCTTAAAGGACGTTTCCTTCCACTGCGAAGCTGGTAAGATGCTGGCGCTCGTCGGCCCGACCGGCGTGGGAAAGACTACGCTCACACAGCTCATTTCCCGTTTTTACGAACCTGATGCCGGCCGGATCCTGGTCGACGGGCAGGATCTGATGGACGTCACGATCGAAAGTCTGCGCAGGAATATTTCCCCTGTTCTGCAGGACACCTTCCTGTTCAACGGGACGATCGCGGAGAATATAGGCTATGCCAGCCCGGATTCCGATATGGACGCCATCATCGAGGCGGCTAAGGCGGCCAATATCCACGACGATATCATGGCCATGACGGACGGTTATGATACACAGGTGGGAGAAAGAGGACTGCGCCTTTCCGGCGGACAGAAGCAGCGTGTCGCCATTGCGCGGGCGATCCTGCGCAGATCACCGATCATTATCCTGGATGAAGCGACGGCTTCGGTCGACGTTGAGACGGAGCAGCAGATCCAGAAGGCTATCGCCGGCATCGCGGGGAGCCGGACGATCATAGCGATCGCCCACCGCCTGTCCACGATCCGAAATGCCGACCAGATACTTGTTATTGAGAACGGTACTGTCGTTGAGAGCGGCACCCACAGCGAACTTGTCGCAAAGGGCGGCAGCTACGCCAGGATGAACGAGATCCAGACCAATGCCGCCGCACAGGGCGGGATAGCGTAAAGAAACCGTATAAAAAGAGCTCCCCTCCGCAGCTGAACTATGCAGGTAGCTTCAGCGGGATGCTGCGGAGGGAAATGCCAGGTAGGGAATGAATTGGATTTTCAGCGAGTGCTGTTATTCATTAACCGAAATTATAAGATATGCTACTATTCTAATCCATTCCGTTTTTTTTAATCGTTTTTCAACTTTTTGTCTCTGTTTTCAATAATCTGAAAATAGTAAATAAGTTCTATAATATCATTGTATAAATACATACCGGGCATGGAGGATCTGAAATGGAACTTGCGGGGAACGGGTTTTCACTGACGGCAGAAGTTGTATTCATGGAATGGCTGCAGGCGCATATCGGGGAAGGTGCGATGCGGCTGGTATCGGCCTTTTCCATGTTCGGGGAAGAAATGCTTCTGGTACTGCTCCTGGGATTTATATACTGGTGCTGGGATAAAAAAATGGGACGGTTCGTTGGGCTGAACATGCTTATGACAGTTGTATGGAACCCGATGATCAAAAACATATTCATCCGCAGAAGGCCATACTTCGACCATGAGAATATCAGGATCCTGCGGCCGGTGGATCCAAAATCGGATATTTATGATATTTCGGCGCAGGGGTATTCATTCCCCAGCGGACATTCGGCAAACGCGGTCTCCGCATATGGTTCCATAGCGGTCTATGAGAAGCAGAGCAGCCGGCAGGGCGGCAGATCGTACCGGTATCCTGCGGCAGCAGCTGCTGTGCTCTCGTTTCTTGTCGGTTTTTCAAGGATCGCCGTAGGCGCGCACTATCCGACGGATGTCCTGGGCGGCTGGCTCCTGGGGCTCCTTATCATTTTTGCGGTACCGGCTCTTTGCAGAAAGGTAACGGACAGGAAACTTCTGACCGTCATCCTGCTGGCACTTACGCTCCCGGGACTGATCTGGTGCAGGAGCGAAGACTATTTTTCCGGCCTGGGGCTATTCCTCGGGTTTCTGGCCGGCTCGGCTTTTGAAGACAGATATGTCCGTTTCGAGAATACCCGGAGATTCCTGCCTTCCCTTCTGCGGCTGGTGCTGGGACTGGCGTTGTTCCTTGCTCTGAATGCGGTACTGAAATTGCCGTTCTCAAAAGAATTTCTGGACAGCGGCGTATACGCTGCCCTGCTGGTGAGATGTGCCCGTTACGCGGTCGTCTCCTTTATCGAATTCGGCGTGTACCCGTTCCTTTTCAGATGGATAAAATAACACGCGCGATAAGGAGAACAGGCAGGTAGACCAGCCCGTATCAAAACTGGTATCATTATAAATACAGTATATATTTACTCAACGATGTGCCCCGGGCGAAAGGAAGGGGCGATGCCAAAAAGGAGATGCCTATGTTTGACAGTTATCTGATCCGCAAAGACTCTCTGGAGAACGTGACAGAGAACGGCAAAGTCGTGGGATTCCGCTTTGCAGTGCGTATCGCAGACTACAGGGGCTGCATGCTTTCACTGCACAACGGTTACTACATCGAAGTGGATGGTGAAGTCTATCCGAGAGAGGTGCAGAAATTCGAGATCAACGGAAAAGCACCGAGAGATTTCCAGGAGATCAAAAAAGCAGTCTGGGAACACTGGGACTTTGATGACGAAGGCTATGTTTATGTTGAGAAGGAAGGCGGGCTTGCGCCCGGCGTACACCATGTGGGGATCCAGCAGTCTATCCTGGTGGCCTACGGATATCTGCCGATGCTGCCCAAATGGGTAGAAGAACCGCCGGTACCGGGAACAGGGGCAGGAGCGGGCAAGAGCTCGTTCATCTGCTACTATGACCTGGAACTGCAGAGCTGAGGCAAAAAGGAGGACAGACGATGGGGATTAAAAGAGGAGTATCCTTATACAGCTACCAGCAGGCGCAGTTTTTCAAACAGCTGGATTGGAAGGGACAGATAAAGGAAGTACATGACAATTTAAAGACAGACGGCATCGAGATCATCGACGAAGCGACGATCCACAGGTATCCTTTCCCTACGGAAGAGTTCATTGCGGACTGGAACAACTATATGGCACAGTACGAGATGAAGGCCGTGACGATGGACGTATACTTGGATGCGCTTCAGTTCCGTGACCATGTCATGAACTACCATGAAGCGGCAGAACGCCTTAAAAGGGACCTGCGCATTGCGGCGTCCATGGGATTTGAAAACGTAAGATGCCTTTCAGGCGTCCCGATCCAGGTGATCGAACTGGCGCTGCCCACTGCGGAGAAGATAGGGGTCCGTATCGGCAAGGAGATCCATGCTCCGATGCCGATCAAGCCCAGGAGCAAACCGAAGAAGAACGCGATGGGCTTTGAGATCAGTTCCAAAGGTGTAGAAGAAGTCATGGAACTCAGAGACAGGACAGGCAGCCCGTTCGTGGGACTCGTCCCTGACTTCGGTATCTTCCTGCACGAGCCTTCGGATGTAACAGTGGACTATTTCCGCAGGAACGTTCCGAACCCCGATGCCGTAGATTTCATCCGTGAATTCGGCGGGGAATATGACCTGGATGAACTGATCCGCCTTTTGAACGAGAAGTACCCGGGACACAGCATGGACGGCGGTTCGATCGAACAGCTCTCGCTCCATGAATCCTGCGCGGATCCGGAAGATATCCGTGAGATCGTGCCTTACATCGTGAGTATCCACGGAAAGTTCTACCACATGACCGAGATCCCGGGCAGGCCCGGCGAATATGAGGACAAGGCGATCTATTATGAAAGACCGATCGAGATCCTCAAGGAAGAAGGCTTTGACGGCTATATTGATTCAGAATATGAAGGCCAGAGGCACCAGCAGGACAGGGGAGAGGAATACCTGCCTGACGAGGTGGAAGAAGTAAGGCGCCATCATGAGATGCTCGAGAGGCTGATCAATAAGTAAAGAAGCAGACAACAAGGTTTACGGAGGTATTTATGGGACATTTTATCAAAAGAGGCGTAACGATCTACAGTTTTAAGGAGATGGTCGCGACCGGCCAGATGACCTGGGGCGACTGCATCGCGAGGCTTACGGCCATGGGCGTGACCGGTATGGAACTTCTGGGCCAGCTTTTCTTCCGCAACTGCCCGGAAGTCAACCAGGAAGACCTGGCCAACTGGAAGGAAATGATGTGGCGTTACGGCACCAAGACGGTCGCGCATGATTTCTTCGTTGACAAGACCATGTTCAAGGGCAGGGACCTTACCCTGAGGGAATCTGTCGAAGTACTCAAGCGCCATGTACAGTTCGCGGCAGCGATCGACTGCCCGATCATCCGTATCGGCGGCACCTTCGACCCCGAACTTTTCAGGCAGGCGAAGCCGATCTGCGAGGAGTACGGCGTTACACTCGGCGTGGAGATCCACAACGGTTCTTCCTCCTGGATCCTTCCGTCCATCCAGAAGACGCTCGATATCATCGCGCAGGCCGATACGCCGTATCTGGGCATCATTCCCGATATGAGCATGTTCGTCGAACGCATCGTGGACAGCACATATTTCGTCCAGGGCGCGCTCAGGCAGGGCGTTGACCGTGAATTCATCGAATTCATGAAGAAGATGTATCTGGAAGTCAGCAATGAAGAGTACCGTGACCGCTGCGACAAGCTGCTGGCCGAGGAAACAGATCCCGCGAAGAAGTCGTTCATCGTCCAGTGCCGCAGGACCGAGAACCATGATCCGAAAGAACTTGCCGAACTTATGCCCTATGTTCGTCATGTACACGGAAAATACTGGGAAATGGATGAAGACTGCAACGAGACGTCCATCAACTACGCCGGCGTCCTTCCCGTCCTCATCGAAGGCGGATACGAAGGATATATCTCAGCCGAGTATGAAGGCCGCCCCGCTGACGGCGACGTCTTCAAGCCGCAGGAAAGATACCAGAAGATGCTCGACAAGTATCTCGGCAAATTCCCGAACTTCCCTGAGCCCGCAGAGCCTGTCAAAGTCACCGATACGGAAGTCCTTTCCAATGTCGGCTACAAGAACCGCTATGATGAGGACGGCAACTGCTGCGGATTTGAGATCTACACGCGCTGCTTCTATTACAGAGGCATCCCGCTGTGCCTGATCGATGCCATGGAAGTCAGTGTCGACGGCGAGAAATTCGGTGAGGATAAGCTGACCATCGAAGTCGAGGACGCGAGCTTCAAGTTCAAGGATATGGCCACAGTGCAGGCATATTACTGGAACTACGGCCATCTGCTGACAGTAGTCGTGGACAAGCCGGGCGGACTGGACGAATCCGTCCCGCATAAGTTCGATTACATGCACCGTCTGCGCACCTACTACCTGCCGTTCAACCATACAGGCACGGCTTCAATGGAACTGACGGCAATAAAGGAGTAAATAACTCTCCTGTTATCAAACAGTTCTGACGGTATAAAAGAGCCGCCGGCCCGGTCTGATCCGGACCGGCGGTTTTTTGCTGTCCGCATGACTGACACGTCAAAAGAAAAATATAATTTATTTATGCAATATATAGTTGACAATATTGCAAATGCAATATATACTTTGCATCATACAGAACATACCATACAGGCCAAGGAGATCAAGAATGAGAAATCTGAAGATGAAGTTCAGGCGGATCGAGCTGAATATGTCTCAGACAGAACTGGCCGAAAAGGCCGGCGTAACGAGGCAGACGATCGGCCTTATCGAAGCCGGGGAATTCAACCCGACGATCAAGCTCTGCTGCGCGATCTGCAGGGCGCTGGGCGTAACACTGAACGATCTTTTCTGGGAGGAGGAAGACGATGAGCAAGGTAAAGAATAATCTGGATGAAAGACAGGAGCAGGCACTGCTGCAGGTAGAACACAAAGGATGCTGGCTGGCATTCTGGGGCCTTTTGGCCGCCATAGTCGTGCAGCAGTTCATTTTCGGGTTCGAGTTCAGCCATATAGCAGGGGAATGGATCGTTTTCATGGTATTGTGCATTTATCTGCTGGAAGGCAGCCTGAAGAACGGTATCTGGGACAGGCACCTCAAGGCCGACTTAAAGACCAATATCCTCGTATCCCTTGTGGCGTCTGTTGCTGCCGGAACGATCCTGGGCCTGGTCATAGCCCATCGTTATCCCGGGCTGGAAAAGGCGGCGCTCCTTGCCGGTGTATTATCCTGTGCGGGCATATTCGTTCTCTGCATCGTTTCTCTTATGATCCTTTCGGCAGCCTATAAAAAGAAAATTGAAAAACTGGAGAAAGAGCCGGAGGAATAAACCGGAATACCGGGTCCGGGCATTGCTTTTTGGAAAAGGTGTGGTATAAATAGAAAGGTTCCGCTTCACTTCGGGACCCGACAGTTCATTAGTACCTTCCTGTCGTTAAGCAAAACCGGGACTGAAAAACAGCAGCTGAAAACTGCTCTTTTATAGGCGGTCCTGTTCATGCGTTCACGCATGCGGGGTCGTCGTTCTGTTATGTAAGGTACATTGCGCCATCGCGGCCAAAGCCGGCGGCCAGAAAAGCAGCCGCACAAGGCGGGCCATATACACGAAAGAAAGAGGAAATGTATCTTATGAAAGAAAAAAAGACAGTGTCGCAGCTGTTCATGATCCTGTCGGCAGTCTATGTGACGTGCCTTCTGCTGTCCAACCTGACAGCGGGCAAGATGTGGGCCGTAACGGGAAGTATCACGCTGCCGGCGGCGGTCATCCTGTTCCCTGTGACATATATCCTGGGGGACATATTTACCGAAGTCTACGGATTCAAGAGCGCCCGTTCGGTGATCTGGCTGGGATTTGCATGCAGTTTCTTCGCCGTCCTGGTCTATCTGATCACGATCGCCCTGCCCCATCCGGGCTTCTGGGAAGGCCAGGATGCGTACGCCCTTGTGCTGGGTACGACCCCGCGGGTGGCTCTGGCATCCTTTGCCGGCTATCTGTTCGGCGAGTTTTCAAACTCCATCGTCCTGTCAAAACTCAAAGTCGCGACAGGAGGAAAAAAGCTGTGGATGCGTACGATCGGCTCGACCCTGATCGGCGAAGGGTTTGACTCGGTGATCTTTGTCATGATCTCTTTCTGGGGGACGATGGATAACGCGACAGTGCTGAAGATGATCCTGTTCCAGTACCTGTTCAAGGTCTGCTATGAGATCATATTCACGCCGGTAACCTACGCTGTCATCGGCCGTGTCAAGAAAGCGGAAAACATGGACGTTTATGACCGCGGCATCAGCTACAATGTGATAAGATAAGTCCTGCGCGGCAGGCTCACGGATAAGGGGATAAGGACAAATGAGAGACAGGGAACAGGAAGGACTTACAAAACTCGGCAGCAACAATACGCAGTACAGCATGGATTATGATCCGGGAGTACTGGAGACGTTTGAGAATAAGCATCCGGGAACGGATTATTTCGTGAAATTCAACTGTCCCGAATTCACGAGCCTGTGCCCGATCACGGGACAGCCGGATTTCGCGACGATCATCATATCCTATGTGCCGGACGGCCGGCTGGTGGAAAGCAAGTCGCTGAAGCTGTACCTCTTCTCGTTCAGGAACCACGGCGATTTCCACGAGGACGTCGTCAATGTGATCATGAACGACCTTGTCGCCCTGATGGACCCCAAATATATCGAAGTATGGGGAAAATTCCTGCCCAGGGGCGGGCTTTCCATTGATCCGTACGTGAATTACGGTAAGCCCGGTACGCGGTGGGAGCAGGTCGCGTGGGAAAGGCTGTCAAAGCATGATATGTATCCGGAGAAAGTGGATAATAGATAATAATGAGTGAGGTAAGAACAGGGACGGCAGCGTTCGGTAAACGAAAGGGAATCATCATGACCCTGGCAGGAGCTTCCTGCTGGGGTCTTTCAGGTTCTGTGGGCCAGTACCTTTTCTCGGTGGAAAACATGGACAGCAGGTGGCTCGTTCCGGTCAGGCTCGGGGCGGCGGGCATCATACTCCTGCTGTTCTGCTTTATCCGTTTCGGAAAGGAACAGACACTGGCACCGTGGAAAGACAGGAAAAAAGCGAGGACCCTTCTGGTGTACGGCATAGCAGGCGTATCAGCCTGCCAGTTCCTCTATTTCCTGACAATCCAGCTCTCGAACGCGGCTATGGGGACGGTCCTGCAGGACCTGGCGCCGATCTTTATCCTGGGATACACCTGCCTTACCGACAGGCGAAGCCCCAGGGTCTTTGAAGTCATCAGTATCGGCCTGGCGCTCCTTGGCGTATTCCTTCTTACGACCCACGGCGCGGCCGGGACTCTTGCCATACCCCGCAGCGCCCTTGTATCCGGCATCCTCAGCGCAGTCTGCGTCATGGTCTACAATGTCGTATCCCCGAAACTGACCAGGTCAGTCCCGGTCGTGATCGTCCAGGGCTGGGCTTTTGTGATGGGCGGCGTTCTGTTTTCCCTTATCTTCAGGATATGGAGCATACGGTACGTTCCGGGGCCAAAAGGCATTCTCGGGATCATCTTTGTCGTCGTGATCGGCAATATCGCCGCTTTTTTGCTTTATATCACAGGGGTCTCGCTCATAGGTCCTTCAAAAGCCATACTTTACAGCTTTGCCGAACCTGTGACTGCGGCGCTGGTATCCGCTTTTGTGCTCGGCACGAAATACACGGTCTTTGACCTGGCCGGGTTTTTGTGTATTTTTGCCATGTTGTGGATGATCACTTTTTCGTCTAAGATGGCAGATGGAGAAAGTTTAAGGCCTGGGATCGGCAGGGGGAAGCAGGAACATACGGCAGGCGCCGGCAGCAGGCCATAATATATCATGTAGGAGGTTCTGCATGCTTGAAATAAAAAATGTTTCATTTGAAGTCAATGCGGACGGTGACAATAAGGAGATCATCCACGATATCTCCCTGACCGTACCGGACAGCCGGCTGACGGTCATCACCGGTCCGAACGGGGGCGGGAAGTCGACGCTCGCGAGACTGATCGCGGGGATCGAAAGACCGGATTCCGGATCGATCATCTTTAACGGTACGGACATCACGCAGATGTCGGTCACCGACCGGGCGAAGATGGGCATCGGTTTTGCCTTCCAGCAGCCGGTGCGCTTCAAGGGGATCCAGGTCATGGATCTGATCCGGCTGGCGGCAGGCGGAAAGCTTTCTGTATCGGACGCCTGCGAATACCTGGCGTCCGTCGGGCTCTGTGCGCGGGATTATATCAACAGAGAAGTCAACAGCTCCCTTTCCGGCGGCGAACTCAAGAGGATCGAGATCGCGACGGTACTTGCCAGGGGCTCGTCCCTGTCTGTTTTTGACGAACCGGAGGCGGGGATCGATCTCTGGAGTTTCCGGAACCTGATCGAAGTATTTGAAAATATGCGCAAAAGGATAGAGGGAAGTTCGATACTCATCATTTCACACCAGGAAAGGATCCTCAACATCGCAGATGAGATCATCGTGCTCAAGGACGGCAGGCTGGAATACCAGGGGACCAGGGACGAGATCATGCCCCTTCTGACCGGGACGGATTCGGCTGTCAAAGGTTGTCTCAAAACGGAGTGATTCTGGAGGGTAAAATGATTAAACCTGTGAAACTGGACGAGATACAGAAAAGGCTGATCAGGGAAGTGGCGGATCTGCACGACGTTCCGGAAGGCGCCTATAATTTCCGAGTCAACGGCGAATCCGCGGGAAGGGCTTCCAGCGCGAATATCGAGATCGAACCGAAGGATAACGGGACAGGCCTGGATATCCGCATCAAACCCGGTACGAAAAGGGAAAGTGTGCACATCCCCGTGGTAATGACCCAGACCGGTCTGACAGAAGTTGTCTACAACGACTTTTATATCGGAGAAGGTTCGGATGTGACGATCGTAGCCGGCTGCGGCATCGACAACTGCGGGCAGCAGGATTCCGAACACGACGGGATCCACCGCTTTTTTGTGGGCAAAGGCGCAAAAGTACGCTACGTGGAGAAACATTACGGTTCCGGGACAGGTTCCGGCAAAAGGATACTGAACCCGGTGACCGAAGTATATATGGAAGAAGACAGTACGGCCGAAATGGAGATGGTGCAGATAAAGGGCGTAGATGACACGAAACGGGACACCATCGCCAAACTGGCGGCCGGCGCGAAGCTCGTCATCCGGGAAAGACTGATGACTCACGGCAGCCAGAACGCCGTCAGCCGGTACGAGATCGAGCTGAACGGGGAGAATGCCAGCGCCGATGTCGTCTCCAGATCCGTCGCGCGGGATACTTCCTTCCAGAAGTTCGACGCGAAGATCATCGGCAACGCGCCCTGCTCCGGACATACAGAGTGCGATTCCATCATCATGGACAAGGGCAGGATCCTTGCGGTACCCGGCCTGGAAGCCAATGATGTGGACGCGGCGCTCGTACATGAAGCCGCTATCGGCAAGATCGCCGGCGACCAGATCATCAAACTGATGACACTGGGCCTGACGGAGGCGGAAGCGGAAGAGCAGATCATCAACGGATTTTTGAAATAACAGGCAGGATACAGTATTACAGCACCAGCAGTACGCGGCACCAGCAGTACGCAGCATCAGCAGTACGCGGCACCAGACAGGAAGACCATGGGCAGCATCGTATTATTTCATACCGGTTTTGACACGATACGGGAACCGGATATCCGTTACGGCAGGAAAAACGCGGATTTCGGGCAGGGATTCTATCTCTGCCCGGACCGGGACTTTTCCGAAAGATGGGCCAGGAGCCGCAAGGGCAGGGACACCGTTATCAATACTTACCTGCTGGAGACGGACGGCCTGGACATCATGCGGTTCGAACGCGGCGAAGACTGGTTTTCCTATATCCGCGACAACCGCCGCGGACAGGCGGACAGCCTGGCCGGATATGACGTGATCACAGGCCCCATCGCAAATGATACGATCTACGATACCTGGGGGATCTTTACGAGCGGCCTCATACCCGACAGCCGTGTCCTTGAACTGCTCGGGACCGGGCCGGCCTATGAGCAGACCGTGATCAAGACAGAAAAGGCCCTGGCGCAGCTTGTATGGCAGTCATCGGAGATCATCAGCCCGGAGAAACTGGCGGTCTGCAGGGAAAAGGTCCTTGCGGAACAGGAAGAATACCAGGCGGCGCTGGCCGCGAAGATGCTGGAATCCGGCTGAAAAGAGCGGGCAGAATAAATCGGCAGAAAGAGAGACTGTGTATCTCCTGCGGAAAGACCGGATGGCTTACTGCAGGAGATATTTCTCTGTGATCCTGGCGATCAGTTTCAGGTTAAGCGGCTGGTCGGCAGTTTCGAAAGTCAGGATCAGATTATCTCCGGGAAAGTATCCGTTCATCTCATAATTATTGATCTTTTCAACAGCTCTTGCCGCATAATCAGGATCGTCCATCATCCCGAAGTGTTCCCAGACATATTCTTTTCTTCTTTTTATATTCAGGATCGTGAAATCGGGATATACAGTACCCAGTCCGTCCAGGTACAAAGGATGCTCATACCGATAGGGAATATTGTGCCTGTACAGCAGATCTGCGATCAGGACTTCAGATTTTGAGCGGACTTTTTCCCCTTTTTCGGTATACAGATCGGATATGATGTCATAACCGGCTCCTTCCGCTTCAGGAGTATCATTCCATTTCTGAACGAACATTTCATCTGTTTCTGTTATCGGTCTGACGAGAGTCTGCCTGGCAGGGCTCAGGGTATCATACAGATCTTCAATAACGGTATCGGGATAATTCTTAAGGAATCGTTCTATGGCGGATATTTCTCCTGAGACCAGGGCGGATGCCTTTTTGTTGTATGCCTTCTGTGCGAGCCGGAGGACAAGATCTTTTTGCTTTGCCGGGATATATGTACCGTTGTTTTCATCTGCTGATCTCCGGATATAGTATTGAAGGGTGTTCTTACAGCGGTTGATCCGCAGTGTTCCTTCGGGAGCCCTGCTCAGGGCTTTTTCAAGATCGTGTTCGAGACGGGTAAGATACGCATGCCTGTCTGTCAGGACCTGCAGTAAACCGGAATACATGAACATATCGTATAGTTTCCGGGCGTTTTCGACAGTTGGCCTGGTTGATTGCTTGAGTGAATGTTTCATAGAAAAATGCCTCCTGAAATGCGGGAAAGAAATGATGATTACAGAAATGTGCTCAGACAGAAGACGCTGTCTGTATGTCAAATATAAGACATGGATGAGCCTGCGGCAATCGTTTGTTTTACATAAGAACACAGGAAGGATATTTTGCGGAGAAATACATATTTCTTACTGGGACTATTAGAAACGATCTGTGTCTCGAAATGAACGAATGTGCAAATACACATATTGACATCCTTAAGCGGAGAATCTGTATGTGTTGTTTTGACGTTATGAACAAGAAAACACATATTAATTATCGGATCAGCAGACTACTGAGGGTACGGTGTGTCGGACAATTTTCCGTAAGTACATATTGGAGTCCGGAATTGAGAAGTCGGATATGTACAGAAGTTTATGTGAATTTCAGATGGTACCGATATAACAAGAAAATAAGTACAAATAATATGTAATCGCCAGATATACATCTCATATTGGTACATATTAGTAGTCAGATAAGATGAATCCGGTCGGCACCGGCAGACAGTGAGACATAACAGCCATATATACTAATAGCCAAATTCCAGGTATTCGGTCTGTACCGCCCGGCACGTCTTCGCAAGGCGTACATATCGGTGATCTATTAATAATTCGGTCTGTACCGAATAATCCTGTCTGTACCGCCCAAACAGCCGCAGTCCGAAGGCAATAACAGAAACCTTGCTTTAAACAGAATGATTTTGTATAATAGCCGGACTAGCTCAAATTCACGGTCTAAACTGTTCACAGGAGAAGATAAATGTTCAAAAAGCTCTTTGCACCCGTAGACATGACCACAGGGACGCCCTGGAAGAAGATCATTCTGTTCGCGATCCCGATGCTGATCGGCAATATTGCCCAGCAGCTCTATAATACGGTCGACTCCATTGTCGTAGGACGCTACGTCGGCGACAACGCTCTGGCGGCGGTAGGCAGTACCGGAGCCGTCCTGAACGTCATGATCATTCTTTTCGTCGGCATAGGCACCGGCGCCACGATCATGGTCTCGCAGTATCTGGGTGCAAAGAGGAGAGAAGAACTGGCCGGAACGGTGGGCAACTGCATTACCCTGATGTTCATCACCGCGATCGCCGTGACGATCCTGGGCAATATTCTGACCAGGCCGCTGCTGGTGCTCCTGAAGACGCCGGCTGTCATCCTGGACGATGCGGTACTGTACCTGCGCATCATATTCCTGGGTATCATAGGGCTTTCCTTCTATAATGTCTTCAGCGGTATCCTGCGCGGACTGGGAGATTCCGTATCCGCACTTATCTACCTGCTGGTCTGCAGCGGGATCAATATCGTCGGCGACCTCTTCACAGTCATCGTCCTGCATATGGGCGTGGCCGGTGTGGCCGTTGCCACGATCGCAGCCCAGGTCGTTTCAGCGATCCTGTGCCTGCGCAAACTCTTCAGTATGAAAGATCTGTTCGTCATCAATAAGAGCCATCTGAAGATGAAGAAAAAGTATGTCAGCCAGATCGCGAGACTCGGTATCCCGACCAGTATTACGGAAGCGGTGTTCTCGATGTCAATGCTGGTCATCCAGCCGCTCACCAACAGCTTCGGCGAGACATTTATCGCGGCCAATACCATCCTGATGAGAGTGGACGCGCTGGCCATCATGCCGGCCTTCTCGTTCGTTACGGCCATGACGACCTATGCCGGCCAGAACATGGGCGCGGGCAACGTGAAGAGAGTCGAAGAAGGCACAAAGCAGGGGCTTACAGTCGCGCTCGTTGTGACGGCCGCCGTCACCGCACTGCTGGTCATTTTCAGCCATCCGATCCTCGGCCTTTTCACGAAGACCGAAGTGATCATCGAGATGGCATCCCATTTTATAAAGATACTGTCAGTGGGCTATCTTTTCCTGACCGCCATGGAATGCCTGTCCGGCGTTATGCGCGGTACCGGCGACAGCGTAACGCCCATGTGGATCTCGCTGATCTCCACCGTTATCATCAGGATACCGCTCGTGTACTTTTTGGTTAACATAACAAAGACCGAAGAAATGCCGCTCGGCAACTACAATATGATGTTCATCTCCACACTGATCTGCTGGGGGATAGGCCTTGTCATCACGATCGTCCTTTTCGCCAGGGGCAAGTGGAAATCCAAAGGTATCGTCGACGGACCGGGATCCGGGGAGATGCCCCGGGCAGAGGGCAGTGCGGCCTGATGCGCTGCAGGATGCTTTCGGATGAACTGACTGAGCGGTTCGGGACCAAGGTATACCGGCTTTCACTTTCGAGCGGATGTACCTGTCCGAACCGTGACGGGACGATAGGAACAGGCGGCTGCACATTCTGTCCGGATACGGGATCCGGGGAATTTGCAGCCTCTTTTTTATCTCTGGACGAGCAGATCCGCCTGGCCAGGCAGAAGGTCGACGCCAAATTTCCAAAGGATATCGCGCCGGGAGACAGACGCTATATTGCGTATTTCCAGTCTTATACCAATACATACGGCGATCCCGCAAGGCTCAGGGAATTATATTTAAGCGCTGTCAGAAGACCCGAGATCGCGGCGCTTTCGGTAGCGACAAGACCGGACTGCCTGCCGGATGATATACTGGACATGCTGGGGGAAGTGTCGCGGATAAAGCCGGTATGGGTGGAACTCGGGCTGCAGACCGTTCATGAAAGGACGGCAGAGGAATTCCGCAGGGGCTATACGCTGCCGGTCTTTGAAAAAGCCTTCCGTGAACTCAAGGAAAGAGGGATCGAAGTCATCGTGCATGTCATTTTCGGCCTGCCCGGGGAGACGGAGGAAGATATGCTTGATACCGTCCGGTACCTGGCGGCCCTTGCACCGCTTCCGGACGGAGTCAAATTCCACCAGCTCCAGATCCTGAAGGGTACAGAAATGGCTAAGCGGTATGAAAGGGAGCATTTCCCCGTCATGACGCTGGACGAATACGGCAGCCTTCTCAAAAAGGCGCTGGAGATACTGCCGGATCCCGTCGTGATCCACAGGCTGACCGGAGACGGGCCCAAGCCGCTGCTCATAGAGCCGAAATGGTCTGCGGACAAGAAGAGGGTACTGAATACGTTAAGGAGGATCCTGCAATGAACGACACAGATTACGCGCTTATCAGTGAGCAGATCAGGGCATTCGCGGAAACAGATCCGTGGTATGTGCCTTTCCTTTCCAATGTTTCCGCGCTCCTGTACGAGAACCTGCGGGATATCAACTGGGCAGGCTTTTACCTGATGCGAAAAGGACGGCTCGTCCTTGGCCCTTTCCAGGGGAAGACCGCCTGCATCCATATTGAAGTCGGAAAAGGCGTCTGCGGTACGGCGGTCAGGGACAGGTGCGTGATCAGGGTCGAAGATGTCCATGAGTTTCCGGGCCACATCGCCTGCGATGCCGCATCGGCTTCGGAGATCGTAGTGCCTCTGTTCAAGGCGGATAAGGTGATCGGCGTGCTGGATATCGACAGCCCGCACAAAGGCCGGTTTGATGAAGCCGACGAAGAGGGACTCAAGCTTGCCGCGCGGACGGTACAGGAACTGGTCAGCATGAACGGTTGACAAACAGGTCCCGAAGAGATTATTTTTATATACTATCCGGAACGCCCATCCCGGGCGTTCCTTTTCTTTTTCAGGCACCATGCCTGTCCTGACACTTCTAAATTCTTCATTTTCAGTTTCATTTTCAGTTTCTTATCAACACATCTTCATCATTCATTTCAGGAGGCAAAAATGAACAGTACGATCGATATCAGTATGGCTCTGGACTATGGCCGTGCCCGTACCAGGCTCGGACTATCCCTTATTCCCGCTCGCGGACACGAAGAAATGCTTGCCAAAGTGCCCTATACTGCCATGGAGGACCTGGCCCTTATCTACAAAGTGGAAATGGGACCGGTGGATTCCATCATCATCAGCAACGATATGCTGGACGGATACGGTATCAGTTTTGAAGAGCTGCGTGATGACGCCCTTTACGGCGTGCCGAAAAGGCACCCGTGCGTGATCAGGTCACTGGCGTCATGCCTTAAGGATCTTGCGGATGATACCGCGGCAGGAGAAGGGGAGCCGGATCTTTTTTCCTGTCTTGATGAAGACTCCGTGGTACCGGTCCTGACGGCTTCAACGGCCGATATGTTCATGGGAGCCTGTGTGATCGCCTATCCGGGCATGCTGGCTAAAGCATCGGATATGATGGGAGGAGATCTCTATATCCTGCCCTCCAGTGTCCATGAAGTACTGCTTGTCAAAGCCGAAGGACCCGACTGCCGATGGCTCCAGGAGATCGTATCCGAGGTGAACCGTACAATGGTCGACAGAAAAGACCGGCTCTCGGACAATGTGTATTATTATGACTCCAGGACAGGGGAGTTTATGACAGCCGCCGCGCTCTGACATCCTGTTTCCGCCCTGCCCGTCTCTGATATAATGGACTAAGTATCAATCTTTATCCGGTATGAAAAGGATATGTCATGAGAAGTATCAAGAGCGTATATAAGATCGGCCACGGCCCTTCGAGTTCACATACGGTCGGACCCTACAGGGCGGCGAAAATATTCAGGGAACGCTGGCCCGATGCCGACAGTTACCAGGTGACGCTGTACGGTTCCCTGGCCTTCACAGGCGAGGGGCACGGTACTGAAAAGGCCGTCAGGTCGGGGCTCCCCGGGATCGAGGTCATATTCGACAGACAGACCAAAGACCTGCCGCACCCGAATACGATGCTGTTCAAGGCGTACAGGAACGGGCAGGAGATAGGCAGTGACCGGATCTTCAGTGTCGGCGGCGGTTCGATCCGGATCGAGAACGAACCTCCGCATGAAGAACGGGAAGTCTATCCCGAAAAGTATTTTTCTGATTTCCTTACTGTCTGCAGGGAAAGGAATATCAGCCTCACACAGCTGATCTACGAGGTGGAAGGCGATGAGCTGAAAGACTACCTCGCCACGGTCTGGCACGCGATGGAAGATTCGGTGCGAAGGGGGCTGAAGGCGGAAGGTACGCTCCCCGGAGGCCTTAATCTGGCCAGAAAGGCGAAGCTCCTGTACGAGAAGCGCTGCTACAACGAGAACGGGGATGTGACGATGAACCGTGTCATCGCGGCGTATGCCTATGCCGTGAGCGAAGAGAACGCGGATGAGAATATCGTCGTGACCGCGCCTACCTGCGGCAGCTGCGGCGTACTTCCCGCGCTGATGTATTACATGCAGCACGACAGAGGATTCCCGGAGAACGAGATCCTGGATGCGCTGGCTGTCGCGGCACTGATCGGAAACGTGATCCGTACGAACGCAAGTATCTCCGGCGCGGAATGCGGCTGCCAGGCCGAGATCGGCAGCGCCTGTTCCATGGCTGCCGCGGCGCTGGCCTCGCTTTACGGGCTGAATATCGACCAGATCGAATATGCTGCCGAGATCGCCATGGAGCATAATCTCGGACTGACCTGCGACCCGGTGGGCGGCCTTGTGCAGATCCCCTGCATAGAGAGGAACGCGGTCGCCGCGATGCGCGCGATCAGTTCCGTGAACCTGTCCAGGTTCCTGTATGAAACGCGCAAGATCTCCTTTGACGATGTGGTCAAGACCATGTACCGCACCGGCAGGGATATGGACGAGAAGTACCGTGAGACCTCCCACGGCGGCCTTGCAAGGATATATCAGAACAGGGACAGGGAGCCGGAAACGGCTGTGACCCATGAACCATAAAATATAGTATTGAAACGGAGGCAGTGATGAATAAGTATTTGCCGGGCAGGGACTTTGCGAAGAAAAAAGACGCGGAAGACCCGCTCCGTTCTTTTGCCGGACGATTTTACAAGCCGGCAGGCACGATCTATATGGACGGCAACTCCCTCGGGCTGATGAGCAGGGACGCGGAAGAGACGCTGATGAACGCGGTCAGCGCCTGGAAGAACGATGCCATCGACATCTGGGGGAAAGACGGTTACCTTACCTATCACGACAGGCTCGGGGCACTCTGCGCGCCCCTCATCGGCGCGGATCCGGAGGAAGTGACGATCGGCGGCAGTACCACGGTCAACATCCATACTGCGATCGCCTCCTTCTATCATCCTGTGCCCGGAAGGAACAGGATCCTTGTGGACGACCTGAATTTCCCTACCGACAGATACGCCGTCTGCAGCGAGATCGCCATCCACGGCTATGATCCGGAGGAATGTCTGAAGACCGTGGCGAGCAGGGACGGCAGGTACATATACGAAGACGATATCATTGAAGCCATGACAGAGGATGTCTGCATGGTCCTTCTTCCCTCCGCCCTGTACCGCAGCGCCCAGCTGATCGATATGCAAAAGATCGCGGACGCGGCAAGACAAAGGGGCATCACCGTCGGCTTCGACCTCTGCCATTCCATCGGCGCGGTACCGCATGATTTTTCGAAGATACAGCCGGATTTCGCCGTCTGGTGCACGTACAAATATCTGAATGCGGGCCCCGGGGCGGTAGCAGGCCTGTATATCAATAAAAAGCATTTCGGCAGGAGCGGAATGGCCGGATGGTGGGGCAATGACAAGGAGACGCAGTTTGATCTAAGGCCTGACTTCGAACCGGCACAAAATGCCGGCGGCTGGCAGATCGGTACCGCGTCCATCCTGTCCATGGCGCCTCTGGAAGGCTCCCTGAAATTATATGCCGAAGCCGGTATCGACAGGCTCAGGGCAAAATCCCTGGACCTTACCGGCTACCTGATGGAACTGATCAATGAAAGGCTTTCCGGGTACGGCTTTTCCATCGGCAGTCCCCGCGAAGATGAACGAAGGACGGGCCATGTAGCTCTTGTGCATGAAGATGCCGTCAGGATCAATGCCGCCATGAAAGACTGCGGCATCCTCCCGGATTTCAGGTATCCGGATGTGATCAGGCTGGCGCCGGTGCCGCTGTACACTTCCTATACGGAAGTGTATGACATGGTCGAAAAGACAGTCCGTATCATGGAAGAAAAGCTTTACGAAAAATATGAGAACAAACGCGGAACAGTCGCGTGACGCGTAAGGTATAATGCTTTATGGAACCGTTAACCGGACAGGATGAAAAGGAGCAGCCATGGAATTTACAGAATTGATCGTAAAACGCAGATCCTGCAGAAAATATGCCGATAAGCCGGTAGACCACGCGGTCATACTGGAAGCTTTGAAGCAGGCGCAGATGGCACCCTCGTGGAGGAATCATCAGTGTGCCAGGTGCTATGTCGTGGAAGCCGGAGATTTTCTGGACGGATTCAGACAGAGGGCACTGCCGGGAGGCAATCCCAAAAACGCCGAGAACGCGGTCCTGATCATAACCACCTATGTCAGGGGCAAAGAAGGCTTCTGGGAGAACGAAGCCGGGCAGTTCGAACCGGCCAACGAGCTGGGCGATAAATGGGGTGCCTATGACCTGGGCCTGCACGACGCCTATCTGATCCTCGCGCTGGAGAACGCCGGCCTTTCCTCACTGATCATGGGGCTAAGGCACAGCGACGTGATCCGCAGGGAGCTGGAGATACCCGAAGAAGAGGACATCGTATCGGTCATAGCCGTCGGGCACAGGGATGCCGAGCCGGTACTCGGACCGAGGAAACCGCTGGAAGAGACGGTAAGGTTCATCAAATAAGTAAAGCCAAGAGCGGCGCATCAAGGCGCCGCTCCTTTATTCACTGTGTCAGCCTGTAACGCCGCAGGGACCGTTCAGGGTTCTTCGGGATAGAATATGGGGCTGACCAGGTCCCAGATCATATCTCTCTGGGGAGACATATAGGTCCGGCTTCCGGTGACCATCATGACGCCGGTCAGCCTGTGCACGGCAGTGCCCAGTTCTTTTATCTCCTCCCCGGTGGCTGCGTCGTAGACGCCTGTGCGCATATAGGCATAATAGACCGTATGGCCGCCGCTTTCGTATGTATCCCCGTCCCAGGTGACACGGACCCGGATGATGTAGTCTGCTTCTTCAGGATCTTCCGGGATGTTCTTCGCCGGCAGGGCGGATTCCAGGAAAGGATCGTATCCGGTCAGCGTATCGCCGTCAGGCCAGATCTTTTCGACAACGAACAGATAGGTGGCGTCCGGATCGAGCTGCGTATCGGCGTATTCTGTCTCGGGCGCTTCATGGTTCTCGATCTGTTCGTCCAGGATGTTCGAGGATATATCAAAAAAGCTCGCGATGATATCCGCATCCTCCCCGCGGGATCCAAACAGGGGAAGGTAGTCTTCGGAGACTTTGGATGAAGCTTCAAGTCCTTTGTCCTTATTTGCATTCATATATCGGGAAATCGTATTGCCGCAGAGCTTCATGGGGATCCGGGGACTTCTGGCCATCTGCGGGAATAAAAGGTCCATGCATTCCTGTGAACTGCTGGCCGTATCGCCGATCAGGCTGGCGCTGCCGGATGTATATCCCCATTCAATATAGGAAAGCCCTTCACCCGGTTCCTCCGCTTCATCTTCTTCAGCAGGAGGGATAAAGAGTATATCCAGGTCTTCCGGAGTATAGGTCCGGACCGTGATCTCCTTTACATTCAGGTCGCCGGCGTCTTTTTCGATAAAGGCGGCATCGAGTCCTCTGGAGGTCGACTGATCACTGATGATGAACGAGCTGCTGATCAAATCACCATATACGCTGGCGGCCATTATATGCTCTTTATAAGGCAGCAGGATAAGGGTAAATGTCTCGGGCGCAGCCGATACCCGGCCTTCCGCGGCAAGGCCGCTGACGACTTCGTCATAGCGGGCGCCGAAATCGCCGAACTGCAGATTGATAAACGATGCCAGCGCAGGCGCGATATCCGCCAGCGTATCGGCACCCACCACATCGGCGGCGGCTTTCGCGTCTGCCGCCGGCAGCTCGGCAATGAAAGCATTGTAAGGAGAAGCAAAATCGATCTCCTTAAAGGTGTCGAGGATAGGGGCCAGGTCAGCGCTGATATCCATATCGGCTGCAGTCCCCATCATTTTCGCGGTCATGGCCATGCCCCAGCGGATCAGTTCCGCGTCGCGGACATACGTATCTGTTTCTTCGTCGGCCATGACAGGCAGGGAAGGGAAAAAGACAACGGAGAAGATCATTGAGAACGCAATGATCAGAGAAAGAAAACGCTTCATGAGTACTCCTTTCCGGCTGAGTTTGGATGGTCAGCAGAATCATATTGGATCAAAAAAGAGCAGATTTGGTTTCTGCTTTTATTATATACCATCAGCACCCGGCGCGGATAAGGGAATGCCGCGGTGAAACCGAAGCTGAGGATGTATAATCATTCA
This sequence comes from Lachnospiraceae bacterium, assembly GCA_017474455.1. GTDB lineage: Bacteria > Bacillota > Clostridia > Lachnospirales > Lachnospiraceae > CAG-791. The sequence continues at coordinate 88,741 of JAFVHP010000024.1, forward strand.
TATGGCATACTACGCGAGACGAAAGAGAAAAAAGAAGAGATTCATAAAGAAGCTCCTGTTATTATGCGTAACGATCCTGGTCTTATTTACCGCGTATAAGGGCAGGGAGTATTTCCTGCACTATAATGCCGCGAATGAAGCACCCGGAGATACGGAGCACTGGGACGGGCGGCCTGCCATACCGGTAGACGGCGGCATCCCGGGTTTTTCGAAGGAAGAAATTAGCACGGAGTGCTTCGTCAGGCTTTCCGGGCTGGATAGCCTCGGCCGGTGCGGTCCTGCGCTGGCCTGCATCGGTCCCGAATCCCTGGCAGAAGGAGAGCGCGGCGAGATCGGATCCGTGAGGCCGTCCGGATGGCAGCTCGAGAAATACAGCTTCATCGATAACGGGGGATTTTTGTATAACCGCTGCCATCTGCTCGCGTGGAAGCTCACGGGGCTGAACGAGGAAGAGCGGAACCTGATCACCGGGACCAGGTACCTGAATACGGAAGGAATGCTTCCCTACGAGAACGAAGTCATGAACTTCGTCTACAGGACCGGTAAGCATGTCATGTACAGGGTGACCCCTGTGTTCCGTGAAGACGAGCTGGTCGCAAGAGGCGTAAAAATAGAGGCCATGTCCGCCGAAGACGGCGGAAGAGGCCTCTCGTTCAACGTATATTGTTTTAATGTGCAGCCGGGCGTGGATATCGATTACAGGACGGGCTTAAGCCGCATGAGCGTCCCGAAGGAAGAATGACCGGCTGTTATTTCCTGTAGTATTCCACGATCTTTCTGACCGCGTGTATCGTGTCTTCGACATCCCGGTCGGTCATTTTGGGATAGAACGGGATGCTGAGTATGCCGCGGTAGATCTCCTCGCAGACGGGGCATTCCCCTTCCTTATGGCCGAGGCGTTTGTAATACGGCATCCAGTACACCGGCACATAGTGGATCTGACACTGCACGTTCTCCGCACTCATCGCGTCAAAGAATTCCCTGCGGGTACAGGCGAGCACATCAAAATCGAGACGGATCTCATACAGATGGCGGACGCTGTCGGTGTCCGGCAGTTCCTGCTGCAGGATGATGCCGGGCAGTTCGCCGAAAGCTTCATCGTAGCGGGCGGCGATCGCCTTGCGCCTTCCGGCGAACATGTCGATGCGTTTGAGCTGGCTGGAAAGGAGCGCGGACTGGAAGTCGGTGAGCCTGTAATTATAGCCCAGCATCTGCTGTTCATAATACCAGGGGCCTTCATGCGGGGCTTCCGTCATGAACTCTTCCTCATGTTCGATGCCGTGGGAGCGCAGGATCTGCAGCTTATGGTGATATTCCGCGTTGTTGGTAAGCACCGCGCCGCCTTCGCCTGCGGTGACCGTTTTGACCGGATGGAAGGAAAAACAGGTCATATCGGCAATACTGCCCACCATTTTGCCATGGTCGGAAGTGCCGATGGCATGGGCGGCATCCTCAATAAAGATAAGGCCGTGCCTGTCGCAGATATCCCGGATGGCCGCGTGGTCGATGGAGCAGCCGGCATAGTCGACCGCGACGACGGCTTTGGTCTTATTGGTGATCCTGGCTTCGATGGAGGCGGGATCGATGTTGTAAGTCTCCCGGTCGATATCGGCAAAAACGGGCACCGCGCCGCAGTAGAGGGCACAGTTCGCGCTGGCCATGAATGTCAGCGCCGTGGTGATGACCTCATCGCCTTCCCCGATGCCGGCAGCCATGGCCGCGATGTGCAGCGCCGCCGTACCGTTCGCGCAGACAGTTGCATATGACGCGCCCGTATACGCGCACAGTTCTGCTTCCAGCTGTGCTGCCCTGGGGCCGGTCGTCAGGTAATCGCTGGTCAGCACTTCGGACACGGCTTTTACATCGTCTTCATTTATCCACTGGCGTCCGTAATAGATCTTTTCGGATCTGACGGGCGTACCGCCGAATATAGCCAGCTGTTCTTTCATATGGTGAACGCTCCTTAATCTTTTGCATTTATTACTCATCCAAACAGTTTCCCGATCCATAGTATACCGCATTCGGACCGGTCTGGTATATCAGATGGCTTATTTTCACGTTAAAGCGGCATCGAACGGGGCAAGGTCCATCCCGGTCACAGCCATTTCCTTTAGTCCGTCGACCATATCCGGGGAAGAGGAGGGATCCAGCCAAAGGTCCAGTGCCTTTTCCGGCAGGATAAGCGGCATACGGTCGTGGATCGCGGAGAGTTTTTCGGTCGGCGGCCTTGTCAGAATGACAAAACAGGGCAGCGCGTTCTCAATCCGGTACAGGCCGCAGAGAAAGGTAAGGCTGCCGGCATCTTCCGGACGTATTAGATACTTGGTGCCGGTGAGTTTCCTGCCTTTCTCATCGGTCAGATGCTCCCATTCGATATAGGCGGATGCCGGAATGATGCAGCGGTGCCGGCTCCATGCTTCTTTGAACATGGGTTTTTGCGGCGCCGTTTCCGACCGGGCATTGATCACGGGCCGGGAACCGTTCAGGGAAAATCCCCACAGCATCGGATAGACCGCCCTTTTGCCCGATCTGTCCGGCGCGATAACGGGAACGACATCCATGGGGCGGATCTCGCCTGATACGGCCAGGTCTTTCCCGAGCGTGTCACGGAATCTTGCCGAAAGAGGGGACGCCTTTGCCGCTTCGGTTATTTCGGGGAGTTCTTTTTCATTTATATAGAATCTGCCGCACATACCAGCCCGCCTTATTTTTCACCGCGGCCGTCATCATCGTCCGGGATGTCGTCAGCCACAGAAAACTGCGTCTCGTACAGCTCCGTATAGACACCGCCGGCACCGACCAGTTCCCTGTGGGTGCCGCGCTCTGTGATCACGCCGTCCTTGAGGACCAGGATCTCGTCAGCCTTCAGGATCGTCGAGAGTCTGTGGGCGATCAGTATGCTGGTGGTGGCCGCGACCAGGGGATCGATCGCTGCCTGTATCCTGCTCTCCGAAATGGAATCCAGCGCGCTCGTCGCTTCATCAAAGATGATCAGGGAGGGCTTTTTCAAAAGGACTCTCGCGATGGAGATACGCTGTTTTTCACCGCCGGAGAGTTTGAGCCCGCGGTTGCCTACGACGGTGTCCAGTCCGAGTTCCTGATTCTTCACGAAGTCGTAGATGTTGGCCTTTTCCAGCGCGTCGATCAGTTCCGCCTCCGTGGCTTCGGGCCTTACGTACAGCAGATTGTCGCGGATCGTGCCGTTGAAAAGATAGGTATCCTGGGTGACGATGCCAACGTTGGAGCGGAGCCATGTCAGGTCCAGCGAACGGACGTCTGTCCCGCAGAAGGCGACGCTTCCGCCGGTCACGTCGTACAGGCGGGGGATCAGATTGATCATGGTCGTCTTGCCGGAGCCGGAAGGGCCGACGATGGCGACGGAACGGCCGGGCTCCAGGTCAAAGGAGATATTATGCAGGATCTCGCGTTCAGGCTCGTAGGAGAAGGAGACGTTCCGGAAAGATACGGCACCGGAGGCTTCCTTTGGGATCACGGGATGCTCGCTGTTCTCGATCTCGATCTTCATGTCAAAGTAATCGAAGATCCTGGTGAACATGGCCATAGACCGGATCCAGTCCACCTGGATGTTCAGAAGCGAATTGACAGGACCGTACATCCTGCCGAGCAGCGCGACCAGTACCGTAATGTCGCCGACCGTTAAGTCCGCGTCATAACGGATCATGAGCAGTCCGCCGACCAGGTACAGGACCATGGGGCCGACGCTGGTGATGGTATTGATCACGACCATGAACCATCGGCCGGCCATGGATTCACGGATATTCAAGCCGGTCATGCGCTCGTTTACTTTCTTATATCGGTCGTATTCGTAGTCTTCGCGGCAGAAGAGTTTGACCAGGGTCTGGCCGCTGACCGACATCGTTTCGTTCAGGATGCCGTTGATCTCGTCGCTGCATTCCTGGGATTCCCTGGTCAGGCTCCACCTGGTTTTTCCGGCCCGCCTGGTGGGTATGGTAAAGAGGGGGACGAGGATGATGCCCGCGGTCGCCAGGATCCAGTTCTTGCGGTACATGGCGACGAGGGCGGTGATCAGCGTTATCGTATTCGACAGGATGCTGGTGAAGGTGTTGCTGATGACCATCCTGACGCCGTCGATGTCGCTGGTCATGCGGGTGATGATATCGCCCTGATTGTTGGTGGTGAAGAACCGCTGGGACATCTGCTGGAGATGGCGGAACATCTGGTTGCGCATATCGAAGGTGATATGCTGCGCGATCCATGCGTTCAGGTAGCTCTGCGCCACGCCGATCAGGTTGGACAGGGCAGTAACAGCCAGTGAGAGCACGATGAAGAAGATCAGCATCTTCAGGTTCCTGCCGATCAGGCCTTCGTCGATGATCCGTCCGGTCAGGATCGAAGGCAGTATGCCTGTCACGGATGAAAGCAGGATGCATAAGAAAGCTAAAAGGAGCTGCTTTTTATAGGGACTCAGATAGGAAAAAATACGGACAAGCAGGGCTTTTGTGACCTTGGGCCGCTGTGCCTGTTCCTCTTCGGTAAGATAAGCGCCGCCTCTGCCGCCGCGCATTCCCGGACCCTGTGGCATGATATATGTCCTCCATTGGCTTATCCAGCTGTACAGTATAAAATATACGAAACGGGAAAACAGATGTCAAAACAGCCGGCGGCTGTGTTCTGCGGACATATAAAAATGAGGAAAAACGCGATGAAATGGATAGCCTGCGCTGTGATACTGCCGGTCCTTGCCGGAACGTTCCTTGCCGGGTCGGGAAGACTGTCCGGGATATTCGGCAAAGCCGGATATGCCGCAGAACTGCAGGGTGTGTGGTATGAACAGTCGGAATACGCGGATGTACTGACCATTAACGGGAACCGGATGACGCTCGCCGGATGGAACGGTTATAAGGAGGAGACATCTTTCAAACTGGTAAAGGACCGGCAGAACGGGTATATGGAACTGGTGCCGGAAGATGAATACTTTGCCTATGTGGATCTCTGGTACGATGCCGCGGAAAACAGGCTGATCTTCCATACCCTCCCGCATATGGACGGGGACGGGGGATATCATACCGTGATCTTCCTCAGGACTGAATACACGCCGCCTCCGCCGCCCGTGTACGGCGAGAGAAAGGACAGGAGCGATCCGGATGCGCAGCATGTTTTCGAGGACCATAACGTCCGGCATCTGACCCTGCATATATATGAACCCTACCGGGAAAGCTATGATATGGCACCGGAGCCGCCGACCCAGGGAGAGTACTCTTATGAACTGAAGACAGATGAGGAAGGAAACGCCCTTGTCACATCCGATTTCTATCCGCCGGGAGTGGAATTCAGTCCGGAAAGGATGGAAGAACTGATCCGGATCCTCTCTGACGGAAGCATCGATATGATCAACGGGATCGATATCTGGACGGAGGAGATGCCGGACGACACGGAATACTACGAGCTGGAGATTGAATACGGGGACGGTTCTATGCTCAGGTCCCGGGCTAACGGACCGGACATACCGTCGGCCTGGTATGCCGATGCGACAGGCAGGGAGATCCACAAGCTCCTGTACGATGCTTTCCCGGAAGCCGGCTACAATATATGGACAGGGGAATTTCATTCCACAAAGCCGATGAAAAGGCTGATGGCGGATCCGGACCTGAAGCAGGACAGGGGATACAGCGTATCATCATCAGGCGCCAGGATAGAGATCAGCGGAAAAAAGTATGATTACACGGTCTATTCCGAATATCCGGTATTCACCATCGAAAAGGAAAAAGAAGAATTTCCGGAAGATACGGACCTGAAGGCACTGGAAAGGACACTGGACGGGATCTCCGCGTTCTATAAAGATCTTTCCGGGTCGGATGTCGTCGAAGAAGATGAGATCATGAAGGATGCCTCTGTCAACGCGAGGGCTCAAACGGACAGGCGGACTTCCTATTCGTTCTACAGTCCCCTGCGGTTCAAATACGGCAGGGGATGGATGAGCTTCTGGATCAGTGAAGGCCATTCCAATGCGTACGGACTGGGCCCGCACGGCTACGGGGATTACCGCTATATCAGGTACTGCATCGGTACCGCGGACGGGGAACTTATCAGCGCGTCGGATCTCTTCGTCAGTACGGATGCGCTCTGCGGGGCTGTCGGCGCGGCGCTGGATAAGAAATATGATATCCTGATTACAGTTACGGGGAATACTACCACTCCGCAGATTACCGCAGGGCTCTTTCACGATCATTGGAAAAGCCCGAATCCGAAGGCGGAACGGGCTTTGAGATCGAGTATGACAGGATCACTCTTTACCTGAGGGGCGAATTGGGCACGAAAGACGGATACGAGATCGAACTGCCTCTGTATTATGACGAACTGCAGGATATACTGGATGACCGGTACATCTGCGTCTGGTGATCCGGGCCGGATCAGTAATTCCTGAGCGTTCCCTGTTCGTCTTCACCGGCGGATTCCACCCGGACGATCTCTACCATAAAAGAGGAAGCGCCCGTATTTACCTCCGCCTGCTCGCCTGCCCTGCGGCGGGATACCGCCCTGCCCAGGGGAGATTCCACACTGATGAGGCCCTGCAGTGAGTCTTCGCGCATGGTGGTGACGATCGTATAGGTCTCTTCGGAACCGTCGTCCAGGAAGCGTACAGTGACCTTTTTGCCTATGCCGGCTTCGTCGTCCGCCGCGTTGTCTTCAATGATATCCGCTGTTTTGATCATTCTTTCCAGGAAGCGGATGCGGGAATCGTTGCGGTTCTTTACGCGCTTCGCCTCATGGTATTCAAAATTCTCGGACAGATCGCCGTGCGCCCTGGTCTCCTTGACTTCCTCAAGGACCTGGGGGCGTACTACCGTCTTGCGGTAATCGATCTCCTTCTGCATTTCCTCAATATCTTTTTTCGTCAGCTTGTTATGCATATTCCTGATCTTTATCTCCGTTTCTTATATGCAGGACAGCCTGCGTATTTCTGTCTCCGGGTCAAATCGTATTTTAACAGCAATGCTTTTGGGCCGCAAAAGAAAATGCTGATGAACACAGGTTATTTTAAATTGCAATTGCCTGCGCATGCTTTTACAATATATAGCACGTGATCAAGAAAGACTGGCCGCCGGGAGCGGTATGAAAGGATAGAATGAAGCACAGGTTTTCCATTACTGTTTGTTTGGCTGTCTGCGCCGTGATGACTGCGGCAGCAGGCTTTTTATTCTCCGGATACGGGAAGCAGGCCGTTTTTGCGGAAGCGATCCCGTCGTATGAGAGCGCCGGCCAAGGCCAGGGCGCAGATGAGGACAGGATCACAGCCGGCATCACGATCGGCGGCATGGATGTTTCCGGCCTTACCTATACCGAAGCGAGAAACGCCCTGGAAGAGACCGTGGCCGAGCGGAAAACGGCGCCGGTGACCCTGATCGGGCCGGAAGAGAACGAGCAGATCAAACTGACGGCCGGCGAACTGGGATATACGGTCGATTTCAGTGAGGCGCTGGACAAAGCCATGTCCTTCGGCCATGCGCAGAACATCATACAGCGTTACAAGGAACAGAAGGACCTGGAGCGGGAAGGCAGGAACTACGACTTTTCCGTTTCCGTTGACAGGAGCGTCCTGACGGCGGCTGTCAACGGCAGGTGCAGGGAATTTGACCAGCCGGCAAAGGAGCCCCTGCTCAGAAGGGAGAACGGCTCATTCATCGTAGAGATCGGACAGAAAGGATATATCCTGGATTCAGCCGTTACGGCGGATGCTATTGCCGAAGTCCTGGAAAACGGATTTTACGGCCAACCTGTATCGGTCAATATGACCTTTGTCGTGGACGAACCCAGGGGCAGGACGGAAGACCTCAGCGGGATCAAGGACCTGCTCGGCACATTTACGACCAGCTACACTTCCTCCGGTTCCGCCAGATGCGGGAATATTGAAAACGGCTGCCGCCTCCTGAACGGCAAGATCCTCTATCCCGGGGAAGAACTCTCCGTCCTGCAGAATATTACGCCGTTCACCGAAGAGAACGGATATTTCCTGGCCGGGTCATATCTTGGCAACAAGGTGGTGGACAGCCTGGGCGGCGGTATATGCCAGGTCTCGACTACACTGTACAACGCCGTTATCCGGGCGGAACTCAAAGTGACGGCCAGGTCCAACCATTCCCTGATCGTCGGATATGTACAGCCCTCGATGGATGCTGCCATAGCCGAGTCTGCCAATATGGATTTCCGCTTTGTGAACTCTACGGACCATCCGATCTATGTGGAAGGCTATACGAGCAATAAATCGATCACATTCAATATCTACGGCACAGAGACCAGGGCGCGTTCCAGAAAGGTAAGCTTTGAGAGCGAGACCCTGGAAACGATACCGCCGGAAGGCCTGGACGTAGTCGAAGATCCCACACAGCCTGTAGGATATGTCAGCCTGGAGACAGGGCATACCGGCTATAAGGCGCAGCTGTGGAAGATCGTGTCGGAGAACGACCTGCAGCTGAGCAGGGATGTGTTCAACCGAAGCAACTACAACATGACTCCGGATACGGTCACGGTAGGGACCGGCGGGACAGTAACGGCCGGACTGCGCGCGGCGATGGAGTCCAAAGACCTTGCTGCGATCAGGGCGGCTGCGCAGGTAGCTGCGTCCATGCAGTCGGGCGGACCTCTTGCGGAGCAGGCTTCCTATGCCGCACAGGCAGCTTATGAAGCCGCCCTGGCGGACGGAGCGGATACGGAAACCGCCATGAACAAGGCGCAGGATGCCGCCAACGCGGTAGTTGCCGCCGCCAATGGCGAAAGCTCCGGTTCCCAGGATCAGGGATCTTCGGACAGCAATGAGGCCGGTCAGAGTACCGATAATGAGGACTATACCGATAACAGTACCGACAGCACCGGATCCGCCGATGAAGGCTATGGTGACGACGGCTATGAAGACGGGGAATCTGATGGTACAGTTAACTGATGACCATATGCTAAAACCCGGCAAGGCCGGGACGACAGTTCTGGACAGATCGGTAAAAAGGCTGATAAGGGGCGTTTCCGGTATGGATGACGCCCTTTTTATTAATGCCGACCCGGTCACGATGCGTACGTCATATCCGGGAAAACTGGCAGTACACGCCGTCTGCAACGGGATGTATGCGAAAGGATATGCGCCCAGGCAGTGTACACTGACCGTACTTCTGCCGGAAGGAAGTACGGAAGAGGAGCTCAGGCGGATCATTGACCAGGCGGCCAGGACAGCAGAGGAAGAGAATATAAAGATCTGCGGCGGGCATACGGAAGTTACCGGCGCGGTCACCCGGCCGGTCGTCTGCGCTTCGGCGGCAGGCGTCCCCATGCGGAAGACAGATGCGGAAAAAAGCCGTGAGATAACCGGAGCGGCTGCCGGGGACGGGCTGTCCCTTATCATGACCGGTTATGCCGGGATAGAAGGGAGTTTCCTGATGGCTTCGGAATGTACCGGCAGACTGCAGGAACACTTTTCCGCAGAGCTGACGGAGCAGGCAGCGCTTATGTTCAGCGGAATGATGTCTGTCAGGGCAGCGGCAGAGGCACTGGCCGGGCTTTTGACCGGAGTGCCGCTTCATACGGTATCGCTGTCAGAGGGCGGCGTATATGCGGGACTTTGGAAGATATGCGAGGAATTGTCCTGCGGTATGCGTGTGTATTTTGACCGGATACCCATCCTGCAGGAAACGGTGGAGATGAGCAATGCCCTGGCGGTGGATCCCTACGGCATGCAGTCTGCAGGATCTCTCCTGATCGCGGCAGCTGACCCAGGCCCGGTGCTGGAGTGCCTGGATAAGGCCGGTGTCCCGGCCGTATGCATAGGGGAGCTTGTCCCCGGGAACGACCGTATCCTTATAAACGATGACGAAGAGAGATTCCTGGACCGCCCGAAGACGGATACACTTTATCCGGTACTGGGATTTTAGGGCATCCGGGCTTATAATGGTTCAGAAATTCAAATCACGCGATTGAGAATGGAGAATGACATGGATGAACTGCAGACCAGGATACTTACAGTAATAGAGCGGAACAGCCGCGTGGACAGCGGGGAACTGGCCGTCCGGCTCGGCGTCAGTGAAGAAGAGATCAACAGCGCCCTCCTTGAAATGGAGGAGGAAGGAATCATCTGCGGCTACCATACGATGATCGACTGGGACAGGACCGGTGTGGAAAAGGTGACCGCGCTGATCGAGGTCCGCGTTACGCCCCAGAGGGGGAAAGGATTTGACGAGATCGCGGAGAGGATCTACCAGTATCCGGAAGTCGATTCGGTCTATCTGCTTTCGGGCGGTTACGACCTGATGGTCATCCTGGCGGGCAGGTCCCTGAAGGAAGTCTCGGGATTTGTCGCCCAGAAGCTTTCGACCCTGGATACCGTTATCAGTACGGCCACACACTTTATACTGAAAAAATACAAGGACCACGGCACGATCATGGAGAAAAAACCCGAAGATCCCCGCGAGATCGTGACCGCGTAAAAATAAGCGGCAGGAAATCAATTTGCGAACGATAAGGCAGTATTTTTATGAATAATCCCGGCAGCAGCGATAATAAAAACAGTGTGCTCTCGGACAAGGCCCTCGGCCTTGCCCCCTCCGGCATAAGGAAATTCTTCGATATCGTCAGCGAGATGAAAGACGCAATCTCGCTGGGCGTGGGCGAACCGGATTTCGATACGCCCTGGCATATCCGTGAAGAAGGCATTTATTCCCTGGAAAGAGGGCGTACTTTCTATACGTCCAATTCCGGTCTTAAGGAACTGAGGGTAGAAATAGCCGAATATATGAAGAGGAGCATCGGCGTCAGTTATGAACCGCTGAAGGAAACGCTGATAACGGTCGGCGGTTCCGAAGCGATCGACCTGATGTTCCGCGCCATGATCAATGCGGGCGATGAAGTCATCATCCCGCAGCCAAGCTATGTATCTTACCTGCCCTGCGCGGTGCTGGCGGATGCGGTGCCTGTGATCGTCCCGCTCTCCGCGGAGCATGATTTCAGGCTGACGCCGCAGGAACTTGAGAATGCCGTTACGGACAGGACCAAGATACTGGTGCTGCCGTATCCCAATAATCCCACGGGCGCCATTATGGAAAAAAGCGATCTCGAAGCGATAGCCGATATCATAATCAAAAACGATATCTACGTGCTGTCCGATGAGATCTACTGTGAGCTGACTTACAGCGGCCGGCATGTCTCCATCGCGCAGCTTCCGGGGATGAAGGAACGTACTGTCGTCGTCAACGGGTTTTCAAAGGCCTATGCCATGACGGGCTGGAGGCTCGGCTATGCCTGCGGACCCGAATGGCTGATCGCCCAGATGACCAAGATCCACCAGTACGCGATCATGTGCGCGCCCACCACCAGCCAGTACGCGGCTGTCGAGGCCCTGAAAAACGGTGACGACGACGTCGCCATGATGCGGGAATCCTATAATGAACGCAGACGCTTTGTACTGGACAGACTTCGTAAAATGGGCCTGCCGTGCTTCGAGCCCCTCGGCGCGTTCTATGTATTTCCCTGCATATCGGAATTCGGAATGAGCAGCGAAGAGTTCGCCACGACACTGCTGAAGGAAGAGAAAGTGGCGATCGTACCGGGAACAGCCTTCGGTGACTGCGGGGAAGGGTACTTAAGGATATCCTACGCTTATTCGATCAAGGCGTTGAAAAAGGCTCTGGACAGGCTGGAAGAATTTGTGGGACGGCTCAGGAATAAAGAATGATATAAGATCAGATCACAGCTCGTCGTTCAAGCCGGAGCGTTTCAGAGTGAAAACGAATTCGCTGCCGACATCAACAGTGCTGATCAGATTGATCGTTTCCCCGTGAGCCTGGATGATCTCACGGACTATGGACAGGCCGAGGCCTGTCCCTTTTTTGTCCCTGCCGCGGGACTGGTCCGATTTATAGAAACGGGACCAGATCAGTTTCTGCTCGTCTGAAGGGATACCGACGCCATTGTCCTTGACGGACACAGTGATATCGCGCTGCCGTTCGGTGGTCTCCACACAGATCCTCGAAGAGGCAGGACTGAATTTGATAGCGTTGTCTATCAGATTGTAGAGGACCTGCTCGATCTTTTCCTTATCGGCGCTGCAGTACAGCTCATCCCCTGACAGGAGCAGGTCGATCGAGATATTTTTTGCGCGGCAGGTCTGTTCAAAGGAGAGGGCAATGTCACGGATCACGCGGTTGATGTCGAAATCCGTATAGGTCAGCAGCATACCGGTGGAACCGAAGCTGTTGATGGACAGAAGACTGTTGGTCAGTTTGGTCAGACGTTCCGTTTCCTGCAGGACGACATTCAGGTACTTGTCGTGGCTTTCCGGAGGGATAGTCCCGTCCAGCATGGCTTCCAGAAAGCCCCTGATCGACGTCAGCGGGGAACGGAAATCATGGGAAACGTTGGCAATGAATTTTTTCTGATCATCTTCGGCGCCCGCGATCTCGCCGGCCATGTAATTGAGCGTATCGGAAAGATAGCCCATCTCGTCGTCGCTGTCGACTCTCGTCCTGTAGTGCCAGTTGCCGGCAGCGTACTGTTCGGCACCGGTCGTGATCTTCCGCAGCGGGATATAGATGATCTCCGTGAAGAAGATCAGGATGATGAGGGAAAGGAGCAGGAGCATCAAAAGTTCAAGATAGGAAATGTTGAGCAGAGCGTTCGCCCGGGCGGCGATACGGGAAGTCTTCGTATGGACTACGACATAGCCCCGGATCTTGAAATCGCTGGTGATCGGAGCCAGTACGCTCAGGTATTCTTCATTAAAGGAACCGAAAAAATCCCCTGTGACATAATTCCTGCTTTCATCGAAAACGGGGGAAAAGTTTTCAATGTATTCTTCGGACGACGGATCAGGGACCCGTTCATCCGAAGTGACGACAAGCCTGCCGGAAGGATTGACGATCCATATCTTTGAGTCCAGGTAGCTGGCCAGCATTGTGATCTGGTCCTGCACTGTATCCAGCGAGACTTCGGAATTGTACAGGTCGGCGGCATATGTGTTAGCCAGGGCCATTGCTTCCCTGTACATACCCGCGGCTTCTTCCCGCCGGCAGCGTTCCATTGTCATACGGGCAACAAAAGTAGCTACGACGATGAAGCCGAAGATACCGAACAGGATATAGGCTAACACGAATTTCAGGTAAAGAGTCTTGCGCATCGGATGGCCATACTCCCGGGATCAGGTGTTTGACGAGCTGACTTCGAATTTGTAGCCGACCCTCCAGATGGTCGCTATGCGCCATGAAGCATGGTCGTGGATCTTTTCCCGGATACGCTTGATGTGGACATCCACCGTACGTGTATCGCCGAGGTACTCATAACCCCAAAGCTGGTCCAGGAGCTGCTCCCTGGTGTATACGCGGTTCGGCGAAGAAGCCAGGAAATACAGAAGCTCCAGTTCCTTGGGAGGCATTTCCACGATCCTGCCCATATACAGCACGGAATAATTCGTGAGGTTGATCTCCAGGTCTGGGAAACGGACGATCTGCTGGTCCGAAGGCGCCTGCGCCGCCGCATTCAGTTCGCCCGTCGCTTTTGAACGGCGGATCAGCGCTTTTACCCTGGCGACCAGTTCCCTGGAATCAAAGGGCTTTTCCATATAATCGTCAGCACCGAGCTCCAGCCCCAGGACCTTGTCGAAGATCTCGCCCTTAGCCGAAAGCATGATGATCGGGATCCTTGTGAACGTCCTTACTTCACGGCAGACCTGATAACCGTCGATGCCCGGAAGCATCAGATCCAGGATCATCAGGTCCGGCTCGTAGCTCCTGCAGGCGGCAATGGCGCTTTCGCCATCCGGCGCGACCTGGGTATCGAACATCTCTTTTGTGAGATAGAGGCTGATCAGTTCGGCTATATTGGCGTCGTCGTCGACGATCAGTATTTTTTGCTTAATGGACATAAAATGCCTTTCCTGTACGCGTGTCAGCAGTACAGGCATGCCTGACACGCTTCCGCTCGGACCTCGCTGGTCGCGTTACATAGCGTGCCACAATACGGCACGCAAGTAACGACCGCTCGCTACGGTCAGTCATTGCCTGCACCGACTGACACGCTCATGAACGGCATGTTTTATTTCTTTAAAGTGACTATCGTGACGCCGGCATCTCCTTCGCCGAAGTCTCCGGCGCGGTAGGAGACGATCCACTTCTGGCGGCGCAGATAGTTCTGAACGGCGTTCCTTAAGGCGCCGGTCCCCTTTCCGTGTACGATACGTACGCTGGAAAGATGAGAAAGCCTGGCGTTATCGAGGTATTTGTCCAGCTCCATGATCGCTTCGTCGGTGGTCATACCAAGAAGGTTCAGCTCGGCGGATATGCCAGCCGAACGGGACAGATCCATATGGCCTTCCGAAGCTCCCTTCTGGAACGCCTTTTTCAGTGAACTGCCGGAGGAACTCTTCTGCGGGGCGGATCCCGTAATAGAGGGATCGTCGACCGGTTCCAGATCGGAAAGGCGGCACTTGGTCTGCATGATACCGCACTGGACGAAGAGATTCCCGTCTTTGTCGGGCTTTGTCTGCACGATGCCGGTCAGCCCCATGGAGATGACGCGGACACTGTCGCCGGGTTTTATCTCATCCGGTGCCGAAGATCTTTTTGCGGTGTTATTCCTGCCGGAAGAAAACGCAAGTTTGCTGTCTTTTTCGGATACTTTTTCCCGCAGACCGGTCCGGATCCGCTCCATATCGGACAGGTCCGCACCCTTTCCGCTCCTGCGCATCGCGCTGATGGCGTTGTCGGCGGTCTCTTTGGCGCCGGCCAGGATATCCCTTGCATCTTCGTTAGCCCTGCGGATTATATCGTCGCGCTTTTTCTCCAGCTGTTTTTCGCGTACCTTCAGCTGCTGCTTTTCCTTATCAAAGGCGGCTCTTTCCCGGTCAAGTTCCTGCTGCTTCTGTTCCAGTTCCCTGCGGGCGATCTCCAGATCCGTCAGGATATCCTCGAAATTCTGCGTCTCCTGGGAAAGCTGTTCCTTCGCGGTCTCGATGATATAGCCCGGGAGGCCCAGACGTTTGGAAATGGCGAAAGCGTTGCTCTTGCCGGGGATGCCGGTCAGCAGTCGGTATGTCGGACGCAGGGTCTCGACATTGAACTCGCAGCTGGCATTCTCGACA
This sequence comes from Lachnospiraceae bacterium, assembly GCA_017474455.1. GTDB lineage: Bacteria > Bacillota > Clostridia > Lachnospirales > Lachnospiraceae > CAG-791. The sequence continues at coordinate 103,832 of JAFVHP010000024.1, forward strand.
CCTTCGGTCTGCATGGCGTAGACTTTCAGTTCACTGTAATGCGTCGTGGCCATAGTCGTGATCTTCCGCGTATGCAGGAAATTCAGTATGGAAATGGCCAGGGCGGCGCCTTCAGTCGGATCGGTCCCGGCACCGAGTTCATCAAACAGGCACAGACAGTTCCTGTCGACACGTTTGAAAATGTCCACGATGGAAGTCATATGCGCGGAAAACGTGGAGAGGGACTGTTCGATGCTCTGTTCATCACCGATATCCGCGAAGATCTCGCGGAATATGGAGAGACGGCTGCCGTCCCCTGCCGGTATATGCAGGCCGGACATACCCATCAGGGTCAGTAGTCCGGTGGTCTTGAGTGATACGGTCTTGCCGCCGGTGTTGGGCCCGGTGACGACCAGCATGTCATAATCTATGCCCAGGACGACATCGATCGGGACGACCTTATCCTTTTCGATGAGGGGATGCCTTGCCTGTTTCAGATCAATGATGTGTTCATCGTTGAAAACAGGACGCATGGCTCCCTGTTCCAGGGCGAGCGACGCTTTCGCGAAGGCGAAATCAAGCGCCGTCATGGCGGAAGCGTCAGACTTCAGTTCGCTTAAGTGCGCAGCTGCCAGGGAGGAGATCCCCGCAAGGATCCGGTCGATCTCTTTCTTCTCCTCGTTGTCCAGTGTGCGCAGGGTATTATCCATCTCGACGATGGCAGCCGGCTCGATGAAGAGAGTGGAACCTGAAGAGGACTGGTCCAGGATCAGGCCGGGGACCTGGGCTTTATGCTCGGCCCGGACCGGTATGCAGTACCGGTTGCCGCGGATCGTAATGACCGCGTCCTGCAGATAGGACGCATAGCTGGAACTGACCATCTTCGTAAGCTGGGTATGGATCCGGTCCTGGGTCTGCTGCATATTCTTCCGGATACGCTTGAGCTCAGGGGATGCGTCGTCCGCGATCTCCTCCTCCGAAAGGATGCAGTGCCTTATCTCCCGCAGCAGGTCAGGGACCGGGTATAGCGCGTCGAATACGTCCCGCAGGGCATCTTCTTCCGGCGCGTCTTTTTCAAAGACCCTGTAGCGCCTGACCCTGTCGACGTTTTCCAGAAAGGAAGCAAGGTGCAGCAGTTCGCCCGCTGTCAGCGCCGATTCTATGGAAAGCGCTCTGAAGCATGTGGAAAAATCCCTGTTGGAGCCAAAGCTTATACTGCCTTTGCGCAAAAGGTACATCAGCGCGGAAGCAGTTTCATCCTGCGCTTTTTCGATGTCATAGAGTTCATCCATCGGGGCAAGTGCCGTGCACAGAGATTTGCCCGGCGCGGAGGTAGCCCGGTCCGAGAGGGAAGCCAGTATTTTGTTGAATTCCAGTATTTTCAGGACTTTTTCATTCATATGATGAGTATAGCACTTATGAAAGGCATGTGTGATATACTTATGGGCATGGAAAACAGAGAAGATCCGGCTAAAAATGCCGTAAATACTGATTTTTTAACAGAGAAGATAAAGCGTCGGCCCATCAACCGCCGCAAGCTCCTGAGGCAGCTCCTAGTGACGGCGGCGCTGGCGGTCGTCTTCGGTATCGTTGCCTGTATCAGCTTCCTGGTCCTGGAGCCGAGAGTCAGCGCGCTTCTGTACGGAGAAGTGCCTGCGGAGAGCATACAGCTGCCGGAGGAGAGACCGGATGAGGAAATGTCTCCCCAGGACATGATGACGGCTGCGGATGAGAAGCAGGAACTGCAGAACGAGATCCAGCAGGAACTGCAGCAGGGCCTTCAGGAAGAGATCCAGAAGACGGCGGCTTCGGCAGCGGAAACGGTCATTCCGGAAGTGACACAGAGCATAACAGCCAATGTAACGGAGAGTGTTACGGAATCCCTGACGGCAAAGATGAATGCCATGGTGGCGGAGGCGATCTCGGAATCTTCGTCCAACGAGGTGAACATCAAGCACTTAAGGGAGATCTATGATTCGCTCATGGACGTCGCCTCGCAGGCGGTCCGGAGTCTTGTCATCGTAACCGGTTCCAGGGAAAGCCGGAGCTGGCTGGACAGTTACGAGACCTATACTTCTGTCGCAGGGATCATCACACATATGACCTCGCAGGAGATCCTTATCTTCTGTCAGGGAGAAGCTCTGGAAGATGCCGACAGGATCACGGTGACCTTCAGGGATGAGGAAGGGGCGGAAGTCAGGGAAGTAGAAGCTGCTGTCACCGGCAGTGAACCTGCTTCGGGCTATTGCATGCTGAGTGTGAAGCCGGAAGAACTGAGCGCGGATATGCTCAGATACATCCGGACATGCAGGCTCGGAGAATCCTCTTCTCCGTCACAGGCCGGATATCCCGTTATAGCGGCAGGCGCGCCGGCCGGTGGATTCGGATCGGTCAGCTACGGTGTGCTGAGCGGGGTGAACGGCAGGCTGGACCTTGCCGATTCGGATTATATCAAGCTTTCCACAGATATCTATACGAATACCGACGCTTCGGGTGTGGTCATAGATACGGCCGGCAGGATACTCGGCATCATTGATATGCGTTTTAATGAAAAAGGCCTGGAGAACCAGCTGTGCGCGATCGGGATAGATGAGCTGAAAACAACGATAAAGCGCTTTGCGGAAGGGTACCGGAAGCCGTACCTGGGGATCCACGGAACGGATTTCGTCCTGCCGGACCGCACCCAAAATGTTGCCGGTACGGCGGAAGATGATTCTGACAGGGTGCCGGAAGAAGAAAACGGGACAGACAGCGCGGCCGTCAAAGGCGTTTATGTCACGGCTGTGGATATGGACTCCCCGGCCATGGCTGCAGGTCTGCGCAATGCGGATGTGATCGTTGCCGTCAACAGCACACCCACAGCCAGTATGGAAGCGGTCATAGATGCATTCTGGGACTGGGACGGGAACGATCCTCTCCTGATCGAGGTGATGCGTTCATCAGGCTCCTCCTATGCCCCGGTGACGATCGAAGTAATGCCTGAAACAGCGGAAGAATATCTGGATCTGAAGGAAGAACAGTGATCCGGAAAATGACGATATAAAGATTACGGAAAGGAAACAGAGGATGAAGTGGATTCAGGAACTGAGGGAAGGAGACAATATCACCGAGATCTATCTCTGCAAGAAAAAGCAGTCGCTGGTGACCAAAGCCGGAAAAGCGTACGAAAGCCTTACACTGCAGGATAAGACAGGCTCGCTGGATGCAAAGATATGGGAGCCGGACAGTATGGGGATCGATGAGTTCTCCGAACTGGATTACATTGAAGCGACCGGAAACATCACCTCTTACCAGGGACATCTCCAGTTCAACATCCGCAGGGTCAGGAGGTGCAGGGACGGCGAGTGCGATCCGGCGGATTACCTGCCTGTTTCCGGCTTGTCCGTCGATGACATGTACCAAAAGCTCCTGAATCTTGTGGATTCGGTCGGCGATCCGTACATGAAAAGGCTTTTGGAAATGTTCTTCAGGGAAGATGAAGACTTCATCAAAGCCTTTAAAAAGAGTTCCGCCGCAAAGGCGGTGCACCACGGTTTTGTCGGCGGCCTTCTGGAGCATACGCTGGGTGTGGCACAGCTCTGCGACTATTACAGCAGTGCGTATCCCATCATAAGAAGAGACCTTCTGGTACCGGCAGCACTTTTGCATGATATAGGCAAGACCAGGGAATTATCCCTGTTCCCGAAGAACGATTATACTGACGACGGTCAGCTGATCGGCCATATCGTGCTGGGTGTTGAAATGATCAACGACAAGCTGAGAGAAATACCGGATTTTCCCCAGGCACTTTCCTCACAGTTAAGACACTGCATCCTTGCCCATCACGGCGAGCTGGAGTTCGGATCGCCGAAAAAGCCCGCCCTGGTCGAAGCAGCCGCCCTTTTCTTCGCGGACAATACGGATGCCAAATTCGAAATATTCAAGGAAACTTTCGAGAATGCACTGCCGCAGGAAGCCTGGGTAGGCTACCAGAGTTTCCTGGGCAGCAACATCAGGAGGACGATATTCTGATATGGCCGGGCAGAAGAAGCCGAAAGCCCCATTTCAGAAAAATGACCGGGTGAAGCTCACCATCACCGATATTTCCACTGACGGGTCCGGTATCGGAAAGACCGATACCGGATATACTTTATTTGTCAAAAATGCCGTTCCCGGCGATACAGTCGTCGCACATATCACAAAACCCTTATCCGGATACGCTTTCGCGAGAACAGAACAGATCCTTTCATTATCACAGGACCGTATCGAACCGGTCTGCCCTGTAAGCAGTACCTGCGGCGGCTGCCAGCTGCAGCAGGTGTCATATGAAAGACAGCTCCTGTTCAAGGAACAGCTGGTACGGAACAACATGATCCGTATCGGCGGCCTTTCGCCGGAAGAAGCAGATAGTATCATCCAGCCCATTGCCGGCGCGGACAGGATCTACGGCTACAGGAATAAGCTGCAGATCCCTGTGCAGCAAGATCCCGTGACCGGCCTGGCTGTGGCCGGTTTTTATGCCGGAAGGTCCCACAGGATCATTCCTGTACAGGAATGCGCCGTAAGCATGCCCGCCCACAGCCGGATCGTATCCGTGATCCTTGATTTCATGAACAGGAAGGGTATCCCTGCTTACAGTGAGGCTGACGGCAGCGGTATGATCAGGCATATCCTGGTCCGTGAGGGATACCATACCGGTGAAGTCAGTGTCTGTATCGTCAGCTCTGTGAAGAAACTCCCGTGCGAAAAGGAACTGGCCGAAGAGATCGTCCGGAGCGGCTATGAAACGGACAGCGGAGACGGCAGATCCGGAAACAGGCCCGGCGTTGTCAGTATCAGCCTAAATTATAATCCTGAAAAGACCAATGTGATCCTCGGAAAAGAACTGCGCCTTCTGTGGGGGAAAAATGAGATGGAAGACCTCATTTATCCCGACCCGTCCATTCTCGGAGAGAGTAAGGCTTTATCTGTGCCGATGCGGTATGCTGTTTCACCCATGGCCTTTTACCAGGTCAATCCCCTTCAGACACAGAAACTGTATTCCTATGCGTTGAAATTTGCCGGGCTGACGGGACAGGAGAATGTATGGGATCTGTACTGCGGCGCCGGCACTATTTCACTTTTCCTTGCCAGGGCAGCCAAAAAGGTGACCGGGATCGAGATCGTTCCGGAAGCGATCGAAGACGCAAAAAAGAATGCGTCCCTCAACAACATTTCCAATGCGGATTTTTATTGCGGGGCGGCGGAAGAACTGCTGCCGCAGGTGGCGGACGACGCGGCAGAAGCAGCCGATGTCGTTGTTGTGGATCCGCCGCGGAAAGGCCTTGATCCTGTCTGCATCGAGACTATCATAAAAGCACAGCCGGAGCGCATAGTATATGTGAGCTGTGATTCTTCTACCCTTTCAAGAGATATTGCCCTTTTCAGGGAAGGCGGATATACGCCCGGGATCGTACAGCCGGTCGATATGTTCCCTCAGACGGTGCACGTCGAGACGGTAGTATTGATGTCACGGAAAGACACATAAGGCCGCCTAAAGTGCTGTATTTGCGGGCTTTTCGGGCAATAGGCTGTCAGCGATGAAAAGCGAAAATGGTCGAGATAATCCCTCCGTGGAAACATATCAAAGGAATTGTTCGGAGGGTTGAGTAGGCGGTTTAGATGTCACAAGGTTGAGTGGCCGGTTTAGATGTTTTTGTGGTAGGGTTGAGTTAGTGATTTAGATGTCGGAAACAAGGCTCCCTCACTGCCATCAGCGGCGACGGGGAACGGAGATGATCTCAGAGTTCATTGACTTTTCAGCTATCGTGATTACAATTACAAGAAAGCAGACAATGGTGCCTGACGACGCCGAAGTCTGCTTTTTTTGTTACATGCGAGCCTGAGAGTAGCATGTCGAAGCAGGAGATAAAATGGTCATTTCAAAAAAAGGAAGACGTCATCATGAAAAATCAACTGATTCTCGCAGCTGCAGCAGTACCGGACCTTAAAGTTGCAGATGTGGATTATAACACGGATCAGATCGTTCGTCTGATCAAAGAAAATTCTGAATGCGGTCTGATCGTTTTCCCGGAATTGTCTGTGACCGGATATACTTGTGCTGACCTGTTTGGAAGCGGACTGCTTCTGGAGAAAGCCCAGGACGGCATGATCAGGATTGCCGAGGCAACAAAGGAATATTCGGGCCTTACTGCGATCATCGGGGTGCCGATCCGGTTTGAAAACAATCTGTATAACTGCGCGGCCGTTATATCCGGAGGCAATATCTGCGCCATCATTCCAAAACAATACATCCCTTCTTATTCCGAGTTCTATGAGGGCAGATGGTTCTCCTCGGGGAAAGGTTTGACAAAACGCTCCGTACGGATTCATGGGAAGGATATTCCTTTTGGAACGGATATTCTTGCAGAGGATCCTGAAAGCGGGGCAGTCCTGGGTATAGAGATCTGTGAGGATCTCTGGGTGCCTGATAAACCGAGTACACACATGTGCCTTGCAGGGGCAAACATCATCGCCAATCTGTCCGCCTCGGATGAGTTGATCGGCAAGGAGGAATACCGCAGACGGCTTGTAGAATATCAGAGCGGGTCATGCTACTGCGCGTATGTCTATGCCTCTGCAGGTGTGGGTGAAAGCAGCACGGATCTTGTTTTTTCGGGCCATACGCTTATTGACCAATCCGGAACGGTTCTTCAGGAAGATATTTTTCCGCGGTGTCCTTCCGTAAGCACCGGTGTCATTGATCTGGTGCGTATTATGTACGACAGAAGACATCAGAATACATTTGAGAACGCTGACGAGAACATGTATCGAAGGGTGATCGTAAATATTCGGGCTTTCCGTACCGGCAAGGCTTCGATCAGTGAAATGGCAGATATATTAAAGGAACTCCCTGTCGTACTGAGCAAAAATCCTTTTGTACCGTCGGACGACCGGGAGCGGGGAGAAAGATGCAGAAAGATCATGCGCATTCAGGCAAACGGTCTGGCAACAAGGATAAAGGCAACCGGGATCTATAATCTTGTGATCGGAATATCCGGCGGACTGGATTCCACACTGGCTCTGCTTGTCTGCGCCGAGGCGAGGAAGATCGTTCCGAATATTCGGATAATAGCTTATACAATGCCAAAGGAGGGAAACACATCCGGTATGACCTATGAAAACGCCGGAGAACTGATGAGGCTGATTGCCGATGAGGTCCATGAAGTGCCGATCAGCGAAAGCGTTCAGATGCACCTGAAAGAGATCGGGCACAGCCCGGATTATCAGGGAGAAGGAGATTCTGCATACGAGAACGCGCAGGCAAGAATGCGCACTTACATACTGATGGATGTGGCCAACATGAGAAACGGGATGGTTGTAGGAACGGGAGATCTCTCCGAGCTTGCGCTTGGATGGTGCACTTACAACGGGGATCATATGTCCATGTATGCAGTAAATGCTTCCGTACCGAAAACGCTCGTGAGGTATATCTGCCACACATATGCGGAGACATGCGGCAGCGAAGAACTGAGAAAGGTGATTTTCGCAATATGTGATACACCTATCACACCGGAGCTTACTCCAAGCCTTGAAGGAAAAATCAGTCAGATGACGGAGGAAAAGATCGGAAAATATGATCTGAACGATTTTTTGCTGTATTATACGCTCCGGTATGGATTCGAGCCTTCCCGTTCTGCAGCTTACGCGATGTGTGCTTATCCGGAATTGGAAGGGAAAGAGATAATTAAAACAGCTGAACGTTTTTATATCAGATTTTTTACCCAACAGTTTAAAAGAAGCTGTCTGCCGGATGGGCCTAAAGTAGGAAGCGTTTCTCTGTCGCCGAGAGGGGACTGGCGGATGCCAAGCGATGCTTCAATGCGCTTGTGGCTGGACGATTTAAAGGATGTGATGAAATGAAACCGATTGTAGGAGTTATGCCTCTGTGGGATGACGAGAAAGAAAGCATATGGATGCTTCCGGGGTATATGGACGGAATACATCATGCGGGAGGTATTCCCATCATATTACCGTTCTCAACTGATGAAACGGAGATTAAAGGGCTGGCCGGACTGTGTGACGGATTCCTGTTTACCGGAGGACATGATGTTTCTCCAAAACTGTACAATGAGGAACCGTTGGATGGACTGGTATCTTATTGTGAAGAACGTGATCGCATGGAAATGGTCTATTTGAATGAAGCGATCAGCGCAAATAAGCCAGTGCTCGGTATTTGCAGAGGGATTCAGTTTATCAATGCTGCTTTGGGCGGGACGCTGTATCAGGATCTGTCACTTCAGCACCCTTCGGATATAGAACACCACCAGAGTCCGCCATATGATGTCCCGATCCATGATGTAATGATCGCAAAGTTATCGCCACTATACAGTTGCCTTGAAACAGAAAAACTCTCGGTAAACAGTTATCACCATCAGGCGGTAAAAATGCTGGCAGATGGTCTCAAAATAATGGCCAAAGCATCGGATGGAATTATCGAGGCAGTCTATATGCCCGGACATCGCTTCCTATGGGCAGTACAGTGGCATCCGGAATTTTCATGGAAGACAGACGAGAACAGCAGGAAGATATTCAAAGCATTTATTGAAGCCGCTGCAAATGCAAAATGACCGTAAAACAGATCAAGACTCCCACACTGCCATCATCGGCGGCGGGGAGCCTTCTTTTATGCTTTGATGTCGATTGTGACTCCGGACTTGAAGTCGATGGTGAAGTGGTCTTCGAAAACCGTAATCTTCGTGATTAGGCGCTTGACCAGCGTCTCGTCAAAGTCCGTGATGGTGGTGGGCTGCTGCCGGATGAAATCCTGAAGGTCTCTGATCAGCCGCATCTGCTCGTCTCGGACAACGCTATCAACTTCGGCCTGCTTTCGCATGTCCCGGAGCCGGAGGATCTCGTCCGCGATGGCGTCATAGTCGTCCTTCTGGTTGGCTTTCTTTAGGAGTTCCTTCTGCAGTTCCCGGAGGCGTTCGTCGATGACCTCTGGCGACAGGGTGTCTCCCTGTTTGATTACCGTGGCGATGTTGGTCTGCAGGGCTTTCAGAAAGTCGTCTTTTTTGCAGAGCACCTGATTGATGGCCTGAATGACTACCTCCTGCAGGTATTCCTCATTGACCGTCCGCGCTCGGCAAACATGACCGGTATTCTCTAATCGGCTGACGCACCGCCAGACGACGGATTTGCAGCCACGGTTGTTCCAGTGGACGCGCCGGAAGAATTCTCCGCAGTCGCCGCAGAAAACCATCTGGGCAAAACAGTGCTTGTATAGATTATTAGCGACTATTCCTTGTTTCATGTCTCAGCGTATAGCTGCGTACCGCGTTAAAGATCGCCATATACTTGTTCTGGTCGGAGGTCCGGCAGGCCGCCCAATAGGTGGCGTGAGCGTCTTCGCCGTTGATCGGAATGGACACTCTCCCAGGTGTCTGATAGCCCATCTCGATCATGCGGTCAGAGTTGAAAAACGGGAGGGTCGATGCTTCTATCAGTTCCCCCAGCGCCTCCGAACTGGTCTGAATAAGCAGGTCGGACTCGGAAAGATGCTTTTTGCAGATGTCCATCCAGAAACCGATCCTTCCGGAAACCAGAATTCGCATTCCGCGCATCTCCGCAAAGGAGATGCTTTTCTTATTTGTGAAGGGGTGGTTTTCGTCCACGGTAAGATAGATCTGCTCATCCATGTAGCGCTGGCAGTAAAGCGCTTTGTCTTCCGGAAGGGAATGCAGGATGATAATGTCATACCTTCGGTTCTTCAGCCCCGTAAGCAGATGCTCGTCCGTATCGACCAGCTCCGTCAGGATCGTTTTCTCGGTAAGATATTCCTGCAGGGAGGGCATCAGCTCGTTGATTGGGAACGGGGAACTCGATCCGATACTGACGGTCCTGAGGCTCCGGTCGTGTGCCAGTACATGGTCGATCAGATCCTGATTGGCCTGAAGGGCTTTCTCCGCATATTCGGCAGCCACCTTGCCGGTCTCATTCAGGGAGAGCTTGCTGTTTTCCCGGTGAAAGATCGATACGCCCAGTTCTTCCTCCA
>JAFVHP010000025.1 GCA_017474455.1 Lachnospiraceae bacterium
CATGGCTGATCTCCGTTGTGGCCTCCTTCATGGGCATGACGAAGAAAGAAGCATAAAAGAGTCCCTGAAAGCGGGGCTGTCGCATTTGAAAAAATGCGACGCCCCAAACTAACCATCGATAATCCGGCTTCCAGCCGGATTATCGCTTTTTTATAGGAGTTTTTCGAACAATATCAGGAAAAGGACAATACTCCCCAAGGACATTTCCTGCCGGAAACATCCTCAGGTAAAGCTGTTTTGAGAATCCAAATATTACGCTGTTTTCAGGTCTGTCAGGAACTGGCCTGTCCGGCCTCCCTGGATCTTGAAATGCAGCTTATTGATGTTATGGGCGATGGCTGCCAGCACACTCTGTGCCAGCACGTTCTTCTTCCCACGGTACAGATACTGGCGAAATCCCATATCCTCTTTGATCACTGCAAAGCTGCCTTCCACCTGTATGCTCCGGTTGATCCGCAGCTTCGTTCCATATTCCGTGGTGATCCGTTCCAGTGTTTCCTGACGTTTCTCCTTCATGACTTTGGAGACATTGAACCGTTTGTTTCGTTCATCCATGGGGGTCTTGAAGTTGTTCCCGCGTATACATTTCTCCTTATACGGACAGCCGCTGCAATCCTCGCATTCGTAGATCGTTGCCGTGCTCACGAAGCCGTTCCGGTTTTTGGAACGCCTTTCGCCGACCGGCAGCAGGCGTTTCCCCCGGCTGCATACGTAAACGTCCTCCTCTTCCAGGTAGGTCATGTTCTCACGGCGGCTGATATCCTGCCTGTATTTCCGGGTCTTTGATATCTCATAGTTCTGCGGCTTGATATACGACAGTTGGCCGTTCTTATCAAGAAAGACGTACGCCTCTTCGCTCTCATAGCCGGCATCCGCACAGATCTCTGTGTATTTAAAAGGCAGATGCTTCTCCATGTCCTTCAGGAAAGGCACCAATGTCGTGATATCCGTTGGACGGGGACTGACATCCAGCCAGGTGATATACTGGGCATCCACCGCGTGCTGCAGGTTATACGCCGGCTTCAGCTGGCCGTTCAGCATGGCGTCTTCCTTCAGGCGCATAAATGTCGCATCATGATCGGTCTTCGAATAGCTGTTCCTGTCACCGCAGATATGGATCTTCTGTGTGTACTCCTTCAGTTTCTCAATATAAGACTCCAGCAACTCGATGGATTTTTGAAGCGGCGTCTTCCGCCTGCCGATACCATGTACGAAAGTGACGCCCTCCGCTTTCTTTACTGCATACAGTTTCTTCCGCAGGCGCTTCAGAGTACGGAGAGAGACCTGATCGCGGAAGACCACCCTGATCCCGTACATTGTCTCGCATTCTGCCACAAACTCTGTGATCTTCCCGCAGAGCCGGGCCTGGCTCTTCGTGACGGCCTTCTTCCAGACGAAAGTGTATTTATTCGCGTTCGCCTCGATCTTCGTGCCGTCAATAAATACGGTCTTTCCCGAGATCTCTCCCATGGAAAGAAGACTGGTGGTAACTTCCGCCAGGATATCTTTTGAACAGGATGAAAGATGCATGGAAACGAACCGGGCGATCGTGGCGTGATCCGGGACCGGCATGCCTTCGAGAAGGAACATGAAGTTGATGTCCCTCCG
>JAFVHP010000026.1 GCA_017474455.1 Lachnospiraceae bacterium
CCCGCCGTCAAGAGCAGCCTGGAAAACTCACCGGTTCCTTTTGCGGTCTACCAGTTCATAGACAGACGGGTTGTTACGCTCATCCTGTCTCAGGGCTTTCTGGATCTGTTCGGCTTTGAGGACAGAAAAGAGGCCTATTATGCGATGGACAACGATATGTACCGCTCGACCCATCCGGATGATATGGGCCGTATTGCGGATGCTGCCTTCCGTTTTGCCACCGAGGGCGGGGAATACAATGTCGTGTACCGCTCGAAGGCGGAAAACAGCGGCAGAGTGACGGTGATTCATGCGCAGGGCCGGCACGTCTTTACCGAAACAGGCGAGAGACTGGCCTATGTGTGGTATGCCGATGAGGGGGATTATGAAGAGGAAGAAGGGGAAAGCACCGGCAGTCTGAACCGCTCGTTCAACCAGATGCTGCGGGAGGGCAGCATGACGCGCAAGATCCACTATGATACGCTGACCGGACTGCCCAACATGACCTATTTCTTTGAACTCGCCGAGGCAGGCATCCGGAACCTGACGATGAGCGGGAAAAAGCCGGTGATTCTGTTCCTGGACTTCTGCGGCATGAAGGCCTTCAACAGCAAGTGGGGCTTCGCAGAGGGAGATAAGCTGATCCGGGCTTTCGGATACCTGCTGGCCGATCACTTCGGCAATGAGAACTGCGCGCGCTTCGGGCAGGATCATTTTGCCGTCCTGACGGAGGACGAGGGCATCAGAAAGCGGCTGAAAAAACTGTTTGAAGCAGGCGCGCTGCTGAACGAAGGAAAAACACTGCCGATCCGTGCGGGCATTTATCGCGTAACGGAAGACAGCATCGAGATCGGGGCAGTCTGCGACCGGGCGAAAATCGCCTGTGATCTGAACCGCAGCGCACAGAAATCCTGCTTTCGGTATTTCGACGAGAAGATGCTGCAGGATACCGTGAAGAAGCAGTACATCATCGATAACCTGGAACGGGCACTGGCAGAGGGCTGGATCACGGTTTATTATCAGGCGATCATCCGCGCCTCCGACGGGAAGGTCTGTGACGAAGAGGCGCTGTCACGCTGGATCGATCCGGTCAGGGGCTTCCTGTCGCCGGCCGACTTTATCCCCACGCTGGAGGAGGCCCGGCTGATCTATAAGCTGGATCTCTATGTGGTCGAGCGCGTGCTGGAGAAGCTCAAGAAGCAGGCAGAGGCCGGTCTGTATCCGGTACCGCAGTCGGTGAACCTCTCCCGTACGGATTTTGACAGCTGCGACATCGTGGAGGAGATCCGGCAGCGCGTGGATGCAGCCGGGATTGACCGCGCGATGCTGACCATCGAGATCACCGAAAGCACGGTCGGCAGCAACTTTGAATTCATCAGGGAGCAGGTCAGCCGCTTCCAGGAACTGGGCTTCCGGGTATGGATGGATGACTTCGGCAGCGGCTATTCCTCTCTGGACGTTCTGCAGCAGATCCGCTTTGACCTGATCAAGTTCGACATGCGCTTTATGGAGCATTTCGAAAAAGACGAGGCGAAGATCATCCTGACAGAGCTGACCAAAATGGCCATCGGCCTTGGAATCGACACGGTCTGCGAAGGCGTAGAGAAAAAGGAGCAGGTCG
>JAFVHP010000027.1 GCA_017474455.1 Lachnospiraceae bacterium
TCATCTCTTCCGCGTCGCCCATGGCCAGGATCGTTGCGAACATGGCATGGGTATGGACGGTGGCATTGATATCAGGACGTCTCTTAAGGACTTCGGTATGCATCGGCCATTCGCTTGAAGGCTTGAAGGGGCCGTCGATCCGGTTGCCGTCCAGGTCAATGATGGAGATCTGGTCGGGGGTCATATGGGTATAGGGAATTCCGCTGGGAGTGATCGCGACGATATTGGGATCCTCATCCGAGCGAAGCGCGATGTTGCCTGAAGTCCCCTTGACAAGACCTTCCGCTACGGCTTCCTTGATGTTCTCAAGAACGATCGTTCTGATTTTTTCGTACAGCATTTTAATCTCCTTTCACAACAACAGTTTATATACTGATAATTATACCGGTTATTTCATTCTGTTCCATTCGTTTTTTAGCCGCAGAAGGTCTTTATCCACATCCTGATACAGGCTCAGGTAGTACGGATAGATCCTGTCATATACAGCTGCCCATTCCTCATCGGGTTCGATCACTTCTTTCACACCGATCAGTTTTTTGACCGTCTCGGAAGTATCTTTGAAGATACCTGCAGCAGCCCCCGCGCAGAGCGCGTCGCCAAAGGGGATATCGCCCGCCTTATCGTCCAGCAGATATACCGGTACATGGAGCATGGATGCTTTGATCTTTGCCCAGGTACGGCTCTTCGCGCCGCCGCCGGCGATCCTGAACGAATCCACCTGTCCGCCGGCAGCCCTGATCGTCTCCACAACGTGGCGGATCGAGAAAGCAGTGCCTTCAAATACGGATCTTAATATATCCGCCCGTTCCGTATCGATCGAGATGCCGATGAACATGCCTCTCGCGTGGGAATTCCACAAAGGCGCCCTTTCACCCAGCAGATAAGGGAAAAAGATCACTCCGTTCGAGCCTGCGGGAACGGACGCGGCCAGTTCATTCATCCAGTCATAGACATTCTTATTGTTGGCCGCCGCTTCAGCCTTCTCTGCTGCGCCAAGCTCATCCAGATACCACTTGAGAGAAGCGCCGGACGCGCTGATCGGTGCGTCGAACAGATAAGGGATACCGGGAATGCCGCAGGGTTTTGCTACAACAGGCCGGTCGACCGGAGTAGCGTGATCGCAGCCCGCAAATACAAGTGATGATGTTCCCGACGATTCGGCGGCCTCGCCCAGTCTGGACAATCCGGTCGCATAAAGCGCCATGAAAGCATCGCTGGCCCCGGCGCAGACAGGGATCCCTGCGGGAAGGCCGGTCTCTTCCGAAGCTTCGGCTGTCACCTGCCCGATAACGGTCATGGGTTCCACCGGTGCGGGCAGGTATCTGTCGAAGTCAATGCCGCAGGCATCGCCGATCTCTTTGGACCATTTCAGTGTGTTTATGTCGAGGCACTGTGTCCGGACCGCCTGGTCCATATCGGTGGTCTTCTCACCTGTCAGTTTGAAATTGACATAGGAACTGGACTGCAGGAAGCAGTCTGTCCTTGCGTACAGTTCCGGTTCCTGCGTCCTGAACCACAGCATCTTGTTCGGCAGGAACGCTACATCCGGCTGGGCTCCGGTGATCACTTCGAACCTGTCGTGCCCTACCTCCAGGGAAATGTAATGCATTTCCTTGGAAGAACGGCTGTCCATCCAGATCAGGGCATTGCGGACCGGTTTCCCGGCGGCATCCACAGGCAGCATGGTCACTGTCTGTGAACTGATGCAGATACCCCTGATGTTTGAAATAATATCGCTTCCGGCCTGAATGACCAGATCGCGGAATATGCCCGCGGCGTTATCCCACCACTCGTCCGCATTCTGCTCCACATATCCGGGCGCCGGCAGGATAAGATGGTTCTG
This sequence comes from Lachnospiraceae bacterium, assembly GCA_017474455.1. Classification (GTDB taxonomy): domain Bacteria; phylum Bacillota; class Clostridia; order Lachnospirales; family Lachnospiraceae; genus CAG-791. The sequence goes on from JAFVHP010000027.1 coordinate 1,844, forward strand.
TCTGGAAGCCTGGGCCACCGTAGTACCGTTCTCATCCATCACGATCGCCTTGATATTGGTGGTCCCGATATCCATGCCGATCATATATTGTAAACTCATGATTACCCCCGTAATGAACTGCGGATCCTCATCAGATCCTCATTGCCGTATAATAGCCCTGGTTCATCGCATGCATGATCTGGCCAACGTTCGCGCAGTCTCCGATGATATAATGCTCATCCGCCTCCGCACAGAGGGCGTCGACCGCATCATAAGGCGCCCTGAAACCAAGAGCACATACAACGGTGTCCGCCGGGATCAGTATCTCTTCCCCGTCCCTTACGGCGACAACGCCTTCCGGTGTGATCCTGACTACCCGGGTATTGACATAGACGTCTGCAGATCTTTCCACCATCGGAAGCAGTCCGCCCCTGTAGAAGGAATTGACCTCTTCCACGATGGCGCCTTTCATCTCGATCACGGACACTTCATGACCTTCATGCTTAAAGCTTATCGCAGCTTCACCGCCGACAAGCCCGCCGCCCATGATCGCTACGCGGTGTCCGAGTTTTTCGGGATGCAGCTCGGCATCTATGGCCATAACGACATTATCGCCGTCCATGCCTTCGATCGGCGGCCTGAGTTCATTCGAACCGATAGCCACGATCAGCGCATCCGGATCGAACTCGCGGACAAACGCAGGCGTAACTTCCGTATTCAGCATCACTTTGACACCGGCTGCCTCTGTCCTTCTGATCATTACTTTGCAGAATTTCGCAATATCTTCCTTGAAGTACGCAGCGCCGGCAGGATGAAGATTGCCGCCCAGCTTTTCACTCTTTTCGCAGAGTGTAACATCATGTCCCCTTAAGGCAGCCGTAATGGCAGCTTCCATTCCAGCGGGGCCGCCGCCGGCGATCAGCACTTTCTTTGCTGCCGGAGCCTTGACGACAGCACAGCCGATGCTGCATTTTCCGCCCAGGCCGCCTGCGTAACCTTCATTTTCAGCCTCCAGTATGTGTTCCCTTTCCTGCAGCTGGAAACCCATCAGAGGATTGACCGTACATCTGACCATCTCGGTGACGACACCATTGCCGAAGCATTCGTAACAGCGGAGGCACGGCGTGATATCTTCGGCGCGTCCGTTAAGAGCCTTGGCCGCCAGATACGGATCCGCGACCTCTGCCCTGCCCATCATGACAAGATCGGCCTGCCCGGAAGCAATGATCTCTTCCATCTGTGCAGGATCATTTAAGGCGCCTACGCAGGATACCGGTTTGCTGACATGCTTTTTGATCTCCGCTGCCAGATAGACATTGACGCCTCTGGGGAAGAACGCATACGGATGTGTCCGGCAGAACATCTCCGGATCTTCATGGTTTCCGCAGGAGATGTTATACAGATCGACTTTATCCTCGATCATCTTCGCCACTTCGATACAGGCGGCCTGGTCCAGGCCTTCCGCAGACATATCATCACCGGAGAGCCTTACCTCAATGGGGAACCTGGGCCCGACTGCTTTTCTGACCGCGTCCAGCGCCATCAGGAAGAACCTTGCCCTGTTCTCAAAACTGCCTCCGAATTCATCGGTACGCCTGTTCAGGACAGGGGAAAGGAACTGTGAGAACAGCCAGCCGTGCGCGGCATGGACCATGACCATGTCAAAACCGCAATCCTTGACCACCTTGGCTGCCTTTCCGTAACTCTCGATGATCTCATAGATCATTTCATTCGGCATTTCATACACTTCGCCGAGCGGCGTACTCTCCGCGCTGGGGCCGTAAGCTACGCCCATCAGGTCCTGCGTGCCGCCTACCGACTGCAGGCCGGCATACTTTCCGCCGTGGGAGAGCTGGATATTCGCATAAGCGCCTGCGTTATGAATCGCCCTGGCTGCTTCGGTCAGTCCCTGCTTTACGCCGAACGAATCCAGCTGGAGCTGTTTATCGTGGCTCTTGCCGGTGGCGGAATGTACGATCGCTTCACCGTATGTGACGAGAGCCGCGCCGCCCCTTGCCTTTTCTTCCAGGTACGCGATCATTTCCGGTGTAAAATGCCCGTCCGTCGTGATCATCGAAGGCGATGTAGGCGCGGCGATGATGCGGTTCTTCAGCCTGAGATTACCGATACGGATCGGGGAAAACAGATGCGGATACAGTTCTTTCCCCGGATATTTATTTGCTCCCATATTTACCTCCGATCACTTTCTTACTTTCCAGAGATACTTGCCTTCGCGTCCTTCCAGATATGCCGTGATCTCTTCCGCCATCATTCTTCCTGACCAGCCGTCCACGTCTGTAGTAAGGCCTGCCATATGCGGCGTGCAGACGACATTTCTCATCTTGAGCAGCGGATGGTTGACAGGAACGGGTTCTTTCCAGTAAACATCAACGGCTGCACCGGCGATATCGCCGTTCTCAAGCGCTTCGACAAAATCTTTCTGGTCAAGCACGTATGCCCTTGCCGTATTTATAACGATGGCGCTCTTTTTCATCTTTGAGAACCAGTCTTTGTTCACGATGTTTTTGCAGGAAGGGATCGTAGGCAGATGCAGGGAAAGGATATCGGACTCCGCAAGCAGCGTATCCAGGTCAACGCCCCTTGCACCGTCGGCTTTGGCAAGTTCTTCATTCAGATAAGGATCATATGCCAGGATCTCCATGCCGAACGCTTTCGCGCGGACGGCGACTTCACGGCCGATCGCGCCGTAGCCGGCGATACCGAGTTTCTTTCCGTACAGTTCAAAGCCGATGCCGTAATCCGTGAACGGGTGCTTTTCATCCAGAGGTCCGAAAGTAACATTCTTTACATCCGGAACATCATAGATATCGCATGCTTCGGAAGTGTGGTCGCCCTTCATCAGGCCGGCGGCGGAAAGCGTGATCTTTCTGGCGGCGCAGAGCATAAGGGCGATCGTATATTCAGCCACGGCTACACGGTTCCTGCCAGGAGTGTAGGACAGGGAAAGTCCCGCTGCCTGGATCGCGTCGAAATCGACAGTCGCGGGTGTTCCTTTGGCTACGCCGATGAACTTCATGCCGGCGTCCGCCCAGGCTTTAATCGTATCCGCGCCGGCATATTCATCGCCGAGCACAACAAGCTCCGCGCCCATGCATTCCTCGCGGGTCATCTCTTCCGTGACGTTGCCTCTGCCGTGTTTCAGTTCGCCGCATTCGATGATCTCGCACTTTTCTCTGATCGGTGCAAGAAGTTCTTCCGAGATCGGTGTGCATAAAGCCATTTTCTTCATTTTAAATACCCTCTCATTTCTGAAGCGCTGCATTGCACCCGCCGGGTGCCGGACGTGACGCTTCCGCACGGCCGGTTGCTGTCCTTTAATATGCTTCCTTCAGGATAGCAAGAACATCTTCCTTCGTTACGCCCTGTCTGGGATTGAAATTTAGCACCGGCTCTTTAAGTACATCTTCAGCCAGTCTGTCGAACGCTTCTTCCGGGACGCCCTGTTCGGAAAGGGTCCTGATCCCGACTTCTTTGCAGAGTGCCTTAAGGGCATCCGCAAGCAGATATTTGTCCTTATCGGCATCGCTGTTTCCGCCGATCCCTATAGCCCTTGCAAGTTCGATCATTTTTTCAGGGACAGCCTCCGCGTTATAGGCCATGACATAAGGCAGTACCGCTGCATTCGCCATACCGTGCGGGAGTCCGAAATGGGCGGAAAGCGTATGCGCGATCGCGTGTACCAGCCCGAGGTTTGCGTTGGAAAAAGCAAATCCGGTGATGATGCAGCCGAGCATCATCTGCTCCCTGGCATCCATATCACTGCCGTCTTTGACAACGAGAGGCAGGTTCTTATAAAGGATCTCCAGGCCTTTTAATGAATTGTATTCCGTGAGCGGCGTGGCCATATTGGATATATAGCTTTCGACCGCGTGCGTGATCGCGTCCATTCCTGTAGCGGCTGTTACCGAAACGGGCATGGTACGTGTGAATTCCGGATCACAGATAACATCGGAAGCCACGATCCTGTTGTCGATAATGACATACTTGATGACCTTCTCCGTGTCGATCAGCGCGGAAACATTCGTGATCTCGCTGGATGTTCCTGCCGTTGTGGGGATAGCAATGAGCGGAAGGCAGTCATTTTTGACCATGTTCATCCCGCCGTATTCCCCGATACTGCCCGGATTGGTCATCAGGACGTTGACAGCTTTGGCAAGGTCGATACTGCTGCCCCCGCCGACAGCAACAAACCCCTCTACCCCTTCGTTCTTCGCGATAACGGCAGCTTCTTCTACCACCTCATTCGTCGGATTCGGGATGACCCTGTCAAAGATCGTCAGGCCGACTCCTGCCTTATCGATCTCTTCCCGGATCCTGTCGGCTATGCCGGCGGCTTTGACACCGTTGTCATAGACCAGCATGATCTTCTTAAGTCCGTAGCCTTTTAACAGTTCAGGAAGCTTCCCGGCTGCACCGCGTCCGAAGACCAGGTTACTTTTGACAAAAAACTGAAAACTCACGGCTTTCTTCCCCCTTTTATTGTTAATTATTACTGCTGTTTATATTTTTACATATAACAATATTTAAGAACAGAACACTTTTGACGAAACTGTATAGTTTTATTTGGCAGATATTTTGAGGTACAATGATCAAAAGGAGTCAATGCGGCAGTGTGCCGCTGTTTTCAGAATGAGTGATAAGACGTCCGGGACCCCAAAGGGCAGAAATTCCAGATCCGAAAGCACAAAAAAACATATCGAAACGACCTATCTCACACTGATGCTCGAAAAGAAATGGGACCGGATCAGCGTGATCGAACTGTGCAAGGCCGCCGGTATTACACGCGGGACTTTTTACCAGTATTTTGACGATATTTACGACGTTATCGAAAAGATCGAGGCTGCGCTTATGGAGGATCTGACAGCCAGGTTCAGGACCTGTACGGAAAGCTATGGTCCGGGCTTTTCCATCAGTTATTTTCCGGACCGCTTTGACCTTGAGCCTCCGGGGATCTTCAGGGAATGGTTCTCTTTCTGCAGGGAACACAGCACAGCCATGTATCCTCTCCTGGACAGGAAAAAAGGGGATACCCGCTTTATCCGCAGGATCCGGTCAGTGATCCAGGATAATATCAATATCCTGATGGATCATGACGGTATGCCGAATGATGAGCTGCGTGCCCATTTCGTTTCTGTCCTGTCGGAAATGCACTTCCTAGCCGCCCAGGGATGGCTCTCCGGTCAGGATGACGGGATAAGGCTGAATGATTCCGATATCGTCAGCCTCCTGAACACCATGCGGGTCGGCTCCGTGTATCTTCAGTGGAGATCAATGAACGGCAAAAATGATCCGCCGCAGGATCTTAATTTGACTGATTGACAATAACTTCATAACTATGCTAAAATCACTGCGTTCGTCAGTTAACGGACAGTAATTGAATACGCTGGCATAGCACAGTCGGTAGTGCGTCGCATTGGTAGTGCGGAGGTCACGAGTTCGATTCTCGTTGCCAGCTTAAATAAAAAAACTGCATGTTCCCATGCAGTTTTTTTATTATCCTTCTTTGAGTGATTCCTTCAGCTTCCGCCTGATCCTCTGCTGCGCATTGTCTATCGACTTGCCGGATTTTCCGAGGATCCCGGCTATTTCCGTATAGCTGATGCCGGTGATGGTCAGGGCAAATACCTGCTTTTCCATTGGGCTCAGCAGCCTGTCCATATTCTGAAGGAGCAGCTGGACATTTTCCCTGCCGATCAGTTCTTCCTCGGGACCTACGACCTGTATATCCGCTATCCTGTCAGCAAGGGTCTTATTCCCGTTCCCGCCGGTGTCAGATTCCCTGCTGTCGCTGCAGTCCAGAGAGACCGCCGTATTGAGAGGGCTGTGCTTTTTCCTTGAATATGCCTGCACTGCCGTATAGATCTGTCTGTTGATACACAGTACCGCAAAAGTCGAAAAGGCCGCCTGCATATCCGGATCGAAATCCCTGACGGCTTTGAACAGACCGATCATGCCTTCCTGGATCAGGTCGTCCACGTCGCCCCCGATCAGGTACATCGTCCGGGCCTTGCTGCGGACAGTGTCCTTGTACCTGTCCATCAGAAGATCTGTAGCGGTACTGTTCCCGTCCTGCGCCAGCATGGCCAGCTGTTCGTCAGGCAGCTGTCTTAACGATGATGTCTTTATACGCGCTGTGCCTGCATCTTTTGTATCTGTTCCCATTTATCCCCGCTGCCTTACGATCTCATAACAGAGGACGCCTGCGGCTACAGAGGCGTTCAGCGAATCGATCTCACCCCTGACCGGGATGGAAGCGATCATGTCGCAGTTCTGTCTGACCAGTCTGCCTATACCACTGCCTTCCGCACCGATGACGACCGCGATAGGGCCCTTCAGGTTCAGCGACGTCATCGGTTCACCGTCCATATCCGCGCCGACGATCCACAGACCCTTCTTTTTCAGTTCTTCCATGGCTGCCGTAAGATTGGTCACTTTCACGACCGGTGTGTAGTTGATCGCACCGGCGGAAGCCTTGGCCACAACAGCCGTGAGACCTGCTGCCCTGTCTTTTGGAATGATCAGGCCATGGGCGCCGCAGACATTGGCCGTCCTTAAGATCGCTCCGAGATTGTGCGGGTCTTCTATATTATCCAGGATGATGAAGAACGGATCTTCCTGCCTGCTCTTTGCTTTATCAAACAGGTCATCCATTTCAGCGTAATGATAGGCGGCGGTCTTTGCGATCACTCCCTGGTGATGGCCTGTTTCACTCATCCTGTCCAGGCGTATCTTATCGACATATTCGATATCGATACCGGCTTTTCTGGCTTCCCGCTTGATCGTCATCACCGCGCCGTCCTTCGAACCGTCAAGCACATACAGTTTCTCGACCGGCCTGCCGGCCCTGAGCGCTTCTATAACGGCATTTCTGCCTTCCACTATATTTGATTCCAATTTCACACCGCCTTACTGTTAATCTGCGTTTATACTACAGTATCAATGGTCTTCTTCTGCTTCAACGGCCTCTCTGATCAGGCTAAGCAGCCTGTCCGTCCTTCCGGTAAGGAAAAGGTAGCCGCACACTGCTTCGAATCCCGTGGCTTCGGCATATTCTTTATCCCCTGCGCTCCTGGTATGCGAAGCGGGGGCAGCATTTCTTCCCCGCCTGTATATGGCCGCTTCCTCCTCGGTAAGTTCCGGCAGTATAACAGCAGCAGCACGGGACTGTGCTGCTGCGCAAACATAAACGCTTGTATCATTGTGGAGCTTTCTTACCTGCCGGTTTCCCTTTTCCAGTTCCAGGGTCCGTATGACGAGCGTATGGACGGCATCGCCTATAAAAGCCAGCCCGAGGGGGGAAAAGGTACGGATATCCTTTTCCGCGATATCAAAACTGCTGAAGATAAGGTCTTTGAACTGCGTCACGCCTTCTTCCACTTCACGCCCTCTCTGGTATCCTCGAGAATGATCCCCTTCGCCTTCAGTTCATCCCTGATGGCGTCCGCGGCGGCATAGTCCCTGGCTTTCTTGGCCTCGGCACGCTTTTCGATCATCTCCTCGATATATCTGACTTCATCATCGGAAGCCCCCTGTTTTTCGACTGTCAGGCCCAGTACATCCATCAGGCCGGCCAGCTGTTCATAGAGCCCTTTGACCAGTGCCGTTTCAGAACCTTCATTCACGTTCTGGTTGATGTAACGGACAAGGTCAAAGATCGCCGAAATGGCATCAGCCGTATTGAAATCGTCATTCATGGCCGCTTCGAACTGCCTGCTGTATTCCGCAGCGCCTTCCAGTATCTTCGTCCCGGATTCCGACAGCGGATCGCTGCCGTCCTTTCCGGACTGCATCAGGAACTGCAGGTTCTCGGCGCAGTTCAGTATCCTGTCCAGGCCGTTTTTCGCTGACTCGACAAGCTCCCTTGAGAAATTCAGCGGGCTCCTGTAATGCACGGACAGCATGAAGAAACGGATGACCTGCGGATCATACTCGGCCAGGATCTCCCTCACGGTAAAGAAATTGCCGAGGGATTTGCTCATCTTCCTGTTGTCGATGTTCAGGAAGGCATTGTGCATCCAGTAATTGGCAAAAGGCACGCCGTTCGCCGCTTCGGACTGCGCGATCTCGTTTTCATGATGCGGGAAGATCAGGTCTTCGCCGCCGGCATGGATATCGATCGTATCGCCAAGATACCGCTTGCTCATCACAGAACATTCGATATGCCAGCCGGGCCGTCCCTTGCACCAGGGCGAATCCCAGTAGGGCTCACCTTCTTTCTTGGGTTTCCAGAGGACGAAATCAAGCGGGTCTTCCTTCTGTTCGGCACCGCTTACCTGGAGCTGCCTGAATCCGCTCTGCAGGTCATCCAGGTTCTTGTGGGACAGCTTCCCGTAATACCTGAACTTTCTGGTGCGGTAATAGACTGTTCCGTCTTCGGCGCAGTACGCATATCCCGTACCGATCAGTTTATTGATCATTTCGATCATCCCGTCGATCTCGCGGGTCGCCTGCGGATGGGTGGTGGCCGGCCTTATCCTGAGGGCGGTCATGTCTTTTTTGCATTCTTCGATGTAGCGTTCGGAGATCACGGAAGAATCTGTATTCTCCTCCATGGCCTTTTTAATGATCTTGTCATCAACATCAGTGAAATTGGAAACATAATTCACTTTATAGCCGCAGTATTCAAAATACCTGCGGACAGTATCAAAAAAGATCATCGGTCTTGCGTTGCCGATATGTATCAGATTGTAGACCGTAGGCCCGCAGACATACATTTTCACTTCTCCGGGAGTGATGGGCTTAAACTCCTCTTTTCTCCTGGTCATCGTATTAAAGATCTTCATCCGTGATCCTCTCCTGCATTTGTTATGGTTTTATTTATGGTCAGCAGCACCTGCCGCCGGTTCAGGATAAAAGCGCAACAGCCTGGGCGGCAATGCCTTCTCCTGCTCCGGTGAACCCGAGTCCCTCTTCCGTCGTTGCCTTGATATTCACCTGCGAAATACCTACCCCCAGGCATGCTGCGGTCTTCTTCCTCATCTCATCGATATAAGGCCGCATCTTCGGTGCCTGGGCTATGATGGTGGCATCCACATTTTCGACCCGGAAACCTTCCGCTTCCACAGCCTGCCGGACCCTTTCCAGCAGGATCAGCGAAGAGATCCCCTTATAGGCCGGGTCCGAATCCGGAAACAGCTTTCCTATATCGCCCAGCGCGGCGGCACCCAGCAGCGCGTCGCAGATGGCATGGAGCAGCACGTCCGCGTCAGAATGACCGTCCAGCCCCTTTTCGTACGGGATATCGACCCCGCCGATAATGAGTCTGCGCCTTTCTTTCAGCCTGTGTACGTCATAACCTGTCCCTATCCGCATATACGGCTTCTCCTGTCCGGATCAGTGATGGAACAGACGGATGCCGGTAAAGCACATGACCATGTCATGGCTGTCGCACGCCGCGATCACGTTATCGTCACGGACCGATCCTCCGGGTTCCGCCACATATTTTACGCCGCTTCTGAAAGCGCGCTCGATATTATCGCCGAACGGGAAGAATGCATCCGAACCGAGGGAAACGCCGCTGTTGCCGTCAAGCCATGCTCTCTTTTCCTCCGGCATGAAGCGGTCGGGCTTTACTGTAAACAGGTCTTCCCACTTTCCGTCGGCAAGCACGTCCATATAGTCCTCGCCGATGTAAAGGTCAATGGAGCTATCCCTGTCCGCGCGGCGGATCTTATCCTTAAAAGGAAGTTCCAGCACCTTCGGTGACTGGCGCAGATACCAGTTGTCTGCCTTGGATCCGGCCAGCCTCGTGCAGTGGATCCTGGACTGCTGCCCGGCTCCTATGCCGATCGCTTGTCCGCCCTTTGCGTAGCATACAGAATTGGACTGGGTGTACTTCAGGGTGATCAGCGAAAGCGCCAGGTCGTTCCTGGCCTCCTGCGGCAGGTCTTTGTTGGCTGTTACGATATTGGCGAACAGTTCGTCGCCTACCACCAGTTCGTTCCTGCCCTGTTCAAAGGTAACGCCGAACACCTGCTTTCTTTCGACCGGTTCCGGTTCGTATGCCGGATCGATCTCCAGTACACAGTAAGCGCCTTTTTTCTTTTTGGAAAGTATCTCCAGTGCGGCAGGTTCGTATCCGGGAGCAATGACGCCGTCCGATACCTCCCTTGAAATGATCCTGGCCGTACATTCATCGCACACATCCGACAGCGAGATAAAATCGCCGAAGGAACTCATTCTGTCCGCGCCTCTTGCCCTGGCATACGCGCTGGCCAGCGGAGTAAGCTCTCCCAGGTCCTTGACCCAGTAGATCTTTGCTTCCACTTCGGTAAGAGGAAGGCCGATCGCGGCGCCTGCGGGCGAAACGTGCTTGAAGGAAGTGGCTGCCGGCAGGCCTGTTGCCTTTTTCAGTTCCCTGACCAGCTGCCAGCCGTTAAAGGCATCCAGCAGATTGATATATCCCGGTCTTCCGTTGCGGACTATAAAAGGCAGGTCCGATCCGTTGTCCATGAAGACTCTGGAAGGTTTCTGGTTGGGGTTGCAACCGTATTTCAATTCTAATTCATTCATGTTTTATCTCCCTGTAAGAATCTTTTCCGGTAAGGCAATATCGCTCATTCGTGTCTGTTGACGATCCTCGTGTGCCGGGTGCCGTCGGCAACATTGATGAAGCGGACAAAGAGCGAGACTTTGTTGTCTTCGTTCAGCGCATCCCAGAGCTTTTTCGTAAACGTATCGATATCGTTATCTTCTTCACCAAGTTCTATGGTCTTCGGATCGCCCCTGAAACTGGGCAGCGGATCGCCGTCCGTTTCATATGTGTGGATGAAATGCCCTTCCCCGGCAAGAGGAGACGCGTAACCATAAGTGAAACGTTCACAGGAATCAGGGCACCCGTGGGCACTTTTCAAAATGGAAAGCTGATAGGAATACGCCCCGTCTTCAATGGTCATCATTCCCGAGATCCTGGGCGTGTAGTTGGGCGCATCGGGTTCAAATTCCCGGCTCCTGAGCGCCTCGGAGAACGACAGTCCCTTTGTGAGTCCGGCATATACCGTATCTGTCTGGTCTCCGTTCGTAACGATCGTATTCGGTCCGTATACTCTGACCGGAGCATAAATAATAAGGCTGGGATCCTTCATTTTGGAAGGGTCAAATGCTTTCGTCCTTATCCCGTCACCGTCTTCGACAAAGACCCTGTTCCTGCTGTTTTCGCTCCTGCCCATTATGAAATAAGCAGCGACTGCGTTTTTCCCGTCTGCGGAAAGGCCGAGCATGATGCCTCTGCCCGGATACGGATTACTGCCAAGATCATCAAAAATGTTCATTCTTCCTCTCATTCCGGAGCGTAGCCATGATCTGCCTCAGATATAGTCCGGCACTGTATGCGGGTCCCGTGACGCTCCGGCACAGGGCCCGTTCCTGCCTGATTATTTTATCATAAAGCACAGCGGATCATCACTCGGAGAGCAAAATATACCCTTTTTCAGCAGATATGCCCTGTTCGGCAGCGGATCGGGCCTCGGATTCCGTCATTTCGTCTTTATCGGAAAGGATATAAACAGTGTGAGAAATGCCCTGTTTATCCGTATATGCAGCGGTCACCAGGTATCTGTAGCTGTATTCTTTTCCGTCCGCGTCCACGGTATATGCGCTGCCGTCGAAACGGACATGGGGCTGATCCAGTACCGCAGCCTGCCCGGATGAAGCGGCTTCAGCGAATGCCCTGATCTCATCCGCGCTGCTCTTTTCTGCATCGGCTGCCATTGTCTCCTGTCCGGCAGTATTTCCCGCGGCAGCAAACGAAGCCGCGGGGGCCTCTTCCAGTTCAGCCGCTTCTTCAGTCTCTTCCGCTTCTGCTGCTGCGTACAGTTCCGCCATCGGTTCCTCCGCGGCTGTTACGGCCGCTCCTTCATCTGCAGCAGCTGCTGCGGAGGCCATCTGCGCAGTATACATATCCGCTTCCGCCGCCTCCGCGTCTGGTATTTCTTCCGTCATATCATACATCACACCTGAACCGGCGCCCGCAGTGACCGTTCCCGATTCCCCTGCCTTTCTGGCTGCTGTTTCGGCAGGTGCCTCCTCTTTAGCCATGCTCACGGCAGGAGCTGCCTCTTCTGCCATCATTCCGGCAGGTGCCGCCTCTTCAACGGCATACTCTTCGGCTGCATATTCTTCGGCCGGGGCAGCCGCCTGTTCCGCCGCGGGTACGCCAGCAGCGCTGTCATGGCTGCCCATGTTTATCCCGTTCACGAACCGAAGCGTGAATACTGCCAGAAATGATGCCGCCGCCAGTGCCGCTATATACGGCAGCCGTCTGACGAATGTCTTTCTCCTGTTTCCATTCACCGATACAGTATCATCTGCGGTACTGCCGTCCCGCATCTTCTGTGCCTGTTCCAGCAGGTCATCGTCGATATACTGCAGCGCGTCCATAAGCTTTGATCCGTTCATATATCAAAGCCCTCCTTACTTAAGTATGCCTTTAATCCCTTACGTTCCCTGAAAAGGATCGATTTGATATTCTGTACTGTCAGCCCGCTTTTTTCGGAGATCTCCTGGAGCGGGTCCATATAGAAATACCTGCACAGGAAAACATTCCGCCGTTTTTCCGGTATAGACCTGAGATAATCGGATATGGCTCTGCCCAGTTCCTTCAGGTCATACATTTCTTCAGGAGAGGCGCCGCCTTCCAGCATTTCCGACAGTTCGTCAAGGCAGACTGAATACGCCGAACCCGCACGCTTTAAGCTGTGCTTCCGGCGGTAAATGTCGATCGAGCGTTCACGGGTGATCTTGCCCAGAAACAGAGAAAGCCTGTCCGGCCTGTGCGGCGGCATGGATTCCCATGCTTTCAGGTAGGTATCGTTTACGCTCTCTTCACTGTCCTCTTCGCTCATCAGGATATTCATCGCGATCTTCATAAGATAACGGGAATATTTTTCCTGCGTATATGTGATCGCGGACTCGTTCCTTTCCCAATAAAGGGCAACTATCGCGGAGTCTTCCATACCATCCTCCTGTTATCTGTTTCTATTGCCGCAAAAGTCCAAGGACAATTGCAGCTTCCCTGAAATCTACTGGATACGGGACTGTTATTTCGATCCGCTCTCCCGTAAACGGCTGCAGAAGTGAAAGCGCCGCCGCATGCAGCAGTGTATGTCTCCTGTGACCCAGGCTCGCGAAAAAACACTCGTCCGCGTCATCCCCGTAAAGCGGGTCCCCAAAGAGCGGATGAGATGCGCCGGACATATGCACACGGATCTGGTGGGTCCTTCCCGTATCGATCCTGAACCGGACAAGGGCCGCATCCGAAGGAGCATTCTGGGAAATGACACTGTAATGCGTGACTGCCTCAAGTCCGCTGCCGTCCTGTTTTATCTCGCGCAGAAGCTTTTCTCCTTCCACCCTGTCCATCCTGGAACGGAGTACTCCGTCCATCCCGCTTTTGCAAAATGTACCGTGTACCAGGGCATGGTAAGTCCGTACCAGCTCCCCTCTGTCCCGCTGCCGCACAAGTCTTCCGGCTGCGGCTTTGTTAAAGGCAAAGATCACCGCCCCGCTGGTATCGATATCCAGCCTGCCGATCACGCGGCAGATCCCGTCAAGCCCACGGTTTCTGCGGTAATAAGCCATATAATTGCCGAGGGAATCACTGTAATGTCCGTAGGAAGGATGGACCGGCACCAGTGCCGGCTTATTGACCACAGCCAGATCCTCATCTTCATAAAGGATATCGAGGGGGCCTTCGGCAGCAGCGATATTGTCCACTTCTTTTCTGTCTTCAGGCAGGACGACCCGCAGTTTATCCCCGGGCTTCATCCTGTATTTTACAGTCACTCGCTGCCCGTTTACCGTGATCCCGTCAGCATGGAATTTCGCGCTGCTGATCTCATGCCCGGTCACGCCGACCCGGTTCCTCAGCACCAGGTTGATCAGCCCGCCGGCTGTGTCCGCGAGGTCTTCTTCCTTAAAGACGTAGTTTAATACTTTATCCAATTTGTTTATGGACCTTTGCTTTCGTTTATTTTGTTTTATAATACAGAAGTTGACCGGTTTTTGCGATGCTTTTGAACTGCATTGCCGGTAGCTTATGAAAGGAACACGACCATTTGAAAGATCTGCCGTACGAACTGGAACTTATCCGCTCCAGGCGAAAAACCGTCAGCATGCAGGTCAAAAGACCTGCCGGAAGTCCGGGCAGGGGCCCGGTGATCATCGTCCGCGCACCGCTCAGGATGAGCAATGCTGACATTGAAAAGTTTATAGAAAGCCACAGGAAATGGATCGAAAAACAGGCAGCCCGTATATCGCAGCCCTGTGACCTTCTGACTGAAGAAGAGATCAGGGAACTGACCCTGCAGGCAAAAAAGGTCATCCCCGAACGGGTGGCATATTACGCAGGCATAGCCGGCGTGACCTACGGGCGCATTACGGTCAGGCATCAGCGGACCCGCTGGGGAAGCTGCAGCAGCAAAGGAGACCTCAGCTTCAACTGCCTCCTTATGCTTGCTCCCGCGGAAGTACTCGACAGCGTGGTCGTACATGAGCTGTGCCACAGGAAGCACATGGATCATTCCCCGGCCTTCTATGCCGAAGTCGAGAGAGTGTTCCCCGGCTACCGCCTGCACCACGGCTGGCTGAAAGAAAACGGGGACAGGCTGCTCGCATCCCTGCCCCTGTAAACGTTCACTGTTTTCCTTTATACTCCAGGCACATCATGGTCAGGTCATCGAACTGCTCGGCATCCTGAACGAATTCGTCCACTGCTTTCCGCACGTTTTTCAAAAGCTGAACAGGCTCCGCGTCCGCATCCTGGTTCAATGCCGCTATCATCCTGTCCGACCCGAACATTTCCTGCGCGGCATTTGTCGCCTCCGGTACCCCGTCGGTATAAACGAACAGTTTTGCACCGGGTTCAAGTTCAAGTTCATACTCCTTATACCGCATGTCTTCAAACCCGCCTATCACGAACCCGTGTGCGTCCCTGATCTGTTCAAACTCTCCTCCTGCCTTTTTCAGCACCGGGTATTCATGTCCCGCATTCGAAGCAGTCAGTTTCCCTGTGGACAGCTCAAGGATCCCGATCCATACCGTCACGAACATCTCTTCCGCGTTATTGGAGCAGACAGCAGCGTTGGTCCTGGTCAGGATCTCGCCCGCGGACAGCCCCATCATGGCGCTGCTCTGGATAATGATCTTTGAAGCCATCATGAACAGGGCTGCCGGCACGCCTTTGCCTGATACGTCTGCCATGACCATGCACAGATGATCTTCATCGATCAGAAAATAGTCATAAAAATCTCCGCCGACTTCTTTCGCGGGGTCCATGGAAGCATAGATATCCATTTCCGGACGGTCCGGGAAAGCCGGGAAAATGTGCGGCAGCATCGCGGACTGGATCCGCGTCGCCATCTGCAGTTCCGTCCCGATCCGCTCTTTTTCTGCCGTTACTCTCTTTACTTCATCGATATACCCTACGGTCTTGTGTGAGATCGCGGCAAAGGATTCCGCCAGTATCTCTATCTCGTCGCCGGTACGGAATTCGTCTTCCATCCTGAATTCCAGATTGCCTTCCTTAAGGTTCCGGATACGTTCGGTGATCAGATTCAGCGGCCTTACGATCCTTTTACCCAGTACCAGTGCTCCGGCAAGCGTGAGGCAGGCAGCAGCGGCCAGAAGTACGATGATCGTCAGCCTGGACCGGCCGGCCTGATCGCGGTAGAAAGCCTTTGCCTCCTCTTCAGTCTGTCGGTAGCTCTCCTGCAGCATCCTTCCGGGCTGTGCAGCCATTTCCGTGTCAAATACGGAGATCAGGGTCCATCCCACGGTATCCATCGGCACACCGATCATATAATAACTGCCGCCGTCGAGAGGTATAAGCCGTACGTCCGTCTGTCCTTTCATCGCGTCCAGGACCAGGCTGGCAAGTTCCGTATTGTCACTGTTCCTGATGTCTTCTGCTTCCTGCGAAGCAACGACCCTGAGCGTCCCCTGCGTCCTCGGTGAGAACACAACATGTCCGTTCTGGTTGATCACGCACTGGAAACCGCCGTTCTCTTCAGAGCCCTGTATGTTATCCTGCATGGATGTCAGAAACAGATCGGAGCCTACGACGGCACACAGCCTGCCGTCCTCATAGACAGGCATTGCGCACACGATGCCGACATCCCCCGTAAAGGCATCGATCTCAACATCCGTGAAGATCAGTTCACCCTTTTCCACAGCCTGCTGATACCACGGACGTGTCCGCGGGTCATAACTGATGCGCTCCCCGTTTTCGCCGAACTTGGATGCGGAACGGTCGTCAACGACGAGGAAGGCTCCGTCCGGCAGGGCCACGAAGCAGGAATTTGTCTCCGCAGACGCGCCGAACAGTGAGATCATCAGATCCGACATATTGGCAATAAGGCCAAGCCGGGATGAAAGCGCCCGGGCACTGCCGTCCACACCGTCAGCCAGGATAAGCTGCGCGGTCACCTCTCCGTTCCTCTGCGGATCCGGAGCCGCATAAGGCATCCGGGAGTATTCATCCGGATCGGCGAACAGCTGGCCTGCATACTCGCCCAGCATGCTGACCCGGTCCTCAAGCCCATGGAACATTTCATCAGCGATATACGCCTCCAGCCGGGTCGTTCTGTCCATACTCTGTACAATGACCTGGTCCATTACACTGTCCGTGATCGCTGAGATCGACTCCCGCTGCTTTTCGCCGGTCGAGTCCGTCAGCCGTGCCAGCATCCTGCCCTGATAGAGCATTACAGCCAGAAAGGCTGCTGATATCAGTAATACTGTGACCAGGATCAGGTTGAAAAGTTTGTTTTCTATCCCGCCGATAACAAGGTTCTTAATTCTTCTCATTCTTCCCCGCTTTGCCGTCTCCATCCGCTCCGTAAACAGAATGCATAGGCACTACACCGAATGTTTCCTGATATTCTCCGAGGCAATGTTCGAAAAACACCCGCAGATCCCTGAACACTTCCTTTCTTTCCGTTTCATTCAATATCTCGTGCCTGCAGTTTTCATACAGTCTGATATCCACTTTGCACTTCGTGTGTTCCGTATATACCTGGAATGCTTTGCGGACGCCGGCCCCCCAGTTCCCCACGGGATCTTCCGCACCGGATGTGAACAGGAGCGGCAGCCCCTCCGGCAGTTTTTCCATACGCGCCGTATCATGCGCTTTTTTCATGCCGCTGAACATATGGTAGTACGCGTTCGGTGTGAAATGAAAAGTATTCCAGGGATTTGAAACATACTGGTCGACGACCTCCGTTTCCTTGGTAAGCCAGTCCGCGGTCGTCCGGTGATCCGGTATCTTCTTCAGGTAACTGCCGAAAGCCATCCTGTCCAGCAGAGGGGCTTCTTTGCCGACTTTGTCCGTACCCAGGGCCCTGGAGATCGCCCTGCCCGCATCAAGTACTGCGACCGGCTGCCATCCGGTACCCATAATGACTACGCCGGCAAGGCCCTTAGCATATGCCGCATCCTTTTCCGTAATATACTGGCGGACAAGGAAAGAACCCATGCTGTGCCCCAGCATCATATACGGCACGTCAGGGAATTCTTCCTGCAGCATGGTCCTAAGCCTGTGAATATCGGCAATGACCCATTCATTTCCTTTCCTGCCGAAAAAGCCGTGGTATTTGTCTGAAATGACCGATTCCCCGTGCCCCAGATGGTCTTCACCGGCCACAAGAAAGCCGTGCTGTGTAAGGTAAGAGGCAAACGCGTCGTATCTGTCGATGAATTCGATCATGCCGTGCACGATCTGTACGATCCCGACCGGCCTGCCCTCCGGTTCCCACCTGATGGCATGGATCCTGGTCTTTTCGTCTGCCGACTGATAATAAAAGTGCTTTTTTTCCATAATCATATCTCCCCGAACATATATGATCTGCCGGAATCCACCAGATAGTATTATAACGCATGGTGCCCTAAAAGCGTGTTAAACTGTAACGGTAGTTTTCTCGCGACAGAAACAGATCTACAGGACGAGGTATAGAGAAAATGAAAAAGAATAAAGTATATGCTCTGCAGAAATACGAGATCGGCGCGGCAACGCTTTTTGTCCAGGAATGCCTGGAAGGATTCGGGATCAGGCCGAAGGAAGCCGCAAAAGGCACACTCATCGCCGAAGAAGCCATCGGGAGCCTGATCCTGCACGCCGCTGACACCGGAGAACTCAGGATAAGCGTAAAAAAAGCGTTCGGCAATGTAACTGTGGAGATGGAAGCGCCCGGCAGTGAATACCCTCTGTCGGAGAACATGGAATCGGCTTCCCTCTCCTTTGACAAAGAGATCGGGCGGGACGCGCAGGATGCGATCCGGAACATTATCCTGCGTTCTTTCGCAGACGATCTCAAATACAGCCATAAAGACGGATACAACTATATCCGGATGACCCTTGTCAGTTCCAGACGGGCATTTTTGTATATCACTCTCCTTTCACTTGCGCTCTCGATCGCGCTCGGAACGCTTCTGTCCGCTTTTGCCCCGTCCGCTTTCAACACCGTACTGGACAAATACCTGCTCTCCCCCGTCAGGACGATCTATATGAACGCCCTGAAGATGATCGTTGCACCGGTCGTCTTCTTTTCCATCGTATCCTGTATCGGCGGCTTCTCAGACCTTCGCGAGCTTGGAAAGATCGGCGGCAGGACATTCCTGCTTTATATCTGCACGACACTCATCGCTGTTGCTGTCGGGATCGGCGTATTCTATCTGTTTCAGCCCGGACAGGAATCCCTTGCGTCCTCCCTCACTTCCGGCAGTGCGCCGGCCGCCGCTTCCGCCGATCTGTCCGTTACAGGTCTTCTGATCGGTATTGTGCCCTCCAATTTACTGGCACCGTTTCTGAACGACAATATGCCTCAGCTGATCTTCCTGGCAGTCCTTTGCGGCGCGGCGACCGGTCTGATCGGACAGTATTCCGTCATTCTGCGTTCTCTGTTCGAGGCCTGCAACGAACTGTTCATGAAGATAGCTTCCATGATCATCCGCCTGATGCCGGTCGCCATATTCTGCTCCACCATGTCGCTGCTCATCACCCTCGGCATCGGGACACTGCTGTCGGTCGCCGGTATGTTCGGCACCTTTGTTTTCGGCCTGTTCTGCATGATCCTGATCTATCTGCTCCTGATGATGGTCCTCGGCCGTCTGGATCCAAGACCGTTCATCAGGAAATACGCTCCGGTCATGCTGCAGGTCTTTTCCATGGCGTCCAGCAGCGCAGCCGTTCCTGTCAATCTGAACGTCTGTGAGAAGAAACTCGGTATCAGCAGCAGGATCTCCAGCCTGTCGATCCCGCTCGGCTCCACGCTCAATATGGACGGGACCTGTATTCAGCTGTCCATATTCGCCCTGGCACTGGCTAAAGTGTACGGCGCTCCGGTCACGGCCGGTTCCCTGGTCACACTGGCCGTTACCATCATCATCCTGTCCATGGGTGCGCCCGGCATACCCGGTTCCGGCATCATCTGCCTGTCTGTCCTTCTGGAACAGCTTGGCGTGCCTACAGAAGCCGTCGGGCTGGTCATGGGCATCGGTCCGCTCCTTGGCATGTTCCTGAGCATGAGCAACTGTACCGGCGACGTCGTCGTAACAACGATCGTGGCAAAGAATGCCGGCGAGATAGATATGGACGTCTTCAATTCATAACATTTATTTCCGATCCGGTATAAAAAAGCCATGGGCGGCTCTTTACCGCTCATGGCTTTTATTATTGTATCTTTACTGCCTGCCGGTCCGTCCTGACGGACAGCCGGTCATCTGAAGAGTGTGAATGTCCTGAATACGACTGCCATGGAATTGGCTACTGTGGACATGGTCTTGATGAAGATATCCAGCACAACGCCCACGACGTCCTTCCTGGTATCACCGACCGTATCGCCGGTAACAGCTGCCTTGTGCGCGGGCGATCCCTTACCGGAGCCGTGGATGGCACCGGATTCGATATATTTTTTGGCATTATCGAACGCACCGCCCGAATTGCCCATGAAGATGGCCCTGGGAATGGCTACGATCGTCGCGCCGACAAGGATACCGCCGACGAAACTGACACCGAATATAAGGCCGCCCAGGATGGGGATGAACAGGGCCAGCACGGAAGGCAGCAGCATCCTCCTGATCGCTTCTCTTGCCGCCATGGCGATCATCCTGTTGTAATCCGGCTTTACCGTTCCTTCCAGTACACCGGGAATAGACAGCTGTCTGTCACCTTCATCAGCCATGATCTTGGCCGCATCGATGGTGTTGTCAGTCAGCAGAGCGCTGAAATACTCCACAAGGGCGCCGCCGATGATGGCGCCGGCGATGACCACATAGGAAGCTATGTTCAGCAGCGGTTCACTGCCGATCTCGGCATATCCCGAAACATAGGCAACGATCAGGGAGACAGTGGCAAATGCCGCGGAGCCGATGGCAAATCCCTTGCCGATGGCAGCTGTGGTATTGCCTACCGCGTCGAGTTTATCCGTGATCGCGCGGATCCTTTCGTCAAGGTGGCAGGACTCGGCGATACCGCCTGCGTTGTCCGCAATGGGGCCGAAAGCGTCAATGGAAACCGTCGCGCCGACAAAGGACAGCATTCCGAGAGCGGAAACAGCTATACCGTATGTGCCGCAGATATGGCCGGAGATAAAGAGCGCGATACCGATCACCAGTACGGGAAGAAGGCACGATCTGGAACCGACGGCATCACCCTTTGTAATGACGAAGGCTTCTCCCTCGTCCGCGATCTCGGCCAGCATCCTGGTGGGTTTATGGTCTGTGGAAGTATAGTATTCGGTGATGGATCCGATGGCGACACCGGAAGCGATACCCAGTACGGCAGAGACCAGAGGTGAGATCCAGCCGAATCTCCAGGTGGAATACATGGGAACATTCTTAAAGCACAGAAGGCAGAGGAATACGCCAAGGACCATTGTGATGCCTGCAGAGACCCATGTGGCCAGGTCAAGCTCCCTGGAAGGGTTGTCGGACATCTTCCTGATATTGGCCCAGGCCATGGCGATCAGGCAGGCAAGCAGGCCTGAACCCGCAAGCAGTACAGGGAACAGGACGGTCGCCTGGAAAGTGGCCTTTGTGACAGCTTCCGTACCGTTGTGCAGAGCGTTGGTATAGATCGTGACACCGATCATGATAGTAGCCGCCACCGTGGCAACAAATGACTCAAGAAGGTCTGAACAGTTGCCGGCGATATCATTGACATTATCGCCGATGAAGTCAGCGATCGTATTGGGAACGCGGCTGTCGTCTTCGGGAAGGTCATGACGGATCTTGCCGAGGATATCCGCGGAGATATCCGCTGCCTTTGTATAATTGCCGCCGGCTACACGGTTGAACATCGCGACGATGGAACAGCCGAGGGAATATGTGGTGATCCTTGTGACCGTAGGATTTGTGACAGCCTTTGTGATAAGGCCCGTGCCGGCAGCCGTATCGGAAATGCCGCCGAATACCAAAAGTACCAGCACCAGTCCGAAAAGACCCATTGCCTGGACGGAAAGGCCTGAAATGGAGCCGCCGCAGAGAGCGACCCTGACCGTCTCGCCGATGGACATCGTCTTCCTTGCTGTATTGGCAGTCCTGACATTGGCATGCGTCGCACTCTCCATGCCGAGGATACAGGCGCATGAACTCATTGCCGCGCCGAGAAGAAGCGTTATTCCGGAAGTCTTCTCAACAAATAGGGTGAAGATGGCGGCAAGGACAATGACAACGATGACGACATACCTGAACTCGGTACGCAGGAAAGTCCTTGCGCCGGAATGAATGATCCCGGACAGTTCCTTCATTTCTTCAGTCCCGGCGTCCATTTTCCTGATGCGCATGTAATTGGCAACAACATAAAACATCGTCAGGATACAGACGGCCAGAATGATCGGATAATAAATCATTTTAATGCCTCCTATGACTGTGTGGGTATTGTTCCGTGGATACCGACATTATTATGAAGCCGTTTTTCGCGAAAATCATAGCACAAAACCACTTCGAGGAATATAGACTGTACGGCAAATATCCGCGATTTGGAATATCCGTCAGCATTTTCGGCGGACGGGACAGAATTTTGTGAATAATTATAAATGTTCCGTCTATTCTGGCAGGATTTCGGTATAATCAGTGTTATAAAGAATGACTTTCGTTCTGAAAAATAACACAGCTGCCGCTATTCCAGGGAGGAGCTCATATGGACAGGAAACCTAAGATCCTTTACATCGTCAAACACTTCAGTGCCGGTATCTTTACTTATCTCGTACAGCTTTCCTCAAGACTGATCGATGAATTCGATATCGTGATCGGCTACTCCGTCACTCCCGACACCCCGGCTGATTTCCGTTCCTATTTCGACAGCCGTGTGGAACTGATCAGGATCGTCAACTTTGAGAACGAGCTGAACGTTTTCTCCGAAAGCGCTGTCAGGAATGAAATGAAGCAGCTCGTGAACACGTATAAACCGGATATCATCCACCTCCACGGCTATAACGCCGGAAGGATCGGGCGAAAAGCCCTGGACGGCATGGGGATCCCTATGTTCTATACACCGCACGGCTATCTATACCTGGCGGAAGACCACAATCTCCTCACCCGCAGCGTGTCGCGCAGCAACGAGCGCAGCGCCGCTCTCGCCGACTGCACGACGATCGCCTGCTCCAAAGGCGAATTCGCGGAAACGCTCGCCTTTACGCAGAGGGCTGTCTATATCAATAACGGTATCGATATTAAAGCGCTGGATGAGATCGTCAAGGATGAGAAACCGGCCGAGCACCCGCTGACCGTGTTTACCACCGGGCTGATCAATTACCAGAAGCGGCCAGAACTTTTTAATGAGATCGCCATGGCCATGCCGGATGTCAGATTTGTCTGGATCGGCAATGGCGGGCAGCGTTATAAACTGACGGCTCCGAATGTCGAGGTCACCGGCTGGCTGACCCACGACGAGGCGATCAAACGAGTCTTCCAGTCGGATGTATTCATTCTGACGTCCCTTTGGGAAGGCCTTCCCATCTCCCTTCTGGAGGCGATGTATCTCGGAAAGCTGAGTATCGTATCGAACGTTATCGGCAACCGGGACGTGATCACCAACGGCGAAAACGGATATGTCTGTGACACTGCCGCCGCTTTCGTCAATGCGATCAACCAGTATAAATTCAACGACCTGAGCACGATCATCGAGAACGCCCATAACGACATCGTTGACAACTACACTCTCGACCAGATGGTCGAAAGATATGCGGACGTTTACAGGAAGGCTGTGGCAGACAGGAAGTGATCCGATCAGGAAAGATATGGGAAGGATCGAAGGAAGGACTATATGAGTGAATCTTTATACCGCCCTCTGATACTGCTGTCGCCGAACATCACGGACGACGCGCCGAACGAGAGGATGTACAACAACGATTCCTATTTCCGCGCGGTCCGCGCAGCAGGCGCCATCCCCCTTACCTGTGGGAATGTGATCGATCTCGATGAACCGCTGGCAGAACCGTATATGAACGATTACGCGGATGAACTGGCTGCCCGTTCTGACGGTATGATCATTACCGGCGGGTGGGACGTGGACCCGCACCTGTATACAGACAATGTCAGTGAGCAGTCCAGGTATGACGCCCGCATGGATGTACTGGATGCCCTTCTCCTGGATGCTTTTTATAAAGCAAAAAAACCTGTTTTCGGTATCTGCAGGGGGATCCAGTTCATCAATGTGCATTTCGGCGGTACACTGATCCAGGATATCGAGACTGAAAAAGGGATCCCGAACTTGGTCCATAATATGCGCGCAAGGGAGCCTGTCCCGGAGAACTTTTTCCATGCACATGAAGTGGAGTTTACGGAAGGTTCAGAACTGCAGCGGATATTCGCGGACTGCGGAAGCCCGGTATCTGCCGGCGTAAACAGCTATCACCACCAGGCACTGCTGGAAATTGCCGCAGGATTTACGGTCACCTGCGTCAGCGCTGACGGGATCGTTGAAGGCATTGAAAGTACGGAAAGACTGGATCCTTCCGATCCCTTAAGTCCTCCCCTTATCTTTGCCGTACAATGGCATCCGGAAAGGATGATCAGGGAGAAAGGCCAGCTGGGACTGTTTAAGAGATTTACGCAGATCTGCTCATACAGCAGATGAACCTACTCTCCTGCTGACGGGATCACCTTTATCAGAGATTGAATTCATACAGGCCAAAAGCCGGAAACAAAAATCGGAAACGCTGTAAACAACGTTTCCGATTTTTTATAAACCGTAGCGAGGGGGGGACTTGAACCCTCGACACCGCGGGTATGAACCGCGTGCTCTAGCCAGCTGAGCTACCTCGCCATCTGTAATTGTATGTGCCGTTTTCCGACACAGCTTAATCAGTATAAGCGCTCTCTGATATGTTTGTCAAGCCAAAAATTATCTCAGGATCGATACGACTTTATCGAACAGTTCCGGTGCCTTCATGATAACGACAGCCAGCTTTTCCCTTACCCTTGTCACTCCCTGGAAAAACAGGTTGGGGTATATCAGGTCCGGATCGGGCTCGGGGATCCCGCAGAGCTTTCCGTCTTCATCATAATAGAAGGTGCTGTCCATGAGCATGACCACCCTGTCAAATTCCATACCGAATACGGATCTGGGATCAAAGTCTTCTTCAGATCCTTCAAAAGGCGACGAGCTGAAGGAAGGCCTGGAATAATTGATGAAAACATACCCTTTGTCCCGGTAATAGCTTATCAGTTCCTGTGCTTCCGCAGTCGTGTTGGCATAACAGACTTCCACATTGGCATAACCGTTCGGATGCTGCTCATCCTTCACGGACAGGTCCCGGAGCGCAGATATAAAGGCCGCCATCTCCCGGTTCATCCTGATCTTTTCAGAAAGTTCGTATACGCCTGCCGGGGGAATTCCGGCGATCGCACCGGCGATATCTCTTTCTTTTTCCTGCGTGGTCAGGACCTGCTCCGGATCTGTGGAAAAGATACATACCTGGTCATTTTCCACGGCCATCCGGCATATCTTATCGAACTGCGGCCTGGAAAGTCTCTGTGCCTCATCCACCAGGATAAAGCCTGCCTTTGTAAAGAGACCGGCAGCATCGTTTTGCACTTCCCCGGCCGTGACGATGTCCAGATTGGCAGTCTCCCTGCTGATCTCCCGCTCGACATCCTTAAGCCCGCCGCAGACGATAATGACCGTGGCGGCATTGGCGGCCAGCGTCCTGGCCAGATCGTAGACGAGCAGCGTCTTGCCCGTTCCGGGCTTTCCCGTGATATGGAAGAATCCCTTCCCGCCTGCAGCGTCAACAGCTTTCAGCAGAGATCTTTTTACCTGTTCCTGCGCCTGGGTCAGAAAATACTCCCCCCTTAAGAATCTCTCGGGAGTGGACAGCGGCGAGACCAGATACTCCGAGGCGTTGAAGAGACTGTCCGCGTCGGTCCTGTACCGGATGGCATGTTTCCTGACAAGTTCCGCGATCTGTTCCATATCCGACCTGACCAGCTCGCCGGCCAGGGACAGACGGTAACAGTCCATTGTTTCCGTAACCACTGTACACAGATCCAACCTGACACCGAGATGGGACAGATAGTAACGGTTGCGCAGAAGTTGTGCAAGGATCTGCTCTTCCGGCACCGGCTGTGACTTCAGTTCGATATTCAGGCAGGACCTGTCATTGAACTTCAGAAGGTCGAATTCCTTGCCTATCCGAGGAATGATGAATCCATAGAAAAAGCCGTCGAGTTCCGACGGCCTGATGCCGAGGCCTGTAAATTCATCCATGAGGAGCCGGAGCGATTCGATCTCATGATATCTGGTCATGTGATCATCGCTTTTGCCGGATTCATGCATCTCCACGATATTGAAAGAGTTTTCGTCATGTATCCTGGAAATGATATACAGATTTACAGGCCGTGTCACAGTATTTTCTTCCCTGAACGACTATGATGCTCCTCAGTCGCTGAATTTTACCTTTCTCATCACAAACAGTGTGCCGATCATCAGGATGATGCCGACAGGAAGGGCGATCACTGCCTTCGGTACGAAACCGGCGATCAGATAAGCGACAAAGCTGACGCATGCCACTGTGATCGCATAAGGCAGCTGTGTGGAAACATGGGTCACATGATCGCACTGGGCGCCTGCCGAAGCCATGATCGTCGTATCAGAGATCGGTGAGCAGTGGTCGCCGCAGACGGCGCCGGCCATGCAGGCAGAGACGCATACGACGCCGAGAGGCGATTCAAGCGGAAATACGCCGAGAGTAATGGGGATCAGAATACCGAATGTTCCCCAGCTGGTCCCGGTCGCGAAGGAAAGGAAGCATGCGATCAGGAAGATGATCGCGGGCAAAAAGCTCTGGAAGCCGCCTGCTGATCCCCTGACCACTGTCTCGACATATTCCTTTGCGCCGAGGGAATCCGTCATGGCCTTCAGGCTCCACGCGAATGTCAGGATCAGGATCGCCGGTACCATGGACTTGAAGCCTTCCGGAATGCAGTCTGTGATCTCCTTGAACTTAAGCACTCTTCTGCAGAGGTAATAGATCACCGTGATGACCAGCGTGACGGCCGAACCGAGCATCAGTCCCACCGAAGCATCCGAATTCGAGAACGCATCGATAAAGCTCTCGCCCTCAAAGAAACCGCCGGAATAGATCATGCCGATCACACAGGATACGATAAGGACCGCGGTGGGCAGGATCAGGTCCGCGACCTTGCCTTTGGGATTGCTGCTCTCTTCCATGGAAGATGCCATACTCTTCACGCCGGAGAAAATATCTCCTTTCTCCTTCGCATTTTTCTCATGCTTTGCCATCGGACCGAAATCCATTCCGGTAAATGCCAGGAAAAGCATCATTACGATCGTCAGGATCGCATAGAAGTTGAACGGGATCGCTCTGATGAACAGGTACAGGCCGTTGCCGTCTTCCACATAACTGGAAACAGCTGCCGCCCAGGATGAGACCGGCGCGATAATGCATACCGGGGCAGCCGTCGCATCGATCAGGTATGCCAGCTTTGCCCTGGAGATCCTGCTCTTGTCGGAAACAGGACGCATGACGGAGCCGACCGTCAGGCAGTTGAAATAGTCGTCGATAAAGATGAGCACGCCAAGTGCGATCGTGGCTACCTGCGCACCTGCCCTTGACTTGATGTGTTCGGAAGCCCAGCGTCCGAAAGCCGCGGAACCTCCGGCTTTATTCATCAGCATGACCAGGATGCCCAGGACGACCAGGAATACAAGGATACCCATATTGTAGGCATCCGCCAGCGAGGCAACGATACCATCATTGAAGACGTGCGTCAGTGTGCCTTCGAAGCCAAAGCCAGAATACAGGAGGCCGCCGACTACGATGCCTACGAAAAGCGAACTGTAAACTTCCTTCGTGATAAGCGCGAGCGCTATTGCGATAACAGCCGGCAGCAGCGCCCATGGTGTCTGATAAAACTGTTCCATAATCTCCCCTCATTCCGGGCTTATACCGCCCTAAAAGTTTGAATAAATATGCGCTGTTTTATGCGCAATTTGGGTAATTATACATCACATCGATCCCTGTAACAAGTCTCTTTGACCATGCTATAATCAATTCCGTATACTGGCTATTATATATATTAGGAAAGGAACAGAAAGTGTTTACACGACCCGAACTTGAAAAATACCTGACAAGGTGTATGCAGTCGGATGCCGACTTCGCGGAGATCTATGAAGAAGACGAGCTCACGGAGCATATCACTGCCCTCAATGAAGACATAGAACAGGTCTCTTCTTCGAGACAGTGCGGCACCGGTATCAGGCTTTACAGAGGAGTCCAGTCTGTCTACGGCTATACGAACGATACGGACGACGCTTCACTGACCGCGCTGATCGAAGACCTGAAAGGCGCCATTTCCGATAATGAAGCCGGATCCTGTCCCGCTGCGTCCGACGTCACGCTCACACGTGTCGAATATGAAAACAATAACCCGGTCCGCATCGATTTCGAAAAGACACCGCTCTCTGAAAAGGCTTCCCTGCTGAAACGGGCAGCTAAGGCAGCCCTTCAGTATGATCCCCGTATCGAGAAGGTACAGTCGGGACTACTGAACGTCCGCCAGGATGTACAGATATCCAACAGTGAAGGCCGTCTTGTCAGCGATTCCCGTGTCCGTACAAGGATAATGGTCGAAGCCTTTGCCAGGGAAGGAGATAATCTCCAGAGCGGAGGCGACCGCCCGGGTGCCGGTATGGGCCTTGAGTTCTACGAACAGACGACACCGGAATCCGCAGGACGTGAAGCAGCCAGGACCGCTCTGGTAAACCTGTCTGCAAAAGACTGTCCGTCAGGAAAAATGCCGGTCATTATCGACAACGGATTCGGCGGCGTTATCTTCCATGAAGCCTGCGGACATGCACTGGAAGCCACTTCCGTGGCAAAAGACCAGAGTGTTTTCTGCAATAAACTGGGCACAAAGATCGCAGCCGACTGCGTCAGCGCTGTTGACGACGGTACGATCCCGAACGCCTGGGGATCCCAGAATATCGATGACGAAGGCAATTTCCAGAAAAGGCGCGTACTTATAAAGAACGGCATACTTACATCCTATATGGTCGACAGGCTCAACGGCCGCAGGATGGGGGTCCCGTCCACCTCCAGCGGCAGACGTGAATCCTACCGTTTCGAACCCACCTCCCGGATGTCCAATACTTTCATCCTGGCCGGAAATGATTCCTTCGAGGACCTGTTCGAAGGAATAGAACGCGGCCTCTATGCGAAGAAAATGGGCGGAGGCAGCGTCAATCCCCAGACCGGTGAATTCAATTTTTCGGTCAGTGAAGGATATATGATCGAAAACGGGAAGATCACCTATCCTGTCAAAGGTGTTTCGCTTATCGGCAGCGGCAGCGAGATCCTGATGAATATCGACCGGGTCTGCAGCAATCTCGAACGCAGTCAGGGTATGTGCGGTTCTTCCAGCGGTTCTATCCCGACCGATGTGGGACAGCCCGCTATCCGTGTCAGCCAGATCACAGTGGGAGGTACTGCCAATGAATAAAAAGAAATGGATCGAATATGCTCTCGCGAACGGTTTTGACAGTTTTGAGATCTATCAGGAAACCGGGAAGACAAAAACGGTGAACTGGTATCAGGGAACGACGGATTCGGCCGTCACTTCCAGAGTGACCGGCACGGCACTCCGCGGTCGGATCAGCGGAAAAATGCTTTCCTACGCTACAGAAGAGACCGGCGATGAACATATGGAGCAGATCATAAATGAAATGAAAGAACAGGCCGGCATCATCGGCTCTTCTGAGAGCGGCACTATACTTTCACCTGAAAAGACGGATGAATGCACGTCATCCCGCACGTATACCCCCTTCACGAATGAAGAGATCCGCGCCGCTCTGTCAGATCTGGAAAAAAGCATACTCGCTTACGATCCCTGTATCGTCCAGGCAGTGCATCTTGTCTATGAAGAAGAGAGTGTTGAACGCACCATTTTCAATTCAAAGGGGCTGGATATAAAAGATAAAGGCTCGGTACAGGTGATCGGCGGGGGCGCAGTCGCTTCCCGGGATGGCGATATCAGGAATGATTTCCGCCATGAGACTGTATCTTCTTTTGACAGTTTTAATGCCGCCGCATTTGCCGATAAGCTCTGCGGGGAAGTAGTCAGGCAGCTCGGAGCCGGGCCGGTAAAGAGCACTTCCTGTCCCGTTATCTTTGAGAAAGAGGCCATGACTTCCCTCTTTGCAGCTTTCTCCGATATATTCTCCGGTGACAGGATCAGCCGCGGCATCTCTCCCCTTTCGGGCAAAGAAGGCCGGCGGATCTTTTCCGGACTGATCACCATGATCGATGATCCGCGGGAGGACGCCGCTCCTTTTATTTACAACTATGATGATGAAGGCCACCCTACATGCCGTAAATATGTAGTCCGGGAAGGGGTCTTTGAAACGGTACTGCACAGCACCGAAAGCGCGGCGAGAATGAATACGGTGAGTTCGGGCAACGGTTTTAAGGGCGGATGCTCCGCTCCCGTCAGGGCAGTTCCGAAGAATTTCTTTATCGTTCCCGGAGATATGCCTTTATCCGGACTTATGGAGTGTATCGGGAACGGACTGGTCATTACCGACCTTGCCGGCCTTCATGCCGGCCTTGACCATGTCACAGGGGACTTTTCTCTCCAGTGTTCCGGCTATAAAGTCACTGACGGGGAACGCGCCGAAAACGTCACATTGATCACTGTTGCGGGCAACTACCTGGAAATGATGGATAGAGTCCTCGCCGTCGGCAACGATATAGAATGGAAGACATCTCCTGCTGCCTGTCCCTCGATCGCTTTTAAGGAGCTGTCGATCGGAGGACTCTGATCCCGCAAAATCCGGTCTTTCTCACTGTCTCCCGCCCCTTTGGCTTAACCTGCAGATATAAGCTTCAGGAGGGGCGGGACAGCTGATTCTCATAGCAGACCTCGCATATGCTGTATTCATAGTTCCACGGCAGCTTTCTGCCGCAGATCCTGCATCTTTTCCCCTGAAACCTCTGTTTCTCAAGGATATGGATGATCTCATGCGTGATCCTGCTTTTGACCGCCGACACTTCGTTCATCAAGGATTCCACAGGGTAAAATTTGCGCAGATACGCATAAAGAAGGTCGCAGATCCTGAATCTCTCTTCCAGTTTGTCCAGGCTTCCAGCATCATAACCGCCTTCATGAACGCCCGGCAGTTCTTTCAGCACGTCAAAGCGCATACCTGCCGTTTCCGCCCTGGCCATCTGCTTCCAAAGCCCCAGCAGCCTTTGGTCTTCCTCATCGAAGGCCATTGTGATCAGATCAAACTGCAGTTTCTTATTACTGCCCGGAATGAAAGTAAGCAGGTCCAGCATACGGTCGGTGTTCCCCCTGCTCCAGCCCGTATAGATCCCGGCTCTTCTCCAGCGAAGGATCGTCTCCTGCAGAGTAAGATCCACCGCCAGCAGCGATTCCGGAAAATCGATGACCGGGGCGCCAATGGGCGGGTATTCCGCTTTTACCGCTTTGGCGATGCTGCCCTTATCTGTCAGGGCTGTATAATAACCCGTACCATAGATCCCATACCTTCCGGCTCTTCCCGCTATCTGTTTGATCTCCGTTGTCCTTAAGCTCCTGAGTTCATATCCGTCGAACTTTTCGGTTTCCAGGAAGACTACCCGCTTGATTGGCAGGTTCATGCCGAGGCCGATCGCATCTGTAGCTACGACCACATCGTTCATCCCGCTGGCAAAAAGCCTTGCCTGCTCATGTCTTACATCATACGGCAATGCGCCGTAGACCACACTGCACTTTAATCCTCTCTCCCGGACCGAAGCCGCGACAGCGTGGACGCTCCGTCTTGAAAAAACGATCAGGGCATCTCCCTTTTGGACACCGTCCGGGAACGAAAAGTGTACCCGGTCCAGCATCAGGGGGGTCTTGCGCTTATGATGGACAACACTCACTTCATCCCTGCATTCTCTGATGATCGACAGCAGAAGTTTTTCCGCGTCAGGAGAACAGCACACATGGACCTGGTCAGCGCAGATCCCCAGTATCGCACTTGTCCAGGCTCCTCCTCTCTGTTCGTCCGTTATCATCTGTGCTTCGTCAATGACCGCTACTTCGTAATAAGCCTTAAGGTCTGCCATTTCTACCGTTGAAGCGGTTATCATCGCGTTGCTGACGATCACCTGCTCCTCGCCGGTCACCAGGGAACAGGGGATCCTTCTCGCATTCAGGTTTTCAAACTGCTCATACGCAAGGAGCCGCAGCGGCCCAAGATAAACTCCGGAAGAGGCTCTTGCGAGATGTTTCATGGCATCAAAAGTCTTGCCCGAGTTCGTCGGGCCCACATGGAGAGTGAAATGCCGCTTCAGCGTCCTGGCTCTCGGATACAGGTCACGGTACCGCTTCGGGATCGCTGTCAGCACCTTTTCCTGCTGCGCCAGCTCTCTCTCCATCTTTTTCTTCTTTTCAAGATTAGCCTGATGAAGATTCTTTTCGTATTCCCTGCGCTTTTTTGAAAGATCCGCCTTCCATTTCCGGACCGACCGGTTCTCTTCCGGCTTCAGCCGGATCTCACATTCAAACTTTACCGGAGTTTTGTCTTTTGCGGCGAGCCGGACCTCGTCCGGCGCTTCCGATGCCAGTTCCCTCAGGGACATTTTTCCGGAAGTTTCTGTTAATTTGTCGCGGACGATGAGTTTTACGGCGTCTATGCTTTTATTCATCCGTCCCTGCAGCTGATGAAGGCAGCCCCCGCGCTGTTCCGGCTTAAGTAGAATATCGATACTGCCCAACCGGATCACTTCAAATGCGTCTGACACAGCTTCGCTCACAGTCCGTGAGAGGCCGCTCGTGCTTCTTCTGAGTACACCATCCAGGGACTGGTCCCAGAAATCATCCGGCACATTTTCCCTGGTACACAGATAGTACTGCATACTTTTCCGGGCATGTTCGGTTATAAGATCCGTATTCAGATACAGCTCGTTTGTTATATGGGATCTGACTATCCGGACAATAGATTCGTCGATGTACGCCGGATCCATGAAAGCCGGCTTTGACTGCCTTCCCGAATTATGATCGTTTTTTACGTATCTTTTATCCATCTTGTCTGAACTGCCGGGCACATGAACGCATCGCACTTAAAAGCACTAAAAAGGCCCTGCCTGATACGGTATCCTGCAGGGCCTTTCGGGATTTACTACATTACAGGCTGATAATGACTCTGATCACACAGGCTTACATCAGCTGCCTGAACATACCGATGACCTGGTCCAGATCCGCCTCCCTGGGGTTGCCGGGATAGCAGGCATCTGCAAGAGCATCTTTCGCCAGCTGTTCCAGATCCTCTTCACGGATCTTTTCATTTTTCTTAGGAATGCCTACATCCTCGGAAAGCTGCCTGACGGCATTGATGGCGGCATCCTTGTATTCTTCGGGTGTCATGGCGTCCACGCCTTCAACGCCCATGGCTCTGGCGATCTCTCTGTACCGTTCTCCGCAGTGATCCCTGTTGAACTCCAGTGCGATGGGAAGGAACATAGCGCACGCTACTCCGTGCGGTGTGTCATAGTGTGCGGAAAGTGTATGCGCCATCGCGTGATCGATACCGAGGCCTACGTTGGAAAAGCCCATGCCGGCAATGTACTGGGCCAGCGCCATACCGTCACGCCCCGCGGCTTCATTCTTTACAGCGCCGCGGAGGTTTTCGCTGATCAGCCGGATCGCTTCGAGATGGAACATGTCTGTCAGTTCCCATGCTGCCCTTGTCGTATAACCTTCGATTGCGTGTGTAAGGGCATCCATACCGGTAGCGGCCGTCAGGGATGCGGGCATGGTGGACATCATATCCGGATCAACAACGGCGATATACGGGATATCATTGGTATCGACGCAGACGAACTTGCGCTGCTTCTCGACATCTGTGATGACATAGTTAATGGTAACTTCGGCAGCCGTGCCGGCAGTCGTCGGGACTGCGATCGTAGGGACAGCATGGTTCTTAGTGGGCGCGACGCCTTCGAGAGAACGGACATCTTCAAATTCCGGATTGGTGATGATGACACCGATGGCCTTCGCTGTATCCATGGAAGAGCCCCCGCCGATCGCAACGATCGCATCAGCACCGCAGGCTTTGAAAGCGGCAACACCGTTCTTGACATTTTCGATCGTAGGATTGGGCTTGATATCACTGTATACTGTATAAGCAATGCCAGCGGCATCAAGAAGATCTGTCACTTTGGCGGTAACGCCGAACTTGATCAGATCAGGGTCGGACGCCACAAAGATATGCTTATATCCGCCTCTTTCGATCTCCGGAACGATGTTTTCGATCGCTCCTTTTCCGTGATAGGAAATACCGTTAAGAACTATTCTGTTAGACATAATTGCCTCCTGAACTGTTGATTATTCTGATGATCCCTCATCATCCCCTGTTACCGGATATCATTTTAGCACGGTATCCGCGGCAATTGGGAGATTTACCTGTTTTTAATGACGGACCTTTTCAATCTCTCCTGCACTGCCGTATCGAACCGCCAGGCTGCAAAGGACACCGCCAGCGTCACCAGGGTGTACAGGATAAAACAAAGAGCCCAGTGCAGCCGGTCCATAAGTTCAAAATGGACGATTACATTTAATACGATCCAGTGGTATAGAAACATTTCATATGTGATGTCGGGCCTGATCCGTACGGGTGGGAGCAGATACCCTGCCGCTATGGATGCTGCCGAACACAGAGAGGCTGTTATTATGCCCGCGTAGTATCCCGGGTCAGGCAGGGTGAAAATTCGCATGACTATCATCAGGATCACGATCCCGGCGGCGGCTGCCGGACTGCGCAGCAGCTTTACCTGTACCGTATCTCTTTTCATATACAGGAAAGAACCGGTCAGGAACCAGACCGCGTACGGAAACAGACTGCGTTCCAAAAGCCGGAGCACCGCATGTCCCTCCGGAAGCGCAAGCTGTACGGCATAGCACAGGATATTCACCGCTGCACCTGTACCAAGTATTACCAGCCAGCCTCTTATATTAAGCTTTTTCAGATATGGATAAACGAAAGCCAGCAGGACATAAAGCTGCAGCAGGACAAACACCGTCCAGAGAGCGCCGTTCACGCTGCCTGTGGCAAAACTTTTTAAATAAGCCGGCGTATTGGCAAATCCCACCAGCTGGGTGACCAGCCACGGGATCACGGATCTGTCAGGCCGGATCCCGCAGATAAATGTGACAACGGCAAGATTGACTGCCGTACAGATCCAAAGGGGCGGAAAAAGACGCAGGAAGCGCTTCCTGAAGAAATCTCTTCTGCTGCCCGTCCGCTCATAAGACGCACTGACGAGAAACCCGCTGACAGTGATGAAGATCACCACCGGAGGAAAGAAATTCACAACGCTCCGCAGCATACTCATAAATACGCTGCCGGCACCGGATACATGCGACCTTGCGTAACCTGTATAGTGCAGGTACATAACACAGAACGCTGCCCAGTACTTTATAACGTCCAAAGCGTTTTTTCTATAGTCAAACCCCGTTTCTGACATCCGTGTCATTTTCCTTGATCTGCCGTATTTTACGCACTTCGGAGGCATCCATCCGTCCTGCTGCAATAATATTACTACAAATCCCGTATAATTTCCGTATTTTTACAGACCATTCAGGTCAAATCTTATATTTTATGCTATACTGTTGACTGTATAGATTTATTTTTCAGGAGGTTCAATACTATGCAGGCTATAATCAGACGATCAAATATAAGAACCCTAACAGCTCTGCTGGCTCTTCTGTGCATGGTTGTCATGACATCGTGCTGGCCGGCCGTAACGGTCCTGGCCGATGAATCATTCACCGTGGAAGGTACGATCCACGGCAGTACTACAGATACAATGCTCTATCTCTCCACTTCCGGCGGCCTTATGACGATAAAGATCGACAACTCGACGGACCTATCCGGCTGCAAGATGCTGCTGCCCGGCAAGAAGGTCCGGGTGACCTGCGCGCGCCAGAATGATGAATATCTTCACGCTTCGAGGATCGCGGCCGTCGTACCGGCGAACACATCGTCACCTACTGCTGTGGAAGGAGCGGCCACCGTTTCCGGCAAGGTACTCGCGGATACGACCGAAACGCTGCTGAAACTGGACACCAGCGGCGGTACTATGGTCCTTAAGATCGACGGCAGTACAAACTGGGACAACTGCAGATGCCTGACCATCGGCAAGACTGTATATGTGTCCTGCGTCCGGGGTTCGGATGCTTACATGCATGCGCTTGTCATCAGCGACAAAGCCCTGACTCCTTCCGGGCAGCCTTCCGGCAGCACTTCCCTGACCGCACAGATACCGGGCAATTCCGTAGAGGGCACCGTGGCCGGCGGTACAAAACCGGAACTTCTGCTGCTGAATACCAGCGGCGGCCAGATGCAGATAAAGCTCGACTCCAATACGGATCTTTCCGCCTGCAGGGCGCTCGTTACAGGCCGCAGGGTCGGCGTAGGCTGGGTCAGGGGCGATGACGCCTATCTCCACGCCACCAAGATCGTCGGTGTTAGGGAGGCATATTCAAATGCTTCCGTCGACTCCTCTTCTGCTGTCACAGTACAGGGCAGCATCCTGAAAGAAACAACGGAGAACATCCTTTATCTTTCCACCACCGGCGGCAATATGGCACTTAAGCTGGATGCTTCCACCGCCATGAACGTCAGGGTGCTCACGGAAGGCGCTTCGGTCAAGGTCTCCTGCGCAAGAGGCTCGGATGCCTATATGCATGCACTCAGCATAAATCCTGTTTCCGCTTCTCCTGCGCCCTCTGCCCCGTCCGCCCCGGTCACACCGACCGGAGACCCTGTCATTATCCAGGGTACAGTTAAAAATGATACGACGGAGAACCTGCTGTCTGTTGCGACCAGCGGGGGCGATATGCTGATCAAGATCGACGCCAATACGAATCTGTCGGTCTGCAAGGCACTGATCGCCGGCGATATCGTCGCTGTTTCCTGCTACCGCGGATCTGACGCGTATATGCACGCTTCCGTCATCGCCAGTACCGTACAGCCCGGTTCCGCCACTCCTGACGCTGCAGGCGCGGTCACCGTTACCGGTACAGTTTCAAGCGGTTCCAACGGCGGCCTGCTCTATCTGAACACCAGCGGCGGTATGATGCAGATCAAACTCGACAGCGGGACCCGGATGGGGACCTGCCGGATCCTGACCCTTGGCAGAAGTGTCAAAGTCTCAGTAGTCAGGGTAAACGACGGCTATATGCATGCACTGTCCATCGACGCGAACTGACATATACTGCCGGACCGGACAGTAATATAAACAGATAAAGTAAAAGAGTGCCCTGCTGATATGTACCCAGAATCCTGGACATATTGATCGGACCTTTAGGTGAAACACATGGATGCTTCCCTGTACTTTACAGGAGGCATCCATTTTGTTTTAGCCTGGATCCTCTCATTGTTGTAATAGTATATATATTCACGGA
>JAFVHP010000028.1 GCA_017474455.1 Lachnospiraceae bacterium
AGGCAAGACGATCACCTTTACCCTTGCGGGCCAGGGCGGAACGCTGCCCGAGACGAAGACCGTAACACTGAGCGCGCCTGGAAAAGCTACATTCGGAGCCATCACATATGATGAATCCGATGCCGGCAAGACCTATACCTACACGATCAGTGAAGATGGTTTTGGAACTGGCTGGACAGGAACGCCTGCACAGATCACGGCAACAGTAGAAGTCACAGACAAGGGTGACGGAACACTGGAAACGAAGGTGACCTATTCACCTGAAGATGCAACATTTACGAACACCTATGTTGCGAGCGGCGAGATCGAACTGTTCGCAGGTAAGAAGCTGGATTCTGATGATGGCCTGAATGCGCCTGATGTTACCGGAAAGTATACTCTTATTCTGGAAGGTCAGGACGGCGCCCCGATGCCGGCCGGTGCCACGGATGGCCAGGTTAAGATCACGAATGTCGATGGCAACGGGACTATGTCAAGCTTCGGCAAGATCGCTTTCAATGAAGCAGATGCCGGTAAGACATATATTTATAACGTAACAGAGGAAGGCACTGTTGCCGGTGTAATCAACGACACAAATAAATACACAGTATCTGTAGTGGTCAAAGATAATGGCGATGGTACCCTTACTGCAACGGCGACTCCGAGTACGAATACTCTCTTTACCAATACATATAACGTAGAGAGTACCACGGTAGATGCACTCATTTTCAAGAAAGTTGAAGCGATCGGTACAGCCTGGGGTCCGAAGACCTTTGAATTCAGTATCAGCGGATCACCTCTTGGAAAAGCGGCAGATGGTTCAGAAGTCACAGTAGGTAAAGCAACATTCAGCGCAGCCGGAACACAGAAAGTAGATTTCGGTACATTTACTTATACCGCTCCCGGGACATATAAGTATACGATCACGGAGATCACGCAGAGCGGAAACGGCTGGAAATGTGATAATGAAGAGAAGACAGTAACAGTAACAGTAAAGGATAACGGTGACGGAACACTTAGTGCTACAGTCGAACCGGAACAGTTAATTGTAACGAATGTTTACAACGCGGACGGCGAGATCGAACTGACAGGTACGAAGGAGCTGTACGGCAGTGACAAAGAAGTCACTCTGGAAGACGAGACGGCGATCAAGGCGACTCTTGAATCTGACGGCGAAGTTACCGAAGTACCTCTGAAGGTAGCGCTGACAGCAGCGGACGAAGAGACACAGCTTTCGATCGACAGTGAAGATATCATCATCGAAGAAGGCGGAGACGTGGCAGAGACGGAAGGCATCATCGAAGCAGATGCCCAGCAGACCGTACTGTTTGGCGCGATCACCTTCAAGAAAGCCGGTGTCTACACATTCGCGGCAGCGCAGGTCGTAGAGGAAGAGCTGGAAGGCTGGACCTACGATAAAGAAGAGAAGCTGATCACAGTAGAAGTAGTACCCGGAGACGGCCAGCTTGAAGCGACCGTAACGGATAACGATCCTCTGTTCGTCAACAAATATGTTGATCCTGATGAGGTGGCGGAAGTAAGCTTCCAGATCCCTGCAGAGATCATCACGAGGACCGAAGAAGATGCAGAGCCTGTAAGCCAGGCATTCACACTTAAGATCGCGTCCGAAGATGAAGAAGTAGTGATCGAGAATGCAGAAGTCACATCGGAAGAGATCGTTGCAGGCGAAAGCGGCAAGGTAGTATTCGATGTAACAGCGAAGGTACCGGTCAAGGCAGAAGAACTGCCGGTATACAGCTTCACAGTCTCCCAGATCGACGAGGAGATCGAAGGCTGGACGCTGAACGTCGAGAATGAAGAAGTACAGACCGTGGAAGTCAGGATCGTCAAGACAGAAGCGGAAGAAGAAGCAGAGGCAGAAGAAGCCGAAGCTAAATATGAAGCAGTCGTCGGAGACGCACCTGTATTCGTAAATGCATACGCACCGGCAGTCGAAGAGGAAGCGGCAGAAGTAAGCTTCCGGATCCCTGCCGAGGTCATCACGAAGATCGCGGACGAAGTAGAACCTGTGAGCCAGGCATTCACCCTTACGATCGCATCGGGAGATGAAGGCGTAGCCATTGAGAACGCAGAGGTCACAACAGAAGAGATCCTTGCAGGCGAGAGCGGGCAGGCAGTATTCGATGTGACCGTGCAGGTACCTGCGGATGCAGAGGAGACAACAGTATACAGCTTCACAGTCGCCCAGAAGAGTGAGGAAGAGCTGGAAGGCTGGACACTGAACGTCGACAATGACAGCGAGCAGACCGTGACCGTCAGGATCAACAAGACGGAAACAGAAGCTACTGAAGAAGCAGAAGCAGAAGTTAAATATGAAGCAGTCGTAGAAGGCACACCGGTATTCGTAAACGCATACGGACTGGCAGCTGAAGACGATGAGACCCTCACAGAAGAAACAGATGCACCTGAAGAAGGTGGTGAGGAGACCGGCGAAGAAGGTGCAGAGGAAGCTCCTGCAGCGGATGCCCCTGTAGAAGAGGCCCATGTAGAGGAAGCCCCTGCGGCAGACGCGCCTGTAGTTGAGACACCTGCGGAAGACGCACCTGTAGTAGACGCACCCGTAGTCGAGACACCTGCAGAAGAAGCACCCGCAGCAGATGCGCCTGTAGTTGAGACGCCTGCAGAGGAAACACCTGCAGAAGACGCACCTGTAGTTGAGACACCTGCAGAGGAGGCACCTGTAGTTGAAGCACCTGCAGCAGATGCGCCTGTAGACGAAACACCTGCAGAGGAAGCACCTGCAGCTGTAGAGGCAGTCGACGGAGCATCAGCCCTGTGGACAGCGGGCTATGCCAACAAGGTATACCTGGAAGGCACGGAGACGCTGGTTGCAAGGAAGCTCGATGGCGGAGAGTTCACGTTTGAAGTCTATTACGACGGAACCAAAGTTGCTTCCGGAACAAACGGAGCAGCAGAAGCCGGCGAAAAGGCGGAGATCGTCTTCGAACCCGCTATCAAGTTCAGCACGGAAGCAAAGGATGGCTACATCAACGTAGTCAAAGACGGAAAGATAGTAGACGGTATCACCTTAACAGTGAAGGAAACTGGAACGACCATGAGCGGTATCCAGGAGAATAAGCAGACCTTTACTGTAAACCTTAAGTTCACCGACAACGGCGACGGAACACTGGACGTATCACCTGCGGAAGAAGTCGATATCGCATTTGTGAACTATTACATCACGGATGTAGCCAAGGTATCGGTGAGCGGGACGAAGGAAATGGTCGGCAGGCCGCTGTTTGAAGATGAGTATACGTTCGATATCAGTGTCAGCCCTGAAGACGGACCGCTTCCGGAGACTATTTCGGTCACCAACGACGCCAACGGCGGATTCAGCTTCGGTGAGATCACGTTCGGCCAGGCAGACCTTGATCCTGACGGAACAGCGAAGTATACCTATACGGTCACAGAGTCCGGAGATCATCCCGGAGTTACAAATGATCCTGAAAATCCTAAGACCTTCACGGTTGAGCTTTCGATCGAGAAGCAGGAAACAGGACACGACAAGATAGTGGCTAAAACGACAGGACTCGACGGAGGTATCAAGTTCATCAATACCTACGAGTCAAAGCCTGTAACGACGAAGATCACGATCCCTGTGACGAAGGAGCTGGTCGGCCGTGCACTGAAGGAAGGCGAGTTCACCTTCGAGCTGAAGGATAAGGACGGAAACATAAGGACCGCAAGCAATGACGCGAACGGCAACGTAGATTTCGGCGAGTTCACATTTGATACGGTAGGTAACTACACTTACACGATCAGCGAGGTATCCGGATCGCTCGGCGGAGTCACATATGACACCAACATCTTTGATGTGACCGCGAACGTGACGGAGAAGCTGGATGAGAACGGCAGATACCTGGGCGAGCTGGAATGCACATGGACGAACAGCGGCGGGCTTGAAGAGATCACATTCATCAACACGTATGTACCTTCACCTGTAAAGGTAAGCTTCAACGTAAGCAAGAAGCTGACAGGCCGCGCACTGAAGGATGGCGAGTTCACCTTCCAGATGACGGACAGCGAAGGCAAGGTAGAAACAGCGACCAACAAGGCAGACGGAACGATCACGTTCCCTGAGAAGACGTTCAAGGAGACCGGAACATATACCTTCACCATCACAGAGCTCAACGATGGCAAGGGCGGGATCACGTACGACGCGGATAAGGAAGTCATCACCGTAGTCGTAACGGACGACGAGCAGGGCCACCTGCTGGCAGAGGTAAGTCCTCAGAGCGTGACCTTTGAGAATACTTACTCGGCAGAGGGTACCGCAGCAGCGATCACAGCCAGGAAGGTAATGGACGGCAGGACGCTTCAGGCCGGAGAGTTCACCTTCTACCTGAAGGACAGCAATGGAAACACAGTAGCGGAAGCGAAGAACGACGCAGCCGGAGACGTATCCTTCGGAACCCTGAAGTTCGATAAGGTGGGCGAGTACAAGTACACGATCACGGAGCAGACGGGCAGCGAAGCGAGGGTCATCTATGATACGAGCACCAAGACAGTAACAGTCAAGGTCGTAGATAATGGTGACGGAACGATGACGGCGACAGTAACGGGTAACGGCCAGGTCTTCACGAACAGAGTAAGGTCGGACGACAACCCGCCGCCGGATGAGCCTACACCGCCGACCCCTCCGATCATCATCCCTCCCACACCGGTACCGCAGACACCGCAGGTACTGGGAGCCCAGAGAGTACTGGGAGCGCAGAGGGTGCTTGGAGCCCAGCGCGGAGTCCTCGGAGCAGCAAGGACAGGAGATGATAAGAACATGCTGGCATGGCTCGGAGTAATGCTGAGCGGAATAGCGGCACTGGTCGGATACATCCTGTTCATGATGAGGAAGAGAAGGAACGGCAAAGCAGCTGAATAAGTAAGAACCGAAGTAAAGCAGTTGAACCTGCCGGATCCATGTGGTCCGGCAGGTTCTTTTTCACAGAAGGAAGAAAAGAATGGACCAGCACAGACAAAGAACAGCGGAAAGGAAGCGCAGGACCGCGACCATCCTGATCGTCCTGACATGCTTTCTGGCAGCCCTTATGCTGTCGGGGTGCAGTGAGAAGAAGAGCGGGACGGGAGGCTGGCGTGAAGCGGCCGAAGCCTTAAGCGCGGCAAACGACTGGGAGGAAGCCTTAATGGACGTCGAAGTGAAAACAGATGACGGGATGTATGCCTACAGCCTGCTGGATACACATGAAAAGAAGATCTACAACGTGATCCTGTCAGCCCTGGATGAGAGGCATACAGGGAAGTTGCCGCCGGACACGACGAAGGAGGTAATAGAGAAGGTCTACCTGAGTGTAATGGCGGATAACCCGGAACTGTTCTATGTCAGCGGCTATGAAATCAGAATGCTGGCGCAGCCTGCGGCAGAGGCAAAAACGGAAGAAACCGGTACCCAGCCTCTCGAGTTTGTCATAAGCTTTGAAGGGAAGGAAGAGCT
Organism: Lachnospiraceae bacterium; assembly: GCA_017474455.1. Classification (GTDB taxonomy): domain Bacteria; phylum Bacillota; class Clostridia; order Lachnospirales; family Lachnospiraceae; genus CAG-791. The sequence continues at coordinate 5,447 of JAFVHP010000028.1, forward strand.
TTCGGCGGATGAGACCGCCCAGAGAAAGGAACGGCTCGAAACACTGAGGAGAGAGGTCCTGGAGGGGATAGCGGAAGATGCCGGGGATTATGAGAAGGCTAAACAGGTCTATGACTATGTGATCCTCCACACCATCTACGGCGGCAATGCGGGGAGCGGTCAGACTGCGGATGCAGCCCTGCTTGAGGGGAAAGCTGTCTGTACCGGGTATGCCCGTGCTGCCCAGTACCTGCTCCAGGGAGCCGGTATCGACAGCACGCTGATCACGGGAAGGAAAGGCGGCAGACCTCACGCCTGGCTGCTGGTCAGGCTGGACGGGGACTACTACTATATGGATCCGACCGAGGGGGACAACCTTTTAGCGAATATGCCTTCCAACTACAGGCGGATCTTCGTGAACTATGCGTATTTCGCCATGACAACGGCAGACCTGGGGACCAAGTATACAGACGACGGGCATCTGCCCCTGCCTGAGTGTACTGCACAGGCGGACAGCTATTTTGAACGAGAGGGCCGGTTCATCGGTACGGCAGCGGAAGCGGAACTGGAAGAGATCCGGCAGCTGCCTGACTGGACAGCAGCTGAAGGGATCGCGTACCTGCAGTTCAGGAGTGAGAAAGGGTGCTATGAGGAAGCGACAGCGGGCCTGACAGAGGGAGGTCCGGCAGCTGCGAACGGCTGGATATGTATGAAGGGAGACGAGTTTTGCCTGCTGACCTTCTACCGTCCTGTCGGGAAATGACGATCGAACATGTAAAAAGAGGGCAGGCAGGATCTTAAAGCACTGAAAACGAAAACATACAGCCAGGACCGGGAACGGACCTGGCTATTTTAATTATAGTACTAGGCTTAAGACTGTTTCGTACGGATCCACGAGTTTTTCAGAAGAATAACGAGTCCGTACGAAACAATAAGCCACTCGCTGTGCAGGTGAAGACGATTTGAAAGAATAATACGTCAACATTAGATGGAAGACTGTTCATGCCCGTAGACTAAGTCAGTCAATCTCTGCCAAGAGCACCAAACCCATTTCTCATAAAAGCGGCAAAATGACATGAATGTCATAAATAGCGGAAGCGAAGAACGACGCGGCCGGAGACGTATCCTTCGGGACCCTGAAGTTCGATAAGGCGGGCGAGTACAAGTACACGATCACAGAGCAGACGGGCAGCGAAGCGAGGGTCATCTATGATACGAGCACCAAGACAGTAACAGTCAAGGTCGTAGATAATGGTGACGGAACGATGACGGCGACAGTAACGGGTAACGGTCAGGTCTTCACGAACAGAGTAAGGTCGGACGACAACCCGCCGCCGCCGGATGAGCCTACACCGCCGACCCCTCCGATCATCATCCCTCCTACAACGGTACCGCAGACACCGCAGGTACTTGGAGCGCAGAGAGTACTGGGAGCGCAGAGGGTACTTGGAGCACAGCGCGGAGTCCTGGGAGCAGCAAGGACAGGAGACGATAAGAATATGCTGGCATGGCTCGGAGTAATGCTGAGCGGAATAGCGGCACTGGTCAGATACATCCTGTTCATGATGAAGAAGAGAAGGAACGGCAAAGCAGCTGAATAAGTAAGAACCGAAGTAAAGCAGTTGAACCTGCCGGATCCATGAGGTCCGGTAGGTTTCTTTTATTCAGAAGCAGTAACGTGGACCATTTCAACCGGACCGCGGAAGCGGGACGGGGAACCCAGTGCGCCGGCACTGGGTTTCTATAGTATTATTCTGAAGCTGTAATGTGGATCATTTCAACCGGACCGCGGAAGCGGGACGGGGAACCCAGTGCGCCGGCACTGGGTTTTTTATGTATAATATGGTTACATACCGATGAAATCTTTGCCTGAAGCCGGTTCTTTTCTTACGAATATGCCGGGATGGTCAGATAAGAAAAACGGTAAGGGGGAATATAAACAGGAATGAAAACAAGCAAGATAATAGTGATCCTGATGACTGTATGCATGACATTGGCGCTGGTCCTGACCGGCTGTGCCGGTTTGGGGCACGGAACCGGGAACGCAGCCGGCGATCCGTCGACCTGGCCTGACGGATGGGAGCCGATCGGTGAAGAGGCAGCTCCGCAGGCACAGGCAGGTAATGAGGATGCCGGAAGTCCTGCCGGAAATCCCGCCGGCGAGGCGCAGGTTGAGGCATCTGACGGAGCGCAGGCAGAAACAGCAGGCGGCCTTACCTTCGCGGACCTGCAGGATATCGACTTCAATTTCTCCAGCGGCGCGGGCGGCTGGGGCACGGAGCTGCATATCGGCGCGGACGGTTCTTTTTCCGGCAGCTATCATGATTCCGAGATGGGCGAGGTCACGGAGGAGACTCCGCACGGGGCGTATTACTGCTGTGATTTCAAAGGGCAGTTCACCGAGCTGAAGAAGGTCAACGAGTATACTTACAGCACTTCGATCGCGCAGATGACCTATGAAAAAGAGGCCGGGACCGAGGAAGTCAAAGACCAGATGATGTACAAATACACCGATCCCTATGGGCTTGACAGCGCGGAAACGCTTTATATTTACCTGCCGGAAGCGAAAGTGGTGGATCTGCCGGAGGCTTTTGTGGACTGGGTCCGGATGGCCATGAATTATGAAGACAGGCAGGAGCTCGGCTTTTACGGCCTCTACAATGAAGCCGGCGAAGCCGGGTTCTCCGGATTCCCGAAAGACGCGTTATCAGGCGGGGCAGACGGCGCTGCCGCGGCAGCGGGTGAAACGGTCTCCGATGGTGCCGCAGGCATAAAGTCCGCCCTTCAGAAGACAGAAGAGGCGGCGGCCGCCCTGCAGGCGGAGCTGGACAGCGATATCCCGCAGACGCAGATGAACCTGACGTCGGGTGAGCTTTATCAGGTATGGGACGACCAGCTGAACCTGATCTGGGCTTATCTGAAGGATACCCTGGATGCCGGTGCCATGAAGACGCTGACGGCTGAGCAGGTCAAATGGATCGACAATAAGGAAAGTGAAGTGGCCAAAGCAGCCGCGGAATATGAAGGCGGCTCCATCGCTCCGCTGGTGGCCAATACGAAAGCCGCCGAGCTGACCAGGGACAGGGTCTATGAGCTGATGGAGTACGTAAAATAAGCATTACCGGCAGAAGGAGAGACGGCATCTATGGGCAGATATGATTTTGATACGGTGATCGGGCGCAGGAGCACCTTCGCTTCCAAGTGGGACATCGGGGAGAATGAGATCGCCATGTCCATGGCGGATATGGAGTTTGCGGCGGCGCCGGAGATCCGGCAGGCGCTGCAGAAGCGCCTGGACAACGGTATCTACGGGTATACGGACGTACCGGGCGTCTGGTATGAAGCTTACCAGGGCTGGTGGGCAAGGCGGCACGGCCTGCAGATCGAGAAGGAGGAGCTGATTTTCGCTACGGGCGTTATCCCGGCTATCTCTACCGCTGTCCGCAAACTCACGTATCCAGCGGAAAAGGTCCTGGTACTGACGCCGATCTACAATATTTTCTTCAATTCCATCGTAAATAACGGCCGTTTTCCGATCGAATGCCGGATGCCGGTAAAAGACGGGGAGTACAACATCGACTGGGAAGACCTGGAGGCAAAGGCCGCCGATCCGCAGACTTCGCTGATGCTTTTCTGCAACCCGCATAACCCGATCGGCAGGCTGTGGGACAAAGAAACACTGGCCAGGATCGGTGAGATCTGCGCCCGTTACCATGTGATCGTACTGTCCGATGAGATCCACTGCGACGTCGTGGATCCCGGAAAGAAGTACACTCCCTTTGCGTCCGCCTCCGAGACCTGCGCAAGGATCAGCGTGACCTGTTTCGCGCCGACGAAGGCTTTCAACCTGGCCGGCCTGCATACGGCCGCCGTTATGGTCAAAGACCCGTTCCTGCGCCATAAGATGTGGCGCGGCCTGAATACGGACGAAGTGGCCGAGCCCGGCGCTTTTGCCGTCGAAGGGACGGTCGCGGCGTTCACCGAAGGGGAAGCCTGGCTGGAAGAGATGTGCAGCTATGTAAAGGAGAATAAGGACAGAGTGCGGCAGGTCGTCGCGGAGAAGATCCCGCAGGTCAGGATCACCCCCTCCGAAGGGACTTATCTCCTCTGGATGGACTGCAGCGCTGTTACAGACAGCGAGGAGGAGCTTGGTGATTTCATCAGGGAAAAGACCGGCCTCGTCCTGACGAAGGGAACGCTGTACGGGAAGGGCGGCGAAAAGTACCTTCGTATGAACTGCGCCTGCCCGAGAGCGCTGCTTGAAGACGGACTGGAAAGGTTCGTCCGCGGGGTGAAGCTGTATATGGGCTGAGTCCCTGCAGTTTCCGTCGCCGGAGAGCGGTTGTACGCGGCAGATAAGATGACTTATTATCTGTTTCATGTTATAATTTTTCACTGACAGCACTGTCAGGCCGGGAGGTCCAACAAGGTTATGAAAGCGAAAGCGCTCCCGGAAAGCCGGAGGCGCTTTTTGTATAGCAGTGGTCTTAACTTGACATGGAAGAACAGCCGCTGTATAGTTACTGAAACATAGTAAGCATACTGATATAGTAGGAATAAAAATGCCGGCCAGGGGCCGGACAGGAGACATTCCGGGAGGAGCAAATGAAAAAAAGAGTATTGTCCATGATCCTTGGCGCAGTCCTTGCCATGACCATGCTCAGCGCCTGCGCGGTACCTGCGGCGTCTTCAGCGCCTGCAGCCGGCGATGCGGCTGAAGCGGTCACGGAGGCAGCGGAAGCGGGCGGAGAAACTGCCGCTGAAGCAGCAGAGGCAGTGGAAGAAGTAGACGACCAGCTGGCGGCTATCCTGAACGCGGGCAAGTTCGTAGTCGGTATCGAAGGCACTTATCCGCCTTTTACCTATCATGATGAAAACGGCGACCTGGCCGGCTATGACGTGGAAGTCGCGCAGAAGATCGCTGAGAAACTGGGCGTGGAAGCCGAGTTCGTCGAGGCGGCATGGGATTCGCTCCTGATCGGCGTGGATACCGGCCGGTTCGATACCGTCATCAACCAGGTCTCCATCACACCGGAACGCCAGGAAAAATATGATTTTTCCGATCCGTACTACTTTAACGCGAGAACAGTCATCGTCAGGGGAGACGACGACCGTATCAAGTCCGAAGAAGACTTAAAGGGCATGAAGGTCGCGACTAACCTGACCAACGCCTATATCGGCTGGCTGGAAGAGCGCGGCGCCGAGATCGTCGGTGTCGATACCAGCGGTGAATCAGCGGAAATGCTGCTGTCCGGCAGGGTCGACTTTACGAACTTCAGCCAGGTCGTCCTGAACGATTATCTGAAAGAGCATCCCGATGCGGATCTGAGAGTCGCGTTCGTCATCCCGAATTCCGAAGCCCAGGTCGGCGTACCGATCCGCAAGGGCGAAGAGAGACTTCTTGCGAAAGTGAACGAGATCCTCCAGGAGCTCCGTGACGAAGGGACTCTTCAGGAACTTTCCATTAAATACTTCGGCGAGGATTTCACACATTCCGTCGAGAACAACTGATTGCGGGAATCGCATTATCAGCATGCCCATGCACATGACAGCAAAGGTTTGACATCATTGATTCGTGTGTGTGTATGCAAAGACCGGGGCCGGAAACGGTCCCGGTCGTAATTTGGTGACAATATTTTTCAGGATCGGAGACAGACATATGAATGAACGATTATGGGGAATTCTGATCAACTCGTTCCCTCGTCTGCTGCTTTATCTGGTCAAGGTGACCATCCCCCTTACCGTCAGTATCTTCGCGATCAGCGTCGTGCTGGCCTTTATCCTGGCCATAGTACAGGTACTCAATATCAAGGGGCTTAAACAGCTGACCAGGATCTATGTATGGATCTTCAGAGGGACGCCGCTGATCGTTCAGATGTACATCATATTCTACGGGCTGCCGTCGCTCGGGATAACGCTTCCCGCATTCCCGTCGGCGGTCATTGCGTTTTCCCTGAACTACGCGGCTTACATGTCCGAAACGATACGTGCCGCCATCCTGTCTGTCCCTGAGGGGCAGATCGAAGCCGGTTACATGATCGGCCTCACCTATGGTCAGATCATGCGCAGGATCGTGATCCCGCAGGCGGCGAGAGTCGCTTTCCCGACTATGTTCGGCTCCCTGATCGGACTCACCAAGGACAGCTCGCTGGCCGCTTCGATCACGGTCGTTGAAATGTTCAAGACGGCCCAGCAGATCGCGTCCAAGTATTTCGAACCCTTTGCCCTTTACTGCGAGGCCGCCCTGATCTATCTGATGCTCAATACTTTGCTGACGTTCCTGCAGTCGTTCCTGGAAAGGAGACTGGCCTGGAAGCAGCCAAAAGACGATGCCGGGGACAGTGACGCGTCCGGCGCCGGGATACCGGCTGCGGAAGGTGTATAACGAGAGACGGCAGGAGGATAGCAGTACATGCTGGAAGTAAAGGATCTGCATTGCAGTTACGGTAATACGGAGGTATTAAGGGGCGTCGACTTCAGGGTCGACGACGGCGAAGTCGTTGCGGTCATCGGCAGCAGCGGCTCCGGCAAGACGACGCTGCTCCGGTGTCTGAGCTTTCTGAACAAAGCGGACAGCGGTACGATCCGTTTTGACGATTTTGAAAAGGATATCACCAGGCTCAAAAAGTCCGAGATCCGCCGCCTTCGCGCGAAAATGGGCTATGTATTCCAGAATTTCAACCTGTTCCGGAACATGACCGTGCGTGAAAATGTACTGGAAGGGCTCACGACGGCGCGAAAGGTATCGAAGGAGGACGCGGAGAGGATCGCCGATGAAATGCTGGAAAAAGTCGGCATGACACACCGCGCGAATTATTACCCCGACCATCTCTCCGGCGGCCAGCAGCAGAGGGCCGCGATCGCAAGATCCCTCGCCTACAGCCCGGAGATCATCCTATTTGACGAACCGACCTCGGCCCTGGATCCCGAGCTGACCAGGGAAGTCCTGGATGTCATGAAAAAGCTGGCGAAGGAAGGGACGACGATGGTCGTCGTGACTCACGAGATCGGCTTCGCAAAAGAAGTCGCACGCCGCGTGGTCTATATGGAGAACGGGAGAGTAGTCGAAGAAGGAACGGCGGAGAAGATCTTCAGCGATCCCGGCGAGGAAAGCACAAAGAGGTTCCTGGCCGTATCCCTCGGCGAAGCGGGAAATGAATAAGCTGGATCAGGAACGGGAACTGCATATAGAAGAACAGCATATGGAAGAATGGCAGACGAACAGGTTGCTGATGAAAGAGCCGCAGATGAAGGGGCTGCATATGGAAGAGCAGCAGATAAATGAGCTTGGGATCGACGCGGCACACCTTATCGAAATGCGGCGTTATCTGCACAGGCACCCGGAACTGTCGGGCTATGAAGAGAATACGCTGAAATTCATTTCGGATAAACTGGATGCCCTGGGCATCCCTTTTCACGAAGTCGAGAAGGGCGGCATTATCGCCCTGATCACGGGTGAGGCCGAAGGCAAGGGAGTATTAAGCGGCACATTGGGCACTTTGGCAGACGGGGGAAACAGCGCGGCGGCCGGTACTTTACCCGGCGGCGGAGGCAGTTCGGCGGCCGGAACAGTACGGAAGGTGCTTCTTCGCGCGGATATGGACGCACTGCCGATGGAGGAAGACCGGAACAACCTGAAACAGGAAAAGCAGGTCTTATCGGAAATGCCCGGCGCGGCGCACACCTGCGGGCACGACGCTCATACGGCAATGCTGCTGGCGGCAGCGAAAGTCCTGCAGGAGAAGAGAGGCTTATTTTCGGGCACAGTCATTCTTTGCTTTGAACGGGCGGAAGAGACCGGCGGCCCGGACCAGACTTATGGCTACGGCCGGCTGTTCCGGTACCTGGATGAGAACGGACTTTCCCCGGACACTTGCTTTGCCCTGCACGTGGATCCCGATCTGGGCTGCGGGCATATCTCAGCAGAACCCGACGGCGTCTATGCGGGCGGGTTTGGTTTTGGCGTCAGCATCAAAGGCAGCGGCGGACACGGCTCCAGGCCGGACAAGGCCAATAATCCGCTGGACTGCTTCCTTTCTTTTTACCAGACTCTGCAGGGCATGCCCATGCGGCAGCTGGATCCCTTTGCCATGCTGACGTTCAGCATTCCCTTTGTCCGGATGGGCGACACCGCCAACGTCATCTCGGAAGAGCTTTACTTTGAAGGCACGGCCCGGAGCCTCAGCAAAGCTACGCTTAATGCCTTTAAGGACCGTTTCTTTGAACTCCTGCAGGGCACCTGTGGGCTGTATGGCTGCAGTTATGAAGTAAAGATGCAGTGGCTGACGGACCCTGTTGTCAACAGGGCTTCTGACGCGGAGCGGATCAGGGAACTGACAGTGCGTCATCTCGGCAAAGACAGCTATGAGGCGGCGCCGCCTACGCTGAGTTCGGAGACCTTCGCGCACTACACAGATCATTACGGCGGGGCGATCGCGTTTCTGGGTGTAAAGGACGAGGAACTGGGGAGCGGCGCGCCGATCCATTCCCCACAGTTCGACTTAAACGAAGAGGCGCTGACGGCCGGCGCCGCGCTGCACGTCCTGTTCGCGCTTGACGCCCTGGGCGCCCTCAACGTTCTTGGCGGGCCGGAAGCATAGAGCGGAGGCTTAGCGGAGGCACTTCCATATTGTTCTGCGGTTTTTAGAGGCCCTGCCATTGGTTCTTGCGGTTCTTCCGGCGGAAAATCTGCGAGGATTTCGCGATGAGTACATATGGCGCAGCGGTTACTGATACTTTGATCGGTATAATATGTAAGCTGCGATGTAGAAAATACATATTGAAACGACTTATTTTACCCTGCAATAGGTACCTGTGTGAGTTTTGTTCGCATCGGGCACAGATGGTGGGTTCACTTTTTTGTTATTGATCGGTACCACTTCAGATCTTCAGTACATATTGAAACTCAGCTGCTTCAAATCCAGGGGGTATCTGCAGAAAACAAGAATAAATGAGGGACATATTGATGCATTAGAAATGAAGATGCAATATGTATCTCCAATCAAAAAAGATCGAATAGCTGCAGATTTAACAGGTAAAAGACGGATAATGGTATGTAAATAACGCCAGCTCATAGTGCAACAAGGGCATAACGCCAACTCATAGTGCAACAGAGCATAACGCTAACTTATCATGCAACAGACTATAAAGCAGCAGATTCTAACGCCACCTCATAATGCAACTGACATTTCCACCCTGCAGTGACAGGCCCTTTTATTTGCCTGTTTCATGCCCCAGCATTTCCAGGATATACTGCCAGACGGCGGCAGTGGGCCGAGGCAGGTAGTGTACTCCGTCGGCCGGATCCACGGTTATGCCGTTTGCCGGATCGCTGATAAAGGACCAGAGGTCGATCACCGGTACATTCCGGGCGGCCGCCCAGGATACAAGGTCCGTATTGAATTTTAGCATCAGTTCATTGGTGTAATTGACCTTATCGCTGTTCTTAAGGGCTGACTCGTCTGTCGGTCCGACTGTGCAGAGGATCAGCATTTTGCCGCTGTCCAGGACAGATCCGTATAAGACTTCATAACCGGAAAAATCACCCCGGTCATTCGCGCCCATCCATGAGATGAGCATATCGTAATCCCCGTTCTTATACAGATCCAGCACCTCTTCCAGAAATGTATGATTGCAGGCGTCCAGGGCAAAGACGGTGAAGCCGTCCCGTGTTCCGCCCGGGATCTCCCTTTCGCTGTCCGTAAACATATCCACAGTCCTGGAATCGCCCACGAAGAGGACGCGCTCGGGAAGCGGAGGAATGGGTACCGCAGCGTTCCCGGGGATATTTCCAGCGGCGGATAAAGACGAGTCTTTTTTGTCATCCCGGCCTCCACAGCCGCAGGTAAGGAGAATGACGAGCAGCAGGGAAAGGGCGGCAGCAAAAAGCCTGGCGAGGTGTTTTCTGATATCGGTCTTGTAATCGTTCATGGCAGTTCTTCCGGTCATGTCAGTACAGTGAGGTCGTGTTTTCAGCGTTTCTTCATATTCCGCCGGGGCGGTTCCGGTTCCGGGTTCGGCGCTCTTCATATCAACATTCTATACCGCAAATAACAGTACAGTACAAGTTGTTTGTGATACGTCCTGCCGGCAGTATATTCCGCACGGCAGTGCAGATTTTTCTGTAGATATTTGATAAAAATCAAAAGCATAAATTTGTCAGTTCTCACCAAAGATCGCCGGAAAAAGATTTTTCCCTGAAAACCGGGTTGATTTTTGGCGCGGCAGGTCAGATAATGCGTATTACCGCAGCGGTGCCGGAAGGAGGTTCCAGGCTGCGGATCTGAACTGACATATCGTTTCTTTCACGACGGAGGTGAAGAAAATGTGCCTCCTGCTTCTTCAGTAATCCTTATCATTCTTGTTACGGGAGCAATGGCTTCCGACATCCACCGGGGCAGGATCTATAACCACTGGCTGGTTCCGGCATTCGTGACCGGGATCATGATGGATCTGTATACGTATATGCGATCCTTTGACGGCATCTGCGGTACGGCACCGGATGTCATGCCGTGCCCGGCACGGGTACCGGCGGTCTTTATCCTTATCTTCATCCCATATGTTATGGGCGGTCTCGGGGCAGGCGATGTAAAACTTGCCACGGCCGGTTCGGTCTTTATGACTTTCAGTGAAAACATCGTCTGCCTTGCGCAGGCATTTCTGCTGGCGGGTATTATGGCTGTATTTATGCTGGCAGAGGAAGCGGTACAGGTATGCCGCCGGCGGGATGACCCTGCCCGCCGTCCGGGGAAGCGCGGTATTGGCGGGATCCCCTTTGCGGTTCCCTATGCCCTTTCCGTGATCTTAATGACAGGAGGTGTAACGGATATATTTTGGCAGCAGATCTGAAACCGGATATTGCCGCTCCCGCGGTGAAGAATTGTATCGCCATCGTCGACAGGGAGGTGGACTATGCCTGTCACCTGATGGAATTTTTGCTCAGGGAAACGGGCGGCCTGTATGACGTCAGGATCTTTACGTCGGCAGAATCATTTGAGAACGGTACGGACCGTGACAGGACTGCGCTCCTGATCATTTCCGGTTCCGTGCCGATGCCGGAAGGGGAATTTCCCGCCGTCCTCATATTGAATGAAAGCGGGCGGATACCGGACGGCAGGTTCCCCGCTGTCAGCAAATACCAGTCGGGAGAGAACATAATCGCCTTTATCCGGATGAACGGACTGCTCTCCCATGCCGAAGTAGCGGATACGACGCGCCACGGGGAAGCCATGCGGGTGATCGGTATCTATTCCCCTGTGTCACGCTGCCTCAAGACTACGTTCGCGCTGACCCTGGGACAGATACTGTCTGTCGAAAAGAGAGCACTGTATATGAATTTTGAGGCATTCCCGGGCTTCCTGCGTCCGGGACCCGGCCAGGGCACCGGCGCCGGCGCGTCCGTTTCCGACCTGCTCTACTATAACGAATGTGCGCGGGAAAAGGTGGTGCAGGCCCTGGCGGGAATGACCATATCCGCCAGAGGATTGGATATCGTTCCGCCGGCAAGGTCCTTCCAGGACCTGAAGGTAGTTGCCTGCTCGCAGTGGCTGGGGCTGATAAGGACGATCGCGGAAGGGACCGAGTATGGATACTGTATTCTGGATCTTTCCGAGCTCGCGGACGGCCTGACACAGATCCTCAGGAGTTGTTCGAAGATATTTACGATCTGGCGAAAGGACCGGACGGCACAGATGAGGCTCAAGGATTATGAGGATATGCTTGTCCGGACGGACTGCCAGGATATCTATGCCGCAACAGTCCGGCTGGAACTGCCTTTATTCACGGACATCCCGCAGGATCCGGAAATGCTCAAGAGCTGCGCGCTGGCTGATTATATCCGGCAGCACCTGAAAGAATGGCTGTAAGACTGTGAAGAGGGAAGAAGAGGAGGAAGTACAGGACTATGACAAAGATAATGAACGACCTGCAGGACAGGATACTGTCCCGGATCGACTATTCAAGGGAAAGCGACGACGCGGAGATCCTGTCTCTGATCGATACGGAGATCATTGCGGCTTCCCGCCAGGGGGAGACTTCTCTGTCTCAGATGGCAAAGATGCGTCGGGACCTGTTCCATTCCATCCGGCGCCTGGACGTACTGCAGGACCTGATCGAAACAGAAGGGATAACGGAAGTCATGATAAACGGGGTAAACAGGATATTTGTGGAAAAGGACGGGGAGGTCTTTCCGGTCAGGGACAGTTTTTCCTCTCCGGAGAAACTGGACGACGTCATACAGCAGGTGGTATCGGACTGCAACAGGATCGTCAATGAATCTTCCCCCATCGTCGACTGCAGGCTGCAGGACGGGTCGAGGGTCAATGTCGTCCTGCCGCCTGTGGCGCTGGACGGGCCGGTCGTGACGATCAGGCGTTTCCCGAAGGAACCGGTCAGGATGGAAGACCTTATCGCGAATGAGTCAGTCAGCGAAGACGCGGCGGCCTTCCTGGGGAGGCTTGTGGCAGCAGGCTACAACATTTTTATCAGCGGCGGGACCGGTTCCGGGAAGACCACGTTCCTGAACGCGCTGTCGGAATATATCCCGAAGTCGGAAAGGATCATTACGATCGAAGATAACGCCGAACTGCAGATCCGGCATATCCCCAACCTTGTCCGCCTGGAGGCGCGCAACGCGAATACGGAAGGTGTCGGCGAGATCCCGATCCGGGAGCTGATCAGGACTTCTCTCAGGATGAGGCCGGACAGGATCATCGTCGGGGAGGTCAGAGGCGCCGAAGCCCTGGATATGCTGCAGGCCATGAATACGGGACATGACGGCTCCATGTCGACGGGGCACGCCAACAGTGCCAGGGATATGCTTGCCAGGCTGGAGACTATGGTGCTTATGGGAATGGAACTGCCGGTCCCGGCCATCCGGTCGCAGATCGCGCATGGGATCGATATCCTGGTGCACCTTGGCAGGCTTAGGGACAGGTCGAGAAAGCTCCTGGAGATCTCCGAGATACTGGGGATGGACGGAGACGGGATCGAAACAAGGGTGATCTGCCGCTTCCTGGAGGAAGGGGAAGAAGACGGCAGGATACAGGGGAGGTGGATCTTTGAAAACGGGCTGGAACATACGGCAAAGCTTGCGATGGCCGGGATCCTGGACGGTCCGTGGCAGTAGAGCAGGCCTGAAGGCGTCTGCCTTTTTGCGGGAACTGAAAGAAACAGACATAAGGAGCCTTGCTGAAAGCATGGGGATCATCGTTCTTCTCGCCCTGTTTTTTTACAGATCCTTCCTTGCCGCCGTGTTCTTGCTGCCGCTGCTGTTTCCTATCCTGAAAAGGAGAAAGCGGATCAGGGAACAAAAGCGGCGGCGGCAGCTGACAGTCAGTTTCCGTGAAGTCATGAACAGCCTTACGGCTTCCTTAAAAGCCGGATATTCCGCGGAGAACGCATTCCGGGACGCCTATTCGGACATGGTCATGCTGTTTGGCAGGACAAGCCCGATTGCGCAGGAACTGTACAGGATCAATACAGGCCTCGACGCGAATATCCCGGTCGAACGGCTGCTTACCTCTTTTGCGGAAAGGACTAAGGTGGAGGAGATCACGGAATTTGCCGAAGTATTCAGTATCGCGAAAAGGAGCGGGGGAAACATGGCAGGGATCCTGGAGAGGACGTCCGGCCTGATCCGTTCCCGTCTTGAAACAGAGGAGGAGATCGGTGTAATGATCAGTGCGAAAAAGATGGAACAGAAGATCATGGATGTCGTCCCGTTTGGCATCGTCGTTTATATAGGGGCCACTTCCAGGGGCTTTTTCGATACGCTTTATCACAACCCGGCGGGGATCGCGGTCATGACCGCATGTATGTGCGTCTATCTTGCTGCCTTTGCCATGTCCGAAAAGATCGTTGAGATAAGGATATGAAATACAGACTGTGCTTTTACGTATCTATACTGGCCGCGGAAGTGCTGATGATGATCCTGTGCAGGCATGAATGCCTGTTCACGGACGATGAGCCGTCCGTTCTCATCCGGCCGTTCAGGAAGATCGCTGTCCGTCTTTACAGGTACGGCCATATGAAGGCGGCGGGCGGCAGACCGGGGTACCTGCGAAAATGGGGCAGAAAGAGCGAGGACAGGATCGGACTTGACCTGGTGACGCTTTACCCCGGGAACGATCATTCCCTGCGCCTGATGGATCATGAAGTCACCAAACTGACGAATTTTCTGCTTTTCGTCTTTATGGCCGCCTTTATGTCCATATGCGCGGAAGCGGCAGCCCTTTCGGCGGAAGAAGATTTCGTCGGAGGGAGGCTGTTCAGGAACGGATACAGCGAAAGCGCCAAAAGCATCAGAGTATCGGAAGAGAACCACGGGGATTTTGTCATCGAAGTAGCCCCGCGGGAATATACACAGGAGGAAGCGGAGCTGCTTTCGCGGGAAGTATTCGGACAGCTTCCTGCGCTGATGACGGGGCAGCAGGAAGCGGCCGGAAAGGATACGGTAACGGTTTCTTCATCGCTTTCTTTCCCGTCCCGGATACCGGAGCTCCCGTTCCTTATCAGCTGGGACAGCTCCCGGTACGGAGTTATCGAAGCGGACGGGACGGTGCATCCGCCCCCGGAAGGAGAGGAAAAGGTGACCGTTACGGCAGCCCTGCACTATGCCGGGATGAAGTTTGAAAAAGAATACACGGTCCTGGTCATCCCTCCGGTGCCGGATGAGGCGGAGGCGGAAAGAGCCGTCATAGAGGCGGCCATATCCGCCGCGGAACAGGACAGCCGGGAGCAGGAAAGCTTCGAAATACCGGAACGGGCCGGAGGCATGGAACTTGTCTGGAGCAGGAAGAAGGATGACCCCAGTATGCTGCTTTTCATATGCATGCTGGCGGCCGGTATAGCCGCGTATTTCGGCGCCGACAGGGATATATACCGCAGGATCCGGGACAGGGAGCGGGAAATGGCCATGGATTATCCGCAGATCCTGTCCAAACTGGTACTTTACATCGGCGCCGGGATGAGTGTGCGGAACGCCTTTGTAAAACTGGGGCAGGATTATCTGGCGGGGCAGGCAAAGGCTGTAAGCGTCGGGACGCGTTCCGGCGGTACCGGGACTTTCCGCAGAAGGTACGCGTATGAGGAGATCCTGCTGGTCTGCCGTGAGCTGGAGAGCGGCGTTCCGGAGACAAAGGCATATGCCCACTTCGGGAAAAGGTGCCGGATGAAGCAATATTCCAAACTGGCGGCGCTCCTGTCCCAGAACCTGAGGAAGGGAGGAGGTGTTTTGATCCGTTCCCTCGAAGAAGAGGCGCAGACGGCATTTGAAGAACGAAAGAACCTAGCCAGGCAGCTGGGCGAAGAAGCGGGCACAAAGCTTCTTTTCCCGATGGTGCTGATGCTGGCGGTAACCATGGTCATGATCATCATTCCCGTTTACCTGGGGATGGGGATCCGCTGAAGCTGTTGTTTTGCATGAACAGGAGGTCAAATGAAGATCGAAGTTATGGGGAAAAAGCCCTTTGGCAGAATAGGCCGGGGGCTCAGGAGATTTTTCAAAGACGAGAGCGGTATGGGGACAGTAGAGATGATCCTGATCATCGTCGTCCTGATCGGGCTCGTGATCATTTTCAAGAACAACATAACGAAGCTTGCAGCCGGTATTTTCGACACGATCTCAGAGAAAGCCAGTGTCGTTACGGGCTGAGCCGGGACGCGGGCTGTACGCCGGAGGGTATCTGACGCTGTATCTTGCGCTGACGCTGGCCGTCATGCTTTCTTTTCTGCTGGCGGTCATTAACGGGGCGAGGGTCAGTTCGTCACGCCTGAAGGCTGAGATCACTGTCGATACGGCACTCAATTCCGTGCTGGGGGAATTTTCCCGTGCTCTGCTGGAACAGTATGACCTGTTTTTTGCAGATGCCTCCTATGGAAGCGGGAATGCCTCCGTACAGCGGGTAAGTGACAGACTCCGGATGTACGCGGAAAAGAATCTGGAACCCGCAGGCATGCTGCACCCCGGCCTGCGGGACTTCCGGGGCCTTCACCTGGAAGAGTGTGAGGTCACATCCGCGCGTTTTGCGGCGGACGAGGACGGCAGGGCCCTGAAAGAACAGATCTATGCCTATATGACGGCGGATCCGGCCGGCGCGCTGTTTGGTGAACTGCTGACGATGGTGGAAGGGTACGATGCTTCCGCTGCGGAAGAGGATACCTGGAGCAGCCAGTGGGAGGAAAACTGGTCGGCGTTTACCGGGAGTGAGATCAGTGAGGAAAATGAAGATTCTCTGTATGCGGAGCAGGGGGAGACCATTGCTTCTTTCAGTGCGCTGAACGAGTTCAGGCTGCTGCCTGTATTGTGGCAGGTGCTTGGGTCCGGTGCGGAGGTCTCGGAAGCTGACATAAAAGGGGCGGGCGATCCGCTCAGCCGGCGCCGGGTCCATTACGGCCAGGCAACGGTCATGGAGAGCAGCCACGGATATCCTCCTGCCGACGCATTCCTTATGGATATGTATATCTGTGAAAAGTGCGGCAGTTACAGGGAGCCTCTTGAAAAAGGCCTGCTGAAATACCAGCAGGAATACATCGTTTTCGGCAAGGATACCGACAGGGCAAACCTGGAATCCATGGCAAGGCGGCTTCTTATCATCCGTACGGCAGCCAACCTTGCGTATATTTATACAGACGCGGAAAAGACCGGGATCGCGGATGCCATCGGAGCAGTCTTTGCTTTCCTTACCGCGCTCCCTGAGCTTCAGCCCGTCGTCAAAAACCTGGTGCTTCTGGGGTGGAGCTATATGGAAAGCATCCAGGATGTCAGGACACTGTTCGACGGCGGGAAAGTGCCGCCGTTAAAAACAAAAGCTGCATGGAAGACTTCTCTGATGAGCCTTCTGTTTCCCGAAGCGAGAGATACTGCCGGATCGGAAAGCGGGCTCACATATGAGAATTACCTGCAGATATTCCTGTTCATCATGGATGGTCACAGCAGGACATTCAGGCTGATGGATATCATGGAGTCGGACATCAGGACCGGTACGGGCTGCAGCGGATTCTGCATGGACTGGTGCCTGGATACACTGACGGCGGAATTCGATTTTGGCAGCGGCTTCGGCAAAGGCGTCAGGATCAGCCGTACGGCAGGTTATAACTGACAAAGGTCCGCGGAAGGAGGTGCGGGCAGACTATCGTTTATCAAATCAGAAAAAAGCTCTCCGGGCAGGATGTGTCTGTCCGGCGCTTCCTTAAAAAGGAGATCGCGGCCGGAATGGCCCTGGAAGCCGCTGCCGCGGTCCCGCTCTTCCTGTTTTTCGTCGTCAACATGATCTGGATCATCGAGATCATCAGGCTCCAGGACCGGATCGGCAGCGCCCTGCACCAGGCGGGGAACCAGGCTGCTTACTATGCCTATTACTACCGATACGGACTAAAGGACGGCATTCCGGAAGAGGGCGGTGAAGAACAGGGTGCGGGTGCGGTATCGGAAAGTCCGGGCAGCGGCGGCGCGGGGATAACGGCCGCGGCAGTGTCCTTTGCGCTTTCCCAGACCTTTGTCAGGAATATGGTACTGGAGCTGGCCGGGACGGAGTATCTGGACAAAAGCCCGCTGCGGGGAGGGAGCGGAAGCATTTCTTACCTGAGAAGTTCCATCCTGTCAGGCAGCGGGCCGGAATCGGATATCATTTCACTGGTGGCGGATTACAGGGCAGGTCCGCTGATCCCATGGCTGGCATATACGGATATTTCCCTGCAGAACCGTTATTACGGGCACGCCTTTGTGGGATTTGCGCCGGGAAGCGGGGACAGTGCCGGGGAAAACGGCAGTATAGAAGAAGAGGAGATCGTTTATGTGACGGAAACAGGCACTGTCTATCACAGGAATCCTGAATGCAGCTACCTGAAACTGTCGGTAGAGGCAGTGGGCAGAGGGCAGGTGTCTGCCTTAAGGAACAACAGCGGGGCAAAGTATTATCCGTGCGAGATCTGCAGGGCAGCCTCCGATACTTCCGGAATGGTCTATATTACGGACGACGGCAACCGCTATCACTGCAGCAGGCAGTGCAGCGGATTAAAGAGGACGATTCGTGCTGTCCCGCTATCTTCTGCCGCGCAAAATTACGGGCCATGTTCACGATGCGGACTGGCACATTAGAGAGGAGAACTGAGATTTGAATGCAGAAGCTGCCGTTATACTTCCTCTTGTCATCACAGCAGTCTGGCTGGCCGCCGCGTCCATATATGATATCCGTAAAAAGGCGCTGCCTGTCCCGCTGGCGGCCGTCATCCTGATCCTTGCCGCCATATGGGATGTTTATCTTGCTGTGCGCGGTGAGGCTGTTCTGTATGAGAGGATCTTTTCGCTCCTGCCAGGCGTATTCTTTATCGCCCTCAGCCTGCTGTCCGCGGACAAAGTCGGTCTGGGAGACGGATTGAGCATGATCGGGACAGGACAGCTGACCGGGGCGGCAGTCATATTCTGTACGATGTGCGCTGCCGTACTGCTCTGCGCGGTATATGCCGTCATCCTGATCGCGGCTGGGAAAGCTTCGGTAAAGAGAAGGATCGCATTCATTCCGTTCCTGCTGGCCGGATTTGTTATCGTTCTTACATTCAGGGGTGGTATGCAGTGATAAAGAAAATGCAGAATGGCAGCCTGGACGCGTATCTTTCCCTGGAAGCGTCACTGGTGATCCCGTTCGTCCTTTTACTCATTTTTACCCTGGTCATGACAGCCCTGTTCTCATACGGCAGGGCAGGACTGAACGCGGATGCCTATCTGCTATTGTTCAGGGAAAGCGTCCGGAAGAATGATGTTGATGTTGCCGCGGATATCCGGTCCGGATACGCCGGCCAGGCTGCCGAACGGTTTCCGGGGCTTTCGCAGCCGGAGTTTTCAGTGAGCGAAAACGGCAGGAGACTGATGCTGGATGCGGAAGCAGAGTCTGCAGGATATGGTTTCGCCGTTAAACAGACGGCATACCGTTATGATCCTGCAGGAGATGTCCGGAAATACAGACGGCTGCTTCATATAGCCCGGAAGATCGGGAGCAAAGTCTCCGGGGACGGTTGAGAATGAAACTGGAAAAGACCTTTTATACGGATTCGATGAAAAGCTATATGATACTCAAAGGTCCGGCGGATGAGAAGAACCCGGGCTACCAGTACCGCATGCTGTCCGCCAATACCATAGGGAGGATGCTTTCCTGCAGCGTTCGGTTCATCGATAATACGTGCCTGTTCTATTATGATGTGACCTCCATGCAGTCGATGGCAGTCCTGTATGAATGCAGGGGCATGGACCGGACAGCTGTCAGGGAGCTGCTGTACGGCGTGCTCAGTGCGCAGCAGAAGCTGGCGGCGTTTTTGCTGGACGCGAGACGGATGATATTCGATCCGGAATGCATTTTCTATGATTTTGAAAAGAAGGAGTACCTGTTCGCGTATTATCCGGAAGACCTGGAGGGAAATGACTGCTCCGTTCTTTATAGCTACCTTGCGGAACACGCCGATCCGCTGGATGAGCCTGCTGTCCGTATCGCCTATGAACTTTCCGACATTGCCATGGCACAGGACGGCTTTCTTTTGACGGAGAGCTATCTGGACAGCCTGGTCATCGGCACGTCAGGGCACGAAGAAAAGGCGTCAGGGCACGGGGAAAAAGCGTCAGCAATCGAGGCAAAAGCATCCGGACGCGAGGCAGCAGCAGGGCCGGAAGAGGAGGACCGGACGAAAACGGAAAGGGATCTTTCTGTTGACAGCATCCGGTACAAAGAACTGGAAAACAAACCACGGGAGCCCCGGGCAGATGTTCCGTACCGCAGGGCCCCGGGGAAGTCGGACAGTGCACGGAGCCTTGGCGGAACCAGCGGTATCGCGGCGGCCGGGATCTTTACAGCCGGAATGATCCTGTTCGTTTTAAGACTCGCGCTGAAGACGGAAGGACAGGCGGATTCACTGATCAGGTCGGCGGTCGTCTCTCTGATGATCACCTCTGTTATCCTTTTCCTGTACACGCTGGCCGGATGTTTTAAAGAGGATGCGGCTAAAATGAGGCGGGAAGAAGAAAGCATTGCCGAAGCACAGTGGCGCAGGGCACAGAAAGCAAGGAGGGAGGAACTTTTGATCGAATTCGGAGAATCCGGAGCTGATGCTGAAGAAACTATCCTGCAGGGCGGGGGGGACCGCGACAGGGAAAACCTTCCGGGATATCAGGTACAGGCAGAAACCGCGGCGCGAAGATGCAGGCTGTACGGCCTGGGGGACGCCAGGCGCTATCACATCCACCTGGATGAGCTCCCGTGCACAGTAGGAAGCCTCGCGCAGTTTTCTGACGTGGTGCTAAGCGACCAGAGCATCAGCCCGCTGCACGTACGGTTCATGCAGGACGGAGAAGACATTACGCTCATGGACCTGAACAGTATGTTCGGAACATACCTGAACGGAGAGAGGGCAGAGCCGGGAATCAGGCTGAAACTGGAGCCCTGCGACGAGATCCGGATCGGCAGGCTTGAGTTCTGCTACCGGTGACGGCAGCAGGTCGAAACTTAACGGCGGACCGCTGTAATTTGTGATAGGATATAGATATATCGCAGACAGTCTTCGGGAGTATTTTTCTGTGAAAAGGAGGCCGGATATGTCAATATTCAGAGGCTCGGGCGTCGCGCTCATCACGCCTATGAAGGAAAATGAAGAAATCAATTATGACGTAATGGATGAAATGATCGAGGCACAGATAGCCGGTGGTACGGATGCGCTCGTCGTCTGCGGCACTTCGGGTGAAGCGCCGACGCTGGATGACCCCGAGCACCTGGAAGCCATCCGCTTTGCTGTCGAAAGGACAAAAGGCCGCATTCCGGTCGTTGCGGGCACCGGCTCCAACAATACCGCCCATGCCGTAATGATGTCGGAAGAATCCGAAAAAAGGGGTGCGGACGGGCTGCTGCTGGTCACGCCTTATTATAACAAAGCCACCCAAGACGGACTCTATGTGCATTACCGCAAGATAGCGGGCGCCACGAAGCTTCCGTGCATTATTTACAACGTACCGTCCAGAACAGGTACGAATATCCTGCCGGATACGATGGCCAGGCTGGCCAGGGACACGGAGAATATCGTGGCGATCAAGGAAGCGTCCGGGAACCTCTCCCAGGTCGCGAAACTGGCATACCTGACGGACGGGAAACTGGATATCTATTCCGGCAATGACGACCAGATCGTACCCGTCTGTTCGCTCGGCGGCATCGGCGTTATTTCCGTGCTGGCCAATGTGGCGCCGAGGCAGACGCATGATATGGTCGAGTACTGCCTCCAGGGCAGATATGACGAAGCGCGCGCCCTCCAGCTCAAAGCACTCCCGCTGGTGGAGCAGCTGTTCATCGAAGTGAATCCGATCCCCTGCAAGGCGGCGCTGAATATGCAGGGATTTGCCGTCGGACTGCCCAGGCTTCCCCTGACGGAGCTTACGGAAGCGCACAAGGCGACGCTCCGCAAGGCGATGGAAGATTTCGGGTGCCTGTAATACCCGGCAGAACAGTTAATAAAATTAAAAAGGTGGCCGCGGGATAAGCGGCCACCTGTCTTTTAGAAGCTGCGTGGTGTTGAAGAGCGCTATACCGGATCAGTTGTCGACCAGCGTTTTCGCCAGTTCCATGGCGGGCTTTTCGATCAGCACGGAGGTGATGAAGCCGACGATATGAAGGATCGGATAGGTCTTGATCCAGATCCCGAAGATCCCCGGCACCGGGCCCGCATTGATCAGCGCGATCGTAAAGCTGATGATCGTAACAAAGATCGCGTTGATGACAAAGATACGGATAAGCTTGTGAGCAAAGCTCCCCGCCTTAAGTCCGATCAGATCCGCGGCTTTCGTACCGATCGTGTTGACGGGAATGATCAGTCCTGCAATGTAATTGATGCTGAACGCTTCGAACATGCCGACCAGATATACCCAGGTGTCCGTAAAACCGCCGTTCAGGATCGTGGCGGTGGAGTTGATCACAAATGCCAGGACAAGATCCTGGATCAGGACCATCATTTCAGCTTGTTTCTTTGTCATAATTATCCTTCCATTCTTTAGATACAGTGTGTGAACAGTTGTCCCGCCGCCCGCATGCGGCAAGTTTATTGTAAGCGATGGACCGGAGATTCTCAATGATTTGCAGTTTAGGCAGGGAAAATCTAAAATAAACATCATGGTAAAAACAAAGAAAGCACTGATCTTTGATGAATTTCTTCTGGCGGCGGCGTTTATCCTTGCCTGTGGTATCCGCTTTCGTTTTGTGCTGGAGATCTGGCAGAAAAAGTCCTATTATTTCGGGATCCTGACAGAGATGGCTGTTTATGCCCTGGTCAGCCTGCTGCTTCTGGTGATCGTCAGCCGGCTTAAGCTTAAGGAACTCCATAAACCGTCATTCCTGTCAGGAATACCGGGAACGGTCATCGAAACGGCGGCGATACAGCTCGCGGTATTCGCCATTTCTTTTGTTATCCTTAAAGTTACCGGCTATTGGACGGTGATATCGAGGATCTTTATCCTTATCCTGTTTATCCTGAATGTTCTGCTCCTGACGCTTAGCCATCTGTATCTTACTTCTTTCGCGGAACGCTTTTCGGATATTTTCATGGAGTTCACAGTACCTTACCGCGGAACGGCCGTATTTCTTGCAGCGGCCGCCGTATCGGCAGTGATCATCCGGTTCGAGATGGAGATGGCGCTGGTATCCTATACACAGTACAGCGCAGTCAGAAAAGCGCAGTGGCCGGGGTATGCTATCGCGAATATGCTGACGATATTTGCTTTTATGCTCCTGATGCAGGCACTGTTGTCGAACTGGACGGTCAGTCTGTTCCTTACTTCGCTTCTGCTGGAACTGTACGCGCTGACAACATACTATGTGATCCAGTTCCACGGAACAGTCATGACAATAGAGGATGTCCGGAACATTGAAACGGTCAATAATGTGATCGGATCCTACCATCTGGAGCCTTCGCCGGCAGTCTGGGGCATCGTACTGCGTTTTACGGCCACGATCCTGATCGTAGCCGCGGCCACAGTGCTTGTCTGGAAGAAAAAATGGATCGGGAAGGACCGGAAAGGACGGATAGGAAGGGCCATCGCGGCTGTGGCCGTCCTTCTGTTCCTGTACAGCAGGACCGGGAATATTGCGAATGCTGCGAAAGATATTTGGGATTGGGGAAACCTTTACTGTAAGGTCGGCCTGACGGCCGGCACTATTGAATCGACCATTGCCAATCTGGGAGAGATTGTGGACATGCCGGGAAATTACTCGGATAAGGCGGCAAGGCAGGTCATGGAGGGCAGGATGACCCCCGCACCGGCTGTTCCTGCCGCCAATGATCCTTCCGCCCAGGATTATCCTGACATTATTATGATCCTGAACGAGTCCTGGTACGATATGGAAACGTTCCGGGATGACCTTGATCCTGACGGGACGTGGATGGATCATTTCAACAGTCTCGACGCAGTCAAAGGCAGGGCAGTTGTACCCTATGTGGGCGGGGGAACGAACGCTACGGAGTATGAGCTCCTGACGGCCAATTCCATGCAGCTGATCAATGCCTATGCGCCTTTTAACCGGATCAATATGACGGGCAGCCATACTGCAGTGGATTACCTTGAGGACCTGGGTTATTCGACGATGGCAGCGCATTGCCACAACGCGGCGAACTATCACCGCAGCATTTCCTGGGAACAGATGGGATTTGATACAGTGCACTTCATCGAAGACTTTACGGACCTGCAGTTTTACGGGAAGCGGACCAATGACCACAGGGCTACCGATATCAGCGTGTTCGATAATTTTACCAGGTTCTACGAAGATATGCCGGAGGAAGGCCCCAGGTTCGGTTACCTTCTTACGATGCAGAACCACGGCGGATGGGATACCAATCCGGAGGAAGAAGACCTGATCCGCATTACAGGCGGGGATCTTCCGGAAGCTTCTGCCAGCCAGACGAACGAATTCATTTCCTGTGTTTCCCTGACGGATGATATGATCCCGGTGATGGAGGAGTATTTCAACTCTCTTTATGAAAGGGAAGGACGCAGGGTCGTCGTATGTATGGTGGGCGACCACGCGCCAAGCTTCATCGGGGAACTGTCGGATAACAGATATGACCTGCTGGAGGAGAACGTACGGATGAGGTCGACGCCGTTCTTTATCTGGAGAAACTATACGGATGAAGAGAATGGCTCACCCTATGGCGGCGAACTGATCGATGCCTGTTCGCTCCTGCCGGGGGTGGTGTCCTTCGCGGGGCTTCCGCTGTCAGGCTATTTTTCCTATATCCTGGACATGCAGCAGCAGGTGGCGGCTTATACCAACATCGTCTGGACGGACGGCGCGGAGGGGGATCCGGTATCCGGTTTCCTGGATGCGGACGGGACTTTCCGCAGTTTTGATGAAGGATCGGAACTTGCCGGCATGGTGAGCTATTACTTTATTCTGGAGTACAACAATAACGGGGAAAGCGCCAAAAGGTATGAAGAGGTGTTTGCGCCATGAGACGTGTCCTTATGCTTGCAAATGTGGTGTCGGGAACAGCATCTGCCGGGCATCACGCCTTTAAGATCGTGGAACTGCTGTCAAGGCAGGATTGTATCGTGACGCTATATCCGATCGATCCGCGCCATGACCTGACCGCGGAAAAGGCGATCAGCGAAACAAAAGGGCTGTTCGATACAGTCGTCTGCTACGGCGGCGACGGGACCATGAACCATGTCGTTAATACGCTGATCAATGAAAAGCTCCAGGTACCGATCTGCTATATTCCCGGCGGCAGCACCAACGATTTCGCAAAGAGTATCTATAACGGGACCGTCCCCTCACTGGAGAAGATCTGCCGGACGCTTACGGACGGAAAGCTCTTTTATTATGACATCGGCAGCCTCAATGATACGTATTTCAATTATGTCGCGGCCTTCGGCGCCTTTACCCACGTCAGCTACAGTACTTCCCAGAACGTCAAGAACGCGATCGGTTACGGCGCCTACATTCTGGGCGTGCTGGCCGCCATCCCTGAAAGCATCGGCTACAGGACCCATGTCAGACTGGAGTATGATGACGGAGTGCTTGAGAACGACTGTTTTATCGGCGCGGTATCGAATACCACCGCGGTCGGAGGAATGAAACCGGTAGTCCTGAATAATGCGGAACTCAACGATGGCCTTTTTGAGATCCTGCTGATCAAGACCCCCGCCGATATCGCTGAACTGAACGATACGCTGACCCAGCTGACCCGCGGAAACACGGACAATAATCTGGTCACAGTGGTCCAGACGAAGAAAGCCAGGTTCACTTTTGATTCCGAAGTCAGCTGGACCCTGGACGGTGAGGACGGCGGAAGCTGGTCCGAGGTGGAATTCAGTGTCCATCCGGGCGCGATACCGATCCTGCTGCCGGATGGCGGAAGCGGAAAGAAAGCGTGAACAGAAATCTTCAGTGCCTGCTGAGCCCTTTCCTGAGATTCCTGTAGCCCCAGAGGAGTTTGTAATATATGAAGAACCGCAGAGGGGAAGAGCAGGACATGTCGATCAGCTTTTTTTCTTCGGCGTTGGTCTTCTCACGGTAATAGGCATTCTCCCTGAATCCGGGGAAGGTCTCCTTCATCTCGGCCGCCAGCTTTTTGACGAACGCAGGCCTTGCCGGCTTTACCCGCGGCATATATGTGAACAGTGTATTTACAAAGAAAAGCTGTGTGAACGTGAACTCGATCTCGGGCAGGAACTCGTCGTAGAACCCCAGCCGCTTTGCTTCGCTTATGATCATCCGGCCGGCAGCCATGCGGTCTTCGCACCTCTGCTCGGAGAAAGAGTGCACGGTGGAACCTTCGTGCTGGTAGTAGTAGTACATCGGCCGCGGGATATAGGCGTATCTTTCCGCCGTTAGCAGGTAGGAATTGCTCATGGCGTTGTCTTCATAGAAGATGTTTTCCGGGAAAAAGAGCTCGTTTTTGAGGACAGTCTCCCGGCGGAAGATCTTCAGCACCAGCCGCCCGCCGTCCAGAATAAGCAGCTTTTTCTTCTCGTGGTCAAGGACGCCGGTCTGCTCTTTTGTACCGTTTATTTCTATGGCGTCGCTCACTTCGTAGGTATGATGATCCACAAGCGTCAGGTCGCAGCCAACCATGTCGGCTCCGGTCTCTTCCGCCTTTTCCAGCATGCATTCGTACATGTCGGGGCAGATCCAGTCGTCCGCGTCGATAAAACCGATCCAGTCGCCTTTTGCGGTACGGATGCCCAGGTTCTTGGCCCCGCCCTGGTGCCGGTTGACTTCGCTCAGGATCACCCTGACCCTGCCCGGGTATTCTTTTTCATACCGCTTCAGGATCGACGGGGAATCATCCGTTGAACAGTCATCTACGGCGATGATCTCATAGTCCTCTTTGGCCAGTGTCTGGGCAAGGAGCGAATCCAGGCAGAAAGTAAGCCTGTTGTCTGCGGCCATATTGTATACGGGAACGATGATACTCAGCTTCATGTTTTTTCCTGATTTATTATTCTGTGATCGTAAGGACTGCGGAAATATGCAGGGCATCCCGGTACCTTAGCGAGCGGTCGGTACTTGGGCGGCGTGTAGCGGAAGCTTCAGCTGACGCTGGCGCCCTAGTACCGTTACCAGCGAGGTTAGAGCGGGAGCGTGTCCGGGATGTCTGCATATTTTCGCAGCCCGGATACGCGGAATATTATGAATCCAACAGTTCCGTTTTCCTGTGCAGCTTCGGGTCCTCATACCTGTCCATAAAGTCCAGGCCGAGGTAAACGATGCTGTCCGCGAAACGGATATTGTCCACCTGGGTGATGACGGAGACCAGCTTCTCCACGCGGAAGCCTTCTATATCGCCCAGCACTTCCATGGGGAAACGGTCCCGGATGACCAGCACGTCCGGAAACGCGGCAGCGTAGTCCAGGATGTCCCTCGGGTGCGGCTTGATGATGATCTTGTATTCGTCTTTGTACATGTCAATGACGTCGCCGAACAGCTTTTCCCTGACGTCGAGTTCGCAGAGCGGCTCCGTCAGGATCATGACAGCCGGCTTGGCCGCGGTCAGTTCCCTGACGAGGCGGTCCGCCTCAGGCAGGAAGATCCTGACCAGGATGGCATGGTCTTCCCGGGTCAGCTGCGCGTCCAGGGCGTCCCTCGGGACCTCCACTGTGTTCTTCGGAGGCTTGTGGTTGGCGCTGATGTCGTTGACTTCATAGTCGATGCAGTACCGGCTGTAGCCGCTTTCGATGAAGATCAGGCCCATCTTTGCCATGAGGCACTTCAGCCCAAACGCGCCGCGGTTGGCGTTCCTTGCCTGGTCGTCGAGCTTTCCGGAGTTGAGTCCGTCCTCGACGGCATGGTAGGGGATCTTTTTATAGTTCAGATAGTATCCGATGGGATCGGAATCGCAGAACACATAGACATCCCCGTAGGCGGAAAGGTCCGCCGGAACGTACGGTTCCTGGAGCTTTCCCAGGAGCTTCGTATATCTGATCCGCTGCAGGAGGTTCAGGACGAGGTTCCCGCGGTCCCTGTGATACCGCATGACTTCTTCGGAAGTATCGTCTTTCTTTTCGTCATACATGAAGACACTGCCGAAGATGCCGGATTCTTCCAGCCGCTCCTTCAGGGAGCCGAAATCGTTGGACATGGTGCTGAGGATGATATCCGCGGTACCGTTTCCGCTGTGGCGAAAGACCAGCTCTTTTACGCAGGCGATATACGCGTGATAAAAAGTATGGCAGATATAGACCCTGCTTTTTTCGGGGTTCCGGTTCTTCTTCAAGTGCCCTCACCTTTCCGGCGGAATAAGTAGTTCACGCTCTTTATTAAGTATATCTGATGCGGGGTGAAATAATACTTCTTTTTCCGGGAAATATACAGATGTATTTTTTTTGGATATAATCAGAATGACTTTTTGAAAGATAAATATACCGGTTAATACGGGAAAACTGTATGGCAGGAGGATCAGAATATGAAGATGCGTTACTGCAGGCGCTGTTTGCAGCCGGATACCAGGCCCGGCATTGTTTTTGACGATGAGCAGGTGTGCTTTGCCTGCCGCTACGAGGAGTCGAAGGCCAGGATCGACTGGGCGGCAAGGGAAGCCGAACTGAAGGCATTCGCCGATGAGGCAAAGGCGGAATCGGCAAAGCGCGGGAATATCTACGACTGTATCGTCGGCGTTTCCGGAGGCAAGGATTCCACTTTCCAGGCGGTGTACGCGAAAGAGAAGCTTGGCCTGAATCCCCTCCTGATCAACTGCATGCCGGATGAGATCACGGAGATCGGGCAGAAGAATATCGACAACCTGAACAGGCTGGGGTTCGATATCATCTCCATCCGTCCGAACCCTGTCGTAGCCAAAAAGCTGGCCAGGAAGTCCTTCTTTGAACGCGGGAACATCATTGCCGCGTCGGAATACTGTCTCTGGGCTTCGGCTTATATCATGGCGGTCAAGTTCAATATCCCTCTGATCATCCAGGGCGAGAACGCGGCCCTGACACTGGGGACAGCCAAAAACCAGGAGGCGACGGGAAACGCTTTCTCCGTAACGCAGCTGGAGACCATCCGCGGCGCCAGCGTGGACAGCTTCATAGATCTCTCCAACAATATCACGGAGAAGGACCTGTTCTTCTATAAGATCCCTTCTGTGGAGGAAATGCAGGCAAGGGGCATAAAGGCGATCTTCCTGCAGTATTACACGAAGGAATGGTCCCAGGTGGGGAATGCCGATTTTGCCGTTGCCAGAGGGCTGACCGGCAGGAGCGACGACCTGCATGACCTGGGCAGGTACAGGAGATATACGGCGCTGGACTCCGACCTGCAGATTCCCAACCAGATGATCAAATACCTGAAGTTCGGCTTCGGCTACGCGACCGACGAGATCTGCTACGATATCCGGGAAGGCCGCTTCACCAGGGAAGAAGGAAAGTGGTATGTAAAAGAATACGACGGCCTCTGCGGTGAAAAGTATATTGAGAAAGCCTGCAGATATCTGTCCATTACCAAAGAAGAATTCTGGGAGGTCGTGGACCGGTACGTCAACAGGGACCTGTTTGAGAAAGTCGATGGAAGATGGGTGCCGAAGTTCACGGTCGGTGAAGATTACGAATCATGATCCGGGCCATCCGCCCGCGGGCGGGTGCCGGTGCGGAATAAGAAGATGAAAAAGACGGTTTCCAGTATCAGACAAAAATGGTATCTGTATCTGACGGGGGTACTGCTGCTTTTACAGGCGGCAGTATTCCTTGTTTTCCGCGGGGAAAGCTACATACAGGTGCATGACAACCTGGATCTTTTCATGGCGCATTACGAGATGCTCAAAAAGGCGGGACTGTGGTTCGCCCACGGGAAGGACGCGCCGATCCTGCACGGCATCACCAGGGACCTGTTCGGATCGGAATTCATCCTCTATAACTTTTTCTATATACTGCTGCCCGGAGTGTGGGCGTACCTGGCCGGGTACGCGGCCAAGATCGCGATAGGGATCTTCTCGTTCATACTCCTGGCTAAAGATGTTTACAAAGAAAAGTATGACAGGTACCGGCCCATGATCATCTGCATTGCCGTGGCGTTCGGCCTCATACCGGTGTTTCCGGCCTACGGGATCGCCTTTACTTCCGTACCTCTGATCGTCTGGCTGCTGCGGAGGCTTTACTTCGCGGGGACCTTCAGGAAGAGGCTGCCGTATTATGTTGGTGTCTTTCTTTATCCCGTCCTGTCTTATTTTTCCTATCATGGCTTCTTTATCCTGTGCTACATGTGCGCCGCCGTCATTATCCTGTGGATAAAGGACAGGAAATTCCCGAAGAGCACTTTCGCGTCGGTCATCGTGCTCTCCCTCGGGTATATGGCGATCGAATACAGGCTGTTCAAGGCCATGCTTTTCGACAGTACGGTCACGATCCGGACCACCATGGCCCACGGCGAGATCTCATTCGGGGAGGCGCTGAGAACGGCTTTTTCGGAGTTCGTCAACGCGTCGTTCCACTCGGAGGACGCGCATACATACATC
The DNA here is from genome assembly GCA_017474455.1 of Lachnospiraceae bacterium. GTDB lineage: Bacteria > Bacillota > Clostridia > Lachnospirales > Lachnospiraceae > CAG-791. The sequence goes on from JAFVHP010000028.1 coordinate 35,393, forward strand.
ATCTTCTGGGTCGTGCTGGCGGCCGTAATACTGATCAATGCCGGCTATATCCGGCGCAGGGAAGCAGCGCGGATCCTGAAGGATCCGGTCAACCTTGTTTTCCTGTGGATGATCTTCAACGTGCTGATCTTCGGATTCTACCAGTTCGCGCCTTTCAGGGAACTGTTTGAGAGACTGGTGCCGCCCCTGACCGGATTCGAGTTTGCCAGGACGGCTTTCTTCAATACATTCCTGTGGTACGCGGAGCTCCTGCTGGTCTGCGTCAGGATGTACGACTATGCGGACCGTGCGGACTGCATTGGCTGCGCGGATCGTGCAGGCCAGACGGATCACGCGGACCCTGCGGCCTTGCAGCCGGCGAAGGCCGGGAATAGGGCCGATAGTAAGGGTGGCCGTCTGAAGATCTGTGCCAACGTGATCGCGGCGCTTTCGCTTCTGGCCGTCATGTTCGCCCCGCAGGTCTATAACGATTTCTACAACACCTGCTATAACCATGCCTATAAGATCCTGCTGAAAAAGGACACCAGCACGGTCAATTACAACGAATTCTATTCCGTCCCCCTGTTCGGGAAGATCATGGACGATATAGGCTATGACGGGGAATGGTCGGCAGCCTACGGCATGCATCCGGCGGTACTCAACTACAACGGCATCGCTACGGTGGACGGGTACCTGGGCATGTATTCCCAGGCATATAAGGATGAATGGGGGAAGGTGATCGCGCCGGCCCTGGAGGGCTCGCCCTTCTTCAAGAGCTACTATGACAGCTGGGGCGCCAGGTGCTACCTGTACTCCGGCTCTGACGAGAATACCTATGCACACCAGCGGATCATGGATCCGGAAGACAAGCGCCTGATGGCTGATACGGACGAACTCCGGAAGCTGGACTGCCGCTATATTTTCTCCCGCGTGGAATTCTCCAACGCGGATGAAAGGCGAATCACTCTGATCGGTACATATACGGACGAAAACAGCCCGTACACGATCTGGGTGTACGAGCTGTAGAAAAGCCAGCTGGGCAAGTAAAACCGGCCTGCCGCGCCAATGTGCGGCAGGCCGGTTCTTTATATCTATGCTTATTACTTCTTATCATCAGCTGGTCTGCAAACAGATATTTCCTATGCCAGCTAATCATTCTCAGCCCGGGCGGCGGCCATCGGAATCCTGTAAAACCTTTGTTTCCTATGCCGCCTGCTCTCTATAAGCCTGGCTCAGATCCGGTCCGGTATATACACCAGGTTCGCGCTCTTTCCGTCGATCCTCTTCATACCGTGTTCAAAGTCCATCGCTTTGGCCAGAATGCCGGGACGGCCCGGCACGGATATGTTATCCGCGGTCCTGGCCATGATCTCGTCGCATACTTCTATCATTTCATCAATGATCTCCGGACCGCCGAAGTTATGCGGGTGGGAGTAGAGGACCCGGAGCGCGCCGGTGTCCGGGACGGCGGCGGCCAGTTTATCTTTAAAGCGGACCAGGGAATCCCTGTATTCATGTACCGTAAGGCAGCCGTCCAGCGACAGGAGCGTCATGGAGTTGACTGCGTCGCCTGTCAGAAGCAGACCGGCCTCTTTGAAGAGGACTGCCATGCTTCCGGGCGTATGGCCGGTCAGGGAAAGGACTTTCAGGGTCATCCCGCCAAGGTCGAATTCCTGTCCGTCTTCCAGAGGCAGATAGGCGTCCAGGGGACGGGCTTCGAGCAGGCTTTCGGGACCGGGAGCTTCTTTGCCGTTCTCCTGCGGGCTTCCCTGCAGGAAATCGATCCTCATCTGCTTGGTCGTATGCTCTTTAGCGATGGGCAGGTCCCGCAGGTCCATGAAGACCGTATCAAACTCGGCGGCGCCGCCGGCGTGGTCCACATGTCCGTGCGTAAGCAGGACGTCGTATGGCTTGTCTGTAAGTTTTTCAACCAACGGCCTGAAAGCGCCGATACCGTATCCCGTATCGATCAGCATGGCCCTCTCTGCTCCGACGGCAAGATAAGCATAGACGTCGCCCGGCATCAGGATACGCAGCAGGCCTTCCGTGATTTCCGTTACTTTAAACTGTTCGTGATTTTCGATTATAATATCTTCCATAGAGCACCTCATTGATCTGAAATGCAGTTTCTGATATCTGCGGACAGATCTATTTTAGCACAGCGGACCGGGAGTTTTAGCGCGGCATGGCCGCGGGCGGTCCCGGACGGAGAATGACGATGGGATTTGATCAGAGTTATGATGAAATGAAAAAGCGCCGGACGATGGGGATCATAGTAGCGCTGGCCGTCATTGTACTGTTTACTGTATTCACCAGGATCAGGGGAGGAAACAGTGCGCCGCTTATGCCGGTGAATGACGGGCTTGTCCTGTCGGGCAGAGGCGGTGAAGCGCAGACATTCATCCGGTACGACAATATCCGGGAAATGGAGCTGCGGACGGAGTTTGAGCCGGGAAGCCTCGTCGGCGAAGAAGGCAGTATGGGCAGCAATTACCACTACGGCCTGTACGAAAACGCTGAGCTGGGCAGTTATATGTTTTACCGGTACGACAGGAACAGCCGGTTCATCGTAGTGGAACTAATTGATGAGATCTACGGTGCGGACGGGACGGGATACCGGTATGTGGTCTTCAATTACGGAAGCGAAACAGATACGGAGGAAGCCTGCAGGGCGTTCCGGGAGGCGTGGCAGAAATACACGGCGCAGTAAGCAGGGACCGGCAGGAAAAGCGCCAACGCCCATCAGGCGCCGCTCATGTCCTTTGAAAAAGCGCCTTTCCTGTTAAAGACGATATATGCCGCGACGCAGATGACAGCAGACAAAAGCGAGCCCGCAGGCGCGGCGAAGCCCATGGGGAAAAGCGTTTCGGGAAATGTTACTGAAGTCAGCTTTGCCAGCGGGATGCGGACAAGGACCGCGGACGTGATGTTGTGGATGAACGGGATCATGGCCATGGAGTAGGCGCAGAAGTAGCCGCTGAAGCAGAAATGGATCCCGGCCAGGATCGTATCGAAGGCATAGGAACGCAGGTACTGGCCGCCGTAGACCGAGACCATGCCGCTTTCTCCCGACAGGATGGAAACGATGCCTTCCGCGCCAAACTGACAGAGCACGGAGATGAGGATACCGTACGTTATACATACGGTAAGCGCATAGTACAGCGTCTTTTTTCCCCGCTCATGGAACCCTGCGCCGGCGTTCTGGGCAGCGATGGCGGAGACGGACGCGCTCATCGCGCTGGGGACAAGGAAAACAAAACTGATAAACTTTTCAACGACGCCCACGGAGGCTGCCATTTCCAGCCCGCGGGCGTTTGCTATTGCCGTAATGACCAGGAAGGAGATCTGGATCAGGCCGTCCTGCAGCGCGATCGGGACGCCGATCCTAGTGATCGCTCCGAAGGTGCTGCCGTTGTAGCGCATGCCGGCCTTACCCGGGACCAGCAGGGCGCTGCCGGCGCTCTTTTTCAGGTAAGCCAGGGAAAGGATCACGGCGATGATCTGGGAAACAGTGGTCGCAGCTGCCGCACCTGCCGCTTTCAGGCCGAGCGGCCCGACGAGGAGATAGTCCAGGGCGATATTGATAATGCCGGCGGCTGTGACAAAGAGCAGGGGAGACCTGGTATCCCCGATGCCCCGAAGATGCCGGCGATCACATTGTAGGCGACGATAAAAGGGAGCCCCGCAAAGCAGATAAGGATATACTGCCTGGCCTGCGGGAAGGCTTCCTGCGGCGTGGAAAGGGCTTTCAGGATCAGACTTGCGCAAAAGAGCAGGAGGACCGTCGCACAGGCGGCGAACCCTGCGAACAGCCGGATGGTATTGCCGACCGCTCTTTTGACCCCGGCTTCATCTTCCGCGCCCACGGCATGCGCCACCGTGACCGTGGTCCCGGTCGAAAGGCCGATGATGATGACTGTGAGCATATGCATGATCTGGCTGCCGACCGATACGGCGGAGATGGAATCGGCCCCGTTGAACCTGCCCACGATAAAAAGATCCGCCAGCCCGTAAAAGGACTGCAGGAAGCAGGAGAGCAGATAGGGAAGGGAAAATACGATCAGGGAGCCGAATACACTGCCCTTCGTCATGTCTTTTTTCATCCGGTCAGTCTTTCCTGTAAACGTCCGGTCATCTGTGAGTTGTGCCGCAAGTGATCGCGCCAATTGTGAGCTGTGCCGCCGGCAATTGTGTGTGCCGCCAGCGGTCGTGTCGTCAGCGATCGTGCCACCAGTGATTGTACCACGTATCGTAAATGCGGATGACAAAGACTTCTTAAATATAAGGCTTGATATGATAAAATATATATATAATTACGGCTGTCCGTAAAATACGGCTGCCGGTGATCAGTCTGTTTTGATTCAGAGAATGGGGAGGTTTAAATGAAGGTATTAGGTATTTCCATGGGCCGCAAGAACGAACGCAGCGATATCTACTGCAAGCAGGTCCTCATGGGTGTGGAAGCGGCGGCAAAGGCTTCCGGCAAAGACGTTGAAGTGGAATTCATCAACACAGTGACTATGAATATCGGTCAGTGCAGGGGCTGCGGGGCCTGCAACCAGGCGCCGGACGGCAAGATCAAATGCGTCCTTCCGGATGATTACCTGAAACTGGAAGAAAAAGTCCTGGATGCCGACGGCATCGTTATCGCCGCTCCTGTATATTCGGTAGGTATCGTTGGCCAGCTGAAGAATTTCCTGGACCGCTTCGGCGCCGCGCATGACCGCGCGAGCATGCTCGACGAGCAGGAACAGCGCAAAAAAGACGGCCGCCCGCTCCTGGATGAAAGGTACTTTAAGGACCGTTACTGCAGTTTCGTTGCTGTAGGCGGTGCCTGGACGGAAGACTGGACCAGCTTCGGCCTGCCCATGATGCATCTCTTCAGCTGTTCCCAGGCCATGAAGGTCGTCGGCCAGATCAATGCCAATGACCAGGGCCGCAAGGCCAGCCCGTTCCTTGACCCGCCAATGATGGACAAAATGTTCGCGATGGGCGAGAACCTTACCGCGAATCTCGGCGTGCCCTATGACGAGACGACATGGTACGGCGAAGAAGGGACCTGCCCTGTCTGCCACCTCAACATGCTGCTGGTGGACGGCTCGACGACCGTGACCTGCCCTGTCTGCGGCATCCACGGAAGCGCAGCAGTAGAAGACGGCCGTCTGAAGATCACGTTCCCTCATGACGAGATCAAGCGCGCCCGCAACACCCTGATCGGCCTCGGAGAGCACCACGCGGAGATCGGCGAGATGATGCGCGTCTGCATCCCGCTCCTCCAGGAACACAAGGATTTCCTGGCCGAAAAGAAAAAGGAATACGCGGCGTACAAGCCTACATGGTCATGAGGCTGACGCCTCAAGCCCAGGTCATAAGGCTGACGCCTCAAGCCCAGGTCATAGGACCGCTCTTGCGGCGCGGATCACAGGATCCGTACCGCAGGCATTTATAAGAGTTAAAATATCCAGAATCAGGACCCTGCCGGTTTCCGGCAGGGTCTTTTCTGTGGCGGAAATGCCGCGCAGGACGGAGGATATTTCTGTATTGAATTTCACTGCCGGAAGTTGTAAAGTTACTTTAATTCAGCTTTTGCGCGTTGCCGCGCTAAACTGCTGGAAAGAAAGGAGGACGTATATTCGATGATCCATTATGTGCTTCTTACATTTGCACCCGGCACGGACCTGGATGCCGCAGAGGAAAAGATCAGGAGTGTGTATGCGGAGCTGAACGACGCGCTGCCCTTCCTGAACGATCCGAAGGTATACAGGAACTGCGTTGACCGTGACTCGAACGCGGATATCATGGTTTCGGTCACGATCGATTCTCCGGATATGCTGCAGGCATATCTGACACATCCGCTGCATGTGCAGATGGGGCAGGGATTTAAGGATATCCTTATCGGCAGGACGTCTTTTGATCATCCGTAAATTGCCCGGACAGCTGTAGTCGTAGTTCTTATGAGAGGGGAAATTATGAAAAAAGCAACAATATTCTCGGCAACTTATCTCGGCGTAGCGGCCGTTTGGCTCGGCGGGCATTTCGGCCCCGGCTTCGCCACCGGCGCGTTCAGCGTCACTTACTATGTTAAATACGGGCCGATCGGTCTGATCATGCCGCTTCTGGCAATGCTGGTCACCGGCGGCGTCATGTTCTATATGACAGAATATGCCCGCAGCCACGGTACGACCAACTACCGTCCGTTCGTCCTTTCCTGTTACGGGGATAAATTCGGTCCGGTCATGGGCGTCGTTTATGACATCCTGTTCATCGCGACCGTCATGTGCGCCGGCGGCCTTGCCTTCTCCGGCGAAGCGAACGTTCTGATGAATTACGGGTTTTCCTACTGGGGAGCAGCCATTCCCACCATCATCATTTCAGCGCTGCTCTGCCTCTATGGCTCAAAGCTCCTTTCCCTCGCGTCCAAGTACATGATGTACGCGATCATCGCCGTCGTGCTGCTGATCGCCATCCTGAGCTTTGCGAAGGGAGATTACGATCTTGCTGCCGCGTTCGCGGCTCCGCCGGTCAGCACGGCTACGCCCAATTTCCTGCGCGCGATCTTCAGCGCGATCCTGTACGGCTGTTTCCAGTCCACGATCGCGTTCAACGTCATGTCGGTCGCGGATATCCTGGAATCCAGGGAAGAGACCAAAAAAGCCATTATCGCCGGTTATATCATCACGGTCGTCCTGATGATCGCCATCGCGTTCACGCTGTTCGCCTATGTTACTGTCATTCCTGACCTGTGCAATCCCGGCGTCGTGGCCGTCCCGATCATGGCTGTCCTCGGCAGACTCGGTATGCCCTGGCTCAGCATGCTCTTCGTCATCCTCATGACGCTGGCCGTCCTGACCAGTGCAGCAGGCCTCGCGAACGCAGGATGCCGCCGTTTTGACAAGCTTTTCAGCTTCATTAACAACCTGCAGCTCCGCCGCGCAGTCATCACCGTCATCATGCTGGGCATCGCTGCCATCGGCGCTTCCTTCGGCATGAAGGCCCTCCTGCAGAAAGGCACGACCTACGTCGGCTATATCGGCATCGTCGTGCTGGTCATTCCCGCGTTTACGATCGTTCGCGCGAAACTTGCGAAAGAAAAGTGACCATTTGGAGTATAATGTTTTATATGGACCGGTAAACGGTTATTTGCAGCAGTAAACAACATGTATGGCAAAAGGGGGTCATGATGAAAAAGAGAGTGATCGGTATCGTTCTGTCTCTGATTCTGGCTGTCAGCAGCGCGATGATCGTTAGCGTTCCCGCAATGGCGGATGACGAGCCGGAAGCAGTCGAAGCAGAAGAAGCGGAAGCCGCAGAAGAAACTGCGGAGGAAGAGGAAACAGTGACCGGATTCAGTATTGTTTGCGGGGAAAACGAACTGACTGCGGATGATGCCTTTGTACAGGGCTATCAGCCCATGGTGGCGGCTGACAAGGCAGCGGAACTGCTGGGCCTTGCGGCTGAAGACGTGGAGATCGCCGAAAACGAGGAAGGCATTGCCACAGTCGCATATACTCTCGACGGAAAGAAAGTATGCTTCACTGTCGACAGCATGAAGGCACAGGTCCTCTATGACGATGAGACCGAAAAATCCATGTATCTCGAAGCCACACCGTTCCAGCCGGACGGGGATGTTATCTATATCCCGCTTCACTATCTGGCTGTTAACGTGGGCTTCAACGGCGAATGGGACACAGACGATGCCGGCACACAGTATGTCCTGACAGAGAGGGAGAGCGATGAGCCCGACATGGTCATCTACCTGACCCGTCACGGCAAGACCCTGTTCAACACGGTCGGCCGTGTACAGGGCTGGTGCGATACTCCCCTGACCGAGGCTGGCATCGAAGTGGCGGAAGACCTTGGCGTCGGCCTTGCATCTGACGGTATCGCGTTCGCTGCCGCTTATTCCAGCGACCTTGGCCGCCAGAGACAGACCGCCCGCGTCGTCCTCGACATCATGGGACAGACAGACCTGGAAGTTGAAGAGCTCTTCGGACTGCGTGAGACATTCTTCGGCGACTGGGAAGGCGAGAAGGAAAGCGTAAGGGATGAAGTCTACTGCGATATCGCAGGTGTGGAAAACATCGGTCAGGTCTATGCCATGGGCAACCGTTTCAACGAGATCACACTGGAGACAGATGAGAGCGGCACAGCCGAGTCAAGTGATGAATCCTTCGAACGTATCTATGAAGCGCTGGGCCAGATCCAGGAAGAGAACCGTGACGCAGGCGGTGCGAATATCCTCGTCGTGTCCAGCGGCGGTATCACGACCAACCTGCTCGGACACTTCACGACCGTCAGGGGCGGTATCGCCAATGCCGCGATCTGCTACTTTGACAGTATTGACGGCGTCCTCCTGCTCGGCAAGGCAGGCGATACTTCCTACGCTGAAAAAGGCGCCGAGATAAGGGCGGCCGAAGCCGGCGAAGCTGAAGAAGCGGAACCTGAAGAAGGCGAAGAACCTGCGGAAGAAGCAGAGGAAGCGGAAGGGGCAGAAGCACCCGCGATCGGAATGCCCAATCCCTGGACAGACACCACAGTGGAAGATGCCGTGCAGGAACTCGGCTTTGAGCTTGGCATTCCGGAGGGCGCCGAGATCGCTGCCTGCCGCGTGCTGGGCGAAGAACAGCTCCTTGAAGTGGACTTTGCGCTCGACGGTATGGACTATACAGCCAGGATGAAACCTTCGGCTGTCGTTGATGAGATCGAAGATATCTCCGGCCTGTATTATACGTGGGAACACGAAGAAGAGTGCGAGATCGGCTACGCGAAGGGCCTGATCAGATTAGCCAAAGACGGCGATCAGACCATTGAGAACTGCATCTGGCTCGATGTGGTTCCCGGCTTTGTCTATTCCCTCTGCACTTCCGGTGAGGACCTCGACGGATTTGACCTCATCGCGATAGCGGAGCAGGTCTTCAAACCCATGCAGGGAGAGAATTGAATAATTAATGAATGAAAAGCAGGGGCGCTTTATATCCCCTGAAGCAAAAGAAATGCAGAAGGCCGGAAGGAAGATTTTCCTTCCGGCCTTTTTGTGTCGTTTACGGCTGTTCTGCCGGCTTTGCTTCGGCTTTACTTCTGAGCTGTTCCATGCATGTCTATCGCCGGTCTCCGGCCGGTCTTTACCTGGTCCGGAGACTCTTTCAGATACGATTCCGCCTTTTCAAACAATTTATCTGAATTTGAACAGCGCTGTTTTCCTGCAGTTGGCAAACAGACGCTTTTAGATCAGATACTTTCTTATGGATCAGGAGAATTGATCTGAACGTCAGGCTGAAAGGATCAACACCAGGTGTAAGGAAGAACACCAGGCTGTAATGAAAAAGACAAGAACTATTTAGTTAGGTACCTTGACAAAGCAAACAGACCGGATTATTATTTAGGTGCATAAACAATGCAGACAGATATTATTCATAGAATTACAGGCGCCTGGCAATATACTTACAGGCGGAAAGAGAGGAAAGATTGACAGATTTTTGCACACAGTGTCCCAATAATTGCCCTGCCGATGATCTGCAGTGCGGGAAAGGCAGGAGGTATTTTGAAGAGCTGAATGGGGAAAAACAGCCTGAAAATGAAGGGTTCATCCTGTCAGACGAGGACAGGGACGACCTGCAGGACGGACATTTCAGACATGGCGGCCCGCACGGACATGACAGACAGGAGCATGATTCGTATGAACGAAGCATGCATGATGGCGGACCTCACGGACATGACAGACATGGACATGGCCGGCAGGAACATGGCGCATTTGAGCGAGGCATGCATGATCATGGCCCGCACGACAATGGTGCGCACGATCATGGCCTGCACGGCAATGGCATGCGAGGCCATGGGCCGCATGAGCATGACCGTGAACCAAACGAACACGACGGCCCGGGCCGCATAGCCCGCCGCATGACGAAGGAACAGATCGAGCAGACTCAAGATCCCGAAATACTCCTGCGCGCCTGCGGGCATGAACTGCATCACGGAAGGCGCAATTCCGCGGATTCCCAGCAGAGGATCCTCGGGATACTCGCACAGGCGGCAGAGGACGGGCACACGGTCGTCTCCCAGCGAAGGCTCCAGGAAATGCTGCATATTCAGCCCGGGTCCATGAGCGAGATCCTGACAAAACTGGAAAACAAGGGCTTTATCCGCAGGGAACGGGACGAAGAGGATAAAAGGAGAGTAGGGATCAGGCTTCTTGGCGCTCCGGATAAGACCGCAGCCGAAGATGAAACGGAAGCAGGGCAGACAGACGGACATCACGGGACGGCATTCGATGTCCTGTCGGATGAGGAAAAGGATTCCCTGGTCATTATCCTGAGGAAATTGCTGATCGGTTGGTTATAAATTCATTTTTCCCTATTCAATTGCCCATCAGCGTGTTAATATAAGAAATGTTATAATAAGATAGCTGATTATAAGTGCCTCTTATAATAAAGCAATCTTATAATGCTGAAAAGCAGTTTTACGGAAATGCCCTGTCCGGCTGCAGGAACGGGACAGTTCTGTAAGGGAGGATGCGTGACAGGAAATGAATGAACTGGATATTATTCATGCAACGATGAAAGTCGGCGCGATGTTCCGCAGGAAACGCTATATCATCGCGGAGTCGCTGGCCGCAGAGGGTACGGAAGCGCATGTCTTGCTGGGTCACGGCAGGATACTGGCTATGCTGGCCAAGATGGGTGAGACACCCCAGAATGAGCTGGCCGAAAAGATGGGGATCCGCCCCCAGTCCCTTACTGTCGCCATGACCAAGATGGAGGAAAGAGGAGATATCGTAAGGCGCCGCAACCCCGACGACAAGCGGCAGATCCTGGTTTCCCTGACAGAAAAGGGGAGCGACCGCGCCCGCGTGATCGAGGCCAGCCGCCTCGAGACAGCGAAATCGCTTCTGGACGATGTGCTTGACGACCGGGAGAAAGAAACACTTTACACGCTTCTGATGAAGGTCATCGATAAACAGATGGAAGAAGAAGCAAAAGAAGGAAAAGACTGACTGACTTATGAAAACGATGCTTAAATACATGAGAGCCGCTCACTGGCGGCTCTTTGCGCTTACAGCCCTGTTCATGTTCATACAGACATGGCTCGACCTTAAGCTCCCGGATTATATGTCCGATATCACCGAACTCGTCCAGACAGGAAAGGCAACGACAGGCGCGCTCCTGCATCTGGGTGCCTACATGCTGTTATGTGCGGTCGGCACCACGCTGATGGCGATCACTTCGAACTATACTTCCGCCAGGATGGCGGCGTCATTCTCACGGGATCTGCGTTCTTCCATCTTCCATAAAGTGCAGACGTTCTCCAAGGAAGAGATCGACCGCTTTTCAACAGCGTCCCTGATCACCCGGTCCACCAACGACGTGGTGCAGATCCAGAACTTTGTATCAAGGGGTCTCAGGATGCTGGTCCGCGTACCGATCATCGTCGGACTGGCGCTCGTCAAGATCTCGACCCGCTACTGGCAGTGGACAGCGGTCACGGGGCTGACAGTCCTCCTTGTTCTTTCCGTCATCGTTATTCTGATCAAATACGCACACCCCAGATTCCGCAGGATGCAGAGACTGACCGATGAAGTCAACCGCACGATGCAGGAGAACATGACGGGCATGCGGGTCATCAGGGCGTACAATGCCGAAGAATATCAGATGAACGCCTTTGAAACGGCCAATTTCAATCTGATGGACAATGAGCGCAAGGCCAGGAGCGTCATGCTGCTGATGCCTTCGACGAACCAGTTCGCCAACAATGCCCTGACCGTTGCGATCTACTGCATCGGCGCGTACCCGATCATGAAAGCCGGGTCGCCGGGCGAGCAGCTCCTTATCTTCACCGACATGGTCGTTTTCTCCACATATGCGTCCAAGATGCTCATGGGCGTAAGCTCGCTGGAAATGATCTTCAACATGCTGCCCAGGGCCAGCACGTCGGCGGAACGTATCGCCGAGATTCTGAATACGGATTCCACGATCGTCGGCGGCGGCTACAGGGGCACCGAAGCGGACGCGGACAGGAAGGGCGGGAGCATCGAATTCAGGAATGTCTCCTTCTCTTATCCCGGGACCGCAGCCACTGCGCTTAAGGATGTATCCTTCAGGGCGGACAGCGGCGAGACCATCGGTATCATCGGATCGACCGCCAGCGGCAAGACCTCCCTCGTCAGCCTTATCCCGAGACTCTATGACGCCACGGAAGGCGAAGTCCTCGTGGATGGGAAAAACGTCAGGGATTACGATACGGACGTGCTCCGCAGCAAACTGAGTTATGTGACCCAGGGCGCGGTGCTTTTCACGGGCACTGTGGCCAGTAATGTTTCCTATGGCAAGAAGACCGGGTTCAGCGCAGGCGCATCTGACGCCGGCGGGACCGGTACTGCATCTGCGGCAGGTCCCGCTTCCGGCACGGACGCGGCCGAAGATCCGGAGAAGACAAGGCGCATATGGAACGCCATCGACATAGCCCAGGCCAGGGAATTCGTGGAAAAGATGGGCGGAAAACTCAAAGGTGTGGTCAACCGCGGAGGCAGCAACATTTCCGGCGGTCAGAAGCAGAGACTCGCGATCGCGAGGGGCGTCTACAGGGATCCGGAGATCTATATCTTTGACGACGCGTTCTCCGCGCTGGACTATAAGACCGACCGGACCTTAAGGGAAGCGCTGAAGGATAACTTCGAAGGCGCGACCGTACTGATCGTCGCATCCAGGATCGCCACGATCCGCAACGCAGACAGGATCATCGTCCTGGACGGCGGAAGCATCGTCGGCGAAGGCTCTCACGAAGAACTGATGAAGAACTGTAACGTATACCGTGAGATCGCCTATACGCAGCTTTCGGAGGAGGAACTTAAGTAATGGCTAAAGATCAATACTCTCTCGGACAGGTCACCATGCGTACAGGCGGCATGCGCGGCGGCAGGGCAATGGAAAAGCCGCACGATTTCAAGAGCGCCTGGAAACAGATACTGCAGTACGGAAGGGCTTACCGGCTCCAGATCTTCGTGATCCTCTTCAGTGCGACCACAGCAGTCCTTCTGAACCTTTTTGGCCCCAACAGGCTGAAATATATCACCGATGAAGTCGTAAAGGGCATGGATACCGGCAGTATGAACATGCCGGCTGTCATCCGCACCGGGATCCTGGTCGCGGGCATGTACCTTCTCAGCGCGGGCCTGATGTATCTCCAGAGCTTTCTGACCACCAGGACGAGCACCGGTATTACCCACGACATGCGCAGGGATATTTCCCGCAAGATCAACAGTATTCCCCTGAGCAGGCTGGATTCATCATCTTTTGGGGACCTGCTCAGCCGTGTGACGAACGACGTCGACACGATCAGTGAATCCTTAAGCATGAGCGCCATGCAGATGATCAGGGGCATCGTGACATTCATCGGCTGCACGGTCGCGATGATGATCACCCACGTGCCGCTGGCCATCGTCGCGCTGGGCTCAAGCATACTCGGATTCCTTTTCATGAACGTGATCATCCGCCGCTCGCAGAAATACTTCGTCCTGCGGCAGCGCTATCTCGGCGAGATGAACGGCCATATCGAGGAGATGTACGCCGGCCATATCATCGTCAAATCCTATAACGGCGAAGACGATTCCGTGGAGCGGTTCGAAGATATCAACGAGAAGCTCTACGTCAACAACTACATGAGCCAGTTCCTTTCGGGCATGATGATGCCGTTCATGGAACTGGTCGCGAACCTCGGCTACCTTGCCGTCTGCGTGGCAGGCGCCATGATGACGGCACGCGGCATGATCAGTTTCGGTACGATCATTGCTTTCATCGTATATGTAAAGATATTTACCCAGCCCCTGGGCATGGTGGCCCAGGCCGTTACAGCCCTGCAGTCGGGCGCCGCGGCCGCGGAAAGAGTCTTTATGTTCCTGGGTGAAGAGGAGATGGATCCCGAGACCGGGAAACAGAAGGACTTTACGGCGGAGAAGGGCGAAGTTGCCTTCGATCACATCCGTTTCGGCTATACGCCCGAGCGCACGATCATCCACGACTTCTCATTTACCGCCAGACCCGGCATGAAAGTCGCGATCGTCGGCCCCACCGGCGCGGGCAAGACAACGATCGTCAACCTGCTGATGCGCTTCTATGAGGTCGACAGCGGCAGCATCTCCATCGACGGTACAAAGATCACCGACATGACGCGGGCCAATGTCCGCGACCTGTTCGGCATGGTCCTGCAGGATACATGGCTGTTCGAAGGCAGCATCCGAGACAACCTTATCTACGGCAACCAGGATGCGACGGACCAGGATGTCGTGAACGCCTGCAAGAAAGTAGGCCTGCACAGGTTCATATCCTCCCTGAGGGACGGATATGATACCGTGATCAACGACGCGTTCTCCCTTTCTTCCGGGCAGAGACAGCTGATGACCATTGCCAGGGCGATGATCAGCAACAGGCCGCTCCTGATTCTGGACGAAGCCACCAGTTCGGTCGATACGCGTACCGAGCAGATCGTACAGGACGCGATGGACGACCTGACGAAGGGACGAACTTCCTTCACCATCGCCCACAGGCTTTCCACTATCCGCGGCGCGGATGTCATCCTGGTCATGCAGGACGGCGATATCGTGGAACAGGGCGACCACGAATCCCTGCTGAAGAAGGGCGGCTTCTACGCGGAACTGTGGAATTCGCAGTTCGTGAACGCCCAGGCGATATGATACAGACAAACAGTAAGAGGGATGCGGTAGAGTATATCTTCCGCATCCCTTTTTAGTTTATTCAACGGTTTACCCGGTGGCCGCTTGTCAGCTTTGTCAGGAGCTTTCATTTCCGAGGCGGATGTGACCGGATGCAGGCATTAAGTACACTGCCTGATCACACAGCCAGATTCACTGCCACCCCGCACAGGAAAGAAAACAGCATCACAAAAAGGATGTACAGCGCGAAACGTTTCCAACCCATAGCGATCTTCAGCGCTCCAAGGTTCGTGATCTTTGTGGCCGGTCCGGTGATCATGAAAGCTGCCGCACTCCCCATGCTCATGCCTTCCCGAAGCCATTGCTGCAGCAGCGGTATCGTTCCTCCGCCGCAGGCATAGAGAGGCACGCCGATGGTCGCCGCCATCAGGACGCCCCAGGCTTCATTTCCGCCGAATACCTTCGTCATAAGGTCCTGCGGGACATAGCGCTGGAACAGGGCGGAGAGCAGAATGCCGAAGAGAAAATACAGTCCGGTTGCCTTTATGTTTCTCCAGACGTTCAGCAGGTACCTGATCAGCAGGTCCGGATGTGTGTCGTGGCTGGCCTTTTCTTCAAAACTGCTGAAATCAAAGAAATCCCGCTTTCTGAAAAACAGGAAAACCAGAAGGCCGGCGGCACAGCCGCACAGGAAACATGTGACGATACGCACGGTCAAGGCTGTCGTGCCCAGCGCCGCGCTGTAAATGATCAGCTGGGGATTCAGCAGGATGGAGGCCATCATGAAGGCCGCCAGCCAGTCCTCCCGCATCCCCTGTTTCCGGAAAGATGCCGCGATCGGGATCGTGCCGTACATGCAGAGCGGAGAAGCAATGCCAAGGAGACAGGCCGGAATGATGCCGAACAGGCCCCACTTCTTATCCTTCATACCGGCGAAGATGCCGTGGATCTTATCCTTTGCAAAAACAGAAATGAAAGACCCGATCAGCATGCCGAGGATCCAGTACCAGCATATCTGCCGGAACTGGATCTCGAAATAGTACCAGATATAAATGATCTCTCTTCTGAGAACTGCAAAAAGCTCAGTCATCGATGCTTACTAATTCGTAGGTTCGGCTGCCGAGACCGATCTCTTCCGCATGTTCCAGGGTGTGAACGGCATGAAGAGACTCCATCCGCTTAACCAGTGAAGCGTTCCCCTCCGCCTGATAAATGAGGTCAACACAGGCTTGATCCAGTGCAACGGGATCGGTACTTGCCAGAATGCCGATATCATGGATATCGGGCTCCGCCGGATGCCCGTCGCAGTCGCAGTCCACGGAGAGCCGGTTCATCACATTGATGTAGATGATGTGCTCTTTGCCCACATGACTGCTGAAGCCGGAGACCATTTCCGCCAGCGCTTCCAGCCAGGCGTCCTGGTCGCTGTACCAGATGCTGCCGCTGGTCTTTGTACCTGCTGTATGGACGTACACTTTCCCGCTCGGGGAGGAGATGCCGATGCCTACATTTTTGATGGCGCCGCCGAAGCCGGCCATCGCATGTCCTTTGAAATGTGAGAGGATCACCCAGTCGCTGTAGTTCTCCGCATGGCTGCCGACGATGACTCTGTCAAGTCTTGTTCCGCCGGTCATGGGCCATTCGACTTCGCCCTCTTCATCCATCAGGTCAAAATCGGCGATTTTTGTAAATCCATGATCTTCCGCGACCTGCCTGTGCATGGCGGAACTCGCGCGGGACCCGCCGTAGGCTGTGTTGCACTCTACGATCGTGCCGTCCACTTTCTTTACCAGATCACCGATCAGTTCCGGACGAAGATAATTGCTGGCCGGAGGTTCGCCGGTCGAGATCTTGACGGCCACCCTGCCTTCCGGTGTCCACCCGAGTGCCTCATAGATCCTTACCAGACCTTCTGCAGAGATATCGGATGTGAAATATACGGCCGGTGCTTCGGAAGCGTCAGCATCTGCGGTTTTTTCAGTTTCCGCGGCATTTGCAGCTGCCTCAGATTGGGAATCTTTTGTTTCCGCCTCCGATGAGGCGGTCTGCTGTTCGACATGCTGCGTGCTGTTTCCTGTTCCTGCAGGGCTCTCTGCGCATCCGGCCGGAAGGAGGCACATGGCCAGGCATACTGCAATCAAACTGAAATACTTTTTCACTTCTTATAAACTCCTCCCTAACAGATACTAAGCACAATGATCTTCATCTGAATCTCCGCTTACCGGGTGATACCGTTTTCTGAAGCCAGGATGTCACATCACCTGAGAACGCGGACCCTCCTGAGTAATGTACCGATATTCCCGAAGAGGGACAGCATCAGTAGGTTTTCAAGGAATACCAGCCATCCGGCTTTCTCATAATCCAGGAACGCGAACGGTACGCGGAAGAAGAGATAATTCAGCATTCCGCTCCGGAGAAACAGCCACAGGCCGATGCCGCCGATGCAGGTGAAGATACAGGTCAGAAGCGCTCTTGTCCGATCTTTCAGCTTCAGTCCTGCCGTCATGGCCGGGATATGCAGTCCCAGATGCAGCCCCATCAGCACAAAGGCCCAGTGGGACATGGAAAGATGCATCCGGCGGACGAAGGAAAGCGGGGCCATCCCGTAGAGGAACGGTACAGCATGGCTGCTCATGGACATTCCGCAGAAGGCGGTCAGCGCAAAAGAGCAAAGCAGCAGGATGTTGACAGCAGCAGTAAGCACACGGTACGCGTTATATCTACCTTTAAACAGTGCGCCATACCATTTCCGGTTCAGGAGCTGGTGGAAGATGACGAGCACCGTCATGCTCAGGCCGATCCATTCGTGCAGCACTTCCTCTGTGACCTGGTAGGCCATCAGAAGCAGCAGAAGGACGGTCATGGCCGCATCCGCGATCCGTCTGGTCATATGATTCGTTTTTGCCCCGGACATGGTTCCGTCCTTTCTGCGGATCATTTTACTTCAGGCTTTCGATCCAGGACTGAAGGTCCGCTTCCGATACATTGCCGCCAAAGCGCTTTCCATCCAGCCAGTTCCCGCTGCCTGCAAGCGCTTCCATATTCGGGCCGCTGCGGCCGATACCGCTGCTGGAAGACGTGCAGAACGGGACCACCGTGATCCCTTCAAAGCTGTATTTCTCGACAAAGGTATCCAGTATACGCGGCTCTTCGCCCCACCAGATGGGGAAGCCAAGATAAACAGTCGTATAGCCCTCCAGTGAAATATCCTCACTTCCGATCTCTGGACGGACACTCTTATCATTTTGTTCTTTCGTGGAGCGGCTGTTTCGATCATTCCAGTTCAGGTCCGCATCCGAATACGGCTCTGCCGGAAGGATCTCGTACAGATCGCCGCCGGTGATCGCAGCGATCTTTTCGGCAACGCCCTTTGTGGTACCGGTGGCGGAGAAATAGGCCACCAGGACATCCGAATGAGCCGTTGTGCCGCCGCTCTCGGAATCTGTGTCATTCGATGAGGTATCGGAAGATGCCTCTGTATCCGCAGACACGCTTTCCGATCCTGCAGTATCTGTGTTTTCTGCTGTTTCTTTCTCTCCCTCTGTTACAGCCTGTGCCTCTTTCATTTCTGCCTTTGCATTATTTCCGCAGGCCGCAAGAGAAGTAAGCAGAAGAGCAGCCATCATAATAATTGAAAGGATTCTTTTCATTGATCTTTTTCAAACCTCCGTTTATTTCAGTTAGCTGTTATCTTCTGGTCGCCTGTGGACCAGACGTGTTTTTCTTTTGCGGCGGCGGGCTTATTTTGCGCCATAACGCCCGCTAACGGATGCGGCACGTATGGCTCTTCCAACCAGGCAATTTCGTCACTGGTCAGCTCCAGTTCCACTGCCTTTGCCGCGCCTTCGATATGGTGAAGCTTCGTCGCGCCGACGACAGGGGATGTTACCTTGGTGAGCAGCCAGGCGAGAGAGACCTCCGTCATGCTCACGCCGTGCTTTTCTGCCAGTTCTGCAACACGGGCGATGATCACGTTATCCTGCGCGGCCGTGGCGTCATATTTGAATTTTGCATAGGCATCTTCCTCGGCACGCTTCGTCCCGCCTTCTCCGGGGAGTCTTGAAAGCCTGCCGGATGCCAGGGCGCTGTAGGGCGTAAGAGCGATATTCTCTTCATTGCAGTAAGGAACCATTTCCCGTTCTTCTTCGCGGAAGATCAGGTTGTAATGCCCCTGGATGGAGACGAACTTTGCAAAGCCTTCCTTTTACGCCAGGGCATTGGCCTTGGCGAGCTGCCAGGCAAAGCAGTTGGAAATGCCGATATATCTGGCTTTCCCTGCCTTCACGATACGGTTCAGGCCCTCCATGATATCTTCGATGGGCGTCTGCCAGTCCCACATGTGGTAGATATACAGATCCACATAGTCCATGCCGAGATTCTTAAGGCTTGTGTCGATCATGTTCCCGATGTGCTGCTGGCCGCTCACGCCTTTTTCGATCTCATCCTGCGTTCTCGGCAGGAACTTGGTGGCAACGACCACTTCGTCACGCTTCGCAAAATCCCTCAGGGCACGGCCTACATACTGCTCGCTGGTGCCGCTCTGATAAGCGATGGCCGTATCATAGAAGTTGACGCCGAGCTCCAGCCCCGCTTGATGATCTCTCTTGAATGCTCCTCGTCAATAGTCCAGCTGTGCTGGCCTCGCCCGGCATCCCCGAATCCCATGCAGCCCATGCAGATCCGGGATACGGTCAGGTCTGAATTGCCAAGTTTCGTATATTTCATAAGACAGTTATTCCTTTCTTTTACTGTAATTGATATCGATCGCTGTCCGTCTTTTACCTGCCCAGCAGCCGGATCAGGCAGCTGTAGGTGAGTTCATAAATACTTTGATATATGTAGTCGATCCCTGCTTCCTTCATGGCGGCCCTCTGTTTTTCTGTGACTGCTGTATACGGGTATATCCCAAACATGAAAGGGTAGAAGGTATAAATGAAGTTCCGGATCTCTGCCGCACTCATGTCCGGACAGAACTTTGTGAGAAGCATGCGCATAAGCTGCATGGAACGTCCGTATGATTGTTTGAAGTCTGTCAGCAGCTCCTGGCGGCTGTTTGCTTCCATATCGTAATTGTTCATGGAAAGAAGTTTTAAGAGCTGTTCCCGTCCTGATAGAGACGAAGCGATCTTGTCTGATAACTCTGCTTTCGTCATCTGCTCATTGCCATTCAGTATGGCAGTCAGGTCTTCATTCCAGCGGTCGTATTCCCTTTGAAAGAGTCCCAGAAAGATCTCTTCCTTTGTTTCAAAGTAGTTATAGATGGTGGGACGGGAAAAGGACGTGAGATTTCCGATCTCCTTCAGCGTGATCTCCCGGAAACTCATCGTCTGATAGAGCTGCTCACAGGCATTGATGATCTCTTCCCGCTTCTGCGTGATCTGTTCCAGTGTAACTTTTCTCATGATTCAAGACCTCATCACTGTTCACATATGCTGACATCGTGTCAGTATCCTTATTATGCGTGCACTCTGACACCGTGTCAATATGTTTCGAATACTTATTTCCTGCTCATTGTGCAAATATGTACAAAGTCACAAAAGGGTTGGTGAATAAATACGGATTTATTCACCTGCCCGGAGACGCGCATATCAGTTCTGATCGACATACACATATTGAATACTTCATTATTGACAGCCTATATGTACTGTTTTGATCCTTGCTGGAAAGAATATACATATTGAAGACCTTTAATAGGGAAATCAGTATTGGGTGCCCGATGACAGTATTGCCGTGATATACATATATAGTAGAGAAGAAGTGTGCTTCAATATGTGAATCATCAGGTCAGCCTGCAGCCTGAGAACCGATCGACCTGTGTAATGCCGTCTTATCATATGTATTATTCGGATACGTATTGATCAGTGGTACAGACATGATACTTATTCTATAATTATTAATATGTATTTTGGGCTTCCGGGACAGAAAACCGTACATATCAGGTTTTCAATTTTATGGATTCAGGCTGTATAAAGACCCCGAGGCCAGGGCGGCAGCCATAACCGCAGCAACAATTCTCAACAAAGGCAGCAGCAACGACCGCAGCATTACCGAAGCAAAGACCGCAGTAAAAACAGCAGTAACAGTGACAGCATTGATGAAAGACATGAGGGCACGAAAAATGAGCGGAAATAATCAGATCCAGATGCCGCAGATGCCGAAGGAAGCGGCCTACGGCCTTGTGGAACAGTTCAGGACGCTGGGAAAGCGTGTTGCCTTCCCGGGGCATGATATCGTCCTTGACCCGGAGAACGGATGCCTGCAGTTTGAGCTCAGGGATCCGTGGTATACCAATATCCCGGTAGCATGTGTGGAAGACATCAAACTTACGCTGGACGGCAGGGAGATACCCGCGGACAGCATCGAATTCGTGATCAGGGATATGGCCATTCCCTTCCGGTACGCAGTGAATCTTCACGAGCTCATCTGGAGCATGGGCGAGATCGCTGTTATACGGGCGAAAACAGACGTTTCCGGACTGAAGGCCGGCAGCAGCTGCCGGATGGAACTGGAGTTTGAGATCCGGACACCCTTTGAGGGATACCATCTTCCGAACAACCGGATACGGTATCTGTTTGACGAGACAATGACGTTTGTCGGGAAAGAAGGGGGGATGCAGTCATGAAAAGAGGGATAAGCCTTTACAGCTTCAGCGGAGACATCCAGACCGGCGCCATGACTGTGGAAGACGCGATCCGGTACAGCGCGGAGCTGGGAGCCGACGGTATAGAGATCGTAGCCGAACAGCACCTGCCCGGCTGGCCCAACGTGAGCGCGGACAGGCTGCTTTCCATCAGAAGGCTCTGCAGCGAGCTCGGACTGGAGATATTCTGCTTCAGTATTTACCTGAATTCACTCAACCGTTCCGACAGGCCGGCGACCGACGACGAATACGTGGAAATGATGAGAAGGGGCATCGCCGCCTGCATGGTCCTCGGAACAAAGATCATAAGGCCCGCGTATTTCCCCAAGTCGCCCGAACACCTGGCTTCGCTGGTCGAACGCTGCATTCCCATGCTGAAAGACGCGGGAGTCGTCTGGGCAGTGGAACTGCACGCCCCGTTCCCGCCGGCGTTTTATACGCAGACACTGGAAGCGGTCGATTCACCCTGGTTCCGGCTGATCCCGGATTTCTCCTGCTGGCAGAAAGCAGGCGCGGCGGGACACTTCCAGGCGAACGACCCGTCCACGCTGATCCCGCTCCTCAAATGGACGGTGCACATCCATGCCAAAGGGCATACCTTCGATGAAAACGGCGAAGAACCCAACACGCCTTATAAAGAGCTGATCGCCATCCTGAAGGAACACGGTTACGAAGGCAGCATCGTGGCGGAGAGCGAAGGCTGGATCTTCAATTACCATCCGACGAAAGAAGTGACGAAGACGCACTTCGAGCTGCTGAAAAGATACATAGACGCATAGTACTGAGGACAGATGGGAGAAGGGGAACAGAAACTTTACCCGGCGGTGACGGCTCTGACAGCCGTTAACGTGGTTATATTCTTCGCAGGGCTTATCATCCGGCCGCTGGGTGATCTGTTTTATACAAAAGGGATCCTGGACAGTGCCGCGCTGTTTGCCGGCGGCGAGTGGTACAGGCTCATTACCTCCATGTTCCTGCATGCAGATATGAACCATCTGGTATCCAACATGCTGGTGCTGTTCTTTGCGGGCGGCGAGGTTGAAAAAAGGACGGGGACCTTCTCCTTCGTCATCCTGTATTTCCTGACCGGCCTGTGCGGCAATCTGCTTTCTGTCCTGAACAGTGTCCGGCTTGCGGAGCGTCACATGTCCCTTGGCGCGAGCGGGGCGGTATTCGGAATGCTTGGCGCCCTCGCCCTGTTCACGTTCCTGAACAGGAAGAACCTGCAGAGGGGATCGCTTATGAGGCTCGGGTTCGGCATCGCGCTCAGCCTGTATGCCGGAAGCGTGACCCCGGCTAACGACCAGACAGCACACATCGGCGGCTTCATAAGCGGTATAATATATGCGGCGGCAATAAGCCTGATCCCCGGGCAGCGCAGCCCGCGGGACGGGGACCGTGACAGGACATACAGATAATAGAAGCACGATAATAATGAAAAAAGGAGCAGTGAAATGAAAAAAGACGACTGCATTTTCTGCAGGATAGCAAACGGTGAGATCCCTTCGCGTACGGTATATGAAGACTATGCCGTCAGAGTCATCCTTGACCTTTCCCCGTCGACCAGGGGCCATGCCCTGATCCTCCCCAAAGACCATTTCGATGACCTGTATGAGATCTCGGATGAATATCTGATCCATATAGCGGCAGTGTCGAAAAAGGTCGCGCTTCTCATGAAGGAAAGGCTTGGGACCGATGGTCTCAACATCATCCAGAACAACGGGGAAACAGCCGGCCAGACGGTAAGGCATTATCACATGCACTGCATTCCCAGATACCAGGGAGACGGCCAGGAAATGCTCTGGGAGCCGCACACCCTTCCGGACGGGGAAATGGATGAGATCCTTAAAAAGCTGACTGATTGACAAACCGGAGGTGCTTAAGTATAATCTTAATGCTTACAGAAGATATGTAGGCGAATGAACTGAATATTATCAATTGGTTCAGGCGAGGAGAAATACTCAAGAGGCTGAAGAGGCGCCCCTGCTAAGGGTGTAGGTCGGGAGACCGGCGCGCGGGTTCAAATCCCGCTTTCTCCGGAAGGCAAAAGACCGGCAGGTATCCACTACTGCCGGCCTTAGTTTTCAAAAGAGCACCTTAAGAACAGAATACAGCGACGGATTTCCGAAAGAAATTTTCAACAAGATGTTGGGGTCGGAAAAGGTTTTTTGACGGTTCGGTACCATATCTGGTCCGGGTGAAAAAAAGTCCTGAAAAAGTTTAAAAACAGGGCTTGACTTCAAAATCAAAGCGTTGTATGATGTCAAAGTTGCTTCCCACGGAAGCAGCCCTGAAGGGAAGAAAAACCCGGAAGGGAGAGCACATTCAAAAGAGAATTAAAGATAACCAGACAGAAATGCAACCCTGAAAATATTCTTTAAAAAGAAGCCTCAAAAGAGGCAGCAGCGAAAGCTGCAAGAGAGTATCTTTCAGAGAACAGAATCCAG
>JAFVHP010000029.1 GCA_017474455.1 Lachnospiraceae bacterium
GATCTTCGAGCTTGAAGGCAACGACAGGATACCGCAGAAGATATCGTGGCTTGAATTCGTCCTGACAGAGAGAAGAAAGCTCCTCATCGAGATAGCTGCCGCCGCGGCTGTCCTTTTCATTATCGCCCTGGGAAGCCTTATCGGCGTCAGGCAGGTACGCGCTAAGGAAATGAAAAGGCAGCTCCAGGCATATGCGGATATAGGCATCGGAGCCGAACAGAGCGCAGAAAATGCAAGAGCAGCCCTGCAGGCGCTGGCAATGGCCGCGGGCACAGCTGCACAGGAAGTGTCTGCTGAAGAAGCGCCTGCGGAGACGGAAGCCGCAGCGGATCCCGGGGATGAAGCTTCCGAAAATATCGCGATCTCGCTCTCCAGTATCCAGAAAGACATGAAGATCAAGTTCTACCGCAGTTCTTCTTCGTCTCTCGCGTCTGGGATCCCGTTCCGGGCGGAGGTGACGGATCCTTCGGGCAGCACCGCCGTGTATACGGATGACGACCGGGACGGCATGATCTATAAAACAGATCTTGCGGGCGGCATCTATAAAGTCAGAGTCATGCCTTTTGCCGATGAGGATAAGGCACAGGCCGGGGAACTGGCCGCTCTTATCCTGCCGGAAAGCACATATGAGCTGGATGTAAAGGAACAGATCACGTACCAGAAGGTGGATATTTCCGGCGAGGTCAAGAGCGCGTCGGAAGTCAATATCGCTGCCGAAGATACAGGCAGGCATGATATCCCGGTCGAAAGCACGATGACGGATACGGTCGAATGGGTCGATCCTTCCGCCGGACAGGCCGAAAGGACCGACGGCCCGACCAGCGAAGACGATAATTATATCGAGGTGGACAGATCCCTCATCCCGGATCCGTATGCCGTGAACGGCGCTCGGATCGAAGGCAGGTACAGACCCCTGTCGCGGGCGAATAAGCCCGGGACGGTGATGCAGGAGCCGGCCGGGGACGGGCAGGAACAGACAGCGGAAGAGATAACGGATGAAGCTCCCCCGGATTCCGGAGAGGCATATATCGAAATATCCACAGGAGGGGTCGATTCGGTGACTCTGTACCCCGGTGCGCAGAAACAGCTGTCCATAACGGTCACCGGTACGGATAATACGGCGTACGGGATCATCTCTGAAGATCCGGACGTAGCTTCGGTCAGCGATGACGGCACGATAACCGGCGTCAGCGTCGGCAGTACGAACGTGATCATATCGGCGGCCGCGGATACAAGCATCCTTAAATACGTGAATGTTACCGTAGAGACAACGGTCGACGAGACGCAGCCGCTGAAGGATGCGGACGGCAACCTTCTGTATATCCGCGACGTGGACGGCAGCTACAGGCAGGCGTATGTCTATGATTATCATTCGGCGCAGACATTTTACCGGAAAAAGACCGATGCCGAGCTGAGCGGGGGCGAAAGCACTGCCGCGGAACCGAAGTATACCGGATGGCAGACGATAGACGGACAGACATATTATTACAGCGCGGAAGGAGTGGCGGTCAAAGGACACCAGGTCATCCAGGGGCTGCCCTATGAGTTCGACGAGAACGGCGTACTGTCAGGAAGCACGCCTTATCTGGGGATAGACGTCTCCATGTGGAACGGCTCGGTCAACTGGAAAGCCGTTGCCGCTTCGGGCATTAAATATGCCATCGTCCGTGTGGGATTCAGGGGATCGTCAGTGGGAGCCCTTGTGGACGATTCTTCCTTTAAGACCAATATGAGCGGCGCTGCGGCAGCAGGCATCAAGGTGGGCGTATATTTTTATTCCCAGGCGGTCAACGAGATCGAAGCTGTCGAGGAAGCCTCCATGGTCCTGGACAGGATAGCGCCGTATTCCTTAAGCCTGCCGGTCTATATCGATGTGGAAAAGAGCGGCGGCAGGGGCGACCAGATATCCGCGTCGCAGAGGACGGCCAACATCCACGCTTTCTGCAAGACGATCGCGTCGGGAGGGTACTCCGCAGACCTTTATTCGAATACGGAATGGCTCGAGAAGATGATGGACGCGCCCGGACTGTCCGGCTACCATATCTGGATGGCCCAGTATGCGGCCTCGCCCACCTATACGACGACGTCCTATGAAATGTGGCAGTACACGGCGAAAGGCCGCGTCAACGGCATCAACGGGGATGTCGATATGAATATCAGCTACAGGCAGTATTAAGAGTGCGGATTTTGACACCTGCGCTGTATGTTATATAATAAAACCGACTATGCAATGAATTACCAGGGGCATAGATTACGGTGTAAAGGAGCTTATCTTTGAGAACATATTTAGTTACCGGCGGAGCCGGGTTTATCGGATCGAATTATATTCACTACATGTTCGGAAAATACGGGAATGATATCCGAATCATCAATCTGGACGCGCTTACGTACGCCGGCAATCCGGAGAATCTCGCGGATATCGAGGACAATGCCAATTATACGTTTGTCCACGCGGATATCTGCGACGCGGACGCGGTCAGGAAGATCTTTGAAGAGAATGATATCGACAGGGTCGTCCATTTTGCCGCCGAATCGCACGTGGACCGGAGCATAAAGGATCCGGGCGTATTCGTGAGGACGAATGTGCTCGGTACGGCCAACATGCTCGCCTGCGCGAGGTATGCCTGGGAGCGGCCGGACGGAACCTATCCGGAGGATAAAAAGTTCCTCCATGTATCCACGGATGAAGTATACGGGTCGCTTCCGGAAGACGGCGGATATTTCTATGAGACGACACCGTACGCGCCGCACAGTCCCTACTCAGCCAGCAAGGCCGGATCCGACATGCTCGTCAGGGCTTATATGGATACCTATCACTTCCCGGCGAACATCACCAACTGTTCCAACAATTACGGCCCTTACCAGTTCCCTGAGAAGCTTATCCCGCTGATGATCAACAACGCGCTGCTCGGGCGTTCCCTTCCGGTTTACGGTGACGGGAAGAATGTCCGTGACTGGCTGTATGTGGAAGACCATGCCAGGGCGATCGACCTGGTCCAGGAAAAGGGCAGGCTGTTCGAAACGTACAACGTCGGCGGACACAATGAAAAGCAGAATATCGAGATAGTGAAGACCATCATTGAGGTCCTGCGCGAAGAGCTGCCGGATGATGATCCCCGCAGGGCGCATATCAATGAAGACCTCATTACATATGTGGAAGACCGCAAAGGTCATGACCGCCGTTATGCCATTGCCCCTGACAAGATAAAGGCAGAGATCGGCTGGGAGCCGGAGACCATGTTCAAAGAAGGGATCCGGAAGACGATCCGCTGGTATTTCGAACATCAGGACTGGATGGAACATGTCACCAGCGGACAGTACATGAAGTATTACGAGGAGATGTATTCATGAAAGGTATCATTCTTGCCGGAGGGTCGGGTACCAGGCTGTATCCGCTGACCAAGTCCGTATCCAAACAGATCCTTCCGGTCTATGACAAGCCGATGATCTATTATCCGCTCTCAACGCTCATGCTGGCGGGGATCAGGGAGATACTAATCATTTCCACGCCGCGGGACCTGCCCGTATTCAAAGAACTTCTGGGAGACGGTTCTCAGCTGGGGCTTTCTTTCGATTATGCCGAACAGGAAGTGCCGAGGGGCCTGGCCGATGCCTTTATCATCGGAGAACGTTTTATCGGGAACGACTCCTGCGCACTCGTCCTGGGCGACAATATATTCTACGGGCAGAGTTTTACAAAAGTGCTTATGCAGGCTGCCCAGAGAAAAGAAGGCGCGACGATCTTCGGCTATTATGTCAAGGATCCTAGGGAATACGGCGTCGTTGAGTTCGACGAAAACGGGAAAGCCGTGTCGATAGAGGAAAAGCCGGAGAAGCCGAAGAGCGATTACGCTGTTCCCGGACTGTATTTTTACGACAATAACGTTGTGGAGATCGCAAAGAACGTAAAGCCTTCCGCCCGCGGCGAGATCGAGATCACCAGTGTGAACAACGTATATCTGGAACAGGGCATGCTTTACGTCGAGACGCTGGGGCGCGGGTTCGCCTGGCTCGATACGGGGACACATGACGCCCTGCTGGATGCCGCGGATTTTGTAGCCGCTTTCCAGAAGAGGCAGGGACTTTATATATCCTGTATTGAGGAGATCGCGTTCAGGCGGGGCTATATCTCGAGGGATGATCTGTGTGCGCTGGCCCAGCCGCTTTTAAAGACAGAATACGGACAGTATCTTCTGGATATTGCCGGAGGACTGTAAACAGACAGACCGTAAACGGATAAACAGTTTCAGACAGAGGACAGATATGGGTAAGATTCAGGTTGAAACATGTCACATAGAAGGACTTAAGGTAATAACCCCGCAGGTCTTCGGCGACCAGCGCGGTTATTTTATGGAGACCTGGCAGCAGAAGGATTTCGAAAGCGCGGGGATCGATGTACCTTTCGTGCAGGACAACCAGTCCGGCAGCAAAAGAGGTGTGCTGCGCGGTCTGCATTACCAGATCAACTATCCGCAGGATAAGCTGGTCAGGGTCGTGAACGGCGCCGTATATGACGTTGCGGTGGACTTACGGGAAGGATCGCCCACTTTCGGACAGTGGTTCGGCGTACTGCTTTCCGCGGAGAATAAGAAGCAGTTCTTCATACCCAAGAATTTTGCGCACGGTTTCCTGGTGCTGTCAGATGTCGCGGAGTTCACCTATAAATGTTCGGATTTTTACCATCCGAACGATGAAGGCGGGATCCGCTTCGACGACCCGGATATCGGGATAGAGTGGCCGTATGAAGACGGCGTGGAACTGATACTTTCGGATAAGGATAAAGCCTGGCCCGGCATTGCGGACTACAGGCACAGCTGATCAGACGGCCGGCGCCCGGACAGGAACGGATGTTGAAAGTGAATCTGAATGACAGAAAACGTAAAAAACTGATACTGACCGCCGTATGGGCGGTCGGTGTTTTAGCTGCGCTTATTATGATCCTGCATAATAATCCGCTGGAAGATGCGCATACGGCATTTCTGAAAAAGATGTCGTTCTGTCTGCTGACGGGCTGCGGCCTTATCGTACTGACAGTTTTTTATGATAAGCTGACGGTGCTCCCGCTGGAGCTTTTCCAGAACAGGGCGCTGATCTGGAAACTGGCAAAGAATGATTTCAGGAAAAGATACGCGGGGTCCTATCTGGGCGTTATCTGGGCACTTGTGCCGCCGATCGTCACGGTGGTCATGTACTGGTTCGTATTCGACAGGATCATCGGCGCCTCGAGACAGATAGCAACGGAAGGTGTCGACGTACCGTATGTGCTGTTCCTTACGGCAGGCCTTGTGCCGTGGTTTTTCTTTTCCGATGCCATATCCGGCGGAACGGCTGCGCTTCTGGAGTATAACTACCTCGTAAAGAAGGTCGTTTTCAAGATCTCTATCCTGCCTATCATCAAGATCACAGCCGCCCTTTTCGTGCATCTTTTCTTTACCTTTGTCCTGCTGGTCATTGCCGCGTTCTACGGTTATTTTCCGGGGATAAAGACGCTGCAGCTTCTGTATTACACGGTCTGTGAATATATATTTGTACTGGGACTTTCCTATGCGACGTGTTCGATCGTCGTGTTTTTCAGGGATCTGCAGCAGATCATCGGCATCGTCCTGCAGGTCGGCATGTGGGCGACACCGATCCTCTGGAATATCAATACGATCAGTGACAGGATGAAACTGGTGATCAAGCTCAATCCGATGACTTATATCGTGGAAGGATACCGCAGTTCGATCTATACGGACAGCCTGTTCTACGAACACTTTTATTCTTCCACCTACTTCTGGCTGTTCACGGTGCTGCTGTTCATTGTGTCGTCGCTGATATTCAAGCGGCTCAAGACTATGTTTGCGGACGTAATGTGATATATGGAGAACAGAGAGGTTGCGATCCGCGTACAGGGATTGCAGAAACGATATAAGCTGTACCAGCATAACAGGGACAGGATATTCGACGCGCTGGGGCTGTCCAGGAAACCTCGCTACACGGAGTATATGGCCCTGAACGGAGTGGACCTGACGATCTACCGGGGTGAGACTGTCGGTATCATCGGGACCAACGGTTCGGGGAAATCCACCATACTCAAGATCATCACCGGGGTACTGACGCCGAGCGCCGGGGAGGTAGAAGTCAACGGCAGGATCTCCGCTCTTCTGGAACTGGGTGCCGGGTTCAACCTGGAATATAACGGGATAGAGAATATCTATCTGAACGGTACGATGAACGGATTCTCGCAGGAAGAGATCGATGCGAGACTTGACGGGATACTCGAATTTGCCGATATCGGAGAATATGTTTATCAGCCGGTGCGGACTTATTCGAGCGGTATGTTCATGAGGCTGGCGTTTGCCGTAGCGATCAATATCGATCCGGAGATACTGATCGTCGACGAGGCTCTTTCGGTAGGCGACGTCTTCTTCCAGGCAAAGTGCTACCGCAAATTCGAGGAATTCAAGAAACAGGGCAGGACCGTCCTGTTCGTTTCCCATGACCTTTCCAGCATAAGCAAATACTGTGACCGGGTCGTGCTGCTCAACCAGGGAGAAAAGCTGGGCGAAGGCGATCCGAAACGGATGATCGACCTGTACAAACAGGTCCTGGTAGGACAGAGCGCCAGGCAGGCGGACCCGGAGCACGACGTAACGGAAGAAGGGAAAAACCCTGAAACGCTGGAGTACGGTTCGGGCAAAGCGGTGATCACAAAGTTCGGCATTATTGACGACAAGGGGCTCGAAAACCCGACCATCCTCAAAGGCAGCGAATGTACGGTATACATGGACGTGGAATTCAGGGAGGATGTGGAAGCTCCCATTTTTGCCATGTCCGTTAAGAATATTTACGGCGTTGAGATAACGGGTACGAATACGATGGCTGAAAAAGCCTGGCTGGAACCGGCGGCAAAGGATACGAAGCTGCGGATCCGCTTCCGCCAGAGGATCAGCCTCCAGGGCGGCGAGTACCTGATCTCCCTGGGTGTGACGGGCTTTGAAAAAGAAGATTTTACCGTCTATCACAGACTGTATGATGTTATGAACCTTACCGTAGTCTCCGACAAGAATACCGTCGGGTACTACGATATGGATTCCGATGTAACGGTGGAAAAGGCATGACGGATATTTCCGGGAAAAAGGAATATATCGGGAAAGTCCTCCTGGATTACAGTCTGTATCCGGGAGAAGACCTGTACAGCGACGGTGACGTAGAAGACGAACTGCTCGCTGTCGTTAAGGATCGTGAGCCCGGTGATTACCAGGATGTGATAGAGGAGAGGCTGGACTGGCCGACGCTGTACCATCTGTCTGACGCAAGAGGCAATATCGTCAGCTGGATGCCTTTTGACGGTACGGAAAAGGTACTGGAGATCGGGGCGGGGGAAGGCGCCGTAACAGGAGCGCTCTCTGACGGCTGCGCGCATGTGACCTGCATCGACCTTTCCAGAAAACGTTCTCTGATCAATGCCTGGCGGCACAGGGACAGGGACAATATCGAGATAAAGGTCGGCAATTTCGCGGACATAGAGAAGACGCTGCCGGAAGGTGAATATGATTATATTTTCCTGATCGGTGTGCTGGAATATGCCGGTTCATACCTGGCGGAAGAGAAAGAACCTTTCCTGGAAGAATTAAGGCGGATCAGGGGCCATCTGAAAAAAGACGGCCGTGTCGTGACGGCCATTGAGAACCGGTTGGGCATGAAGTATTTTGCCGGGTGCCGCGAAGATCACAGCGCCGTCTATTTCGACGGGATAGAAGACTATCCGGGAGATCACAGGGTAAGGACTTTTTCCCGGACCGCGCTCGAGACACTTTTCGAAGCGGCTGGATACAGGGATATCCGTTTTTATTATCCGTATCCGGATTATAAACTGATGAATCAGCTGAGCAGCGGCGAGTATCTGCCGGATGCGGACATGCTCAGTGACAATCTGCGCAATTTCGATAACGACAGGATGCTTCTCTTCGATGAGAAGAAAGCTTACCGTGGCGTGATCAGGGACGGACTGTACGGGATCTTCGCCAACTCCTTCCTGGTGCTGGCAGGGACACAAGTGCCGCAGCAGGATAATGACGGCGTAAGGATCAGCGGCGTACGCTTTTCCACGGAACGGGCCAGGGAGTACAGGATCGTTACGGAATTCCATGAGACCGCGGACGGACGCGTCGTAGTTAAAAGGCCGTATACGGCTGAGGCTGCCGCGCATACAGCCGGTATGGAAGAAGCATACCGCTGTCTTTCTGAAAGGTTTGAAGGCAGCCAGATCCGTATCTGTCCCTGCCATATTGCGGACAGCAGGGCTGTTTTTGAATGGCAGGAGGGACCGACTCTCCAGAACATCCTGGACAGGTGTCTTGCGGAACGGGATGCCGAAGGCTTTACCGCCATAGTCAGGGAATATGAAAAGCGTCTGTCCTTCAATGAAGAGGCCGAAGCTTCAGACCCTGACATGACTTTCGGCAATCTGATCGTCGGCGTTTCCGATACCGTGGACTGGCCGGATGCGGCTAAGGCCGCCGGCCTTGGCTGGACGGCCATCGACTATGAATGGTTTGAGAAGAAGGCCGCATCAGGGCAGACGATGCTGAAAAGAGCCCTGCAGGTGTATTTCAGGCAGGATCCGGACAGACGGAAAAGATTCCTGTCACTGACCGGAAAGGATTCGGATGCCGGAATAGAAGAGATATTCGGACTGGAAGCGGGCTCGCTCCAGGAAGCCAAAGAGGAAGAGATCAGGTTCCAGCAGCGCGTCTGCGCAGGCAGGACGCCGCTGGGCCAGATGAGGGCCGCTTTCGGGAAGAAGGTCAGCATCCCCCGCGAACTTACGGAGAATGCGGATGCGCCTGCGGCAAGGAAGACATCTGCCGACAGCCTCGGCACCGTGCAGGTCTATACCGATACCGGCCGGGGATACAGCGAAGAAGAGTCATTCTTTGTTGATGCGGTATATCAGGGCGAAGGCGAGATCACTTTCACGCTCAAGGTGCCGGAGGATGTAAAGCGGCTGAGGATCGATCCGGCATTGTGCCCGTGCATCGTAGTCCTCAGGGAAGCCAGGATCGGGGGAAAGACCACGGATGTTTTCCGAAGGTTTCTGTCCTGCAACGGTATCGTTCACGGCACATCGATCGTATTTGCAACATCCGATCCCGCCATGGAATGGGATCTGAAAAAAATAAGGAAAAAAGAAAAATGCCAGGGTGCCATGGACCTGCGGTTTACCATTATGATGAGCGGTATCCCGTCTGAAATGGCGGCATTGATAGAATAGATATTCTTAAGGGGTTTACAGGGAATGATAAAACAGGCAATCAAGAACCGGCTGGTCAAAAAAAGGGCGGAGCAGTACGAAAAAGAACTTCTTTCGAAAAAGGATACCTACGCGAACTGGTACCAGTTAAGGAGACGTGAACTGGTAAAGGAACTGGAGAACGCGGATCATTCGGAAGGCGCGAAGCTGACGAGCCTTACCGTACGGTACTCCCATTTGAGGAGAAAGATCCTTTCCGGCGAAAAGCTTCCCGATATCATCATAGCCTGTGATGACGACGGGCACCTTACCGATCATGCCGAGATGATGATAAAGGATTTCTTTGCCGCGCACAGGGATATCGACCTTGTATACGCGGACGAAGACAGGCTGGATGAGAACAATGTTCTGACCGACCCGTGGTTCAAAGCCGACTGGTCTCCGGATACATTCCTTTCCACGTTCTATTTCGGCAGCATATTCGCGATCAGGACAAGCGCCCTTTCGCTGATCAATCCCGGATGGCGGACCGCATCCGACATGGAATCCAAATCAGCCCTGAAAAACGACGAGCGGGAAGAAGCCCTTGGTGTCAGAGGCGAGCTTGAAGATTCGGTCAGGAGCTGGATCTACGGGAATCTGTGCCTTAAACTTGCCCAGGCGGACGGCGGCTTTTCGGTGCGGACATCGGACGAGCCCCCGGTCGGGCATATCAGGGAAGTACTTTTCCATGCGACGGACAAGAAGGCACCCTGGGATTCCAGACTGATCAAGGAGTCCCTGACCGGCAGGTATTCCATGGAATCCGCTGCTTCCAGGCTGGTCAGCATCATTATCCCTACCAAAGATCATCCGGAAGTCCTCCTGCGGTGTCTCGGGACCATAGAAAAGTATTCACAGACTGCACCGTATGAGGTGATCATCGTCGACAACGGAAGCGCGATGGAAAACCGGGAACGCTATAAAAAGATCGTCAGCGATTTCAACGAGAACATCCGTGTCGTTTACCTGTACCGCCATATGGATTTCAATTTCTCCAGGATGTGCAACCTGGGGGCAAAATATGCCAACGGCGAACTGCTTCTGTTCCTTAACGACGATATTGAGATCAGGAAACCGGGGTGGCTTTCCTATCTTTCCGAGAAGGCAAAGCTGCCCTATGTCGGGGCCGTAGGCATGAAGCTTTTGTATCCCAACTCGGATATCATCCAGCATGCCGGCGTCGTCAACGTCCGTGTGGGCCCTATACACAAGCTGCAGTACTGCGACAACAGGGAGACCCATTATTTCGGGTACAACAAGGGTGTACGCAACTGTATTGCCGTAACGGGCGCCTGTCTTATGGTAAGGGCGGAACTGTTTGAGAGAGTGGGAGGCTTTGATGAAGAGAACTTCGCTGTCTCCTTCAATGATATCGATCTGTGCTACAGGATCTATGAACGCGGCTATTACAATGTCGTCAGGAACAACATGTACCTTTATCACCATGAGTCCCTGAGCCGCGGTGACGACCGCAAGGACAAAGTTAAGTCGGAAAGGCTCTCAAGGGAACAGATCGCCCTCCTGACGTCGCATAAGGCGCTGTACGGCGTAGACCCGTATTACCATCCGTATCTGACCCAGAATCCGGCCATCAGCGAGTTTGAGATCGGTATGGAAGACATGCTGCTCAAAGATCCTGTCTTCGTCAAGCCGAAGAAACTGGATGCGCCGTATCCCGAAAACTGGACAGATCCGGTCCTGAGGCTCGGTGTAGAGTATGCCAACAGCCTCTCCGATTATTTCCACGGACCCTTTGCCGGAAAGGAAGACAGAGGTTATTACATCAAAGGCTACGCATTTGTCATTAACGGGGACAATGCTGTCTACGACAGGCGCCTGCTCCTGAAGTCCAGGGAAAGCGGCGCGGTCTATGAAGTTCCGGTCGAAAATGTCTACCGGGCGGACATAGCGCACAATCTGACGGACCAGATACATGAATACCTGACCGGATTTTCGGCGCTTATCCCTGTGGGCTCGCTTCCCGCGGGGGAATATGAAGCCGGCATGATCGCGGTGGACAAAACATCCAGATCACGGATCGTGAACTGGTCGGATGTGATACTGACCATCCAGCCGGAGTGATGAGCATGAACTATCAGGAAGAATACGAAAAGGAACGCGTAAAAAGCGCATATCTTGCGGACAGAGTAGCCCAGCTCGAAGACCAGGTGGACGACCTGACGTTCAAGCTGAACCGGATAAAGAACAATCCGGTCTGGAAGGCGTCCGCGCCGGCCAGAAGCGCCATGCATTTCGTCATCCGCCAGGTCGACAGGGTAAAGAACCAGGGCGATATGAAGGGCATCGTCAGCAAGATCAGGTATAAAAGGCGGGAAAAGCAGGCCGCGAAGGGTTACGGGACAAAGAGTTTTCCTGATGCAGCCGAGAGGGAACGGCAGGAAAAGACCGTGTTCGAACACCGGGTCCTGTTCAGTATCCTCGTGCCGCTCTACAATACGCCGAAGCAGTACCTGACCGACATGATCGATTCCGTCATATGGCAGACCTATGACAACTGGGAACTGTGCCTCGCGGACGGTTCCGATGCAGAGCATGCCTATGTGGAAGAAGTCGTCAGGGGGTATCAGGAAAGGGATGCCGGCCTTAAGGAAAGGATCCGGTACAGAAAGCTGGAGAAGAACGGCGGCATCTCTGCCAATACCAACGCCTGCCTGGAGCTGGCGACCGGTGAATATATAGCCCCGTTCGACCATGACGATGTGCTGCATCCCTCGGTGCTGTACGAATACTGCAGGGTCATCAATGAACAGAACGCGGATTATATCTACTGTGATGAGACCACTTTTTCCGGAACGGACCTGAACAAGTTCGTGACTATGCATTTCAAGCCGGATTACGCGATCGACAACTTAAGGGCGAACAACTATATCTGCCACCTCAGCTGTTTTTCCAGAAAGCTCCTGGAAGGGGAAGAACTGTACAGGCCGGAATTTGACGGCAGCCAGGACCATGACATGATCCTCCGCCTGACGGACAAAGCAAGGAAGATCGTGCACGTTCCGAAGCTCCTTTATTACTGGCGCTGCCATCCGGGCTCCACGGCTTCCAATATCGGGGCGAAAGAATACGCCATTGCGGCAGCGAGGGGTTCCGTGGCTGACCATCTCCGCAGGCACGGCTTTTCCAACTTCAAGATCACCAGTACAAGGGCTTTTGAGACGATCTTCAAGATCACATATGAGATCGAGGGAAACCCCCTTGTCAGCATCGTTATTCCGAACTGTGACCATACGGAAGACCTGAAGAGATGTGTCACATCGATCCTGGACAAATCGACCTATGACAATTACGAGATCATCATCGTCGAGAACGGCAGTACGACGGATGAGATCAGGAAATACTATTCCGAACTGGAGAACGGTCCTGTCAGGGAGAAGATACGCATTGTTGAATACAGGCGGGCAGAGGGCGAAACGTTCAATTATTCAAAAGTCAACAACTTCGGTGTCAAACAGGCCCGGGGAGAATACATCCTGCTTCTTAACAACGATACACAGGTCATCAGCGTCAACTGGATAGAAGAGCTTTTGATGTATGCGCAGAGGCCGGACGTTGCCTGTGTCGGGGCAAAGCTTTACTACGCCGACAAGACGATCCAGCACGCGGGCATCGTGATCGGGCTCGGAGCCCACAGGACAGCCGGGCATACCCATTACAGGCAGAAAAGGGAAAACCTCGGTTATATGGGCAGGCTCTGTTATGCGCAGAACGTCTCCGCCGTTACCGGCGCGTGCATGATGCTGAAGAAGAGCCTGTATGATGAGGCCGGCGGACTCTCGGAAGAGTTTGCCGTTTCGCTTAATGATGTCGACCTCTGCCTGAAGCTCAGGCAGAAAGGTTACCTGAACGTATTTACTCCCTTTGCCGAACTGTATCATCTGGAATCGGCTTCGAGGGGAGCGGACAGCGAAGGCAGCGCCGCCGAACGGTACAATGAGGAATCGGCTCTCTTCCGGGATAAATGGAAAGACGTCCTGGAAGCCGGCGACCCGTACTACAACCCTAACTTTACGCTGGACAGGAGCGATTATTCTCTCAAAGTGCAGGACTGAGGCGGCAGGAAGCAGAATTGGTACTTTTGCCGTATCTATCATATAATAAGAGCAGCAACAAACTTATAACAAACCAGGGGGAAACAGGTTATGGATGAAAACACAAGACAGCAGTATGAATACTGGCTGAATGACCCGTATTTCGATGAGGCGACCAGACAGGAACTGGCAGCCATCGCGGATGATGAAAAGGAGATCGAAGACAGGTTCTATACGAGCCTTACGTTTGGCACGGGCGGTTTGAGGGGCGTGATCGGCGCGGGAACGAACCGCATGAACCTTTATACCGTCAGGAAGGCAACACAGGGCCTGGCAAATTACATCCTTAAGCACGGGAATCCTGAAAGAGGCGTTGCGATCGCTTATGACAGCCGCCGCATGTCTCCCGAATTCGCCGATGAGACGGCGCTCTGCCTGAACGCCAACGGCATCAGGGCCTATGTTTCCGACAGGCTCCGCCCCGTACCGGAACTTTCCTTCGCCCTCAGGCATTTCCACTGCACCGCAGGCGTTGAGATCACTGCCAGCCACAATCCGCCGGAGTATAACGGATACAAGGTATACTGGGAGGACGGCGCACAGGTAACGCCTCCGCACGACAACGGCATTATTGAAGAAGTCCGCAAGGTGGAAAGTTTTGACGACGTCAAAACGATGTCAAAGGAAGATGCCGTAGCGGCAGGCCTTTATATCAGCTTCGGCGAAGATGTGGACGATGCCTATATGGAAGAGCTGAAAAAGCAGATCATCCATCCAGAAGTGATCAAAGAGATGGCGGATGATATCACTATCGTCTACACACCTTTCCACGGGGCAGGCAACCTTCCCGTCAGGCGCGTCCTGAAGGAACTCGGTTTCAGGAAGGTCTTTGTGGTCCCTGAACAGGCTGACCCGGATCCGGATTTCACTACGCTTGAATATCCCAATCCCGAGGATCCCAAGGCATTCGAACTGGCCCTGAAGCTCGCAAGGAAAGAGCATGCGGATATCGTCCTGGCTACAGATCCCGATGCCGACAGGCTCGGTGTGTATGCTTACGATCCGAAGACCGATGATTATATCGCGTTCACCGGCAATATGTCCGGTATGCTGATCGCGGAATACATCCTTAAAGAGCGTACCGCAACGGGCACGATGCCGGAGAATCCCGCGTTCGTTTCAACGATCGTTACGACGAACCTGGCGCCGGCCATTGCCGCAAAGTACGGCCTTTACTATACCGAAGTGCTGACAGGCTTCAAGTATATCGGCGAACAGATCAAACTGTTTGAACAGTCCGGAAGCCATCAGTATGTATTCGGCCTTGAGGAGAGCTACGGCTGCCTTGCCGGCACGCATTCAAGGGATAAAGACGGTATCTGCGCGGTCATGATGCTCTGCGAAGCCGCGGCATGGTCCAAGAAGAAGGGCGAGACCCTCTGGGACCAGATGCTGCACATCTATGATGAATACGGTTATTATAAGGAGACTCAGTTCTCCCTGACCATGAAGGGTATGGACGGCGCAAAACAGATCGCCGCGCTGATGGAAAAGCTGCGCAGCGATCCGCCCGCAAAGATCGGCAGATGGGACGTGCTCGAATTCAGGGACTATCAGCTGGATCTGGTCAAGAAAGCGGACGGTACAGTCGGCTTTACAGGCCTTCCGAAATCAAACGTCCTTTATTTTGAGCTGTCCGATGACGCATGGTGCTGCGCTAGGCCTTCCGGAACAGAACCCAAGATCAAGTTCTATATGGGCGTCAAGGCCGGGTCCCTTGAGGAAGCGGCGGCACTCAACGAAGAGCTCACAGAAGGTGTGAAAGCTCTGATCGGATGATCTGACAGCACGGCTGTAAACAGTTATACGGTATGACAGTTATATCAGATCTGAGGAAAACTCTCAGTTACGCAAAGCGCAACGGTTTAAAGGAAACTCTGTATGCAGCTAAAGAGCGTCTTAGGCAAAGGCGCTCTTTAGCTTATTCTTATGCTGCGCCGGATGAAGGTACGATCCGTATCCAGCAGTCGGATTATGAGAGACTGGATGCGGGAGAGACCCCAGACGCCGTCTTCCGCTGTCCCTGCAAAATGCTGTATGCACCTGTGATCAGTATCCTGGTGCCTGCCTATGATCCGAAAAGGGAGTATTTTGAAAGACTGGTCAGGTCAGTGTTGGAACAGACTTACGGACGGTTTGAGCTGATCATAGTGGACGTGGGCAAAAAGAAGGATGCGGAAGAAGTCGTCCTCGCCTGTAAAGATCCGCGGATACATTATTACAGGCTCACCTCGAATGAAGGGATATCCGGCAATACCAACGCGGCAGCAGCCTATGCGGAAGGTGATTATGTCACGTTCCTGGATCATGACGACTGGCTTACCAGGGATGCCCTTTATGAAGTGGCCCAGGCGATCATGAAGACCGGCGCGGAGCTGGTCTACACGGATGAAGACAAGTGTGATGAGACCGGGCGCTTCTTCTTCGAACCGAACATCAAGCCGGATTTCAACCTGGATTATCTGTATTCCAATAATTATATCTGCCACCTGCTGGTGATGAAGAGGGAACTGTTCCTGGCGCTGAAGCTGAGGCCGCAGTTCGACGGTGCGCAGGATTATGACCTGGTGCTGCGCGCGCCGAAGTCAGAGATATACCATGTCCCGAAAGTGCTTTACCACTGGAGGAGCCATTCGGACTCCACTGCCCAGAACCCGGAGAACAAGAACTATGCCTATGATGCGGGCCGGCGTGCCCTGGAAGAGTACTTTGCCGCCGCGGGGATCCGGGTAACGGTAGAAGACGCGAAGCATATGGGATTCTACAGGGTCAGCTACGAACCGGACATATTCACGGCCAGAAGGGAAGTCGGTGCGGTCGGCGGCAGGATACTGGACAGGAAGCACAGGATCATCGGCGGGATGATGGATATTCACGGAAACGTGGCTTACGAAGGACTGCACGAACTCGAAAGCGGTCCGCAGCACAGGGCGGATACGATCCAGGATGCCCCCGCAGTGGATGCAAGATGCATGAAGATCCGTGAAGAACTGTATTCGCTGTACAGGGAAGTATTCGGTTTTGAGTATAAAGAGCCTGATCCCGGGACCGCCGCGATCCTTCCGGACACAGATATGATCGTGGATAAGAGCCTGCAGTTCTGTGCGCAGGCCAGGCAGATGGGTTATCTCATCGTATGGGATCCGGAAATGACAGGGATGGCGGACGCATGAACCGGGTGCAGGTAA
Source organism: Lachnospiraceae bacterium (assembly GCA_017474455.1). Classification (GTDB taxonomy): domain Bacteria; phylum Bacillota; class Clostridia; order Lachnospirales; family Lachnospiraceae; genus CAG-791. The sequence continues at coordinate 16,578 of JAFVHP010000029.1, forward strand.
CAGTTGTCATCCCGAACTACAACGGGAAAGAGTGTATATCTGCCTGCCTGGATTCCGTCCTTGAAGGGACCGTCCTCCCGGAGATCATCGTTGTGGACAACGGATCGTCGGATGGAAGTCCTGAGATGATAAGGAAAAAATATCCGCAGGTCAGGCTGGTGAGGCTGGGCGCCAACACAGGCTTCTGCCATGCCGTAAACACCGGTATCCATGCCTGCAGGACAGAATTTGTCTTTCTTCTCAACGACGATACCGTTGTCGAACGGGCTGTATTGAAAAACTGCTGGATGAGATCCTTTCTTCCAAAAGGCTGTTTTCCGTGCAGGCGATGATGCTGTCCATGCAGAAAGACACGCAGGGCAGATATGTGATCGATGATGCCGGGGACCATCTGGATCTTACCGGCGCGGCGCTTGCGGCAGGCAAAGGATATCCTCTGCCGGCCATCAGGAAAAGTATCCCGGTATTTTCCTCCTGTGCGGGGGCAGCCCTCTACAGGGTGCGCTGTTTTGAGGAGATCGGCCTCTTTGACGAGCGGCATTTCTGTTATCTGGAGGATGTCGATATCGGCTGGAGGGCGCAGATATTCGGCTACCGCAGCCGCTGCAGGACAGATGCCGTCGTATATCATAAAGGAAGCGCATCCAGCGGTTCCAGGTACAATGTTTTCAAACAGGAACTTGCCGCAGCAAACAATTATTATATCCAGTATAAGAATATGCCTTTTCTGCAGTATATGCTGAATTGTCCGGCCATGGCCCTGGGCAGGGCTGTGAAGAAGAGATATTTTGCCCAAAAAGGTCTCGAAGAGGCGTATAATAGAGGATTAAGCAGAGGAAAGCTTCTTGTCGCCGCAGCAAAAGCGCAGCAGATGCAGGAAAAATACGGACTGCCAGTGGTAAAAGCCGATATTGCTTCCGAGGCCATGCTGGCCGGCAGGGAAGAACTGATCGGCAAAGAAGCGGCGGACAGGCTGCGGGGTTTCAATCCTCTGTACAGAGGGACCAGAGTTCCCTTTATCCCCGGGAATCTGCCGAATTATTTCCGGATCCAGCTGATGATGGTCCGCGGGACTCTTTTGAGGCTGAAAAAGGGAAAGATCTGACGGAGCTGAAGAGCCATGATCAAAGACAACCAGGTGATCTTCAACAGGCTGCACGTTTTTCTGGATGCGATCGCCGTAGCGCTCAGCTTTGCGCTGGCTTTTATTATAAAATTCAAAACGCCGTTCGCGGAAACGGTTCCCGGGCAGACCGCTCTTTCAACAGGGGTCTATTTCTCGTCGCTCTATTTCTTTATCCCGCTTTATCTTATCCTGTATTCGGCTAACAGCCTTTATACGTCAAAACGTGTTAAAAGGATACGGACAGAAGTGGCCGAGATCGTCAGGGCCAATACGATCGGTGTCGCCATAATCATCATTGCGCTGTTCATGATCAGTTCCGCCAATGAGATGTACGTCAATTATTCGAGATCGCTGATCTTCATTTTCTATGCGGTCAATATCGTCGTTACGACGGCGTACCGGTATTTTATCCGCAGGCTCCTCTATTACTTCCGCAGAAAAGGCAACAATCTTAAGCATATTCTCCTGGTCGGTTATTCCAGGGCGGCGGAAGCGTACATCGACAGACTCTATGCCAATGCCCAGTGGGGCTATGTATGCCACGGGATCCTTGACGACCATGTTCCGATCGGGACTATCTATAAGGGCGTCAAAGTCCTTGGCACGATAGGCAATCTCGAATATATCCTGCCGGAGAACAAAATGGATGAGATCGCCATCACCCTGTCTCTTTCCGACTACGACCAGCTGGAAGAGATCGTTGCGATGTGCGAGAAGTCCGGTGTACATACCAAATTCATACCCGATTACAATTCGCTCTTCCCCAGCAATCCCTATACAGAGGACCTGATGGGCCTGCCGCTGATCAATATCCGCTACCTGCCCCTTTCCAATTCGTTCAACGCGTTCATCAAGCGTCTCTTTGATATCGTGGGATCACTTCTGGCCATCATCATCTTTTCGCCGGTGATGCTGGCGGCTGTGATCGGTATCAGGCTTTCGGGAAAGGGCCCGGTCATTTTCAAGCAGACACGTATCGGCAGGCATTCAAAGCCGTTCACCATGTACAAGTTCAGGTCAATGGTCATGCAGACCGAAGAAGACGAGAAAAAGGCCTGGACTACCAAAGAAGATGCCAGGGTCACTCCTTTCGGCAGATTTATCCGCAGGACGAGTATCGACGAAATGCCGCAGTTCTTCAACGTCCTGATCGGCAATATGAGCCTGGTGGGTCCGAGGCCCGAACGGCCGCAGTTCGTTGAAAAATTCAAGGAAGAGATCCCGAGATATATGGTCAAGCACCAGGTCCGCCCCGGCATTACCGGGTGGGCGCAGATCAACGGCTACCGCGGGGATACGTCCATCCGCAAACGGATAGAATATGATCTGTATTATATCGAGAACTGGAGTTTCGGTTTTGACCTCAAAATACTGTTTCTGACCGTATTCAAAGGGTTTATCAACAAGAATGCCTATTAATGCCCCCGTCACAGATGCGCGCATAGATGCATGCATACCCTCTTTCCATCCCGGCCGCAGTCTGATGGAACTGCTGGACCTTCTGCATGTGCAGAAAAGGGCCCTTCGGAAGATACTGCTCGTGCAGACCGGCAGGGAAGGACTGGACGAGCTTCTGAAGAGAGAGGGAATGGATACGGACAGTTTCCTTGCGAAGTACCCGCTGGTGACGTTACGGTATATCGGGGAGGATGAATTCGATCACGGCGCCACCAGGGATATGGCGATGCAGCTCCTTTGCGACGCGGAGTATGTCCTGATGATGACGGAAGACGCCGTTCCGTACGATGATGAGCTGACAGAGCGGCTGCTGTCCGGGTTTTATGCCCATCCGGAAAAAACCGGTGTCCGCAATGAAAAGACGGCTGCCGTTTATGCGAGGCAGATCGCCCGGCCGGAGGCAGGTGAGGCGGAAAAGTACACCCGGATGTTCAACTATCCGGAGGAGCCGAGGCTCAAAGGCCTGGACGATGTTCCCGAACTGGGGATAAAGACGTTTTTCTGTTCCAATGTCTGTGCCATGTACAGGCGTGACATTTATGATATTGCAGGCGGTTTCCCGAAGGGGACGCCTTTCAACGAGGATATGATCTACGCGGGACATGCCGTTTCCGCAGGTTATCTGATATACTATGCTGCAGACGCTGTGGTCATCCATTCCCATGACTATACCGCAGCGCAGCAGTTTCGCAGAAATTTTGACCTCGGCGCCTCGCAGGCTGACCATCCCGAAGTGTTCGGCAGCGTCTCCTCCCAGGGGGAAGGCATGAAGCTGGTCGTTGCTGCTGCAGGGCATCTGCTCAAGAAAGGCAGGATAAAGGAACTGTTTCATTTCGCTGCCGGCTGTGCGGGAAGATACCTGGGATATAAAAAAGGGAAAAACTATAAAGAACTGTCACAGGAGAAGATCCTGAAGTATACGATGAACAGAGTGTACTGGACTAGGCGGTTCGCAGGAGGACGATTTGGAGATCAGAGTTGAAAACGAAGGCGCTGAAAGCTATGAGGAGGTAATGCTCATCTACGCTTCCGCACTGAAGCAGATCAGCACAAAGCTGACGGTCCTGAACGACGAGTTCCAGCTGGTGCACAGGTATAATCCCATCGAGCATATAAAATCAAGGGTAAAATCATCCCCGAGCATCGTGAAAAAGCTTAAACGGCACGGATATGAATCCACCCTTGCCAATATGGTAAAATATGTGGACGACATCGCCGGCATCAGGGTCATCTGCTCCTTCAGATCCGATATTTACAGAATAGCGGATATGATCAGTTCACAGGATGATATAAAGGTTCTGGCCATCAAGGATTATATCGAGAAGCCCAAGGACTCCGGTTATGAGAGCTATCATATGCTGGTCATGATTCCCGTATATCTTTCGGACCGGATCATCGATACCAAGGTGGAGATCCAGATCAGGACGATAGCAATGGATTTCTGGGCGTCCCTTGAGCATAAGATCCAGTATAAATTCCCCGGCGAGGTACCGGCGGGGTTTTCCGAAGAACTTCTGGAATGCGCCAGGATGGTATCGGAACTGGACACCAGGATGATGCTCCTCAACAACGAGATCCAGGAACTGGTCTGAAAATGAGGAGTGCCCGGACAGGTTTCCCCGCCCGGGCAATTATGAAAAAAATCTATAATCATCGGCTGTCTTTATCTTTAACTATATGGTAAATGATAAGTATGAATTAATTGTGAACATACGATAAAAATATAGTTAATTGTGATGGTTTTGGAAACCGGGACAGCAGGATATTTGAGAATAGTGCACAAAATATCAGTGTCACGGAACAGGAGAGGGAACATGCAGGCTGAACAGATGTATGCGGATTTCTTTAAAAATGCGGATGAAATGATCAAAGCCAACGGGGCTGCGGAAGCGGCAAGGAGCGAGGCGCTCGGGCAGATCATTGCGAACGGCGCCGATAAACTGGACGCAGCAGCCGAAAAAGCCGGTACTGAGAGAAAAGCGATGGAGGAAAACCTCTCCCGTGCGATAAAAGGTACGGCAGAGGATATCCTGAAAAAGGTCTCGGAATCGGATGCGTACAGCCACCAGGATGCGGTCAGGGTCTATAAAAATGTGCAGGCTTCCATGATCGAGGAACTGGGAAAACAGACTCTCGAACTGAAAGCCGAGATAGAAGAACTGAGGGCTGAACTGTCCATGGCCGTTAAAAAGACGGCTGAACTTGAAAATGAAAAACTGGGCCGCAGACTGGGAATTCCCGTCCGGATCCTTATCGTTCTTTCCGCTGCCATGATCATACTCGAGATCCTCAATATGGCAGGGGTATTCACTATCTTCAGCGATTATCTGCATCTGATATCTGCCGGTCTATGAAACGTCTTTTAAGGTTTATTACCGTAATGGGGGCTCTTGCCTATCTGAGCCTCCTGTTATTTATGCCATCGCTGGACCTGAAAACATCGAACGAAGACAATTATTTCGAAGTTTTCCTGAACGGGTCACCGGTCGGTCTGTCCGATTCCGAAGAAAGTGCCAGGGCCTGTCTGCGCTCTGCCAGGAGAAACGCCGCTTTCGGATCGGATCACCTGGCCTTTGCCAAAGCGGAGCTTTCTTTTTCCGGCGAAGCTGTCATTTTCGGGGAAGTAACGCCGCAGGATGAAATGACGGAAGCAATGACCAGCGTCCTTCTGCAGAATGAGCAGGAAACGCTGTCCCATTGTTATACGGTCAAGATCGGCACATACCTGTACAATCTCCCGTCAAGGGATGCGGTGGACGAACTCCTGGCCATGGTCATCGCGCGGTTCGATCCGAAAGGAGAGTATGTCGTCAGACTGATCCCGGATGAGGACAGGGAATTGTATGTACTGACACCGGAAGTGGTACCGGTAAATGTGCATGAGATGAGACAGGAAAGGGCCGAACAGCTGCCGATGGCCGGCGTCGATGCGGTCCTGTGGGATATCCTGACAGAAGTGCGCGCAGCGGAAAATACGGATTTTGATGATTTCGAAGAGAGTCTCGTCGATCTCACCCTGGTGCAGACCATCGAGGTAGCGGAATCGTACGTGCCGCAGGAGAGGATCCTCCGGGTAGAAGACGTCTATGCCGATATTACCAGGGATGAAGAAGAGAATGCTGTATATGAAGTCAGGGCGGGTGATACGCTCTCTGAGATAGCGGAGAATTTCGGACTGTCGCTGGACGGGCTGATCGCGATCAATTCAAACCTGACCGATGCCTCCTCCCTGATCCGTCCCGGCGACAAGCTTACCGTTACCGTGGCCAGGCCGGTCCTGTCGGTAAAGACCGTTGTGCAGCAGTATTATGAAGAGGATTACCAGGCGGATGTCATCTACAAGGATAACGACACCTGGTACACGAACAGGCAGGAAGTGATCCAGGAAGCATCCACTGGACACAGGCGTGTCATAGCCGATGTCACTTATCTTGACAGTGTATCCCAGGGGGCTGATATCGTAAGAGAGGAAGTGGTCGCGGCCGCGGTGCCGAAGATCATTGAAAGAGGCACAGTGCCCCCTCCGACATATATCTGGCCGACTTCCGGAGGACGCATCTCATCCGGCTTCGGCAGGCGCAATGCTCCGAAAGCCGGTGCAAGTACGTACCATCAGGGACTGGATATAGCCGTTTCCACAGGCACAGCTGTATGGGCCAGCAGCGGCGGAACCGTCACACTGGCCGGATGGCAGGGCGGATACGGCAATGTGATCTACATCCAGCATCCCGACGGCAGGGTGACCAGATACGGGCACTTAAGCCGTATCGAGGTATCCCCCGGACAGAAAGTTTCGCAGGGACAGAGGATCGCGCTTTCCGGCAACACCGGCAACAGTACGGGGCCGCACCTGCATTTTGAGATACGGATAAACGGCAATGCCGTCAACCCGTTGGACTACCTAAATTGACAGATACAAGATATTGATTTATCCTTAATCCGTATATGGTCCGGATCAGGATACATATATGATTTGATTCTGAGCCACATGGAGGCTGCATGGAGCATTATATAGTGCAGGGCGGAAATCCCTTAAGCGGTGAAGTTGAGATTTCCGGAGCGAAGAATGCCGCGCTTGCGATACTGGCCGCGTCGATAATGGCCGATGAGACAGTCATTATCGAAAATGTACCCGATGTCAGCGATATCAGGGTACTGGTGGAAGCAATACAGAGTATCGGAGCCGTCGTAGAACACCCTGACCGGCATATATACCATATCAACGGTGCGCTTATCCGCGACCTTCCCGTAGACAATGAGCTTGTCCGCCGGATCCGCGGCTCTTATTATATGATCGGCGCGCTTCTGGGCAAGTATAAAAGGGCGCAGGTCGCACTGCCCGGCGGCTGTGCCATCGGCCTTCGTCCCATCGACCAGCATATCAAGGGTTTCCGCGCGCTCGGTGCAAAGATCAGACTGGAAAACGGAATGGTCGTAGCCGAAGCGGAAAATCTCCACGGTGCGCATATTTACATGGACGTCGTTTCTGTCGGCGCCACCATCAATATCATGATGGCGGCAAGTATGGCAAGGGGGACGACTATCATCGAGAACGCAGCCAAGGAGCCGCACGTCGTTGATCTGGCCAACTTCCTCGGCAGTATGGGGGCAAAGATAAAGGGGGCCGGTACCGATGTGATCAGGATCCATGGCGTGGAGCATCTGCATAAGACGGATTATGTGATCATTCCGGACCAGATCGAAGCCGGCACATATATGTTCGCAGCCGCCGCTACCCGCGGCGACGTCACGATCACCAATATCATACCCAAGCACATGGAGTCGATCTCGGCCAAGCTTTCAGAGATCGGCTGTGAAATAAAGGAATCGGACGATGCTATCCGCATCGTTGCGTCCAGGCGCCTTCAGGCGACGAATGTAAAAACACTTCCTTATCCGGGCTTCCCGACGGATATGCAGCCGCAGATAGCGGTCCTTCTGGGCCTTTCCTCCGGAACCAGTATCGTTACGGAAGGCATTTTCGAGAACCGTTTCAAATATGTCGATGAAATGACCAAGATGGGTGCGCATATCACTGTGGAAAGTTCCACTGCCATTATCGACGGAGTGCAGTCCTACAGCGGTGCGTCACTGTATGCGCCGGACTTGAGGGCAGGAGCGGCGCTCGTCATGGCTGCGCTCGCAGCCAACGGCATTTCCAGGATATACAACATCCATTATATTGAACGCGGATACGAGGATTTCCCCGATAAGATCCGTTCTCTCGGCGGTGAAATGGTCAAGGTCAACGACGGCGCCGAAGACAGCGATGCGATGCGGAGAATGATGCTGAAAGTCATCTGATAACGGCAGCTGCTGCAGCCGTCAGGAAAAGAGGTCGTTATGCGAGCCAGGAATGCGGTACAGCTCTACAGTTTCCGGAACAATCCCAAAGAAGATTTCCCCGAACTTTTGAAACGGATCAGGTCCATGGGTTTTGAAGGCGTGGAGTTTGCCGGTTATTACGGTTATTCCATGCAGGAGATCCGGTCATTTCTTGAGGACGCCGGCCTTATCGCACAAGGCGCCCACATTTCCTATGAAAGCTTAAAAGAAGATCTGGATAATACGATCGAACAGAGTATATATCTGTCCCAGAGTTACATCATCTGCCCGCATCTGGAACCGGAATACAGGAAGGATCTGGATGCTGTCCTGCGCGTCGCGGAAGATTTTGCTTCTATCGGGGAAAAGGTAAAGGAAGCCGGCCTGACCTTCGGATTCCATACGGAGTATTACCATTTTGATTCTTTTGGCGGACGCATGCTGTCCGAGATCATTCTGGATGAAACGGATCCGGAAACGGTGAAAATACAGCTGGATACCGGCAACGGTGAGATCTCCGGCAATATGCGCTGTCTTCCGTTCATGGATAAGTACCCTGACAGATGCGAACTGCTGCATATCAAGGACTATAAGGCGGTCGGAGATGACGAGCCGGTCGCGGTGGGCGACGGGGTGCTGGACCTTGTTCCGGTCATCATGAAAGGAAACGCCCTGGGATGCACCTGGTATACGGTCGAATATGAGGGAGAGGAAAACGACGTTTCTCCTGCCGTAGCCCGCAGTATCAAAGCGCTTCTGGATGCGGAAGCCGCAGCGGCTTCCGGACAGTAAGGGTAAGGTCACTGTCCGCAAAGTGTTTACATCTTCTGCGGATTGGTATAGAATTCCTTCTTGGATGCAGTAAAACTTAATATTCACAGAATTGTTTTTTCGGGGCAGGGTGTGATTCCCTACTGGCGGTACAGTCCGCGACCCGCGCAAGCGGTGGATCCGGTTGGATTCCGGAACCAACAGTGAAAGAAGACGGCGATGACCGTCCTCTTAAGTCTGGATGGAAGAATAAGCAATGCAGAACGACATTTTTCAGCGTTAACATATGTCCCGGTCCTTAACAGGAACGGGCATTTTTATGTCTGTAAAAAAGCCGTACTTCGAAGAAACGAAAGAAGTGGATCATTGAAAACGGAGGTGTTTGTGTTATGAAAGGCTTTTTTGCAGCTGTTGGCCAGAACCTGAGTTTCGTCGGTGTTTCTCTTGTTATCATTGCCGTCATGATCGCTGTGGCGTACCTGATCGAACGCGCCGCCAGAAAAAAGAACGGAAGCACGGAGCGGATCCTCTCCACCCGCAAGATCGTGATCATCGCGATGTTTTCGGCTATTTCCGGTATCCTGTACTGTTTTGATTTCTCGATCCCCGTTATCGCTCCGGAGTTCTATAAGCTTGATTTCTCGGAACTTCCGGCACTGATCGCAGGATTCGCCTTCGGCCCGGTAGCGGGCGTGCTGGTCGAATTCCTGAAGGTTTTGATCAAACTGCTGATCAAGTCGACTTCAACAGCTTTTGTGGGCGACCTTGCCAATTTCCTGATCGGCTGTATGCTCGTTCTCCCTGCCGCTGCCATTTACGCGTTTAAGAAAACGAAGAAAAGGGCGATCATCGGCTGCGCTGTCGGTACAGCCTGCATGACGGTATTCGGGACCTGGTTCAACGCGGTCTATCTGCTGCCGACGTTCGCCGTGCTGTTCCATCTGCCGCTGGACCAGATCCTGCTCATGGGACAGGCGATCAACCCGAAAGTCACGTCCCTCACGAGTTTTGTGGTGCTTATGGTGGCACCGATCAATCTGATCAAGGGAGTAGGCGTTTCCATACTGACATTGCTGGTCTATAAACGGCTTAGTCCCGTTTTGAAGCATCGTTAAGATCGTTGAAAGGAGAGAGGTATTATGGCATTTGAAATGGATCATTTTAATTACCATGTCACGGACATGAAACGCTCAGTGGAATTCTACGAAAAAGCGCTGGGAATGAAAGTTATACGTGAAATGGGCTCGCCGGAGGGACCGGTTCATTTTTCCATGATGGGCTACGAAGATCAGAGAGTGCTGCTTGAGCTTATGTGGGAAGCATCCCATACCGGCGCGTATGATACCGGGGACAGATCCTATCATTTCTGCGTCCTGACCGATGATATCGAAAACGCGCTCATGCTGCACCGCAGCATGGGATGCATCCATGAGGAAAGACCCGGAGGAAACTGTCATTTCATCAAGGATCCGGACGGTTATCTGATCGAGATCATGAAAAAAAGATGAACCCGGATATAAATCAGCATCTGTTTATGCTAGACTGATTTTGGGAATAAACATAAAACTAGTGTGAAGGGGGACAGCACTATGCAGAAAGAAAGAGTAAAAGTAGGCGTTGTAGGCTGCGGCGGTATCTGTAAGGCGACCTACATGAACAACATGGTCAATACCTTCAATATCATTGAAGTCGTTGGCTGCGCAGACCAGCTCGACAAGCGTGCCCAGTGGATGGCAGATCACTACGGGATCAAAAAAATGACGGTGGAAGAACTGATGAACGATCCCGAGATCGAGGTCGTTGTCAACCTTACCTATCCCGAATCCCATGTTGCGATCTCCAAGATGGCTTTCGAGCACGGCAAGGGCGTTTACTGTGAAAAGATGATGGCTCCTACATTCGAGGAAGCCAAAATGCTCTATGACCTTGCAAAGGAAAAGGGCCTCATGTACACGACGGCTCCCGATACCTTCCTCGGCGCATGGGAACAGTCCGCGAGAAAGTATCTTGATGACGGCATTATCGGCAAACCTGTTACCGTGCATGCACAGGTGACCATGCATTACAATCCCGAGACTCCGTTCTTCGATACGAAACCGAAGCATTTCTTCTTCCCGCTGCACTACGGCGGAGGTTTCCCCTTCGATCTGGGCGGATATTATATCCATGAAATGATCAATCTGTTCGGGACGATCAAGAGAGTTTCCGGTTTCGGCGGCAATCTCCAGCCCCAGCGTATTTATGAGAATCCCAACCATCCCAAGTACGGTGAGATCTTTGAAGTCAACACACCTACGACACTGTGTGCGGCTCTCGAATTCGAATGCGGCGTAGTCGGCACATTCCATATCTCGTCCGATTCGCAGATGAGCCAGGCGTTCATGGTAACAGGTACGAATGGCGTCCTGCACCTCGGCGATCCGAATATGTTCAACAGTGTCATATCTGTCACACGTCCCGGCGCACAGCCTCCGATGGAAATGATCAGACCGGGTGAACAGCCGAAGATGGCGGCTGCAGCAGCAGTCGAAGAAGATGATGATGTCCAGCAGCTTGCCGAATTTACACCGATGCAGACACTGGATCTTCCTTTACTTCACGGATTCTATGAATCCAGCCGCGGCGTAGGCCTTGCCGATATGTGCTACGCGATCCGCAACGGAAGACGTCCCCGCTGCCATGCCGATATCGGCCTGCATGCGATCGAGGTCATCCACGGGATCCAGGAATCCTGCACGACTGGCAAAGTTTATGAGATGACGACCAGGTGCGAACGCCCTGCCATGATCGCACCTTCTGCGTTTGAGGTCGACTGTCAGGAACGTACGCTCGACGACTGATCCCGGATCATCTGACAGAATAAAAGAGTAAGATGCGGCAGAGCTGTATCCTCAGGAGAGGATATGGCTCTGCTCTTGTAAAGAACAGACGAAAAAACACGGTAAAGAACAGGAATTTAAATATGGCTGGTCATGATAAGACTTTGAAAGAAGAGAACGGAACAGGTACACAGGTGCGCCCGAAGATACAGGCCGGCGTGGATTTCATTAACGGGAATATCCCGAAGGAGATGCTGAAGTTCGCATTGCCGATCCTCGCATCCGTCCTTTTCCAGAATTTCTACCATACGATCGATACTGTCATCGTCGGGCATGTGCTCGGGGAGACACAGCTTGCGGCGATCGGTGCCGCCGGCCCCTTTTATAATCTCCTGATCGGTATGGCGCTCGGTATGGGAAGCGGAATGTCGATCGTTGTGGGACGAAGTTACGGAAAAGGCGACAGTGCACTGATCAAAAGAAGTGTGGCCACAGCCATTAAGATCGCTGCCTGCATGGCGCTGCTCGTAACGGTAACTGCCCAGCTGATCTACAGACCGGTGCTGCGGCTCTTGCGGACACCTGTGGAAGCGTACGGCGGCGCTTCGGATTATATCAGCATCATCACCCTGTTCGCGGCCGTTACGATCGCATTCAATCTTTGTTCCGGACTTCTTTCCGCGATAGGCAATTCGCTGATGCCCATGGTGTTCCTTATTGCCGCGAACGGGCTCAATATCGTATTGGATATCGTTTTCGTCGCCGGCTTCGGTATGGGCATACGCGGGGCTGCCTTCGCGACGATCATTTCCCAGCTGATCGCGGCGGTCATCAGCCTGATCTATATTTCCAGCAAATGCCGCATCCTGATCCCGGAAAAGGATTCTTTTGAGAGAGACGGTGCCCTCTATAAGGAGATGCTTCAGCAGGGTCTGGCCTCTTCGATGATGAACTCCCTTGTCGCGCTGGGGACGCTGACCCTGCAGGGAGGTATCAACAGCCTCGGATATCTTTATATAGCCGGACATACGACGGCCAGGAAAGTATATGAATACACGATCATGTTCAATATGACAGTCTCCCAGACGCTGATCGCCTTCTGCTCCCAGAACAAAGGCGCCGGGAACTGGAACAGGATCAGGAAAGGCAGAAGATACGGTATCTTCTTCAATTTTGTCATGGTCGTGATCCTGACCTGCATCATGGCCTTTGCCGCACCGGCACTGATCAGGCTCGTTTCGGGATCAAACGACCCGGTCGTGGTGGAAAACGGTGCGAAATACCTGCGGTTCACAACGCCCTGTGTCATGATCCTGGCAACGATGAACTGTACCAGGATGCCGCTTTTGGCCATCGGCAACAAGCTCGTGCCGGTCGTTGCAGGTCTGGTCGAATTTGTCTGGAAGGTGATCTTCGTTATCTTCATGATACCCAGGTTCGGCTATAACGCGGTCATCGTGGCGGAGCCGGTCATCTGGGTATGCATGCTGTTATGGCTGCTTTTGAGTTATTACAGGATCGACGAACTAAAGCCGCAAAAAGAGGATGCGATACTGCCGGAAATTTTCGGATCCAGGTCCTGATCCTGCGAAACCTTTCCGCATTTGCTGCGGTATATCAGATGAAAGCAATTAATGACCGGTCGTAAGACCGGTCATTATCATTCCTGCACAAAGAAGGAGAGGGACTATGAAAAAAGGACATACAGCAATAGTATTCTGTCTTTCGGTCATGCTGGCTGTTGTCTCCGGCTGCAGCATGACGGCAAAAGGTACTGTGCGGCCGGACAGTGCGGCCGGAAAAGCCGGAACTGCAGCGGCGGCTGAAGCTGCCGCGGAAGAAGCTGTAACGGAAGAAGTATATGAAGGAGATATCGGGTCTATACCTTGTGAAACTGAAGTGTATGAGGCATATGAAATGCCGGCCATGGCCACGGCACTCTTCGCGTATGGACCTGAAGGGGAAATGTGGGCTGAGGATCATGAGTTCAATACGGAAGAGTACAGCTATACAAAGGAGAATCCTTTCCGCTCGGTGAGGACAGCACCGTTTTCCACTTTTGCTGCCGACGTCGATACGGCTTCCTATGCCAATATGCGGCGGCAGATACTGCAGAACGGCAGTGTAGTCCCGGATTCTGTCCGGATCGAGGAAATGATCAATTATTTCCACTATGATTATCCGGAACCGGAAGGAGAAGAACCGTTTTCCGTTACTGTTGAGATCACGGACTGCCCCTGGAACGAAGATACACAGCTGATGATGATCGGCCTTCAGGCAAAGAAGCCCGATACGGAAAATATGCCGCAGTCCAACCTGGTATTTTTGATCGACGTCTCGGGGTCCATGGATGAAAAGAATAAGCTCCCTCTGGTGCAGCGCTCCTTTATGACGCTGGTGGAAAACCTGGATAAAGATGACCGTGTCTCCGTCATAACGTATTCATCGGGCGAAGAGATCGTACTTGACGGCGTTCCGGCAGGAGAAAAGGACAGGATCATGTCCGCCATAGAAGAGCTTGAAGCCTATGGATCCACAAACGGTGAAAACGCGCTCAACATGGCGTATGAGATCGCTGAGAAGAACTATATCAAAAACGGGAACAACCGGATCATCATGGCGACCGACGGAGATTTCAACGTCGGGATAACCAGCGAAGGAGAACTGACCAGACTGATACAGCAGAAAGCCCGGGGCGGGATATCATTGTCAGTCCTCGGATACGGCATGGGCAATTACAAAGACAACAAGCTGGAATCGCTGGCAGACCATGGAAGAGGAAACTATGCCTATATCGACTCCATAGACGAAGCCAGGAAGGTTCTGGTGGAGGAGGCGGGAGGCACACTGTTCAGCGTTGCCAAAGACGTAAAACTCCAGTTGGAATTCAATCCCGGGAAGATCAAAGGATACAGGCTGATCGGGTATGAAAACCGGGCAATGGCGGCAGAGGAATTTGCCGATGACACAAAGACCGGAGGGGAGATCGGCGCCGGTCACCAGGTGACTGTTCTTTATGAACTGGTGCCTGCGGACTCTTCCTTTGAGATCCCGGAAGTGGACTCGAAATATGCGTCAGATGCGGCAGAGAACAGTACGGATGAGCTCCTCACTCTGAATATCCGGTATAAAGAGCCGGATAGGGATGAGAGCAGACTCCTTGCATTCCCGGTGACTGAGGACGCTGTTTCGGAAAGTATGAGTGAGAGTATGAACTGGGCGGCCGGCACAGCCCAGGCGGGCATGATCATGAAAGGTTCCGCCTATGCGGGGACATCATCGATCGAAGACATCCGGGAAAGGTTAAAGCCGCTGTCAACGGATGATTTCCGGGATGAATTCCTGTATCTCTTAAGGAAATACAACGCGGAATAATAGAAGATAAAAAACGGTCTGCCGGGGGAACTGCAACAGGAATGTGTTTTCTGTTGCAGTTCTTTTATATACAGACGCCATTATTCAACATGGGACACAGAGCATGCAAATCATGAAAACTGACTGCAGTATCAGGGTGAGATAATACTATACAGATACAGACCAATACACAAAGGAGGGTTTCACGTGAAGACAGATCATGATATCAAGCTGGGCGTTTCGCTCTATTCTTATCAGGACAATTATTACTTCCACAGGCTGGATACAGAAGGATGTATTGCGGCGGCAGCCGATGCCGGCGCTGAAGGTTTCGAGATCTTTTCCGATGCCATGATACCTGAATGGCCTTATGTTTCCGACGAATGGATCGACAGATTTAACGGATGGAAATATCGTTACAATATTGAAGCAGTCTGCCTTGACCATTTCTCAGACCGCGCGATGTGGCATGATAAACTGCTGACCGACGAAGAACTGATCGAGCGCAGCAAACTGTACATCAAGACGGCTGCAAGGCTTGGCTGCACGCATGTCCGTATGCTTCATGACAACCATATGGGTGAGCGTATTTCGGACAAATTCCCGCCCTACCGCCTTGCTGATGCGAAGATCTGCGAAGAGCTTCTTCCTTATGCCGCAGAACACAACATCGTAATGGCACTGGAATGCCATGCACCCGGTTCCGTAGCGGATAAGTGCCAGGAAGCCTACCTGGAAGCAGCTGACCGCCTTGGCCTTCCTTTTATCGGCCTGCAGGCTGATTTTTCGACCTATGAGTACAGGATCAGCATGGCTGACCTCAACGGTTATGTCCGCAATGAAGGGATGACCAGGGAGGTACTGGAGGCTATGCGTGAGTTCCAGACAAAATGCTATGCGGAAAAGAGAGGATTTGTCCTTGACGAATTCATGCCCGAACTGGAGAAGATCGGCCTGTCCGACACAGACCGCGCAATGCTTCCCAGAGTCGCGAGAGGCGAGGGCCCTTACGGTTCGAACAAGAACAATTCTTATGAGACCCTTAAAAACTATGCATCAAAGATCTGCTATGTCCACGGAAAATTCTATTATATCGACGAGGATGGAGAAGTGGACAACATGGATTACACAAGGATCCTTACAGCTCTGAAAGAGGGCGGATATAAGGGCTATATCAACTCCGAGTTTGAAGGCAACCGCAGAATGAATGATTCCGGATGGTGCAACGAGATCGAATATGTCAGAAAGCAGCATGTCCTCATGCGCAGGATCCTCGGCTATCCCGAACCGGTCTTTGACTGATGCCGCAGCGGTTTCTTGAACAGAATCGAAGGATTATAAAGGAGATAATCATGGAACAGACCAGAAGAACTTCTACGAACTCGATCTACGAGCCCTATATACTGACCGATATCGGCTGCCGCAATATCTGGGAAGCCGGCCACAGAACAGGTTATTGCTTCAACCTGACCATCAATTATTACAGGGGACTTCCTCTCTCCTGCATCGACCAGATCACTTTCTGGGTAGACGGCGAGCAGATCGATCCTGAAGATATGTACATCCAGCACAGGGGAAGAGAGTATCATTATCCCGATATCTTAAAGGATGATATGGCAACAGACCTTTATTGGGAATTCGGCGGCCTTCTCCGCGTGATAATTAAGAAAAAGGGCGGCATTGCCCAGGGCATTCATCATGTCAAACTGATTCTCGGAACGAGGCGTTCCTATACTCCCACGATGGTCGCACAGTGGGAAAAGGATATGACGATCGCCTGATACCCATTCGTTTCATTCCTGCGGTGCTTTTTGCCTGAACCCATGCAGAAGATCTACAGGCGGAAAGCACCGCATTCTCCCGATCGGTATAAGACAGTCCGGAAGGACCCCCAGACCTTCGCGGACAGTTTTATATAGAACAGCTTCTGCCATCGGCAGTCAAGGGCCCTCCGGGGCCCTTTTGTAATGCTTCATCTTTTCGGAAAAATATGTATTATAATTCTATAATATATCTTTCCTGTCCATTTTTATCTGAAAAGGGTCGGATATGGCTTTCCTGAATACAGAATTCGCATTGACACAGAACCTCTATATTGCCGGCCGGATGGCTGACAATGCCGCAGTATACTGCTGCGTGCTCGGCAGCGGCACGGCTTCATATGAAGACAGGGAATTCTCCATGCAGAAAGGAGATCTGTTTGCCGTATTTCCGGGAGACAGATTCTCCCTTGATCTCAGGGGAGGCGCCGCCGCAGCCGCTGCGATATGCCCGGCGGGTATTTTTCAGGAGATCGGGCAGGTGTCCGGAACAGAGCTTTTCTGCAACAGTGTCCTCGACACTGCCCATTCGTACAAACCGGTGCGTGACATCCTGGACAGGCTGACAGAGATCAGGATACATGAGACGGAGCCTTCGGATGTACAGACGGCAGCCTTGATACTGACATTGTTTGATATTGTCTGCAGGACATACAGGAACGAGGGGAAGAATAACACGGACGGATCTGTCCGGAAAAACGATGCCGACAGAGAGATCGTCCGGAAGGTCGTCAATTATGTGGAGCTGAACTACAAAGATAAGATCAACCTACATGAACTGGCTGATGACATGTTCATATCGGTCTCCTCTTTATCCAGGCTGTTCCTGAAACAGAGCGGGATGCTGTTCTCGGATTATGTAAGAAAAGTGAGGCTGGAGAAAGCGGCCGGCCATCTTTTATCGGGGACGGACAGTGTTTCGAAAGTCTCCATAGATTCAGGATTCGGCAGTCCGGCCTCCTTTACCAGGGCATTTGAGGCCTATTACGGCATTTCCCCGGCTTCGTACAGAATGAAAAAAAGCCGTTCGAAAAAAACGGCAGAGAGTTCTGCGCCGGTCCCTGCCAGTGACGGGACGGACAGGGGGAAACAGGATGAAGGGCTTATGGACCGGCTCAGGGAAGCCTATGCGGCTGACAGGGGCGACGCCGGGAAAGTTCTGAATATCCATGCGGACATCCGCTACGGACAGGGGTATAAGAAGACCTGGAACCAGGCGATCAATATCGGCCCGGCCAGGGGACTGGCCATGTCTGGCCTTCAGAACCATATCCGGATCCTTCATGAGGAACTGTCGTTCCGGTATGTCCGGATATGGAATATATTTTCAAAAAAACTGATGCTGACCGATGGTATGGCTATCGGACAGTACAATTACCTTATGCTGGATGAAGTGCTTGATTTCCTTGTTTCGGAGCATATCCGTCCTTTCCTGGATTTCGGAGTCAGGCCGGATGCGGCGCTGGCAAATCCGGGCAACTATATCTTTATTGAGAATGAGAATATTGAGTTCGCCTCCCGGGAAGTCTGGGAAGCCATGCTTAGAGATTTCCTGCGGCATATCGTCACAAGGTACGGCAGGGAGGAAGTATCCGGCTGGATCTTTGAGTTCTCAAGCGGCTTCGGGGTAGGAAACACACAGTATTACAATGATCCGGATTATTCATTTACAGGGACGTTTCTTTCTGCCTGCAGGATCGTCAGGGAAATTCTCCCGGACGCCATGTTCGGCGGGCCGATGATGTCCTTCAACCGTGCCGGTTATGATGAACTGGAATCATTCATCAGTGAACTGAGGCAGAACGGGTGCACGCCGGATTTCCTGTCCTTTATCATGATACCCCAGGTATTTGGCAGGGAGGACCTGACCGACAGGCAGAAACAGGACTTTGAAGCCGGACTCATAGGCAGGATCAGACAGCTGATGGTCAAAAACGGATTCGATGGATGCCGCCTTTTTATCTCCGAGTGGAACAGTACTATTTCCAGCCGGGATTATCTGAATGACAGTACGTTCAGGGCGGCATACTTTGTTGACAGGATACAGCAGATCTGGAATATGGCCGACATGCTGGTGCCGTGGATCGGTACGGATATCGTCAGCAATTATTATGACTCCGACAGGCTGGCTAACGGCGGCAACGGCTTTCTCGCCAAGAACGGCATAAAAAAACCGGTGTTCTATGCTTTCGAATTTATGAATATGATGGGCGAGTATATCCTGGCAAGGGGAGAAGGTTATCTGATCACCCGCTCTGCCAGCGGGGGGATATACTGCCTGCTTTATACTTACAGAAATCCCTCGCCCGCTTACGACAGGATGGGAGCGCATGTCTCTTCTCCCGAGATGATAGAAAGCCTCTTTACGGAAAAAGAGGAGACCTGCGATTTCAGGATCACGGTGGGAGGGCTTGTAAAAGACGGCAGATACATTGTAAAATCAAGGCTCATCTCGGATTCGGAAGGTACGATACTGTCTGAATGGGCGCGCTTTGGTTATGAACAGCGGCTTACAGGGGATGAAGTCAGTTATATCCGGAACGCCTGTTATCCCAGGATCAGGATGGAGCGGTACGCCGCCAGGGACGGCAGGATCGTACTGGAGGTCAGCCTTAAGAAACTGGAAATAGTCCTGCTCCACATCCACAGGGATGTGGAAGACGTATACGGTTCTCATATATAATGAGTAAAGTCTGGACCGGAAACACTCATGAAAGGAGCATGCATGCTGAAAGGAAAATATTACGGAAGAGATTTTCTGAAGCTTCTCGATTACACGCCGGATGAAATCATGGAGCTTTCGGACATCGCCGCCGCACTCAAAAAGCTGAAAAAGAACAATGCGGTCACGGATATCCTCAGGGGAAAGAATATCGCCCTGATCTTTGAAAAGACCAGTACAAGGACCCGCTGTTCCTTTGAAGTGGCGGCGCATGACCTTGGCATGGGTACTACATATCTGGATCCCCAGGGCTCCCAGATCGGAAAAAAGGAATCGATCGCGGATACGGCCAGGGTCCTTGCAGGCATGTATGACGGTATTGAGTACAGGGGCTACGGCCAGGAGATAGTGGAAGAGCTTGCGAAATACGCCAAGGTCCCGGTCTTCAACGGGCTGACAAATGAGTTCCACCCCACCCAGATGCTGGCGGACCTGCTCACGATCAGAGAACATCTTGGCCGGGTAAAAGGCGTAAAGCTCGCGTATTTCGGAGATGCCAGGTATAATACAGCGAACTCGCTGATGATCCTCGGTGCGAAGACGGGCATGGACGTCTTCCTGTGTTCAAAAGCGGAATACTTTCCGGAAGAAGAGCTGGTCAGCACGGCAAGGCAGATCGCCGCGGAGCAGGGAGGGAGCATCACGCTGACGGAAGATACAGGCGAGGCAGCTAAAGGCGCTGACGTTATCTATACGGACGTATGGGTATCCATGGGCGAACCGGATGATATCTGGAATAAAAGGCTGAGCGACCTGTCGCCGTACCAGGTAAACATGGACATCATGAAGCAGGCGGATGACAACGCGCTGTTCATGCATTGCCTGCCGGCTTTTCATGACCAGGGCACGGGGATCGGCCGGCAGATCTTTGAAAAATACGGCATGGCGGAACTGGAAGTTACGGATGAAGTCTTCGAGAGCCGCTATTCTGTCGTGTTTGACGAAGCAGAAAACCGCATGCACACGATCAAGGCGGTCATCGCGGCTGCCATCTGCACTCCGGAGCAGCTTGCGCACCTTATGGATGAAGCCGGCAGATATCCTGATAATAAGATGGCGTCTTCACCCGATCTTTCCGAATATGTGACAAACGTAAGAACACTGGCATGAACAGGAAAGAAGAGGTCTTAAAAGCCTTAAAGGACAGAGGGGACTACGTATCCGGCCAGTCCCTCAGTGATATGCTCGGCGTTTCCAGGACAGCGGTATGGAAAATGATCACGGCCCTTAAGAAGGAAGGCTACATGATAGAATCTTCCACCAACAGGGGATACCGGCTCATGGAGACCCCGGCTTTTGATCCTTTCAACAGGCAGGAGATAGAAGCGCAGCTCCATACCGGCACGATCGCCCGGAATGTTTTTTTTCTGGCTGAAACAGGGTCGACGAATGAAGATGCGGCAAGGCTTTCCGATGAAGGCGCACCGCACGGTACACTTGTTGCGGCGGGCATGCAGAAGAACGGCAAAGGCAGGCGCGGCAGGACCTGGATATCCCCTGCCGGTACAAATACTTACTTCAGCCTTCTCTTAAGACCGGATATACCGGCTGCCTCCGCCCCGATACTCACACTGGTCTCGGCTGTGGCGGCAGCCAAGGCGATTGGGGAACTGCTTCGTGAGAGCCGGGATGATGAGGGATCTGTCCCATGTGAAGCCGGTATCAAATGGCCGAATGACATAGTGGTCAGGCGCGTTTTGGATCCGGACGGCGGCTGGAAAAAAGTATGCGGCATCCTTACGGAAATGCGTCTGGAGGACGCACAGATCAAAGATATCATTATCGGAACGGGTATCAATGTCAATGCTGATACAGTACCCGAAGAGATAACCAGCAGCGCCGCATCGCTGAAGATGATGACAGGAAGCCGGCATCCGTTTGACAGGGCAAAACTTACGGCTTCCGTTATGGATAATTTTGAACCTTTGTATGAAAGGTTTATCACAGAACCTTCAATGCGGCCTTTCAGGGATGAATACGAATCCCTGCTCGTCAGCAGGGACCGCAGAGTCAGAGTCCTCGATCCGGCAGGAGAATACGAAGGCCTGGCTGTGGGGATAGACGACCTCGGCGCATTGAAAGTGATCCCTGACAGCGCCCCGGACGGGCTGCCGGTCCTTATATCATCCGGTGAAGTTTCTGTACGCGGCGTCGAAGGATATATATAGGAGATCATTATGGAATCGGTCCAGGATCCGTCCTCTTTCCAGGTCATACTTTGCGGCGCGAGCGCCTATGACAGGAAATACTATTTCAACGAACAGTTTGACAAGCTCCCGGAGAGCATAAAGGAAGAACTGCATATCATGTGCGTCCTGTTTACGGAAGAGATCGGCGGTGTATTCACTGTCGGTTTTAATCCGTACGGGGAGGTGGAACTCTCCACACAATGCGATGAAGGAGACCTGCTTTACGATGATATCGGCTGCGGACTCATGATCAAAAAACTCAGAAGGGAGAAAGAAGAGCTTTTTGAATCACTGTCCATCTATTTTAAGGTGACCTATCTGCATCAGGACCCTGCGCAGTTCCTGGATATGGAAGACGATCCCGGAGATGCGGAAGGCGGGCAGGAAGAATGAGTGTCCCGTCGCTGGATATCGGCAGTGTACATATAGAAAACGGTGTGCTGCAGGCACCGATGGCCGGGGTCAGCGACCTGCCCTTCAGGATCCTGTGTTCTGAAGCCGGGGCAGGTCTGACAGCCATGGAGATGGTGAGCGCGAAGGCAGTCTGCTTCCATAATGCAAAGACGCTGGACCTGATCAGGACGGATCCGGCGGAAAAAACAGTCTCGCTCCAGCTGTTCGGACATGAGCCGGATGTGATCGCCGAGGCCTGCCGTATATTTGAGCCGCAGAAGTTCGATATACTGGATCTGAATATGGGATGCCCGGTGCATAAGATCGTTTCAAACGGAGAGGGTTCTGCCCTTATGCGGGATCCCGGCCTGATCGAAAAGATCGTCCGCGCGGCTGTAACCGGTACTTCGAGGCCTGTTACCGTAAAGCTCAGGAAAGGATTTGACGAAGAGCATGTCAATGCGGTCGAATGTGCCCTGGCTGCCGAGGCCGGAGGAGCTGCTGCAGTATGTATCCATGGCAGGACAAGACCGCAGATGTACAGCGGTGCGGCGGACTGGGAATGCATCCGCGGCGTTGTCAGGGCGCTGCATATTCCGGTGATCGGCAACGGGGATATCAGCGACGGACCCTCTGCGAAGAGGATGCTGGAGGAGACCGGCTGTGCGGCGGTCATGGTAGGCAGGGCATGCCAGGGAAGGCCCTGGATCTTCTCACAGATCATCAGTTATCTGCGGAACGGAAAAGAATGTGAGCAGCCTTCCAACCGGGAGATCATCAGGGCAATACTGCGGCACGCCCGGATGCTCTGCGAGCTTAAAACAGAAGCCTCGGCGATGCCGCAGATGAGAAAGCATGTGTCATGGTATCTGGCCGGATTCCCCGGTGCGGCAAAGCTCAGGAAAAAAGTGAACGAGGTATCGACCCTGGAAGAACTGGAAAATCTTCTGATGAAGGCTTTCCCGTACGCGGGAGGATGACCGGAGAAAGATGGCAGACTGCATCCTGACGGTTTTATTAAGGGCCTGATCAGGATGGACCCGGCTTGAAATTCGGCTGCAACAGGCATATGATTGTACAGATGTATTTTTACTGATCAGCAGGAGAAGCAGATATAGTATGTGGTTCCTGTTTTTTGCGATATGGATCATACTTAACGGCCGGATCACGGCTGAGATAGTACTGTTCGGCATCGGTGCCGCAACGGTACTATGTCTTTTTATTGTCAAAGTATTCCGCTACCAGTGGCATCTGGAGATCACGTTTGTCAAGAACTTCCCGATCATGGTCCTTTATGTCCTGAATCTGATCAGGGAAGTTATTCTGGCTTCTCTGGCGACCGGCAAAATGATATGGGGCAAAAAAGGCACGGATGCGGTACTTGTGGAATTCGATTCGGGATTCAGGGATAATGTCCGGAATGTCCTTTTAGCCAATTCCATAACACTTACGCCTGGGACATATACGGTGGCAATGGAGAACGGGATATTTCTGGTCGCCTGTCTCTGCCCTGAATTTGCGGAAGGGATCGATGAATCTTCGTTTATCAGGATCCTTCGGAAAATGAGCGAATAGCACAGAAAGCCGGGGCACGGATCAAAAATGGCTTCAGAAACATTAATTAAAGCTTACAGCATACTGTACAGCTGCATACTGGCAGGTTTTTCGATCCTGATCCTCGTCATGCTGATCAGGGCCGTGATCGGTCCACGCATTACGGACCGCATTCTGTCGATCAACATGATAGGGACTATGGTCATCAGCTGTATCGCCATATGTTCAGGACTTCTGGATGAATCATATCTTCTGGATGTGGCGCTTATCTATGCGCTTGTAAGTTTCGTATCCGTCCTGATCTTTACCAGGATCTATGTTCCTTTGAGACCGGACAGGAGCACATTCGGTCCGGGTGCCTTTGCCGATATCCAGCCCAAGCATGAAAGGGAAGAAGTACATGAAGGGCAGGACAGCCCTGAAGAAGGGAGCGCCGGATGATGGAGTGGCTCCGTTTTATCCTGACAGCGATCCTGCTGACTGCCGCATTTGCTTCGTTCCTCAGCGCTGTTGTCGGTGTATATCGTTTTAACTATGTCATGAACCGGATGCATGCCGCCGGTATCGGCGATACGATGGGGCTGTTTTTTGTGCTCCTTGCGCTCGGTATCAGTGCGGGATCGATATTGGACGTGATGAAGCTCGCCCTTGTGGCGTTCTTTATGTGGTTCACGTCGCCGGTCTCAACGCATTTTATGAGCCAGATCGAATACTATACGAACAGGGATCTCTATACGTACATCAGAAGGGACCGGTCCGGACCCGCCGCGGAGCCGGATGCGGCAGATCCCGCTGAAACTGCCGGAGGTGACAGGAAATGACCTTAATGGAGATCTTCAGGATCATACTGCTGATATCACTGATCATCTGCGCAGTCATGGTCAATACGACAAAGACTCTGCTGCAGGCTGTCATCATATTTATGTCCTACAGTTCCATCATGTGCCTTTTATGGGTGATCATGGAATCGCCGGACCTGGCCATCACAGAAGCGGCTGTAGGCGCAGGGATCAGCGGAGTATTGTTCCTGATGACATTAAAGCGGCTGCGTGCCGAGGATATGGATGAGGATGAAACGGAAGACAGGGACTGAGCCTTTGAAAAACGCATTCAGGAAATGGCTGGACGGAGATACGGATGTTTTTTCCGAGCTTCCGGAGGCGGCCAGGATCCACGACATTTCCAGGGAAGAGGCCAAGGAGGACAGAAAACGCGTTGACAGGATGATCGACGCGAGTGCTTCTGCAGGTGCTGTTGTACGTGCGGAACGGAAGGGATTCAGGACTTTCTATAATATCGTGGCTGTGATCAGCTGCGCTGCTCTTATCGCGATGCTGCTGTTCCTCGTCGGGAACCTTCCCCGCTATGGGGAAGAGAACGAACGCACCGTCGAGGTGGTCACACGCTATGTTGAGAAAGGTCTGGAAGAGACCGGCGCAGTCAATATCGTTGCAGGTATGATCCTGGATTACAGGGCCTTTGATACGCTGGGTGAATCCCATGTCCTGTTTACCGCCCTGATCTGTGTGATGATCCTGCTCCGGCAGGACAGGCGCAACATGACTTCAAAAGTCGATTCCTACGCCAGTTTAAGAAACGATGAGTATTTTGACCCTTCGGGGGATATCATCATGCGCAGTGTTGGCATGCTGCTGGGATCGTGCATCTTCCTGTACGGGTTCTACATTCTGATGAACGGTCAGAACTCGCCCGGCGGCGGTTTTTCCGGCGGCGCGGTAATGGGTTCCGGCCTGATCATCTTTTCGGCGGCTTTCGGCATGAAGAGCGTTGACCGGTACTTTTCTTTCAAGCTGTTTTCCGGACTGACCTTTACAGCTCTTGCTTTCTACAGTTTTGCCAAAGGGTATGTTTTCTTTACGGGTGCCAACGGCCTCGAAAACCACATCCCGAAGGGTGAGCCGGGTGCTCTTTTGTCGGGCGGCCTTATCCTTCCGCTGGATATTGCGGTAGGGCTCGTCGTTGCCTGCACAATGTTCGGCTTTTACAGTCTGTTTCGACGGGGGAATATCGGAAGTGATACAAACCTTACTGATCAATTATGAGGAAGCTGCAGCCGTGATCCTTTTCGGGATCGGTTTTATGATGCTGCTGTTCCAGAAGAACCTGATCAAAAAACTGATCGGGATGAATATAATGGACACGGGAACTTTCCTTTTCCTGGCCTCCATGGGTTATATACGGGGCAGGAAAGCGCCTATCATCACAGACGGTGTCACGGATGTGTCTGCATATATCAACCCGGTCCCGGCCGGGCTCGTGCTGACCGGCATCGTCGTATCGGTGTCTGTGACGGCCATCATGCTTTCGCTTTCCATCCGGCTCTATAAGCGGTACCATACACTGGATCTGGATGAGATCTACATGCTCTCAAAACACAGGACGGAGGACAGGTAAGTGGAATTTATCAGGAACTTTCCTCTGTTTACGATCGTGCTGAGCCTTTTTTCCGGTGTGCTGTGCATGCTCCTGCCCGCCAGGAAAGCCAGGAATTATACGCTTGTATACGAGTGTATCCTGATGGGGCTGGTCTCTGCTGTCCTTTTCTATACGGTAAGGACAGGTCAGTCCTTCACCTACGTAATGGGGGAATTCCCCGCGCCCTGGGGAAACGAGATCCGTGCGGGCATACTGGAGGCGCTGATCGCCCTGGTATTTCTGGTCATCATGTTCGTATCCCTTATAGCAGGTTGGCATTTCCTGACCACGGATATCGACGGGTCGAAGATCAACCTGTATTTTACACTGGTCAATCTGCTGACGGCGGCCCTGATGGCCATCATCTGGACCAATGACATTTTCACGGGTTATGTATTTCTTGAGATCCTGACACTTACGAGCTGCGGCATACTGATCGTCAGGGAACTGGGCCGGACGACACTGGCAGCCGTCCGTTACATGATCATGAACCTTCTGGGCTCTGGTCTGTTCCTGATGGGCGTAGTTCTGCTTTATGACATTACGGGACAGCTCCTGATGGTCCCCATGCAGGAAACGGTCAGTGTGATCAGCCATGATCCCAGGGAGATGATGACGCTCGTCCTGTCCCTTATGATCCTGACGATCGGCCTCTCCATAAAGAGCGGCCTGTTTCCTTTTCATTTCTGGATGCCGGATACATACGGATGGGCTACGCCGTCATCGGCCGCCATTCTTTCATCCCTGGTCTCCAAAGCCTATATTTTCCTGCTGTTCAAGATATATTTCCGCTGTATCGGGATCGGTATCTTTGAACAGATGCCGATTTCCAGAGTACTGTTCATACTGGGACTGGGTGGGATGTTCTTCGGTTCGGTCTCCGCGCTTCTGGCCGCCAATATCGACCGGATGATCGCATTTTCATCCGCGGCACAGATCGGATATATATTCATGGGCATAGGACTTGGCGGGATCGAAGGGTATACGGCAGCCATGTTCCATATCATCGCGCACAGCCTGACCAAGTCGCTGCTGTTTCTGACTGCGCCGAGGCTTGCGGAGGTGTCCGGTTCATCGCTCCTGTTCGGCAGGATCACCGGAAGTGCGTTAAAGCGCAGGGACGCAGGCCTGTTTTTCCTTGCGGGATCCCTTTCCATGATCGGGATACCGCTGTTCGCGGGCTTTTCATCAAAGCTGCTGTTCGCCTTCGCGGCTGTTTCGTCGGGCAGTGAAAGAAAATGGCTGCTTACGATGATCATGCTGGCCGTCAGCGCTGTATTGAACGCATTGTATTTTATCAGGACCCTGATCAGGATCTATACGCTGGACCGGTCCGGTTCTTCCGGTAAGAGGACTACCTTTAAAGACGCCGCTACAGGAGTCGTGATCGGAGATACGGCTGACCAGGCCGCCGTGCAGTCAAAAGGCTTTCAGGCGGATTATGTGATACCCTGTGCCGTCCTTGTGGCTGCCAATGTTTTCCTGGGACTGTTCTCCTGGGTCGTCGTCGGCCTGATCGAGCGCGGGCTTTCTATGTTTGGTTAAAAGTACGGAGGATTTATGCTGATCTTATTGATAATGGTGCTGCCGGCACTGGCAGGGATCGCGGCAGGCGCCGCAGGCCTGAATGAGAAGAAAGGACAATGGGTCTATGCGGGAGCATTGCTCCTGACGGATATCATCACCCTCATCCTGATCATAAAGGGAGGGGCTCTTCGGCTCTTTGGCCTGACGGACCAGGTCAGCATCGCATTCAGTGTTGACGCGGCGGCAAGGATCTTCCTTCTGGCTGTCATGATACTCTATACTGCGGTACTGTTTTATGCGTTCGAATATATGCATAAAGAAGAGCGTATCCCCGTTTTCTTCGCGTTTTATATGATCTCATACGGTGCCATGCTGGGGGTGTGCATGTCGCGAAATCTGGTCACACTGTACCTCTGTTTTGAATTCGCGACGCTTTCCACTGTCCCCCTGGTCCTGCATGAAATGCACAAGGAAGCCGTCCAGGCCGGCCTGAAATATCTGTTTTATTCCGTGGGCGGTGCGCTCATGGGGCTTCTGGGCGTATTCTTCCTCACCTATTACGGAAAAGGAGATACTGCTTTCACCATAGGAGGATTTCTGGATCCGGCAAAGACAGCGGGGCACGAAAAGCTTCTGCTGGTAGTGATCATGATCTCACTGATCGGCTTCGGGACCAAGGCGGGCATGTTCCCTATGCACGGATGGCTGCCCAGCGCCCATCCGATCGCTCCCGCACCGGCTTCAGCGCTTTTGTCCGGTATTATTGCGAAAGCCGGCATCATCGCTGTCATAAGGCTTATTTATTTCAGCGCCGGCGCGGACTTTATCAGAGGGACCTGGGTGCAGACCACCTGGATGGTCCTTGCCATGGTCACCATATTTATGGGCTCTATGATGGCATTTAAGGAAAAGGTCATGAAAAAACGCCTGGCCTATTCGACGGTCAGCCAGCTCTCCTATATCATGCTGGGTCTTTCATTTCTCTCCCCGGCAGGTATAGGCGGTGCGTTCCTGCATGTTTTCGCGCATATGGCTTCCAAGGGCTGTCTGTTCCTGTGCGCGGGCACTGTCATCAACAGGCTCGGGTTCAGGGAAGTGAAGGATTACAAAGGACTCGGAGAAGTCATGCCGGTGACCATGTTCGCATTCTTCCTGGCTTCGATGTCGCTGGTCGGCATCCCTCCCTTCGGCGGGTTCGCCAGCAAATGGTATCTGGCGGCGGCCGCCATCGGATCCGGGATACCCGGTTTCCGTATTGCAGCGCCCGTCATCCTGCTGATATCTGCGCTTTTGACAGCCGGATATCTGTTCCCGGTCATGGTCGAAGCATTTTTCCCGGGAGAGGAATATTCCTTTATGAAAGAAAGAGGAACTGAGGTAAGCGGGACAGTATTCCATAAGCGCAGGAACGGAAAAGTGAGCGCTGAACCTTCATGCCTGATGCTGGTCCCCATGATCGTCCTGGTCGCGGTATCCCTGTGTGTTGGTCTGTTCGGTTCACAGATCGTATCACTGATCCAGTCTCTTATCCCGGTGACATTATGAGCAGTGCGGTATTGATCCTTCTTCCCATGATCCTGCCGCTGGCAGCCGGCTTCTTTGTCATCGAAGCGGGATTTAAGGATGATCTGAAAAGGAACATATTTATCGAAGCGGCAGCCTGTCTGACGGCGCTTCTGGTCTTTTGCGCGATCTTCCTTGCAGGGAGTGAGCCGATCACGATATTCAGCTTTACCAGAGGCTTTTCCGTAACGTTCAGGATGGACAGGATGGCGGCACTGTTTGCCGGCATGATCTCTCTCATGTGGCCGCTGGTGCTTCTGTATGCCTTTTCCTATATGGCCCATGATCCCGGAAGGAATTCTTTCCTGGGCTTTTATCTGATGACGTACGGTATAACGCTGGGCGTCGCGCTTTCAGCGGACCTGATCACCCTGTACGTCTTTTTTGAAATGCTGACGCTGGTGACACTTCCCCTCGTCGCCCATTACCGGGATCATGAAAGCATGTACGCAGGCAGGCTATACGCGGCGTATACGATAGGAGGCGCATCC
Organism: Lachnospiraceae bacterium; assembly: GCA_017474455.1. Classification (GTDB taxonomy): domain Bacteria; phylum Bacillota; class Clostridia; order Lachnospirales; family Lachnospiraceae; genus CAG-791. Next base: position 46,126 of record JAFVHP010000029.1, read on the forward strand.
CTTGCGTTCATCCCTGTCGTCATGATCACGTTAAGGAGCGAGGGCGGGACGTTTATCTACGGCGGCGCGATCACACAGCCTTTGAGCGGCACCATGATCAGCATCCTGTTCCTGTTCGGCTTTTTCGGGTTCGGCGTAAAGGCGGCGCTGTTCCCGCTGCACGGATGGCTTCCGAAGGCTTCGGTCGCACCTACGCCGGTCACGGCTCTTTTGCATGCGGTCGCCGTCGTCAATTCCGGCGTGTTTTCCGTCATGAGGATCACATATTATTCCTTCGGAGCTGATATTTTACGGGGCAGCGCAGCGCAGGATATTGCTGTCTTCGCTGCTGCATTTACGATGGTGTTCGCAGCCGTCATGGCTTTGAAAGAGAGGCATTTCAAACGCCGTCTGGCTTATTCCACTGTGTCCAATCTTTCCTATATGCTGTTCGGGACAGCTCTCATGACACCGGCAGGTTTTCTGGGCGGTCTTTCGCATATGGTCTTTCACAGTGTGATCAAAATGTCCCTTTTCCTTTGTGCCGGGGCATTTATGCATGTGACAGGAAAAGAGTACATATATGAAGTGGACGGTGTCGGCAGGAAAATGCCGGTGACGTTCGGTATCTATACAGCCGGCGCACTGTCTCTGACGGGGATACCGCTGTTCTGCGGGTTCATATCCAAATGGCAGCTGTTCACAGCCGGAGCTTCGGCGGGAACAAAAGCCGGCTATGTCGGCGTTGCGGCGCTGCTTATATCCGCTTTTCTGTGCGCGATGTATACCCTGACCATATCCATCCGCGCATTTTTCCCCCAGGTCATGAATCCGGCGGGAAACACCGGAACCGGCACAAAGGTGTGGACAAAGGAAGAGATCAGGGAAGCGGATGCACTGATGCTGATACCGATGCTGTTTTTTGCCGCGCTGAATATACTGATCGGGATATTTCCGGGACCGGTCATGGGATTTTTGGGTATGATCGCCAACGGATTATAAAGGACTGCAGATGATAGAAATACTGATTGCGCTTATCGTATTTATGCCTTTCGCGGGAGCGGCGGCAGCTTATGTACTGGGAAACGGGAATGGATCCGGGGCGGAAAGTAAAAGGGACACCGCAGCCGTTGCGGTCACAGCTGCGGAATTTGTCCTTTCCATACTGCTTTTCGCAGCCGGAAAGGATATGCAGGGCTTTTCTCTTCCCGTGCTTTTTACGGAAGGTCTCGTCTTTACCCTGTCAGGCTTCCGCAGGACATACTGCCTTGTCACGGCGCTGATGTGGTTTGGCACCACCGTGTTTTCCATGGAGTATTTCAGGCACGAGAGGAGAGCGCTGAACCGTTATTTCCTGTATGTACTGATGACGCTGGGCGCTACGGAAGGCGTTATGCTCTCCGGCAGCATGATGACCAGTTTTGTATTCTTTGAGATCCTGTCCTTCACATCCTTTACATGGGTCATTCATGAAGAAAATGAAGGCGCGGTAAAGGCCGGGTATACCTACCTGTTTATTGCCGTGATCGGCGGCCTTATCCTGTTTATGGGGATGGCGCTGCTGTATCATGCGGCAGGCACGCTGGATTATGACGCCCTGTCGGCTGTATTCAGGGATCACAGTATTGCGGAAACAGGAGAGATCTATGCGGCCGGTGTCTGTATCCTGTTGGGCTTCGGCGCAAAAGCGGGTATGTTCCCTTTGCACATCTGGCTGCCGAAGGCGCATCCCGTCGCACCTTCACCGGGTTCCGCCCTGCTCTCGGGCGTACTGACCAAAGTCGGCATTTACGGCATACTGATGAGTGTGCTCTCCGTTTTTACAGCATCATTCCGGTTCGGGCTTACCGTTATGGCAGCAGGCGTGATCACGATGTTTCTGGGCGCGCTGCTGGCGCTGTTTTCCGTCAATCTGAAAAGGACGCTGGCCTGTTCCTCCATGTCCCAGATCGGCTTTATCCTGACCGGACTTTCCATGTATATGCTGCTTATGGCAGCGGGAGAACATCATGCGGCTTATATGACGCTGGCGGGTTCCATGCTGCACATGGTGAACCATTCGATGATCAAGCTGGTGCTGTTCATGGCAGCCGGTGTCGTGGTCATGAATATCCATGTGCTGACCCTCGACGAGATCAGAGGGTTCGGCGTTAAAAAGAACGCGCTGAAGGCGGCATTCCTCCTCGGCGCGCTCGGAATAAGCGGCGTACCGTTCTTTAACGGCTATATTTCCAAGACGCTGATCCATGAAGGGATCGTTGAAGCCATAGAGTATTCTGAAGGGCTCTCTGCCCGCCTGCCGGGCCTTCTGCATGTGGTGGAATGGGTATTCCTTGTCAGCGGCGGCCTTACCTTTGCCTATATGTGCAAACTGTTTATCTGTGTGTTCATACAGAAGAACAGGGATCTGGAAAGACAAAGAGCCTTTGACGCGGATCACAGGGGGATGGGGCTGTGCAGCACTCTTGTGATCTGTATACCGTCCCTTTTCATGATCATTCTGGGCAATCCGGCCATCATCAGGGCGCTGGGAAGCCTTATGAGCGGAGACGATGCGGTCAGAGGGTTCGCGCCGTTTACTCTTGGCAACCTTAAGGGCGGATTTATATCCCTGGCGATCGGGGCCGCCGTGTACCTGGTGATCGTAAGAAAGATCATGATGATGGACGGAAAGTACATGGATCTGTGGCCGGCAAAGCTGGACCTGGAAGATCTTGTTTACAGGCCTCTGCTGACCAGGATACTGCCCGGGATATTCGGGAAACTGGCAGCCTTTATCGACGCCCTGCCCGGCAATACGTTCTTTGTTAAAACGGTACCGTTCATTCTGACACTTACGGGAAGGACACTGGTCAGCCTGCCGGATACCCTGATCGTTCTTTTGAGGAAAAGCATTGTCCGCGAACGGGCGGTACAGAGGGGAAATACGGAAAAAGTCGGCAGGCTCAGGGTGTTTGCGCGGGAAACATATGACGCGGCAGCCCCGCTTGTATCCAATTTTTCTTTTGCGCTTCTTATGACATGCATCGGCATCGTGGTCATATTCGGCGCGGTCATTTATCTGATCCTGACCAGGATGTGATCCCGGTACAGCTTTGACTTACGCATGAAAGACAGGACTTTTGCATCCACAAACAGCAGATACTTCGGCGACAGGGCTTTTTACCGCAGGGTAGCGGCCATAGTCCTCCCGATGATCATCCAGAATACGCTGACCAATATCGTCAGCCTTCTGGACAATATCATGGTCGGCAGGGTCGGCACACTGCAGATGTCCGCCGTGGCCATAGTCAACCAGATCCTTTTTGTGTTCTATCTGTGCGTATTCGGCGCAGTTGCCGGAGCCGGCATTTATACAACGCAGTTCTTCGGCAGGAAGGATGACGACGGCGTCAGGTACTCGGTCAGGTTCAAACTTTTCTGTGTTGCGCTTTTGACCGCCGGCACGCTGATCCTTTTGCTTACGGCGGGAAGAAGCCTGATCGGGACATATATTGCGAAAGAGACCTCCGCTGCGGACGCGTCGGCCACGATGCAGTATGCCATGAGCTACATGATGATCATGCTTACCGGACTGGTGCCGTTTTCGCTGACACAGGTCTATGCCGGTACGATGCGTGAATCGGGACATACGGGTACGCCCATGGCGGCCAGCATGGCGGCGATGGCGATCAATTTTGTCCTCAACCTGCTCCTGATCTTCGGCCTTCTGGGTTTCCCCAGGCTCGGCGTGAAGGGTGCGGCCATAGCGACTGTAGTCTCCCGGTTTGCAGAATTTGCCATTGTCGCCTTCAGATCCCACAGGGATAAAGAGACCTTCACCTATATCAGGGGACTGTACAGTTCTTTATATATACCGCGGAACCTGTTCATATCCATCCTGGTCAGGGCACTGCCGCTTTTCCTGAATGAATTTTTATGGAGTTTCGGGCAGGCAAGGCTCCTGCAGTGTTATTCCGTACGCGGCCTGAATGTGATCGCCGCGATGAATATCGCGAATACCATTTCACAGATCTTCATGTCGTTCTTCCTGTCCATGGGCAATGCGGCAGGCATCCTGACCGACCAGCAGCTCGGGGCCGGGGAATTCGACACGGCGAAGCAGACGGCGGACAGAATGATAACGCTTTCTTTCATGGTCAGCATAGCGACCGGCCTTATCCTGTTTTTGATCTCACCTGTCTTTCCCGCCGTATACAATACGGAACCGGAAGTGCGCCGCCTGGCCTCCAAGTGCCTGAAGGTCGTTGCGGTGACGGCGCCGCTTGCAGCCCTGGCGAATGCGATGTATTTTGTGATTAGGAGTGGAGGGAAGACATTCATCACTTTCCTGTTCGATTCCTGTTTCATGTGGGTGGCGACGGTCCCGGCGGCATATGTGCTCACACACTATACGGATATGCCTGCCGTGCTGATCTATCTTTGCGTTATGATGCTGGACCTGATCAAATGCGTGATCGGGCTGGTCATGATCAAAAAGGGTATCTGGGTAAAGAATATTGTCGCGTAAACGTGGTGTTGTCCTATACAGTGTTCTGTACTGCCTCCTGGCTGCCGGTATCTGGGGGTGGTTTTATCTTGCCGGCAGGTCATTTATCTGCGACGCGGATGCCTATGAGCAGCACATAAATGCCATGATGCTGTACGGCAGATGGCTGAGGGCCTGTCCCGGGTACCTTATCGCCGGTCTGAAGGCCGGCAGGGGATTCATGCTGCCCAATTATTCTTTCGGACTGGGATACGGCGGCGATATCTATACTTCACTGCAGTATTACGCCGTGGGAGATCCGCTGAACCTGCCGCTTGCGTTCATTCCGACGCGGGCAGTTTATTATTATTATCATTTCCTGATCCTTTTAAGACCATATCTTGCAGGTCTTTCCTTTATTGCGCTTTCCGGGTATCTGTACCGCGGCAAAGATAAGGAAAACAGCGGGATGACCCGCGGGATCATTTCCGGGGCACTGGTGTATGCGTTTTCCGGGACCGTCCTGTTTATCGGCATGTGGAATCCTTTCTTTACGGCACCGATGATCCTGCTGCCGCTCATGATCCTCGGCGCGAGGCGAATCATGGATCTGAAACGCCCAGGGCTTTTTATCGCGGCTGTATTTGCCGCGGGCATCACCAATTTCTATTTCTTTTATATGCTTGTGCTCATGACGGCAGGGTACTGCATTATCTCGGTCTTTAGCGGTGAAGATAAAAAAGGATTCAGGGAAGCGGCAGGAACGATACTCAGGATATTTGCCTGCGGTGTGCTGGGGACGATGATGGCCATGTTCATCCTGCTCCCCGTGGCGCTTGCCTTTGTATCCAATCCCAGGGCAGGCGTGCTCGAACACGGTGTCCGTATCCTCTATGAAGCGGATTATTACAGGGAGCTTTTGCGCAACCTGACGGCATATATCTATCATCCGCGGTACGATACGGAACTGTGCCTTACTTTCATAGCGCTTCCCGCTATGGCATATCTCTTTACGGAACGCAGAAAGAACAGGCGCCTCTTTATCCTGGTGGTCATCATGGCCGTAATGCTGCTCATACCGGCTGCAGGCTATGTGATGGGCGGTTTTTCCTATATGATCAACAGATGGTGCTTCGCCTTTGCGCTGCCTGTATCATACACAGCAGCGATGTTCATCGACCGGTGCGGGGGTTTTGACAGGAAGCAGCGGCTCATCGTCACCGCGGCTTCGGCCTGCTACTGTCTTGCCGTATTCGTTTTCTGCCGGCACGGCATTGAGAGGGCGGCACTGTGCCAGATCGTCATCCTGGTCATATTCTGTGTGATCTGTATGGTCCCGTTCATTTCAGAACGCCTGGGATCCGGATGCGGCATCATGGCATCAGCTCTGGTCCTGGCGGCCATATTGTGCAACGGCTATTTCGCGAATGCGGAAAAAGAAGGAAATCTTCCGTCGGGCTTTGTCGAAGCGTCGGGCGGCAGTGCTTTTTACGAGCAGTATATGTCCAATGAAGTGCTCGCGCTCAAAGAGGTAACGGGAAAAGACGCCGGCGGTTTTATGCGGTATACGGGCAGGAATCTGATCTGGAACAGCCCGCTCATGACCGGCATCAGTTCCACCCAGTTCTACTGGAGCCTTGCGAACGGCGCGATCGCGGATTATATGTCTGAAATGGCATTGAACGAGATGGCGGACTATTCCTATTTCGGACTGGATGACAGACTTGCGCTGCTGGCGCTGTCGGGAACGGATTATTATACGCTGCGGTATCAGACAGATGAAGAAGCCGCCTATGTGCCGGCAGGTTTCACCAAAGCGGGTGACTACTATAATTTCGGCGTTTTTGAAAACGCGCTGAAGACCGGCGCCGGATATGTATATACAGACAGGATCTCACAGGAGCAGTATATGCAGATGGAGCCTTATATGCGTGATGAAGCGCTGATGCAGGCTGTATATACGGAAAATGACGCGGCCGGCGAAAGTACGCTCCCCGGACCGGAGTTTACATATACGATGAGTCCCGTGACCCTGACGCCGGGGGAGGGTGTCGTCCTTGAAGGCGATTCCTTCGTCGTTTCCGAAGAAGGCGCGGAATGCGCCATACGTTTTGATGGGGCAGAGCAGAGCGAGACTATGCTGTATATTGAAGGCCTGGAATATGACGGGGACGTGTCCGCCATGAATATAGCTGTCCGGGGAGAGAACGGAACGGTCAAGTATATCGCCTACAAGACACCGGGGTCACAGTTCTACAGCGGATGGCATGATTACCTGGTCAACCTCTGTTATTCGGAACAGGCATGCGGCAGGATGACCCTGCAGTTTCCCGTTAAGGGGACCTACCGCTTTGATTCGCTGAGTGTTGTATGTAAACCGGTCGTTCCTTATTTTGAACATCTTGTCAGACTGACGCAGGGTGGCAGCCTGGACATGCGTATCGGTGAAAGCGGTATATCCCATACGACGGCGGTCGTGAACGGAAGTGTGGCTTCAGCGGAAGGCGGATTCATGCTCCTTGTCATCCCCTGGCAGAAGGGGTGGAGCATCCTTATCGACGGACAAAAGAGCCCGCTGTATAAAGCCAACACCATGTTTATGGGAACGGAGATCACCCCCGGCGAGCATACATTCGAACTGTATTACAGGACGCCAGGCCTTATTGAGGGGGCGATCATATCACTGGCGGCATGTATCGCTGTCCCGGGCTTTCTTTTCCTGCAAAAAAGAAGAACAGGCCGGTAGCTTATTATGTATATTCAGAACAGAAAAAACATACTGTCCGGCACGCTGATGCTGTCGGCTGGTGTCAGGATCCTGACGGATTCCGTGTCGGCAGTACTGCATTACAGGGCGACAAAAAGCACACTGCCCACCTTCGGCAACGTGAGTTACTGGCATGCGCAGAACGTCCTGTCCGTGATCCAGATCATCTGCACGGCCGTCGTTTTCCTCATGGCTTTGCGGAGGATCCGGCATTACCGGAACGTGCTGCCGAAAGAAGAATTCGCGGAGATGGCAAAACTGCAGGAAGAGGTCATTGGCGACGGTCTCTCCAGCCTTTCGTCTTATTCCATCGTCCAGCTCCTGCAGGTATGGGCCGTGATCCTGATCGGTGTCCAGATCATATATGATGTCAATGCCACGATCTACCGGGATATGATCATCGATATGGCCGGCATGATCAGCTCCGGCGAGACCGGCGCGGTCTTTGTGGAAATCTACAACGACTCCCATGGCTTTAAGTATATGGGCATGGCGGTCGCCATTATGCTGGGCATTTATGTCACGGGCATCTTCCTTAAGGACCGTGCCCTGAAGATCGCCGTGATGATCACCGCGCTGGGATTTATCAGCGCCTTCCTGTTCTTCGGAATGCAGATCATACAGATCAGCTCGGTACAGATCGGGATCGTCTGGACGTCGGTCATTTTCCACCTGCTGGAGACGGCGGGACTTTTCTGTATGGCGCTGTACATTAGAAAGCATTACAAAGGAGTCTGAAACAGCAGTGAACACATTCAGGAAATACATCGTTCCGGCCCTCTGCCTTATGGTGATCCTCCTGGTCACCGTATTCCCTTATTTTAAGGACGGCCTTTACGGATATGCGCCGGATTATCTGTACCATCTGAACAGGATAGAAGGTGTCAGGGACGCGCTCAGGACAGGGACTTACCCTGCGGCGGTGTATCCTCACTTTTACTACGGTCAGGGATACGGATCGGCATTATTCTATCCGGACATTTTCCTTCTTTTGCCCGCTGTCCTCGGCTTACTTGGCATGCCGGCCGTGACCGCGCTGAAAGTCTTTATGAGCCTTGTCTGCCTTTTGGCCGGCGTTTCGACCTACTGCTGCTTCAGGTACATCACCGGGGAGATGCGGACCGCCCTGACCGGTACTTTCCTCCTTATGCTGAGCCAGTTCTACCTGGCAGACCTCATCGTCCGAAGCGGTTTCAGCGGATATATGTGCTATGTATTCCTGCCTCTCTGGGTTGCCGGATTATATGATTTCTTTGTAAGGGAAGGCAGAAAGGTATGGCTCATCGGGGCAGGCCTGACCGGCATGGTCCTCTGCCATACGATAAACACGTTCCTTGCCCTTTTTATTACAGTGCTCGTTTTTCTGTTCTCACTTATCTTCAGGAAAGGAAGGGCGGCGGTAAGAGATGCAGCACGGATGAAGAGGCTTGTCCTGACAGCCGGTATCTGTATCCTTCTGTCCGCTTTCTATACTTTCCCGCTGCTTGAACAGATGACGGGCAGCGTAGACTTTACCTACAGCCATCCCTGGGCGTTCGTCGGGGAATTTGTCCAGCCGTTCGAAAACTTCTTCCTGCCGACGGGGTATTTTTTCAATATCGCTTATGTGGGCATAGGCATTCCGGTCATCATAATGGCAGGCGCCAGGGTATTTGCCGGAGAAAGAGCCTCAAAGAGCGGCAGGGCATTCTATTATGCCGGCCTAATACTGCTTCTTTCCATGACCCGGATCGTACCTTGGAAGAGCCTTGAAAAAACCGTTTTCAACCAGCTGCAGTTCACTTTCCGGATCTATCCTTTCGCGCTGATATTCCTGATCACGGGGATCTGCATCCTGATCAGGGACATGCAGGACGAGAGGATCCGTACAGGCTGCGCCGTAACTGCTGCAGTACTGTGCGTGATCTTCGGGATCTGGCAGAACATGACCGTTATGCCGAATGAGTTCTGGGTCATCGACAGGGAAACGATACGGGAGTATTCGGACCTTTCCGGGAAAGGGGAATGGCTGCCTTACTCTTATGATCCGGAAATGGGCAAGGCACTGTCAGCCCTTGATCCTTTTGTATATTATGAAAATGAACCCGAAATGTTCCTGCCGTATTTAAGACTTACGGCCGGCGCGGGCGGAGTGTTCGAAAAACCGGAAACGGAAGAAGCGGTGGATATCATCGTCCCGCAGATCTATTACAAAGGTTATGCGGCCAAAGGGGACGACGGCACTGTCTATTCCGTATCCTGTGCTGATAACGGCCTGACGAGAGTAGAGGCGGTAAAGAATGGCGGAACGATAACCGTCAGGTATAAAAGGACGGCAGTGCAGGTGCTGTCGATCATCGTGTCAGTACTGACGGTTGCAGCGCTTGTCATCTGCCCGGCAGTTTATAATAAACGGAAGAACAGAGTATCGGATCATATGGAACGGCTGAAAAATGGACAATAAAAGCAAATATACCACAAGGCAGAAAAAAGAACTGGAAGAATACATGGAAACGATACCCGGCGTGCATGTTACTGCCGCCCAGGTAAGGGACTATTTCCGTGCCCAGGGTAAAGACATCGGTACTGCGACCATTTACAGACAGCTGGAACGGATGGTCAGTGAAGGTCTGGTCAGCAAATATATCATCGACAGTAAATCCTCCGCCTGCTTTGCCTACATAGGAGAATCCGAACATGTGCAGGACAGCGTATGCTTTCACTGCAAGTGCGAAAAGTGCGGCAGGCTGATCCATCTCCACTGCGAAGAGCTCGAGACGATCCAGGAGCACCTGATGAAGACACACCGCTTTGCCCTCGATCCGCTGCGTACAGTATTTTACGGGATCTGTGAAGACTGTCTCACAAAAGAACAGGACGATATAGAATGAATGCGTCAAACCTGAATATCGTGCTGTTCGAGCCCGGCATAGCTCTCAATACCGGCAATATAGGGCGGACCTGTGCGGCGACCGGCAGTGCGCTGCATCTGATCAGGCCGTTCGGCTTCCGCCTGAATGAAAAGGAGATCAAACGCGCCGGTATGGATTACTGGGAGCGGATCGAAGTTCATGACTATATCAATTACCGGGATTTTCTGGAACGCAATCCCGAAGCCCGTATCTTTTATGCAACGACCAAAACGGACAGGCTGTATACCGAAGCCCGGTTTGCACCGGGTGACTACATCATGTTCGGTAATGAGTCCCGGGGGATCAGGCCGGAGATCCTTAAGAAAAATGAAGACATGTGCATCCGGATACCGATGCTGCCGGATGAACGGTGCCTGAATCTGGCCAATTCTGCTGCGGTAGTGCTGTATGAGGCGCTGCGGCAGTGCGGTTTTTCCGGCCTTTCATAGATCATACAGGGGAGCCCGGTTTTTAGAATTTGAGTCTTGCGCATTTGCATAATGCGTGCTTATAATATCTTCACATGATCCGGGACAGCCTTGTCCCGGGACATGCTTATCACCGCCACATGGCCATGTGGAATGAATGCCGTGCAAAAGATCCTGCACATTCCGGGCATTCATGATTTCCAGTTTTATTTTTGTTAGTGAACAGTTGAAATCTGTCGCCGGCTGCGGTCCTGTCTTTGCGCTGTGACTGTTTATCACGCCGGAGATCTAAGGAGGAATATGAGATACGCTTTAAAGCGGGCGCTTTGCACCCTTTTATTAATGTTACTCATTTTTGGCAGTACAGTCCGGCCTGTTCTGGCAGAAGAGACGGAAACAGCCCCTGACGGGGAGGCAGCCGGAGCACTGGAAGAGACGGGTCAGATGGCCATTTTTGATGAGGAGCCTTCGCTGGACACCGGCTATGAAGCCGATACGGAGGATGATGACAGTGCCGGTGAGGCAATAACGGATATCGTAAATGAACAGGCGGACCGTGAGACAGGATCTGCAGAAGACGAAACCGTTCAGGGAACCGGGACGGAAGATGTGACAGCACAGGACGATCCGGCAGATGAAGAACCTGCGGATAACACGGAGGAACCCGGGACAGACATTGAACTGGAGACCAATACGGGACCGGCAGAAGCGGATACCGGGGAAGGAGATGACGCCGGGCCGGCCGGCGGACGTAAGGAAGATCCGCAGGAGGAAGGATCACTTCGGGAAGACATCATAATTGAGGAGGAGCCGGCAGGTGAGGAACCGTTCAGCGATGAAAGCGTTTTTGCAGCGCCGATGCTGGCATCACCGGAGACCATGATAAAAGCAGTGGACTTTCCGGGCATCACATTGATCCGGAAGGGGTCTGAAATGGATTCGAAATACGCCTCCGGTATCAAATGGACGACGAAATCAAAGGTGACCTTCTTTGCGGATCCCGGTTACACCTATTCGATCGGGAATAAAGTCCTTAGAGCGGCTGCATATGAGGACGGACAGCCTTCGCTGGGAACTATCGTTGCATGGGCCATACTGCCCGAGACAGAAGCTGCTTCCGGACATATCGGCGCCTGGGTATCAAATGCGGGCGTTTACAAGGGTGATCCGGTGGACATTAAGGAGACGTTCTACTGGGAACCTGCCAGTTTTGATTCCGAATCGTTCCAGCCGGTGATCCTGGTCGGAGTCAACTACACCACCAGCAACCTGATCAACGGCTTCAGGGATTACAGCGGTTATACAGTCAGGTTCGAGGTATACAGGCACTCGGATCATTCCGCTCCCATAGCTGTCGATACAGCCGTTATGATCGGTGATATCGACGATTACCAGCAGATGCATCTGCAGAAATCAGACAACATCGGCCAGATACAGGTCACTTCCGATTCGAGGATCTATTTCGCGGAAGCGGCCGGCAGGTATATCGGCTACGCGGCAGATAATTATTCTGTCGATTATCCCGAAGATTCGTTCCGCGCGGAATTTGATGCCGTAAAGGAATTCTATGTGACGTACGGACTGGGGGTTTCCGTCAATATCGGCTTTATGAACCGGATGGACCCGAACCTGTATTTTGACGATGAAAAAAACGCAGCGATCGCAAGAGCGTACAGGGCAAATATCGATAATTTCCGTACGCTGAACAACGGGGACAACTGGTACGGGCTTTACGGTGTAGGATACTGGAATACCAGAAGTTACGGCAGTTATACCGTGCCGGTCCCCGTCAAAAAAGCTTCCGACAGTGACGAAACGGACGTTACCAGGCATACCGTATCCGAAAATGAGCCTTTCAGTTACCAGATCGCCGTCACGATCCCGGATGAATACGCCGATTACTATTATGATGAATTCTCGATGACCGATACACTGCCGGAGGGGATCGCTTACACATCTTCACGCGTGATCGACGACGGGGATAACGATGTGACCTCCAGGTTCACTGTCATATCGGAAGGCCAGAAGCTCACAGCTTCCCTGAAGGATCCGAAGGACGCCGGATTTTATAATAATTCCTACCGGTGGCTGATCGATGTCTGTCCTGTTGAAGATATACAGAGCGGCACGTTCTTCAATACGGCAGCTGTCCATGTGAAAAGAGGTGAGGAAGTCACCGACAGAGTTTCAAACAGAGTCGAGACCGTAGTCATGAGGTCGCTGTTCAATATCGATACGTCGGTCACCGGCGGCACGATCGATCCGTCTGTCCGCGGGGTCCGCAGCGGCGATACGAGGGTGATCCGCTACGGACCGGATGAGGGGAGATTCCTTGCACAGCTTCTGGTGGACGGAAAAGATACCGCATTCAGTCCTGACCAGACGCAGACAGTCTTTGAGAACATACAGGAAGACAGATCAGTCCATGCCGTCTTTTCTTTGTATCCGGTGAAAAAGGCCCGGGATGAAGACGGAAACGACATCAACGGCAAGGCTGTCGTTAAGGGAAGCGTGATCAGGTATGAGATCACCGCATATAACGCATCCGACCGGAACATGACATGTACTGTCACGGATAATATCCCCGGAGAGCTGATGTTCATCAGTGCGGACAATAACGGAAAGGCCAGAGAGAACAGCAGCGGCACGGAAGTCGTGTGGGAGAACATAATTTTACCGGCCGGAGGAGAAAGCACGGTATCCTTTACGGCAAAAGCTGTTTCGACCGGAAAGGCACTGAATACGGCAGAAGTGCGGTATCCGACGATGGAGGGACCGGTAAAGACCAACGAGACCCTTATCTGCATCCCGGAGGATCCGGTCAAGAGTTCATCATCGGAAGGGAAGATCATCCTGCCCGGCGATGAGATCACTTATTCCGTAACTGTGTCGAATCCGTATGATATTGCGAAACAGATCACGATCAGGGACAGGATACCGGAGTATGCCGATTTTGTCAGCGCGGACAGCGGCGGGCAGTATACAGAGGGCACAGTAGTCTGGAACGTCGATGCCGCAGCACGTTCAACCGTCCGGGTGACCCTGACTGTCAGAGCTGCTGCCGACAGCAGCGGACAGGTACTGGATAATACTGCCGAGGCTTTGCTCGACGGACTGCTTCTTAAGTCAAATGAGATCCTGAACGCGGTCCAGGACAGGCCGGTCAAGCTGGTCATGAATGAAGACGGCATATCGATAGACGGGAAAAGCGTTAAGCCCGGGGAAATACTGTATTACACCATTTCCTTCAGGAATCCGTCGACAGGGGACAAGACCTATACCATTACAGACCGCATCCCCGCAGGGACGGAACTGGTCACGGTTTCGGAATCCGGCGTCAGAAAGGGTGACGAGCTGATATGGACTGTTACTGTTCCGGCGGGAATGGAGTACGAAGCCGGCTTCTGCGTCAGCGCAAAGGAAAAGGGGGTCGCGATCGACAACGCGGCATCCGTCAGCACAGACGGTATCACTATCGATACAAATAAGACAGTCAACGCCACACTCAAAGATCCTGTCAAGACAGTGCGCGATCCAGAAGGAAATGATGCGGACAGAATGATCGGGATCACCGGCAGTGAACTGGACTATTCGATCAGTGTTGCCAATCCTTTCAGTGTTCCAAAGACCGTGTTCCTCAGCGACGTTCTGCCGAAAGGCGCTCATTAATGTTTCGGCAGAACCGGAGGCAGACCAGGACGGAGACAGGCTCAGCTGGACTCTGGAACTTGGACCCGGTGAAGAAAGATCGGTCACTGTCAGGATCAGGATAAAAAAGGACGCTGAGAATACGATACTGAAAAACACAGCCTCAGCCGAGTTTGATGAAACAGTCAGTTCCAATACGGTCATGAATCCTGTACAGGCGGAACCGGAAAAGGAAGTCCTGGACGAAGACGGCAGTGTTTACGAGGATGAAGCCGTATACTGCAGCCAGATACTGACGTACAGGATCAGTTTCAGGAATCCGGCCGAAGAACAGAAGACATACAGGATCACGGACAGAGTGCCCGCCGGCACCGAATATATCGATGCGGACAGCGGCGGCGCCTTCGACGGGCATAAAGTCATATGGGACATGTTATGCGGACCGGGAGAGAGTGCGGCGGTCTCCTTCAGGGTGAAAGTGACCGGTGAGGATACAGTCCTGAAGAACCGGGCAGTCATCGAGGCTGACGGCACGGAACTCTCTACCAATGAAGTCGTCAATACAGTTCCGCCGGCGCCCGAAAAGGCGGTATATGACCTGTCAGGAGAAGATGTTGACGGTAAGGCGGTTTTCGCGGGGGCTGAACTTGTCTACACAGTTACGGTGAAAAACCCGTTTGCCGCGGACCGGGAGTATCATATCGAGGACAGCCTTCCTGCCGCCTGCAGTTTTATCGAATGCAGCGATGCGGGATATGAGGAAAAGGGAACCGTCTACTGGGATCTTACTGTTCCGGCCGGGAGTGAAAAAACGGTGACATGTACAGTCGCGGCCGGGAATGAAAACAGCAGTTTTGAGAATGAGGCAGGGATCGAGAACCATGCCTTCGTTACAAGCGGGAAATGGAAGGCACAGACGAATAGTGTTGTCAATTATATAGCGGAAAAGCCGGTCAAGGAAGTCTTTTATGACGACGGCCGTCCGGCGGACGGTTTATCCGTTAGGCTGGGCGATATCCTGGATTTCAGGATCACTTATACAAATCCCGGGGATGCTTCGGAAACGGAGATCACGATCATCGACCGTTATCCCGCGGATATGCTGGAGTTTATCAGCGCCGGCAGCGAAGGGATCCACAGCAGGGACGAAAAAGGTTACAAAGTGGAATGGAAGGCGAAAGCCTCTCCCGGGGAGTCGGTGACAGTATCATTCAAGGCCAGAGTTATATGGAATGACCGTTCGATATGCAACATTGCTGATGCTGTTCTGAACGGCAGCCGCAGTGCCTCTGATCCGGTTGTGGTCCATCCGCTGGCGCAGCCGGTCAAAAGAGTAACTTACCGGGGAGACGATATTAACGGAGGCCTGGTTCTGAGGGGAGATATGGTCGAATATACGCTCCTCGTAAAGAATCCCTGTGACGTTGAAAGGCGTTTCATACTTTCTGATGACCTGGACAGCAGCCTTATTCCGGAAACGGGCGGCAGCAGGTATGAAACAGAATTTACACTGGCTGCACATGAAGAGAGGCAGTTTTCGATCAGGGCTGTATTAAGGGCGGATACGGTACCCGGAAGCATAATAAAAAACACTGCGCATCTTTCCTGCGACGGTCTGAGGCTTACGTCCAATGAAGTGTCATTTACCGCCGTGGAAGGGCCGTCACCCATCGATCCGGGATCGGATACGCCGCAGGATGGTGTCTCTCACACGCTGCCTGACGTGACGGTCCTGAATACCGGTTACGGCCGGATCATGACCGGAGACGGCAGAAGGCCCCTGCTGTGGGGAGGGATCCTCGGCGCTTCCCTTCTTGCCCTGGGACTCTGGAACAGAAAAAAACGGAGAAGGCGCCGCAAAATTGTATAAAGACAAGTAAGGGATTAACTGCTATAATGATGCGGATACATTCATTTCTTACAAAACCGCTCAGGAAGCGGCGATGAGGGGAGCGTGAAAGGATACGGTGTCCGGACAGGGTAAAAGCACCCGGTACGGCGACCGTTATGGAGGACAAAATGGCACAGGAATTGATTCGTCTCGAACATATCTCCAAGCAGTTTGACGGCCAGCTCATTCTCGATGATCTGGAACTGGTCATTCATGAAAATGAATTTGTGACCCTGCTTGGTCCCAGCGGCTGCGGAAAGACTACGACACTCAGGATCATCGGCGGTTTCGAGAAACCTGATGAAGGCCGCGTAATATTTGAAGGGAAGGATATAACGGATCTTCCGCCATATAAACGCCAGCTAAACACCGTATTCCAGAAGTACGCACTTTTCCCGCATATGGATGTCGCGGCCAATATCGCCTTCGGCCTGCGCATGAGCAAAAAATCCAAGACCTATATAGACGATAAGATCAAATATGCGCTCAAACTGGTCAATCTTGACGGCTATGAGCACCGCAGTGTTGATTCGCTGAGCGGCGGCCAGCAGCAGCGTATAGCGATAGCCAGGGCTATCGTGAACGAGCCCAAGGTGCTGCTGCTGGACGAGCCTCTCGGCGCGCTTGACCTTAAAATGCGCCAGGATATGCAGTACGAACTGATCAGGCTCAAGAAAGAGCTGGGGATCACGTTCCTGTATGTTACCCATGACCAGGAAGAAGCGCTGACCATGTCCGATATGGTCGTCGTCATGAACCAGGGATACATCCAGCAGATGGGCACTCCCGTTGAAGTGTACAACGAACCCGAGTGCGCATTTGTTGCCGACTTTATCGGTGACAGCAATATCATCGACTCGGTCATGGTCAGGGACCGGCTGGTCAGGATCATGGGAAAGGAATTCGAATGTGTCGATACCGGGTTCGGGCTTGAAACACCGGTCGACGTGGTCATCCGGCCCGAAGACGTCATGCTGGTGCCCGCGGACGATGATGATCCGAACGCGCTCAACGGAGTTGTTACGGATATCATTTTCAAAGGTGTATTCTATGAAGTCAGTGTCATGACTGAAGACTATGAATGGCAGGTGAATTCACTGGATCCGTTCGAAGTCGGAAAAAGGGTAAGGATTACTGTCGACCCGTTCGATATACAGATCATGAACAAGCCTGTTTCGGAGGACGAGGAGGCGATCGCGAGCTATGATTAAGACCCGTCGAGTAAGGAATCTGTTCATGGCTCCGTTTGCCGTATGGAGCATTCTGTTCATCATCGTCCCGCTCCTTCTTATAGCTGGTTATGCGTTTACTGCGGAAGAGGGCGGCTTCACACTGGCCAATCTTGCTATTATGGGCCGCTGGGAATACAGAAAGGCACTGTGGCTGTCTGTCGCGCTTGCGCTGGCCAGTACGGTGCTCTGCCTTCTGATCGCTTATCCGCTGTGCCTTATCCTGGCGCAGTGGAAACTGAAGAAGGGAAGCGAGCTTATACTCCTGTTTGTCCTGCCGCTCTGGATGAATTCACTTCTTTCGACGATGGCATGGCAGACGATACTGGAAAGGAACGGGCTGATCAACCAGCTGATGAGGCTTTTAGGCCTTCCGGATCTTCATCTGATCAACACGCCTTTCGCGATCGTTCTGGGTATGATATACAATTTCCTGCCCTATATGATCCTGCCGCTGTATACCGTGCTTTCCGCAATCTCCGTACATCTGAGAGAAGCGGCGCAGGATCTGGGCGCAGGCCCGTGGCATACGTTCCTGCATGTCATTCTGCCGCTTTCCGTGCCTGGGATCATCAGCGGGATCACTCTGGTGTTTATCCCGTCCCTGACGACATTCGTTATCAGCGCCATGCTCGGCGGCGGCAAGATACTGCTTATCGGCAATATTATCGAGCAGGAATTCACAGCGACATACAACTGGCATCTGGGCAGCGGCCTGTCGATGTTCCTGATGATATTTATCATATTCAACATGATCCTGTCGGCAGTGTTCGAACGGAACGAATAGGAGGCGGAAATGAAGGAAGTATGGAAAAAACTGTACGCCCTGTTTGTACTTGTATTCCTGTACGCGCCGATTGCGGTGCTGATCGCCCAGTCTTTCAATGCCAGCCGGTACAGAGGACACTGGACGGGATTTACATTACACTGGTACAGCGCTTTATTTGAAAATGAGGAGATCCTTGAAGCTTTCGGCAACACCATGCTGATCGCGTTCATATCCTCAGTTGCCGCCACGCTCATTGCGATCGTGACCTGTCTGGCCGCAGCCGCCATGAAAAAGCGCGGCAGGCTCATCGTTACGGGGACCGCGAACATATCCATGCTGAATGCGGATATCGTTACCGGTATCTCGCTGATGATGCTGTTCCTGGCATTCGGACTTCGTTTCGGGTTTGGGACAGTACTGCTCTCGCATATTATTTTTAACGTTCCCTATGCTCTGCTCAATATCCTGCCCGGCGTGATGGCGATGGATAAGGCCAGCTACGAATCTGCGCTGGATCTGGGAGCGACACCGTTCCGGGCTTTCATGCATGTGACGGTGCCTGAGATTCTGCCCGGCGTTATCAGCGGATTCCTTATGGCTTTCACCATGTCCGCGGATGACTTCATCATTACCCACTTTACGAAGGGACCGGGTGTCGATACATTGCCGACCAAGATCTATGCCGAACTGAAGATCGGTATTAAACCGGAGATGTACGCACTGACGACGCTGATGACAGGCGCACTGGTCCTGCTGATGATCCTCCTGCAGATCAACAGGAAGCACAGCAGGAATCTTGCGCAGTCGGTAGAAGCTATATATTGAGAAAGGCCATATGGAATGACAGACAGGTTTGTTCAGGGCAGATCGGTGTTATCTGCAGATATGTGGAAGAGAGCAGCGGCAGCTGTGATCCTTCTTTTCGCAGCGGCGTTCTGTTTTACGGGCTGCGGGGACGATGAGGATAGTGACCGTGTCGTCTATGTATACAGCTGGGGAGATTATGTCGATCCGGATGCGATAGATATGTTTGAAGAGGAAACGGGCATTAAGGTCGTACTGGATGAATTTGATACAAACGAGAGCATGTATCCGAGGGTCGCTGCGGGAGCGTCGGATTATGATGTCATATGCCCGTCTGACTATATGATTCAGAAGATGATCGAGAACGACCTTCTGATGCCGCTGAATCATTCGCTTCTTCCCAACGCCACCGAATACGTGGATGAGAGATTCTATAAACTGTCCGAGTTCTTTGATCCCGGCAACCTGTATTCGGTGCCGTATATGTGGGGCACGATCGGTATTATGTACAACACGACTATGGTGGATGAGCCGGTCGACAGCTGGAGCATACTATGGGATGAAAAGTATAAGGATAATATCCTGATGCAGGATTCCGTGAGGGACGCGTTTGCCGTGGCGCTCAAGCTCAAAGGGTATTCGCTCAATACGACAGACCATAAGGAGCTGGAAGAGGCGAGGGATCTTCTGATCGAACAGAAACCGCTCGTTCAGGCGTATGTTGTGGACGAAGTAAGGGATAAGATGGCTTCGGGCGAAGCCGCGATCGCTGTGATCTATTCAGGGGAAGCGCTGATGCTGACTTTTGAGAATGAGGATCTTGAGTACGCAGTCCCCAAGGAAGGCACCAATGTCTGGTTTGACAGTTTCGTGATCACGAAGAATGCGGAAAATGTCGAAGAGGCGCACGAATACATCGACTTTATGTGCCGGCCGGAGATCGCCCTTATGAATTTCGAATATATCACATATTCGTCTCCGGTCACGTGTATAAAGGAAATGGAAGAAGATCCGGATTACAGCGAATCCCCCATTGCATTTCCGGATATTGACGATTATATGGACCCTGAAGCATTTGAGGCTTGCAAATATCTCGGGAAAGAGATGGATTCTTATCTGGGAAGCCTGTGGATACAGGTCAAATCATACTGAACCGGATGAACTGTTCTGTTCGCTGCATCGTACGGCTTCATTATCAATGAGATCGCTTACCGCTGCCTTTCCGTAACGGTCCAGGCAGCGGTATTCTTCTATCAGCCCGATCTCTTCGGGCGTCGCCTCAAATTCATCTTTTCCGCTGTAATCCAGAAGATAGGAGGCGGGTATGTTCAACGCCCGGCATAAAGCCACTATCTGTTCTGCATTAGGTTTGTTCAGACCTCTTTCCCAATTGCTTATAATGCCGGAAGACTTCACGCCTATCCGGGCAGCAAGGTCACTCTGCAGCATATGGCAGCGCTGTCTGGATTCTTTTATCCTTTCACCGATATTCATCAGGGAAACTCCTTGAATAGACTCTATACCACTGATATCTGATTAAATACTTGAGGTTTTAAAATTATATTGTATATACCGAAATAAATCAAGAATATCAGATATGACACCTTTATATTCAAGTAAATCTGTGATACCATTTAGAATTAAAGAAAATCGCGAATGAATAACGATCTGGAATCGTCAAAAAAGCAGTAACCGGATTCACTTGCGGAGTAGGGAGGAAAAAATGACGGTATCGGAAACGATCAGAGAGATATTGTCGCAGGAAGGAAGGACCCAGATCTGGGTAGTGGATAAAATGAATGAAATAATGCCGGAGCTCGGGATGGACAGAAGCAGGTTCAGCGGGATAGTTACCGGCCACAGAAATATGACGGCGGATGAACTTCTGGCTTTCTGCAAGGCCCTGGAGATCAGTCCGGATGTTTTCCTTAACTGAATCAATAATAAGGAGGCGCTGCAGTATACACTGCAGCGCCTTTTTTCATTTATTGCAATTAATTAAGTGCAGCGTCCTCAGAATCAGGCCGCGGCTTCTTCTGTCGTGTCCCTGGTCAGGTTCTTCATCCAGTTGAAACTGTTGATCTTGAAGAACGCGACGATGCATTTTAAGAGTTCATCGCAGCGGAGGCACATGTAAACGACGGCGGGCGCGGCGTTCAGCCGGTACCGGGCAAACAGTGTGAGCGGCATGACGACAAGGAAAACAAAGATCGTATCGTTCTTGAAGACAAATGCCGTATCCCCTCCGGATTTGACCAGCCCTGCGAGGCCCATGCCCTGGTAAGTCTGGCCGATCACGATGATCGAATAGAGTATTGCGAACTGGTGCGCATACATGACGGCATCACTGCTGACATTGTACAGAGATATAAACGGATCTGCGATCAGGAGAACCAGGCCGCCGGATAGGATCCCGATAACGAGGAAGAGGATCTGTATGGTCCGGGCATATACTTTCATTTTATCGAATTCGCCTGCGCCGATGGTCTTGCCGGTGATGATGCCGGCGGCGCTGGAAAGGCCGACCGTCCACATGAATACCATATTCTGCATCTGACCGACGATACTGGTCGCGGTAATGACGCCGGCATTGTCAAAGCTGCCGAGTATCCTGGTATTGAACAGCAGGTTGCAGGCCCAGACGACCTGGCCGCCGATGACCGGCAGGCCGTAGCGGATGAAATCCTTCATCAGGGTGCGGTCGATATGCAGGAAATCAGACATCCTGAAGTTCAGTTTTTTATCCGCGAACAGGATATACAATGTCGCCAGAAGAGCCTCCGATACACGTGAGATCAGGGTGGCGATGGCCGCGCCGCGGATGCCCATTGCGGGGAAGCCGAGTTTGCCGAAGATCAGTATATAGTTCAATGAAACATTGATCACCAGTGCAGCCATGGATATATACAGGCCGGTACGTGCCGTTTCAACGCTGCGCATGGCGGCGATCATGATCTGGGAGACTGCATAGGCGATAAAAGTCACGGCGATGATCCGCAGATAAATGCTGCCGTCACGTATCGTGGTCTCATCTTTGGTGAAGAACCGTATGAAGTTTTCCGGAAACAGGAGAGATACGATCGTCAGAAGAAGTGAAAATCCGACGCCGAACCGGACTGCGATCGAGATCAGGGAACGGATCGGTGCTGTGTCCTTCTTGCCCCAGTACTGAGAGCCGAGTATCATTAAAGATGTTTCCAGCGCGAGAATGACAGACGTTTGAAGGGTCTGCATCTGGTTGCTGACGTATACGCCCGATACGGCACTGTCGCCGAGGGACCCGATCATGACATTGTCGGCAAATGTGATGCCGAAAGTGATGAGTCTCTGAAGCGAGATCGGGATCATCAGGAGAACAAGGGATCTGTAGAATTCTTTGTCACGGGTTATAAACTGCATATCAGGTCCTTTCCGGCAGGTGTTTGCAGTACACTATTTTATATTCTATTGCGGACTGAAATATGCGGCAACAACGGGCTGTATAAAACAGGCGCAGATCAAAAAGGTGAGAGCATTATGATGTTTTATAAGATCAATGAAGTACTTACACCGTGCGGGGCGGATGAAATAGAGGATTCCGGTACACAGTATGTCGCGGTGCTGACAGTCGATGAGTGGAAGGAAAAGAGCGAGAGCTTCAGTATGCAGATGGACCTGGACCTGGAAATGGCCGACCACAGGGAGACCAAAGCCATCGTAAACTTTGATTCCCTTACAGGATCATTTTCGATTCCCGACAGGGAAGATATTTCCGGGATCAGGCATTCATTCTATTTTGCGCTGGACGAGAAGGGCATCGTCCTGATCGACAACACCGGCTATGCGGGAGAACTGGTCAGGCAGCTTCAGCAGACGAAGAAATGGAAGCATCCGGGTCTTGAACGTTTCATGTATGACCTTCTGGAAAAGATCATAGAAAAGGATCTGAATTACCTGGAGAACCTGGAACATCGGCTGAATTATGCGGAAGAAAGGATAATCGATGAAAAGATCATCGATTATCCCCTCTGGCTGAACGATATCCGCGGGGATCTTCTGGATATGAGGGTCCATTACGAACAGCTGATCGACCTCGGTCAGGAACTGGAGGAAAATGAAAACGGCTTTTTCCTGCAGGAGAACCTGCGCTTCTTCCGGCTGTTTACGGAGAGAGTGATCCGGCTCCAGGAATTTACTACGTCACTCAGGGAGTATGTCGTTCAGCTGAGGGACCTGATCCAGTCCCAGCTGGATGTCAGGCAGAACCGGATCATGACCCTGCTTACTGTTGTTGCCACTATTTTTATGCCGCTGACCCTGATCACCGGGTGGTACGGCATGAATTTTATCTATATGCCGGAACTGGACGAGCGCCTGGCGTATCCGGTGATCATCCTTGTCTGCCTCGCGATCGTCGTTGTGAGCCTGATTTGGTTCAGACGCCGGAAATGGCTCTGACAGGAACTGCCCCTTTGGCTGTCAGATGTTCATTGCGGCAAAGTAGCCGCCAGTGACGGCTTCCCTGATCTGGGCCGGCTTTTTACAGTCGCCGATACTTTCAAATTCAAAGCAGCTTTCCCTTAAGGCATCGGTCTCATCGCGCCTTGCGCGCATGCCGGCGGCATATATTATGGTATCCGCGTCCAGCTCATATGTACCGTCCGCATTCTCACAGGTCACCTTTCCCGGGGCGATCCCGGTACATCTGGTATCAGTCCTGATATCGATGCCGTATTTTTCGATCTCCACGTTCATGGCAAAGCCGTGCATGATATTGGAACCGGCGGCATAGCGGCTGCTCATTTCCAGAACGATGGGGGTTTTGCCCGCATGGGCAAACTCTATGGCGGCTTCTATGCCGGAAAGTCCGCCGCCTATGATCACGACTCTGTTCCCGACCGGCAGTCTGTGCATATATGTATCCAGGAGGCCCTGGGCATGTTCGATGCCGGGTATGGGAGGAATGACCGGATCAGCGCCTATGGCTGCGATCAGGTGGTCCGGAGAGATCTCCCTGACCAGTTCAGGCGTTACCGTAACGCCGAGCCGCACCTCTATCGACCCGGACTCCATGACCTGGCGGACAAGATATTCCCTGTAGTCGTCCATGTCCTTTTTGAAACTGATATCTTTGCAGTAGCGGATCGTGCCGCCAAGTTCATTCTCTTTTTCGCAGAGGATAACGTGATGTCCTCTTTTCGCAGCAGTCAGGGCTGCCTGCATGCCGCCGGGACCGCCGCCGGCGATCAGAACGGTCTTTGGAGAAGTCGCGGGCAGGGGATAGAAGTGATCAAATGCCCTGCCGATCTCCGGATTGACGCTGCAGTACAGGGCGCCTGTTTCACAGGCTTCACCCAGACACCGCCAGCATCGGAGGCATGGGCGTATATCCCCGGTATTTCCGTGCCGCGCTTTTTCGGGCAGCAGGGGATCAGCGATGAGCGCACGGCCGATACTGACAAGGTCCGCCCTGCCGCGGGCAATGATGTCTTCCATCATAGCGGGATCGGAGATGGCGCCCACTGTAACGACAGGGGTCTTTACATGCGGTTTTATCATCGCCGCATATTTTACGTTTACACCGTGTTCCAGGAACATGGACGGATGCGTCACCATTTCGCTGGAATCAAAATTGTTGTTGCCGGCGGATACATGGATCAGGTCAACTTTCCGGTCCAGCAGCTTTGCGAACTCGATCGCGTCGTTGATGTCGATGCCGGGAAGACCGTCGGGCATCGCTTCATCACCGCTTAAGCGGACCTCTATGGGAAAACTGTTTCCGCAGTACTTCCTGATCCGGTCGATCACCATCAGTGTGATCCTTGCCCTGTTTTCGATGCTGCCGCCGAAGCGGTCTGTCCGGTGATTCCAGAATGGAGAAAGGAACTGGCCGAGGAACCAGCCGTGGCCGGCATGGATCATGACCATATCAAACCCGGCGTCCTTAGCGTTCCTGGCGGAAATGCCGAAACCGTCCACGACTTCTTCGATCATCTCTTCCGTCATTTCCAGCACATGGCCGCCGTTATCCCTTTCATATGCCGAAGCGCTCCATGCGTCGTGGCCGGGGAAGGCTGCGCGGATCCCGTCATGGTTGAGTTCTATATTGGCATATGCGCCGTAACGGTGGATCTCATCCGTGATATCCAGAAGGTACGGGATGGAAGAACGCATATAGATGTTGACTTTGTTATCGTTGAATCCTTCCGTATTTCCTCCGGGATGTACGATCGAATCCCCTACCGTCACTACGGAAGCGCCGCCGCATGCCCGGAGCCTGTAGAACAGGCGGTCATTCAGGGAATGCTTATGTTCGGGAGTCGGTGAAAGGTCAAAGAGGGAAATTGGGGAAGCCATGATCCGGTTCTTCAGAGTAAGGCTCCCGATCCTGATGGGGGAAAAGAGGTTGGGATAATATTCGTTCATAACATTCTCCTTCCTGGATGCTGTCATTCGCCGCATGTTGTTGTCATGATCCTATTATAAATGCTGAATACGGGAATTTCAGTACCCGGCAGGCTGCGGTCCGGTACGGATTCGACTGCCGGTTTATTGATTTTGTGAATCACCGGATTTAAAATGTCATTTAGCTTATTACAGGAAGGAGATGATCAATATGATCAGAAAAAGAATTATGGCAGCATTGCTTGCCATGTCACTGACAGCACTCGGCCTGGCTGCATGTGATTATTCCGCATTTACATCAGCTGCCCCTGCAGCCGGGGAAGCCGCGGAAGAAGCTGCGCAGGCTGAAGAAGATGTACAGGAAGCTGCAGAAGCAGTAACCGAAGAGCCTGCCGAAGCTGCAGACGAAGCTGCTGCAGAAGCTGAAGCATCTGCGGAAGCGGAGCAGGAGGAAGCAGCAGCCGATAATACCGCTGCTGCGGAAAAGCTGCCTGTCCGCATTATAGCGTTGAAAGGCCCCACAGCCATGGGGATGGTCAAACTGATGGATGATGCGGCAGCGGGTATTTATGATGATGCCGATTATCAGTTCAGTATCGTCGGCGCCGTAGATGAAGTCCCTCCGGCCATCGTCAAGGGCGAGACCGATATCGCGGCTGTTCCCGCAAATCTGGCTTCAGTGCTCTATAACAATACGGAAGGTGCTGTGGAAGTCCTGGCTGTCAATACGCTCGGCATTCTTTACATCGTTGAGAACGGGGACAGTATTTCCTCCGTTGAAGATCTCAGGGGAAAAACGATCTACGCCAGCGGAAAAGGCGCGACGCCGGAATACGGACTGAATTATATCCTCAGCGGTCATGGTATCGATCCGGAAACAGATGTTACAATAGAATGGAAGAGCGAACATGCGGAATGCCTGGCCGCCATCCTCTCGGATGAAGGCGGGATCGCAATGCTTCCCCAGCCTTTCGTGACCACGGCCCAGATGCAGAACGAAGGCATCCGTACAGTACTTGACATGACGGCGGAATGGGACGCACTCCAGGAAGGCAAGGACAATGCTTCTTCCATGGTGACAGGCGTTGTGATCGCAAGGCGCGCATTTGTGGAAGAGAATCCGGAAGCAGTTGCCGCGTTTATGGACCGTTATGCTGCATCCGTCAGCTTTGTAAATGAAAATACCGATGAAGCGGCGGCGCTTGTAGGCGGTTTCGAAATAGTACCCGAACAGGTGGCAAAGAAAGCGCTTCCGGCTTGCAACATCGTCTTTATCGAAGGCGAAGAGCTGAAGCAGAAACTCGGCGGTTATCTTGAAGTCCTGGCAGAGCAGAATCCGCAGGCCGTAGGCGGAGCTCTTCCGGCAGAGGATTTCTATTACAGCAGACAGTGACGATATGACAGAAGGACCAGATACAGCTTTACGTGACAGGAAAGAGAAAAAAGCAGCCGGCAGGCGGGGCATCCGCCTGTGGGCTGTTGCCGTATGGCTGATCGTATGGGAGATCGCCGCAAGGCTGATCCATCAGGAAATATTCCTGGTCTCTCCCGTCAAGGTCATCGTCCGGCTCTCGGAAATGGTCCGTGAAGCCAGGTTCTGGCAGTCCGTCCTGAATTCATCTCTCAGGATCACGCTGGGGTTCTTTCTCGGTCTTTTCTGCGGGATCGCGATGGCGGCGCTCGCTTCCAGATACCGGAGGCTGAAAGAACTGTTCGCGCCGTTCATACTGGTGATCAAGACCGTTCCGGTCGCCTCGTTTATTATCCTGGCCCTGATCTTTTTCTCGTCCAGGAACCTGGCCGTACTGATATCCTTTATGATGACGCTGCCTGTGATTTACACGAACCTGATGGAAGGCACTGCCGCGTCAGACGTAAAGCTGGCGGAAATGGCAAAGGTATTCAGGATGCCGAAACTGAGGGTGTTCCGATATATTACGCTGCCGCAGGTCTATCCGTACCTGGTATCCGCATGTTCCGTAGCCTGCGGTCTTGCGTGGAAGTCCGGGATCGCGGCGGAAGTCATCGGCATACCGGCCAGGTCGATCGGTGAAAGGCTGCAGCAGGCCAAGGTCTATCTGAATACGAAGGACCTGCTGGCCTGGACGCTGGTCATCGTTATCGTTTCCCTCGCGTTTGAAAAGATACTGCACCTGCTTCTGGTCCTGATCAGGAAACTCCTGATCGCCTGAAACGGATCACAGAATGTTAATAGTTTTGTTAGCACTCGTTAATAGCGAGTGCTAATTTTTTATTGACTTTTAAACAGGCAGGGACTACACTTTCCGGTAGGTATTGAGATAGGAGGCGAATCATATGCAGACTGAGAAAGGTTCATTATCGATCAATTCGGAAAATATGTTTCCGATCATTAAAAAATGGCTCTATTCAGACCATGATATTTTTATCAGGGAGCTCATATCCAACGGCTGCGATGCCATAACCAAACTTAAAAAACTGGATATGATGGGTGAGTTTTCCCTTCCCGAAGGCTACAGCCCCCGGATCGACGTGATCTGTGACCCGGAAGAAAAAACGCTTCAGGTCATCGATAACGGTATCGGCATGAGCGCCGATGAAGTTAAGGAATATATTAACAATATTGCTTTTTCCGGTGCGGAGGCTTTTCTTGAAAAGTATCAGGGCAAAGCCAGCGCGGACCAGATCATCGGCCATTTCGGTCTTGGTTTTTATTCCGCCTTCATGGTGTCGGACCTTGTGGAAATAGACACCCTTTCTTACAGAGAAGGGGAAGCACCTGTTCACTGGTCATGTGACGGTACTTCCGAATACATGATGGACGAAGGGACCAGAAAGCAGTTCGGTACGACCATAACGCTCCATCTGTCCGATGACTGCGTGGAGTTTTCCAACTATTACAGGATCAGTGAGGTCATCCGCAAATACTGCTCCTTCATGCCCTTCGAGATCTACCTTTCCGAGAAGGATACGAAACAGACCCAGACGATCAGGGAGTCCGAAAGAAGGCCGGATGACGTCGTGATCGAGGAGATCGTCAGGGAAAACAAGTCAGAAGATGAAGGAAACGGACAGGCTCCTGAAAAAGAGTTTAAGATCCGCAGAAGGCCGGAACTTCTGAATGATACACACCCGCTGTGGGCGAAAACGCCGTCGGAATGCACAGATGACGAATACAAGGAGTTCTACAGGAAAGTTTTCAATGATTATAAGGAGCCGCTGTTCTGGATCCACCTGAACATGGATTATCCGTTTAACCTGAAAGGCATCCTGTACTTTCCGAAGATCAATATCGAGTACGAATCGGCGGAAGGCGTGATCAAACTCTATAATAACCAGGTATTCATTGCCGATAACATCAAGGAAGTCATCCCGGAGTTCCTGATGCTCCTAAAGGGCGTGATAGACTGCCCCGACCTGCCGCTCAACGTGTCCAGGTCAGCCCTGCAGAATGACGGCTTCGTAGCGAAGATCTCAGATTATATCACTAAGAAAGTCGCCGACAAGCTGGCCGGCATGTGCAAAACGGACAGGGAAAACTACGAAAAATACTGGGAAGATATAGCACCCTTCATCAAGTACGGGTGCCTTCGTGACGATAAGTTCTGTACCAAGATGACGGATTATATCCTGTTCAAGGATCTGGACGGGAAATATCTGGCACTGCCGGACGCGCTACTGGTGAACAGGACCGATACTGAGGATGAAGAAAACGCCGGTGCAGGGGAAGCTGCGGAGGATACGGCAGAAAACGGGACCGTGGAGCCTGTTGATGATACGCAAAAGGAAGATGAGACTCCGGATGAACGGACGATTTATTATGTGACGGACCCCCAGCAGCAGAGTCAGTATATCAGGATGTTCCGTGCGGCCAAAAAGCAGGCGTTCATCCTGGACCGCAGTATAGACCAGCCGTTCATCTCCCAGCTGGAAGCGAAAAATGAAGGACTCCGCTTTGCCAGGATCGACGCCGACGTGCAGGACGCGTTCCGTTCCAGAGTGGGCAAAAAAGCAGCGGAAGAACTGAAAAAGGATGAAGATAAACTGACAGGGGTCTTCAAGAAGGCCATCAAAAATGACAAACTGACGGTAAAACTCGATAAGCTTAAGGATAAAAAGATATCCTCTATCCTTACGGTCGATGAACAGAGCCGGCGCTTCAGGGATATGATGAAGATGTATGCGCAGGGAGATATGGCCGGTATGCTGGGTGATGGGCAGTCAGAAGGCATGACGCTCATCCTGAATGCGAATCATCCGCTGGTACAGTATATCCTGGAGAATGAAGACGCAGAGAATCAGAAGCTGATCTGTGAACAGCTCTATGACCTGGCCAGGGTCCAGAACGCTCCGCTTTCAGGGGATGAGATGACTGCGTTCATTAACCGCAGCAATGAGATCATGATGCTGATGACCGGAAAATAAGGCCCTGAAAAAGGGTATGGCTGTAAAGAATATTGCAGGCGCGGATACAGGAAACTGTATTGCGCCTGTTTTTTTGTTATAATGACTACGGTCGTTTTTTTATGCAGAGAACCGATTGTGAGGGGTATATAAATGGACAATTCGTCACGCTTTGCCCGGGGAATGGGCAGGCAGCAGTTTCATGCTTCTGCCGCTCCGCTGACCTTTTCGGCCCAGCTGATCGAACACCAGCTTTCTCCCGGTGAAGTAAAGGAAGCATCCTTTACGATATACAGCCAGAATGAAGAAGGGCTGGAAGGAGAGATATCTTCCTCCCAGGCTTTTGTCAGGCCTGTCACCCGCACTTTTTCCGGAAACGCGGAAGAGATCACATATAAGGTGAGCGCCGCCGCATTTGATGACGGCGATACAGCCGAAGGATTTTTCAGGATCATATCCAGCCAGGGTGAATATACCCTGCCTTACCAGATCACCGTCAGACAGAAGGAACTGACATCCCCGATCGGTATCATCGAAAATCTGAACCACTTCGTTTCACTGGCCAGGACCAACTGGAAACAGGCATGCGCACTGTTCTATTCTCCTGATTTTGAAAGAGTGCTCGAAAATGAGCCGCTGCGGCTCCGTACTGTTTACAGGGGGCTTTCCGGCAATAAAAACAATGAGCTGAACGTGGATGAATTCCTGATCACGGCGGAGAAGACAAAGGCAGCGGAGTATCTGGCCGACTGCAGGGAGATCCACATGGAGCTCCATGAGAGGGATCTGTCGGAACTTGCGTTTTCAGCGGACCAGCGGATAGAAAAGAAGATATCCCTGACAAGGAACGGCTGGGGATATACACGGCTGCGGTTCGAATCCAGCGGTGATTTTATCTATCTTACCAGATCGGTCATGGATGCTTCCGAATTTGAGGGCAATCACAGTTCGTTCTCATACAGGATAGATCCGGAGAGGCTCCACCCCGGCCGTAATTTCGGCGAGATCCGGATTCTTGCGCCTTTTACTTCGATCCGGATACCGGTCGAGATCCATCTGAAGGTCCACGCGTCGGCGAAGTATTCCATCGAGAAGGAAAAGAAGAGACTCTGTCTGCAGATCATGCAGGATTATGAAGCCTACCGCGGCAGGAAGCTGGGCGGAAGAGAGTGGCTGGAAAGGACGAACGCCTGCGCACAGAGACTTTCCGCAATAGACCGTTCCGATCCCGTTCCCGTCCTGTACCAGATCCATGCTGCCCTGACCGGCGGAAGGTCAAAAGACGCCATGATGGAACTGGACAGGCTGTGCAGGAAAATGGCCAGGACTGATGCCGGCGAAGCGGAAGAGTTTTCCCTGAAGCGGTATGAAGCGGAAGATGAAACGGCGTACTGTTACCGGATGTATCTGACATCTTTGTGCAACGCTGAGGATGAAGAAATAACGGAAGCCGCAGCTTCCATTATTGAAGAGGCGCATAAGCGGGAGCCGGCGAACTGGAGGATATCCTGGCTGCTTATGTATTCTTCCCAGGAATACCTGACCAGGCCGGCAGCAGTATGGCAGGAACTGGCCCGTCTGTATGACGAGGGAGTAAGAAGCCCTGTCATTTATATAGAAGCCATGCACATTATCCAGACCAACCCCGCTATGCTGACGGAGCTTTCGGATTTTGAACTGCAGGTCCTTCATTACGGCGCCAAAAAGGGCGAGCTCTCGCCTTCTGTCATTACCCAGATCAACTATCTTTCCAAACGGGCCAGGGCCTTTTCGAAAAGGCTCTACCGGATCCTGGTAAGCGGATATGAGGCCAGCACTTCCGAAGCAGGCAGGAGAGAAACGCTGGAGAGTATCTGTATCCTGCTGATAAAAGGGAACATGACGGATCCGCAGTACTTTGACTGGTACAGGAAAGGGGTCGACGAGGGGCTCCAGCTGACCAGGCTGTTCGAATACTACCTGATGTCCATGCCGGAAGACGCCGAGATAGAGATACCCCGGATCGTGCTGATGTATTACCAGTACCAGGCTGCACCCGAAAGTTTTCCGGCAGCCCATCTTTACCGCTATATCTGGGAGAACCGTGACGAAGATCCTGAAATGTACGGTCATTACGAACAGAGGATCGATGAATTTACACTGGAACAGATCCGCCTTCACAGGATAAACGATCACCTGGCCGTACTTTATGACAGATATCTGAAGCTGCATGTCCCTGACGACGAAACGGCTAAAAGCCTGATACCGCTTCTGTTTACCGGCCGGCTGGCGATCACGCGTCCGGCGATCCGCAGGGTATTCCTGCTCTATGACAGCTGTCAGAGAGAAATGGAATGGCCGATGGAAGACGGCGTATGCGTAATGCCGGTCTACGGCGACGACAACCAGGTCTTTTTTGAAGACGACGCAGGGAACCGTTACGCCAGGAGCATAGCCAGCGCGTTCGACAGATGGATGGATTATGAAAAATACAGTGAGACGATGGAGTACTTTGATCCGGGAGAGTTCTGCTATGATCTGTACCTCTCGTCTCTCGGGGATGCGCGCTTTGCCATAACAGACGAGAGGATCCAGAGATTTTTGCGTCTGTCCAGAAGTGAAAGGCTGCTGTTTAGCTGCAGGCAGGACTTAAAGCTCCGGCTCCTTAAATATTACGAGGATAACGGGCAGATCGGCCAGATGCGCAGCTTCCTGGAGACCATGCCGCCTGCTTTCAGGGACCGCAGTGAAAGAGGAGAGCTGGTCCATTATCTGGTGGAAGCCGGTCTGTTTGCAAAAGCGCTGGAATGGATCAGGCTCTACGGCACTTCTTCCGTGGACAGCCACGATCTTCTTCTCATGGTGTGCGGCATCCTGGAGGAAGGAGCACCCGAAGATGATCCGGAGTTCGCGCAGATCGCGCATACCGCGTACCTGGGCGGAAAATATAATGAAAAACTTCTCGCCTATCTGGCGCAGGAATTTGACGGGCTGACCGGGGAACTGGAACAGATCAGGACTTCCATGCGGGGCTTTTCCATGGATGACCAGGCAATCTGCAGGAGGATGGCGCTGCAGTGTCTTTACACGGGTGAGCAGCCGTCCGATATGGATGCCCTGACCAGGCGGCTTGCGGATGCGTCGGAGTCTTCCGAACTGATCGCGTCGCTCCTGGCCCAGAGTTCCCACTATTATGTCGTATTCGGAAAAACGCCCGGTACCGGCGTGATCCGGCAGATAGGACTGTACGGAAGGGGAGGGGAGGCCCTGCTTGATGTCTGCAGGATCGCGTACCTTAAGTATTACGCGGCCCTTCAGGGAGAACTGAACCAGGATCAGTCGGAGGTCATCAGGCTGTTCCTTAAGGACCTGCTCAGGGAAGGCATCATCTTCCCGTTCTTCCGCCAGTTCACGGCACTGGCTCCCGAACTCTCCGCTTATGCGGACGAGACACTGGTGGAATATGACGATCCCATGCGGAAAGGCACGCACATCGTCTATCATTACTGCCTGGACGATCCGGGCAAGAGCCAGATCTTCTCACGACGCGATATGCAGGAGATGTATGAAGGCATTTACGTGACCGGGTTCCTGCTGTTCTTCGGAGAACAGATGCATTATTTCATAACGGACGACGAGGATGAAAAGAATATCGTAGAAAGCGGGACGGTCGGGCAGGACGCCAGGATATCCGACAACCTGACGGACAGATTCGGCAGGATCAACAGTATCGAGCAGCAGCTGACGCTCCACCGGGCAAAGGAAGCCTTTTTGGCACTGGAAGAATACGACAGGCTCTCTTTCCTTGTTTCGCAGCTGTTTGAAGATCATGGGAATACGGAAGGATAATTATGCTATTTGTCAGGTCTGTTGAAAAAAAATATATGATCGGTTTCGACATAGACGACGATGCCGCACAGATGTCCTATTCGATGCAGGCTGCGGAACCCGAGACCTTTTCGGTATCCGGCGACGGGGAAGAGATGGATATCCCGGCTGCACTCTGCAAGAAGAAAGGTGAAAACATCTGGTCCTTCGGGAGTGAGGCGATCCACGCGGCATCGGAAGACGGCGGTGAACTGATCCTGAACCTGCTGGACAATTCGCTGTACGAAACGGAGATCATGGTGGACGGGGAGACATATGAACCGTGGGCGCTGCTGTCCCTGTTTGTCAGCAAATGCCTGTCCCTCCTGTTTGAAAAGATACCGAAAACGCAGGTAGGCGCCATGATGTTCACGTCCAGGAGAATGGATCCGCAGATGGTCGGGATACTGGAAAAGGTACAGGAGAGGCTCCTTCTTCCTTTCCCTGTGTTTTTTGAGCCCCATGAGGATTCGTTTTACCACTATATGCTGATGCAGGACGATGCATTCAGGAAAAACGGCGTCCTTCTGTACGAGATGGACAAAAATGACAGAATGAATGTCTCAAGGCTGATGTTCAATACCCGCACCGAACCGGTCGTCGCTTACATAGAAAAAGGAGCTTATTCCAGCCTTTCCGGAGACGATACCGCAAGGGATATGGAATTCCTTGATATCCTGCAGAGGGAGCTGGCCATGCGCCATCTGGACGCAGCCTATCTGATCGGAGACGGTTTCAAGGGCGGATGGATGAAAAGCTCAGTCACTTATCTTCTGAGGGGCAGGCGCGTATTCCAGGGCAACAACCTGTTCAGCAAAGGTGCGGCTTACGGCGCACTTTTCAAATGTGCCAGTCACGATATAACCGAAAAGTATTTCTTCCTTGGGGAGACCAGGCTGAAGATGAATATCGGGATCTATGCCCTGAACAAGGACAGCGAAAAGTATATTTCGCTTCTTGATGCCGGCACCAACTGGTATGAAGCAGAGTCGGAAACGGATATAATACTGGAGAACGGAAATGAGATCGTGATCGCGATGATACCTCTGCAGGGCGGGGACAGAATGGATTACCGCATCCGGCTGGACGAACTGCCGGTCAGGGATGACAGGCTGACCAGGATCAGGATCAGGCTGACCATGCCTGCCAGGGACAGACTGCTGGCCGAGATCACGGATCTGGGATTCGGAGATATCTTTGCATCCACCAGGCTTCGATGGAGAAAGGAGATCACGCTGTGAGCCAGGTATACGAGGCGACAGGCAGATACGCAAAGGAACCGTACCGTCTGGACAGATTCGAGCGCAATATCTATACTCTGGAAGAACTTGCCTATACCCTGATACAGAGCGCCCAGTATCTGGACAGTTCCGTCATGGATCCGGAACTGGTGGACTGGATCGATGTGCAGCTGGGACTGCCGGACCTTTCGGAAAGGCTCAGGACCTGGCTGGGGCATGAGAGGGCGCTGACCGAATATGTGTCCGCCATACTGGATGCCGCCGGCAATATTTCCAGGCAGACAGCCCTCGGCGTACGCAAAGAAGTATCTGAGAGCGACGGCCTGATGCCGATCCAGAAGAGCATACGCGCCGCGGACGATATGCTGCGGAACGGCCATGCGTTCCAGGCGATAGACGGCTTTATTTCACTGAGGGATTCCCTTCCGGATACGGAAAGGCATTTGAAGAGCGATCTTTCCAAGAAAGCAGGGATCATCTATACGGGGCTGTTCAGATTCCAGGCAGCGGCGGAAATGTTCCTGCAGGCTTTCCATTACGATGCGGATGAGGAGGCGTGGCTGTATTACCTGACGGCCGTCAGGCTCAGCCTGTCTCCGGAAGAATATGTAGATTTTATTGCCGAGCATCCGGAATGCTATGAAACGTCCCTGACAGTGGAAGCCAATATGAACGAAGCGGACAGTATTTATGAAAAGGTAGGCCGGAGCCGCGAGATCAGGAAACTGACCAACTATATGGATAAGGGCCAGATGACCGGTTTTGAGGTCGAATTCAGAAGGATCATGAACGGCCTCAAAAGCGAATACAGGCTCACCCGCACACCTTATAACGAATGATGCGGACCGTTCCGGAGACAGAACAAGGAGAAACAGGATATGGAAAATGACCGTTATGTAAGTCCGTTAAGCCAGCGCTACGCCAGCAGGCAGATGCAGGAGATCTTTTCCCCCGACCGCAAATTCAGGACCTGGAGAAAGCTGTGGATCGCCCTCGCGGAAGCGGAACAGGAACTGGGGCTTGACATCAGCGATGAACAGATCGAAGAACTGAAAGCCCATGCGGACGACATCAATTATGAAGATGCCGAAAGACGTGAAAAAGAAGTCAGGCACGACGTTATGAGCCATGTCTACGCCTACGGTCTGCAGTGCCCGAAGGCAAAGGGGATCATCCATCTCGGTGCGACGAGCTGTTATGTCGGGGACAATACGGATATTATCCTGATGAGAGACGCCCTGATGCTTATCCGTACGAAACTGGCCGGCGTCCTGGCTAACCTCGCGAAATTTGCGCTGGAATACAGGGACCTGCCGACGCTGGGCTTCACCCATTTCCAACCGGCACAGCCGACCACGGTGGGCAAGAGGGCTTCGCTTTGGATGCAGGAGTTCCTCATGGATTACCATGAAGTAAAGCATACGGCGGAAGGCCTGAAGCTTCTGGGCAGCAAGGGGACGACAGGCACCCAGGCGTCATTCCTCGAACTGTTCGACGGGGACCTTGACAAAGTGGATGCCCTGGACCCCATCATTGCGAAAAAGATGGGATTTGAAGCGTGCTATCCGGTATCCGGGCAGACCTATTCGCGCAAGGTGGACACGCTGGTACTGAATGCTCTGGCCGGAGTGGCCGCTTCCGCCATGAAGATGGCGACGGATATCCGCCTTCTGCAGCACCTCAAGGAGATAGAGGAACCTTTTGAAAAATCCCAGATCGGTTCATCGGCCATGGCATATAAGAGAAACCCCATGCGTTCGGAAAGGATCTGTTCTCTGGCCAGATATGTCATGACAGACGCGCTCAATCCCGCGATCACTTCTGGAACTCAGTGGTTCGAGCGTACCCTGGACGATTCCGCGAACAAGAGGATCTCCGTACCGGAAGCCTTCCTTGCAGCGGACGGTATCCTGGACCTGTGCATCAACGTGACGGACGGACTCAAAGTTTATCCGAAAGTGATCGAAAAGCGGCTGATGCAGGAACTGCCGTTCATGGCAACGGAGAATATCATGATGGACGCCGTCAAGGCCGGAGCGGACAGACAGGTCATGCATGAAAAGATCAGGACGCTGTCGATGGAAGCCGGCAGGCGGATCAAGGAGGAAGGCAGGGAGAATCAGCTCCTGGACCTGATCGCGGCTGATCCGGAATTTCACCTGGACAGGGAAACACTGGAAAGATCCATGGATCCGAAGAAATACACAGGGTGCTCTGCACACCAGGTAGAACGCTTTGTTGAAAAATATATACAGCCGGTCCTGGATGAAAATACAGGCATCGGAGATATAAAAGCGGAGATCAATGTCTGATGATACGCCGGCAGGCGGTTTACCGGGCAAAGATGCATAAATTAAGACAGAACGGAGGAAGATATGGTTACAGCTGTTGTTGGTGCTAACTGGGGTGATGAAGGAAAAGGCAAGATCACGGACATGCTTGCCGATGAAGCCGATGTGGTCATCCGCTTTCAGGGCGGTGCAAATGCGGGACATACCATAGTCAACAACTATGGCAAGTTCGCGCTCCATACGCTTCCTTCGGGAGTCTTCCATCAGAAGATCACGAATATCATCGGAAACGGGGTCGCCCTGGATCTGCCCCTGGTCATGAAGGAACTGGATTCCATCACGGAAAAAGGCGTTCCCATGCCGAAACTGATGATCTCCGACAGGTGCCAGGTCGTCATGCCCTATCATAAGCTGTTCGACCAGTGTGAAGAGGAACGTCTGGCAGGGCATTCCTACGGTTCGACCAAATCAGGGATCGCCCCCTTCTATTCCGATAAATACGCAAAGATCGGTTTCCAGATATCCGAACTGTTCGAGGATGAAAAAGTCCTCAGGGACAAGATCGCCGATATCTGCCCCAGAAAGGACGCCGAACTTGTTTACCTGTATCATAAGGAGCCGCTGGATCAGGATGAGATATATGAGACGCTCCGCCGGTACAGGGATATCGCGGCACCTTTTGTGGCGAATGTTCCCGAATTTCTGGAAAAAGCGCTAAAAGAAGGGAAAAATATCCTGCTGGAAGGCCAGCTGGGAACACTTAAGGATCCTGACCACGGCATCTATCCGATGGTCACCAGCTCCTCGACTCTTGCCGCGTACGGCGCGATCGGCGCCGGCATCCCGCCCTATGCCATTGAACGTGTGATCGTAGTGAACAAGGCCTACTCATCTGCTGTAGGCGCCGGTGAATTTGTTTCCGAGCTGTTCGGTGATGAGGCGGAAGAACTGCGGCGAAGAGGCGGAGACGGCGGCGAATACGGGGCAACTACCGGCAGGCCCAGGCGCGTGGGCTGGTATGACTGCGTTGCCTCACGTTACGGATGCAGGCTCCAGGGAGCAACGGACGTGGCATTTACCGTACTGGACGTACTGGGATACCTTGACGAGATACCGGTCTGTGTCGGGTATGAGATCGACGGGGAGATCACAAAAGAATTCCCGGTCACCTACAGACTGGCAAAAGCAAAACCTGTCTATAAAGTGCTTCCGGGATGGAAATGCGATATACGCGGGATCAGGAACTACAGTGACCTTCCCGCGAACTGCAGAAATTATATCGAATTCATCGAATCCGAGATCGGATATCCTGTGACCATGGTATCAAACGGTCCCGGACGGGAAGATATCATTTACCGGGAGAGCGCGCTGTCGTAAACAGCGCGTCAGTCCTCCGGATCCGTACCGTCCGCAGTCTCTTTCGCAGTGTTTTCTGCCGTGTCATCGGCCTCTTTCGATGGTGCTGCGCTGTCCCTTCCGGTCCTGAATATATCGGGACTGGCAAAGGTATGGCGTCCCTGCAGCGCGCCGATCAGCCAGATCATGAGCCAGGTGAGTATCGGCACCGCTATGGTCAGGAACAGACAGGCCATGAACAGTTCCCGCGCTCCTTCAAAGCCTGCGATGGCGAAGATGAGCGTAAGTACGTACAGGCCTGCCAACAGGATGACCGCTGCGAGCGCGGCGATGCGTTTCAGGGTCCAGGGGTGTTTTTTATCTGATGAACCGGACATGACGGATATCTCCTTCCGATGATGTATTCTTATTCTGTGCACTACATTGTGCACTAAAACGGAGGAATTGGCAAATGCCTGCAGACAATACAGTACGCTTTGAAGGCGCCATATTTGATATGGACGGTCTGCTTCTCGATACGGAACGCTTCTTTCAGGAAGAATACAGGCGGATCGCCTCCCCGATGGGCATTACCCTGGGAGATGACTTTACAGCCAGTATCTGCGGCAGTTCCCAGGAGGAGGGCAGAAAGGTGATCGCAAGGTATTATAAGACCGACCGGCCTGACCTGATCGATGAGGAATGCCTCCGCAGAGTATATGAAAGACTGAAAACGGAAGCACCGAAGAAAAAGGGGGCTGAAGATATCCTCATCCGCTGCAGGAAAAACGGCCTGAAGCTGGCGGTCGCCAGCAGCACGGAGCTTTCACAGGTCATCCATAACCTGAAGCTGGCCGGCATTGACGGTTATTTTGACGCGATCGTAAGCGGGCATGAGGTCGAACACGGAAAACCGGATCCGGATGTGTTTTTGCTGGCGGCAGAACGGATAGGCGCCGACCCTGCCGCGTGTTATGTGTTTGAAGATTCTTTTAACGGCATAAGGGCAGGTCATGTGGCCGGCTGTTTCACCGTTATGATCCCGGATTTTGTCAAGCCCACGGAAGAGATAAGGCAGATCTGCGGCGGGGTCTATGAAGATCTTGTTCAGGCTGCGGATGCCCTGGGGCTTTTCTGAAATCTGTACAGTCTGATCAGGAACAGTGTACCTCTGAAACACAGCTCTATACACATGCCGAGCCATACGCCGGTCAGACCGATGACGGGAGCAAGGAGCGCCGCGATCGGGATACGCACCGCCCACATACTGACCAGGCTCATGACGGCAGGCATAAGAGTGTCCCCGGTCCCCCTGAATACACCGTTCGCGACTATGGAAGCGGCGTACATGGGTTCCGCAAAGGCTTCTATCCGCAGAACGCGCGTCCCCAGGGCAACGACCGCGGCATCAACGCTCAAAAATCCGAGCATATAAGGCGCAAAGATATACATCAGGATTCCGCTCAGAGTCATCACGGCCATTCCGAAGAACGTTACGATAAAACCGAGTTTTCTTGTAAGATCCTTTCTGCCGGCACCTATGCTCTGCCCGATGATCGTCGAGGCGGCTGTGGCAATGCCGAATCCCGGCATATAACAGAGGCTCTCCGCGGTAACGGACAGTGAATTCGCCGCAATGGATACCGTGCCGAGGGGAGCGACGATCCTGGTCTGGAGGATCTGGGCCCCGCTCATGATGACCTGTTCGGCGGCTACCGGAAGCGCGATCTTAAAAGCGCGTCTGATCTCATCGGCGTTGAATGTGAGCTTTTCATTCTTTACCGGCCGCAGGGACACCGATCTCGTGAAAAGGAAATACAGCATCAGGATACAGCAGATGAGTTTTGCAAATTCCGTACCGAGCGAAGCGCCGATGACGCCGAGACCGGCACCTTTTAATGTCAT
Source organism: Lachnospiraceae bacterium (assembly GCA_017474455.1). Taxonomy (GTDB): domain Bacteria; phylum Bacillota; class Clostridia; order Lachnospirales; family Lachnospiraceae; genus CAG-791. Next base: position 86,385 of record JAFVHP010000029.1, read on the forward strand.
GCCGAAGAGCTGTACGGAAGGGAAGATCAGGAACTTGTTGAAGATAACATCCAGAAGGCACATGATGATGTGAAGGATCCCCGGGATCTTCATGTTGCCGGATGCCTGCAGCATGCCGCCGGCCAGCCCGTTCAGCGCATGTACGGGAAGGAACAGCGCGAATATCAGGAAATAAATGCCTGCGTCACGTGTGATGTCGCTTCCGCCGCCCAGCCAGACCGGAAGATGAAGGGATATGGAAGAAGCGATCACTGTCGCGGCGAGGCTGATCCCCGTGACGATAACGAAAGCCTGCTTCATGATATTACGCGCTTTTTTGTTGTCGCAGGCTCCGATCTGCTGGGCTACCTGGACGATAAACCCTGTCGAGAGCGACATTGTCAGGCCGCCGAACAGCCACTGGGAAGAGGCGACAAGACCGATGGAGGCCGAGCCTTTCGCACCCAGGCTCCCGACCATGGACGCGTCTATATACTGCATGATGATCGTGGATATCTGGGCCAGGATAGCAGGGATGGATAGCTGTATGATCATAAAGCATAGCCCGGTGAACGGGATCTGCTTGCCTTCACGGAGATCTTTAAGATAATCTTTTCTTACGGTTGTTCTGCTCATAGGACATATCTTATCATGAATACAGGAGCAGAGTTGAAAGTTTTTATAAATAGGGTTAAGATATGAAACCGCCCGGGGATAACTGCGGTATATCAGACAGAAGATCATTGGTCCGGTATCCGCAGGGGCCGGAATTGACTGAAGGGAGGAACCAGCATGAAAAAAGGAAGCAGATTCATTATTGCGGCAGTACTTGGCGCGGCATTGTTTACGGGATGCAGTCTTACGGCCAATGCCATGACAGGAGCGCGCTCCTTTAAACAGGAACCGGATGAAGCCGGTGCCGCGGTTACCGGACGCAGCGATGCGGCAACGGTGACGACCGGCGGCGAGGGGATCGTTTTTGATACGCCCGACCTGGCTGACATCACATTCAGTATCCAGACAGAAGATAAATCGGCATCCACTGCCCAGGAAAAGAACAGTGAGACCGTAGACGCCGTCATGGCAGTTCTTCACGACTCAGGCGTAGAAGACAGGAATATCAAGACCAGGGGCTATGACCTTTATCCTACTTATGATTACAGCCAGAATACACCCAGGCTGACCGGCTACGTCGTGACGACGAGGATCGCGGTCACGGACCGGTCCATCGATGAGACCGGCAGGCTCCTGACAGCCATCGTGGCAGCCGGCGCCAACGGCATCGATAATGTCAGCTACAGGTGCAGCGGATATGAGGAAGACTATGAAGAAGCACTCAGAAAGGCCGTTGCCGCCGCCAGGAAAAAAGCGGAGGTGCTTGCGGAAGCATCCGGAAAAGAGCTCGGTGAAGTCAGTGTGATCACGGAAGGTTACCAGGACACCACTTATAGGAGCAATACTGTCAACAGATCATACGCCAAGGAAATGTTTGATACGGCTGTGACGGAGGAAGCGGCAGCGGCTTCTGTCGCGGTAATGCCCGGCGAAGCGCAGATCACCGCGCAGGTCACTGTGACATTTTATCTGAAATAACAGGCAGTACAGCAATATTATTTGAAAGGAATCCATGTTAGAGACATACGAAAGAGCCAGGAAGCTTGGCGAGAAAGAATACAGGAAACAGGTTGCAGAGGGCAGGTATCCGTACGTGCCCTCCCTCGACTATATGGTCCATGATGTGGACAGGCTGCCCCAGGTGAAAGTCGGGCTTATCGAGATCCCGCTTTCCCTTGTCGTCGGTACGAAAACTGTCGGCAGGACGAACGCGTTTGCCAGGAACTACATGCCGGTGCTGACTGAAAAAAGCGAATTCGCCGTAAAATGGTCGAACCTTTACGAATACCAGGTGAATGAGGGCATCCAGGACCCGGTCAAAGTGTTCGAGTTCATGGGCAGGTTCTATATCCAGGAAGGGAATAAGCGTGTATCCGTGCTCAAGTTCGTGGACGCGCCTTCTATCATGGCCGATGTAACAAGGATCCTGCCCGAGAAGTCCGATGATCCGGAAGTGACCGGTTATTATGAGTTTCTTGAGTTTTTCAAAGTCTGTCCCACATATGAACTCAGGATCTCGACTCCCGGCGGATACAGACACTTCGCAGGCCTTATCGGACTGAATCTGGATAATCCCTGGTCCGACAACACCATTATGGATGTTAAAAGTGCCATCAGTGTGTTTGAACGGGCTTTTAAGGCCAAAGGCGGGGAAAGACTGGATATAGAGAGCGGCGATGCGCTGCTGATATATCTGCATTTTTACAGGCTCGACAGCCTCCTCAATGATTCGGATGAGGTCATCAGCAGGAGACTGACCAAGCTCTGGAATGAGTTCATGACAGCCGCCAATGACGATAATCTGGAACTTGTCGAGCAGCCGGAGAGGATCAATGAAGAAAAGGGACTGCTGGATTTCCTGATCCATCCTCCGGCATATACGAGCCAGAAACCTCTGAAAGCCGCCTTCATGTATGAAAAGACCCCGGAAAGTTCAAGCTGGAACTATATGCACGAACTGGGCAGGAACCATGTCATGGAAGTGTTCGGAGGTACAGTCGACATCAGCCGGTATGACGATACCGGGGTCGATGAGGTACTGGCTGAAAGGATCGATGAGGCAGTCAGTGACGGCTGTGAGCTCATCTTCACGACTTCTCCCAGCCAGATGCCGAGAACGCTCAGGGCAGCTGTCCACTACAGCGACCAGCCGGTCCATTTCCTGAACTGTTCGGTCAACCTGCCGCACAATGCGCTCAGGTCCTATTACTGCAGGATCCATGAGGCGAAGTTCGTGATGGGTGCCTTGGCTGCCACCGAGGCGGATGACCACAGGATAGGTTACAGGGCGGATTATCCGATCTACGGCGCGATCGCAGGCATCAATGCATTCGCCCTGGGTGCGGCAATGATCGATCCGCAGGCAAAGATCTACCTTGAGTGGGCGACGATGAAAGACCATGACTGGAAACAGTCTTTCAGGGAACAGGGGATCTCGGTCATTTCCGGTTCGGATATGATCAGGCCTCAGGAGATGACAAGGGAATACGGCCTTTACAGGATCGATCACGCGGCGGATGAGGTCAGGCATATTGCCGCCCCGCTCTGGGACTGGGGCAGGTTCTATGAGCTTTTGTTCCGCCGGTTTATGGACAAACAGCGGGTAGAAAGGGTAAAGGTCGCTGACGATGTAGGACTGAACTACTGGTGGGGAATGGATGCAGGTGTCGTCGGTGTGGTAAATTCCGTCAGGACTTCCTATCATACCCGGAGACTTTCGGATTTCCTCTGCACATCGATCAGGGAAGGCCGTCTGTTCCCGTTCGAGGGAGAGATCCATTCCGCTGAGGGAACTGTCAGGGAAGCGGGTGACCCCAGGCTGTCCAATGAAGAGATCATAACAATGGACTGGCTGTGCGACAATATTATCGGTGAGATACCCTATCCGGATGAACTGGTCGAAGGCGCCAGGCTCTCAACGTATATCAGCGGTGTCAGGCAGAGGATGGCATAGGCGTCAGGATGAAGATACTGGTCGTAGCGGACGAAGAGTCTAAATCACTCTGGGATTTTTATGATAAGAGAAAGACCGAAGGTGTCGATCTTATTATTTCGTGCGGGGATCTGCATTCGGATTACCTGCAGTTCCTTGTCACGATGGTGAACTGTCCCCTCCTTTATGTCCGCGGCAACCATGACAGGGGTTATGACAAAAAGCCGCCGGAAGGCTGCATCTGCATCGATGATACGGTATATGACTGCGATGGCCTGAGGATCCTGGGGCTGGGCGGCTCGATGCGTTACAGGCCCGGACCGTGCATGTGTACGGAAGAGGAGATGCAGAAGAGGATCCGGAAAGTCGAAAAAACGATCCGGAAAATGAACGGTTTCGATATCCTTGTGACACACGCGCCCGCAAAAGACCACGGAGACCTGGAAGATCTTCCGCACAGGGGCTTTGCCTGTTTCAACAGCCTCATGGAGAAATACAGGCCGCGTTATATGCTGCACGGTCATGTCCACCAGAATTATACACACGGGTTCAGACGGACGATGGAACATGAATGCGGCACAGTCATAATCAATGCATGCGGCAGTTATATTTTCGAAGTCGCGGAAGATGAACATCCGCCTTACGGCGGGACCGGATCGTTCTTTTACGATCTTGGCTGCAGGATCCGCATGAAACGTAGAAAATACTGAAAAAAGCGACGGAAAACACTGTTTTTTCGTCGTTTTTTTACTGTCAAACCCATGCATCAGTAAAGTATAATACTATGAAATGGATTAGTATGTCCTCATCAGGCTTTTCAGACAGGGTTTAAATACATGAACAGAACGTTAAAGATCCTTCTTATATCCCTTTGCGGAGCTGCGGCGGTCTATTTGGGCCTTTGCGGGTATTTCAGGAATCATTTCTCCATATTCACCTATGTGAACGGGATCAATATATCCGGAAGTTCTGTTTCCGGTGCCGAGAAAAGGATATATGACAGCGGAAGCGATTATGTCCTGACGATCACGGGCCGGAACGGCGTTACGGATACGATCAGGGGAGATGAGATCGGCCTGAGGCAGGTCCCGCAGGTCATGTTGGACGGTATCCTGTCCAGGCAGAGTGCCTTTTCATGGCCTGTTTCCTTTATCAGCCATCTGAGTTATTCTGTCCCCGTCAAGGCGGATTTTTCCCAGGAAGCGCTGGAAGATGCGGTAGCCGGCCTTGCTTTCCTTGATGAGGACAATCTCCGGGCCCCCAGGGATGCTGCCTGCAAGTTTGAGAACGGTGAATACAGACCAGTCAGCAATGACGGCGCCTATACGACTGCGGAGCTGATACTGCCGGCTGTTTCGGAAGCCATCATCGGTATGCGGACAAGCCTTGACCTGGACGAAGCCGGGTGTTATGCGAAAGCGGGTGTGACGGATACCGATCCCGCCCTCGTCAGCCTGGCCAATGCGCTGAATGAATATAAGGGAATGGAGATAACCGTTCCTTTCGGAGAGGATAAAAGAGTCCTCAAACTGGAAAACCTGCAGAATTTCACCTCTTTTGAGGATGGAGCCCTGCAGATCGATGAGGAAAAGGTTACCGCTTTTGTCGATGCCCTGGCGGATAAATATGATACGAAGGGCAAGCCCCATGATTTTACGACGACGTCGGGCAAGTCGATCACGCTGGATGCCGGCTCGTACGGCTGGGAAATGAACAGGGAAGAAACGGCTGCCCTGCTTACAGAAGCCCTTGCGGCAGGCGGGAAGACCACTGTCGAGCCCGTTTTCAAACAGACTGCCCGCAGCTTTATCAACGGGGACATCGGAGATTCGTATGTGGAATGCGATCTTGACGAACAGCATGTTTATGTATACAAGGACGGGGAACTGGCTGTCGATACGGACTGTGTTTCCGGCAAGGCTGTAGCCGGAAACGGGACTCCGAACGGCATTTACGCGATCTACAGCAAACAGAAGAACACGGTACTGGTGGGTGAAGGATACAGATCACCTGTCAGTTACTGGATGCCTTTCTACAGGAACTACGGCCTGCATGACGCGAACTGGAGAAGTGCTTTCGGTTCCAATTATTATATCAACGGCGGCTCCCATGGCTGTGTCAACCTGCCGGTATCGATCGCCGGCGAGATCTACGATAATGTTGAGGTCGGTACGCCGGTCATCGTTTTCGGCGGAATGACCAGGAACGAAGCTCTCGCCTACAATAACGGCGGTAAGATGCCGGATGTCATCCCGGAAGAGACCACCCAGAAGAAAGCGGCTGCCGCTGCTCCGGCACCTGCTCCGCAGCAGTCTGTGGAGAGCGCCATGGCCCAGGTCAATGCCGCTACCGCAGCGGCCGCGCAGGCTCAGCAGATCCTGGATGCGGCTACGGCTATGGTGCAGGCTAACCCGCAGGATGCGAATGCGCAGGCGACCTATGCTGCAGCACAGGCACAGCTCGCGCAGGCCCACGCGAATCTTTATGCCGCGAATGTTGCTGCCGTACAGGCAGCCCAGGCTGCAGGCCTGACACAGTGATCAGCCGGACTTTCGGGTAAGGTGAGATATGTACGGCTGTCCTAACTGCGGCGCAGGCCTTAGATACGACATTCCGACCAAAAAGCTGACCTGCGATTACTGCAATTCCTTTTTTGATCCATACGAATACACAAGAGAAAAAGATGCGGTGGAGCAGGATCTTTTTGAGACCACCGTATTTACCTGTCCCCAGTGCGGCGGTGAAGTCATCAGTGCCGATGATACAGCTGCAGGGTTCTGCAGTTTCTGCGGCGCTTCCACGATCCTCGATTCCAGGATCCGGGGAAGTAAACGGCCGGCGTACATAATTCCCTTCAGGCTCGATAAAGATGAATGTAAAAAGGCCTACGCAAAGTTCATGCGCAGGGCCTTTTTTGCGCCTTCGGAATTCAGGGACGAAGCATTCCTGGTAAAATTCCGCGGGATCTATATACCTTACTGGATACAGACTCTCCTATTCGGGAGAGGCCAGGTTCCGGGGGAAGAAAACGGAACGCAGAGGAGATTTCGAATATACCTATAATTATGACCTGAGTGCCGATGTGGAGATAGAGTACAGGGGAATATCATATGACGCCTCTTCATCGTTCAACGACCATATCAGTGAAACGATCGCTCCTTATAAAGCAGTACACATGAAACCTTTTACGCCGTCTTTCCTATGCGGTTTCTATGCGGATACGGCGGATGTCAGCCAGGATCTTTACAGCGAGGATGCATGCGCGTTCGGTAATAAACAGGTCCTGTCCGTCATGAAGGAACAGAATGAGTTCAGAAGCCTTGAACTGTCCCTCCCGAATGGAAGGGAGGCGCAGAACAAGGCGCTGGCCATGTCAGATGCCTGTGCGGAAAATGCTCTGTTCCCGGTATGGTTTCTGACCTGGCGGAAAAACGACAGGATCGCCTATTTTATAATGAACGGGGAATCGGGCAGGATCTGTGCAGATGTACCGATCGATTTAAGGAAGTTCCTTGCCGGATCCGGGATCCTGGCGCTCGTCCTGTATGTCATCCTTAACCTTTTCCTTTCACTGAGGGCCGAAACAGGCCTGGTGGTCGTCATGCTGATCAGTGCAGTCTGCTTCCTTTTATGTGCAAGAGAGGAAAGCAGCCGGAAAAAACGTGAAACAAGGGAAGGTGACAGAGGTTATCTTTCCGTAAATAAAGGCGCTTTGAAAAAAACTCCTGCCAAAGACGGTAAAAAAGATAAAGGCGGGAATAAAACAAAAGCGGAAAAGGCGTTTACGGTGATCCTCTGGATCATCGGAGGGATCGCCGCGATGATCGGTTTTGCCAATTATTCCCTGAACGGCCTGATGATGTCAACGATCCTTATGGCCGCGGCCGCTGCGGTCATCTGCATAGCCGCCCTGGGCATGATCCCGGGGGAACAGAAAAAGACAGTAATCAGACAGTGCCTCTATCTGCCGGTCCAGCTCCTTGTCTGTGCAGGCATCATCTTTTCATTGCCGGTCAGGGACCTGTGGTACTATATCCCCTCAGTGGTCCTTCTGGTCACGGCATGTTTTACACTGTTCTATATGATCAGGCAGTTCAACCTGCTTTCGACCAGGCCGCTGCCGCACTATGTCAGGAAGGGCGGTGATGATCATGCGTGAAGCAGGACAGCTGTCCAGAAAAAGAATTATGCTGCTGACCGCGGGCTTTATTGCCTGTTTCTTGTGCGCGCTGTTTCTGTTCCCGGCTGCCGTATCGTCGGCAGAAGAGCCGGAAACAGATCTGATCACCATCGGGAGCGGGGCGGATCTTACCTGGGTGAATACCGGGACCGGATTCGGCATTTATATAGAAGACAATGCCTCCCTTCTTTCGGAAGAAGAAAGGACAAAGCTGATCTCGGAGAGCATGGCGCCGGTCACGGCATACGGGAACGCCGGTTTTATTTCCACGACAACGAACAGTTCGGATACGGAAAGCTACGCGAAGGAACGCTATCTGCAGCTGTTCGGCGCCGACAGCGGAACGCTCCTGGTGGTGGATATGAACAGAAGAGTGATCGCGCTGCACAGTGACGGTGAGATCTACAGGACGATCGACCGCAATACCGCGGATACGATCATGGACAATGTCTATGAGAAGGCGTCGGAAGGGGATTACTACGGTATGGCCTCTGCCGTATACAGCCAGGTCTTGAGGAAGCTGGCCGGCGGAAGGATATCTCAGCCGATGAAGTATATAACCAACGCGTTTATCGCCGTGATAATAGCGCTTTTAGTCAATTACCTCCTGGTCAGGAAACGTTCGCTGGCCTTTGCCCCGTCCAGGAAGGAGATTCTGGACGCGCTGGAGCGGAGGGAAGAAGTGTCGAACACGCAGTCTGAACTGCGAAGCACATTCAAAAAGTATTCGCCGATCGTGAGTTCATCCGGCGGTGGTGGCGGCCGTTCCGGCGGTGGCGGCGGTAGCGGCGGCGGTGGCGGAAGCCACAGATTCTGACCCGGCCGGGTCAGGTGTACCCGCCGTCAAGTGTGATGATCTGACCGGTAAAATAAGCAGGCATATCAAGCAGTGCCAGGACGGCTCCGGCAGTCTCAGAAGCACTCAGGAAGCGGTCCGCGGGAATATCCTGTCTGATCGCTTCTTTTTCTTCCTCATTAAATACAGAGAGCATATCCGTATCGACGACCCCGGGTGCCAGTGCGTTAACGGGGATACCGCTGGGGGCCAGTTCCCTGCCAAGTGCCTTCGTCAGCGCATTCAGGCCGCCTTTGGCTGCGGAATAGGCGGCTTCGCAGGCGGCACCTGTGCTGCCCCAGACAGATGATATATTAATGATCCTGCAGCAGCCGGTACCCGTACCTTCCGCCGGCCCCTTCAGCATCAGCGGGATGGCCTGCCTGCACATATAGAAAGGCCCGGAAAGATCGGTATCGATGATATTTCTCCATTCTTCGACGGTCATTTCCTGCAGGAGGCCGTAATAAGCCGCCCCGGCGTTATTGACAAGGAGTTCAAGATGCGTCAGGCCGCAAAAGAGTGACGATACAGCTGCCGGATCGGAGACATCACATTGAATGGCTCTTACCGAGACTGATCCTTCCAGTTCGCTTTTAAGAGCGGCAAGCCGTTCGGTGTTGTTCCTGCAGGTCAGGATAAGGTCATATCCCCGATCTGCAAGCGCGCGGGCGATCGCTTCGCCGATCCCGCGGGATGCGCCGGTCACTATGGCAAGCGGCTTTGCCTTCAGATCATTTCCGGTTCCGTTCATTTCTTATACCTCTGTCTGTTATAATAAGAAAAAAGACACTTGCAGTTTATCATGTATCAGCAGGGTTTTAAATGACAGTTTAGCCGCGAGGAAATGTGTCTGCAGAAAGAATGGTGGTGAATATGAGAGACGTTATTATCATCGGATCGGGACCGGCAGGTCTTTCAGCCGCTGTATACGGGAAGAGAGCAGCTCTGGATGTCCTGGTAGTGGAGAAGGAGGCAACATCCGGCGGTCAGGTCATCAACACATATGAAGTGGACAATTATCTGGGACTCAAAGGGATCAACGGCTTTGAAATGGCCATGAAATTCCGCGAACATGCAGATCTCCTCGGAGCAGAGTTCGTCACCGGCGAGGCCGGCGGTATTGAAATGATCGAACCGGGATGCCCGGAAAAAGGATACAGTGTAAAGATAAATAACGGTATCACGGTAACAGAAGAAGAGACGAAGTGCATCATCTTTGCCACTGGCGCAAAACATGCGCTGCTCGGCGTGGATGGTGAGACCAGGTTTACCGGCCGCGGTGTTTCCTACTGCGCGACCTGTGACGGGGCGTTTTTCAGGAACAGGACAGCGGTCGTTGTCGGCGGCGGTGACGTGGCTGTAGAAGACGCGATCTATCTGTCCAACCTCTGCAGCAGGGTCATCCTTGTCCACAGGCGTGACCAGCTGCGTGCTGTCGGCGCCCTGCAGGAACAGATCATATCCGCCGGAAAGGTGGAGTTCTGCTGGGACAGTGTCGTTACTTCCATCAACGGCGATGACAGGGTATCTTCGGTCAGCATCAGGAATGTAAAGACCGGCGAAGAGACGCAGCTTGATACGGACGCGGTCTTCATCGCGGTCGGCATGGTGCCGATCAACGCGGCGGCCAAAGGTATCGTTGACCTGGATGAAAAAGGGTACATCATTGCAGGTGAAGACTGTAAGACGTCACAATACGGGATCTTTGCGGCAGGCGATATAAGGACCAAAAAACTCAGGCAGATCATTACTGCTGCGGCGGACGGCGCCGTTGCCATAACCGGCGTATCGGAACTGGCAAACTGAAAACAGAAAGGAAAAGAAATGGAGAAAGCCAAGGTCTATTTTACCAGGGAACTGACCCCGGAAGCAGTTGTTAAGATGTTCGACGTACTCGGAAGGAAACTTCCGGGGAAAGTGGCGGTCAAGGTACACTCGGGGGAAAAAGGCAACCAGAATTTCCTTCATCCCGAATTCATGCGGCCTGCCGTCGAACATGTTAAAGGCACGATCGTGGAATGCAATACGGCCTATGACGGAGAACGGAACAGTACGGAAAAGCATAAAAAGATCATAGTCAAACACGGATGGACCAGGTATTTTGACGTGGACCTTATGGATGCGGAAGGGGAGGACGATGTGCTTGAGATCCCCGACGGCAGAGTGATCAAACATAATTACGTCGGCAGCCATCTGAAAAATTACGATTCCATGCTTGTCCTTTCCCATTTCAAAGGACACCCCATGGGCGGTTACGGCGGGGCCTTAAAACAACTCTCGATCGGTGTCGCGTCCAGCAACGGCAAGGCATACATCCATTCCGGCGGGAAACAGAGGACACAGGTCGGCGTTTGGGAAAATCATGCCGAGCAGGATGATTTCCTGCGGGCAATGGCAGATGCGGCTTCTTCCGTAGTCCGTTACTTTGGCGACAGGATCGCGTATGTGACCATGGTCTGCAATCTTTCTGTCGACTGTGACTGCTGTGCGGTCGCGGAAGATCCCTGTATGAAGGATATCGGGATATTGTCCTCGCTGGATCCTGTGGCACTTGACAGGGCCTGTATGGATCTCATTGAAAAGTCGGATGATCCGGGGCGCGATCACTTCCTTGAGAGAGTGAATTCCCGTCACGGCACGCTGACGATCGATGCCGCTGCGGAACTCGGATACGGGACTAAGGAATACGAACTGATCGAAGTCTGAAACCGGGAAATTTGACAGATATGTACCGCTCTGGTATATTTTCTATGCGTAACATTTCCGTAATAAAATACGGAAATGTTATGTTTTGAGCGGAAATCCCTTACCCGGAGGTGTTTGTGTTTCATATTAACAGGAAGATACTGGTCTTTACCGCAGCTTCTCTGCTGTTTGCGGGCTTTAAGCCTGCCTTAAGATCTGCGGCAGCTGAAAAGGAAATCAGATACCTGATGCTGCCCACTGCCGGTATAGACTATATTCTCTCCGAAGAACGTATCTCGCTGCGGGATATCGAGATATATGAAGCGGAAAGAAAATATGAGCTGGCTGCGGCGAGCGCGCCTGCCAGCCTGACAGATGCGGCCGGTATCGCTGATGCCGGTGCCAGTGCATCTGCGGCTGTCAGTGATGCCATCAGCAGTGATGCGCTTGTTCTGGGCGAATCGCGGCCGGCTGATGATGATATCGTTGCAGAAGGAGTGTCCGCGGAGGCTCCTGATGCGGCCGGCTCCGCTGTTGAAGCGATCCCTGCCGCGGAGCTGCCGGAGGGAGCGATCCCTGCGGAAACGGCCGGTGCTGAGGCATCAGAGCCTGCCGGCACCGCAGAAGCCGTGCTGCTCCCGGAAGGACAGACGACGGGTGAAACGGCAGAAGAGGCTCTTCTTCAGGATAGCGCGCGGGTGAGCGCGGTCGAGAAGATCATCGTGGAGCCGTTCATGTCCGACACCCAGAGATATGCCGTGGCGGCGGCAAAACCTGCTCCCGAGGTGCAGACCGTACAGGGTGAGGCAGCCGGGGCAGACGCGGGACAGAGCGGATATGAAGAAGGAAAAGAAGAGATCGCCGTCGCGATGGTCAGTGACTTCGTATATATGCGGGCGGAGCCCTCGACAGACGCGGAAGTCGTCGGTAAGCTTTATGCCAACGGCGTAGGCCACATCGTCGGGGAGGAAAAGGACGGCTGGGTACCGGTCAGGTCCGGTGAAGTGACCGGCTATGTCAAGGCACAGTTCCTCTTTGTAGGGGAAGGCGCCAAAGGCATGGCGGATGAAGTCGCTGTGACCAAGGCTACCGTTACGACAGAAACGCTCCGTGTCCGTGTCGCTCCGGATATCAATTCGGATGTTATCACACTGATCCCCGGAGGGGAGACCTTTGATGTCATCTCGGTCGAAGACGACTGGATCAAGGTCGATACGCCGGAAGGCATGGGCTATATATCATCGGACTATGCCGACGTCGAGCAGGTATATCCGGAAGCGGAATCCAGGGCGCAGGAAGAAGCCAGGCTGGCCGCTGAAGCAAAGCGCCGCCAGGAAGAGATAGCGGCGGAAGAAGCAAAGAAAAAAGCGCTCGAGGCGGAGAGAAAGGCAGCTGCGGCCAGGCAGGCGGCAGCGGCAGCACAGCAGGCACAGGCCGCGAATGCGGCACTTCTGCAGCAGCAGGCGGATGCGGCGGCAGCGGCGGCGGCACAGGCTCAGCAGGCATCTGTGGCAGCCCAGCAGGCGGCAGCGGCAGTATCTGTCGGTACCCCCCAGGGACAGGCAGTTGCCAATTTTGCCCTTCAGTTCGTCGGCAACCCTTATGTGTACGGAGGCTCGTCACTTACACACGGTACGGACTGCTCTGGTTTTACCATGTCGGTCTACGCGAATTTCGGCATAAGCCTTCCGCATTATGATGCTTCCCAGAGAAATTACGGCGTACCTGTAGGATCCCTTGCGGAAGCCGCGCCAGGTGACCTGGTATGCTACAGCGGTCATGTAGGTATCTATATCGGAGGCGGGCAGATCGTACATGCTTCCAATCCACGTGACGGGATCAAGGTCAGCAACGCCGGCTACCGCTCCATCGTGGCGATCAGAAGGATATTCAACTGATAAAAGGCACATTTTAAATCATCAGATCATTATTGCCGCCGGGCTTTACCCGGCGGCAGTTTTATGTTAAACGCAACAAATCATGGTATACTTAAATCAATAAAAAACTGATCGATGCCGTCCGCGATGGAGCGCCGCTGACGGCTGTGCCGGCAGGCGCAGGGCACGGGGAATTGCCTTCGCCGGATACCGGAAATGCGCTCCGGATAGGAGAATGGTATGAAGATCACGATCACAGCAAAAAATGTAGAGGTGACCCCTGCACTTGAAAATGCGATCAGGGACAAGCTGGCAAAGCTTGACAAGTTCTTCTCGCAGGAGACGGAAGCTACGGTAAGGCTCCTTGTGGATAAAGAAAGACATAAAATAGAAGTAACGATACCCGTAAGAGGCCAGATTATCCGTTCCGAGCAGGTCAGCAATGATATGTACGTATCGATCGACCTGGTCGAAGAGGTGATCGAGCGCCAGCTTAAAAAATATAAAAGCAAACTCATCAGAAAAGAACAGACCGGGGCAAATTTCAAGAAAGAATACCTCGATAACGATATGGCGGATGATGAGGAGATCAGGATCGCCAGGCGCAAACAGTTTGAAGTCAAGCCCATGTATCCGGAAGATGCCTGCGTGCAGATGGAGCTCCTCGGTCACAGCTTCTATGTTTTTGTGAATGCGGAAACGGAAGCGATCAATGTGGTTTATAAGAGAAAGGGCGGTACTTACGGTCTGATCGAACCTGAGATCTGAGACTGTTTGCCTGGAATATACAGAAATGGGAAAATCGATCCTTGATTATGATACGGTAGCATTAAGTGATGACAAAAAAGCCGTTGTCATCATCGACCAGACGCTGCTGCCCAATGAGACAAAGCTGATCGAACTGAAGACTGCGCAGGAGATATGGGATGCCATTTACCTGCTCAAGGTGCGCGGCGCGCCGGCGATAGGTGTATGCGCTGCGCTCGGCATCAGCGTTCTGACAGCCGGGACCGCACTGCCGCTGCCGGATACGCAGGAGAACAGGGACAGGAACCTGGATGCGCTCAGATCCGCATTTTTAAAAGACAAAGAATATCTGGCCGGGGCAAGGCCGACAGCTGTCAACCTTACCTGGGCGCTTGAGCGTATGGCCGGGGTCTTTGACAGCTGTGCAGCCGACAGGGATCTTCTGATGGAGGATATCAGGAACAGGCTTTATGAAGAAGTGGAACTGATCCGGCAGGAAGATATCGCCGTATGCAGAAGTATCGGAGAGTATGGCCTCAGCCTTATTAAACCGGGCGACGGGATCCTGACCCACTGCAATGCCGGACAGCTGGCGACCTGCAGATACGGGACGGCAACAGCGCCGATCTATCTCGGGCATGAAAGAGGCTATGATCTGCATGTGTTCTGTGATGAAACAAGGCCGCTTCTCCAGGGTGCGCGGCTGACGGCGTATGAACTCTCGGCGGCCGGCATAGATGTTCCGCTCCTCTGCGATAATATGTGTTCGTCCATTATGCGTACGGGCAGGATCCAGGCGGTATTCGTAGGCTGTGACCGTGTCGCTGCCAACGGAGACGCCGCAAACAAGATCGGGACCAGCGTAGTGGCGGCCGTTGCGAAAAGCTACGGTATTCCGTTCTATGTGTGTGCTCCGCTGTCGACTGTTGACCCTAAGACTCCGGACGGCGGACATATCGTGATAGAGCAGAGGGATCCGGATGAAGTAACACAGATGTGGTATAAAAAACGGATGGCGCCGGAGAATATCCATGTATATAATCCGGCCTTTGATGTAACGGATAACTCTCTGATCACAGCGATCATCACGGAAAAAGGTATAGCAAGGGCTCCGTACGATGTGTCGCTGAAAGAGATGATGGAAGCGTAACTGCTGCAGAACATGAAAGAATAAAAAAAGGGGCTGTCGCACTAAGAGATTTTTCTTAGGGTGGCAGCCTATTGATTGGACGAGGGCCCAACCGTACGGATCACTTCGAAAGCCGCTGCTCGAATCTCCGTTTGCTGCTTCCTTTTGGGACAGGTGTCGGATATTCCCCGCAGAAGCATGCACTGCAAAAATGGCTGTGACCGGTCAGGCACTGCAGTTTTTTGACAGGAAGATATCCGAGAGAATCCGCTCCGATCATCTTGCAGATCTCCGGTATAGAATGGTGGCAGGCAATCAGGTTCTCCTGAGAGTCTATGTCCGTACCGTAATAGCAGGGATAGAGAAAAGGGGGTGCTGTTACCCGCATATGGATCTCTCTGGCTCCGGCATCCCTCAGAAGCCTGACAATCCGTTCGCAGGTCGTTCCGCGCACGATGGAATCGTCGATCAGTACAACGCTCTTGCCCTCTACAGTCTCGCGGATTGGTGCGAGTTTGATTCGAACCTGATCGGCTCGCGCGTTCGGTGCAATGAATGTGCGGCCGATATATTTGTTTTTGATCAGACCGATCCCATACGGAATCCCTGAGGCCTGCGAATAACCGATAGCTGCATCCAGCCCCGAATCCGGTACGCCGACTACAACATCTGCGTTTACAGGATGTGTCTGAGACAGTGCTGCACCCGCGCGCTGCCTTGCGGCATGGACCGAGATGCCATCAATAACAGAATCAGGCCTTGCAAAATAGATATATTCGAAAATGCAGATCTGCCTCTTGCGGCTTCTGCAATGCTCTTTACGGGACAAAATACCCTCAGAGGTGAAGATAAGGATTTCTCCGGGCTCAATATCCCGAACAAACATGGCGCCAACCGCGTCCAGGGCACAACTCTCGGAAGCAACCACATAACTTCCATCCTCCATCTGTCCGTAACACAAAGGCCTGAAACCGCAGGGATCCCTCGCGCAGATCAGCTTCTGCGGAGACATGATCACAAGAGAGTACGCGCCGTCCAGCGTATCCATGGCCCGACTGACGGCTTCCTCAATGGAAGGCGCGCAAAGGCGCGCTCTGGTTATGATGTAGGCGATGGTCTCGGTGTCGCTGGTTGTGTGGAAAATGGCACCGGAGAGCTCCAATTCCGAGCGGAGCGCAGCAGCATTGGAGAGATTTCCATTGTGAGCAATTGCCATATGCCCCTTCTGATGATTGACTTCTATGGGCTGGCAGTTGCGCCGGTTTGTCGCCCCGGTCGTTCCATATCTGGCGTGAGCTACGGCAATTCTGCCTTTTGGAAGCAGGGAGAGAGCTTCTTTCGTAAACACCTCACTCACCAATCCCAGGTCTTTGTGGGAGTGAAAGATCCCGTCCTCATTGACGACTATACCGCAGCTCTCCTGACCTCTGTGCTGCAGTGCGTATAACCCGTAATAACAAATCATTGCCACATCAGCCGGCTTTTTTGTCATTACCCCGAAAACGCCGCATTCTTCATGTATTTTCATAACACTTCCCCACAGATTCAATAAGCTAAGGCTCGCGGCGCGAGCCGCCTGAAAGCAGTATCTTCCATTTCGCATACGTGTGCATCATTAAACTCAGCGGAGACTTCCTGCCTTAGCTAAATAAAAAGGGCGCAATGACTACGGAAATGCTCTGTTCCGACACGTCATTGCGCCCTTAAATATCCAATATTTCATTTGTAAAGAATTATAGGATGAAGCGGGAATTTGTCAAGAGCAGCATGGATGACTGGATATAACACACTTGCTCCTCCTTGACACGGAAGTACTTGCGCGTAATAATCTAATTAATTAAAACGAAATATAGTCTATGCAGAGCGGCAAGGATGTCGCTGCATTACGAACAGCGGGAAGCTGTCCGTGAAGCGGCGACATCCCTGCCGCTTTTTATTTAAAGCAATGACTGCAGAGCATGAAAGAAAGGAGGAGCCCCTATGGCAGCATTTGATAAAGTAAAGAGCGGGATTCCACAGCTGGATGAGATCCTGGATTACATCCGCATGGGCGACAATGTCGTCTGGGAGGTGTCGGATGTTGAGGAATTCAAGTTATTTGCCCTGCCTTTTGTCGCGCAGGCGATCAATGACATGAGAGATATTGTATATATACGGTTTGCGCAGCATCCTCCGATCCTTACGCAGCCGGATATGCTCGCCCATGTGAAGGTTGCGGAGTTTGATCCGGATGCCGGTTTCGAGTCCTTCACAGTCGCGATCCATGAAGAGATCACACGTCACGGAAAGGATGCGTTTTATGTCTTTGACTGCCTGTCGGAGCTGCAGTCCGTCTGGTACACGGACCTCATGATGGGAAATTTCTTTCGTGTCACCTGTCCGTATCTGTTTGAGCTGGATACTGTGGCGTATTTTCCGATCCTGCGCGGGCGTCACTCTTTTGACGCGATCGCGAGGATCCGCGAGACGACACAGCTTCTCCTGAACGTCTACACGAACGAGAAGTGGATCTATCTGCATCCGGTAAAAGTATGGCAGCGCAATTCCGAGACGATGTTCCTGCCGCACGGTGCCAGGAGGGAGACAAGGGAACTGCGCCTGATCGACGACGGAGTCGGCATCAGCCGGTATTATCAGACAGTCCACGAGATACGGCAGCAGAGCCAGGACCAGAATATCGACAGTTATGACCGCTTCTACAGCATGGCTAAGGCAGCCTATGCGGCGGGGTATTTTACCGGACATATGGAAGACCAGATCATCGACAGCATGATGACCAAGGACAGCCGCCTAAAGGAGCTTGTGCAGGAATATTTCATGCCCGAAGATTACTTCATGGTGCGCAGCCGCATGATCGGCAGCGGTGCCATAGGCGGAAAAGCATGCGGCATGCTGCTGGCCCGCAAGATCGTTGAGACGGAACTGAAGGAATATCGCGCCTATGCGGAACCTCATGATTCCTTCTACATCGGATCAGATGTGTTCTACACCTACATTGTGAGCAACGGTGACTGGCGCCTGCGCATAAGGCAGCGGTCAAAGGAAGGGTATTTTGAGGCGGCGGGAGAACTCAGGGAGCGCTTGCGGACAGGCAGGTTTCCGGGAAAGATCAGGGAACAGTTTGAGAGCGTTCTGGAATATTTTGGCCAAAATCCCTATATCGTCAGGTCCTCGAGCTTTCTTGAGGATGGATTCGGCAATGCGTTTGCGGGCAAATATGAGTCGGTTTTCTGCGTGAACCGCGGGAGTATGAGTGAGCGGCTGGAAGCATTCGAGGATGCGGTGAGGCAGGTCTACGCCAGCACGATGTACCGCTCGGCACTGGAGTACCGGCTTCGGAGGGGACTCGCAGGAAAAGATGAACAGATGGCGATCCTCGTGCAGAGAGTTTCCGGCAGTTACTACGACAAATACTATATGCCCTGTGTGGCCGGCGTCGGCTACAGCCACAGCGCTTATCAGTGGTATCCCAACATGGACCCGGAGGCGGGAATGCTGCGGATGGTGATCGGGCTGGGCACGAAAGCCGTGGACAGGACCAGAGAGGACTATCCGAGGCTCTCCAATCTGGACCGGCCGGAGATCACGGTCTACACGAGTGCAGCGCAAAAGCATCGTTTCTCACAGAGAAACGTGGATGTACTTGACTGCAGGGAAAACCGTTATAAGGAGGTGCGTCTGGAGCAGCTCCTGGATGTGCTGCCGCTCTGGTACAAGCGGATGGTCATGGAGCACGACTATGAGGCGGAGAGAACCCTCAGCGACAGGGGCATCAACAGGGACGTCTGGTTTGTCAGCTGCCAGCGGCTTCTGGAGAATCGTGTGTTTACCGGCCTGATGCAAAGGATCCTCAAGACACTTGAGCAGGTCTACGGAACGGCGGTGGACATTGAATATGCGATCAATATGGACAAAGACGGCGAGTTTGTCGTCAACCTGCTGCAGTGCAGGCCGCTATACCTCGGAGGGGAGGGCGAAGAAGTTCACATAGAAGAAGCTGTGCTCAGGGGAACACTCTTTGATGTGAAGGGGGCCTCGATGGGGACGTCAAAAAAGAGAAAGGTGGACGTCATCGTCCAGATCGATCCGGGAAAGTACGGCGCATATCCCTATGCGCAGAAGTATAAGGTTGCGGACGCCGTCGGAAAGATCAACAGATACTATTCCGGCAGCGGGAAAAACCTTCTTCTGATGACGCCCGGACGGATCGGTACATCTTCGCCGGAGCTCGGCGTGCCGGCTGCCTTTGCGGATATTTCGTGTTTTGACGAGATCTGTGAGGTGTCTGACAGCCGGGCGGGCTTTATGCCGGAACTGAGTTACGGGAGCCACATGTTCCAGGACATGGTGGAGGCGCAGATCAGTTACAGCGCGGTCTTTAACGACCAGAAGACGATCCGGTATGATCCGGAGCTGCTCAGAGATGAGGAGGACCTGTTTGGTCAGATCTGCCCGGACAGGCCGGAACTTTTTGGGATGATTACGGTGAAGGAGCCTGAGAATCTGTACTACTGGCTGGACTCCATTCGCAATCATGCGCTGTGCGGGCTGGTGTAAGAATGAAAAGGGGCTGTCGCATTAAGCGTGAAGGTTCAAAACCTACGCTTTTGCGGCACGCCCCTTTATCGTTACGTTGAATTTGAGGGGATTCACACAGATCCCTCCTGCGCTCCCTCAGGATCCGGTTCATCCAGCCGCTCATTCAAAGCAACTCTAAAGGGACATGCCGCAACCGCTCAGGCTGATCCTGACGCCGGATGCACAGTTCCGTTTCATATCAGGACAACACAAAAACCGGGCTCCAAAGAGTCCGGTTTTTGCTGTAAAATTCAGTTATGCGACTAACAAAAATCTTACAGGGAGATTATACCCTGTCCAGATCTTATTATCAAATCAAACTTCCTATTGATTTGGAGCCAATGATCCCGGACAATGCTACGATCGCCCGTTTCATATCCCTTCACCTCGCTCAGTGCTCAAAAGAACTCATGGCAGAATCCAGCTGGCTCCTGCGCAGGAACGGCCTCATCTCCTCTGAGGTCGTATTCATTGACGGAACCAAGATTGAGGCCAACGCCAATAAGTATACCTTTGTGTGGAAGAAAGCGGTCTCCAAAAACCAGCCCGTATGCTGTCAAAGGTTGCGGAACTCATAGCGGTATGTGAGGAAGTGTACGACATCAGGGTCGCTTACAATGACCGGATCTCACTCGGGACTATAAAACAGCTCGTTCTACAGCTGGAAAAGCTCTGCCGCAGGGAA
>JAFVHP010000030.1 GCA_017474455.1 Lachnospiraceae bacterium
AGACGGCAGCGAATATGCCGAGTTCACTGTTTTTTCCGTAAAGCGTTATTCCGGCGCGGATACGATCGAATATGACCTGAAGAACGCCATTGCTGGCGCCATCGCCCAGATGGAAGCCGACAAAAAGAGCTCCGGGACTCTCGTGGAAAGCCTTCCCATGCAGAATGAGAACGGTGAATATGTCTATGATGAAGACGGCAGCCTTATGTACCAGGAAGCTGAAATGCAGATAAACCGCAGGGATACCGGTGAATATGTCATCAATGCCGACCAGGTAAACTATGTTATCGACATGTTCTCGGCGCCGAGCAGGAAACATCCGCTGGGGACTGACGGCGACGGCTTCGACGTTCTGGCCCGTATCATGTACGGCGGCCGTGTTTCGCTGATGGTCGGCTTTGTCGTCGTATTCCTGGAATGCTTCCTCGGTGTCATCATGGGCGGTATCGCAGGCTACTACGGCGGATGGGTCGACAACCTGATCATGCGTCTGGTAGACGTTTTCTACTGTCTGCCTTCCATGCCGATCATGATCATCCTGGGCGCCATGATGGACGCGCAGAGAATGAATACATATATCCGACTGCTGATCATGATGGCAGCTTTGGGTATTATGGGATGGGCCGGTGTCGCCAGAATGGTCAGAGGCCAGATCCTGTCCCTGAGGGAGCAGGAATTCATGATCGCTACGGAAGCGACCGGCATCAGGGTCAGCCAGAGAATCTTCCACCATCTTGTTCCGAATGTAATGCCCCAGCTGATCGTCATCGCAACGATGGGCATGGGCGGCGTTATCATTACAGAATCAACACTGTCCTTCCTGGGACTGGGCGTCAAGCATCCGCTGGCCACCTGGGGAACGATCATCAACTCTGTATCCTCGGCGTCGGCGATGGCCCACTATCCTTTTATCTGGATACCTGTCGGCCTTCTGATCTGCCTGACTGTTATCGCGTTCAACTTTGTCGGTGACGGTCTGCGTGACGCATATGACCCGAAGTCCAAGAGATAAGCAGGGATTAGAGAGGAAGAAAGATGGCTGAAAAAACCGAAAAGAAAAAATCTTCATATATATCTGCGAGCGAATCCAGGAAGATAACCAGGTTCAACCGCAGAGTCACCAGGAAACTCGAGAACGAGCGTGCCGATGCGGGCAAGGATCCGTCACTCTATACGACAAAAATGAAAGATGAGAACAACGTTGTCGAGTTCGACAATGTCTGTACTTATTTCTTTACGGATGTCGGAACGGTAAAGGCCGTGGACGGTATCAATTTCTCGATCCCGAAACATGCTACCGTCGGTGTCGTCGGCGAGTCCGGGTGCGGCAAGTCCGTTACCAGCCTTTCGCTGATGCAGCTTCTGCAGCGCCCTTCGGGACAGACTGTGGGCGGCGAGATCCGTCTTAACCTGGGTGACGGGACGGCATACAATATCGTCAATACACCCAATTCCATTATGGAGACGATCCGGGGCAACAAGATCTCGATGATCTTCCAGGAGCCCATGACGAGCCTGAATCCTGTCTTCAGGATCGGCGCGCAGGTAGATGAGGTCACAAAGCTCCATAATCCGGAAATGTCTGATGAGGACGTCAAGGCTAGGACGCTCGAAATGCTCGACCTCGTCGGGATCGCCAACAAGGAAGGCGTTTACAACATGTATCCGCACGAACTGTCCGGCGGTATGCGCCAGCGTATCTGCATCGCGATCGCCCTGGCGTGTTCACCGACGCTGATCATAGCCGATGAGCCCACGACCGCGCTGGACGTTACCATCCAGGCGCAGATACTGGACCTTCTCCAGAACCTGAAGGACAAGATCGGTTCATCGATCATGCTGATCACTCATGACCTGGGCGTAGTCGCCGGCATGGCGGATTACGTCGTCGTCATGTATGCGGGGCGTGTCGTGGAAAAAGGCACTGCCGATGATATTTTCCATCACCCGATGCATCCCTATACCATCGGACTGATGCGCTCAAAGCCGGTCGTCGGCAAGAAAGTGGAAGCCCTGTACAACATTCCGGGAAGCGTCCCGAATCCTGTTGACATGCCGCAGTACTGTTATTTCCGCGACCGCTGCGAGATGAGAAAGCCTGAATGCGACGGCGTGTATCCTCCGGAGATCAAGGTCAGCGATACGCACTTTGTATCCTGCTACTGCTATAAGGACCAGGGCGAGATACAGGGATATCCTTCATCGGTAGACGTCAATACACTGCTTTGATGGAAAAAGCCGCCAATAACATTAAATGGATGGAGAAAACTGTTTTGGAAGAGAAAACTACTGCCACTACAAATACTGTTTCTGGTAATACCGGTAATGATGAAGTACTCCGTGTCAATAACCTGGTGAAGTATTTCCCGATCAAGTCCAGCTTCTTCAAGCGGACGATCGGTAATGTCAAAGCGGTCGACGGCGTTACCTTTTCGATAAAGCGCCGCCAGACGATGGGCCTCGTCGGGGAATCGGGCTGCGGCAAGTCCACCTGCGGCAGAACGATCCTCCGCCTGCAGGAAAAGACTTCCGGTGATGTCTGGTTCGACGGCCAGGACGTGTTCGCGCTCAGCAAGGAAGAACTCCGCAAGCTCCGCCCCAGGATGCAGATGGTATTCCAGGATCCGTATTCCTCGCTTTCCCCCAGGCTCCCGGTAGGAGAGATCATCGGTGAAGCCGCAAGGGAACACCACATCGTCGACAGCGAGAACTATGACGATTACATCAGCAGGGTCATGGAAGTCTGCGGGCTGCCCTCCTATTACAAAGAAAGATACCCGCACGAGTTTTCGGGCGGACAGAGACAGCGTATCTGCATAGCCAGGTCACTGGCGCTGGCCCCGGATTTTGTAGTCTGCGATGAGCCGGTCTCCGCTCTGGATGTTTCCATCCAGGCACAGATCATCAACCTCTTAAAGCAGCTGCAGCAGGAATTCGGTCTGACGTACCTGTTTATTTCCCACGACCTTTCCGTTGTCGAGCACATTTCCGATACCGTAGGTGTCATGTACCTCGGCAACATGGTCGAATATGCTGAGACAGAGAAGATCTTTGCCAATCCGCTGAATCCGTATACCAAGGCGCTGTTCTCAGCCATTCCGGTACCGGATCCCGACGTAAAGCTGAACCGTATCATACTTAAGGGCAGCATACCCAGCCCGGCTAACCCACCCAGCGGCTGCAAGTTCCATACCAGGTGCGACCACTGTATGGAAATGTGCAAATACGCTGTGCCTGAGTGGAAAGAAGTTGAAGAAGGGCACTTCTGTGCCTGCCACCTGTATAATGGTGACGAAGAGAACGCCAGGGCCAATGAAACGGTGAAAGAAGCAAAGCGTACGGCGACCGTGACGGTCGACACAGAAGTTATGTGATCATCCTGCAGAAGAATATGTTCGGAAGAAACGGCCAAAAAGTGAAAAAGGATACCTTTGAAGATGACGGCAGGACTATTGCGCCCATGAATCTGGAAGGTATGCCGGGGTACCGTCCCTGGCTGAAGGACCGTGCATCCGGACAGGCTGCAGACAATTCAAACAACGAGAACAATATAGCAAAAACAGGGGGTGGCAGACCCATGTACGGCGCGGAGGAGCTGGCAAAAGAGCAGATCCGCGCCTACAGGTTTGCCGCACTGAAGGCCGGCCTCCTGGTCGCGCTGGTCTTTGCGGTCGTCTTTTTCCTTTTCCTCGCGTTCTGCGATTTTGTGTGGTTCCGCTAGTATCTGCTATAAGTAAAACTTCAAACCGGATACCATCGCCGGGAACTTCTATAATACTTTCAAAATGTATAAAACACTCGCAATGATCCCAAACTCGCTGCGCTCAGACAGTGTGATCATTGCTCGTTATCCATTTTGAAAGTATCATGAAGTTCCGCGGCTCCGGCATATGTTTGAAGTTTTACCCATAGCAGAAAAAAACCGGCAGATCCGCTAACGGATCCGCCGGCTTTCTTTTTCAGATATGCGGTTGGAAATAGTTTACGAACGCTTCGGTACAGGCCATGCAGCCGATAAAAAAGACCAGGAGTACCAGCATGACGATCGATATCTTATCGATCACGAATTTCTTTTTACCGGTGCAGGACAGCAGGACTTCCACGCCCAGCATGATCATCATCAGCGGCCAGAGGTGAAGCACTATACCGGCCGGGATCTTCGGAATGAAGACCCGCAGGAAACAGACGATACCGGAAACGATAAGCGATATGCCGAGCGTTACCGTACCGACGCGGTGTATCTTTTCCGCAGATTCAATATTTTCCATTTCAGTTTCTCCTTTCCGGCAGACCTGGTCCGGACTTACAGTTCAAGTTCCTCTTTCTTGCCGGATATCAGCCGGATCCCTAAAAGTATAAGGATCAGGGCGGTGGCCAGCCGAGGAAATACCCGAAGGAAGGTGTTCAGGACATGGGCGGCATCGCTGTTTATGGGAAGAGTGCGGCAGATCTGCTGAAGGATCTTGTAGCATCCGATAATGACCAGCAGGATGCCGCCCCACTTTGCAGCCCTGTTCCTGTCGTTAAGGACAGCGGGCACCTTTATGCCCTCGAACAGTTTTACTGCTTCATCCTCTGCCGACGCGATCTCCTCGTCTGTCATATGGGCCATATTTCTGGCATGGAAGAAAGCGTAGACATAGATCACGACGTTCAGGAACAGAAGTTCCGGAAGATCGGTCAGGTAAGCCGCAAAGACCAGGAACCAGAAGGGGATGAGAAGGCTCATGCCTGCCTTCATAAAGCCCCAGTACATCTCGGCACAGCCGGGAATAAAAGAAAAACAGAATGTCCAGAATGCATTTCTTTTTTTGATCTTCATATCATGTCCTTTCAAAACTGATCATCTGCATCGTCATAGTCATATGGAACGGGGAGGTTGTCTCTGTCCGGCATCATGACGGAACCGAATGTGACCACTTTCCGTGTTATGTCGGAAGCCTTTTCCGTTATGGCAGCGACCGTCTGTGCGCGATCATCTGCCTTACCATCTGTATCAAGCCGGCCGGAACCTGTGCCGAACGGTGAAAATAGAAGAAGGGCTATGGCGGCAGCCGTCATGGCGCCGACTTCCAGTGAGTACAGGAGAAGTTTCCGTTTCCTTTTCGGGAGGGCTGTTTCTTCAACAGCTTCCAGTATCTGTGTTTTCAGGTAGGAAGGTGCATGGATCAGCTGCTTTTCATCGTTTTCGATCTCATTTATGAGTTCCTGCAGTGCTTTGTCATCCATCCGGATACCCCCTTTCCGCTTTCTTCTCTTCAATCTGCCCGGGACCGCTCCCCCTGTTCCGGTACAGCCATCTTAAACGGTCCCTTGCCCGGTATACCCTGGTCTTGACTGCCGAAGGCTTCTCGTTCAGTTCAGCGGCGATCTCTTCTATGCTCTGCTCCAGATAATAGTAACGGTAGGCTACGCCCTGGTACGGTTCGTTCAGCATGGAACACATCCGCAGAAGCTCATCCCTGGTATCCTGTTCCAGATAACGGGACTCCGTATCAGCCGGATCGGCTGCCGCCGGCAGTGTTTCGGGATCATATGCCTCCGGTTCATGGGACTGCCTGCGGATGTAGTCGATGCATTTGTTGGAGGCGGTCTTCGCAAGCCATCCTTTCTCGTGATCAGGAAGTATGGATGGAAGATTCCGGTAGGCTGCAATGAATGTTTCCTGCGTCAGGTCCTGCGCCGCGAAATAATCCCCGGTCATCCGGTAGCAGACGGAGAGAATAAGATCCTGATAACTGTCTATCATCGCAGACAGTCTTTGTTTTGCATCGATCTTACTCACCTCCCCTCGCAGAACCGTTCCGTGTTTGCTCATGTATATTAAGTAAAACGGATGGGACAGAAAAAAAGTTTCAGGCTAAATAGTTTTTATATATGATACACTGAATCTTGGCATTTCTGCCTGGCAGGAGACGGATAAGAGCGAAAGAGAGGCGTCTGAAAATGGAGATCCGCAGATCCGCAGCAGAAGATTTTGACCGCATCATGCAGATCTATGAATATGCCAGGGCATTTATGGCCCGGCACGGCAATCCGAACCAGTGGGGGCAAAGGAACTGGCCTCCGGGAGAACTGATCCTGCAGGATATGGCGGACGGAAACGGTTATGTCTGTCTTGAGAACGGCAGGATCATAGGAACATTCTTTTATGCGGCCGGGCAGGATATCGAACCGACCTACCGTGTGATCGAAGACGGTGCGTGGCTGGATGATTCCCCGTACGGTGTGGTCCACAGGATCGCTTCGGACGGATCGGTCAAAGGCACAGGCACTTTCTGCCTGAACTGGGCGTATGCGCAGTGCGGGCATCTGAGGATCGATACTCACGGGGATAATACCGTAATGCAGGATCTGCTTTGCAAACTCGGATTCATACACTGCGGGACGATATATGTGACCGAGGACAGCTATCCGAGACTGGCATACGAAAAACTGCCGAAATAAGCGGATCCGGGCCGGGTGCGCCCGGCGGTTGACAAATTGTAAAGCGGGCGTGGTGGAAGCAACCGGCCGGGAAATGTAATCTGCAGACATCAAAGGAAAACTTTGAGGGAATCATTGGCCGGCACTTTAATGTGCGTACTGCGGAAAGAAGGAAGATCATTATGATAATGGCGGATAAGATCATTGAACTGAGGAAAAAGAACGGATGGAGCCAGGAGGAACTGGCGGAAAAGCTGGGCGTGAGCCGGCAGTCTGTTTCCAAATGGGAAGGCGCGCTCTCCACGCCGGATCTGAATAAAGTGATCGCGATGGCGTCTCTGTTCGGCGTCAGTACAGATTATCTGCTGAAAGATGAACTGACAGAAACAGCGCCTGCCGTTGCGGTGGAGTAGCGGACTGTAAATGCCGAAGGGGTGGAACTGTATCCTGTTTCCATGGAAGATGCCAATGCTTACCTTTTGGCTTCGGAACAGGCATCGAAGGAGATATCGCTCGGCGTGCTGCTCTGCATCCTTTCCCCGATACCGGTGATCCTTCTGGCACTTATGGGGGCGGCTGGCAGGATACCGCTGACAGAAGACCAGGGAGGTGTCGTCGGGACCTGCCTGCTGCTTCTGATCATCGCCTGCGCTGTTTATTTCTTCATAAAAAACGGGATCGCGCTTTCCAGATTTGAGTATCTTGAAACAGAAGCGATCGATACGGCCTATGGCATTACCGGAATGGTAAAGGAAAAAAAGCAGGCCTATGAACGTACCCATATCATGGGAATCGCCGCCGGTGTGATCATGATCGTGTGCGGAGTTATCCCGCTGCTGCTTTCCGGCGTGTTCAGCGATAATGATCTGATAATGGGTGCAGGGATTTCGGCTTTTCTTGCTGCTGCGGCACTCGGTGTTTACCTGATCGTAAGGGTCTCCATTATCTGGGACGGTTATCAGAAGCTCCTGGAAGAAGGAGAGTATTCAAGGAAACAGAAATCTTCCATAAGCGGCCTGGTGAACGGTATCTACTGGAGTATCGTGACAGCTGCCTACCTTGCCGTCAGTTTCCTTACGATGCGCTGGGACAGGACATGGATCATCTGGCCGGTCGCAGCCGTGCTCTCAGGCGTGATCAATCTGATCCTGCAGGCATCTCAGAAGAAGTCTTCTTCAGCTTATTGAGCCTGCGCAGCTCTTTAAAGAACCGGGAGAGAAGTTCGGAACACTCTCCGGCCATTACACCGTCCGTGACCTGTGCCTGGTGATTGAAATCGGGATTCTGCAGGATGTTCAGCAAAGTGCCCGCACAGCCGGCTTTCGGTGAAAGCGTTCCAATCACGACACGGTCGATCCGTGCCTGCACGATGGCTCCTGCACACATCTGGCAGGGTTCCAGCGTACAATACAGGGTACAGCCTTCCAGCCTCCAGTCTCCGATGACTCTGGAGGCTTTTTTGATCGCGTTGATCTCCGCGTGCGCGATCGTGGTCCTGTCTGTGTTGCGCCGGTTGTAGCCGCGGCCGATGATGCGGCCTTCATATACGATCACGCAGCCGATCGGGACTTCGCCTTTTTCGAGAGCTTTTTTCGCCTGGGTGAGCGCGGCACGCATGAAGCGCCGGTCGAGTTTTTGCTGTTCGGCGGATATTTCCGGAAAAACGACGGATGATGATATATCTTCTTTGCGGTTATCCACTTGAATAATCTCCGATTCAGTATATACTAGATGTGGTAATGGACATTTCATATCGGAATAGTGGAAATTGATGATCCCGCAAATCGGCACCCTGAAATGTCCGAGCAATAGTATAACATGGATTGGTGGTAAAAATGAAATTTTCTACAAGAGGACGTTATGCGCTCCGCCTGATGCTGGACCTGGCCATGCACGATACAGGCGAATATGTTTCATTAAAGGATGTTTCGGAGAGGCAGCAGATCACGCTGAAATACCTTGAGCAGATCGTGACGGCACTTACCAGGGCCGGATATCTGAAGTCACTCAGGGGCAACAGCGGCGGGTACAGGCTGTCGAAACCGGCTTCACAGTATAAGGTCGGGGATATCCTTCGCGTGACGGAAGGATCGATCACCCCGATCGCATGCCTCGAAGATGAGGAGAATACCTGCGAACGGGCATATGAATGCGGCGTCCTGCCTTTCTGGACAGGGCTTTACAGGATCATTACGGAATACGTGGACGGGTATTCGCTCCAGGACCTGGCCGATGAAGCTGCCGCCAAGGGAGCAGACAGCTACTCGATCTGACGATACTGCGCATGATCAGTCATGAAATGGGAAAGGAAGACAAAATGGCAAATATACTGCTGCAGGTAAAGGGTCTCTCTGCAAAGATCGATGAAAAAGAGCTCCTTCATAATGTAGATCTGGAGATCCGTGAGGGAGAGACACATGTCCTTATGGGACCCAACGGAGCTGGCAAGTCCACGCTGGGCTTTACCCTGATGGGATCGCCGTCCTATGAATTAACAGGCGGTGAGATCATTTTTGACGGTGAGGACGTCACGCATTTAAGCGCGGATAAAAGAGCCCGGCTCGGCATGTTCATGACTTTCCAGAACCCTCTGGAGATCCCGGGGCTGTCATTGGAAAGCTTTATCCGCGGCGCGATCCGCGAGAGGACGGGAGCGCCTGTCAAGATCATGCAGTTCCACAGGGATCTGGACGCGGCGATGGAACTTCTGCAGATGCATCCTTCCTATGCGGAAAGGGATCTGAACGTCGGCTTCTCCGGCGGCGAGAAGAAAAAGGCGGAGATCCTCCAGCTTCTGATGCTCTCACCCAGGCTGGCCATTCTGGACGAGACGGATTCCGGACTTGATGTCGACGCCGTCCGCACCGTCAGCGAAGGGATCAGGATATACCAGCAGGAAAGAGGCGGCGCATTGCTGATCATCACCCACAGCACCAGGATACTGGAATCACTGAAGGTCGACAGGACCCACATCCTTGTTGACGGCAGGATCGTAAAGGACGGTGACGCGTCACTGGTCGATGAGATCAATGCCAACGGCTTTGAGGCCTTTACCGGTCCTCAGGAAATACCCATGGTGCAGTTCGACTGAACTGAAAGACGATAACGGATTCAGGATACCGGAGCTGGAACGGATATGACGGAAGAGATAAAGAATAACAACGTCGCTGAAGCGGGAGCGGTCGTGGAAGTGGACCGCAGCCTCTACGACTTCAAATACGAAGAAGAAGGCTTTTACAGATATGAAGAAGGCCTGACCCGCGAGATCGTCGAACGGATCTCCAGGGACAAGGACGACCCGGAGTGGATGAGGCAGTTGAGGCTCCGGTCTTTTGAGACATACGAAAGACTTAAGGTGCCGGACTGGGGACCGCCGGTCGATGAACTGGATATGGACCATATCGCGGCCTACGTCAGGCCGAATACGGATATGAAGAACCGCTGGGAGGACGTGCCGGACGATATCAAGAATACTTTCGAAAGGCTGGGGATCCCGCAGGCAGAAAGGGAGTCGCTGGCCGGCGTCGGCGCGCAGTATGACTCCGAGCTTGTTTATCACAACGTCCGGAAGGAAGTGGAAGAGCAGGGCGTGGTCTATACGGATATGGAGAGCGCGCTCAAAGGCGATCACGCGCAGATGGTGCAGGAACATTTTATGAAGCTGGTGCCGCCCTCCGACCATAAATTTGCCGCCCTCCACGGCGCGGTATGGTCAGGCGGATCCTTTGTTTACGTACCGCCGGGCATTACCGTGGAGATCCCGCTGCAGTCCTATTTCAGGCTGAACGCCCAGGGAGCCGGCCAGTTTGAACATACGCTGATCATCGTGGATGAGGGAGCCGATCTCCATTTCATCGAGGGCTGCTCGGCACCCAAATACAATACCGCCAACCTGCACGCGGGCTGCGTGGAACTGTATGTCGGCAAAAACGCGAGACTCAGGTACTCGACCATCGAGAACTGGTCGAAGAATATGTACAACCTGAATACGAAACGCGCTGTGGTGGAAGAAAACGGCAGGATGGAATGGGTCTCCGGGTCTTTCGGATCCCATGTTTCCTACCTGTATCCCACTACGATACTGAAAGGAAACGGTTCGCAGTGCGAGTTCACTGGCATCACTTTTGCGGGAGCCGGACAGAATCTGGATACTGGCGCAAAAATGATCCATACGGGTGCGGGTACCTCCTCTTATATCAATTCAAAATCGATATCCAAGAGCGGAGGGATCAGTACATACCGCAGCTCAATATACATCGACAAAAACGCCAAAGGGGCCAGATCCTCAGTGGACTGCAGTTCACTGATGCTGGACGATATCTCCAGGTCCGACACAGTCCCCGCTATGGATATCAGGACAAGCGAGGCGGATGTCGGACACGAAGCCAGGATCGGCAGGATCAGTGACGACGCCGTGTTTTATCTCATGAGCCGGGGCGTCAGTGAGGCGGAAGCCAGAAGCATGATCGTCAGCGGTTTTGCCAGCTCTGTCAGCAAGGAACTGCCTCTGGAATACGCGGCCGAGATGAACAATCTCATCAAACTGGAGATGGAGGTGATGTGACATGTCTGAAAGAACAATGAAGCTCGGCCATCTCCCCGTACTGACCTGGAACAGGTTAAGGCTCAATTCCGGCAGGACCGAAAGTGTTCCGGCGGAAGGGGTCACGGTCCTTCACGGAGGTTTTGACAACCTGCCTGCCGGCGTAACGCATACACTGCTTGATAACGCGGAAGCATCGGAATATATCAGACGGTACGCTGTAAAGCAGCCCCAGGAAGCTGTTGTGGCGGGAAAAGTTCCCGCTTACCATCCCCAGGCTTTCGCCACCGGATTGGGAGCGGAATTTGAGAATTATCTTGACAGCATGGATTGCGGCGCGGACCTTATACAGGTACAGCCCGGGATGCTTGCCCTTGTGCCTGTCATCTGGGGAGCCATGCCCGCTGAGAATGAGCGCGCCCTCACCGGCCAGATCATCCATCTTGGCAAGGGCGCGCAGCTCACCCTGATCCAGCTGATCATACCCAGGGAACGGCTTTCAGGCGGCACAACGGTGCACAGGGATGGCGGGGAAGAAGGCGCCGGACGCTTTTTGGGCATGATGACGAGGGTCATCCTCGAAGAAGGAGCGCATCTTCACCTCGTCAATGTCCAGATCCTCGGATCTGACAGTGTATTCCTCTATGATGCCGGCAGCAGCCAGGAAAAGGGATCCGGACTGATGGTCACTTCCCTCCAGCTGGGCGGCAGGGAAGTCTTCAACGGGATGCATGCCGATCTTTCCGGCGAAGGGGCAGAGTTTGACGACCATACAGGATATATGGCGCTTCTGGACCACAAACTGGATATGACTGTTACTTGTACACAGAGGGGCCCCGCGACCAGGAGCGAGATCATCTACGACGGCGTGCTTTCGGGAACGGCGAAGAAAGACCTGAAATATACGATCGACTTCAGAAAAGGGAGCAAAGGCGCTTCCGGCAACGAAAGGGAGAATGTCCTGATGCTGTCGGAAGAAGCCGAAAACCGGTCCATGCCGGTCATTCTCTGTGAAGAGGAAGACATCGACGGCAGGCATGGGGCGACGATCGGCAGGCCGGACAGGGATACCCTGTTCTATATGCAGTCCAGGGGTATCAGTAAAGACGCGGCCATCAGGATGCTGACAAAAGCGCGCATCGATGCCGTCGCACAGAGGATCGGTGAACCGAAGATCGCTGAGCTTATCGGACATTTTACGGAGGAGGCTTTTGAGAATGGCTCAGTTGAATTTACAGTATCGTAAAGACTTCCCGCTCCTGAGGGATTCGGATGTTGTTTACTTTGATAATGCGGCCACCTCGCAGAGGCCGGACAGCGTACTGGCAGCGGTCGACGATTTTTACAGGAGCGCCAATGCCAATCCGCTGCGGGGACTCTACGCTCTGAGCGTGGAAGCGACACAAAGATACGAGGAAGCCCGGAAAAAGACGGCTGCCTTTGTAGGCACCCATGATCCGGCATGCATCATATTTACCCGGAATACGACGGAATCGATAAATCTGGTCGCATACAGCTATGCCCTTTCCGTCCTGAAAGAAGGCGATGAGATCCTGCTCACTGTCATGGAACATCATTCCAATATACTTCCGTGGCAGATGGCGGCTGAGAGGACGGGTGCCGGGCTCGTTTATCTTGAACCGGATGAGGAGGGCTTCATCAGCGACGAAAAGATTGACGCTGCCGTCAGTGAAAGGACCAGGATCTGCGCGGTGGGGATGGTCTCGAATGTTCTGGGCGTTATGAATCCGGTCCGTAAGATCGCGGACAGGGTGCACGCCGCGGGCGGAGTCGTGGTCGTGGACGGAGCCCAGGGCGCGCCGCATATGAAGGTGGACGTAGGTGAGCTTGGCGCTGATTTCTTTGCATTTTCCGGTCATTAGATGCTCGCCCCGTTCGGGATCGGCGTACTGTATGCCAGACGGGATCTTCTGGAAGAGATGCCGCCTTTCCTGCGCGGCGGGGAAATGATAGAATATGTAACCAGGACATCTGCGACCTATGCGGAACTGCCTCATAAATTCGAGGCCGGCACCGTGAACGCGGCGGGGGCAGCAGGCCTTTCGGCGGCGATAGATTATCTGGACATGGTCGGGTATGACTATATCCGCGAAAGGGAAGAAAAACTGGCGTCGCTGATGATGGAGAAACTCTCCGATATCCCGCACGTCAGAGTCTACGGGTCAAAAGATCCGCTGAAGCACTGCGGGATAATAACATTTAATATCGACGGCTGTCATCCGCACGACGTGTCCTCTGTCCTGGATACCGAGAATATCGCGATCCGCGCGGGCCATCACTGCGCGCAGCCCCTCATGAAATACATGGGGGTGGGATCGACGGCAAGAGCAAGCGTATATTTTTACAATACGGAAGAAGAAGTCGAACGCTTTGCCGACAGGCTTTCAATGGTAAGGAGCTGGCTGGGATATGGAGATTAGGGCACTTTACAGAGAGATCATAAACGAACATAATCTGTATCCGGCACATAAAAAAGATCTGGACGACCCTACCATCGTCCTGAACGGGGTCAATCCCAGCTGCGGGGATGATATCGACCTCCAGCTTAAGATCGTGGACAATATCGTCGTCGATGCTGCCTATAACGGAAGCGGATGCGCAGTCTCCCAGGCGTCTGCCGACATCATGATAGACAGGATCATCGGCCTTGGTAAAGAAGAAGCGCTGGAACTGGCCGGGATCTTTATGAATATGATAAGGGGCACCGCAGGCAGGGAAGAGATCGAAAAGCTGGACGAAGCGGCTGCTTTTGAAGATATTTCACATATGCCTGCCCGGGTCAAATGCGCCGGGCTGGGGTGGCGTACACTGAAGGAGGCACTGGAACTCTAGGTGGCTGATTCCAATATCACGAAAAACGCGCTGGCAGCTTCAATGAAGAAACTGATGCGCCAGAAACCGTTTGCAAAGATCAGTGTTTCGGATATCTGCATCGACTGCGGCATCAACAGGAAAAGCTTTTATTACCACTTTCGTGACAAGTATGATCTTGTAAACTGGATCTTTTATGTCGGCTTCCTGGGCGAGACGGACCTGGGGTCCTATGAGACCGGCTGGGACTGGCTTGCCGATATATGCCGGTATTTTTACAGGGAAAAGGAATTTTACCGGGCTGCCCTTAAGATAGAGGGCCAGAATTCTTTTAAAGACTATCTGATGGAGATGATCACGCCCGTAGCCAGTTTCTTCCTGCATGACCTGATCCCGGAAGGAACGGACGAGCCGTTCATGATCACTTTCATAGAAGACGCGCTGCTGGCCTCCCTTGTGCGGTGGCTCTCGGGCGGCTACGACCATGAAATGGACGAGATAGAATTCCTGACACATATCAGGGATATCGTCCTCAAGCTGGCCGATAATATAGTGCAGACGGATCCGCAGATCCGGTAAATGAGCTTAATGCTTAAAAGAGAATAATACCGCATTATGAAGCAGGGATCCTTACTGGAGTAAGGATCCCTGTTCTGTAAGTGCCGGCATTATTCTGCCTAGTTCTTCTTCAAGCGGCTTTTCCATATTCAGTCTTCCGGCGTCAGCGTCCGGGCTCAGGATCGTCCTGTCCGTACCGATCTCCAGTACATAGGGATGCTGCACGGTCATGTTGGAGAGCGAAGCGGCATTCCTGTAATAGTCGATCAGGAAGCAGGGCAGTTCCTGTTTGTTCCGTGATTCGCGGCACAGATCGGCCAGATCCGCTTTGGCACCGTCCTCCTGCACCAGAAAACAGAGCGCGGCTTCGGACGTGAGCGCGCCTTCCGACACCAGGTCATGGAAGACCTGTTCGCGGTTCACATCGTTGTATAAGGCATAGATGGCATACAGGATCTTCTGCGTGCGCAAGAATGAAGCGGTAATGTATGTCTCCGTATCACCCGCGGGCAGGATAGTGCAGACATTTCTGCAGTCGTTCAGGAGCTGGATCTGTGCTGCCGTAAGCCTGCCGTTCGGGCGCATCCACGTAAAGGCACTGTCCCGGAAAGAACCAAAAACGCTCAGGATGCCGTAATCGTCATTCAGGTCGCCAATCTGCCGGATATAGTAGGTGTAGATGCCGAGCTTTTCCCCCTGCCTCACGATCGCGGCGATGTCGCTGACGGTGAGGGCGTTCTCTTTATCCTGTATGGAAGGATCATACCGCAGCTGAATGGAGACCGGCAGGGCCTTCCGGTGCTCGGCCTGGTATTTGCGGATCTCCCTGGCGCCGTAGGTCCAGCTCATATAACCGGTATTGACGCCGTAGACGCGGAGCGATTCTTCATTCGAATTCCTGAGCAGGTTGGCCACCATGTCATAATACGCGCTTTTCTCGTTCGCAAGCAGTTCCTGCATGATCGAGAATACGAATTCATGGAAGCCGCTCCTGGAGAAGCGTCTGCCCAGATCTGCCAGTCTTCGTACGCTTCTGTGCGGGTCTTCCGCCATTTCCTTTATACCATGCGCCACTGTAGCGTCGATCATTGCTTTCGTAATGGAATAATTATTCACTTGCTGTTCTCCTGATGCCAACATTGTATTATCCGGATCTGTTTGAGCCGGACGTAGTGTAAAAATAATCATAGCAATCACATGCGCGCCGGAAAAGCAACAAAATCCGCAATCTGTGCAAAAACTGATCACATTATCGGCTTTTCTATCTGTTCAGTTTTCGTGTAAAATTAAGCTGCAGGAAACAGTATTCATGTTTTAGTGAATGGAGGAGAAGGAATGAAAAAATTATTGGCCCTTGCCCTGACAGGCTGCATGCTTGTTTCGGCTATGACAGGCTGTGCGGCAGCGGGCGGCGCAGCTTCCGCCGGTTCTTCTGATGCAGCGGCTTCCTCTGAAGCGGCAGCTGAGAATTCCGGAGACAAAGTAGTCATCAATTATTACGACTGGGACGGCTCGGCAGCCGGTGTCGTTGATGCATTCAACGCATCCCAGGACAAGATCGAAGTCGTATTCACGGCGATCCCCGACAACATGGACAAGAACTCCAAGCTGGACGTTCTGGCCATGGGCGGCGGCGATATCGATGTATTCCCCTGCGGCGACGGCGACCAGTTCACCCGTATGCAGAACGGTATGTTCGCTCCTCTTGAAGAGTATGTTGCGGCGGACGGTCTCGATATGGATGCCGCCTTTGGAGAGATGGGCAAGTGGTGTCAGTGGGACGGCCATGTGTATGGCCTTCCTTTCCGTGCTTCCGTAGGCGCGATCTGGTATAACAAGGATATGTTTGACGCTGCGGGCGTCCCGTATCCGGACGGCTCCTGGACATGGGAGGATTATAAGGATGTCGCCGCCAAGCTGACGCATGGCGAAGGCACCGACAAGATATATGGCACATACAACCACACCTGGGCCGGCGAATTCTCTCATCCGGCTACGGAATTTGTTCCCTTCTACAAGGAGGACGGCACCAGCAATGTAAATGCAGAAGGTTTTGTGAAAGCGCTTGAAGACAGAGCAGCCCTTGACGAAGCAGGCGTACAGCCCTCCTATTCCGAGATCCAGGCGATCCAGGCGATGCCCAACAGCTTCTTCCTCGGCGGCAAGAGCGCCATGGTCATCTGCGGCGCATGGCTGATCCGCGACATGAAGGATACGGAAAACTATCCGCACGATTTCCAGATCGGCTTTGCATATTTCCCGAAGTCTGACGCTTCCGTCGAATCCGATAAGAACATGTTCATGAGCGCGACCATGCTGGGCGTGGCGGCTACTTCCAAACATCCGCAGGAAGCGTATGAATTCATTAAATACATGGTTACCGAAGGCGCAAAGGATATCGCTGCGGGCGGCAACTATCCCTGCTATAAGATGGCCTTTGACGATGAAGTCATCAACGCTTTCATCGAAGGATCCGGCCTTGCTTATGAAGAAGGCGCAAAACTCTTTGACCCTGAAGCCCGTATTTTCTCCACAAAGCCTCTGAAGGCCGGCGCGGCAGCTTACATGGACGAGCTCGGCAACCAGGAAAGCCTGTTCTTTGTTGGTTCCGTCAGCGCACAGGAAGCGATGGATGCTGTCAAAGCCGCAATGGACGAAGAGATCGCGGCAGCAGGAAACTGATGGCGCCGGGATCCTGGCACGGTGACAGCCTGTAATTTGTAAACAATGATAACTGCCGTATGGACAGATGAAGGTCTACCTGTCCATGCGGCAGCGCTTTTTTTCGGGGGATCAAATGGCTTCTGACAGAGTAAAACCCAAAAAGCATAAGCTGTCGGAAATGGAAAGAAAAGAAGAGATCGCCGGATATCTGTTTATTCTTCCAAATTTCATAGGCATTCTGATCTTTGTCCTGTTTCCGACGATATGCTCCCTGCTTCTGGGATTTGTCAAATGGAATCCGATGCAGGGTCTTTCAAATATGCGCTTTGCGGGTCTCGAAAACTTCGCCGGCCTGGCAAATGACGCTCTTTTTACAACATCGCTCAAGAACAACATTCTCTTTACGATCATCTACGTGCCGTTCTCGATCGTGCTGGCACTGATCGTTGCCGGACTCCTGAACAGGTATGTTTTCTTTAAAGTGCCGATCCGTCTGATGACGTTCATGCCTTATATCTCGTCAATCGTTTCAGTTGCTTATGTCTGGATGATCCTGTATTATCCCAGCGGAGGCCCCATCAATTCTATCCTGATGTCGCTCGGTGTACAGAATCCTCCCCAGTGGCTGGCCAGTCCGAAAACGGCTCTGATCAGTATCATCATCATGTCGATCTGGCATGACGTCGGGTACTATATGATCATTTTCCTGGCAGCCATGCAGGGCATATCCGGCGAGCTGTACGAATCGGCTGCCGTGGACGGAGCCGGCGGCATTAAATCCTTCCTGAAGATCACGGTCCCGATGTTGGGAAGCAACATCATGTTCGTATCTATCCTGGCTACGATCAATTCATTCAAGGTGTTCGACCAGGTCAATACCATGGTCACGGACGCGGGCCCCGGCAGGAGCGCCAGCGTTCTGGTCTACGCCATTTATTACTACGCCTTCCGGAAACAGAATATCGGCAAGGCTTCGGCGATCGCGGTCGTCCTGTTCCTGATCATTTTCGTTATCTCCATGGTGCAGATGCGCCTGAAGAAAAAAGTCACGGTATAAGGAGGCCGAGAATATGAAGTATAAAACAAGACATCTTATCGGCCGCATAACGATGACGGCGGTCATGACCGCTTTCGGGATGCTGTGCATCTTCCCTTTTATCTGGATGATCTCTACTTCCTTCAAGAATGAAGTGGATGTCATGGAGTTCCCGATCCGCATCATTCCGAAAGTCATCAATACCGGCAACTATGCCAAAGTATGGTTTGAAAGCAATTTCCCTGCATATTACCTGAACAGCATCAAAGTCACTGCGTTGACGCTGATCGGCGACGTGTGCATCACGACCTGCGCAGCTTATGCCTTCGCCCGGCTGAAGTTCCGCGGCAAGGAGATCATTTTCGCGTCCTATCTGGCCACGATGATGGTGCCGGTACAGGTCATGCTGCTGCCAAAGTATATCTACTTCAACTGGATGGGGATCAACAATACTCACTGGGCGCTGATCCTTCCGGGCATTTTTAACTGTTTCAATACCTTCCTGATGCGCGGGTTCTTCGAATCGATCCCGTTC
The DNA here is from genome assembly GCA_017474455.1 of Lachnospiraceae bacterium. Lineage (GTDB taxonomy): Bacteria > Bacillota > Clostridia > Lachnospirales > Lachnospiraceae > CAG-791. The sequence goes on from JAFVHP010000030.1 coordinate 18,595, forward strand.
GAGATCACGGAAGCCGCGAAGATCGACGGAGCGGGACAGTTCAGGACTTTTATACAGGTCGTCCTGCCGCTGGCCAAATCGGGTCTGACGACACTGGTCCTGTTCAGCTTTTCCTGGTGCTGGAACGACTATATCAACCCGCTGATCTTCATCAACAGCGACAGGTTATTTACGCTGACGATCGGCCTGCAGCGTTTCCAGGAATCCTCCACGACGCATTACGCCCTGATCATGGCCGGTGCGACGGTATCGCTTCTGCCGCTGATCGTATTATTCCTCTTCGCACAGAGATACTTTATCGAGAGCTTTGCGAACGTGGGTATAAAGGGCTAGGCACAGAAACGACAGGCCTTGAAGAAAATCAGGAATACCCCAAAATCTTGTATCCGGATCATATATTTTTACAATATCTGCACCGCCGTACTGCCATTTGGGAGGACGGCGGTGTATACTGATAGGCAGTGAGTTTTATCTCTTTATGGGCATAGCGTTATTTGAGAGAAGGAGAAACAGGACATGATTCACGACGGTAAGATCTGGGTCGCCAACGACGCAAATGGCAACAGGATGACAATTCTGCCGCAGATGGCAAACAGGCACGGCCTTGTCACCGGAGCTACCGGTTCCGGTAAGACAGTTACATTAAAAGTCATGGCGGAAACATTTTCCGATATGGGCGTTCCCGTTTTCATGGCTGACGTCAAGGGTGATATTGCAGGACTTTTAAAGCCCGGAGCCGACAGCGAGGATATGCAGGAACGTATAAGCCGCTTCGGCCTTGCGGATACCGGTTTCAACTTCCACGGGTACCCCGTTAACTTCTGGGATATCTACGGAGAGAAGGGCATACAGCTTCGGACGACGATATCGGAAATGGGACCGCTCCTGATGTCCAGGATCCTGAACCTGAACGAGCTTCAGAGCAACATCATGACGATCATGTTCAAGATCGCGGATGACAATGACCTTCTGCTGGTCGACACAAAAGACCTGAAGGCGATGCTGAACTATGTTTCCGAGAACAACAAGACTTTCGCGGCACAGTACGGCAAGATGAGCCCGAATTCCATCAGCGCGATAATGAGGTCTCTCGTAGCGCTCGAAGTCGAAGGCGGCGAGACGTTCTTCGGCGAGACGGCGCTCAATATCCATGACTGGATCGCCACAGGCGAAGGCGGCCGCGGTATGATCAATATCCTGGACAGCGAAAGCCTGATCAACAACGGCAGGCTCTATTCGACCTTCCTGCTCTGGCTCCTTTCCGAGCTGTTTGAGCAGCTGCCGGAAGTCGGCGACCTGGACAAGCCCAAGATGGTCTTCTTCTTTGATGAAGCGCATCTCCTCTTTAAGGACGCCCCGAAGCCTCTTCTGGACAAGATCGAACAGGTGGTCAAGCTGGTCCGTTCCAAGGGCGTCGGCGTCTACTTCTGCACGCAGAATCCCAGGGATATCCCCGACGGCGTACTGGCCCAGCTCGGCAACAAGATCCAGCATGCCCTCCATGCTTATACGCCTTCAGACCAGAAGGCAGTCAGAGCTGCGGCGGATTCCTTCCGTACGAATCCGGAATTCAATACTTACGATACCATAATGAATCTGGGAACAGCGGAAGCCGTGATCTCTTTCCTGGATGAGGATGGTATTCCCGGTATGGCACAGCTCGTCAAGATCCTGCCTCCGCAGAGCCTGATCGGTACGATCTCGGATGCGGAGAGGGAACAGACGATCAAGGCAAGCCTGCTTTACGGCAAATATTACGAAGCGGTCGATCCTGATTCGGCGTATGAATTCCTGATGCGTAAAGGCCTGGAAGACGCGGCTGAACGTGAACGCCTTGCGGCGGAGGAGAAAGCGGCAAAGGAGAAAGCGGCAGAGGAAGCCCGCGCGCAGAAAGAAGCGGAGAAGCAGGCGGCTGCCGAAGCGAAGGCAAAGGCGGCTGAGGAAGCCAGGGCACAGAGGGAAGCCGAAAAAGCCGAACAGGCCAAGAAGAACGCCTATAAGCGTTCAGCGAAGGCTGTCAGCAGCACGGTAGCCGGTACAGTCGGACGTGAAGTAGGCAAGACGGTCGGTTCCACCTTCGGAAGCTTCGGAAAACTGCTCGGCGGGAACCTGGGCGCCAGCCTCGGAAGAGGGATCATCGGGACACTGTTCAAGAACTGAAACAGCCGGACGGCCGGATGACCGTTCTGAGCGTAAAAAACCGGAAGGCCGCAGAACGGCTTTCCGGTTTTATATATTCCGCTGAATATAGAAAGACACCGCCCCCACGGAATCAGGTCCACGAAAACAGTGCCCAGTGCGCCGTCAGGGACTCGAACCCTGGACACCCTGATTAAGAGTCAGGTGCTCTACCAACTGAGCTAACAGCGCGTAAACGAACTATTTAAGATGCTTTTTTAACAAGCAAGGGTTATTATAGTATACGGTTTTTGGTTTGGCAAGGCTTTTTTTCCGAGTTTTTTCGGTACAGGTATTTTATGAGTAAGTTTGATCCGGACAGTGCAATGATCTTTGATACCCACAGTCATTATGATGATGCCGCCTTTGATGCCGACAGGAATGAAATACTGGCTGCGTTCGCGGACAACGGCATCGGGTGGGCGGCGGATATCGCTTCCGACTTAAAGAGCATAGAAAAGGTGACTGCATTATGCGACAGGTATCCGTTCATTTACGGTGCCGCGGGGATCCATCCATCCGAACTGGAAGGCATGAACGAGGACTGGGTGAAAGTGATCGATAAGGCGCTTGATCATGATAAGATCGTGGCGGTCGGTGAGATCGGCCTGGATTACCATTATGATGACGGACCTTCCGAAGAACTGCAGAAATACTGGTTCGACAGGCAGCTTTCGCTGGCCATGGAGCGGAAGATGCCCGTCGTTATCCATTCCAGGGACGCGGCATCCGATACCCTGGAAATGATAAAGCCGTACGCAAAAAGGGGATTAAGAGGTGTGATCCACTGCTATTCCTACAGCGCCGAAATGGCGGCTGTTTACGCGGATATGGGTTTTTATATCGGCGTCGGCGGCGTAGTGACTTACAAAAACGGCAGAAAACTGAAGGAAACGGTCGCGTCGCTTCCTCTGGAGAGGATCGTGATCGAGACCGACTGTCCTTATCTGTCGCCTGACCCGTTCAGGGGAAAGCGCAATTCTTCACTGCATCTTCCCTATGTAGTGCAGGCAATATCCCTGATCAAGGGATGCGAGCCTGAGGAGGTGATCAGGCAGACGACACTGAACGCGTTCAGGCTTTATCCGGGAGCGGGCAGCCCGGAGATGGATTAACAAAAATAAGGCGATCCGGAGATGATAATATGGTAATGAATCTTGCAAGGCCGCAGAATACGCGGTACATACTGGAAAAATTCGGGATCAGGGCACGGAAAAGGTACGGACAGAATTTCCTTGTGGATGAATCAGTCGTTAACGCTGTGATCGACGGATCGGGCGTAACAGAGGATGATACTGTACTGGAGATAGGTCCCGGCATCGGTACAATGACGGGATATCTTGCCCGGCGTGCTGGAAGGGTGGTCTGCATCGAAGTCGATGAAACACTCTCGCCGGTCCTTGCGGAAACGCTGGAGGGGCTGGAAAACGTCGAGGTCATTTTTGAAGATGTTCTGAAAGCGGACCTCGAAAATGTACTGGCGGAAGACATCGCCGGAGGAAAACGGATACACGTCGTTGCCAACCTGCCGTATTATGTGACGACTCCGATCATACTGCACCTTCTTTCGTATAAAGGCCTTTTTGATTCCATTACACTGATGGTGCAGAAAGAGGTCGCGGAACGCGTTATTGCAGGTCCCGGCACCAAAACGTACGGGGCGTTGTCGCTGGCGGTGCAGTATTATGCGGACCCGGTCATAATCGGTGAGTCCCTCCGGCTTCGTTTATTCCCAGGCCCGGTGTCGATTCCGCGATCCTCCATATGGAAGCCTATGGAGAGCCGCCGGTGGATGCTCCCGCGGACGCGCTGTTTTGTGTGATCAGGGCTTCATTCAACCAGCGCCGGAAAACACTTGCCAACGGGCTGACTTCCGGAATGGCGGCATGCGGAGCTTCACGGAACCCTTCAAGGGCGGAAGTAGAGGAAGCTCTGAAGGATCTGGGCCTGGATCAGAACATCAGGGGTGAGAAGCTTTCGCTGGAGGAATTTTCCCGGATCACAAAGCATTTGGAAGGCTGCTTTTTTTGACAGATAAATATGCCTATGCTACACTAAATTGATTATTTTTGTGCATTTTTACACACTGCTTGAGCTGTTATCTGCATTCGGCAATCTATATCGAAAATGAGGGCGGAGCATTGGATAAGTATGAATATCAGGTATGTCTGCAGGAGATCGATTCACTGATCCTGGACCAGGATTATGCGGGCGCTGCGGACATCGCGGATACAATCGACTGGAAACGGGTCAAAAGCGTTATCACCTTATGCAAGATCAGTGATCTTTATAAAATCAACGGAAGGTATGAGGATGCAAGGGATCTTCTCCTCCTCGCCTATGACAGGAATCCTTCCGGACGTCAGATCGTGTCATCTCTTTGTACGCTGGAACTTAAGCTGGACCATTACGTCAGCGCGCTTAAATACTACAATACATTCGTGCAGCTGGCCCCGCGCGATCCCGAACGGTATGTCCTGCAGTACAGGCTTTACCAGGCGCAGAATGTTTCCCTGGCTGAACAGACAGAAGTCCTGGAAACGCTCAAGAACGCCGATTACCGTGAACGCTGGGGTTATGAACTGGCATATCTTTATTACAGGCAGGCCGACTATGCTTCGGCGATCCGTGAATGCGACGAACTGGCTGCCACTTTCGGCGACGGCCAGTATGTCAGAAAGGCCATGGAGCTGAGAGCGGCCATGACCGGCACGGCCCCTGCCGAGCCCGCTCCTTATACTGAAGCATACACCGAAGAACAGAATGAATATCCCCAGGACGAGGCCGCGGATGTACCGGAAGATACGGAAGATGATACACGTGTCTACAATTTCGCGCCCGGAGCCGCACCGGTGCAGGATTATCTGGCAGACAGACAGGTAGAAAAGGAAAGCGCTGCCGTGATGGCTGCCGCTGAGGAAGAAGAAAAAGAGCCGGAAGCGGAAAAAGCAGCCGCTGAGGAAGAAGCCGGGCCGGACATCTCCACACAGAGTCTGCGTGATGCCGTTGCAAGCGGGATGGCTTCACTGGAACAGACAGCGTCTGCCGCATCAGCTGAAGCAGCCGCTGCCGCCATGCCGTCCGATTACGGCCGCCGGTATGAGGGCAGGCTGTCGCAGGAAGGCAGCGGACAGTATGAAATGGTCCTGGAGACCGATAAGAATCCGTCCAGGCAGATCACCGGCCAGATGTATCTGTACGGAATGGCGGGATGGGAGAAGACGAAGAACGAGATCGAGCAGAGATTCGTCAACAGGACCCGCCAGAGAATATCCGAGAATACCGGATCACTCTTAAAGGAGTTTGAAGAGACTTCCAGGCAGGGCTATCTTGAAGAACTGGAACAGGATCTGGACAGGGAAGAGATCGAAGCCGCTGCCAGCAGTGTGATCCCTGACGGAATGGAACTTTCAGACGGCATGACGCCGCAGACCCGTTACAGGGCAGCCCTTGCAAAGGGTGCAGCGCCTGAAGGGATGGCCGGGGACGGTTACGTTCAGGAGGAATATCCCGAAGAAGGATATGAAGAAGAGTATTATGAGCCTGCCGGAGAAGGATGGGCATATAACGAGGAAGGCTATGACGTCTATGAAGGCACCGGCAATGTGACTGCCGACCTGCCTGCACAGGAACAGGCCAAAGAGGCGCTCCCTTCCGAAAGCCCTGCTGCGGAAAAAACCGCTGTTGAGCCTGAAATGCCCGGTCCGGATGCGGAACCTGCTGCTGCCGCCGGCGAGGTAAAGGCCGAAGAAAGGCCGGAGGAAAAAGAACCCGATACGAAAGAGGATGATCCGGAAGCCACCAAATCCTGGAGTGCCCATGAGATCAGGACACTGGAACAGGAAGCGGCTCTTCAGACTGCGGTATCCGCCAGCCGGAGGAAGCAGAAGGAAGAAAGGTTAAAGCAGGAACAGGAACGCAGGCAGGCACAGGAGAAGATAGAAAAAGCGGAGATAGACCGCCAGAAAGCGGAAATAGACCGCAGGATGGCGGAACTTGAACGTGAACGTGCCGAACTGGAACGAGAAAAAGCGGAACAGGGCAGGCAGCTCGCCAAAGAGAGGGAAGAATTCCTGAAACAGATCCAGGAGGCACAGCAGGCTTCCCGGACGGATAAGGCTGAAGAAGAGAGTCTTGACGAAGAGATCCGTTCCGCAGTTGAAGCGGAAGGCCGGCAGCATCTGGAAGATTCCAGACCGCTCGGAAAGATCCCTGCGGAAGCCGCAGCGGAAGCAGTACAGCCCGAAATACCTGCGGAGCAGGAGCCTGTCGCAGAGGAACCTGTCATACCGGAACCTGTGATTCCGGAGCCTGTCATGCAGGAGCCGGAATATGTAAAAGAGCCGGAAATGATACCGGAAGCTGTTGCCGAACCGGTCATTCAGGCTGAAGATGTATATGAAGAGACTGTCCGCGGCGAAATGGCGGAAGCGGAAAGGCTCGAAGAAGAAAAACGGGAAGAGCGCAGGAGAAGGGCGGAGGCCGCCAGGAGAAATTACAGTCCCAGAGAGATCAGGGAAGACGAAAAGGCAATGTTCTCGTCCTTTATCGGGGACTCAAGGACATCAGGACAGATCACGTACGCACTCGACAATATGACACTTGCCGCGTATACAGGCAATATCCTGATTGCCGGATCTTCCAGGGAGAGTTCAATGAACCTGGCCAAGGCGTTCATCCGTTATCTGCGCAGCAATGAGAGCGGGTTCTCCGGCAAGGTCGCGCATTCGACAGGTGAAGTCATCAACCGCAAGGATCTGATCAAAGCGCTCCATTCAATTGAAAACGGCGCACTGATCGTCGAGGGAGCCGGAGCCATGAGCACCGAGAGCCTCAGGGATATGGCAGCAGGCCTTGACCGCGAGGACAAGGGACTGCTCGTGATCCTGATCGATTCGGCCAAGAAGATATCGCAGATCATGGAGCGTGCTCCTGAACTGGAAGATGCGTTCAACATCCGCGTCGACCTGGTGCCGATGAACAACGATGCCCTGGTTGCCGACGCGGTCAGGTACGCGGAAGCCAGCGGATATACGATCGATGATTTTGGCGTACTGGCGCTTCATACCAGGATCTCCGGAATGCAGACGATCGACCATACGGTGACGGTGGACGAAGTCAGGAAGATGGTCGACGAAGCGATCAGCTACGCGGATAAAAAGACGCCCGGCAGGCTGATGGGACGCATGTTCGGGAAACGATATGATGACAATAAGAGAGTGATACTGAGGGAAAAGGATTTCCAGCATTATAACTGACGTTAATGTTTTGCATCCGCCGGTCCGTCAAGCCGGCGGTTGCGTATTGAGGGGAATGGGGAATTATGGCAAAGGAAAAGATATTTATATCACAGGATGACTGTTATCTCTTCGGACAGGGCACGCACTACGATATCTACAAAAAGCTCGGTGCTCACCCGTCTGCCCAGGATGGCACGGAAGGCACATATTTCGCGGTATGGGCGCCCCATGCGGCGGCAGTGCATGTAGTCGGTACGTTCAACGGATGGAATGAAGAGAGCCATCCTCTGGAAAGGGTCGGGGACGTCGGTATCTTCGCGGGATACTTTCCCGGTGTCGGAACGGGTGAACTGTACAAGTACCTGATCACTGCGGAAGACGGCAGGAAACTCTATAAAGCAGATCCCTATGCCAGCCAGGCTGAACTCAGGCCCGGCACTGCTTCCGTCACCTGTGACCTTTCCGGGTTTGACTGGCATGACGCGGCATGGGAAAAGAAAAAGACAACGGCTTCCTACGCGTCGGAACCCATGGCTATCTACGAATGTCATCCGGGATCATGGATGCGCCATCCTGACAGGAGTCCGGAAAGCGGACACGGAGAAGACGGTTTTTATACTTACAGGGAATTTGCCGACAGGCTTACAGAGTATTTAAAACAGGTCAAATTCACCCATGTTGAGCTGATGGGCATCCTGGAGCATCCTTTCGACGGCTCCTGGGGCTATCAGGTAACAGGTTATTACGCCCCCACTTCCAGGTACGGGACACCTGAGGATTTCAGGTACCTTATCAATAAGCTCCATGAGAACAACATCGGCGTCATCCTTGACTGGGTACCCGCGCATTTCTGCCCGGACGCCCACGGCCTTGCCGAATTTGACGGGACATGCATCTATGAGGATCCGGATCCGAGGCGGGGACAGCATCCCGACTGGGGCACCAGGATATTCAATCTTGGGAAGAGCGAGGTCAAGAATTTCCTTATCGCGAATGTTCTGTACTGGATCAGGGAATTCCATATTGACGGGATCAGGGTGGACGCAGTCGCTTCCATGCTGTATCTGGATTACGGTAAGAAGGATGGCCAGTGGCTGCCCAATATTTACGGCGGCAACGAGAACCTGGATGCAATTGAGTTCTTCCACCATCTGAATTCTGTTGTCCGCGGGACGTATCCGGGATTCCTTACGATCGCGGAAGAGTCGACGGCATGGCCCGGCATTACAGGCGACATAGGCACAGGATCCCTGGGCTTCACGTATAAGTGGAACATGGGCTGGATGCATGATTTCTGCGAATACATGAAACTGGATCCGATCATGCGCGGCGGTGCCCATCATCTTTTGACTTTTGCCATGAGTTATAACCACGCGGAAAGGTATATCCTTCCGTTGTCCCATGACGAGGTCGTCCATCTGAAGTGTTCGATGGTCGAAAAAATGCCCGGGTACAGGATCGACAAGTACGCCAATCTGCGGCTGGGCTATCTGTTCCAGTTCGGACACGCCGGCAAGAAGCTCCTGTTCATGGGGCAGGAGTTCGGCCAGGAAAGAGAATGGAGCGAGGAGAGAGAACTGGACTGGTATCTGCTGGATGACCCGCTGAACAAAGGCATGCTCGAATTCATGAAAAAGCTTCTGGATCTTTACAGGAAGTATCCGGCCATGCATGCGAAGGACGACGGATTCTCAGGCTTTGAATGGATCAATGCGAACGATAACTATTACAGCACCTACAGTTTTATCAGAAGGGCAGAGGATAAGGACAAAGCGCTGCTGTTCGTTATGAATATGACACCGGTCAAAAGGGAGTACTACAGGGTCGGCGTACCCTGCGCGGGCACCTACAGGCTGGTCCTGAACAGTGACGATCCGGAATTCGGCGGTTATGCGGAGACTGAAGTCAAAAAGACCATCAGAGCCAGAAAGGGAGAATGCGATGGTAAGGATTACTATCTGGAGTTCGATCTTCCCCAGTTTGCCGGCGTAGTATTCTCATTTGACCTTGTCCGCAAATAAGGCAGCAGGCGTTTGCTTTATCAGAAGATACAGAAGGTGTGATCATGAACGAAAAAGCAGGTGAACTCAGAGGCAGCAGGCAGATCACGGTAAATGAGTCTGCCGAGGACTATCTGGAGACAATCCTGGTCCTGAAGAACAGCCTCGGCATGGTTAGGTCGATCGACATCGTCAATGAGATGAACTATTCGAAGCCGAGCATAAGCATTGCGATGAAAAAACTCCGTGAGAACGGGTTCATCACCGTTGACGACGGCGGATATATCTCGCTGACGGAAGAGGGAATGCGTATCGCGGAGAAGACGTATGCGAAGCACAAAGTGCTGCAGGCATGTCTTGAAGCACTGGGTGTCGAGACGGAGCTGGCTGCGGAAGAAGCATGCCATATCGAGCATGTGATCGATGACGATACCTGTCAGAAAATCTGTGATTTTTATCATATGTTCATGGAACAGAAAATCAAAGACTGAGATACGGAGAAAATATTTCTATGCAGGAAACACTTAACAGACCCGAAGATGGATTCAACTCCATGCTTGACGGAAAAACGATTCTGATCACGGGAGGAACAGGTTCCTTCGGCAAGAGCTTTGCCAGATACATCCTGACCAACGCCCATCCCAAAAAAGTGATCGTTTATTCCAGGGACGAATATAAACAGTTCGTCATGTCCAATGACCCGTTCTTTGCGGAACACGCAGAACAGATGCGGTATTTTATCGGGGATGTCAGGGACTGTGAAAGGCTGAAAAGGGCTCTTTACGGGACGGATTTCTGTGTCCATGCGGCGGCGCTGAAGCAGGTGCCCGCCTGTGAGTACAATCCGGCCGAAGCCATAAAGACCAATGTCGGCGGCGCCCAGAACGTGATCGACGCCTCACTGGACTGCGGAGTGAAAAAGGTCGTTGCGCTTTCAACGGACAAGGCGGTCAATCCCGTCAATCTCTACGGCGGAACAAAACTGGTCTCGGACAAACTCTTTATCGCGGCGAATGCCTATGCGGGCACGAAAGACATCAATTTTTCGATCGTCAGGTATGGAAATGTGGCCGGCAGCAGGGGCAGCGTCATCCCGTTCTTCGCCGACCTCATCCGCAATGGCGAGAGAGTGCTGCCCATTACGGATTACCGCATGACGAGGTTCTGGATCAGCCTGGAAGAAGGCGTGGCGCTGGTGGTCAAGGCCCTTGCCCAGGCGAACGGCGGGGAGACATTCATCAGCAAGATCCCGTCCTTTTATGTTAAAGATCTCGCAGAGGCCATGCTTCCCGGGTGCTCGACCAGGGAGACCGGCATAAGGCCCGGCGAAAAGCTTCATGAGATCATGGTCACACCTGAGGATTCCGCGACGACATACGAATTTGAGAAGCATTATATTGTTTATCCTCAGATCACATACAATGAACGGCAGGCACCGGATAAGAGCGGTCGGCTTGTGGAAGAAGGGTTTTCATATTCGTCAGGCACCAATTCACAATGGCTGAGCGTGGAAGACATGCGCGAAAGGCTTGTCCAGCTGGGAATGATGCCGTAACCGTTACGGAGGAATATGAAAGCGGATATTCAGATCGCACAGGAGGCCGTCCTTGAACCGATCGTAAAGATCGGGGAAAAGGCCGGCCTTAAAGAAATCTGGCTTGAACAGTACGGAAGGTACAAAGCCAAACTGACAGAAGAATGCATCGACAGCCTCAAAGACAAAAAGGACGGCAAGCTGATCCTTGTGACAGCGATCAATCCCACACCTGCGGGTGAAGGAAAGACGACCGTTTCGATCGGGCTGGCGGATGCTTTTTCATTGCTTGGGAAAAAAGTGATGCTGGCCCTCAGGGAACCGTCCCTGGGTCCCTGCTTTGGCATAAAGGGAGGGGCGGCGGGAGGCGGCTACGCGCAGCTGGTACCCATGGTGGACCTGAACCTCCATTTTACCGGGGACTTTCATGCCGTAACTTCCGCGAATAACCTGCTGGCAGCGATGATCGACAACCATATCCACTTTGGCAACGCCCTCGGCATCGATCCGACCAGGGTCATCTGGAAACGGTGCATGGATATGAACGACAGGGCTCTGCGCGATATCGTAGTAGGGCAGGGCGGAAAAGGGAACGGCCCGTTAAGGGAAGACCATTTTGTGATCACGGCCGCATCCGAGATCATGGCGGTCCTGTGTCTTGCAGAAGATCTGCAGGACCTGAAGAAAAGACTGGCGCGGATAGTGATCGGCTACAGTTATGAAGGAAAGCCTGTGACGGCCGACGACCTTGGCGCTGTCGGAGCCATGAGCGCGCTCCTTGCCGAGGCGCTTCGTCCCAATCTGGTGCAGACGTTGGGGCATACGCCTGCCCTTGTCCATGGCGGTCCCTTCGCGAACATAGCGCACGGCTGCAATTCTGTCCGCGCGACAAAAACAGCCCTGAAACTGGCGGATTACTGTATCACGGAAGCCGGGTTCGGCGCCGACCTGGGGGCCGAGAAGTTCATGGACATCAAATGCCGTGAGGCGGGCATTAAGCCTGACGCAGCGGTGATCGTGGCCAGTATCCAGGCCCTGAAGTATAACGGCGGCGTACCGAAGGCGGACCTGAAGACGGAAAATATCGATGCCCTGAAGGCAGGGATGTGCAATCTCGGCAGGCATATTTCCAATCTTGGGAAATTCGGCATACCGGTGGTCGTCGCACTCAATGTATTTTATTCGGATACCGACGCCGAGAAAAAGATCGTACGGCAATACTGCGAAGAGATCGGCTGCACATTTGCCGAGACCTACGTTCATGACGAAGGCGCGGAAGGCGGCAGGGAACTGGCAGGGAAAGTTCTGGAAACGCTGGAAAAAGAAGAAAGCAGCTGGCATCCGCTGTACGAGACCGGCCTGCCTCTGAAAGAAAAGATAGAGACCATAGCAAAGACGATCTACGGGGCGGGCAGTGTCAGTTATACGGCTGCCGCGGACAAAGCGGTCAGGGAGCTGGAGAAACAGGGCTTCGGGGACCTTCCGGTATGTATTGCAAAGACACAGTACTCGCTTTCGGATGATCCTTCCCTTCTCGGTTCGCCGGAAGGGTTCGATCTTACGGTCAGGGAAGTCTATCCCAGTGTCGGCGCAGGGTTCGTTGTCGTCCAGACCGGGCAGATCGTAGCCATGCCGGGCCTTCCGAGATCGCCGGCAGCACTGGACATTGATGTAAATGACGACGGAAGAATAACAGGGATTTTCTGATGAACAGATACAGAACTGCCATCTTTGATATGGACGGTACCGTCCTGAATACTCTGCCGGATCTTGCGAACGGGATCAGGCATGCGTTTGCGGAATGCAAAAGCACATATCCGTTCACGGACGCCGATGCTGCCGAGTTTTTCGGAAGCGGCGTGCATGTCGCGATCATGAGAGCGATGCTCCGCGAACAGGGGGCTTCGGCCGGGGAACTGGAGATCGTGGGAACGCCGGAAGGCAAGGCGCTGACGGATCCGCTGGACGCGCAGAGGATATCTGCCCTGGAACAGTCATACAGGGCGTTTTACAGTGCGCACAATGCCGATCTGACCGATGCGTACGAGGGGATCATGCCCCTTTTGAAAAAACTGAGGGCGGCAGGCATCATGACGGCCGTTGTCTCCAATAAACCGGACAAAGACTGCAGAAAACTGGCCGAAAGGTATTTCCCGGGAGGATTCGATCTCTGCCTTGGGGAAAAGCCGGAGACACCGAGAAAACCCGCGCCAGATATGACGCTGCAGGTCCTGCGTGAACTGAATGCCGCGCCGGAAGAAGCCGTATATATCGGTGACTCAGAGATCGATCTTCAGACAGCCGTCAATGCAGGCCTCTCCTGTATCATGGTCACCTGGGGGTTCCGCAGCGGCGACTTTATCCGCGGAAAGATCGCTAAGATGCCATCCTGGCCGGTCCGGATCGTGGATACGCCGGAAGAGATCGCCGGATTGCTAATCAGTGCCTGAGAGTATATTATTGTAGAAAAAAGAGGAATGGAGCGGACCATGGGAGCAATACTGGAAGTTCTGGAGAATGATCTGTATGACGTGGTGCAGATATGCACGATGCTCATGGAGTTTTTCGGTGTATGCGTACTTGTCTATACTGCCATTAAGTGCTTTATCCTCTGGATGAAGCGCAACGAACACGTGCGCCTTGCCCTCGCGCAGGGGATCGCCCTTGCCCTTGAATTTAAGATGGGCGGAGAGGTGCTGCGTACGGTCGTCGTGCGTGAATGGACAGAACTCGGCATCCTCGGCGCAGTCATACTGTTAAGAGGCCTTCTTACATTCCTTATTCACTGGGAGATAAATAACGAGCAGAAAGAACTGCACAGGAATGCAGCCTGAGATTCAGATCCTGATGCCGGCCACGGTCTTAAGGCCGCGGTGAAGATCCTCCCTGTAATCAGGAGCGTCAGGGAACAGGCTGTTCATGACCACGCCGTACTGTTCCGGTGCATCGGAAGAATAAATATAATGACCGCCGCCAATATTCCTTATTCACTGGGAGATAAATAACGAGCAGAAAGAACTGCACAGGAATGCAGCCTGAGATTCAGATCCTGATGCCAGCCACGGTCTTAAGGCCGCGGTGAAGATCCTCCCTGTAATCAGGAGCGTCAGGGAACAGGCTGTTCATGACCACGCCGTACTGTTCCGGTGCATCGGAAGAATAAATATAATGACCGCCGCCAATATACATGGCGGCGCTTTTTTTGCCGTCTTTTCCCGTCACGAAGTACAATACATCCCCCGGACGTATGAATTCGGGATCCTCCAGATTGGAAAGTGAAAACAGGCCGCTGCCGTCCTTTTCGAATCCGATCTCCTTAAGAGGCCATCCTTCGGAAAAAACAGGTTCCCTGCTGATCGTCACGCCGCAGCGCATATAAGCGGTCATGATAAGACCTGCGCTGTCTATGCCGCTGGCAGAGCGTCCTCCGGACCGGTACTGTGTACCGGTATACTTCATGGCCTCTTCCAGCAGGTACTGGCGGAACAACAGTTCCATGCCTACAAAATGATGGTTCAGATGTGCCTGGAATGAAAAAGCGGCCTGATTTCCGGGAATGTCCTTAAGGTCGGCAAACAGGTACGTTTCCGTGAAATACTTCTGTGCAAGGAAATGGGAAGGAACATAGCCTTCACCGTCAAGCAGGCGGACCCTGGCCCAGCCTTCAGGAGGAAGGAGCGCGGTCTTAGAGTCCCTGTCTGTATCGCCGGTATAATTCTTACCGCCGGGGACATTGCCGCTAAGGACATCTTCCAGGGCAAATCGGCCTTCCGGCAGGATAATGGTCTCTTCTTCCAGCGAACGGATAAGGCTTCCGCGGGTCAGCGTGACCAGTATCTGCGCATCCGCCGACGGAGCTGAGAGTACGTCCAGTGAAGCAGCGTCCGTGACTTTGAGCTTCTCTTTCAGATAATCAAGGACCTCTGCCGCGGTGACTGTTTTCAGTGCGGAGGGGTCGATAAAGCCGGTGAGCCCGTAATGGGTCAGAATACGCACATACCCTCCGGCCGCTGTTTCGTCCAGCAGCCGTACGGCATAACCGTACAGGGCTTCGTCCTTTATATGCCGCGTATCGGGAATAAAGCGGTCATTGTTCTTTGACTCGCAGTATATGCGGGCGGAAGGTGTATTGATGATCGCGTAGCTGCTTTCTGACGGGTTCATACCTTGCCTGTTCTCCTTTATTCGTCGTCCCCGCCGTCTTCCGCTGAAGTAAACTTAGCCTTACTGTTCGGATCATACGGTGTCAGGAGGATCTCCGGTTCGCGGAAGCATTTCCGTATCGTCCTGAATGCACAGGAATAAGTATATCCGTCGCAGATACGGTCATCGACGACAGCCCGGAGCGGAAGGAGCTTCTGGGTCCTGATGCTGCCGTCCCTGCGGATGCTCCTGACGATCTCCTTTTTGCCGATGGCTACGAAACAGGAAGTCGTGCCGAACTCATACAGATGATGATAAATGACCGGCAGGCCGATGGAACCGACATTAGTCACAAAGAACCCGCTGTGGAAAGGCTGCAGATCGCACAGCTTTTTCGGAAGCCACCCGTGTCTGTCCAGGAACATGAGGAAGCCGATGATCCCGCGCAGAAGGAACGGAGGCACGGCATACAGCAGGGAGATAAATTTGTCGAAACTGTTGCTGTCATTGTTATCGTTCAGTTTATCCAGAGCCTCATCCACGAGCGTATTTGTCTTCCTGACGATCTCGGCCAGCGTGTCGGTCGTCTCGAAGACCGGATAGATGGTCGACTCGCGCCCGTTTACCTCCAGGTCTTTTTTGACCATCATGGATATACGGACGGTCCTGCGCTGGTATATGCGGCCGCCGGTGATGAAGCGGTTGATCTCGGGAGTGACGGCAGCAGCCCTGACTATGGAAGCAAAGACAGCATGATACAGCGTCAGGCCGGGGATGTCCTGCTTGTGCTCTTTAATAAAATGCTCCATTTTGCCTATATCGATACTCAGGTCGACTTTGGTCTCGCTGTCGCATCTCCTGGGCATGACGTAAGGCATCAGAAAAACGACCGGATCGAGATTTTTGATCAGGTAACCGTCATAACATCTCTTTTCCTTTTTGGACATCATTTCCTCCGAAATAAAGACAGAATAGATTAATATTTGATTAGTTAAAATCCCAAATTATGCACAATAAGCATAATACCACGAAGAGGGGAGTGTTTTCCATATCCTTCTATATCATTGATGTGTGTTGTGCTAGAATTAGAACGAAAAAAGGATCTGAAAAGCAGGGTATTCCCTGCTGTTCCGGATCCTGTTCAGACGGAGGACAAGGGATTCGAACCCTCGCACCGCTTTAGGCGGCCTAGCGCATTTCGAGTGCGCCCCCTTCGACCACTTGGGTAATCCTCCAATCGCGAAACTATTATAGGAAAAGTTGTTTATTCTTTCAAGCATTTTCTTATCATGGATCTGGACAGAGTAAAGAAAAGAGTATTCGATATCATACAGATCGGGAATTTCAGCGACATCCCCAGCAGGGTATTCGATATCATCCTGGTGTTCGTGATACTGCTCAATATCACGGTGATGTTCCTTGAAACATTCGATGCCTTTTCGGCATACAGCGGACTGTTTGATGCGATCGAAACAGTAACGCTGGTCTTTTTCTGCATTGAGTACATCCTGCGGATCTGGACGGCGGAATACCTGTATCCGCGCAGGACGAAAAAGGATGCCAGGATCCGGTTCCTGTATTCGTTCGACGGTATCGTCGACCTGCTTACGATCCTCCCGTTCTTCTTCCTCTCGGGATTCATCGCTTTCAGGATGCTCAGGGTCGTCAGGATCTTCCACCTGTTCAGGATCAACGCAAACTATGATTCCTTCAACGTGATCACTTCGGTCCTCTGGGACAAGAAGAACCAGATCTTTTCATCGCTGTTCATCATTTTCATCCTTATGCTGGCCTCCTCGCTGTGTATGTACAGCGCGGAACATGACGCGCAGCCGGATCTGTTCCGGAATGCCTTTTCAGGTATCTGGTGGAGCGTATCGGCACTTCTGACCGTCGGGTACGGGGATATCTATCCGGTCACGGTGACCGGCCGGATACTGGCTGTCATCATTTCTTTCCTGGGCGTGGGCCTGGTCGCGGTGCCTACCGGTATCATTTCCGCAGGCTTTGTTGAGAATTATACAAGGGCGGCAGGCACGGCTAAAGACGGCGAGATCCCGCTGGTGCAGATCCATGTCGGTATCGACAGTGCCTGGAACGGCAAAAAGGTCAGTCAGATCCATGATCTGTACGGGATCAGTATCGTACTGGCCTCAAGGAGCGGAAGAGTGTTTAAGCCCGGCGATGATTTCAGGGTCGAGATCGGCGACAGGATAGCCTATTACATCGATGCTGCGGATCAATAACGGACGCTTATGTATGATATAATGCTGTAGAAGGTGTTTTTTTACGGAAGGGGGACAAATCTATGCTTAGAATCGGAATGCTTACGAGCGGCGGGGACTGCCAGGCACTGAATGCCGCGATGCGCGGCGTCGTCAAGGCAATACTGAACAACAGTGATGAACCTGTCGAGATCTATGGCTTTGAAGATGGCTATAAAGGGCTGATCTACGGCCATTTCAGAATGCTTACCGGTAAAGATTTCACCGGTATCCTGACGGTCGGCGGCACTATCCTGGGGACCAGCCGCACACCGTTCAAGACCATCCAGGATCCGGACGAGAACGGACTGGACAAAGTTGCCGCCATGAAACAGAACTATTACAAGCTGCAGCTGGACTGCCTGGTGATCCTCGGCGGCAACGGCACACATAAAACGGCCAACCTGCTGAGCAAAGAGGGCCTTAACGTCATCACACTGCCCAAGACGATCGATAACGATCTGTGGGGCACGGATATGACTTTCGGCTTCCAGAGCGCAGTGGATATCGCGACCGACGCGATCGACTGCATCCATACGACAGCAAGTTCGCATGGCCGCGTCTTTATCGTCGAGGTAATGGGACATAAGGTGGGGTGGCTCACACTGAATGCCGGCATGGCGTCCGGCGCGGACATCATCCTGATCCCGGAGATCCCGTACAACATCGATAAGATCTGCAAAGCCATCGACGCCCGTGACGAGAGAGGCGCCAGATTCACTATCCTGGCTGTGGCGGAAGGCGCGATCTCGGAAGAAGACGCGAAACTTTCCAAGAAGGATTACAAGGCAAAGCTGGCCAATTATAAATATCCTTCCGTTTCCTATGAGATCGCCGAACAGATCGAAAAGAAAACGGGACGGGAAGTCAGGGTCACAGTTCCCGGACACATGCAGCGCGGCGGCAGCCCCTGCCCTTATGACAGGGTATTCGCCACAAGACTCGGCGCCGAGGCCGGCAGGCTTATCCTTAAAAAGCAGTTCGGTTATATGGTCGGCTACAAAAACAGGGAAATGGTCAAAGTCCCGCTTGAAGACGTCGCGGGCAAGTTAAAGGCTATCGATCCCAAGTCGGATATCATCAAGGAGGCAAAGCTGGTAGGCATCAGCTTCGGTAATTAACAACAACATGCCATCAGAACAGACACAGCATTATCTGGCTTTATACCGCAAATACCGGCCGCTGACATTCGATGATGTCTGCGGCCGTGATGCCATTGTCAGAACATTAAAGAATCAGATCATATCGGGCAGGATCGGGCACAGCTACCTGTTCTGCGGGACCAGGGGCACCGGCAAGACTTCCATCGCGAAGATATTTGCCAGGGCGGTCAACTGCGAAGACCTAAAGGACGGCAATCCCTGCGGGAAGTGTTCTTCCTGTCTCGCGATCATGGAAAACGCCAATCTGAACGTAGTCGAGATGGACGCGGCATCCAACAACGGTGTCGATGATATCAGGTCCATCATCGACCAGGTCAGCTATTCCCCTACGCAGGGCAGGTACCGCGTTTATATCATCGACGAAGTGCATATGCTCTCGACGGCAGCGTTCAACGCTCTTTTGAAGACCCTGGAAGAACCGCCGTCATACGCGATATTCATCCTGGCGACCACGGAACCCGCCCGCCTGCCGCTGACGATACTCTCAAGGTGCCAGCGGTATGATTTCGGAAGACTCCCTTCGCCGGTGATCGGGAAAAGACTGAAGGACATCTGCGAAATGGAAGGCATCGACGCGGAAGAAAAGGCGCTGGGGTATATCGCGTCTTCCGCGGACGGTTCGCTCCGGGACGGCATAAGCCTTCTCGACCAGTGCAACGCTTTCAATTTCGGACAGGGAACGCTTACCTATGACAAAGCCCTGGAGATCCTCGGCGCAGTCGATACGGAAGTCTTCTGCAGGCTGTTCACTGCACTGCATGAGGCACGGACTGCCGACGCGGTCGGTATACTGGATGAGATCCTTTCCCAGGGAAGGGAACTGGTCCAGTTCGTCTCTGACTATACGTCGTTCCTGAGGAATATCCTCCTGCTGAAAGCTTCTCCCGCGACCGAAAAGTACCTGGACGCGGCGGCTGACCAGCTGCGGGCCATGAAGGAACTGGCACAGAGGGCGGAACTGCCGGAGATCATGAATGAGATCACCGTATTCTCAGAGCTGGCGGAACAGATCCGGTACGCCCAGAGCAGGCGTATCCTGGTCGAGATAGCCCTTATCAGGCTGTGCAGGCCGTCCGTTGACGCACAGGCGCCGGGATATGCTCCGGAAGCCGCTGACGGCGCATATTCTGTAAATACGCAGGAACGGCTCCGTGTACTGGAGGAGAAACTCTTAAGTGACGAAGAACTGTTCAATTCCAGGATGGTTTCCTTCCAGGGTGTTTCAGAACAGCCGGTATCTTCTGCGGCACCGGGACAGGAAAGGGCACATCCGGATAATAAGCGTGATGAAACGGATAGTACGGCAGAAAACAGACCGGCACCGGTACTGGCGGCAGCCGTTCCGGATGATATCAGATCGCTGGTGGCCGGATGGAATAAGATCCTTGCCGGCATGCCGGCGGGATACTTAAAGCCGCTCCTGAGGAAAGCAAAGCTCAGCCTGGGTGACAGGCAGCAGCTCCTTATCGTATTCGAAAACGCATTTTATGCGGACAGCTTCAACAGCAATGAAACGATACGCCGCGAGTTCGAAAACTACCTGGCTTCAGCGACAGGAAGGGATATCCCGGTGGAGTACAAATGCCTTGACAATGGCGGTAAATTCCGTGACAATTATGTGGATCTGCAGGATATTGTCAAGATGGATATTGAGGTGGAGGACGACGATTAATGGCTAAACGAGGCGGATTCCCCGGCGGCGGAATGCCGGGCAGCATGAGTAATCTCATGAAACAGGCCCAGCGTATGCAGCGCCAGATGGAAGAGAATAAAAAAGTGCTGGAAGAAACAGAATTCAAGGCCGCATCGGGCGGCGGCGCTGTGGAAATAACAGTGACCGGTGACCGTGTGGTCAGGTCCCTGACTATCTCAAAAGACGCGGTCGATCCGGATGATGTCGAAATGCTCCAGGATATGATCATTGCAGCTTTTAATGAAGCCATGAAGCAGGTTGACGAAGCCAATGCTTCCATGCTCGGCGGGATGTCGCCGGGGCTGGGGTTCTGAAGTGGATCTATACAGCGGACCGATCAATAAACTGATCGAAGAATTAGCGGCGCTGCCAGGCATCGGTAACAAATCTGCGCAGCGCCTTGCTTTTTATATTATCGGGATGTCGAAACCGCGCGTGCAGCAGCTGTCCCTCGCGATCACACAGGCAAGGGAGAACGTGCACTACTGCAGCGTGTGCCAGAATCTGACCGACTCCGATATCTGTCCTGTCTGCCGTGACGCGAAAAGAGACCATTCCACGATCATGGTGGTGGAAAACCCCAGGGATCTGGCGGCTTATGAAAAGACCGGAAGGTATGAAGGCGTTTACCATGTGCTTCATGGAGCCATCTCGCCCATGCTCGGGATCGGGCCCTCGGATATAAGGCTGAAAGAACTGATGGAGCGGCTGGGCAAAGAGGACATCCGGGAAGTGATCATTGCCACAAATTCATCGCTGGAAGGCGAAACGACGGCAATGTATATCAGCCGTCTTATCAAACCTGCCGGAATAAAGGTCACGCGTATTGCCAGCGGCGTACCTGTCGGCGGAGACCTTGAGTATATCGACGAAGTTACCCTTCTGCGTGCGCTTGAGGGAAGAACGGAGCTTTGACGGATGGCTATACTGCAGTTTCGGAGACCTGAGAACAATAAGGCAGGCAGCGAGACCGAAAATCTTAAGGACATATGGGACGAGTATACCGAGGAGTATCTTGGCGAACCGGTCAGGAGCCAGTCTGATTACACAAAAAAGATCAGGAGGCACCGCTTCGTATTAACGCTCAGGAGGGTGATCATCGTCCTTCTTCTTATTGCGATCGCAGCCGTGACCGTGATCTGGTACAGGACGCGCACCTTTACGGAAGCGGTCATGAGCGAAGCCGCGCGGATCAATCACATCGAATCGGCCAATTACCGTGAATTTTCAGGACGCATCCTCATGTATTCAAGGGACGGAGCGAGCTGTATCGATACGTCGGGAAGAACGCTCTGGAATATTACCTATGAAATGCAGAGACCGATGATCAGCGTTGCCGGCAGTGTGGCAGCCCTTGCTGATTACAATGGGAGTTCTGTCTATATAGTAAGCCGTGACTCCATTCTCGGAACGGTCAGAACAAACATGCCTATCAGGGCGGTCAGTGCATCTGACAGCGGTGAAGTGGCGGCTGTCCTCAGCGACACAAAAGTGACCTGGGTCTACCTGTTTGATTCGGACGGCAACGAAATAGCATATTTCAGGACTACTATGGAAAATACAGGTTATCCGGTGGCGGTCAGTATTTCGCCTAACGGTGAAATGGTCTGTATTTCCCATCTCAACATGAATAATAATGCAGTCAAGTCGAGCGTGGCTTTCTACAATTTCGGTATCGTAGGCCAGAATGTGGTGGACAACTATGTAAGCGGGTTCGACTATAACGGCGAGGTGGTTCCTGAGGTAAGATTCATGGACGACGCTACTGCCTTCGCGGTATCCGGGTCAAGGCTTACTTTCTTTAAAGGAAGGGAGATCCCCCAGAATGAAGCTGTTATCATGATCAACGACAGGCTGATGGGCGTCTACTCCAGCAGTAAATATGTAGGCTTGTTATTTGCCGACACCACAGGCACCAACCTGTACAGGCTGGAGGTCTACGACCAGCAGGGAAGGCAGCGCTCAACGGTCAGCTTTTCCATGGACTTTACCGGGATCCGGTTTTCAGGAGACCTTCTGTATATTAACGGACTGCAGGAATGCCTGATACTTACGGTCGACGGCGTACAGAAATTTGATGGCAGGTTCGACAGGAGCGTTGACGTCCTGATACCTTCCGGCAGGATCGCGCAGATGTCTGCCGTCTGCGGCGATACGATCCAGAAGATCCAGCTTAAATAACGATCATTTCATTAAATATACAGTCCCTATGAATATCTATTATATCCTTGCAATACTTGTCATTATTGCCGTGCTCATATCCTGTATGCGGAGAGGGTTCAGAAAAGGCTTTGTGGCTGAACTGAACATCTTTGTTTCGCTCCTGCTCGCTTTTTATACAGTCAGGCTCCTTATCAGGCTGACCCAGGACTGGCAGGAGAGGAGATTCTCGGACCTCATCACGGGTATCCTTCTGATCGGGCTCCTGGCTGCCTTTTATAAGCTGTACCGCTTCCTCTTTTCCATGATCCATGTCCTTGCCGAGCTGCCGGTCATCAATATAGCGGACAGTATTCTCGGCCTCATTCTGGGATTCGCGGAAGGTTTTATTATTTTATATTTTCTGGAGTACATTTTGAGACATTATCTGTTATAATAAAGACCCGCCCATCAGGTAAAAACCTTGAAAAATGCGGGAATACAGCGGTTTTGAAACAACATCTTGTGGTCTCGAAAAAAGTTTTACAAGAGGGCTTGACTTCAAAATCAAAGCGTTGTATGATGTCAAAGTTGCTTCCCACGGAAGAGCCCTGAAGGGAAGAAAATCCCGGAAGGGAGAGCACATTCAAAAGAGAATTAAAGATAACCAGACAGAAATGCAACCCTGAAAATATTCTTTAAAAAGAAGCCTCAAAAGAGGCAGCAGCGAAAGCTGCAAGAGAGTATCTTTCAGAGAACAGAATCCAG
>JAFVHP010000031.1 GCA_017474455.1 Lachnospiraceae bacterium
AGCATGGAATCCAAACCTGCGGTCAAAGACAGCAATCCGCACATCGGATACAAGATATTTTGTTGATCCGTCTGTGGCAACTGCATCACTTGGTATCGACCCCATGGATTTGATTAATGATCTGGAATTAATGGGTTTAATATTTGAAAACCTGTGCGTCAGAGATTTAAGGATATATGCAGAAGCCTTGGATGGCACTGTTTATCACTACAGAGATAAAACAGGTCTTGAATGTGATGCTGTGATCCATTTGAGAAACGGAAGATATGGTCTGGTTGAAGTGAAACTGGGTGGAGACAAGTTGATCAACGAAGGGGCTGAGAACCTTAAGAAACTGGCTGGCAGAATTGATACAGAAAAGATGCGTGATCCGGCCTTTATGATGGTTTTATGCGGAGTGGCTCCGTTTGCCTATAAGCGTCAAGATGGAGTGTATGTTGTTCCGATTACATGTCTGAAGGATTAAGGAAGCCGACTTTCTGTCCATTCTGGTCTGTTTTTCTTGCAGATGAGCAGGATTACATACAGTGATGAAGGTTATGAGCATGGATAAAGAAGAAATAAAGTATTGCAAGGGGATTCGTTGCCCCGGTCAGATAAAGGCCGGGGCCATCGCTCATCCTGGTGTGGTCGTCAGATAAGAAATAGCAAACTCGGAGGGCAGAGCAAGGGAGCAGATCACATACAGCGTGATCTGCTCCCTCTTTTTATGATTCGATGCAAAACTCTATAAAGGACACAAGCAGGCTGTAACCAGCCCCTGACTATACTGTTCAGAACTTCAGACTTCCTGCTGTGATAAGCCTTCCGGACTTACGGTCGAACAGGAGGATGTCGCTGCCGGTGATGTTGATGGCTTCTTCCTGGCCTATTTGGTAGACCACGCCGCCGAAGACGACGCTGGTCAGCAGGAACTCGCCGACCTTGAGCTTCAATGTGGATTCCATGCCGGTAGGCATTGCACCGTAGACGACAGTGGGGATGCTGCCCGCGCTGCCTTCTTTAGCGATGTTGATGGCCTCGGGACGGATACCGATGACGAAGTCTTCATTGGTGATGACGGGTTCGTCCTGGAGGCTGTCGTCCTCTTCTTCGACCTTCTGGACGTGGTACTTGAAGATCTCATCCTTGTTGCTCTTTTCGACAGCGCCCTTGACGCTCAGGCGTTTGTGCTCTTCTTCTGCCTTGTTGGTGATGTCCTTGTCCCTGTTCTTCTGCCACTCGTCGATGCTGAGGGGCTCGTTCGGGACGAAGGAAGCTTTAATGCCGCCGAGTATATCGAGCTCGACGCTGCCGTCGGCCGCCTGTTTGCCCTTGCCTTCCACAAAGTTCATGGACGGATTGCCGACGAAGTCAGCAACGAACAGGTTCGCGGGGCGGTTGTAGACGGTAAGCGGCGCTTCGTACTGCTGCAGGACGCCGTTGTTGACCAGGCAGATCCTGGTAGCGAGCGTCATGGCTTCCATCTGGTCGTGCGTAACGTAAACAAAGGTGCTGCCGGTCTCGACGTGCAGACGCTGCAGTTCGTAGCGCATCTCCAGACGGAGCTTGGCATCCAGGTTGGACAGGGGCTCATCCATGAAAAGTACCTGCGGTTCCGGAGCGAGCGTCCTGGCGATAGCGACACGCTGCTGTTGGCCGCCGGAGAGCTCTGCGGGATAACGGTCCATGAACATGCCGATCTTGACGATCCTGGAGCAGGCACGTACGCGGGAGTCGATCTCTTCGTTTGTGAGCTTTCTCTTTTCCATGACGGGCTTGCCGCCTGAGCAGATCTCGTATTTCTCGTTCAGCTCCTGGCCGGATGAGCGGTACTTGTCCTGCAGGGTCCTGAACTTGGCTTCATACTCGGCAAGCTTTGTCTTCGCGGCAGCGGCGGGATCGGAAGCCTCGTGGATCTTGAGACCGTAGAGCGCTTTGGCAGTCATCATGGAAAGTGAATAATTGTCGATCAGCTTGACGCAGGCTTTGTTGTCGTCCAGCTTGCCGTTCTTGTCGCGGCATTCCTCAACGATCTCACGGATCTTCGCGCCGTTCTGGAGGGCACGGACCATGTCGCCGGTCTGCTCTGCCTCGACGTCGATCTTCGGCATCTCTTCATTGATGTTCTTGAGACCGAAGGCGATGTTCTGGTAAACGGTCATGTTGGGCCACAGCGCGTAGTTCTGGAAAAGGAAGCCGACACGTCTCTTGTTCGGAGGGATGTTTATGCCGGCATTGCTGTCGAAAACGACACGGTCGCCGATCTTGATCTGGCCTTCCGTCGGGGTCTCCAGGCCGGCGATCATGCGCAGGATCGTTGTTTTACCGCAGCCGGACGGGCCAAGCAGGGTGATAAAGGAATTGTCAGGGATGTCAAGGCTGACATTGTCGACGCCGAAAAACCTTCCCCAGCGTTTGGTAATGTTCTTTAATACGATTTCAGGCATGATCAGTTACCTCCTATACCGCTGTCCAGGCTTGCGCCGGTCAGTTTGTTAACCAGTGTGTTGAATATCAGGATCGTTACGATCAGGATCAGGTTGATCGCGCTCGAGAACGCGTACAGGCCCATCTCGTCGAAATAGTCCAGCGTCGTGGAAAGGATGAAGCCCTGTGTGCAGAGCAGCAGGAACAGGGAAAGTTCACGCAGGCAGGTCATAAAGGGCAGAAGATAGCCGCTTATGATCGACGACTTCTGGATCGGGATGATGATCCTGACCATTCGCTTGACCCAGGAAGTGTTCTGGATGATGGCTGCTTCTTCCAGTTCGTTGGAGAGCTGGAGCATGGAGTTCAGCGAACTTCGTGAAGCAAACGGGATATACTTGACAACACCCGCGATGATCAGGAGCGTGTAGGTGTTGAACAGGTTGATCTTCTCGTTTGAGAACAGGATGAAGAAAGCCGCGCCGACCGCGATGGAAGGCATCAGGTAAGGCAGGAACGCGACGTTGTTCACGTAGTTTGCCCATTTGCTCCGGCGGTTCTTCGCTACGGCATAGCCGATCAGGGTACCGATCGTACCTGCGATCAGGGCGCAGACCACAGCCAGCAGGAGGGTTCCGCGGAAAGCATGCCAGATCGTGGAATTGTACAGGATACCGGGCTGGCCGTACATGCCGTTCTCTTTGATATTCTCGCTCGTTACCCACCATTTCGTAGTCAGGTTGGCCATGTCGCGGGTGTACAGGAAACTGTAGTCGCCGGGGTTCGGCAGGAATGTTTCCAGCGCGAACAGCAGGATGGGCCAGATGCTGGTGAAGAAGGTAATGATGATGAAAATGATGGCTATTACATACTTGCCGGCTTTGCCGACCGAGATCTTGCTCAGATGGCCGGACTTACCGGTGACGGTCGTGTAGTTCTTCCTGCTCTTTAAGCTCATCTGGTTGAGACCGAGGATGAGCACGCCGAAGACCATCATGATGATCGCCAGGATACTGGCTTCACCGGTATACTTGCTGTTCATGGAGATATACTTCGTGGACAGCGTGGTGAGGTTCAGGTAATGGGGAACCGGGTAGCTGCCCATCGCGCTGCCGAAGACCAGCAGGATAGTCGACAGGATAGCGGGCTTGATCATCGGAAGGGTGATCCGGCCCATGATCTTCCACTTCGGCGTATCCAGGATCGTAGCCGCTTCTTCCAGGTTGGCGTCCATATTCTTGAAAATGCCGCCGATCAGGATGTAGGCGAACGGGGCATAGTGGAGGCCCAGAACCATCGCGCTGGGGAAGATGCCCAGGCACCACCAGTGCGGGAAGTAGATCCTGAAAAGCGAAGCAAGAAGGCCGTCGGAAGTTCCCGTTACCTTATTGCTGTAGAACATATGCTGCCAAACGACAGCCAGTGTCCACTGGGGCATGATGTACGGGAAAATAAAAATGGAGCTTAAGTACTTCTTGAATTTCATGTCCGTCCTTGTAACAAGGAAAGCGAACAGTCCGCCGAAAACGATGGAGATCACGCAGGTCAGTGAGGACAGGATCACCGTGTTGAGCAGCGGTTTCCAGAGGTTCGTCCTGGCGAGCCTGCTGGTGAACAGGTCGATGTAGTTGACGACGCTGTAGCCGGTGGCGCGTCCTGTCAGGTGCTGATCTATCGTTCCGGGATGGATCTTAAAGGTATCTTGTACGATAGCAACGATAGGCGCGACGGTCGAAAAGGTAAGTACGATCCCAAAAAGCAGAAGGATGATATTCTGGGGCTGCGAGAACCATGTCTTCAGCTTATTAAGAAAGATCGCGCGCTTATCCTGCTTTACTGTTTCGTTCATGGCGTGTATCCCTCTCTATAAGTCCCTCTTGGAGATAAATCGTGGATAGATCTTGGTGATAAAAAAAGGGGGACGCCGCTTTTGGCGACGCCCTCCCAGTTAAAAAACCAGTTATTTATTCGCCGGGTGTATAGTGATCGAGAACGTCGATCCAGCTGCCTACGGTGAAGGAAACTTCAGAGCAGTATACGGGATCTTCCAATACCAGCTCGCCTTCGCCTTCAGCTGTCCACCAGTCATAGCCGCGGTCGTTCTTTGCAGGGAACTCTTCGCCGCCGCCCTGGCTGTGCTGGAACTTCTCTTCGATCTCAGCAGCAACCTTCGGGTTGGAGGAATAACCGCCCATATCCTTGCCCCATGCTTCGAAGCCGGCTTCCGTGCAGGTCATGTACGCGATGAAAGCGCATGCTGTCCAGGGCAGCGGGCTGTTCTTGGTCAGGAACAGATAGTGGCAGTAGCCGTAGCCGCCGATACCTTCATAGTCGTCCTGATAAGCAGCAACAGTGATGTTCTTAACGGAAACGCTTGCGGATTCCTCAACAGAACGAAGCTTGGAATAAACCAGCAGGCCGGACTGATCGGTTGCGGAAGCATCTACAAGGGTGTTGCAGATAGGGCCGTCATCGGTCTGTTCATTGTAGTTGTTGACCCAGAGCTTGATCCATGCAAGGGCATAAGCGCCGTTCTCGCCAAGGCCAAGGTCGGCAGCGTCAGCTTTCATGCTCTCTACGACGGGCTCGAAATAAGCCTTCTTGGTGTCATCGAGTTTGTCATAAGCAGCCTTCAGCCAGCCGGCATACTTGTCAGCCGTCAGCATCATCAGGAAGTTCTTGCCTACGATCTCGGAGTCAACGCCCATGAACAGCGGATGGGAACCTTCATAAACGAAATCCCAGCAGTTCGTGTAGGTGGCGTCGCCGGTGTTGTTGAACTCGAAAACTTTGTTCAGGGTCTGCAGAGGAAGGAATCCTGCATAAGCGTCAGCTGTCGTGCCGTTCGCGTCTGCCCATTCCTTCGGGATGAAGGTCTTCAGGATGTTGGTGTCGACCATCTTGGACTGGATCTGGTTGCCGTCCTGGATCAGGGTCATCGCGAATGTGCCGGTGGACTTCAGGGAGTCAGATGTCAGCTGCTCGAAGATCTTGTTGTTCTTGGGCTGCTGCCATTCGAATTCCATTGTGTAGTTGGGATCGATGGACTGCAGATACTCGATGAAAACAGGAAGAGCGGATTTGCCGCGGCTGGAGTTGCCTACGCCGTAGAAGGTCTTGCCGTTGGACTCTTCGATGGCTTTCTTTGCAAGTTCTTCCATGGTCATCGTCTCGGCTTCCGCAATGATGGCATCGATACCTGTCAGGTCAGCTGCGGGAGCTTCACTGACTGCCGCTGCTTCTTCGCCGCCTGATGCAGCAGGGGCTGCGGTGCTGCTGGCTGCCGGTGCCGCACAACCTGCGAGCAGGCCTGCAAGCAGGGCGCCCGCTGTCAAAATTGACAAAAATCTCTTTTTCATAAAACGCCTCCTTGTGCAAAAGTGTGGAAAGATACTTCATAACCGATATTGTATCGAGGCATGACGCACTTTGAAATAAGACAAAACTGATATAATTTGTAAATTTTGACTGTAAATGAGAGCAGCCGGTTTTTGCTCAGATCCCCCTGATCTGATAATCCGACGGCGTGACGCCGACCAGCTTCTTGAAAGTGTTCGAGAAATAGGCGATATCCTGGTAGCCGACGCTTTCTGCGACTTCGTACACTTTGATCTGGACGTCGTTCAGCTCGTGCATGGCCTGGCGGATCCTGTACCTGGTCAGGTAGGTATTCAGCCCGGTATCCATTTCGGCCTTGAACAGGCGGGAAAGGTGGCCCTCACTGAGGCCGATGGTACCGGCGATCCTGCCAACGCTGATATCACTGTCCTGATAATGGCTCTCGATGTATTCGACTGCATTCAGGATATACTTGTTCCGGATCGTGCCTTTGGGCTTTAGGGGTATAAGCTCGTCTATCCTGTTCCCGGCGGAGGGAGCGGCATTCGCACCGGCTCCATGGGCTGCATTCAGGGAAATGCCGTGCAGCAGCCGCTGCACGGAGGCTTCCAGTTCGCCATCATCGTAGGGCTTCAGCAGGTAGTCGGAGACGCCGATCCGGACGGCCTGCCGCGCGTACTCGAATTCATCGTAGGCGCTCAGGAAGATGACCTTTGTCTCCGGGTATTCCGCCAGAAGCTTTTCAGCCAGCTGCAGCCCGTTCATTTTGGGCATGTTGATATCCGAGATCACGAGAAGGGGCTTTGTCTGCCGGGCAAGCTCCAGCGCCTCTTCTCCGTTCGATGCTTCCGCCACGACCTCGCAGTCGATCAGGGCCCAGTCGGTATCTTCGATGATTCCTCTTCTGACGAACTTCTCGTCATCCACGATCATGACAGGTATCATAGTTTGCTCCTCTCAGCTCTGCAGGGTATTGGTGGTGCCGGAAAGCGCTGCCGTGTCAGGCAGTTGTGTTGTATAGGGCAGGATCAGATGCATAATGGTGCCGCCTTCGGCAGGGCGCTCCGCGCGGATCCCGTAATCCGCGCCGTAGTACAGCTTGATGATGGTACCGACGTTGGCAAGACCCAGATGCCCGGTAAGGGATTCCGGATCGGTATCTTCGAGCAGGCGCAGCATCTCATCGCTGATCCCGCAGCCGTTGTCGGTAACGGTGATGTGCAGGATGGGCTGGTTCGATTCTCCGGCAGTATCCGCCGTCTCCTCTGATTCCGAGAAGTTTTCCGCAAAGGCTTTTATCTCAATATGTCCGTTATCCTGCTCTTCGAGCCCGTGAATGATGGAGTTTTCGACGATCGGCTGGAGGATGAGCTTTGGAACGACGCACTTTAGCAGTTCGTCGGAAACGTCGATCGACAGGTCGAAACTGTCATCGAAACGGATCTTCTGGATGTCGCAGTAGTTTTCGACCAGCTTCAGCTCCTGGTCGAGGAGGACGAATTCCTGCCTGGAGATGCTGCTGCGCAGGATCGAAGCAAGCCTGGAGGAAAGGGTAGCGACCTCCGGGACCTGCCTGGATTTGGCGACCCATTTGATCGTATCGAGCGTATTGTACAGAAAGTGCGGGTTCAGCTGGGCCTGCATCATCGCGATCCTGGTCTCGTTCAGCTTTCTTTCCGTAAGGACCTGTTCTTCCATGTATTCCTTCAGCCTGGAGGTCATGTCGTTGAAGCCGGAGGCCAGCTGTCCGAATTCATCTTCCCGGTGCAATGTGATCCGTGTGTCGAGGTCGCCGTTGCGCACGTCCTGCATCGCCTGCGTGAAGATCGCGATCGGCTTCGAAGCCCATGCGCTCATCCGGGAAGCGACGAGGGAGCAGAGGATCACGCCGATTATCGCCAGGAGGAAGATGATACGGTATTCGACGTTGACAGCGGAAGAATCCAGTACGGGCGGCGTGATGTACAGGGAAAGAAGTCCGGTGTCGCCGAGTTCGGTGATGTAGATGTTGTTTTTGGCGCCGGCCGTATAGTCTTGCCGGTTCATCAGGTTCTTCCTGACCAGAGCAAGATCTTCGCCGTCCTCAGCGGCGCCCAGCTGGCAGAGCGGGCGGAGGAACCGGTTCGTCAGGATAAAGCCGTCCCTGGCGTTGACCCTGCTGGAGAGCAGGTCTTTTATGTTTTCCTCACTGACGCGGAAAACAACGTAGCCTTTTTCGGTGCCGTTCCACAGCTGCTGCGCGATCAGGAGCGACGCACCCTGCTCAGACGCTTCGCCCGGGTCGAGGGAGTATATGGTCCTGCCAGGGTTTTCGGAAGCTTCCCACAGGACGGAGTAGTCCAGGGGCAGGGATTTGGCGGCTGCGCCTGTACTCGTCGTATACAGGCGGCTGTTGCCGAGGTAAAGGTCCACAGCGCAGCGGTTCCGGACAGTCTGCGTGTGCTGGTAAAGAGCGGAATAAACGACTTTTGTATTGATGGCACTGCCGGTGCCGGCGGCTTCGGTACTACTGTTATTGCCTGTCCCGCCTTCCATGGCTTGCCGGAGGATCCCGTCTCCGGCGATGCCGTCGATCGCTTCCTGCACTTCATCCAGCAGGGACATGATGTGTTCGGTTATTTCCTTATCCAGCAGCAGGTCATTGCGGGCATAGTCCTGCCGGAGGCGTGTCCGGAAGCCCTGGACGGTCAGGAAACCGCCGCTGATGACCAGGATCAGCATGACGGCGAGGAAGACGACGAAGAGCTGTCTTTTAAAGGAGTGTGCCAGCAAGGATCTCATTTATGGCTCCTCCATGCGGTCAACAGTCTTTTTCCAGAGGCTGAGGATCTTTTCGGCGTCATTGCCGGCCTGCGCTATGTCATATTCGATCAGGGGAATATCCGTATAGAGCAGGGAAGTATCGATATCGTTCCTGACAGTGCGTCTGTGGAACTGTTCTATAGCGTAGCGCTGCGTCTCCATACCTGTGATGAAATTGATGAACTTTTCCGCGTTGGCCCGGTGCGGCGCTCCCGAAACGATCGCGCAGCCGTCCGGGACGGCGCTGGTGCCTTCGGCGGGATAGATCATCGAGATGTCGCTGTTTTCGTCCATATACTTCAGGGCTGTTTCCTCCAGTGTGATGCCCACCAGGTATTTACCGTTGCTGACAGAAGGGATCACGTCGCCTGACGAATGCTCTATCTTAATGTCAAGCTGCTCGATAAAGCGCGGAATGAACTCTTCAGGCGTCTGCCCGGATGCGAGCAGCATGGTGTTGAGGATCGTGTAGCTGGAACCGGAATTGGTCGGATCCGCGAAGGAGATCAGCCCCTTCCAGCGGTTGTCGAAAAGGTCGGCCCAGCCTTTCGGCGCGTCTTCCTGTGAAACGAGTTTGTTGTTGTAGATAAAAACGATGGGAAGCTCGGTAAAAGGCGTCCACAGGTCTTCGGAAGAGCAGAATTCTTCGGCGATGTGCTCTTTTTCATCGGCCGCGAAAGGTACGAACAGGCCTTTGTTCGCGGCGTAGGCTTCTATTCCGCCGCCGAACATGATGTCGCAGCAGTTATCGCCGCTTTCAGCATTCTGCCGGATCTCGGAGAGCATTTCGATCGTGCCGCCGGCATGCACTTCCACCCAGATACCGGTCCGGTTCTCGAATTCGCGGATGATCGGCAGGTATACTTCTTCCTTGTGAGAAGTATAGACGATCAGCTGGCTGTCCGAGGGGACGCCGTATCTGGCGGAAAACTCGTCTATTTCCTTCCGGCGTCCGGGATCGTCGCAGGCGCAGAGCAGGATACAGCATAGTACCGGGAGAAGGAACGCTTTGGCAGTTTTCAGGATCCGTTTGTGCAGCATGGTATACCGTTTCAGAGTGTGGCATGGTGAACGGCCGGTGGACCGGCCGGCGGCATCTTTTTCAATTATAAACTATAATGCGGAAGCTGCGGAAAGTGTCAGAGGACATCTTTCCCATGGGTAACGGGCTGAATTGTATGAATTAGCATGTAATCAACCATAAGATTACGAAACGAGAGGCCGATACAGTTAATGATGTATCGGCCACGCTTCATAGGGTTTTTTAACATAATGGGAAATCGATTATTGACTAACGAACGAACGGTAGGTATAATAGGCGATGTAATTCAGCAATACTTTTATTTTGTAAAGAGGCGAAAAGCATGGAAAAGAGCAACACACGGGAAGAAATACTGGAGGCAGCGCTGGATCTGTTCGCCGTTAACGGATACGAAGCGACCAGTATCTCGCAGCTCGCCGATGCCGTAGGTATCCGTAAGGCATCCCTTTACAGCCACTTCGCCAATAAGCAGGACATTCTGGATACTGTCGTCGAAACAGTTTTGAAAGGATATGCGGATCATTCGATCTTTGTACGCGCCAACTGGGACGATCCGGAATTCATAAAGGATAAGACCGGCATGACTGCAGAAGATGTGGCAAAGCTCATCCAGGGACAGATGCGCTACATCCTGCATGACCCGTACATCAGCAAGGGCAGGAAGATGCTTATGATCGAGCAGTTCCGCAATGCAGAACTGGCAGAGCTTCAGACGAAGCAGAACTATGAAGATGTCCTGAACTATTTTATGGGGATGATGCGGTTTCTGATCCGTGAAGGAACCTTGAAAAATGCAGACCCTGAGATCATGGCCGCGCAGTTCTCTTCTCCGATCACCGTGTGGATCAACCTGTGTGACCGGGAACCGGAGCGTGAAGACGAGGTGATGGAACTGGTCAGGAAACACGTGATGCAGTTCTTTGAGATCTATCGGAAATAGATCCGTTTGAAGGGAGATTTACGAAGGCCGGTCAGATCGGAAACGGCTGGCCGGTTTTCTTTCCGGCACAAAGCTAACGAACGATAGGACGCCAAGGAGGGACTAACGATGAAACATAAAGCATTTCCGATCTCAATGACATTTTTATGGGGAGTGGTATTCGGCTCTGCCATGCATAGCCTGACACTGGGGATCTGTATGGGACTGATGATGGGAATTGCATTCGGTCTGTTCGATTCCGATAAAAAGGATCACTAGGAAAGGGGACCTGGAAACGAAATAAGGAGCTGATCATATGGTTTTTGGTATTATCGGGGAAAACTGCAGCGGAAAATCCACTCTTGCAGAAAGGATAAAGGAGACCTTGGGCGGTGAGATCATCACGGGCAAAGACTATCTGCGAATGGCGAAGACAGAAAGCGAAGCCGTCTCCCTTTTTAAGGAGAAGCTTGGCCAGGCTGTTTCCGGGGACAATATCATTTATGTGATTGCCGACCAGGAGCATGTGAAACTGCTTCCGGACGGGGCGATCAGGATTCTTGTAACGGCAGATCTGGAGACGATCAAGGAACGGTTTACAGCAAGAATGCATGGAAACCTCCCGGCCCCGGTTGCCCTTATGCTGGAGAGAAAGCATGGGATGTTCGATTCCGGGGAATATGATTATCGTTTTGACGGAGTTACAGGAGATGCGGAGGCATTTTGTGAAGTCCTGAAAAGTGATCGGCGTGAAGGGAGGCACGGCTGTAATGAGTAAAAAAGCACTTGTCGTGATCGACATCCAAAACGACATTACGAAGCACTACAGGGATATCATCGACACAATCAACGCCGCTATCGACTGGGCAATGGATCTGGGAATGACGGTCATCTATATCAAGCACAACAATCCGTCACCCGGTACACGAACGTTCAAGCCGGATACGAAGGGTGCGGAACTTGCCCCGGAACTGAAGGTGGTGTCGAACCATATCTTTGTTAAGACAAAGGCCAATGCGCTGACCTGCGAAAAATTTTCGGAGTACATCCGGGAAAACGGCATCGGCGAGTTATATATTACCGGCGCGGATGACACAGCCTGCGTGAAATCCACCTGTTTCAATATGACAAAGGAAGGATATACGGTGCATGTCATCTCCGATTGTGTGACGAGTTACGATCTGAAGAAGATGCCGGAAATGCTCGCCTATTACGCTGATAAGGGCTGCGAGGTCAAAACGCTGAAGGAGTATGCGGAATC
>JAFVHP010000032.1 GCA_017474455.1 Lachnospiraceae bacterium
ACAGTCTTTTTACGATCGTAATGTTCGTTTATTTTGCGGCAATGGTACTCTATTTTGTTTACATTGCTGCCCGCAGGGAAATGATCGTCAGGTCCGCGCTGATCCTGCAGTGCGCCGGTTTTATCCTGCATACAGTGACGCTCATAATACGCTGGGCGGGCGCGGGACATGTGCCCCTTACCAACCAGTATGAGTTCGCCACATCCTTTGCCTGGGCGTTATGCATTGTCAGCCTGATCTTCGTCTTCCGTTTCCGGTTCAGGATGCTCGGCGTCTTCACCGCGCCGGTCATCTTCCTGATCATCGGTTATGCCGCCATGCAGTCAAAGGAAGTCCGGGATCTCATGCCGGCCCTGCAGAGCAGATGGCTCTTCTTCCATGTTTCCACGGCGATCATTGCCTATGGCGCGTTCGGCGTTTCTTTCGTAACTTCGCTTATGTTCCTTGTCAGGGACAGAATAAAAGAGGGAAGCTTCTTTGACGGGTCGATCCCCGTCCCCGAAAAGCTGGATATCATCAGCTACAGGAGCGTTTCGCTCGGCTTCCTCTTCCTTACGTTCACGATCATCACCGGTGCGATCTGGGCAGAACGCGCGTGGGGCAGCTACTGGTCCTGGGATCCCAAGGAGACATGGTCGCTGATCACCTGGCTCATCTACGCGGTCTATCTGCATCTGCGCCTGCGCCGGGGATGGAGAGGCAAGGCCTCCTCGGTCTTTGCGGTCATCGGCTTTATCTGTGTACTGTTCACCTATATAGGTGTAAATACACTCTTGCCGGGACTGCACAGCTATAAATGATAAGTATACGGATCAAGATATATATATTGAACAGCAAATAAGGAGAAAACGGATCATATGAAAGCACCATTTTCACAATATCTGTCGGATATCGCGCCGGCGCTGAAGGACCTGATCGCGATCCTCGGCAGCAGATACGATTATGTCAGTATCCTGAGCACGGATTCGGCCGGGTTCAATATCAGCATTTCCCAAAGCAGCAAATCCGTTTCCAACCAGAATATGACGACGGAGAGAGGCAGTGTCGTCCGTGTATGCAGGAACGGGCTCTACAGCGAGGCGGCCTTTAATGAATTCGATCCTTCGGATGCCGCCCGCATGGCAGAGCAGCTGACGCAAAGGCTCGAAGACCAGCTGGCCCTGCTGGAAGAATGCGGTTCAAAGATCTATGAAACTGACATCCTTCCGGATGAGCCGCTGGAACTGTATGCGGAAAAAGAGACGCAGCAGCTTCCGGAAAGCTGCGATATAAAGAGCCTTGTGGAATATATGTCCGGCCTGTCGGACAGCGGCATGGAGAAAACGGAAGGCGCCCTGGATGTGATCGTCAGGGCTGTATCCACTCATATTTCCAAGATCTTCCTGACGGCAAACAGGGACATGCGGCAAAGCTATGTTTTCACGGAAGCATCCGTCGTCTCGTATGCCCCGTCTGTACACGGGGATATCCGCGTGGTCTTCGACGGTGTTTCCGGCTGCGGCGGTCCCGAGATCATTTACGGACTGGATGAAAAGATCTCCGGTCTGCCGAAGGTCATGAAGGACCTGGTCACAGCGGACAGCATCGAACCCGGAGAATACGATATCATCACGGAACCCGGAGTGACCGGCCTCATCGCCCATGAAGCCTTCGGACACGGTGTGGAGATGGATATGTTCGTCAAGGGCAGGGCCTTGGGGGCGGAGTATATCGGAAAGCGCGTCGGTTCGGACAAAGTGACCATGCATGAAGGCGCGCTCTGTGATGAGAGCGTGACGGCTTATGTCTTTGATGATGAGGGGACACCGGCCGGCGATGTGACCGAGATCGACCGCGGCATATTGAAAGGCGGGATCTGCGACGCACTGTCGGCGCTGCGGCTTAGCGTCCGGCCGACAGGAAACGGCAAGAGAGAGAATTACGCCCACAAAGTCTATACGAGAATGACGAATACGGTCTT
Organism: Lachnospiraceae bacterium; assembly: GCA_017474455.1. Taxonomy (GTDB): domain Bacteria; phylum Bacillota; class Clostridia; order Lachnospirales; family Lachnospiraceae; genus CAG-791. Next base: position 1,961 of record JAFVHP010000032.1, read on the forward strand.
TGACAGTGGCGATGATACCCTGGAGGATATGATCGCGTCGATCGAAAACGGTTATCTTTTGGCCGGGATGGACAGCGGGATGGAAGACCCCAAGCACTGGGGCATTCAGTGCATCATCAACAGGGGGTATGAGATCAGGGACGGAAAACTGACCGGTAAAGTCGTTGCGCCGGTGATCATGACGGGTTATGTGCCGGATGTGCTCGGTTCGGTCAGTATGGCGTCCAAAGACAGGCGGGTAGACGGGAACGGCGCCTGCGGAAAAGGATACAAGGAGTGGGTCAAGGTCGCGGACGGCGGACCGTATCTTAAGATGAGAGCGAGGCTCGGATGATCGTGAATACATTTGAACTGATTAAAGAAAAACTGGAAGCTCTGGACTGTGAAGCGTGGGAGCTGGCCGAAACCTGTGAAGAACGTTGGGAGTTCTACTTTATACGGCACCGGCTTGACCAGAACAGGGCTGTGAATACCCGTGAATATGAGGTGCGGGTATATAAAAAGAGCGATGACGGGCAGTTCATCGGCAGCGCCGCCGACAGGATCAGCCCGACGGCATCGCCGGAAGATATTGACCGGGTCCTGGAAAAACTGCTCTATCAGGCGGGCCTTGTCAAGAATCCGTATTATACGATAACACAAAAGCAGGAAACACCGGAGGCCGCATCCGGATCCGGTACCGGCGTCCGTGAGATAGCCGGGGATTATATCCGTACGCTGGCAGGGATCGAAGAGAGCGATACGGCGTATATCAATTCATATGAGATCTTTGTCAGCGGCATCAGAAGGCATTTTCTGAATTCAAACGGGGCGGAGTATGAATTTGAATACCCATCGTCGGAAGTCGAAGTCGTAACCAATGCCAGGGACGGCTCGCATGAGATCGAACTGCACCGTATCTACCATTCAGGCACCTGTGATCCGGAAAGGCTTAAAGCTGATATCGTAAAGGTCATGCAGTACGGAGAGGACCGCCTGAAAGCCGTACCTTCACCGGTGAACGGCAGGTGCAGCGTCCTTTTATCAACATCGGATGCCGTACCTGTTTATATGTATTTTGCGGACAAGATGCATGCCGATTATGTTTTCCGCAGGATAAGCGACTGGAAAAAGGGAGACCCGGTCCAGGGAAGCGATGCAGAAGGAGACCTGGTAACGATCGAGGCGGTCGCGGACCTGCCCGGTTCTTCTACGAATTATCCGGCTGACAGTGAAGGCAGCATCATTTATGACCGGTATCTGGTCAGGGACGGAATTGCGCAGGATTACTGCGGTTCCAGGCAGTTCTCCCAGTATCTGGGCCTTGAAAAGAGTTCGCTCATATCCAATATCAAAGTGTCCGGAGGTAAACTTACGGAAGAAGAACTGCGGGCGGAGGCCGGCGAGTATCTGGAAATAGTGGAGTTTTCTGACTTCCAGGTAGATTCGATGAGCGGCGATATTGCCGGCGAGATCAGGCTGGGATACTGGCACCATGACGGTGAAGTCACCGTTGTCACTGGCGGATCCGTGTCCGGTTCCATGAACGAGGCGGTCAGGGATATGCGTTTTTGCAAGGAGACGGTCCGGTATAATAACAGGGTCATCCCTGCTGTTACTCTTCTGAAAAATATGAGGATCACAGGGGTGTCCGTGTGATCCTCATGACAGATAGCAGATGAATGACAGGCTTATGTCAGTCGTTGTCTATATAGCCCATTTTCTTTAAGGGGCGCCTTAATGCATGGTACAGGATAACGGCGATGAAGACGGATACGACCGAGTTGATCAGCGTTACGACAAAGTTGATCGCCAGGGATACTTCCGCAGCCGGTTTTCCCAGGATCAGGATCTTATAGAAATAGCGGAGAAGAGGGTCGAAGATGGCGTTGAAAGCAAGTGCGGCGACAGATGCCGCAATGGTCCATCCGAGGACCTTCTTCTCGTCTTTATTGCTGTTGATGTGGCCCGCTCTGTGAGCGATCGTGCCGGCGATCAGGCCGATCAGGAACTTGATCACAAAGGTGATCGGCGCGGAAGTGATGTACATGGGATCGATCAGGTCAGCGATCGTAAGACCGATCGCACCGCCGAGCCCGCCGTACAGACTGCCTAAAAGGAGAGAGCCCAGTACGACGAACGCATTCCCGACATGCACGGTCACCTTTCCGGCACCGGGCGTTGGGATCGGAATGGACAGGTAAGTGAAGGCCACGAATGTTATCGCGGCGAATATTCCGGAAAAAACGAGTTTTCTGAGATCCAGGCTTTTCTTTGCAGTGTCTGACATGATGTCCCTCCTTCAACAGCAAATAGTGCTGTTTTTTTTATCAGGACCCATTATAAGACGTTTTGGTATTATAAATAGTACCAGAAAAAGATAATATGATAAGACCAGATTGAACGATCAGTGTTGTTTCCTGTGCAGCTCGTGCAGCTCTTCCGTGGCGAGGGCGATCTTGGTCACGGAAAAGGCATTCTTCAGGGGATAGATATAAAGTGTGTCTGTGCTGGTATTCAGGTCGATGCAGTCGCCGTATCTTCCGAGATAGTCATATTCTATGTGGCAGGAATAGATCTTTGCGGGACTGATGTCCACCCGGTATTCTTCGCCGGCGACAAGACTGCTCATGCCCTTCGGAGCCGAAAGGCTCCCGGAACGCTTCTTCTCATCCCTGCCGCAGCAGCGGCCTTCCACGTGGAAACCGTCCATGTCATGGACAAGGCGGCCGGTACCGAGATCGATATATCCTTTCGCATTGGGCAGCGCCTTTACGCGGACTTCGCTGTCAAAGCGGTAGCTGCCGTTCTCCACTTCCCTTCGGACATTTTCTCTTTCCCATTCGTACCAGTCCGGTACATGCTCAAAACCGCCGGGATGCAGGACGGGGCCTCCGGCGCCGGCGTCAGGATCCTGACAGCCCTGTTTCACAGCCGAAAGCTTTCCGTACATATCCAGTTCCCACTCAGCACCGCAGTATCCGCACCAGAGCTTTGTACCGCCGGAACGCATGGTATATTCCTGTCCGCAGGCAGGGCACTGGTAAAGGACTTTATGCAGTCCGCACGCCCGGTCTTTATAGCTGATGCGGATATGGTTCTCCTGCTGCCACCTGAAATCGTCATAAACAAAAGCTTCACGGATCCTGCGGTTGATCTCGTCCGCTGAGGATGAGATCACGTCTTCTTTGCCCATAAGGAGCTTCAGTTCGGCTGTGGTCGGCTTTACGCCGTGGTCCGGAAGATGATAGAACGGCGAGTTGATATGGTGGCCGTGGCAGATCAGTGTGACTACGGGGATCTTCAGGAGCTTTGCCAGTTTGCCGAGCGAATCCGGCAGGACGGCCGTCGTTCCGCAGAGGGAATAACGTGCTTCGGGATACAGCGCGATGATATCGCCGTTCTCTGCAACTTTGGTGAGGTTCCGCACCAGCTGCAGGTCGGTCGTGAACTTGCGGGTACAGATACAGCCGATGAACCTGAGGAGCCATTCCCTGTGGATAAAACCGTCGATGGCAACAACAAAATTGGCCCTGTGCGGCCAGATCGCGTGAGATGCCGCCATGAAATCCATGAACGCGTTATGATTGCATAATAAAAGATATGGCGGTTTTATATCCGCCATATCTGTTTTTACTATACGGGCATGATGCTTTGCCAGCGGGAAAAAGGACAGCGCGGCGATCAGGTGGCGGAGATGCTGCCGCATGGGCGGCCGCTGCATGTCATAACGGGGAATGTTGTCCAGCATATTATTTGCGGTTTCTGATGATCGTCTCCTGAAGTACGCCGTGCACGACAAAATTATATACATGGCCGCTTCCGTAGCAGGTCGAAAGGACGACCATGGGAGGATATCCCATGAAATCGAAGGTCTCGGCCGGATGGTAAGCGGAGGAAGAAATGGCTTTCGCCACATATCTGCCGTATCCGGCGGCATCCTGGAATCCGTAGTATACGTAACTGTCGACCAGTGTCGTGTAATAGGAGAAGATCCTGTACTTCAGGACTCTTCCGTCCTGATAGATATAAAAGTACGGATCCGAATCGGCCAGTGTATCATCCTGCAGGAACTTCTGCAGGGAACCGAACATACTTCCGTTCTTCATATTGTGGCCGAAGATGATCGAATTGGAGTCGCTCAGGTTAATGGAAGCGTTCATATCCAGGAAGATGGAGCCGGCGGAATTCCTGGTGCCTTCAAAGGTACGGGTAAGATATTCATCGTTGTTGCGGCTCTTGGCAACCGGGTAGCGCAGATCCAGGGCGGGAACATAAAGAACGCCCACGAAATCGCCGTTGACTTCTTTAAGAGCGTCATAATCGATGTCCAGTCTCGGATATACGGCGTGGACAGTCGCGTCCGGAACAGCACCTGTGATCTCGACTTCCGGCTCTTCCTCATCCGGGACGAATGAGTTTTCCGGCGCTTCCTTAACGAATTCGTCGAGTTTGTCATATACTTTATCGGCTGCACGGTATTCGAGCAGGTCCCGCAGGAACAGGCCGCCGGATAAAAGGATGACCGCCACGAGGATCGCGGGGATCAGGATCGAAAAGATTTTGCCGAGAACGGAAGGGCCTTTCTTTTCCTTATCTTCTTCGCTTTCGGCCAGAGAGCTGCCGGTGTTTTCGCCGGAGGCTCCGTGCCCTGCAGGGGCAGCAGCCTGCTTTGCACCGCCGGATCTTTCTTTTGTTTCAGCGAACAGATCGTCATCGGTGAGGAACTCGTCGTCGGAAAAAATATCGAAAGAATCCTCATCCGCAGATCCTTCTTCCGCCGGATCAGAGGATACAGTTTCTTCAGCAACGGTTTCCTCAGCTATGGTATCTTCAGTTACAGCACCCTCTTCTGCGGATGCTTCTGCGACAGGTTCCGTTTCGGTATTATCTTTGACCGGTCTGCCGCTGTCGGCTGCTGCAGGGGCTTCTTCAGGCAGATCGTCCGCTGCGGTGGTCTCTTCGAAAATATCTTCAGGCTCGAACTCAAAATCGAGATCTTTATCAGTCATTCATCAAACTCCTGTAGTTTATGATCATACAAGTCAAAATCATTTAATACTTTAACACATCCACGCTGCCAATGGGGAATTTTTACAAAGAAAAAACGGCTTGTGCTATACTATGTTTTAATACCGTAAACATCTCGCAGTATCGGAAAACCATTATTATGCAGACACCTATAGACTTCGGTAAGGAATATCTGGACACTTTTTACCATAAACAGGACGCGGAGGCGGCGCTTTCTTTTCTTGCCGACGATCTTGTCTATGTGTCCGCGGACGAGGTATACCATTTCCGCTCTTCAAAAGAGATCAGGAGCTTTTTACGGACGGCAGTGTTCCACGATCCTGCCAGCTATGTCGATATAATCTCCATAAAATCGCCGCCGGGCGCGGGTGATACCGTGACGGTGGTCTACGAAGTCAATATCATACCCAGAGGGGCGGCAACAGGTTCTTACAGGCGCATCCTCCTCGTGATCAGACGGGATATTTCCCAGGCTATCATCTGTGTGAATATATCCGCACCGTATTCGGCGACACTTGCCTCGGCGCTGGAAAAACTTCCTGCGCCAAAAGCTGCAGCCGGCGCCCCGGAACCGGAAGGGGAAAGGCAGGAACCGCAGGAAGAGGAACTGCCCGGCAATGTGACTATCCATCTGGACGAGATGGTGAAGAAAGGGCACAGCACGGAAGAACTGAATGAACTGAAGCAGGAGCTGGAAGGGACACTGGCCAGGCAGCTGAAGGAGAAACAAGAAGAGATCGAGAAGCTGAAGGCCGGTTATGAGAATGAGATAGAAAGCCTTAAAGAGCAGCACAGGGAAAAGGAAGAAGATATCAAGCGGCAGGCGCAGACCGAACTTGATCTTTACCAGGCGCAGCTCAGGGGCGAATCCGCTTCCAGGCAGGCAAGGACGGAGTGGGAACTCTCCAGTAAGTATATGAAAAAGGAGAAAGAACTTTCCGAGAGCTTCAGTGAGAAAGAAAAAGAACTTTCCGAAAGCTACAGCGTGAAGGAAAAAGAGCTTTCCGAGAGCTACAGCGAAAAAGAAAAGGAATTCATAGAAAAGGCGGACGGTTACGAGCAGGCGATCAGGGAAAAGGATGACGAGATCAGGAACCTGGACCAGTCCTTAAAGGATACGGAAAGAGTCCTGGAAGAGACCAGGCAGAGGACAGAAGACGAAAAGAGGGAACTGGAAGAAGCGCTCAATGAAATGAAGAAGGAAGCCTCAGCCGCCGGCGATAAGATGGAGATCCTTCAGAACGAGCGGAAACGCCAGGAATCCCTGTTTGCACGGACCAGCGCTCTGCGCGACAGTGCCGACGCGGAGGTCAGAAAAGCGATCCGGAGGATCGACAGGCTGTTCAGGTACCAGGAAGTGCCTCTCGTCAGCAAACGTTTTAAGAATGCTTTCGAGCAGCTGCTGGATATGGCGTGCTCCATTGTTGACAGGACGCCTCTGAGGGAGAAATCTTTTTCTCTCGACGAGATGATGAATACGTTTTGTGCGGTGATCGGTACAGACTGCAGAAACAACGGGTTTGCCCTTGACCAGGAACTCCCCGATAAAGAAGTCAGGCTGTGCGGAGATCCGGCCAGGATCCTCCAGATCCTGTTCAATATATTTGAAGAAGTGGTGCTTTCGGAAAAGGACGGCACAGCAGGCACGGGAGCCGCATCGTCTTCTGATGCGGACAGGGAACTTCATATCTGTGTCACATCCGACAGGCCGGTCCGCGGCAGGACTTATCTGAACTTTACCCTTCAGGATACGACAGGCCTGTTAAAAACTGCGCTGCAATCCCCGGAAATGGAGATGACAACGCAGCTGATAGGCATGATGGGCGGTTCCGTCCAGGTACGTCAGGACCGGGATACTGTCAGGGCACTTCTGAAACTGAACCTGAAAACAGAATGATCAGTTCGGCCGGAACTGGTCAGTGCAGCAGGGTCACCCTGCTGCCGTTTACTTCTACAGAGTGGATCTCGCGGTTGAGATATACGGAAAACCGCGTTACTCCGCTCTTTCTTATGGATGCGTTCAGATTGGGGTTGAGTTCCTGCAGCTCGGATTTGAGCACGTCGATATTGATCTCATCCGTATTGTGGCGCTCAAATATCCTGCGGATCTGGGTCTCGATCTCGCTGTCGGAAGAACTCTTTAAACTGACCCATACGGCATTGTCCCTGTTGGTCACCTGCAGTGAAGGGAAATCGGCCAGGTATTCCGAAAGCTTGCTGTAATGGTAATTCCTGATATCGAAATCGGGAAAGATCTTGACCAGTCTGGAACCGATCTCCCCGAGGCCTGTTTCCTTCCCGTCCGCGTTATTGTCGATGATCATCTTGACGATCGCATTTTCAATGGTGGCCTGATCTGTGAAGGAAGGTTCGCCCGGAGCTTCCTCCCTGTCCGGCTGGTCCGCGGTATACTGGGCAGCCGGTTCCGCTACAGCGGCTGTTTTCTTCTTTTTGGCTGTCGAGGCGGCCGCAGCGGTAACGGCAGCAGCCTTTTTGCGCGTGGTCTTTGACTTGCCGGCATTCTGGGCAGGCAGGTCTTCATCCTCGTCTATATCCAGGAATATGAATCTCTCGCAGGAGACCCTGAACGACTCGGGCGTTTTCTTTTCGCCCATGCCGATGACTGTTTTGCCGGATTCCCTGAGCCTTGTAGCCAGCTTGTTGAAGTCGCCGTCGCTAGATACGATGCAGAACCCCTGTACATCACCGGTATAGAGGATATCCATGGCGTCTATGATCAGCCCGATATCCGAGGCGTTTTTTCCTGGCGTGTTATTCGGCTGCATCACAGGCGTGAGCGAGAAGCTGGATGCTTTGGCAAGCCAGCTGTGGAGCCTGTCCTGGGACCAGTCGCCGTACATCCTTCGTACAGTGATCTTGCCGTATTTGGAAAGCTCGCTGAGGATCTCCGTTATATATTTAGCGCTGATATTATCAGCGTCTACGAGCATTGCTATATTAATATCTTCCATTATTTACTGATAATCCTCCTGTAGTCTGTGCCCTGCTTTGACGCAGGTATTATAATCATTTAGAATTATAAACAATGTCACGGTGTTTTGTCAGGTCTAACATTATCAGAAACCAGGAAGGAAGCACTTTAAGTTGAAAAAACTGATCTCATGGAACGTGAACGGGCTGAGAGCCTGTATGCAGAAAGGCTTTCCTGAATTCATGGAAAAGGAGCAGCCCGACGCGATATGCCTGCAGGAGACCAAGCTGCAGGCCGGCCAGATCGAACTTTCTCTTCCCGGCTATCACCAGTTCTGGAATTATGCCGAAAAGAAAGGCTATTCGGGGACTGCGATCTTTACGAAAGAGGAGCCCCTGTCCGTCCGGTACGGACTCGGGATCGAAGAACACGATCATGAAGGCAGGGTGATCACACTGGAGTATCCGGATCATTATCTGGTCACAGTGTATACGCCGAATGCCAAGGAAGAGCTCGAACGGCTCCCGTACCGTATGGTGTGGGAAGACGATTTCCTTTCCTTTATCAGAGGCCTGCAGGACAAGAAGCCTGTGATATACTGCGGGGATCTGAACGTTGCGCACAAAGAGATCGATCTGAAGAACCCGAAGACGAACAGGGGACATGCCGGCTTCACTGACGAAGAAAGATCGAAATTCGACGCTGTGATGGACGCGGGACTGATCGATACTTTCCGGTATTTTTACCCGGACAGGGAACAGGCCTATTCGTGGTGGTCTTACAGGTTCAAAGCCAGAGAGAAGAATGCGGGGTGGCGCATCGACTACTTCATCGTCTCTCCGGCGTTAAAGGACAGGCTTGAGGACGCGGTGATCTACTCGGATGTATACGGGTCCGACCACTGCCCCGTCGGGCTGATCCTGAAAGATTAATATAAGAAAAGGAGTTTTTACAGTCATGGGAAATGCGGAACAGGAAAACGGCGCACAGGGTAAGTCCAGGAGCCACAGGGAGCCTCCGAAACCGAAGTTCGCGCCTCAGGAGAGACCGTCCGAATTCGATATCGAAACGAATCCCGAATCTGATGTGAAAAAAGTGATCGCCGTCGTCAGCGGCAAGGGAGGTGTCGGCAAGTCGTCCGTCACCGCGCTCTGCGCGCTGATGGCAAGCCGTAAGGGATTTAAGACAGCGATCCTGGATGCGGATATCACCGGTCCGAGCATCCCCAAGATGTTCAATGTGGACAGCCGGGATGTTTCCGGCGGGGAAAACGGCCTTTATCCGGCAGAATCCCTGACCGGCGTCAAGATCATGTCCATGAACCTGCTGATGGAAGATACCAGCCGGCCGGTCATCTGGAGAAGCCCTGTCATCACCGGTACGCTGAAGCAGTTCTGGACAGAAGTGTGCTGGGGCGATGTGGATTATATGTTCGTCGATATGCCCCCGGGGACCGGCGACGTACCGCTGACCGTCTTCCAGTCCTTCCCGGTGGACGGGATCATAATCGTGACGACACCCCAGGACCTTGCACGCATGATCGTCGGCAAGGCTGTCGGTATGGCGAAGATGATGAACATACCCATCCTGGGCATCGTCGAGAATATGAGCTATGTCATCTGCCCGCACTGCGGGGAAAAGCTGGAACTGTTCGGCGAGAGCGGCCTTGAGGAATACGCTGCGGAAGAAGGGCTTAAAGTCCTCGGAAAGCTGCCGGTGGATCCCGCCCTCTCCAAAGCGGCGGATGAAGGAACAATGGAATATTACGAGGGAACATACCCGGAGCATCTTACCGACATACTCTGAAATGATACAGCCGGTGCCTTTGGCAAAACCTGTGCCCGCGAGGCGCAGGAGAGTAGTATATCTTGATATCCTGCGGATCGCGGCCTGTGCGGCCGTGATCCTGTTTCATGTGTCGAGCCAGTTCTGGTCCGTAACGGACAGATCGGATCCGGCTTTTACGGCCATACGCTTTTATGACGGCATCTGCCTCTGGGGCGTACCGGTCTTCGTCATGATCTCCGGCGCGCTGCTTCTTGGAAGGGATGAAGCCGGTCTGTTTGCAAAAATATGGAAAAAGCGGATACCGCATGTACTTTTGCTGTACGTTGTATGGGGCTTTATTTACGGCCTGTTCTCCGGTGAAAGCTCTGTCAGGGAACTGGTGAAGGCTGCGCTGTTCGGCTACTACCATCTCTGGTATCTGCTGATGCTGGCAGGCATTTACTGTATCCTTCCGCTCCTTGTCCCGATCGCGAAAGACAGGAAACTGCTCAGATACTTCATCCTGCTTTCCTTTGCGGCTGCAGCGGTGAGGATGGCCCTGAAAGTACCGGCATTGACGCGTTTCGGTGAGATATGGGCCAATGTGCACCTGTATCTTGTGCTTGGATATTCCGCCTATTTCCTCATGGGGCATCTGATCCACACTGAAGAAACGGACGTTCCTGCTTCCCTGTGGGCAAAAAAGCTGCTGCTTTACGCCGCGGCGATCCTGTCGTTTGTATACGGCATCATCAGCATGGATTATGAATACCTCAGCCTTCATTATATGTTCGAGGCTGCTGCTGTATTTGTCATCGTGAAAGACCTGTACGGTCTGGCCGCGGGGAAGAGACGTAAGGCTCCGGGTGCGGATCATGCTGTGCGGTCTGCTTTCATTGAAAAAATGTCAGGCCTGACCCTGGGGATCTATCTTCTCCATCCTATGGTCCTGCAGAGCCTGGACAGGCTGTTCGGACTCAATACGCGAAGCTTTGCCGCATGGCTTTCCATCCCTGTGATCACGATAACGGTCTTTGCCGTCAGCGCCATTATCACTGCCATTATCCGCAGGATACCCGTCCTGCGAAGGCTCGTCAGCTGAGGAGGTAAAAAGATGCTTTTTAATTCCTATCTTTTTATCCTCTGCTTCCTGCCGCTTACACTGGCGGGATTCTATATACTGTCACCGCGGTCCAGGCGGGCGGCGCAGATGTATCTCCTGGCCATGTCGCTGTGGTTTTACGGCTATTATGATCCGGCCTACCTTATCCTGATCTGCGGGAGCATACTGGGAAACTATGCGTTTTCCAGGCTGCTGCAGAAGGATGCCGGCAAAAAGCCCGGCCCGGAATACCGGGGAAGTAAGGCGCTTCTTACGGCTGCCGTGGTCTGCAATGTGGCCCTGATCTTTTATTTCAAGTACTATGATTTTTTCATCAGCAACGTAAACTCTGTCTTCAGGACGGATTTTGTCCTGAAGCACATCATGCTGCCCCTCGGGATCAGCTTCTTTACTTTCCAGCAGATCTCCTTTATCGCGGATTCCTGGAAAGGACTGACAAAAGACTATTCGCTGCTGGAATACGCCCTGTTCGTCACCTATTTCCCGCAGCTCGTGGCAGGGCCGATCGTGCTGCACGGTGAGATCATTCCCCAGTTCCGGAACATCGGCCGGACCAGGCCGGATCCAGCCCTGGTTTCCAGGGGCATCATGCTGTTTACCCTGGGACTGTCCAAGAAGGTGCTGATCGCGGACTGGCTGGGAAAAGCGGTCGACCACGCGTACGGGAATGCCGGCGGCGCTTCTTCGGCGGAGCTGCTCATCGCTGTGGCCGCCTATACCCTGCAGATATATTTTGATTTTTCAGGCTATTCCGATATGGCGGTGGGGCTCGGTGCCATGTTCGGCTTCACGCTGCCCATCAATTTCGATTCGCCATATAAATCGCTCTCGATCCCGGAATTCTGGCGCAGATGGCATATGACGCTGGGACGCTTCCTCCAGAAATATATTTATATCCCGCTGGGAGGCAACAGAAAAGGCCCCGCCCGTACCTTTATCAATACAATGATCACCTTCGCGGTCAGCGGACTCTGGCACGGCGCCAATTTCACATTTATCCTGTGGGGGCTCCTCCACGGACTGGGCGTCGGGACAGGAAGGCTCATACAGAAATATACGGAAAAGATACCGAAGGTATTCCGCTGGGCATTCACCTATGCCTTTGTGACGTTTGCCTTCGGACTCTTCCGCGCGGATTCGGTCCGGCAGTACGGCATGATCCTGAAAAGATTATTCACCGGAGGGACCTGGAGAGCTTCAGAGGATTTCCTGTCGCTCTTTAAGATCCCGAACCTGCGGTATCTGATGGAAACAGTACACATTCCTTATACGGACATGGCATTTTACGGCTTTTCCGCGGCTTTTGTCCTTGCGGGATCGCTCCTTATCTGCCTTCTGTGCGGGAACAACTATAAAAGAGTTTACAAAACAAATGCCCTTACCCTTGCCGGCACGCTCATACTCCTGACCATGTGCCTGCTGTCCCTCTCCAGGGTATCGGTGTTTTTGTATTTCAACTTTTAACAGGACGGCACCCCGGGAACATGCAAAAGGTCCGGGGACAAGTTTACTTGTATCCAGGACCTTTTGCATGTTCCCGGGGCGGACAATGCGCGAAGCGCATCAGTCCGCCCAAAGGCATAATTGCTGTTGCAATTATGGCTTAAGGGTGCCGCCTGAAAAACCAGGCAGCAGCAATTATGCCTTTGAGGTGCCGCCCGAAAACAGGCAACCGCAGCTGCTGAACCGCGGTATCCGGCTAAAACAACATATAAGATAATGAAAACCATGAAACCGTCCGTATGGATAAAGATCTTCATAATAGTCTTATGCGTCGTGCTTGCCGCATGTATGGGCACGGTAGCTCTGCTTGACCCTTTTTTCCATTATCACAGACCATTGGACGGATTCTTCTACGTCCTCGATAACGAGCGCAGCCAGAATGACGGTATAATCCGCCACTTCGATTATGATGCCCTGATCACGGGGACGTCGCTGACGCAGAATTTCAGGACGTCCGAAGCGGACAGGCTGTTCGGAGTCCGATCGGTCAAAGTCTGTTTTGCGGGGGCTACCTTTGCGGAGATCGAAAAGAACATAGAGAAAGCGCTGGATACACGGGAAGTCAAACTGGTCATCCGCTGCCTGGACGACAATTACCTTATCAGGGAAGCGGACGAGCTGAGGGAAGATATGGGGGACTATCCGGACTGGCTCTATAATGATGATCCGCTGGATGACGTAAAGTACCTGCTGTCCGGAGACGTGCTGGCCAGGTACTGCGGCCCCATGCTCGTCGGAAGGCTGTCCAGGCGACCGGGCGGCATCACTTCATTTGACCAGTACTCCAACTGGATGGATGGTGCCGTATTCGGACACGAACCGGTCATGTGGAACGTGCTTTCTTCCGAAACGCCGGAGCATGTGGATACCGGTCTTGTTGATATGGAAGGATACCATTTTGCAGGACCTGTTCCGCAGAGAAAGCTGACTGCGGAAGAACTGGAGACGGAGCGGATCAATATTGAGAAAAATGTGCTGGCGGCAGCAAAGCTGCATCCGGAGACTCAGTTTTATTATTATTTCCCGCCGCTTTCCCGTATCGGCTGGCAGGCGCTGTATGCTGCAGGAGAGGCCGGCGCGCGTATAGAAGCCCAGCAGGCCGCGGCGGAAATCATACTTGAGCAGGGCAATATAAAGCTGTATTCTTTCGCGGCAGACACTGCTGTAGCAGACGATCCGGACAATTACAAGGACACCGGACATTACGGCGAGTGGATCAATACATATATTCTGGAATGCATGGCTTCGGAAACGGAAGAGCCATCCGGCACGCACCGCCTGACCGGGGAAAACGCCGGCGCGTACTTTTCCGGCCTTAAGGAACTGTATCTGACAGCAGATTGACAGCAGATTGACAGCATGGCTGAGCATGAAGAAAAAAGACGTACTGCTTAAGGCGCTGAAATGTGCTTTTCCCTATACACTGCCGATCCTGGCCGGCTTCTGGTTCCTGGGATTTGCCTACGGATACCTGATGAACGTGTCAGGGTTCAGTTTTGTTTATCCTCTGGTCATGAGCATATGCATATTCGGGGGCAGCCTTGAATTTGTGGCTGTGAGCATGCTGCTTTCCGCATTTGCCCCCCTGCAGACGGTGATCATGGCGCTGATGATCCAGGCGAGGCATCTGTTCTACGGGATATCCATGCTGGATAAATACCGCGGGATGGGATGGAAGAAATTCTATCTGGTCTACGCGATGTGCGACGAGTCATTCAGCATCAATTTCACTGCCGATATCCCGCAGGATGTCGACAGGGGATGGTTCTATTTTTTTGTGAGCCTGCTGGACCAGAGCTACTGGGTGAGCGGCGCCCTGCTGGGAGCCTTGTTCGGAGACCTGGTACATTTTAATACAAAGGGACTCGATTTTATCATGACCGCCATGTTCGTGACGATCTTTGCAGAGCAGTGGATGAAGGAAAAACGGCATTTTTCCGAACTGGCCGGTTTTGCCTCCGGCGTCATTGCCCTCGTCGTATTCGGACCGCAGAGGTTCATGATACCGGCAATGGCCGGTATCCTCGCTTTGCTTTATATATTCCGCAGGCTTGTTGAAAAGATGTGGGAAACAGGGGAGGATACGGAATGAAGATGACCCTCTGGCAGCAGGCTGCCACGATCGCCCTGTGTTCGCTCTCGACCATGGCCACCCGTTTTCTTCCGTTCATTATATTCAGGGACGGTGAGAGGACGCCCGCATTCATCCGGTATCTGGGAAGGGTCCTGCCTGGCGCGGTCTTTGCCCTGCTGATCGTCTACTGCCTGAAGGATGTGTCTTTTTTCAGGTACAGTTACGGCCTGCCGGAAGCAGCAGGGATCGCCGCGACCCTCATCCTGCATAAGTGGAAGAGGCAGATGCTTCTTTCCATCGCGGGAGGGACGGCAGTTTATATGATTCTTGTGCAGTTCGTCATTTAGTATAGTAAAGGCATTCGGAACGTTCATTAATTACAGCGACTGTTCTTGCATTACACTTCTGTTTTGCTATAATCTAGTATAATGTCGATAAATAAATATGTCGGAGACTACCGTCTCATTGAGGAATTTGACGAAAAAGGCCGGGTACACCACAGCCACGAATACATCGGGAAACCGTATTACTTTGTCAGCGGTCCGGATGAAGTCGCAGCAGCAAGGAAAAAACTTCTGATCCTCGGCGCAGCGGCATTCGTTTTTTACATTGCGGCTATGATACCGGCATCGGATATGATGCACAGTATGTTTGTGTCACTTCCGTTCGCTTTCTGCGCGGTTCCTCTTTTTATATTGATGACGACGGTTTGGCAGGTCCCGGGCGGGACAAAGAAGCCTATGGAGCGCCGGCTGGCGGAACGGATATCCAACAGGATCCCACAGTGCGGCATGTTCCTCATGATCCTTTCCGCGGCAGCGCTGATCGGTACGGCGGGGGTCATTCTGTCCAGGATCTTCGGCAGCGGAAGCACATTCAGGACCGGGAACGTGATCTTTACCGTAATGGCTGCATCCCTTATGGCCGCGGCTGTCCTGATCTTCCGTTCAAGGACGGTATTTTCCGTTTACTGCGCAGGAGAAGCGTAGCAGGCGGTTAATATACAGTGTTTTTGTTTTAAGTATTCAAAGAGGAGGTAAACGCAATGATCAAACTTAGAAAGCTTCTTGCGCTCGTCCTTGCTGGTACACTGGCGTTTTCCATGAGCGTCACTGCATTTGCAGAGACGGCGGAACCCGCTGAAGAGACCGCAGAGGCTGAAGCGGAAGAAGAAGCAGCAGAAGAGGAAGGCGCTGCCGGCGGTACTGTAGTATACGCGACCAGCACATTCGGCCAGAAGTTCTCTCCTTTCTTCTACACAACAGCTTATGACGCAGAAGTCGTTGAGCTGTTCACAGGCTACACCCTGGCATCCGACAGGGGCGGTGCTATCGTAGAAAATGGTATCGAAGGCGAGACCAGGGAATACAATGGCACAGATTATGATTATTATGGAATGGGCGACATCGAGGTCGTACAGAACGATGATGACAGTGTTGATTACAACCTGACCATCCGTGATGACCTTGTTTTCTCCGATGGCGTACCTGTAACCATCGATGATGTTATTTTCAGCATCTATGTACAGTGTGATCCTACCTATGACGGATCCAGCACATTCTATGCACTTCCCATCACCGGCATGGAAGACTACCGTTCCGGTATGGAATCACGTCTTTCCCTTATCCTCGCGGCAGGTCCCGACGGATATGAAGAGAATGATTACTTTACTGAAGAACAGTACACCAAGTTCTGGGATGCATTCGCAGTAGCAGGCGATAACTTCGCTCAGGAGATCCTGGATTACCTTGTAGCCCGCGGCTACAACGAAGAAGATGAATCTGTTGCGGCCAAGGCAGCCAACTGGGGCTATGAGCTGGAAGAGGATGCGACCGTATCCGATTTCTTCGCTTCTATCGTAGACGCTTTCGGTTATGACCTTTCCGACGACGGCATCAACTATGAATCAGCAGGCACTTCCATCACAGAGTTCATCGCTGCTGAGATCGGCGATTTCACAGAGTATGAGACAGGTGTCCAGACCGGTGAAGGCGCTGCCAACATCGAAGGTATCGTAAAGACCGGCGATTACAGCCTGACAGTCCATATGGACAGCTTCGACGCGACAGCTATCTACAACATGTCCCTGCCGATCGCTCCCCTTCATCACTATGGCGATGCCGATCTTTATGATTATGACAACAACATGTTCGGCTTCACAAAGGGCGATCTTTCCATCGTTAAGGATAAGACCGGCGAGCCTCTCGGCTGCGGTCCTTTCATCTATGACGGCTATGCAAACGGCGTTGTTACGATGAAGGCAAATCCCGATTACTTTGAAGGCGCTCCTTCGATCGAAGTCCTGCTTATGCAGGAAGCAGTTGATTCCGACTATGTTCCCGGCACAGTTACCGGCACATTCGATATCAGCGGCCCTTCGATCAATGATGATACTGTAAAGGCTATCAAGGATGCCAACTCCAACGGCGAACTGCAGGGCGATGTCCTCACTACATACCTTGTTGACTATCGCGGATATGGCTACCTCGGCATCAACGCTGACCTTGTCAATGTTGACGATGATCCTTCATCCGACGCTTCCAAGGCTCTGCGTAAGGGCTTTATGACTCTGTTCGCAGTTTATCGTGACACCGTTATCAATTCCTACTACGGCGACCGTGCGGCAGTCATCCAGTATCCTATCTCCAACACATCATGGGCAGCTCCGAAGCCGGCAGATGAAGGCTATCGTACAGCTTATTCCGTAGATGTGAACGGCGATCCCATCTATGATGATTCCATGAATGAAGAGCAGAAGTACGAAGCAGCGAAGGAAGCTGCTATCGGATACTTCCAGGCTGCAGGCTTCACATATGATGAAGCAGCCGGCAAGTTCACAGACGTCACAGAGACTTATGAAGTTATGATCCCCGGCCAGGGCCAGCAGGATCACCCCGCTTACGGTGTTGCCGTTGCGGCTTCCGAAGTTCTCGAAGAGCTTGGCATTACCCTCCAGGTCAACGACGTAGGAACAAGCGTATGGAACAATGCTCTTGAATCCAACACAGCCATGATGTGGGCAGCTGCATGGCAGGCAAGTGTAGACCCTGATATGACTCAGGTCTATCACAGCACGAACGCTCACGGCAACGGAACCAACTCTAACCACTATTCAGTAGACGACGCCGACCTCGACGAGCTGATCGCAGAAGGCCGCGGCAGTGCTGATACCGAGTATCGTAAATCTGTTTACAGAGACGCCATGGATATCATCATGGACTGGGGCTGCGAGCTTCCTCTGTATCAGAGAAAGGACTGCACAGTCGTTTCTACCGAACGTATCAATGTCGAAACAATGCCTAAAGACATGACTCCTTACTGGGGCTGGAAGGCTGAGATCGACAAACTCGAAGTGGCACAGTAATACATAACAAAAACACTGGTATAAGGCTTTTGGTCACAAGGTCTTTGACCTGTGACGAAGCCACCGGCCCCGAAAGGGGCCGGTGGCTTTAGCCGTTTTATACACATCGGAGAAAGTGGTCCGTTATTATGCTGAAATTTACAGTTAAAAGAATACTATACAGCGTCATCATACTTTTCTTCGTCATGTTCATCATATATATCCTGATGTATAACATGCCGATGGGTTATGTCGAGACAAAGGCGAGGGAACTCGCTTCACGACCTGGCGCGACGAAATCATACACAGAATGGCTGGCCGACCTGAACGCCCAGTACGGCATGGACAGGGGCATCGTCGGAGGCTATTTCACATGGCTGAGCCACGCAGTAAAGGGCGAATGGGGCGACAGCTGGGCATGGACGATCCCTGTTACGCAGGAGTTCCACAATACTGTCTGGTTCAGTTTCGCACTGGGCCTGATGGCATTTATCTTTGAGATCCTGATCGCCATACCGCTCGGGATCACTGCTGCGAAGAAGCAGTACAGCTTTATCGATTATTTCACTACGGTCGTCGCGATGATCTGTATATCGATGCCGACCTTCTTCCTGGCAACGCTTCTGAAATATATTTTTTCTGTCAAGCTCGGATGGTTCGACCTTTCCGGCATGCAGGGAAGAAATTATATGAATCTATCTGATTTCGGAAAATTCCTGGATGTAGCAAAGCATTTTGTCCTTCCTTCGATCACGCTGATCATTATCAGCATCGGCGGACTTATGCGTTACACCCGTACAAATATGCTGGAGGTACTGAATGCCGATTATATCCGGACAGCCCGCGCGAAGGGCGTGCCGGAGAAAAAGGTCATCAATTACCACGC
The DNA here is from genome assembly GCA_017474455.1 of Lachnospiraceae bacterium. Classification (GTDB taxonomy): domain Bacteria; phylum Bacillota; class Clostridia; order Lachnospirales; family Lachnospiraceae; genus CAG-791. Next base: position 20,599 of record JAFVHP010000032.1, read on the forward strand.
TTTCCGCAATACGCTGATCCCGCTGGTCACTACCCTGGGCGGAAGCCTTCCGGGACTGTTCTCGGGCGCTCTGATCACGGAAACGCTTTTCTCGATCCGCGGTATCGGTTATGCCTCCTATACATCGATGACACAGGCTGACATCCCGTTCATCATGTTCTACCTGGCATTTATTTCGATCATGACACTGCTCGGAAACCTGATTTCCGATCTTCTCTACGGGTTGGTCGATCCCCGTGTAAGACTGAGCTGAGGAGGGAGGAAATATGGCTACTTATGATCTTTATGAAGAACTGAAAAACAGAGATAAAGCGGCGGCTGAAGCCGCAGCAGGTGCTGCCGGCAGGGAAGAGGAGATGAAACTTGACGACGTGGCCCGTGTCAAGGTCCTCTCGCCCGGAAGACAGGTGTTCAAGAGATTCATCAGGAACAGGCTCGCCGTTTTCGGCTCGCTCCTCCTGATCACCATGTTCGTTTTCTCCTTCATCGGCCCTCTGTTCTACATGTACGGCCAGAAGCAGATTTTCTACAAATATACGACTCAGAATGTCAATTACGCGCTGGCCAAACAGAATACGACCTACAACGGATATGTGATCGATGATTCCGTGGAGGTGGAGCGTACTGTCGCCAATGCCATGAACAGCAACATCAAGAGCATGCTGGCCGGCGGCAACACAAAGATGGGCGTCATCGGCAAGGACGGCGGAAGCTACGTCATCGAGCGTTTAGACGATGAGACATACAAGCTTTCGGCGGCAGAGATGGAACAGGTCTGTACGGCCGGTTCGAGCCGTGTGAATGTCGGTACTTACAGCATGCTGTCCAAATCGATCGAATGGGAGACCGATGAGATCAAGGGACTGGAAGCGGCTGCAAAGGAAAACTGCAAGGGCAGGTCCGGCTCGTTTGAACTTGACGGCGTGACCTATGACTTTGAAAGCGCTGTGGCCAAGAGCTTTACCATCACGGCTATGATGGACGGCATAGTTTACAGCGGGGACAAAATGGCCGCGGGGTTTGAAGATGCCCTGAACGAGGCCATCGAGACCGGCAGGACCACTTTTGAGTATAAAGATGAGCTGTATACCCTGACTAAGAAGGGACAGGCCTATACCTGCTACAGGCTCGGCAACGAGGAGCCCGCGAGGCTTTATACCAGATACATCGTCAATACCTATAAAGTAGGGGAGAAGATCTCCGACGAATTCCGCGTCGGCGCACTGCTCGCCTCTGCCGAAGGCGGAGAGTTTACTGCGGACGGCAAAAACTATACCGTAGGCAGCAATAATGATACATTGATCGTCTACAATGAAGACGGCAGCGAATA
>JAFVHP010000033.1 GCA_017474455.1 Lachnospiraceae bacterium
ACTGAAAATCCTCGTGTCACTGGTTCGATTCCGGTTCTAGGCATTGGAACGGGAACAGGTCATTCCTGTTCCCGTTTATTTAGTTCTATGGTTAAGGGTGATTAGCTCAGGTGGTAGAGCACTTGACTTTTAATCAAGTTGTCGCGGGTTCGAGTCCCGCATCACTCATACAAACAATTTAAAAAGTTTCGTTGTCACGGATAATCGGGTAATAACAGCTGTTACGGGAGGTTATTGCTATGGCAGGAACAGGGGATGTGGCAGTCACGATCGCGGTCATTGCTTTCTTTGCGCTGGCTGCTGTGGGGATCATCGCGGCAGTGATCGCTGCAGCGGCGGTGAGTTCCGTAGAAAGCGGTCAGGGTAAGGAATCAGGTCTGGATGAGGACTGATATTCACGCAGCCTGAAGATAGAATCATGAGTAAAGTTTAATGGGCTGACGCAATTATATGCGTCAGCCCTTTTTATGTCCTGTACATTCTCTAAGTACTGTTTGTTTTCTCAAAGGTCCTGCTGTCCCGGTTGTCCCAGTCGAGTTCAGTTGTTCCGGCGTCCCGGTTGAGTTCAGCTATTCCTGCTGTCCCGGTTGAGTTCAGCTATTCCTGCTGTCCCAGTTGAGTTCAGCTGTTCTGGCGTCCCGGCGGAAGATTCTGCAATATTGCATATGGAGGCAGTAGTTACATAAGCTTAATAGGTACATAAAACTAGATAGTTTGCAGAATATACATATTGAAGTCGCTCATTGTATATAGTAATAGGTATCCGCGGACATCCTGGATGCAGAAAGTACAGATGGAAGATTCCCTTTTTGATTATCGGTCGGTATCGCATTGAATCGGTAGTACATATTGGATCAAAGCAGAATCAGGTTTAGAGGGTATCCGCAGAAGATAAGAATGAATGATGTTACATATTGATGGATCAGGAATTAAGGTACAATATGTATTCCGGCAGGATAACAGAATGAAAGGATCAGATTAAACAGGCAAAGGGAGGATACAGATATGTAAATTATGTCAGCCTTGCCTTGTTTACCCGAGTTCCGATGCTTAGAGCGTAATAAGATCACAGCGTTCAAAACTGAAAGGAGCGCCGAACTGTGAAAAAGTTCGGCGCTCCCTGATTATTTTACGTGTTTCCGGGTCATACGGTAACGGTGCAGTCTCCAAGGATCTCGGGGTGGTTCTTCATGGTGTCGGCCTCGGTGATCTCTCTGATCACGCGGCAGGGATTGCCGGCCGCAAATGTACGGGGCGGGATATCCCTTGTGACAACGGCGTTTGCGCCGATGACGCAGCCTTCACCGATGGTGACACCGGGACAGATAACGACGTTCGCCCCGATCCAGCAGTAATTGCCGATGGTGACGGGCTTTGCCCAGCAGGCTTTGACATTTCCGTCAGGATCTTTAACGCCGCCGCGGCGCTCTTCCAGGATCATGGGATGGAGCGGTGTTACGATGGTGCAGTTAGGGCCGAAGGCCACGCCTTTTCCGACCGTCACCTGCGCGTCATCCTGGCAGGTAAAGCCGTAATTGATGAAAACGCCGTCGTCGAGCTTGGTGTGGCAGCCGTAATGGAAGAAGATGGGGCCCTGTACGCGTACATTTTCGCCGAGTTCTCCGATCAGCTCCTGCAGGATCGCTTTCCTTTTCTCGTATTCGTCTTCGTGAGTCATGCTGTAATCGGTACTCAGGTTGTGAGCCTTGAGTTTGAGGGCAACAAGCTCCGGATCGCCGGGCGAGAACATAATGCCGTCATAGATCCTTTTTTCTTCTCTTGTCAGTTCTCTATCCATGTCATTCTCCAATCTTTTCAGTATATTGCCGGTCAACAGGTGCATGTATTGCTGTAACGCTTAAGCTGCGGTTACATTCGTTTCGTTGCAAGTTCCGCCCACGCGGGCAGAAAGCCTGCCCCGAGGGCAACCTTCTGCGAGGCTATGTGGGACATGGATGTTCCGTAATAAGGAAGCTTCCCTTTTCTTATTATCTCGTTTTTAAGCAGTGTGACCAGATGTTTCGCAATTCCTTTTTGCCTGGCGGAGGGTGCGATGTTGATCCCGATCTGCCACATCGTGGGGCTGTCCGCGCTGGCGCCTGCCATGCCCAGAATCTCTTCGGCACCGCCTTCGCCCGGATCCTTCACTGCCGCGACACCGAGGACGTCCGGCGCTTCTTCCAGGAAGGTGAAGGCTTCCGTAAAACGGGGATCCCCGCGGAATTGTTCTATTGAGACATGGTCATACCATCGGATCCCGTAGGCACAGCGGCCTGTACGGACGGGTGCATCATGATCGGCCCGGTCAGGATCGCTGACAGGATCCCTGTCATGATCCCTGCCATGATCCCTGTCAGGGTGCGTATCCGGGAGAAAGAAAGGATGCATGGTTTCTACAGCATATCCGTATTCACGGATCTTTGTCTCCAGCTCATAAAGCGTCTGCGCATCGAAGAACCAGTCGGAGATAGTATCGGCATACTTCTGGCGGCACCAGTCTATTATGGCGGGTGAACCGGTAAAAAGGAGCTTACCGTTTACGACGGCGATCTTAAGAAAGCATTCTTCGGACTCCCGGAAGCGGCGTCTGCCCTCCCGGAAGCTGTGCAGTGTGAAGTGGTTGGCGTTATCGGAAACGTCTTCCGGGCTGCAGCAATAATCAAGAGCCAGCTGCCGGCTCAATATCTCATTCATGGTCTCAGTCCAGTATCCTTATGAGTTCATCGGCTGTCGCGGAATCAGCGGCTTCGGCGGCGTAACGGGCGTACAGGACGTTCAGGTCAGGATCGATGACGAACGTCGCGGGCAGCTGCAGTTCCTCGCCTTCAAAATCGCCGTGCTGGTAGCCGCCCGCCTTGACTCTTTCGATCTTGGCGGGTGCCTTGGGACCCATCATGTTTTCCATGGAAGCGGCCGCGGGAATTTCAAGAAGTTTATACAGTTCCTGTCCGGGATCACAGATGACGGGATAGGGAAGGCTTTTGCCGTCCAGGGCTGCGGAGAGTTTTTCCGGGTCGGACTGGAGGACGACGTAGAACTGGCCGCCGTTTGCCGTTATATCTTCAAATCTTTCCGCATAGTCGTGCATATCCAGCTGGCAGAACGGGCAGCCGTAATAGCGAAGAAAGACCAGCGCTGTCTTGCCTGCCGCTTTGGCGGCTTCAGAGATCTTCAGGTCTTTTTCGCTGATCGTCCGAAAGGTGAAATCAGGCAGTTTGCTGCCGGGAGTGAGTTTTGCCATTTTGTCTCCTTTCTGTCTCCATTCTGTATCCGTTACAGGACCGGATCAGGTCCCTGCGGGATCTGTCTGTGTCTGATGATCCCAGTCTTTCTCATGCAGTATGACGTTGGTATATGCGTAAGGGATCTCGATGCCGTTGGCGGCAAGTGCCTCGAAGACACGGGTATTGACGGAGTCCCGGACCACTTCGGTCGAATCGTCGCTCTGATAATAGACGGTAGCTGACATGATCAAGGCGCTGCCGGACAGTTCAAAGAAATAGACCGGTGCGTATTCCATCGTGCCGTCAGGCAGGCGCTTGCCGGGGATGGTATGAGGCGAGCCGGCAATGGCTTGCCTGATGGTCTGCCGGGCCTTCTCTATGTCGGAATCATAGCTGACAGGGTATTTGAGCAGGATGGAGCGGGGAATATCGTTATAGCTGTAATTCAGGATAGAATAGCCATTCAGTTTGCTGTTGGGGATGACGGTACGGATCGTATCGATCCTTCTGATCACGACGTGGCGCATGGTAATACTCTCCACGATACCCGCGGTGCCGTCTTCCAGTTCGATCCTGTCACCTATGTCGAAAGGACGGTAGAGGCTGATCTGCAGACCCGAAAGGATATCTTTGATGATGTCCTGGGCGGCAAAACCGACGATAGCCGTAATGAGGGCGGCGCTTCCGAACAGCGACTGCCGGAGGCGGTCAAAGTTGAATGGTATGACGATAAATGCGACTGTGATGGCAAACGCGAACACCCTTTCCAGGAACTGGGTGTAGAGCGAACGGCCTCTCTTTATTTCCAGTTTTTTGAAAATGTATTTGTTCAGCTTCTGGGCTCCTCTCCAGAGCAGGAAAAGGAGGAGCAGGAAAAGGGCGCCGATGAACAAAAAGACCGCGATGGCTAAGAGCGTGGCGCTTGTCCTGCTCAAAGCTCCCATGGCCTGAAGGTCGTTGATTATGTCGGTGATTTCATTAAACATCCGGGAAGATCTCCGTTATCTGTACAGAAATGAACGTTAACATCATTATTATAGCTTAATATAGCGTGTTGTACTCTGCAAAAACGGATTTCGAAGGTTTTTGAAATTTCGGCTTGACTTGACATGATGAAAAAGGTAGAATCTGATTTAATTTAATACCGCTTTAAACCGGTGAAGGAGAAATAGTAGCATTGCCGCTGGCTTCAGAGAGAGCTGCGGATGGTGTGATCGCAGCAGGCAAATGCAGTGTGAATGGGCTCCTGAGGGCAAACCGAATGCAGGATCATCCTGTGAAGTAGGGGAGACGGAGAGGGATCTTCGTAAACAATATCCGTACGGAACGACCGTACTTGAGTGGGCGCATTTTATTTGCGTCAAGTTGGGTGGCACCGCAGGAGGATGATCATGCTCCTGTCCCTACAGAATGTAGCTGGACAGGAGTTTTTTATTTGCAGAGACTTCTGTTCTGAAAGACCAGGGGGCCGCAGGCAGGCCGAAAGGAGAGACATGATGAGTAAAGCAAACGTACCCTACAAGATGTATCTGGAAGAACACGAGATCCCGACAGCATGGTATAACCTAAGGGCGGACATGAAGAACAAGCCTGCCCCGCTGATCCATCCCGGAACCCTGCAGCCGCTGAAATTCGAAGATATGCAGCCTATTTTCTGCGATGAGCTGATCAGGCAGGAACTCAACGACACGGATCCCTATATCGAGATACCGGAAGAAGTCCTGAATTTCTACAAAATGTACCGTCCTTCACCCCTCGTACACGCGGAGTTCCTTGAGAAAGCCCTGGATACGCCGGCCCATATTTATTACAAGTTCGAAGGCAACAACACTTCCGGCAGCCATAAGCTCAATTCCGCCATCGCGCAGGCCTACTACGCCAAGAAGCAGGGCCTGAAAGGCGTTACGACAGAGACCGGCGCGGGCCAGTGGGGCACCGCCCTTTCCATGGCATGCGCGTTCTTCGGCATCGACCTGAAGGTTTATATGGTCAAGGTCTCATACGAGCAGAAGCCTTTCCGCCGTGAGGTCATGAGGACCTACGGCGCGTCCGTAACACCTTCGCCTTCCATGGAGACCAACATCGGCCGCAAGATCAACGAAGAGTTCCCCGGGACGACAGGGTCTCTGGGCTGCGCGATCTCCGAGGCCGTGGAAGTGGCTACTTCCCTCGAAGGATACCGTTATGAGCTGGGCAGCGTCCTTAACCAGGTACTCCTCCATCAGTCGATCATCGGTCTCGAGACCTATACCGCCTGCAAGAAATACGGAATCAAGCCCGACGTTATCGTCGGCTGTGCCGGCGGCGGTTCCAACCTGGGCGGCCTGATCGCTCCTTTCATGGGCGAAAAGCTCCGCGGCGAAGCGGATTACAGGATCGTCGCGATCGAGCCCGCGTCCTGCCCCAGCTTTACCAGAGGCAGATATGCCTATGACTTCTGCGATACGGGCATGGTCTGCCCGATGGCCAAGATGTACACCCTCGGCCACGACTTCATTCCTTCCGCCAACCATGCCGGCGGCCTCCGCTATCACGGTATGAGCCCTATCCTTTCCCAGCTTTACGCGGACGGCCTGATGGAAGCCCGTGCCGTTGAGCAGACTTCCGTATTTGAAGCGGCTGAACTCTTCGCCCGCACGGAAGGTACACTGCCCGCTCCCGAATCCAGCCATGCGATCAGAGGCGCCATCGACGAAGCACTTAAGTGCAAAGAGACCGGCGAAGAGAAGACCATCATCTTCGGGCTGACCGGTACCGGCTACTTCGACATGACTGCCTATGAAAGCTTCAACAACGGCAAGATGACCGATTATATCCCTACGGACGAGGATCTGGAAAAAGGATTTGCCGGGATCCCGAACGTGGAGATCAATTTCTGATCCGGACTGCGCGGCCGTTTCCGGCGGCACGATAACAGGCCCCGCACTTTTTTTTGAAGCCGGACGCCCAAATGCCCTGCCATGTTGTATACTTGTACGGTGGCAGGGCTTTTTATGCGGACGGGACCGGAAGGAGAACGGTTTAATGGGCATTGAGGCAAAAGGACAGGCGGACGGGAAGAATACATCCGTTCCTGTGCCGGTGGAGACGGAACGCAAATGGATGGTCACGGGATGGCCGGAAGATGCGGGCGTTTCCGGACTTGCGCTGATTAAGGAAGAACTGATGCGCCAGGGATATGTCTCCGTTTCGCCGACTGTCAGGATCCGGAGTGAAGAGACCCTTGTCCCTGCAGGCGGCGGCAGCGTCTGCATGCTCTGTTTTAAATCTTCCGGCTTTATGAGCAGGAAAGAAGTGGAATTCGCGATACCGGAGGACAGATTCGCCCAGATAGAGCAGATCATCGGGGCGCCGCTGATCGGGAAAGTCCGCCGCACCTATGCGCTGCCGGATGGCAGGCATCTGGAAGTCAATCATGTGGACGAAGGCCTTCCGACTGAATTCTGGTACGCGGAGATCGAGTTTGCCTCTGAAGAGGACGCGGTACAATATGCCCCGCAGGCGGAAAAGCTGAAAAGCTACCTGTCGGATGAAGTAACGAATGAACCGGGCCAGTCCATGGGGGCTTACTGGGCATATACCCGGCTCGGCAATACGGACATACCCTGGAAAAGAACGGAATAAACGGACAGTTCGAATATAAGAGGAGAGACCCGCTATGCTGAAAGACCGTATCGGATTTGATTCGGAAAAATACCTTGCCCTCCAGTCGGAGCACATCAAAGAGCGTATTTCCCATTTCGGAAAGCTTTACCTGGAATTCGGCGGAAAGCTGTTCGACGACTACCACGCGTCGCGCGTGCTGCCCGGGTTTGCACCGGACAACAAGCTCAAGATGCTGGAACAGTTAAAGGACAGAGCGGAGATCGTGATCGCCATCAGTGCGGATGCGATCGAAGAGAACAAGATCAGGGGCGACCTGGGCATCACCTATGATGCTGAAGCACTGCGCATCAAGCAGCAGATGGAGAGCAGGGGCTTCTACGTCAGCAGCATCGTCCTCACCAGATATACCGGGCAGCCGGCAGCGGTACGCTTCCGCGAAAGGCTCCAGTCCATGGGCATCCGGTGCTATCTGCACTACATTATTGACGGTTATCCGAACGACATCGCCACCGTCATCAGCGAGCGCGGCTACGGAAAGAACGAGTTCATAGAAACGACCAGGGAACTGGTCGTCGTAACGGCGCCCGGACCCGGCAGCGGCAAGATGGCCACCTGCCTGTCCCAGCTTTACCACGAACATAAAAGAGGCGTGAACGCCGGATACGCGAAGTTCGAGACATTCCCCGTCTGGAACCTTCCGCTGCGCCATCCCGTCAATATCGCCTATGAGGCAGCGACAGCCGACCTGAACGACGTGAATATGATCGACCCCTTCCATATGGAAGCGTACGGCGAGATGACGGTCAACTATAACAGGGACGTGGAGATCTTCCCTGTGCTTTCCGCTATCTTCGAAGCGATCATGGGCGAATGCCCCTACAAATCCCCGACCGATATGGGCGTGAACATGGTTGGCTTCGCGATTTGCGACGACGAAGTATGCCGGCAGGCAGCCAAGGAGGAGATCCTCCGCAGATACTATAAAGCGGCCGCTGACGTGCGCAAAGGCCTGGCCCCGAAGGATGAACTGTATAAGCAGGAACTGCTGCTGAAACAGGCAGATATCAAACCCCAGGACCGCAGCGTAGTCCCGCCTGCCCTCCTGCGCCAGGAAATCACCGGACACCCTGCCATGGCCATCGAACTGACCGACGGCACCATAATAACCGGCAAGACCTCGGACCTTCTCGGCGCAGCTTCGGCCGCCATACTGAACGCCCTCAAAGTTTATGCGGGCATCGACGATTCGGTCAAACTCATTTCCGCCCAGTCCCTCGAGCCCATCCAGCTCCTCAAGACTAAATACCTGGGCGGCCATAATCCCAGGCTCCATTCGGATGAGATCCTGATCGCGCTTTCTTCCAGCGCGGCCGTCAATCCGACAGCCACCCTCGCCATCGAACAGCTGCACAAACTGCGCGGTGCGGAGGCCCACTCCACCGTCATCCTTTCCCAGGTCGACGAGAACATGTACAGGCGCCTCGGCATCAACCTCACCTGCAGCCCGTATTATGAGAAAGACTTTAGTTAAAGATCAGCACCACGGGAGAGATAAAAATCGCCGGAGGAGAGCTTGCTCTCACTCCGGCATTTTTATTCTCTCCCGTGGCGGACAGGGCGCGCAGCGCCCCTGTCCGGCCCTATGAATAAAATGCTCCGCATTTCATTCACAGGGCAGATCTTTAACTAAAAGAGCGGAGCATTTTATGAATAGAGGTGGTGATCTTTAACGATGTGGTGGGAGCCAAAAGGCGCAGAGCGCCCCTGTTTTGTATAGCTTGCTTCTCTGTTTACATTTACTGCTGCCGGTGCTACGCTAACCATGATCCCCCGGTTCAGGGATGAGGGCGCCTTTATGGTGTCCGGCCCGCATTCAGAGCAAATTCTAATAGAAAACCCGTTGATATGCAGGGCCGCCGGGGGATTTTTTATGCCCGTTTACAGGGGCGGCATATGCAATTGCCGGACTTCAAAAATCAGATGCCGATATGGCTTGCTTTCGCGAATAGTTGAGCCATAATTGAGGGCTTTTACAGGAGTATCAGCCCGGTTCTATAGATATAGAGTCCTGTTTTTCTGATTTTATCTGTGATTCCATTGAATCGAATTTCAAATCACGCGTAATTAAAGCATATAAAAACCGAAAAACCATAGGAAGATATGCTGCTTACCACTCAACTATTCGTTAAATACACACGAAGGCATAGTAATTAGCGATCAGAGGCGCAGAGTCATACTATAAATCTCAAGATTGTGCAGAGTTATCTGTAGTAAATGGGATAGACTAGTTTAAGTGTACCTATAGATATGACAAATTTGATAGTTTATCTATACATTTCACTCGGGGATAACAAAGCAGGAGCCGGAACAAGCACCTGATGCACCATAGGATGGATTCCTTAGGACCGATTCATCTAAGAAATATCAGATATTTCACCACCGCCAGCACCGTCAGGTGCGCCGGATAGTAGATATAAAAGAACCATTTGTTGAAATGGCCGCCCTTCCGGTTCATGATCACATCCGTTTCCGCCTCCGCAGAATTTTCTCCTCCGTCATACAGATACAGGCACACCACCCCGGAGAGCAAAGGCGTAATCATGGTGAAAAAGGCGTGCAGAAGAGCCGCCGCAGGAGCATAGCCGTACGGAGGCAGGGTAAAGGAGAGATAATTGAAGCCGCCGAATATCAGCGAAGCATAGACAAAGGCCAGGAAGCGTCCGCGCCTGTCACGGGCCATCGAAAGGAATATCGTAAACAGTGCCGGGATACAGGCCCAGTCGCAGAAGACTGATAGGGCTGTAAGTCCCATGAGTATTAGCGAACGTTTTGCAGACCGGGGCATAGTATCCAGGATCTGGTTGATATACAGGCAGATCAGCAGGGTGAACATAATGTTGGCCTGCGGGTATCCAAAGGCCAGATAATAAGGGATCTGGGAGAGCAGGCCGAAGACAAACAGCCTTCCCTTGTACTTCTTCAGGTCGGAGGTGAACCGGTAGCCTTCCGCCAGAAGGAAAGTCATCGCCAGGGCGGTAAAGTAACCGATATCCGTGAGCAGCTCATAAATGGCTGTGCCTTCTGTGAGCAGCGCGTTGGCGATATGGTTGCAGGTCATGGCGATGACGGCGGTATATTTGATGGTATTGCGGCTGAGCCGGACCGGTCTGTTCATAGAACGAATTGTACGACACTGCGGGGAAAAGGACAAACAGACAGCTTTTTTCACAGGATTTTCACTCTTTTTTAAGGACGGTCAGATTGAACGGCGGATACGATCCATAGTATCATTATGAATATCCGGGCTGAATGCCCGGGGAAATTTATAGACAGTTGAGGACAGCAGATAAATGTACGATAACAGCAGAATTGAAATACCTTATGAATACGCGGACGGCGGAAACGGCGGCGGATATAACGGAAACAATAACCGCGGCGGTAACGGACGCGGGAACGGGAGCGGAAACGGGAACGGCCAGCAGGGACCCGGCAGGCAGAACCTGCTCGTCATGCTGGTGGCAACGCTCCTTGCGCTTTTGTTTATCAGTTATTTCGTGCGCGGGATCAACAACGAGACAACGAGGGAGATCCCCTATAACCAGTTCATCAGCCTGATCGATGAGGGCAAGGTCGAATCGGTCACGATCGAGGCAGACCGGATCGTCATCACGCCGAAAGAAGGGGCATCCATCAGCGACGAAGAGAAAGAATCGTCTTCCCTGACGCCCCTGCCGCTGAAGATCACCTATTATACCGGCAAGATAGAGGATGATGACACGCTGACGGCGAGACTTCTTGAGCATGATATCGAAGTCAGCGGCGAAGTTCCCGACGGATCTTCGTTCATCGTTTCCCTGCTCCTGACCTACATCCTGCCCATCGTGCTCATGTGGGTGCTGCTCGGCATCCTCTTCCGCAGGATGGGAAGGGGCGGCGGCATCATGGGTGTCGGCAAGAGTACTGCCAAGGAATATGTCCAGCGGGAGACCGGCGTGACCTTCGCGGATGTTGCCGGCGAAGACGAAGCCAAGGAGTCGCTGGAAGAAGTCGTAGATTTCCTGCATAATCCCGAAAGATACCAGGGCATCGGCGCGAAACTCCCCAAAGGCGCACTGCTCGTAGGGCCTCCCGGAACCGGTAAGACCCTGCTCGCGAAGGCAGTGGCCGGCGAGGCGAAAGTGCCGTTCTATTCACTGGCAGGCTCCGATTTTATCGAGCTGTACGTCGGTGTCGGCGCTTCCAGGGTGCGCGATCTTTTCCGCGAGGCGACCAAGAACGCGCCCTGTATCATATTTATCGACGAGATCGATGCCATTGGCCGCAGCAGGGATTCCCGCTTCGGCGGCGGCAACGATGAGAGGGAGCAGACTCTGAACCAGCTCCTTTCCGAGATGGACGGCTTCGAACCTTCGAAAGGTATCCTCGTTCTCGGCGCGACGAACCGTCCCGAGATCCTGGACAAGGCGCTGCTGCGCCCCGGCCGTTTTGACAGGCGGATCATTGTGGACAGGCCTGACTTAAAAGGCAGGATCGCGATCCTGAAGGTACATGCCAAAAACGTAAAGATGGACGAGACAGTCGATCTGGAAGAGATCGCGCTGGCGACCAGCGGGGCCGTGGGCTCGGAACTGGCCAATATGATCAATGAAGCCGCGATCAATGCGGTCAAGAACCACAGGGAATATGTCAGCCAGAAAGACCTGTTTGAAGCAGTGGAGCAGGTCATGGTGGGCAAGGAAAAGAAGGACCGCGTCATGAACATGGAAGAGCGCAGGATCGTTTCCTTCCACGAAGTCGGCCATGCCCTGATCAGCGCGGTCCAGAAAAACTCGGAGCCCGTGCAGAAGATCACGATCGTACCGCGTACCATGGGCGCGCTGGGCTATGTCATGCAGGTGCCGGAAGAAGAGCGCTACCTGAATACCAAGGCCCAGCTCCACGACATGATCGTGGGACTGCTCGGCGGGCGCGCGGCGGAAGAACTCAAATTTGAAACTGTAACCACAGGCGCTTCCAACGACATTGAAAAAGCCACCGACATCGCTAGAAGGATGGTCACCCAGTACGGCATGAGCGACCGCTTCGGCCTGATGGGCCTGACCACGATTGAGAGCCAGTACCTGGAAGGACGCCAGGCCATGAACTGCGCGGATGCCACGGCGGCCGGCGTTGATGAAGAAGTGCGCAGGATACTGGAGCAGTGCTACACGGAGGCGAAGGCTATCCTTTCCGAGAACCTGGACGCCCTGGACGTCATCGCCGAATTCCTGATCAAGGAAGAAACGATCACCGGCAAGCAGTTCATGCAGATGTACCGCAAAGTCAAAGGACTTCCCGAGCAGGAAGACAAGACACGGGACGAGATCGAACTGGAAAAGATCCGTGCGGGCAGGGGGATCGCGGATACAGCCGCGGCTGCCGGTAAAGCGGAAACAGCAGCGGGACCGGCAGGATCCGGGGACGCGGCGGTAATGGAACCTGCAGAAGAAACAGGACCCGCGGAACAAACAGCACCTGCAGAAGAGACAACTCCTGCAGAACAGCCAGTTCCTGCAGAAGAAGCAGCTTCCGCGCAGGAAACAGCTCCTGCAGAAGAAGCAGCAGCGGAACAGACGCCGCCTTCGGAGGAAACGGCTCCCGCGGATAACGTCGTGTACGGCAGGTTTTCCGGGGCAAAGCTGGACCGCCCGGATCCGTCTTCAGACCGTCAGGAATAAGAACGTAAGTAAAAAGGTAAGTAAGGACGCAGCAGACAACAGCACAGCAGCAGGCAAAACGAAGTATTTCTTAATGGGGGGTGAGCACTATGATGAAGAAGAGAGTTGTTAAGGCGATCGTACCATTGCTGGTGATCCTGGCGTTTCTGTTCAGCGCCGTCCCGGTCATGGCGGAGGAAGAAGAGGACGGGACCGGCGTGTTTACCTTTGAAGACACGGAATACCACGTCTACTATGTGGGTTCCGAAATTGTCGATTCGGAACTGAACGTCTCCATAGGCGGATTTGGCAGCACGCTGCAGATCCGCAACGGAAAGATCATGATCGTAGCCTGGGCTTCTGCGGTCGTTGACGGGGTCGAGATCGATTCCTACCAGGTATCGACCAGTTCCGACGGCATATATACATACCTTCTCGAGACAGACCAGCTGCCTGAAAAGGTCCTGCTGTACCCTGTAGAGCAGGACGAGCCGATCGTTCTCTGGGAAGGGGAACCGGGCACCGCACCTGCCGGAAGCGCGGGAGGCAGTGAAGAACAGGAAGAGGAGACCGGCGATGCTGCGGATGCTGCTCTGCCGGCCGAGATGATCGGCGCCTGGCACGGTACCGGGACACCTAAGAACGGCGGGCCGTCCATAGATCTCAGTGCCGTTATCGAGGCGGACGGGACAGGCGAATATGTATTTATCCAGGATGATTACACAGAGAGCTATCCCTTCACGATCTCCAATGAAGACAACAGATTTTCGGTAGATATTCCCGAGGATAATTACCTGGGCATCAGCGCCTGCGGCGGGACCTGGGAGTATACGGACGGCATACTGAAGCTGGATATCACGACCGAATTTGCCGGCGGCGGAAGCTATTCCTATACTGCCGAATGTGAGAAAGAAGAGGCAGAAGAACAGCCGGCGGAAGATGCTGTTGAGGAACCTGAGGAAGAAGCACCGGCAGCTGAAGATAACGAACCATATGATATCGTGCTGCGGACCCTGCAGGACGGAGAGATCCTGGAAAAAGGCTTTGCGGGCGAGGCCGCGGGAGCGCTGCAGGAGCTGCTGGGCGTCTTCGGAGAGGACGTCCCTGCCGATGGCATCATAGGACAGGCCACAATGAAAGCGCTGCACCTTCTGCAGGAGGAAGCCGGGCTGGATATGAGCGACGTGTTGGATGCCGAAGGATTTGAACAGCTGATGGACAGCCTGCGGAACTGATAAGGGAGGACGACGGACATGAAAAACAGGACAATAAGAGCCCTTGCGGCATTGCTGCTGGTACTGTTGATGATCTGCGGCTGCGGAGGAAAAGCAGCCAAAGCGGCAAACGCAGCTGTCGGGACCTGGCAGGATGAAGGGAAAAACGTCACCTTCGAGTTTAAGAACGACGGGACCGGGACCCTGAAGATCTATGTAGCCATGTTTAAATCCACGACGGAGAACGAGATCGAATATATCTGCGAAGACAACACGATCCGTTGGAGGATGCCCGGCGAGGAGGAATACGAGACCTTTACCATTTCGAACGATGCGATCGAATACGGCGGAATGGAGCTGAAGAAACAGTAAACGGGAAGGTGAAATGCCTTTTAATATAGAAGAAGAACTCGGCGCCCTTCCGCACAAACCGGGCGTTTATATCATGCACGACGATAAGGACACGATCATGTATGTCGGCAAAGCGGTCGACCTGCATAACCGTGTCCGTTCGTATTTCCGGAAGATCGTCGGCCGCGGGCCGCAGATCGACCTGATGGTGCGGCAGATCGCGTATTTTGAGTATATCGTGACCGATTCGGAACTGGAGGCCCTGATCCTGGAGAACAACCTGATCAAGGAAAACCGCCCGAAGTACAACACGATGCTCAAGGATGACAAGACCTATCCTTATATCAAGGTCACGGTGAACGAAAGCTACCCGAGGATACTGTTTTCCAGGCAGCTGAAAAAAGACAAGGCCAGATATTTCGGCCCGTTTACGTCGGCCGCGGCCGTAAAAGACACGATCGAACTACTGAACCGCATGTACGGCCTCCGCGATTGCCGCAGGGACCTGCCGAAGGATATCGGCGTCGAAAGGCCCTGCCTGAATTACCATATGGGCCGGTGCCTCGCGCCCTGCACCGGAAAGGTAAGCGAAGATGAGTACGCCGAAAGCGTTTCCCTGGCGCTGGAATTCCTTTCGGGCAATTACGGCGTGGTCATCCAGGACCTGAAAAAGCGGATGGACAAGGCTTCGGAGGACATGAATTTCGAAGAAGCCATCCGGTACCGCGACCTGCTTTCCAGCGTGAAACAGACGGCGCAGAAACAGAAAATGTCCGGCAACACAGGTGAAGACAGGGATATCCTCGGGATCGCCGTAGAATCGGAGAATCCCGACGCAGACGGCGTTATCCAGACCTTCTTTATCAGGGACGGCAGGCTCATCGGCCGGGAACACTTCTACATGACCCACGTCGGAGCCAGGTCCAGGGGCGAAGTGCTTTCCGAATTCGTCAAACAGTTCTATGCCGGCACACCCTTTATACCCTCTCAGATCCTCCTGCCGGAGCCCATCGAAGACAAGGAGATCATCGGACAGTGGCTTTCTGCCAGGAAAGAACAGAAAGTGGAACTGGTAGTGCCGCTAAAAGGCCGCAAGGAAAAGCTCGTGGAACTGGCCGGGGAAAATGCGGCGCTGATCCTTTCAAAAGACAGGGAACGGTTCAAGAGGGAAGAAGGCAGGACCATCGGCGCGATGAAGGAACTGGCCGCTCTTCTCGGCATGGGAAGCCTGAACCGGATGGAAGCCTACGATATCTCCAATATCAGCGGATTTGCCAATGTGGGCTCCATGGTCGTATATGAAAAAGGAAAACCCAAGAGGAGCGATTACCGCAAGTTCAGGATCAGGTCGGTCACCGGGCCGGATGATTATGCCTGCATGAGGGAAGTCCTGACCAGGCGCTTCAGGCACGGCCTGGAGGAGAGGGAAGAACTCTCGAAGAATGACATGGACGAGAGCCTCGGGAGCTTTACCAAATTCCCGGACGTGATCATGATGGACGGCGGCCGCGGCCAGGTCAATATCGCCCTTTCCGTGCTGCAGGAACTGTCGGTCAATATTCCGGTCTGCGGGATGGTAAAAGATGACCATCACCGCACCAGGGGCCTGTATTTCAATAACGAAGAGATACCGATAGACGATCATTCCGAAGCGTTCAAACTGATCACCAGGATGCAGGACGAAGTGCACCGCTTCGCCATTGAATACCACAGATCGCTGAGGTCCAGGTCCCAGGTGACGTCCAGGCTGGACCAGATCCCCGGTGTCGGCCCTGCCCGCAAAAAGGCGCTGATGAGGGAGTTCAGGTCGATCGACGACCTGGCGGCCGCGACCGCGGAAGAGATCGCGCTGATACCGGAGATACCCGAGACCCAGGCGCAGGTCATCTATGATTTCTTCCATAACGGATCCGCCGCCCCCGCGGATCCCGGGAATCCCGAAGATACCACTGATCCCGCCGATGATGACGTTAGTAGTTGACTTGTATTCATGATAGAATTAATCAGGCAGTCAGAATACTGTAATCGTCATTTGTTATAAATCCGCCGGAATATACAGGCAGCCGAGGCGCCTTAGCGAGCGGCCGGCACTTATGCACCGTATTTTGGTGCATTACGTGCCGATGCCAGCGAGGTTAGAGCGGGAGCGTGCCCGAGGCGCCTGTATATTCCGGCGGATCATAGAACATAAATAATCGCAATCACTGATGAGGGATTCAAAGCATATGGCCAGTGTCAGATTAAGTGAAGTAGTTGAAAAAATGCATCTGAAAAACCTTACGCCGGGGATCGACCTGAACGAGATCCGGATCAGGCAGCAGGACATCAACCGTCCGGCGCTCCAGCTGGCCGGGTATCTGGAGCACTTTGAAGCCAGCCGGATACAGATCGTCGGCTATGTTGAACATTCCTATATGCAGAGCATGGGGAAAGCCCGCAAGGAGGAGATATATAACAAGATCCTTTCCATGGATATCCCCTGCGTGGTCTTCTGCAGGGAACTGATGCCGGACGAGATCTTTCTTGAAACGGCGGCCAGGAATAATGTCGCGGTCCTTGTCACCAAAGTGTCGACCAGCGCATTCATGGCTGAAACGATCCGTTTCCTGAATGAAAGACTGGCGCCCAGCATTTCCATCCACGGCGTTCTGGTGGATGTATACGGGGAAGGCGTCCTGATCATCGGGGAAAGCGGCATCGGTAAATCCGAGACGGCGCTTGAACTGATCAAAAGGGGACACCGGCTGGTTTCGGATGACGTTGTCGAGATCAGGAAACTGAGCGACGATACGCTTGTCGGGACAGCGCCTGACATAACGAAATACTTTATCGAGCTCCGCGGCATCGGCATTATCGACGTCAAAGCCCTGTTCGGCGTATCCAGTGTGCGTGACGAAGCCGGCATCGACCTCGTGATCCAGCTGGAAGACTGGAGCAAGGACAAGGAGTACGACAGGCTCGGCCTGGAAGAAGAATATACGGAATATCTGGGGAACAAGGTGGTCTGCCATACCATACCGATCCGTCCGGGGCGGAATCTGGCCCTGATCTGCGAATCGGCAGCCGTTAACCACAGGCAGAAGAAGATGGGTTATAACGCCGCGCAGGAGCTTTACAAGCGCGTCCAGGATTCCCTCGCAAGGAAGCGGAACCTGGATGACGAGGATTGACGGGCAATGGCGGATATGAAAATATCGGAAGACAGGGAACTGATTTCGGCGGTCAGCGCTGTGCTCGGCTGTCCGGGAAACGGCGAAGGAGACGGCTCAGGGACCGCAGGATCCGGGAGGATCAGGCTTCTGGAGCCGTTGTCGGCGCACACCACCTTTAAGTGCGGCGGGCCTGCGCAGCTTTTCATCGAAGCGGGAAACGACGATGAACTGGCCGGGCTGCTGCGTCTTTTTAAGGAAAGGAACGTCCCGTATTTCATCCTGGGCAGGGGGAGCAACCTGCTTGTCTCGGATGACGGGTTTAACGGCGCGGTCGTC
This sequence comes from Lachnospiraceae bacterium, assembly GCA_017474455.1. Taxonomy (GTDB): domain Bacteria; phylum Bacillota; class Clostridia; order Lachnospirales; family Lachnospiraceae; genus CAG-791. The sequence continues at coordinate 17,580 of JAFVHP010000033.1, forward strand.
TGCCTCGGCGGCGCGTATTCGACGATAGGGATCTGCAGCGGATCATCTGAAAACTGCAGCGGTGAATACAGCAGCAGTGAAAGCGGCCCGGACGGGGAGAAGACCGGCGGGACCGTTGTGGAAGCCGGCGCCGGTGCGTCTCTTGCCGCATTGAGCGGCTTTGCGCGGGACCACAGCCTGGACGGCCTTGCGTTTGCCTGCGGCATTCCGGGCTCTGTCGGCGGCGGGATCATCATGAATGCGGGCGCCTACGGCGGTGAACTGAAGGATGTCGTCCTTTCCGTGGATGTGATGGATCCTGTGAGCATTGAGATCTTTACTGTGCCGGCTCCGGAAATGGAATTCGGGTACAGGACGAGCCGGGCGAAAAAGGAAGGGTTTATCGTGCTGAGGGCCCGGTTCGGGCTGGCGAAAGGCGACAGGGAGGCGATCGCCGCAAAGATGGAGGATCTGCTTCTGCAGAGAAGGCAGAAACAGCCGCTGGAATACCCCAGTGCCGGCAGTACTTTCAAGCGCCCGGAAGGATACTTTGCGGGCAAACTGATCCAGGACGCGGGACTGAAAGGCTTTTCAGTCGGAGGCGCACAGGTTTCCGAAAAGCACAGCGGCTTTGTGATCAACCGCGGTGGGGCGTCAGCCGCCGACGTGGCAGAACTGATCGAAACGGTGCGCAGGAAGGTATATGAAGACAGCGGTGTGATGCTTGAGCGGGAAGTCATATACCTGGGATTCGACGATACAGATAAATAGGAACAGGGGAAATCAGTATATATGCGTTTCGTTGTCGTTACGGGGATGAGCGGCGGAGGCAAGGCCACCGCCGTCAATATGCTGGAAGATGAAGGCTTCTACTGCGTGGACAATCTTCCGGTACGTCTGGTCGATAAATTCATGGAGCTTGTCTTCCGGCCGGGAAGCGAGATCGAAAAGGTCGTGCTCGGCCTGGACGTGCGTGCCGACAGGTCTTTCGACAACGTGGAAGAGGTGCTGGCAACACTGCGCGACAGAGGCTATGATTACGAGATCCTTTTCATGGATGCTTCGGACGAGGTCCTTGTCAAACGCTATAAGGAAACGCGGCGGGCCCATCCCATGGCCCCCGACGGCAGGGTGCAGGACGGTATTGCCAGAGAGCGGGAGATCCTCAGGAATATCAAAGCCAAGGCGGATTATGTGATCGATACTTCGCATCTTCTGACCCGGGACCTGAAGCAGGAGCTGGTCAGGATCTTCGTCGACGACGCGCATTATAATTCGCTGATGATCAACGTGATGTCGTTCGGTTTCAAGAACGGGATCCCCACTGACGCGGATCTTGTTTTTGACGTTCGGTTTCTGCCGAACCCCTATTATATTGAAGAACTGAAGGAATATACGGGCTTGGACGAGCCTGTGCATTCCTATGTCATGGGATTTCCGCAGACTGCGGAGTTCCTGGACAGGCTGGAAGATATGCTTTCTTTCCTTATCCCTTATTATGTGAGCGAAGGAAAGAACCAGCTGGTCATCGCGGTCGGCTGTACCGGCGGGCATCACAGGAGCGTGACGATCGCCATGGAGATCTATGACCGCCTGAAGGGAAAGGGAGACTACGGGATCCAGCTTATTCACAGGGATATACACTGACTATGTCTTTTTCATCGAGAGCTAAGGAAGAGATCGCGGGCATCGTCCCGCAGGCCAGACACTGCCGCGAAGCCGCCCTCTGCGCTGTTATGGAATGCGCGGGCGGATTTCTTTACGAAGGATCCGACGCGTCCTCGGATACAAAGCCTTCGGGGATACGGCTGGATTCCGATAATCATTTAGTTCAGGGAAAGTTCTTTACAATACTTCAAAAAGCAACTAATATATGTTTTACGTGGCAATTTCAGGGAGTAAAGGGTGAAATAACTGACAATGACGCCGACGGCGCAGGTATTGCGGCTGTTTATGAGATTTGTCAGAAAACCGACAGACTCCTTGAGCAGCGGGAGTGCTGCAGAAGGGCATGGCTGCGGGAAGTCTTCTTGTGTACCGGTTCCGTTACCGATCCGGCGAGGGAATACCACATGGAGTTCGCCTGCGGAAAAGGCAGCCTGGCCGACAGGCTGATCAGGGTCCTTTCTGTTCTCGGCATTCCGGCAAAAGAAATGAGGCGGAAGAACAACCGCGTCGTGTATATCAAGGACTCGGCCGCTATCGGCGACGTACTTTCGCTGACCGGCGCACATACATGTTACCTGGAACTGGAAAACGCGCTTATCTTAAAGGATATGCGCAATTCCATCAACAGAAGGGTAAACTTTGAAACGGCGAATATCGTCAAAGCTGTCGGTGCTGCCCAGCGGCAGATAGATGACATCCGCCTTTTGGAAAAAAGAGGAGTCCTGAAAACACTTCCCGAGACACTGCAGCAGATAGCGAGCGTCCGCCTGCAGTATCCGGATGCAACCTTGAAAGAACTGGGAGCAAGCCTTAACCCGCCGGTAGGGAAATCCGGCGTCAACCACCGACTGCGCAGACTGCAGGAACTCGCGGCGCAGTCCGATGATTTGGGAGGATGATTATGACAAAAAAATCTATGAAGATCGATCTGCCCGGAGGCCTGGAAGCCAGATCAACTGCAGAACTGGTCCAGCTGGCTGTAAAGTACGACAGCCGTATCTACATTGAATCCGGCACGAAAAAGGTCAATGCCAAGAGTATTATGGGCATGATGTCTCTTGAGCTCGAAAGAGGCGCGGAGATCAACGTTTACGCCGACGGTGATGATGAAACACAGGCGATCGAGGAAATGGATCAGTTCCTTCTGGGAGCATAAGAGTGGATGACTGCATCATTCACCCGATGCAAAAGAACAATAAAACAGCGTCCCGTATGACACCGGGACGCTGTTTTTCTTCAAAGGGAGGATGCCAAGTGCTGCATCACCTGGCATTGATTATGAAAAAGTTTACTTTTGACACTATCAGTGTAAAGCGTAAATGTATACACAATATGATGGCATATTGAAGTTTTATTAAATAAAATGTGAACCGTATATGAACAGAACACCAGTAAATACGGGCCTTGAGAAGGTTTTCTTCATATATGAAGACGCGTCTGACACAGCTGTTCAGAAAGAGATCAGCCTGGCCGTTGGGAATCTTGAACATGACGGCGTGAAGGCAGAAGGCATTGCGGCGGAAAAGTTCATGCCGGACCCCGGGGCGCTCAAACTGCCGGAAAATGGCGGTTCCATGCTGTTTATCACGGACAGTCCCCTCCTATTTAAATATCTTCTCAAAGCGGGCATGCCTGCGGCAGCCTGGGTGCATGAAAAGCCGCGGGAGGAGCCTGCCGGCCGCGGGGAGGACTTTGCCGGCGCCGCTTACCTTGTGGAAGAGCCCAGATATATCGATACGGATTCTTTCATAAAGATCTACGAAAGGCTTAAAGGCCTTCCCTGGACGATACTCGAAACTAAGCGGTGCATCGTGCGGGAGCTGGAAGAAGCCGATGCGCCGGACGTGCTCGCCCTTTATGACGAGGCAGCCCTTGGTTTTGTGGAAAGTCCCGCGCGGAACGCGGATGAAGAGGCCGGGATCCTTGCGGCATACAGGCAAAAAGTGTACGGTTTCTTCGGATACGGGACGTGGGCCGTTATCGAAAAAGACAGCGGACGGCTGATCGGCAGGGCCGGATTTGAGCCTTTTGAACGAAAGAACGGATCGATGTCGTTCGGGTATATCTTCCATCCGGACTTCAGGGGAAAGGGATATGCCGGAGAAGTCTGCGCAGCCCTTGTGGAATACGGTTTTGAAATACTCGGCTTTACCGCCGTGGAAGCGGATACAGACCAGGGAAATACAGCTTCCGCAAAGCTCCTGCAAAGGCTCGGGTTCGTCCCGGTGAACGGCCGCGATAAAACGGACACAGATAATGAGGATGCGGGCAATGTCCTGACATTCCGGCGAGAAAGACCAGAAAAGGAGTAAATATGATCAATCAGCACTATCTTGACATGCTTTCCAACAAGTCAGTCATCCGTGAACTCTCAGAGTATGCCACAGCGAGGGGAAAAGAGATCGGATATGAAAATGTATTCGATTTCAGCCTCGGGAACCCTTCTGTCCCGACGCCCGAAGCCTTTACCCTGGATTCTGTCAGACTGCTGAATGAAATGGAGCCGGTAGCCCTCCACGGCTACAGCCCCAGCCTGGGTATCCCGGAAGTAAAGCAGGACGTAGCCGATTCATTGAACAGAAGGTTCGGAATGGACTATAAGGCGGGGCACATATTCCCTGCCGCGGGCGCGGCCGGCGCCATCGCCCATGCCCTGCGCGCGGTGACCGTTCCGGGTGACGAAGTACTCGTCTTTGCACCTTTCTTCCCCGAATATGTTCCTTATATCAACGATACAGGCGCCAGGATCAAGGTGGTGCCCGCCAGGTTCGAGGATTTCCAGATCAACTTTGAAAAGGCGGAAGAAATGCTGACCGAAAACGTGGCGGCAGTCCTCATCAATACGCCCAACAACCCTTCCGGCGTCGTTTATTCCGATGAGACGTTAAAACAGCTCGCGGACCTTCTGGAGAGGAAATCCGCGCAGTACGGCCACAATATTTTCCTGATCTCCGACGAACCCTACAGGGAGATCGCTTTTGACGGCAAAACAGTACCGTACACAGCGCACTATTATCCGCATACGCTGACCTGCTACTCCTTCTCCAAGAGCCTGTCCATTCCCGGGGAACGCATCGGCTACATCGCGGTCAATCCTGCCTGCGAACATGCGGACGATCTGGTCGCGATGTTCGGGCAGATCTCCAGAGGCATCGGGCATAACTGTCCGTCGGCCCTCATCATGCGGGCTATGGCGGACACGGTGGACCTGACTTCTGACCTTTCCGTTTATGAAACCAATATGAACCTGCTGTACGACAAATTTAAGAGCCTCGGCTTTACCGTACAGCGTCCGGGCGGGACATTCTATATTTTCCCGAAGGCTCTGGAAGAGGACGCGGTGGCCTTCTGCAAAAAGGCGCTGAAATACGATCTCATCCTTGTGCCCGCGGACGGATTCGGCGCGCCCGGCTACTTTAGGATCGCCTACTGCATAGATACGGAAAAAGTGGAGAGATCCCTGCCCGTGTTCGAACGCTTTGTAAATGAGGAATACAGATAAAATGATACTTGAGATCATAAAAGCCGTCATTTACGGCATAGTAGAAGGGATCACCGAATGGCTCCCGGTCAGCAGTACGGGCCATATGATACTGCTTGGCGAACTGGTAAAGCCAAATGTATCGGAAGAATTCATGGACCTGTTCATGGTCGTGATCCAGCTGGGGGCCATCATCGCGGTGATCCTTACCATGTGGAGGCGCATATGGCCTTTCGGGGCCGGCAGGAGGGACGGGGGTCCTTTCCATATTAAAATGGAGACGCTAAGGCTCTGGGGCCTGGTGCTGATATCCTGCGTTCCCGCCGCCGTGATCGGCATTCTTTTCGATGATTTTCTGGACGCGCACCTGCAGAACTGGATCTGCGTTTCGATCATGCTGATCGTGGTCGGCCTGCTCTTTATCGTGGTGGAAAGCCTGATCAGGGGAAAAGAACCCTCCGTGAACAGCCTGTATGAACTGACGGTAAGGGATGCGCTGATCATCGGCCTCTGCCAGGTCGTCGCGGCCGTGCTGCCGGGGACGTCCCGTTCGGGCGCGACCATCATCGGCGCCCTTCTTCTGGGCATTGCCAGGACTGTGGCGGTGGAATATACATTTATACTGGCGATCCCGGTCATGGCAGGCGCCAGCCTGCTGAAGATCCTGAAATTCGAAGGACAGATCGCCTCGTCGGAGATCGCCTTCCTGGCAGTGGGAATGATCACGGCCTTCGCGGTCTCCATGCTAGTGATCCAAGGGATCCTGCAGTATATCCGGACCCATGACTTTAAGATCTTCGGCTGGTACAGGATCGTTCTCGGTGTGATCGTGATCTTTTTCTTCGGTATCTTCAGGTAAGGACGAACGGCCGCTTTACACATTGCTGCTGATACCATGTGAACGGAATTATGATGGACGAAAAGATAGTTTTTCCCGCGGATGACGCGGAAGATATCCGCGGGACAGTTGAAATGGATACTGAACAGATGCTGCAGGGATCCGCGGAGGAAGAGGATCTTGCCGGAGGACCCGCTGAAGCAGGGTATGCGGACGAAGGACCGGCGGAGCCCATGGAAACGGAAGAACAGCCTCCTGTACCGGAAAAGACTATAGTGACCATAGAGGCCATTATGGCGGCCCTCGCGGCTTCTAAAGAAGAGGAAGAGGCTGCAGAAGAAGCCGGAGATGATGTGGCACCTGAGGAAACCGTACCCGCGGATGATCCGGCAGAGGACGTCATGCCGGCAGACATACCGGAAGGCATACCGGCGGCTGTGCCGGGGCATATTTCGGAATGGCGCCTCGAAGAGGAGTACGACGAGGCAGGAAACGAAGCGGGAACCGAAGGCCAGGCGGCAGCAGAGCCGGTGCCGGATATGGGCCGCGGTTCCTTCAGGATCCCGCAGAAGTTCTGGATCTGCCTGGCCGCGCTGGCGGCGTTTTTGTGGATCCTCCTGCTCCTTAAGTGGGGATCCGCGGAAAAGGAGGACTTTGTAGCGGCGACCGAGCCGATCCCGGAAGAGCATTATGAGCTGCTTGCCCAGGAGGAAGAGGCGGCGGAAGAGGCTTTGGAAGCTGCCGGGGAAGATGCGGCACCCGAGGAAGAGCCCATAGAAGAACCCGAACCGGAGCCCGAACCGGAACCGGCTGTGCACTATATCGAGCCCTATGAAGGAGCTCTCGGCATTATCAGCACCCGTATCGAGAACGGATATGTGAATGTGAGCGTACGCGGTGAAAATGACAACCTGCTGCAGACGGACGACGGCGTATACCACCTGTTTGCCCAGGAGATGTACCAGAGCGGTACAGAAGGAGTCGAAGTTGCCCAGTTCAGTATTGCCGGGCTCGAGCAGGCGATTCTTGACGCGGCGGAATCAGAGGAAACGGTGCCCGGCGACGTCAATAAGATGACTTTCAGCTTCCCTCTTAACAAGAATTCCGATTCTTCCAACCTTTACCGGCGGTTTTTCGTCGGTGTCATCTCCAACGGGGAACGCGTAGCCGTAACTTCCAAAAGATATGTGGAAAACCCTTCCGCCTGTTCGGAGCGGGCGACAGCTAGGAACGACCACGGCAAGAAAGGGATCCTGCCGGCAGCGGCGCTGATCCGTTCAAACGGCGTGGCCGCCATGGGCGCGCAGCAGGCAATCTACAATATGACCCTTGGTTCCATCTGCGCCGGCAGTGGGATCAACTATACCTACAACGGAAAGACTTATTCCTTCAGCTCCTCGCTGATCAGCCAGTATGATATCGTCGTGCAGCGCCTCAATGAACAGGGGGCGCAGGTAACGATGGTCATCCTGAACGATCCGGCCGGCGACGCTTCCCTTATCCACCCCGACTCCAGGGGCGGCAGCGGTCACTATTACGCGTTCAACTCAAGGGAAAAAGCGGGCATAGAGCGCCTGGAAGCGGCGGCCGCTTTCGTTTCGGAGCGCTACTCGGGCACAGGCCACGGTACTGTCGATAACTGGATCGTGGGAAACGAAGTGAACGCCAGGGCGGACTGGCATTATATGGCGGATGTCGGGCTTTACAATTTCGCCCAGGCCTACGCGGATTCCTTCCGGATCATTTACAACGCGATCAAGAGCCAGAACGGCAACGCACGGATATATATCAGTATCGACCAGCAGTGGGCGTCGACAGCCAATGCGGCCCGTTATTACAGCGGGAAGAGCTTCCTGTCCGCCTTTGCCGAGATCATGAGGAAAGAAGGGGACCTGGACTGGCATGTGGCCATCCATCCCTATAACGTCCCGCTGTACGACCCCTACGCCTGGAGACCGTCTTCCAAAACGCCCCACAGCCAGGATGCGGCATATATCTCCATGCAGAACATCGACGTACTGACGGATTTCCTCAGCCAGCCGCAGATGCTGGCACCGGACGGGCTGGTCCGCTCCGTCCTCTGCAGCGAAGTCGGCTATACGTCGTCGCAGGGGGAGGGCATCCAGGCCGCAGCTGTGGTCTTCGGATACCTTCAGGCTGTGCATAATTCCCATATCGACGGATTTATCCTCTCCAGAGAGCTGGACGACTACGGCGAGATCGCCCAGGGACTTGCGCTGGGCCTGCTCAACGGGGCTGCCGCGCCTAAGCTCGCATATGCTTTTTACCAGGCGATGGGCACAGAAGCGGAACCGCAGTTTGTCCAGCAGGCGCTGGCTGTTATGGGTGTCCCCGACCTGAATTCGATCATTACGTACCGATAAATACAGACTCCTTCATCTCCATGCAGGCATGGCGTGAAGGAGTTTTTTATATGACTTGTAAAGCACACATTTGTAAATATGTACGTTGACATCTAAAATATGTTGTGCTATAGTACGGTCGTTTGAAATTGTGTGTATTGTTTATACAATTAGTTCAGCTCCGGTAAGAGGAGCAGCATTGCCATATGCGAACAAATGCGAACGAAAGGAGCAGAAAAATGGCTGAGGAGAAGAAAACAAAACCTGTAGCAACGGTAAAGACTGAGACACTGAAGGCTGCGGATACAGCTAAGGAAACCGTTAAAGCTGAAGAACCCGCAAAGAAGACCGTTAAGGCCGCTGCAAAGAAGGCTACTGCCAAATCTACAGCCAAGGTTAAGGAAGTTAAGGAAACTGTTAAGGAAGCAGTCAAGGAAGCTGCCGCCCCTGTAAAGAAGGCTGCTGCGAAGACTACTGCTAAGGTTGCTGCTGCAAAGCCCGCAGCAAAGACTGCCGCTAAGAAGGCAGCTCCTGCAAAGAAGGCAGCTAAAGCAGCTGAGACTTCTTACAGTGTTTCCCTTCAGTACCAGGATAAAGAATGGAATGTCAAAGGCCTCGTAGAATCCGCAAAGGATGTATGGGTCTATGATATGGGCCGCAAGGCTGAAGACTTCAAGGATGTCGAGCTTTATGTCAAGCCCGAGGATTCAAGAGTTTACTTCGTAGTCAACGGAGAATCCGGAAGCTTCGCGCTTTGATCCTGAAATAAGTAATAAGGAATAAAAAACCCAGTGCCGGCGCACTGGGTTTTTTATGACTATTATTCTAAAGCTGTAATCCTATACCATTTCAATCGGCCCGCTTGAGCGGGACGAGGAACCCGGCGTGCTGACGCCGGGTTTTTTTATTATTATTCAGAAGCTGTAATCCTATATCATTTCAATCGGCCCGCTGTAGCGGGCCGAGGAACCCGGCGTGCTGACGCCGGGTTTTTTTATAATTATTCTAAAGCTGTAATCCTATACCATTTCAATCGGCCCGCTTGAGCGGGACGAGGAACCCGGCGTGCTGACGCCGGGTTTTTTAAATTATTATTGTAAAGCTGTAATCCAATATCATTTCAATCGGCCCGCTTTAGCTGGACGAGGAACCCAGTGCGCAGGCACTGGGTTTTTTTATTTTTATTTTATAAGTTTTTATCGACGGTTCAGTTGACATAGTCAGAGGGCAGTGCTATTTTATGGAAGTAAGAATTAGCACTCGAATTGAGTGAGTGCTAACAAAAGCGGAAGGTTTTACAGAACAGAAGCTGAAACAGGTGGAACTGCAGGATAGGAAGATGAAAATATTACGGGCTGTCATCCGCAACTACCTGGAAACGGGCGAGCCTGTAGGCAGCAGGACGATATCCAAATACACGGACCTTAACCTGAGCAGCGCGACGATAAGGAACGAGATGTCGGACCTGGAAGAGATGGGGCTGATCAAACAGCCGCACACATCCGCCGGAAGGATACCTACGGACGAAGGCTACCGGCTGTACGTCGACGACATGCTCAAGGAAGAACGCCGGGAAGTCGAAGAGATGAAGAGTCTCCTGGTCTCGAGAGAGGACCGGCTGGAGAATATCCTTAAGGAAGTGGCAAGGCTCCTGGCAGCGAATACGCAGTATACTTCGCTGATATCCGCGCCCATGATACAGCAGAACAAGATCAAGTTCATCCAGCTTTCGCAGGTGGACCCGGAACATCTGCTGGCGGTCATAGTAATAGAAGGAAATATGATCCGCAACTCGATGATCCGCGTGGAACAGGAACTTACGCCGGAAACGCTGCTGATGCTGAACATGCTGCTGAACACGAACCTGAACGGCCTGCCGGTGGACCAGATCAACCTGGGCCTGATCGCGAAGATCAAGAAGGAAGCCGGCATCCACGAGACGATCATCGAAGACGTGATCGATGCCGCAGCCGAAGCGATCAAGCCGGATGAAGACCTGCAGATCTACACCAGCGGCGCTACGAACATTTTCCGGTATCCCGAGCTTTCGGATAACGAGAGGGCCAGCGAACTGCTGGGAGATTTCGAGGAAAAGCACGTTCTGAAGAACATCGTCCAGGAAAGCCTGCAGGACGTGAACGAGACCGGCATCCAGGTATATATCGGCAATGAAATGCCGGTGGACAGCATGAAGGACTGCAGTCTGGTGACGACCACTTACGACTTGGGAGACGGGATGAAAGGTACGGTCGGCATCATCGGGCCGAAGCGGATGGACTACGACAGGGTGGTCAGTGTATTGAAGGAGATATCGAGGCACCTGGACGACCTGTATAAGAAATAAAACAGCAAGGAGGATCAAGCAAAAGGATCATGATGGAAGATTTAAGGAAAGATCAGGAGATCACCGAAGATATAACCGAAGATCCGGATCTGCAGGAAGCAGGAACTGACACTGCTGCAGAAGCTTCTGAAGAAGAAATAAACGCCGCCGGTTCAGCTGAGGAACCTGCCAAAGAGGAAGGCGCCGCGGAACCGGAAGCATCCGATGAAGGCGAAGAAGCGGCGAAGGAAGAGGAACCCGCGGAAGCAGATGCCGAAAAGAAGGGCTTTTTCGGAAGGAAAAAGAAGGAAGATAAAGAAAAGGCCGCCCTGCAGGCGAAGGTAGAAGAGCTGGAGGACAGGACCAGGCGCCAGATGGCCGAGTTTGAGAACTTCCGCAAGAGGAGCGACAGGGAAAAGGCGCAGATGTTCTCGATGGGAGAACAGAACGTACTGGAAAAGATCCTTCCTATCATCGATAATTTTGAGCGCGGTTTCGATACCGTCGCGCCGGAAGACCAGGATGACGCTTTTGTAGACGGTATGCGCAAGATATACGCGCAGCTGATGAAGCAGATGGAAGACCTGGGCGTAACACCGATCGAAGCGCTGGGCAAAGAATTCGACCCGAACTTCCACAACGCCGTGATGCAGGTGCAGAGCGAGGAATATGAACCGGGCGTGGTCGGACAGGAGCTGTTAAAAGGTTACATGTATCACGACAGCGTCTTAAGGCACAGCATGGTAGGCGTTGTCAGCGAATAGAAAAAACCGTGTCATTTTTGACCGTGACGATATATCCGGAACACAGTAAATAAGCGAAATACAGATAAATAGAAGGAGATAGAAAATTATGAGTAAAATCATCGGAATCGATCTTGGAACAACCAACAGCTGCGTAGCGGTCATGGAGGGCGGCAAGCCCACAGTTATCGCGAACGCGGAAGGCTCCCGCACGACACCGTCCGTCGTGGCTTTCACGAAGAACGGCGAGAGGCTCGTCGGTGAGCCGGCGAAGAGACAGGCCGTAACGAATGCGGACAACACTGTTTCTTCCATCAAGAGGGACATGGGAACCGACAACGGCCGTACGATCGACGGCAAGAAGTATTCACCCCAGCAGATCTCTGCTATGATCCTGCAGAAGCTGAAAGCCGATGCCGAGAACTATCTTGGCGAAAAGGTCACGGAAGCGGTCATCACCGTCCCCGCATATTTCAACGATGCACAGCGTCAGGCGACCAAGGACGCCGGCAAGATCGCAGGCCTTGATGTCAAGCGTATCATCAACGAGCCTACGGCTGCGGCCCTTGCTTACGGCCTGGATAACGAAAAAGAACAGAAGATCATGGTCTATGACCTTGGCGGCGGCACATTCGATGTTTCCATCATCGAGATCGGCGACGGCGTTATCGAAGTCCTTTCCACCAACGGCGACACCCGCCTCGGCGGCGATGACTTCGACCAGAGGATCATCGACTGGATGGTTCGTGAATTCAAGGCTAAGGAAGGCGTGGACCTTTCCGGCGACAAGATGGCCCTGCAGAGGCTCAAGGAAGCGGCGGAGAAGGCAAAGAAGGAACTTTCCAGCGCGACTGTTTCCAACATCAACCTGCCTTTCATCACCGCAACGAACGAAGGCCCCAAGCACTTCGATATGGACCTGACAAGGGCCAAATTTGAGGAACTCATCAGCGACCTGGTCGAAAAGACGGCTATCCCCGTACAGAACGCGATGCGTGATGCCGGACTGAACAATTCCGATATCGGCAAGGTTCTGCTGGTCGGCGGCTCCACACGTATCCCCTGCGTACAGGACAAGGTACAGCAGCTGACAGGCCATGAGCCCAGCAAGACCCTGAACCCGGATGAATGCGTCGCTATCGGCGCGGCTATCCAGGGCGGCAAGCTTGCCGGTGACGCAGGCGCAGGCGACATCCTCCTGCTGGATGTTACTCCGCTTTCACTTTCCATCGAGACCATGGGCGGCGTAGCGACCAAGCTGATCGAGCGCAACACCACCATCCCTACGAAGAAGAGCCAGATCTTCTCCACCGCGGCGGACAACCAGACAGCCGTTGATATCAACGTACTGCAGGGTGAAAGACAGTTCGCAAGGGACAACAAGTCCCTCGGCCAGTTCCGTCTGGACGGCATCCCGCCCGCAATGCGCGGGGTACCGCAGATCGAAGTTACATTTGATATCGATGCCAACGGTATCGTTACCGTTTCCGCAAAGGATCTCGGAACAGGCAAGGAACAGCACATCACGATCACCGGCGGTTCCAACATGTCTGATGCCGATATCGAGAAGGCTATCAAGGAAGCGGCTGAATACGAGGCGCAGGACAGGAAGCGTAAGGAAGGCGTCGACGCGAGGAACGACGCGGACTCCTTCGTATTCCAGACCGAGAAGGCCCTGAAGGAAGCCGGCGACAAGATCGATCCGAACTCGAAGGCAACCGTGGAAGCTGACCTTGCTTCCCTGAAGGAAGTCCTGGAGCGCACCAAGGACCAGACAGACCTCAGCGACAGCGACATCGACGCGTTAAAGAGCGGCAGGGAAAAACTCATGAACGACGCGCAGCAGCTTTTCGCGCAGATGTACCAGAACACCCAGGGACAGGGCGCAGGCCCTGACATGGGCGGCGCGCAGGATGCCGGTTCATCTTCCGCCTCATCTTCGGATGACGACGTGGTAGACGGAGATTACAGAGAGGTATAAGCCTGAGCGTCCCTTTACAGGCATTGCATTCGGGCAGCAGAATTAAGTACGATAGAGAACTGACGTCAGGGAAATCCGCGGGAGCCGGCAAACCGGCTCTGCGGGTTTCCCGATTGTCGCGATTATACGAAATAACAGTTAAAGGAAGAACAAGTAAGCGATGGCTGAACAGAAGAGAGATTATTATGAGGTGCTGGGACTTTCAAAGGGAGCCAGCGACGATGAGATAAAGAAGGCCTACAGAGTACTGGCCAAGAAATATCATCCCGATATGAATCCCGGAGATAAGGAAGCAGAAGCCAAGTTCAAGGAAGCTTCGGAAGCGTACGCAGTCTTAAGCGATCCCGAAAAGAGGGCGCAGTATGACCAGTACGGCCACGCGGCCTTTGACGGGAACGGAGGCTTCGGCGCGGGCGGCTTTGATTTCAACAGCGCTGATTTCAGTGATATATTCGGCGATATATTCGGCGATCTGTTCGGCGGTTCCAGGAGGACCAGGAGCGCGGGCAGCGGCCCCATGAAAGGTGCCAATATCAGGACCAGCGTCCGCATCACCTTTATGGAAGCGGTCTTCGGCGTGGAAAAGAACATCACCCTGGACATCAAGGATCCCTGCCAGACCTGCGGCGGCAGCGGCGCGAAGCCCGGCACCAGCCCCAAGATGTGTCCCAAATGCGGCGGCAAGGGCCAGGTAGTCTTCACCCAGCAGTCTTTCTTCGGTATGGTCAGGAACGTGCAGACCTGCCCGGACTGCAGCGGCAGCGGCAAGATCATAGAGGACAAGTGCCCGGACTGCGGCGGCACAGGCTACAAATCGAGCCGGAAGACCATCAGCGTCTCGATCCCTGCCGGTATAGACAACGGCCAGAGCGTCAGGATCAGGGAAAAAGGCGAACCCGGCATCAACGGCGGGCAGAGAGGCGACTTGCTGGTGGAAGTGCTGGTGGCCCAGCATCCCACATTCATCAGGCAGGACTATGATATCTATTCGACCGTAAAGATATCCTACGCGGTAGCGGCCCTCGGCGGTTCTGTCGTTATCGATACCGTGGACGGCAAAGTCATTTACGACGTCAAGGCCGGTACGGCGACGGATACCAGGGTAAGGCTCAAGGGCAAGGGCGTGCCGACCCTGCGCAACCAGAATACCCGCGGCGACCATTACGTCACGCTGGTCATCGAAACGCCGACAAAACTCAGCAAGGAAGCGAAGGAACTTCTGAAGAAGTTCGACTCCCTGACAGGCAATTCCCTGGAAGCGGCTGAGGCTGTCGAGAAAGGCGGAAAGGACAAGGGACCGGACGAAAAGAAGAAACGTTTCTGGAAATCATAAACAGGACGGACGGAAAGGAACGATAACTGAATGAAATGGATGCGTTTTCAGATCAGGACGCGTGTTGAAGCCGAGGATATCCTCGTTTCCGGAATGCAGGATATCGGGCTTCACGGAGCCCAGATAGAGGATCATGTACCGCTGACGGCTGCGGAGAAAGAGCAGATGTTCGTTGACATTCTGCCGGACGCGCAGCCGGACGACGGCAGCGCGGTCCTCAGTTTTTTTGTTGAAGAAACGGAAGCAGGCACCCTGGTGCTCGACGGGGAAGAAAAAACGCCGGATGAAGTAAAAGCCGGGATCGAAGAGCAGATCGAAGAGATGCGGCAGTACTGCGATTATATCGGGGACGGGGCCGTAACGGTATACGAAACGGAAGATATCGACTGGATCAATAACTGGAAACAGTATTTCCACCAGTTCATGATCGACGATATCCTGGTGATCCCTTCCTGGGAAAAGGTGGAGATACAGCCTGACGGTACTCCGGCAGACGACGGCCCGACGGCCGTATTCGGCGATCCGGAGAAGAAGCCCTTTAACCTGGTGTTCCATATCGACCCCGGCACGGCGTTCGGGACAGGCATGCATGAGACGACGCAGCTCTGCATCCGCGAGATACGGAAATTCCTGCGCCCGGACACGAAGATCCTCGATATCGGCACAGGCAGCGGGATCCTGGGCATCCTTTCGCTGATGCTCGGTGCGGACAGCGTCGTCGGGACGGATCTGGATCCCTGCACGGTCCCCGCGGTCAGCGAGAACCTGGAAGCGAACGGCGTCGATCCGTCGAAGTTCACGCTGCATATCGGCAATCTGATCAGTGACCAAAAGCTGCAGGATGAGGTCGGCTATGAAAAGTACGACATCGTGGTCGCCAACATCCTGGCGGACGTCCTTGTAATGCTGACGCCCTCCGCGGTGGCCGCGCTGAAGCCGGGCGGCGTCTTTATCACCTCCGGGATCATCGACGGTTACGAAGACACCGTGAAGGATGCCATGGTCAAAGCAGGCCTCACCATCGAAGAGGTCACGGACCAGGGCGAATGGCACTGCGTGACCGGAAGGAAAGCCTGACATATGCTGCAGATCTTTTGCGACCCTTCTGAATTAGCCATGGCTGCGGAGACCGGGATGCTGGTCCTTTCGGATGAAAGGGCGCACCATATTCGGGACGTCCTGCGGATGAAGCCCGGTGAGGAACTCCTGGCCAAAGCCGGCGGGGACGGAGAGGGGGAATATGATCCCCGGGAATACAGGTTCGCCATTGAATCGGCTGACAGGGATGAAGTCATCTTAATGCTCCGCACGGTCAGGGAGCATGATACCGAGCTGCCCGTAAAGGTCAGCCTCTACCAGGCGCTTCCCAAGGCGGACAAGATGGAGCTCATCGTACAGAAGGCTGTCGAGCTGGGCGTATGTGAGATCGTCCCGGTGGAGAGCAGCCGGTGCATCGTGAAGCTGGATGACAATAAGAAGGAAAAACGGCGCGAAAGATGGCAGTCCATCGCGGAGTCGGCGGCCTCGCAGTGCGGAAGGGCCTTTGTGCCGGCTGTCCGCAGTCCCATGCGGATCGCGGCGGCCTTTGCCGAAGCCGAAAAGAATGCGGACGTCTGCGTGATACCCTATGAACTGCAGGAGCCCGGCAGCACCGGACACCTCCTCAAGGGCCTTGCGCCGGGGACAAGGATCGCCGTCTTTATCGGTCCGGAAGGCGGGTTTGAAGCCGGCGAGATAGAAAAGGCAAAGGAACACGGCATAGAGCCTGTCAGCCTCGGCAGGCGCATACTCAGGACGGAAACGGCGGGACTGGCGTTCCTGTCCTTCCTGGTCTGGCTGTATGAAGTGGAATAAGTGAACAGTTTATGATGAAAGAGATCTATCTTGATAATTCCGCCACCACAAGGGTATTCCCCGAGGCGGCGCAGCTCATGTCCGAAATATACCTGAACGAATACGGCAATCCGTCCAGCATGCATCACATGGGCGTCATTGCCGAGCGCAGGATCATGGAAGCGGGGAATATCCTCGCGGATATCCTGAAAGTGAACAGGAAGAACCTGATCTATACTTCCTGCGGATCGGAATCCGACAACCTGGCCATTATCGGCGGGGCCCACGCAAATGCAAGGAACGGGAAGCATGTTATCACCTCAGCCATCGAGCACCCCGGCGTCAGTGAAGCGTTCGCGCATCTGAAGGAGGAAGGCTATGAAGTCACAGTCCTGCCGGTGGACAGGTACGGCAGAGTCTCCGTAAGCGCGCTGGAAGAAGCCGTGCGGGATGATACTGTGCTGGTCTCCGTCATGCACGTCAACAACGAGCTGGGGAGCGTGCAGCCGGTGGAAGAACTGGCGGCGGCCATTAAGAGAAAGAATCCGAAGACCCTTTTCCATGTGGACGCGGTCCAGAGCTTCGGCAAGTTCAGGATAAACCCGAAGCGCGCGGGTATAGACCTTCTTTCCGCCAGCGGGCACAAGATCCACGGTCCCAAGGGAGTGGGACTTCTGTATATCGCGGACAAGGTCCGTGTGGAAAACCTGATATACGGCGGCGGCCAGCAGCAGGGCCTGCGCAGCGGGACCGAGAACGTGGCCGGCATCGCGGGTATGGCGCTGGCGGCCAAAATGCTTTATGATGACCTGGACCGGGAAACAGAGCGCCTGTATGGCATGAAGAAGGAATTTATCAGCAGGATCCTGCAGATCCCGGGCGTATCTGTCAACGGGATCGAATTCGGCGAGGGCGCAGAGCCCCTTCTGGATCCGGCCAGAACAGCGCCGCATATCATCAGCCTTTCGGCGAAGGACGTGAGGGCGGAAGTCCTGCTGCACGCCCTGGAAGAGAAGGGCATATATGTATCGGCAGGCAGCGCCTGCGCCAGCAACCGGCCGCATATCTCCGAAACGCTGACGGCGATCGGCCTGAAAAAGGACCTCCTGGATTCGACAGTCAGGGTCTCCATGTCCGTCATGACGACGCAGGAAGAGATGAACGCGGCAGCAGACGCGCTGAAGGAACTGATCCCGTTCCTGTCCCGTTTCAGGCGCCATTAAAGTCACAGAAAGGACCAACTCCATCATGCAGTACCAGTCATTTTTGATAAAATACGCGGAAATAGCGATCAAGGGAAAGAACAGGCATATCTTTGAAGACGCGCTTGTAAAGCAGATCAAGATCGCCCTCAGGAAAGTGGAAGGCACATTCTCCGTAACAAGGGAATACGGCAGGATGTTCGTCAGCGCGCAGGGCGATTATGACTATGATGAGGCGGTGGAAGCTTTAAAGCATGTATTCGGCATCGTCGGTATCTGCCCCGTCGAAGTATCTGACGTGGACGCGCCGGATAAGCTGAAGGAAAAGGCCGTCTCTTTCTTCGGCCGCGAGTATCCGGATACCGATAAGAGCTTCAAGGTGCATGTCAGGCGCCTCGACAAGAGATATCCCCTTGATTCCCAGCAGCTCAATGCCATGATCGGCGAAGCGATCCTGGAAGCATATCCCTCCACCCATGTGGACGTGCATGAGCCCGATATCATGCTGCAGGTGGAGATCAGGGAGAAAGTCTATTTCTACTCCCATGTGATCCCCGGACCCGGCGGGCTTCCCGTCGGCAGCGGCGGTAAGGCGATGCTCTGTCTTTCAGGCGGTATAGATTCCCCGGTCGCGGGCTATATGATCGCGAAAAGGGGCATCAAGCTGGATGCTGTGTACTTCAACGCTCCGCCCTACACCAGCGAGCGCGCTCTGCAGAAAGTCATCGACCTGGCAGCTGTCATCGCGAAGTATACAGGCCCGATCTACCTGCACAACATCAATTTCACGGCCATCCAAATGTACATCTACGAGAAATGCCCGCACGACGAGCTGACCATCCATATGCGCAGGTATATGATGCGGATCGCGGAACGCCTGGCCCGTGATAACGAATGCGGCGCCATCATCACAGGCGAGAGCGTCGGCCAGGTCGCGTCCCAGACCATGGCTTCCCTGCAGGCCACCAACGAAGTCTGCACCCTGCCCGTATTCAGGCCGCTCATCGGCTTTGACAAGGAAGAGATCATCACAGTGTCCAAGAAGATCGGCACCTACGAGACCTCCATCCTTCCCTATGAGGACTGCTGCACGATCTTCGTGGCGAAGCACCCGGTCACGAAACCCAACGTGGACGTGATCCGCAGGCATGAAAAGAACCTTTCGGAGGACATCGACAGACTCTTCGAGGAAGCCATCGCGACGGATGAAGTGATCATTGTGGGGAAAGAAGACGTCAGGCAGATGGCCTGACATAAGGCCTGACATAAGGCGCGGGGAGTTATTGGCGCACCCCTGGACATGATAAGGACCGGCGCTTCCGGCCGGTCCTTTTTTATATCGGTATTATGTAAAACTGAAGATGCCGTACTGACGGGATGGCTTACTGTACCAGATAGGGTGTCAGTACTTCCATGATCTCGTCAAGATTGTCGTCGGCATGGATGGAAAGTTCGATCGGCCTGGAAAGATCCAGTGAAAAGATGCCCATGATCGACTTCGCGTCTATAACGTATCTGCCCGAGACCAGATCGAAATCATAATTGAATTTTGTGATATCATTGACGAAAGATTTGACTTTGTCAATTGAATTCAGGGATATCATAACGGTCTTCATATTGGTATTCCTCCACTTTGCAGCGTATAACTTTACAGCTTCATAATAAGGTGATGGCAAATATTAGTCAATCCAAAAGTGCCGCCGCGAAAAGGGCGGCTTTTCATAACCTGGGATGCAAGGTCAACAGCTACGAGCTGGATATGATCAGGCAGGAATTCCTGGACAACGGCTTTACGGAAGCGGATTTCGACGAGGCGGCGGACGTTTACATCGTCAATACCTGTACGGTCACCGGCATCGCCGGCAAGAAGAGCCGCCAGATGCTCAGGAGGGCCAGGCGGACGAACCCGGATGCGGTCGTGATCGCCGTCGGCTGTTATGTGGAAACGGAGCCGGAAGCCCTGGAGGACGGCATCGCCGACCTTCTGATCGGCAGCAGGCAGAAGCTGAAGACGTTTGAGATCTACAGTGAGTACCTGAAAGGGAAGACACAGCCGGCCGCAGAGGAACGTTCGCCGTTCCCGGAGCACGGAAAAGTACTGTCCCGCCCGGAAAGGACAAGGGCGGATATCAAGGTGCAGGACGGGTGCGACAGGTTCTGTACATATTGTATCATCCCGTACGCCAGGGGCAGGATCACCAGCCGCCCTGCGGAGGATGTGACTGCGGAACTGGCCGCGCTTTCGGCGGCCGGGATAAAGGAAGCGGTGCTTTCCGGCATCCACATCGGATCCTATGGCGCCGACCTGGGGCAGGATCCCCGGCGGGCGCTGACAGACCTGATCCGTGCCTGCGCTGCCGTTGACGGGATAGACAGGGTCAGGATCGGTTCCATCGAACCCGTTTTCGCGGACAGGGAAACGGTCAGGGAACTGTCCGGGATAAAGGAACTCTGCCCGCATTTCCATCTGTCGCTCCAGAGCGGCTGCGATAAAACACTGCGCAGGATGAACCGCCGGTATACCGCCGCTGAGTACAAAGAGAGCGTAGGCTTTTTGCGGGAGTATTTCGACCGGCCGGCCCTGACGACGGATGTGATCGTCGGTTTCCCCGGCGAGACGGACGAGGATTTTGAAGAGAGCCTCTCCTTTGTGGAAGAGACCGGCTTCTATATGGTCCATGTCTTCAAGTATTCGAAGAGGAAAGGTACCCCTGCCGCTTCATATCCAGACCAGGTGCCCGAAGAGGTCAAGAATAAGAGAAGCGATATCCTGCTGGACCTGACGGCCGGACAGGCAAAAAGATACAGAGAGCAGTTCGCGGGGGAAGAGGCCGTCATTTATCCGGAACAGATCTTTACCGCGGGCGGCAGGGCTTACTGCACGGGCCATACCGAACGCTACCTGGAAGTCTGCGCACCCCTTTCGGGCGACGCGGAACTCTCCGGTGAGCTGCCGGATGTCATGACCGGACGCCTCGTGCTGCCGGCGGGCACAATTCTGGATGACCTGCGGGAGGCGGATGCCGGAGGCATGCTGCTTCTGGAGAGAGATGCGTAATCAGCTTGTTTTTCGTGTTTAGCTTGCTTTGCGTAATTAGTTCATTTTGCACGTTTGGCTTGTTTTGTGCCTTTAGCCCATTTTGCGCGCTTGGCTTGTCTTGCATCTTTAGCGGACTGAAATACGGAAAAATACTGGTTTCAACCGCTGAAAACGGCATCGGACCGGCGTCTTTTCAAGATGCAAAGATGACGTGGGCGGTTACATTATCACGGCACCAGGATTGCAGCCGCTGTAAAAGAACATTCCGGACCGAAATTCATTATGATTTAGGGGCAGAAAGCGTTATTTGCGGCAGATTCAGCGGATATAACCGGCACATTCAGGTTTTGTAACCGCCCGGACATGCACAATGAATGGACTCAGCAGTGAAAAATGAATTCCGGAAGCAGCCACAACAGTGTGATATGGACAATGCAGCCGCTGGATAGCCGACTTGCCGCCGTAAAGCCTTCGCTTGGACCGGTAACCTGATCATGATCGACAATCTTTGCCCGAACCGGTAACCGGACCGTGAAAGACAGCTTTCCGGGGCTTCCTGGGCAGGTGAAAACAGGAGCAAGTCTTGAGTTATGCCCTTACATCATGTAAACTGGTTAAGATCAGGAATTATATGCAATGCTTCGAAAGGATGCGCATTATGAATGAAGACAGACTCTACGGAATGGATGAAGATCTTGAGAATACCCAGTACTTCAGCATCTCTTCTGAACAGGAGAGCGGCGTGAAGAAGGTGCTGTCCGTTGTTTTTGAAGCGCTTTCGACCAAGGGATATGATCCGGTCAACCAGATCGTCGGATATATCATGTCAGGGGATCCTACCTATATAACCAATTATATGGGCGCCAGGAGCCTGATCATGAAAGTGGAGCGCGACGAGCTGGTCGAGGAGATCCTCCAGAAATACATTCAGTCCAACGGATGGGCCTGAGCGCGTCAGCATGAGACTGATGGGGCTCGACTACGGGTCAAAGACAGTGGGGGTCGCGCTTTGCGATCCGCTGCTTATGACGGTCCGGCCGCTGGAGGTCATACGCCGCAGGAAGGAGAACCACCTGCGTCTGACCCTTGCCAGGATAGAGGAACTGGTCAGGGAGTATGATGTCCGGCGCATCGTCGTGGGACTGCCCCTGAATATGGATGATACAGCCGGAGAGCGCGCAGAGCTCTCCGAATTATTTGCGGGAGAAGTTGAAAGAAGGACCGGTATCAGCTGCGTGATGCAGGACGAGAGGCTTTCCAGCATGGAAGCGGAAGAAGAACTGCGGATGATGGGCGCTGATTTCGGACAGACTAAGGAAGCAGTCGATATGTACGCAGCCGCGGTGATCCTCCGGGATTATATCGCGCAGCATAAAGAAGAGCTGGAATAAATGGATAAAAAAGGGATCATACGCTTCACGCCGGAAGAAGGCGGGGAACCGGATACATTTTATATAATCGACCAGGTCACCTTCGCGGGTACGGATTACCTGATGGTGACGGACGTGGATCCGCAGAGTGAAGAAGAAGCGGACGAAGAAGACGGCATCGCGCTCATTTTAAAGAATATGACGCCCGGGAAAAAGGAGAACGAGAGCGTGTATGAGATCGTCGAAGATGATACGGAGTTAAGTGCAGTCAGCACTTTATTTAAAGACGCGTTGGATGAGTTTGGAATAGAATTGGAGGAATAGGGCCTGCTTTAAGACTGGCAAAATGCAGCAGTCATCTGCACAGCGCATCTCCGGGGACGCTTGCGCTATGATATCGCTCGTCGCGTTACATAAAGCAGCAAAACGTGCGCAGGCGCACGTTTTGGACGCTGCTTAAGTAACGACGGCGATATAATCCCCAGAGTATGCGCAATGCAGACGCTTGCTGCGCATACGCAGTCTGCGGAGCAGCCGCGAAAAAGAGAGAAGTTGAGTAAGAGAAGTAAAGTGAATAATGGGGATCTGCCGAAGATGAAGATAATACCCCTCGGCGGGCTTGAGCAGATCGGAATGAACATTACCGCCTTCGAGTACGGAGACAGTATTATTGTCGTGGACTGCGGCCTGGCTTTTCCAGAAGACGAGATGTTCGGCATCGATATGGTGATACCGGATGTGACGTATCTGGAAGAGAACATCGATAAGGTGAAAGGGTTCGTCATCACCCACGGCCATGAGGACCATATCGGGGCGCTTCCCTATATCTTAAGGAGCGTCAATGTGCCTGTATATGCCACCAGGCTGACGATGGCGATCATTGAGAACAAGCTTGAGGAGCATAAGCAGGTCGAAAGTACTAAAAGGCACGTCTGCACGTTCGGGCAGACGATAGAGCTGGGCGATTTTTCCGTCGAGTTCATCAAGACCAACCACAGCATAGTGGATGCGGCGGCGCTGGCGATCACCTGCGCGGCCGGAACGGTCATCCATACGGGCGATTTCAAGGTGGACTATACGCCGGTATTCGGCGACGCGATCGACCTGGCCCGCTTCGCGGAGCTGGGCGAACAGGGCGTACTGGCGCTGCTGTGCGATTCCACGAATTCAGAAGAGCCGGGCTTTACGGAATCGGAAAGGACGGTCGGCACTGCGATCGACCGGATCTTTGAGCAATACAGCGGGACGAGGATCATAATCGCGACCTTCGCTTCCAACGTGGACAGGGTGCAGCAGATCGTCAATTCCGCATGCAAATACGGGCGCAAGGTGGTCGTGGAAGGCCGCAGCATGGTCAATATCATAGAGACCGCGGAGCCCCTTGGCTGCCTGAAGATACCGGATAATACGCTGGTGACTGTCGACGACCTGAAGCTTTATCCCGAAGCGAAAACTGTCATCATCACGACGGGTTCGCAGGGAGAGAGCATGGCGGCCTTAAGCCGTATGGCCGACGGGACGCATAAAAAGGTCACGATCGGCCCCGGGGATACGGTCATCTTTTCGTCCGACCCGATACCCGGCAACGAGAAAGCCATCACCGGCGTCATCAATAAGCTCTTAAAGAAGGGCGCGGAGGTCATCTTCCAGGATGTCCATGTTTCCGGGCACCCGAAGCAGGAGGACGTAAAACTCATTTATACGCTGGTGCGGCCGCGGTTCGCCATCCCGGTGCACGGGGAATACAGGCATCTCAAGGCCCAGGCGAAGATCGCTGCGGAGCTGGGCATACCCTCCGACCGGGTCTTCATCCTGAGGAACGGCGATATATTGGAATTGGATGGCGAAAATGCTAGAATGAATGGTCATGTGCAGACAGGCGGCGTGTTCGTCGACGGCTTCAGCGTCGGCGAAGTCGGCAGCAGCGTTCTGCATGACAGGCAGAAGCTGGCGGACGAAGGCATCGTCATCGTGAGCCTTGCTCTGTACTATGACGAAGGCGTGCTGGCGGCGGGACCGGAAATGACATCCAGGGGCTTCATTTATGAGAAGCTGGATGAAGTCGACGAGAACAAGGCGGAAGCGGAAGCGGCCCTGCGGGAAGCAATTATGGACTGCATCGCGTCTACCGATCTTTCGAACGGGCAGAACCGCAACCGTCTGCGCAATACCATAAAGGACTGCCTCGGCAGTTATTTCTGGAAAAGGATCAAGCGGCGTCCGATGATACTGCCGATCATCCTGGATATCTGATCCGCCAAAGGCGCGGATGCCGGCTGCGGCCGGGCCGCGGGATGGATGAATTATGAGTGGAAAAGCATCTGTTTTTGACATAGCGCTTACCGTACTGAAATATGTACTGATCGTGGTGATCATTATGCTGTTCGTCAGCCGGGCCCATGAGTTCTATGATATGGGCTACGGTATCTTCATGCAGAAAGGTATGGATGAAGAAGGACAGGGGCATGATGTCGTGGTCGTGATCGACAATGAAGGCTCCGACGCGAACGCGATCGGCCGGATACTGGAAGGGCACGGCCTTATCGAGAACAGGAACATCTTCCGCGTACAGGAACTGTTCTCCGCCTATCATGACGACGAGATAGCGCCGGGCACCTACACGCTGAGCACGGAAATGACGGTCGAGGAAATGCTCGGCGTCCTGACGGGGAATATCGAGTACAAGCCGGAGAATACGGCTGACCTGATCCCGGGCGCGGCGGTACCTGCCGATACGGGTGTTGGCGACGGGACAGAGGGCCAGGCAGGATACGGCACGGATGAAGGGATCACCGAATGGGAAGATGTCGGCGGCAGCGGCACGGAAGGAACCGGCCAGGAGGGCGGCGAAGGCAGGCCATGAACGGGACGGATACGGATACCTTTATCGAATGGATGAGCGCGGCTGTGCCGGGATCCCTGGGAAAGCTGGAAAAAGAAGCCCGCGCCAAAGGCGTGCCCGTGATCCGGAAAAGCGCGCAGTCCTTTCTTGGGTTTTTCTGTACATTGCTGAAGCCGGACCGCATCCTTGAGATAGGAAGCGGCGTCGGCTTTTCTGCTTTGCTGATGAGGAATTACGTCTGCTGCAGGATCCTGGGCATCGAACTGGACAGTGATCGGGCCGCGGAAGCTGAGAAAAATATCCGCGAAGCCGGCTTTTCCGATGATATAGAGATACGCTGCGCAGATGCGGCGGACGTGCTCAGGGAACTGGCCGGCGGTGAAGGACAGGATGGGGCGGAGCACTTTGACCTGGTCTTTCTGGACGGGCCGAAGGGACAGTATCTGCAGTATCTCCCTTATATTGAAAAGCTGACCCGCGAAGGCGGCGTCCTGGCTGCGGACAATCTTTTAAAGGAAGGCGAGATCTTAAGGTCCCGGTACGCGGTAACGCGCAGGAACCGGACGATCCACCGGAAGATGAGGGAGTTCATTACCGAAATGACCCGTTCCGGCAGGTGGCAGACAATGCTCATCGGCGACGGCGACGGTATGCTCGCCGCTGTGAGAAAGCCGGATGCGGCCCCGGATACAGGAACAGACCGGACGGTCTGATGGTGATATATGCAGAATAACACAGGAAAAAAACCTTTGCTGCTTTGCCCGGCAGGTTCTCCGGAGACCCTCAGGACCGCCGTCAGGTACGGTGCGGACGCAGTGTATCTCGGCGGGGAGGCTTTCGGACTCAGGGCGAACGCCAGGAACTTTTCCCGGGAAGAGATGGCGGACGGGATAAAGTATGCGCACGAACACGGCGTAAGGGTCCATGTGACGGCGAATATTCTGGCCCATGAATATGACCTTGCGGAAGCGACACAGTACTTCAGGGAGCTCTCGCACCTTAAGCCGGACGCGCTGCTGATCGCCGATCCCGGCATGTTCATGCTGGCCAGGCAGTACTGCCCGGATGTTCCGCTGCATGTTTCCACACAGGCGAACAACACCAATTCCGGGACGTTCAGATTCTGGTATGAGCAGGGCGCGAAGTGCGTGGTCTGCGCCAGGGAGCTTTCCCTTAAGGAGATCGCCGACATTTGCAAAAATGTGCCGGACGATCTGGAGATAGAGGCTTTCGTGCACGGCGCCATGTGCATCTCCTATTCGGGCAGGTGCCTGATGTCCAGTTTTATGGCGGGCAGGGATGCCAACAGGGGCGAATGCACCCATCCCTGCAGATGGAAATACGCGCTGATGGAAGAAAAACGTCCCGGCGAATACTTCCCCGTTTTCGAAAACGACAGGGGTAGCTACGTGATGAATTCCAGGGACCTCTGCATGATAGAGCATATCCCGGAGCTCATAGAAGCGGGAATTGACAGCTTTAAGATCGAAGGTAGAATGAAGACAGCCCTGTATGTGGCGGCACTGACAAGGGCCTACCGCAGGGCGATCGACGACTGGTTCGAAGATCCTGCGCTCTACGAAAAGAACATGCCCTGGTACAGGGAAGAAGTCAGGATGTGCACATACAGGGACTTTACGACGGGCTTCTATTTCGCGAAACCGTCGGAGAACGACTTTGTATATGCCAATAACACATATAAGAGCGACGCCGTCTACATAGGCACGGTCGAGGAGACCGACGAAGCCGGCCGGGCCGTGATCTCCCAGAAGAATAAATTTTCGGAAGGCGACGGGATCACAGTGATGAAGGCCGACGGCCGCAATATCCGCTGCCGGGCCGCGCTCCTTCAGGATGAGGAAGGAAACCGGATCCCGGACGCGCCGCATCCGAAACAGAAGATACTGGTCACGCTCGAAAGATATGACGGTAAAACAGACAGTCCTGCCGAAGCGGGAGACATACTCAGGACAGAAACTGTCCGGACGGAGGGAAATGCCTGATGACAGATAGGATAAACAAGGAACCGCGGGTCGAAGAGATCTTTGCCAGCAACGTGTTCACGCTGGAAAAGATGCGGGAGAGGCTGCCGAAGAATGTCTATAAGGCTGTCCTTGAGGTCATGGAAAACGGCGGGGAGCTTTCGCTCAAAGATGCGGACGTCGTGGCCAAGGCCATGAAGGACTGGGCTGTCGAGAACGGCGCGACGCATTATACCCACTGGTTCCAGCCCCTTACCGGCACCACGGCGGAGAAACACGACTCCTTCGTTTCCATTCTGGATGACGAAGGCCATATGATGATGGAATTCTCCGGCAGGCAGCTGATCAAGGGCGAACCGGATGCCTCCAGTTTCCCTTCCGGAGGCCTGCGCACCACTTTTGAAGCCAGGGGCTATACATCGTGGGATATCACGTCCCCCGTTTTCTTAAAAGAGTCCGGCACCGGCAGGACGCTCTGCATTCCGACGGCGTTCTGCTCCTATAAAGGCGAAGCGCTCGACAAAAAGATGCCGCTCCTGCGTTCAACGGAGGCCCTTTCGCAGCAGGCCATGCGTATCGTCCGGCTGTTCGGCAACACCACGTCCAAAAAAGTCGTGACCTATACCGGCGCCGAGCAGGAATACTTCCTGGTCGACCGGAACTTCTTTATGCAGCGCGCGGACTTAAAGTTCGCGGGACGCACGCTTTTCGGCGCGCCGGCCCCCAAGGGCCAGGAGATGGACGACCATTATTTCGGCGTCATCAGGGAACGCGTCGGCAATTTCATGCGCGACCTGAACACGGAGCTGTGGAAGCTCGGCGTGCCGGCCAAGACCCAGCACAATGAAGTGGCGCCAGGCCAGCATGAGCTTGCCCCGGTCTTTGAAAGGGCCAATATCGCCTGCGACCATAACCAGCTGGTCATGGAAGCCATGAAGAGGGTCGCCGTCCACCACGATCTGCGCTGCCTTCTGCACGAAAAGCCCTATGCCAGCGTCAACGGTTCCGGCAAGCACAACAACTGGTCCCTCGCGACGGACGACGGCATCAATCTGATCGATCCCGGAGACACACCGGAGCGCAACATCCAGTTCCTCCTGGTACTGGCCTGCATCCTGAAAGCCGTTGATACCCATGCGGACCTGCTCCGCCAGAGCGCCTCCGTCGTCGGCAACGACTTAAGGCTCGGCGCCAACGAAGCGCCGCCGGCGATCGTTTCCGTTTTCCTCGGTGAACAGCTCGAGGACGTAGTCAGACAGCTGGTGGAGACCGGCGCCGCGACCGGCCATATCGGGGGCGGCAGGCTCCGTACCGGCGTTTCCACCATGTCCGATATCGCCAAGGACGCGACGGACAGGAACAGGACTTCGCCCCTTGCCTTTACCGGCAACAAATTTGAATTCAGGATGGTAGGCTCCTCGGACTCCGTTGCAGGCTCCACGACCACCCTCAACGCGATCGTCGCCGAAGCTTTCTCCGAAGCGGCGGACGAACTGGAGCAGGCCGAGAACTTCGACATGGCCGTCCATGACCTGATCAAGAAATACCTGACCGAGCACCGCCGCATCATCTTCAACGGCAACGGCTACGCCCCCGAGTGGGTGGAAGAAGCGGCGCGGCGCGGCCTTCCCAATATCCCCAACATGCTGGCGGCAGCGGAAGCGCTGACCACGGACAAAGCGGTCGCCCTTTACGAAAAGTTCGGCATTTTCACCAGGCCCGAACTGGAATCCAGGAAAGAGATCGTCTACGACTATTACGCCAAGACCATCAATATCGAAGCGCTCACCATGATCGACATGGCCGGCAGACAGATCATCCCCGCCTGCATGCATTATGAGAAGGAACTGGCGGAGACCGTCGTAGCCGTACACGGCGCGGGGGCAGACACCACCACGGAGGAGAGACGCCTTGCCCAGGTCGCCGCGCACATCAACGAAGCGCAGAGCGCCCTGGAAGCCCTCACGGCAGCCGCCGGAAAAGCGCAGGGCATCGGCGACGTGCATGAAAAGGCACTTTTCTACAGGGATAAGATCGTACCCCTGATGCAGGACCTGAGGACGCCCTGCGACCAGATGGAAGTGCTGGTCGACCGCAGCATGTGGCCGTTCCCGACGTACCAGGATCTGATGTTCGAAGTGTAATGGAAAACCCTTCCGGACAGGTGATATGCATGAACTTTCCGGAGGCGCTTTCGCTTGGTTGCGCTTGCTCACGTTACATAGGACGCCAAGCGCAGAAATCTGAACAGGTTCAGCTTTCTGCGCTTATACGCCGTCCAAGTAACGAGTAGCGCAAACACTCCGGAAATGTTCACACATATCACCGGTCCGGAGCAGCATACCTCGTAAAAAGAAGAGATTTAGTGTAGCAGGTGCAGTATGAAGATCATAGTAGTAGGCAGCGGCAAAGTAGGCGGTACGATAACGCAGCAGCTCGTCAGGGAAGGACATGACGTAGCGGTGGTCGACAACGATCCCGCGGTCGTGGAGGATCTGACCAATTCCCTGGACGTTATGGGCGTGATCGGCAACGGCGCCAATTATTCGGTCCTGAAGGACGCAGGCATTGAGGACGCGAACCTCCTTCTGGCCGTGACCGGGGAGGACGAACTGAACCTGCTCTGCTGCCTTCTGGCAAAACAGGCGGCGGGCTGCAAGACGATCGCCCGTGTACGGAACCCCGAATACAGGCAGGAGATCGACCTGATCAGGGAACAGCTGGGCCTTTCCATGATCGTCAATCCGGAGTACGCGGCTGCCGCTGAAATGGGGAGGATCCTGAGGACGCCTTCCGCCATCAAGATCGAGACTTTTTCCAGAGGCCGGGTTGAGCTGATGAAGGTCGTTATACCGAAGCATTCCTCCATTGACGGTGTAAGGCTGGTGGATCTGCCTTCGGTGACAAAAACGGAAGTACTGGTCTGCGCGGTCGAAAGAGGAGACGAAGTCAGTATCCCTTCCGGGCAGTCTGTCCTCCATGCGGGAGATAAGATCAGTATTGTGGCGACACCGGAGAATGCGCGGACATTCTTTGCGAATGTCGGTATCGAGACGAGGCGGATAAAGAATGTCATGATCGTCGGCGGCAGCAGGATCGCTGTTTATCTCTCCCATATCCTGAAAAGAGCGGGGGCCGATATCACTATCATTGAAAAAAATCCGGAAAGATGCCAGATGCTGTCGGAAGAGCTTACGCATGTTACGGTGATCAACGGGGATGCCACCGACAGGGAGCTTCTCCTCGAGGAAGGGATCCGCGATATGGACGGGTTCGTATCGATGACCGGCATCGACGAGGCCAACATCTTTCTTTCCCTCTTTGCCAAGAGCTGCTCGAACGCCAAGATCATCACAAAGGTGAACAGGATCAAGTTCGACGAGATCATTGAGTCCTTTGACCTGGGCAGCGTGATCTATCCCAAGAGGATCACTGCCGAACAGATCACGGCCTATGTCAGGGCCATGCAGAATTCGATGGGCAGCAATAATATCGAGACACTGTACAACATCATCGAAAACAGAGTGGAAGCGCTGGAATTCAATGTGCGCGAGGAATCCTTCGTGACGGGCATCCCGTTAAGCGATCTTCAGACGAAACCGAACGTACTGATCGCGGGTATCAGCAGGGACAACAGAACGATCATACCGAACGGCCAGAGCCGCATACAGGTCGGGGACGCGGTCATAGCGGTCACGACCCAGCAGGGCGTGGACAACCTGACCGATCTGTTTGAAATGAACGTATAAGGAACAAAAAGCGGGGACCGGGGGATCCGCGGGAGCCGGAGCAGCGTAAAGATGAATCTGAAAGTCATATTTTATATCCAGGGGATCATACTGAAGTTTGAGGCAGCCTTTCTGATGCTGCCCTGTATCGTGGCATTCATATACAGGGAAAGGCAGGGGCTTGTCTATCTGGTGCTGGCCCTTCTGTGCCTGGCGGCCGGGACCCTGATGACCCGCAGAAAACCGGGCAATATGACGATCTACGCAACCGAAGGACTGCTCTCCGTAGCCTTTGCCTGGATCCTGCTCAGTCTTACCGGCGCGGTCCCGTTCGTACTGACCGGAGACATACCGCGTTATATCGACGCCGTATTTGAGACGGCTTCCGGTTTTACCACAACGGGGGCCAGCATCCTGACGGATGTCGGCGCGCTGACCAAGAGCGGCCTGTTCTGGCGCAGTTTTACCCATTGGATCGGCGGGATGGGCGTGATCGTGTTCGTCCTGGCCATTATGCCGATGATGGGCGGCTACAATATGCACCTGATGCGGGCGGAGAGCCCGGGCCCTACTGTCGGCAAACTGGTGCCCAAGATGCGCGACAGCGCGAAGCTCCTTTATATCATCTATCTCGCGCTTACCCTTGCCGAGACCATCATCCTCTTCATTACGGGTCTGCCGCTGTTTGACGCGCTGACGATATCGTTCGGCTCGGCCGGTACCGGAGGTTTTGCCGTACGCAGCAGCGGTATGGCGGATTACTCCATACTTTCCCAGGCAGTGATCGCCGTATTCATCGTCATGTTCGGCATCAACTTCAACTTCTACTATCTGATCCGGGGAAAGGACAGGAAGCAGGCCTTTAAGATGACGGAGGTCAAGGGCTACCTGATCCTGATCGCGGTATCTGTCGCCGCGATCACAGCCGATCTTCTTTTCTATCACACATACCTGAATCCGGGACGCGCGCTGCACGAAGCCTTCTTCCAGGTGGGTTCGATCATCACGACGACCGGTTTTGCGACAGCTGACTTTAATGTCTGGCCGTCCCTTTCGAAATCGATCCTGCTCATTCTGATGTTTATAGGCGCCTGTGCAGGGTCCACGGGCGGCGGCTTCAAGGTATCGCGTGTGCTGATCTTGGCCAAGTCTTTCAAGCAGGAAGTCATCCGGCTGCTGCATCCCCGCAGTGTCATCACCGTCAAGATGGACGGGAAAGCCCTGGATAAGGAGACCGTACGGCAGGTCGCGGTCTACGCGGCGGTCTATATCGGCGTATTCGTCGCTTCCTTCCTGCTGATCAACGTCTTTGAGGAACATGACATGGAGACGACGTTTTCGGCCGTGACCGCCTGCTACAACAACATCGGTCCCGGTTTTTCACTGGTCGGTCCCATGGCCAATTATTCATTTCTCAGTGTGCCGGCCAAGCTCATCCTTATCTTTGACATGCTCGCCGGACGTCTGGAACTGTATCCGATCCTGATACTCTTTGTGCCCGAGGTGTGGACGAAAGCGAAAAAGCAGGCTGCTGAGGACGCAGCCAGAAGAAAAAGATACAGGGGCGGTGCAGTATGAATAAAGCGCACGGACAGTTTCACTGGTTAAAGACAGTGATCATACTGGCCGCAGCGGCAGCCGTTCTGGCCGCCATCGTCTTCGGCACGGCTTTTGCCGGACGGGGCAGCAGGCCGGATATCGTTTATTTGAACGATTCGTTCAGGACTGCCCAGGAAGTTGACGGGGAACTGTATATCTTTGACAGCTGGAGGCTGGATGAGAATTACGGCGGTACGGACAGGCGCATCGTATCTCCCGTATTCTATCTCCGGAACGGTATTTACCGGATCACAGCCGAATATAACTCGGGCATGGATGCGGAAATGCTGATGGAGCATGGCGCGCATCTGTCGCTGGTGCCGGAAGAGGAGATCCCGGACCAGCCGGACCCTGCCCTGTACAGCGAGTCGGCCATGCTGACCTCCAAAATGGTGCTGTCAGGCGATCCTGCGCCGGACACCGTCACCATCAGGGCTTATATTTCCTATAATGGCGCGAGTGCCAAGATCAAAGTCGGCGTTGACGACGGTATGCCTGCCGACGTTACTTTATACAGCGCCGCCATCCGGTATCTGCCGGCAAGGACCGCTGCCGCACGGTTCATCACGTGGCTGCCGGCCGTATGGCTGGCCGTCCTGGTCGTTCTGTTCATTCTGGACAGGAAGAAAAACGCCGGGAAGGAGAGCACAGGGAAGGAGAGCGGCAGCCGTCTGCGTGAGAACGCGCCGGCCGTCATCTGCCTTGCTGCCATTGCCTTTCTTTCCTGTCTGCCCGTACTGACAGGCCGGGTGCCGGACGGGAGCGACCTGCGGTTCCATTATTACAGGATCTATTCCATAGCCGAGGGGATCTCGGCAGGTGTCTTCCCGGTCAGGATCCAGTCGGGATGGATGAACGGGTTCGGTTATGCCAACGGGATCTTTTATCCTGACGCCATGCTGTATCTGCCGGCCATCCTGTACTGTCTGGGGATCAGGATGGACAGGGCCTACATGGTCATGGCTGTCTTTATCCAGTGCCTGACAGCCGTTCTTTCTTATCTTGGCTTTTACGGGATCGCCCGCAGCCGCTCCGGCAGAAATATCGCCCGGTTCGCCGCGCTCTGCGGTTCCGCGCTTTATACGATGTCGCTGCCGCTTCTGTACAATCTTTTCAGTATGGCCGGCGTCGGCGCCGCGGCAGCTTCGGCTTTCGCGCCGCTGGTACTGATCGGCATGCACAGCATCTACCGCAACGGGCAGGCGGATAGCCCGGCAGAGGGTCGGCTTAAAGGACCCGCCCTGCTGGCGCTCGGCATGGCCGGTATGCTGTCCAACCATCTGATGAGTTTCCTGTTCGCCTTCGTTTTCCTGCTCGTTTACGCGCTGATGTGCGGAAGGCGTACGTTCAGGAAGGATACCCTGACAGGCATTCTGGCGGCGGCTCTTATGGCTGCGGCCGCCACGGCTTTTGTATGGCTCCCGTTCATAACGGAACGCCTTTCGATGAGCGATATGCGCGGTTCGGAACGGCACTGGAGGCTCATGGACAATGCGGCGACGCCCGCGGAGCTGTTCGCGACAGCGTATTCCGTGAACACGACGGAGTTCAGGATCAATGTGACCGGCCTTTTAAATGCGCCGACAAGGGGCCTCGGCGTCATGTCCCTGCTGATCCTTGTGATAACGGCCTGCATCCTGGTCAGGATGCACGGCAGGGGAAAAGATGACCCGGACGACAGGATGGGGCGTCTTCTGGGATGCTTTGTGCTGACACTGCTGATCATCCTGGTCTCTTCCACATGGATGCCCTATGACGCGGTAAAGGCATATCTGCCCGGGGTATATGGCGTGATCGAAAAGATACAGTTCCCGCTCCGGGTCCACCCGGCAGCATCGCTCCTGATCGCGTATATGGCCGTGCAGGATATCCTCCTGGTGCCGGAGCTGGATATACCGGCCGGGAAAGATACGGCCGCAAAGGCTGCCGCCTGTACGGCTGCCGCTTTTATAACGGTGCTGGCCGTACTGCAGGGCACCGGTTATCTTTCACAGTATAATAACGAAACGGCGCCTTTCCGGTATGCCGCCCGCATGCAGGATTTGAAAAACTATGTTTCCGGCGGGGAATACCTTCCGGCGTATTTTGATCCGCAGGCTACGCTGGTCCCGGATGAGGGGCTCTACGATACCTCCGCGGTCAGTGCCAAGATCATATCGCGCGGATACAACAGTATCTCCATGCACGTGGAGAACAGGGCGGGATTACCGGCCAGGGTCGTTTTCCCGCTGACATATTATCCGGGATACAGGGTCCGGGCTGTTGAGGACGGACAGGCTGCCGCGGCAGCATCCCGAGTGGAAATGGATGAGAAGACCCAGCGGGCATCGGCAGTGGTCCCGGCGGGCTTTGCCGGTACCGTCACTGTGTATTTCAGGGAACCGTGGTACTGGAAGGCGGCCTGGCTGGTCTCGGCGGCGGCAGTCGTCTGGATGCTGGCAGTACTTTTCAGGAAGAATAAAGGATCTTGATCCGGATATACGGCAGCAGAAGTTGTGCGGGAAGCAGCAGAAAACAGAACCGTTGCCGGTATGCCGTAAAAATGCCGGAATGGGAAAGAGTGTTTTGAAAGAGAGGGGAAAAATGGAAAAGAAACGTTGGCTGATACTGGCAGCGAGCTGCCTGGTCACACTCTGCATAGGTTCGCTCTATGCGTGGAGCGTCTTTGCTTCGCCCATGGCGGAATACCTGACGGAACTTACAGGTAAGGAGATCGTCAGTCTGGCGATCGTCTTCACCGTGGCGAACGCCGTGGGCCCTATCACAATGATAAGCGGCGGTTTTATCAATGACAGGCTCGGACCGAAACTGGTCCTCATCATCGGCGGCATCCTGTTCGGCGCCGGCATGATCGGGTCGGGATTCGCGAAGTCGGTTCCCATGCTGATCGTTACCTACGGCCTCGGTGTCGGCCTCGGTGTCGGAATGGTCTACGGGACGATCGTCTCCAACGCAGTCAAGTTCTTCCCGGATAAAAGAGGATTCGCCGGCGGACTGACGACGGCCTGCTATGGCGGCAGTTCGATCATTATCCCGATCATCGCCACGATGCTCCTGAAGAACCATCATATTACCTCCGCGTTCAAGATCATCGGCCTCGTTATGATGATCATTATCGTGGCCTCCGCCTTCGTGATCGAAAAGTGCCCCGATAATTTCACCGTTTCCGGGACCGGAAGCGCGAAAGCGGCAAACGCGAAACAGAACGCGCCCGCAAAGAAGCAGTACCGTTATGATGAGATGCTGAAAACGCAGGAATTCTACCTGATGCTCGTTATCCTGACCTGCGGCGCCTTTGCCGGAATGATGATCATTTCCCAGGCTTCTTCCATTTCACAGCGGATGATGGGAATGACAGCCCAGAAGGCAGCGGCGATCGTCTCGGTCATCGCCCTGTTCAATATGCTCGGCAGGCTTGCCTCCGGCTCGCTTTCCGACAAGCTCGGCCCGATCAATACCATGCGGATCACCTTTGCGGGATCGCTCATTTCCGGCATTCTGCTCTTTGCCTGTCATGAAGGCTCAGCCGCTCTGTACTATCTCGGACTTGCCGTCGCCGGCTTCTGCTTCGGCAGTATCATGGGCATTTATCCCGGCTTTACGGCCAGCCAGTTCGGCAGCAAGAACAACAGCGTCAACTACGGCATCATGTTTATCGGTTTTGCGCTGGCAGGCCTGTTCGGCCCCATGATCATGAACTCGATCTACAATTCAAGCGGCAGGTACCAGCCGGCCTTCCTTGTGGCTGCTGCCCTGGCTGTTGTCGGTGAAGTCCTGATCGTATTTCTGGACCGCAGACTGAAGGCTGCCGCATAACGACCCCGCCTGCAGGCCTCGTGGACACTACACACAGATAAGAGTATAAAGTGGTCACACAGAGAAAATGGATAAGCTTGTCGATTACATCAAATGGGTTGGTTCTTTAGATTTTGAAAAGTATCCATTCAGGGAAGCGGATGCCCTGGTTCTCTGTGTGATCTCTTATTTTGACTTAAAACCGGTCTTTGATCCGGATAAGCACGAATTGCCCGCACCGCGCGTAAAGGATTGCCTCGGGATGATAGAAAAAGGCGAAGCCAGGCTGTGCATCACCGGCGGCGACATGGGCAATACCGAGATCTTCGAAGCAGCGGCGAAGTCTGTCCGCTTCGGAAATCTGTTCATGACCGATTATGTAGATATCCTCCGGCAGGATCCCGCCCTGCAGTACGCTTCCGTCACTTTCCATGACGATCTTTCCGATAACGGGAAGTTTTCTTTCATTGCTTACCGGGGGACCGACAACACCATAGCGGGCTGGAAAGAGGATTTCATGATCTCTTTCACGCAGACGCAGGCACAGCAGATGGCCGCTTCCTACGCGGAAGAAATGATCATGAAAAAGGAATATGCCGGACAGGACCGCAAATGGTATATCGCCGGGCACTCCAAAGGCGGGAACCAGGCCTTGTATGCGGCCTGCTGCTTAAGCGATAAAGCCTGGGATAAGGTCGAAAGAGTATACCTTTTGGACGGCCCGGGCCTGTGCAGGGAAGTTATGGACCTTAGTCTTGTCGACAGGATAGATCCGAAAACGACCAGGATCATACCGGAGTTTGATATCATCGGCAAACTATTTGAGCCGAAGATCACGGACACACGGATCATACACAGCAGCAGGAAAGGACTGGAACAGCATTCGCTGGCTTCCTGGATGGTGGACCATGGCGATCTTTCCGATGTGGAAAGGAACGACCCGCGCGCCAGATGGATAAATGAATCCTTCGACGCCTGGATCGAAAACATCGCACCTGCGGACAGGCAGATCTTCATTGATGAATTCTTTGGTTCCATGCTCGAAGGCGGTATGGATAACCTGGATGAAATGAAGCCGGATACCCTGCGCGCCGCGATCCTGAACTTCCGCGGAAAGAGCGAGACGTCAAAGAAGACTCTTAACGAACTGACAGGCAGGGCCATATTCGGCGAAGACCTGGACCAGCTGAAGACCTCGGACAAACGGTTCAAAGGGATCTGGAACTGGATCAGATACAGCCGCCTTGCACACAGCATCGCGCTGATCGCCGGCGGGATCGCCATTCTCCTGATGTCAGACAGTATCCTGGATGTTGTTGCTTTCCTTCTTGTCGTTTCGATCGCACTTTTGCAGACAGTACTGACTTTCCGTTTTCTGAAAAGGAATCACTGGGACCTGGAAGCGGGTAAGGATAGAATGCTGCTGATGATCATATTGATCGCACTTGTCGTGATCCTGATCATCAAGGAAGACGCGATGTTCCTTTTGGGGAGCCTGATCGCGGGCGTCCTCTTCCTGATCGGCTCCTATTCAACCGGCATCAAGGCCTTCCGCCAGAGGCACAGACCGTTTTATCGGACGCTCTATATCCTGGAATGCATTTTCTGTGCAATATTCGGCCTGAGTTTTCTGGTGATCCCGCGGGCTACCGTCTATGCCTATTCGCTGTCCATCGGAACATGCGCGTTCGCGGACGGCCTGATCAGACTGGTCTATATCCTGGTCAAACATCTGACCGCTCGGGAAACGATATAAAATAAAAGCAGAAAAGGCTTGCAAAATCCCGCGGGGCAACTTATAATCTATATCCGTAGCACCCCTTAAGGTGCGCACAAACTGAATATTGGGCTATCGCCAAGCGGTAAGGCAACGGACTCTGACTCCGTCATTTCGAAGGTTCGAATCCTTCTAGCCCAGGGAATAAAAAAGAAACGGCAAAGCCGTTTCTTTTTTATTCCCTGGGCGGACTTTTGAATACAAGGCAGCAGCGTATATTCTTTCCGGAAAACCTGCGAAGCAGGTTTTGCCGCAGAGCGCTGGCTCTGCGGCTATCTAGCCCAGTCGAAAATCAAGGACTTCCATCAAGCAACGTGGAAGTCCTTTTTTTGTTGATTTTATGCGGGTTTCCGAACATTTCTATATGCCAAGATGCGGCGTCTTAATCCGTCAAGATACCCCTATTTCTAGGACAGATTGGTGTCAAAATTGGTGTCAAGATTGGAGTCAAAAACCCAGTATTTTTGCGGGCTTGAAGAAACAATAGTAGTTCTTAATTGGTGTCAGTGCAAGCTGAGTAGCAGCTCTCAACATAATAAAACTTCTTTGTTTTGCGTAATCTTTTATCTGACCTGATATTTAAGGGCTTCCGTCAAGTATGATGGGAGTCCTTTTTACATTGATTATCCGGCCGCTTATGGGTTACATGGTACAATAATTATATAGTCACCAGTGTTCTTAATGTGGAGGTATATCAATGAAAAAGAAAGTATTCGCAATCTTGGCGGGGATGCTTGCTATAACACTTGTCGCTTCTCCGTTTACGTCGATGAAAGCCTATGCTGAGCCGGCTGAAGTCCTTGAAGTGGAAGAGGAGGATGAGGCTGAAAAAGAGGATACAGAATTTGCCGATCCAAACGAATTCTTTGAGGTGCTTTTAGAAGCAATCGAAGCAAGGAATGCAAACATAGAGTCTTCGGAAGTACTTGATGTGGACGATGAGATAGTGTACAGATTCACAAAGGAATATGAGATAGTCGCAGAATACGAAAAGGCCATATTTGAAGAGAAAGATCTGGATGCGGCTGTGCAGATTTATTTCAACGCGCTAAAGTCATTAATGCTGTATGAACCTTTCGTAGATTATTACTCGATAGATCAGCCAGACCGCTCATATGTTTTTGAGTTAGCAGGAGCTTCCCTGTATTACGCTGCACTGGATTATATACAGGAGAATTATGACCTGGAATTGCCTGAGGAAGAGGTAGACAGTATTGAGGGAATGTATGAGTTCTATGTGCCTTTTCTTGAGCATATGCGGGGAGATTCCGACAGTACAGAACCTGCGTCAGTTCATGAGCCTGAAGATGACGAGGAAGCTTCGGAAGCCGCATCAGAGAAGTCGTTTGACATTATCTTTGAAGATGACGGTTCTGGCGAAGATAAGGATGATGAGCAGGGCATAAAAGAATGTTATGTAACAGACCGCGATCTGGCATTTGAAGGAGAATGCGGACCTATTATGTATACGATTAACAGTATACAGATAGCGGATATGATTATTCATGATGAATCAACCGCAAATATTCTAGATGTTGAGATGGATGAAAGCTTTGTACTGATTGGTATAGATATCACGGTTGAGAATACCTCTGAAGATGATGTTAATTTCTACCCGGAAGACAGTACGATCATAACCAACACAAAAGCACAAATAGATGCAAATTATTGGACATCTGATTCCTTTGGGAAGTTTATGGGTGAAGTTGAGAAGAACGGGCAGATCTTTTTCATTATACCTGGTGAGGAAGCAGAGAGTATTACCTCTTTTACATGGCGGATCGATGCTCCTTATGACTCTAATTCTTATGAGGACGTAGGAGAGGACATTAAGATTTCTTTCGGAATTAAAGAAGAACCGTAAGGTAAAGAGCTACTAGACCCTGTTGCATATTAGAGTAGTAACTTATTCTACTGTTACAAGATAAAGGCTTTCGTCAATTGAGATGGAAGCCTTTTTATTGGATAATTATCTCCTACGCGTTGACTTTCTCCTATTAATGGGCATAATTTAGGAGTATAGAAAGGCGCAGGTGCATTATGAGACAGTTTGATTACAAAAAGTACAAAACATATCGTTGGGATAATGAGATCTTGAATTACCTTTCTCAGATACATGAGTATAAAGGGAAACAGGAGTTATTTCTTAGGCAAAAACCTGTTGAAATGGAAAGGCTTGTAGAGGTTGCCAAGGTTCAGTCTATTGAATCATCCAATAGAATTGAAGGTATTATAACGACAAGAACCAGAATTGGACAGCTGGCTAAGGAAAAGACAACACCAAAAAATCGAGATGAAAGAGAAATAGCCGGTTACAGGGATGTATTAAATACAATTCATGAAAATTATGAGTATGTTCCGGTAAATGGAAACATCATACTTCAGCTGCATCGTGACTTGATGCAGTATGCGGAAACAGGAAACGGCGGAAGATATAAAATTACACAGAACTATCTGAAAGAAACGAAAGAAGACGGAACAGAGGTGATTCGTTTTACACCTGTACCTCCTTATGAAACTGAACCCTGTATCAATGCTATATGTGAGAATTACAATTTCATGATGGAAGATGCATCGGTTGATCCGTTACTTATTATTCCGGTATTTTTGCATGATTTCCTTTGTATTCACCCGTTCAATGATGGCAACGGCAGAATGAGTCGATTGCTTACGCTGCTGCTTTTATATAGATCCGGATATCTTGTAGGTAAATATATCAGTATTGAGAAGCATATCGAAAAGACTAAAGATGCTTATTATGATGCTCTTGAGGATTCATCAGCAGGATGGCATGAGGAAGAAGACGATCCGACCGTCTTTGTAAAGTATTTGCTCGGCGTGATACTTGCCTGTTATCGGGAATTTGAAAGCAGGGTAAACATCATTAGTGACACCACAGTAATATATGAAACTGAGACGGGGAAGAAAAAAGTCATTACGATAAAGAGTAAGGCTTTTGATATCGTAAAAGCATCCGTTGATACAAAAATCGGGAAGTTTACTAAACGTGAAATAGTAAATATATGCCCAAGCATAAGTGAAAAATCTGTTGAGGCTTCATTGAAGAAGCTTTTAGATGAAGGTTATATAGTGAAACATGGATCAGGAAAAAGTACTTTTTATTCTAAAAAGTTTTAAATTCTCCTAAATACAGAACTAAATTAGGTGAAAAGCAATTGCCGTGACAATCCATGCTTCTTATCATTCAGTTTCTCGTTCCAAACGTATCAAACATCGTCGCATACGTTACGACCGGTATTTTCTTTTCCCTGCAATACGACAAAATGGCTCTTAAGTCCTTCTCTCCGGTGAACGTCTTTCCTTCTCCGAAATCATAGGTATGCACCATGAACCTCAGCCAGGTATGATTAAGGTACGCATCGTCAATAAGTTTCTTTATGCTCTCCGGATCCTGGTTGATGCTCTTTCTCCCCAGGGTGTAATTCCCGGCGGTGCCCATATCGGAGTATTCATAGTTGTCAATGAGCCAGGTCTCTATGAGCTCTGAGCCGGAAATAGCTCCGTATTTGTCTGACGGTTATCCATCCCGTGATGGATAGTGCCAGTATGATCAATCCAAGGAGCACTATGCTTTTTTTTATTCATATCTTCTTCCGCAAAGCCTTTAATTCGGTTTCATCCGGTCTTGATGATCCCGTTCAGTGATTCGCTGACAGGCATCTGTCCATGAGAAGAGTATACCGCAAAATGCGGAAACTTAACCGCCCTCCTTCAGGCGCTTGAAGATCTCGGCCCACGCCGGTATCGCGACATACCACAGCATGTCGGCGGGATCGTGTAATCAGACTGTCGGAACTAAATAGCGCGTCTGACGGCAATGAGATATCTGATTGTTGGTACAAAAAGGTTAGATTTGTGTTCGGCTTTTTACATATGTCAAAATCAGATTTATACAACTCCTTTTATGCCTGACATGGTTTACTCATATTGTGAGATCTCAGAAACAGGCATTACTTCAAATGTTATGAAAAGGAGAAAGGAAATGGCAAATCATAAATTTACAAGTGTTGTGATCGCGTCGATACTGGCAGCCTCCTCTCTGGCCGCATGTGCTCCTGCAGCGCCTGAAGCAGCAGGTACTGCTGTGCCTGCTGGCCAGCCTGCAGCAGAAACAGCTGTCGAAACGACCGCTGAAGAGACCTCTGAACAGGAAACAGATGGATCCTGGGATGGTGACATTACCGAGATCAATGTGAGCTTACTGACCGGATTCTTCAACCAGGATGATTATCCGGAAGTTATTGAAGCAATGAACGAGATCACTGAGAAGAGCATCGGTGTCCGTGTGAATGCCAAATTCAATACGATGGCGGAGTACGGGACCCAG
This sequence comes from Lachnospiraceae bacterium, assembly GCA_017474455.1. Classification (GTDB taxonomy): domain Bacteria; phylum Bacillota; class Clostridia; order Lachnospirales; family Lachnospiraceae; genus CAG-791. The sequence continues at coordinate 59,805 of JAFVHP010000033.1, forward strand.
CTTGGTCTGGATTTTGCTTCAGGCGAAGATATGGATGTCATCTCCGTCGTAGCAGCACCTCCGGCTGATTTCCTTTCTCTTTCAGCGAACGGACAGCTCATGGATATTACGGAGTATCTTGAGGAAGACGGCAAAGAAACGCTGGAGCTTTTCGGCGATTATATGGGAGCTGCATCCATAGGCGGAAGCATCTATATGGTCCCCTGCTGGCGCAATTACGCGGGAGGTACCTATATCACAATGAGAACAGATACTCTGGAAGAACTGGGACTTCTGGAGACTGCGGAAAACCTGTCTGACTGGAACACTTATGAACAGATCATGAAGGAGGTCGCGGATAAGACCGACCTTTCACCGATCGTCGGGACCCAGTATATTATCACAGCGAATGGTACGATCAATGGCGGGGAGACTTTTGCGGATACGATCAATTACGATTATCTGGGCGATGTCCTCTATCTTGTATATACAGATGATGACGGCAATGTCTCGCTCCTTCCCGAAACAGATGCTTTCAAGGCGCAGGCTGAAAGAGTCCGCAGATGGTATGATGAGGGACTCGTTTACAAAGATTCCGCTACATTGACGGATACCGATAATAATGCACTCGTTTCGGGCGGTGTCGCGTTCTCATTTTATACACCCGGTGAGTTCGGGGCTGCAGAGCGTATGACTGCAAGGCTCGGAATGGAAATGACCACCATCGAAGTCAGCAAGCAGGCGACCGGCTCCGCCCCTGTCGTAAGGTTCGGCCTTGCCGTTCCCGTCACCTCTTCGGAACCCGAAGCAGCGGTCCGATGGATCAATGCCCTGAATACGGATCCTGCCCTTGAGAACCTGATCATCTGGGGTATCGAAGGGAAGCATTACGTAGTTGAGAACGGAGAAGCAGTCTTCCCCGAAGGCGTAGATGAATCCAACACGACATATCACAGCAACGATTTCCTGTACGGCAACTTCTTCAACTGCCTTCCCTGGAAGGGGCAAGGCGCTGACTTCCGTGAACAGGCAAAGGCATACCTGGACGGTGCTCCGATCTCACCCTATCTTGGCTTTGCGGCTGATACCAGCGGTCTTTCCAATACGATAGCCGCACTTACTACAGTTACAGAGCGTTACCGCGGCATGATCAACTGCGGCCTGTATTCGGACGATGATTATGAAGAGTATCTGTCGCAGCTTCACGCGGCAGGCGTCGACGAATACCTGCAGGCATATCAGGACCAGCTGGACGCATGGAAAGCGGCGCGCTGACGGACTGACAATAGCGATCAGGCGCGGTACCGCTCTCTGACGGCGGACCGCGCCTGTGTTTTCAATATCGGAATATGAGGAAGCAGATGAAGATCGGAGAAGCAATAGAACGTATCGAAGCATATCACGCGCCGGTAGAAGCCGGCCGGCAGCTTGTGGACGGCCTGAAGACCGGAGACCCGGATGCGGAGCTGACCGGCATTGCAACGACATGTTCAGCATCGGTAGATGTTATCAGGAAAGCTGCAGCGGCAGGACTGAACTTTATTGTCTGCCATGAGCCTGTTTTTTATACAACACTGGATAATGACACTTCCTGGCTTGAGGGAAAGAACGAAGTATTTGAAAAGAAGCGCGAACTGTGCAGGCAGTACGGGATCGCCATATACCGGGATCATGACAGGATCCATAATGACGGCAAGGCGCCCGGCAGGGTAGACGGCATTTATTACGGAGTCATGTGCGAGCTCGGATGGGATAAGTACCTGATCGGCGAACCTGTAAGGCCCATGATCTTTGACCTGCCTGAAACGACCGTACGGGAACTGGCTCTGTTTTTGAAGGAAAAGATCCATACGAACGGAGTGAGAGTGATCGGAGACCCGGATGCAAAGGTATCCAAAGCAGCGTTGTATACGCACGTCGAGGCATTTACGGGAGATATTGCGTCAACAGAATTCTTAAACCGTGATGACGTGGACGTTATGATCCCTTTGGAACTGATCGACTGGTCTGTATCCAGCTATGCCCGGGATGCCGAACAGCTTGGACTGAATAAAGCGATACTGAATCTGGGACATTTCAATACCGAAGAACTCGGAATGAAATATGCAGTACGCTGGATCAGTGAGATAATGGATCATGAAGTACCGGTAGAATTCATAGCTTCTGCCGATATCGCGCATTATATTATCTGATGCTTCCCGGATGGAGGATGCCGGCATCATGAGCAGTACCGGAGATATACCTGCCGCAATGCTGTGGGTCAGGAAACTGGATGAACGTCTGCCGCTGCAGGAGAATGAGACCGCCCTTAAGGAGATCTATCTTCACGGCGGCAGCAGTTATTTTGATGAGCCCATGCAGACTGACGAGTATAACAGGCTCTGCAGGAGCGACAGGCATTTTCCGTATGCCGGCGCCTGGGGAGCGGATGGGTTTGAATTTGATGCGTCCGGTGATCCTGCGGGCGGAGAGCCGGATGAAGAAAAGATCGACTTGATACTCCATACGAGATACAGCCTGCCTGTTATGCACAGCCACCGCTTTACGGAGCTGTTCTATGCTTACAGCGGCGGGGGACGATTGTTTGTAGGCAGCAAAACGCTGGACCTTTCGCCGGGAGATCTTTGCTTTGTCGCACCGAATACAGAGCACGCGCTCAGTTCGACAGAAGATGACAGCCTGATCGTCAGGATACGGCTGGGGCAGTATTATACCGAATCTTCATTCTTAAGGAAATTTGAAGGCCGTTACGTCCTCAGGGACTTTTTCCGCAGAATACTGTACGGGCAGTCTCCAAGCCCTTATCTTCTTTTCCGTACAGCCCGTGAGGACGGACAGCCGGATATCTGGTTCCAGGCCAAGATCGCCAGTATTTACTGGGAGGCTAACGGTAAACTGACCGCGTACAGGGAATTCATGGAGCTTGAACTCCGGGAACTTCTGATCAACATTGTCCGTTGGTTCGAACTGACAGCTGTGGTTTCCGATCCGGTCTCCGACCGACAGAACGATATCATTGCAGCACTCTTGAGCTATCTTTCTGTCAATTTTGCTCATGCCACCCTGAAGGAAACAGCGGAATTTTTCAGTTACAATGAGGCATATATCAGCCGTATGATCAAGCGTTATACAGGCAAGAGTTTCAAGGCCCTTCTGACAGAGATCCAGATGACACGGGCGAAAGAACTGATCGAAGAAGGCCGGATGACAATGGCACAGATCAGCCGGGAAGTAGGCTGCTGTGATGAGAGCCATTTTAACCACAAGTTCAAAGAACAGTTCGGTATGTCACCGAAGCAGTTCCGCAGCATGGGCAGGAATTCCCCGAACATAACCTGATATTACGCACATTAACAGATGCAGATCGAATGATGCCGTGGATCCCGGTTTGCAGTGATGAATGATCGAGTGTGAATTGAGATCAGATCAGGATGGCGCTCCATATAATGATCGCCGGTATCGAGCATAGCGTGGAGAAAACCACCAGCTTTGTTGCAAAGGCAGGATCCCGGTCATATTTGGATGCCAGCATAAGGCCTGTGGGGCCATATAGTCCTTCTGCTATCGGATTACCGAGAAATCCCGCGTTGGAGCATATTATTCCGTAGCGGAGATTCATAGACCTGTCGGGACTTTCGTTCCTGTAGAGGATTTTGCCGTAAATGACGGAAAAGATCTGGATCCCGACAGAGATCAGTAAGACCGTCACACATTCTCTGATCAGGTCGGTGGAGAATCTTGTTATAAAGCTGGTTATGATATTGCATGGAAGTACTACGTTGATAACCAGATCCGTCAGGTCTTTCCTGGCCTCGGAGCTTACTATTCCGAGCTTTCTCACAATGAGGCCCACTATCATTATTCCGAAAACTGTGATCTGCAGAACAAGCATCTTTTTTCTTTTTTTCTCCTTCACAGGTATCAGGGACCTGGTACATAACGGTATCGTTTATAACTGAATTATAAAGCTCATGCAAACAAAAAACATTGGTACGTAATAGCAGAGTCAGCTTGACGCCTGGCTTGCGGCACAGTAAGCTGTGCAGAGAATGAGCTGTTAAACCGTGGGCGGTGCGGGGAAAGGATCTCCAAACCGCCCGTTTTCAGTCAGAACAGGGGAAATGCTATGGACAAGAAAAAGGTAATGATACCGATTCCTGTAGAGACACTGCTGAAGTTCCCGATTTTTGGGGAAGCTTTAATGAAAGCACTACCGCAGCTGAAGGATATGGCAGCAGCCGGTATCCTCACAGAGCAGGCGAAGCTCGATGACCTCCGGGACCTGCTTGGCCTGACACAGGAGCAGGAAGAGACACTTTATACAGCGGTGGAAGAGGCAAAAGAGCAGTTTGATGCCATCAGCAGAGAGGAAGCGCTGGAATTTGGCGTTCCTGTCGATCTTGATGCTCCCTGCCATCAGTGGTCCAATACAGACGAAGCCATACAGCTGGCCTGTGTAGAGGATATTGAGAGAAAATATGAGGGCCGCAAAGGCGAGATCATCTTTTACGGGCCATCCAATATTCAGATGTGGTATTCACTGGAAAAGGATATGCTGCCGTATGCTGCACAGAATCATGGAATGGGGGGATGTATCGATGAGGAGATGATCACCTATGCCAAACGGATGCTGTATGATTATGAACCTGCAGTTGCTTTTTTCCAGACAGGATCCAACGATCTTGCCCTTGGGATATCACTGGAGCAGATCCTTGAGAATAAGAGAAAAATGTATGACCTGTTTCTTAAAAATATGCCGGATACCAGGCTCGTTGTCATGTCAGGACTTCCGCTGCCCTCACGGCAGGTGTTCTGGGAAGATACCGTAAAGGTCAACGCTCTCCTGAAAGATATGTGCGACAGAACCGAACGGATGTATTTTATGGATGCGACAGACGTAATGACTTCGAAGGAAGGACCGGAGAACATGAGGACATTTGACGGTCATTATTTTATCAGGGAATATTTCCGTATGGACGGTATTCATCTGAATAAAAAGGGGCATGATGTCTGGACGGCGAAAATGAAGGAAATACTGAAAGAAATACTGTAATGGCAGGCCTTTGCTGCCCGTCCTCTGTCCCGCCCTTGATGGAGCCTTTTGCCGATTTTATAATGAACATATGAAAGCGAAAGGAGGCTGATCCTGTGAAAAAAAGTACATTGCTGCTTCTGGTCCTGGTGTTTTCCTTAACATGTGTTTTTGCCGGCTGCATTAAGGTGCAGGCTGCGGAAACTGTCTGCGAAAAGAAGCGCAGTGTGCGCGTCGCGGGAGCAGAAACAGAGGAAGAGGAAGAAGAAACCGGTACGATTACAGAAGGTGAAACAGCCGAAGAAACTGAGGAGGCAGAAGAGGCACAGCCTGAGACTGACATGGCAGAAGAAATGACGGCAGAGGAACTCGCTGACGCCATTGCGGTTCAGATACGTGAGAACTTTGATCAGCGGGTCTTTGATGAGAGTCTGAATATGTCGGAGCATCCCGGGCTGCTGAACAGGGCGGATATTTCGGGGCTGTTCTTTGAGGTTTATACAGCGGATGGAGACCGTTATATCCCTGATATAGGCTTAAGTGATCCGGCGGTCCCTCTGCCGGAGAATACTGCCATCAGACAGTCAGAGGCAGTTCCCGAGGAGTATCTGGAGCTTTTATTTCCGGATGAAAGTGATACAGAGAGGATAAACTACCCTGTGATATACGGCCTGCTGGAATTTACCGGCTATGGCAACGCGGGGGAATACAACGGCGGGCTTACGCTGTATTATCATCGCACGGTGGTCAGTTTTTATCGTTATGACACAGGTGAAATGGTCGGGTGGTGTCTTACCTCCAGTTCGCGCTCAGGACCGTTTGTTCTTTACAGAAGCGACTATGCATATGACGGCCAGAGAGATGTCCTGACATTTGGCAACGGGACTGTATGGGCAGACGATGTCTGGACAAGGGCCCTCGACGAGCTGTTTTATGATGAGAACGGCTACCAGGTCGTAGGCACACGGCTTTTATCGGTGCCTGAGGACGTGGATAGTATTATCGTTCCGGAAGGCGTTGAAAAGATCGAATCTATGGTCGGTTACCGCCATACTGCCAGGAGCCTGATCCTTCCGGAAGGAGTGAGGTATATCGGTTACGCCGGTTTTGAATACAGCGGGCTGGAGGAGATCAGTTTCCCTGACAGCCTTGTGTTTGCCGGTGAAGATGCGTTTAAGGAGACCCCGTGGTGGAGCGATCATGAATCAGACGACTGGCTGATCGTCGGAGATGGCGTGCTCATGTACGGCAGGGCCATAGGGGATGAGATCACTCTTCCGGAGGAAGCATATTACATTATGCCGGAGGCTCTGGAGGGACTTACCTGCAGGACATTGATCGTACCGGCCACGGTCCGGCAGCTGTGCGGGACCCATATCGCCGCGCCGATCGTAAATGACGAACTGGAGACCCTGATCATCAGGGGCGGTCTGACAGATACGCTGCTGATGCCGGAAGTGCCGGTCAAGGCAGTCTGGTACAACGATAATTTAAAAAACGTTGTCGTTGACTGCGAAGTCGAAGAAATTCCTGATGACTGGCTTTCCCTGAACAGGGATGTGTTCGATTCGCTTACGGTCTACTGCGGCCAGGATTCGTGCATTGCCGAATGGGCAAAAGAAAAGGACGTCCAGTGCCTGCCGCTGGAGGAGTATCCGGCATCTGATGATTGACCTTTGAAGGATTCCGACCCTTTTCTCCTTACCTTTTTCTTCCTTCGGTCGATTCTTTATAGTCCAGCGTGTAATCAAACAGCAGTACCTGGCTGTTGATGGAAGTGTCGCTGAGCATCTGCACTACACTGCGGATACCGTCCCTGAACATAGCTTCGTAGGGAATGTGCAGGGTGCTGATCGAAGGAATGGTAAAGGAACTGTAATAATCTGACATCATGCTCATGACCTTTATATCCTCCGGGCAGGAAAGGCCAAGGTCATGGACAGCCCTGATGCAGCCGACCGCCATTGAGTCGACGGGACAGATAAAAGCATCCGGGCGCTGCGTGTGCGAGCGCAGATACGCAAGGGCTGCTTCGTAACAGCCATCCGTTGTAAAATCGCACTCTATGATCTTATCCGTTTCGGGGATCTTCCCCCTTTCAAACAATGCGGACCGGTAACCGTTTGCATAGGAACCGGCATCTATTCCCGAAGTATCTTCCGATGCGTGTGAAGAACTGAATATACAGATGTTTTCGCACCCGAGATCAAGAAGATGCTCAGTTGCCTTGTAATAAGCATGATGATAATCAATGATCGCGGAAACGGACCGGCGAAGATCTGTATTCCTCGTCATAAGCTGCAGGACCGGGTATCTGCTCAGCCTGCTTTCTATTTCACTGTTCACATATAGTCCGGCGTTAAGAAGGACAACGGCCGCGATGCTGCCCGCAATGCCGGAATCCAGAAACTGCAGCAGATCATTCCCTGTGTTTTTGCTTTCCCCGCAGTAGAAGAAAAGCATCTGATATCCCGCGTCTGAGATGGCAGCGTATCCTGCATTATTGATGTTCGGATCAGAGACATTGGAGATATACAGGATGATCCTGCCTGCATTGGCCGGCTTTTCCGGAATGGAATAGCCGAGCTTCTCTATTGCGAGCATCACCTTATTCCTGGTCGCCGATGAAACGACCGGGCTCATATTGATGACTCGTGAAACGGTGGCAGGAGAGACTCCGCATTCTTCGGCAATATCATAGATCGTGATCATCCGGCTTCCTCCGATCATACTGACAAACATATCTGATGGCATTTATTGTACAACATTTATGGAAAGCTGTTGACATAGAACTGTGAAATTATATAATGAGTTTCAGAAACAAATGAAACCAGATGAAACAAATCGCTGAAACAAATCTCACAAACCCGCTGCGCAAACAGATTCAGTAATTGGAGAGTTACAGATATGAAAAAAGTTGTAGTCAGAGAAGATTATCCGGTCGTCAATACCACCTGCGGAAAGGTAAGAGGGCTTGAGATCGATGATGTGATGGTTTTCCGCGGCGTTCCTTACGCCAGGGCGGAGCGGTTCATGGCGCCTGTAAAGCCCGAAGCCTGGGATGACGTCAGGGACTGTTACGTCTGGGGAAATGCCTGCCCTGTCGGCGATATCATGCGCTCGGGGATATTCTGCATGCACAGGCAGTGGGAACAGGATGAAGACTGCCTGAACCTGAATGTCTGGACAACGTCTATAAACAGTGACGCCAGAAGGCCGGTCATGTTCTGGATCCACGGCGGCGGTTATGCCAACGGTTCTTCCATAGAAGAATACGGCATGGAAGGCGACAGGCTTGCCGCCACGGACCAGGTCGTCGTGGTCTCGATCAATCACAGGCTGAATTATCTCGGCTATCTGGACCTTACCGGCTATGGGGAAGAGTTTGCGGATTCCGCCAATGCGGGGATGCTGGATATTCTGGCCGCGCTCAAATGGGTCAGGGAAAACATAGCTTCCTTCGGCGGCGATCCGGACAACATAACGTTATTCGGACAGTCGGGCGGCGGCGGCAAGATCATGACTCTCATGCAGATGCCGGCCGCGGACGGCCTTTATCATAAGGCGATCATTCAGTCCGGCATCATGCTCATGAATGACAGACTGCGGAATGGGAAAGAGCATGCGGAAGCGGTCGTCAGTGAACTGGGCCTTAGCAGGGATACGATCGATCAGATAAAGACCGTTCCGTACCGTGAACTGTATGAGGCGGGAATGAGGGCGGCAGCCAGGGACGGGATCTTCATCATGGACGCGTTCGGCCCCCATCCGGACGGCATAAATGTATATGACGATTATGCAACGGCCGGCTTCAGGAAAGAAGTGAAGGACATCCCTGTCATGGTCGGCTCCTGTATCGGAGAGATGTCTGCTTTCAGTATGCACGGACAGGTCAGGCCTCCGTTCGGCAGGACGGAGCTGGAACAGTACAGGCCGGAAGAAAAAACAGCGTTTCTCAAAAGGTACTTCGGCGATCACGCGGATGAGATCATGCACCTGATGCAAGAAGCATATCCGGAGATCGATCCCATGTACGCGCCGCTCATCGATACCGGTATCCGCAGAAAGACACTGGAGTATGTCGGAGCGAGAGCGGAAGCGGCCGACGCGCCGGTCTTCAATTATCTGATGACTTACCGTGTGCCCTTCATGGAAGGGAAACTTTCCTGGCACGGGGCGGACATACCCATGGTATTCGGCTCTGTGGACAGATCGGAGATACTGTCCACGGGAGGAGAAGAAGCCCATGCGCTCAGCCGTACTATGATGAATGCGTTTATCGCGTTCGCATGTACCGGGGATCCTTCCGCAGAAGACCTGCCGTGGCCTTCGTACAGTACGGAACACCGGAATACGATGCTTTTTGATAACGTATCCCGTTCGGCAAAGGACCATGACACGGAACTCATCGATGCTATAAGGAACGCGAAACTGATAAAGGATTTCTTTGATTAATGTGGATCAAAAAGGGCATTTGGCAATAATAAATACCGGAAAGGAGCAGATGTGAAGCTGACAAAGGAACAGGAAAACAGAATAGAAGAACTGATCCGGGAAATGACACTGGAAGAAAAGGTCGGGCAGATGAACCTGCCTTCGATCTCGATCGTGGGCGGCTTTAATATCCCTTTTTCCGAAATGATCGAGATGATGCATGACGGAAGGCTGACCAAAGAACAGGTTTCCGAGATGATGAAGGATTCCCATCAGGATTATCAGGAAGATGATATCCGCGCGGGCAGGATCGGCGCGATGATGGTCACAGACGCCTCTGTTGTCAACAGACTGCAGGAGATCGCGCTGAAGGAGAGCAGGCGCGGGATCCCTCTCCTGATCGGACTGGACGTTATACATGGTTTTTATTCGGTATATCCCATCGCGCTGGCGGAAGCCTGTTCCTTTGATGAGGAACTGTTTGAACAGACTGCGGCCATGGCGGCCAGGGAGTCCCGCAGTGCGGGCGTGAACTGGCATTTTGCACCGATGCTGGACATCGCACGGGATGCCAGATGGGGCAGGTGCTCTGAAGGCCCCGGTGAAGATCCGTACCTGGCATCTGTCTTTGCGGCAGCCAAGATACGCGGCCTGCAGGGAAATACGGACTCTTACGAGAATTATGTCGCAGCCTGCGTCAAACATTTTGCGGGTTACGGTGCCTGTGAAGGCGGCAGGGATTATAATACGACAGCCATTCCCGGACACCTTATGTATAACGTTTATCTTGCCCCGTTTGAAGCTGCCGTAAAAAGCGGTGCGGTAACGGCGATGGCCGCCTTTAATGATCTGAACGGCACGCCGTGCACAGTCAACAGAAAGCTCCTGCGGGAGACGCTCAAGGAAAGGTTCGGTATGAACGGCTTCGTCGTCAGCGACGCGAACGCGATCAGGGAATGCGTAGTGCACGGCGCGGCGGAAAATGACGCGGACGCGGGCATTAAGGCAGTCACAGCCGGCATGGATATGGACATGAACACCGCGATCTATCTGGATCATCTTGCGCAGGCGGTAAACGAAGGCAAAGTCGGCATGGATATCGTGGATGATGCGGTCAGAAGGATACTTCGGGTCAAGATGTGGCTGGGCCTGTTTGACGATCCCTATATCAAGGCTGAAACCGTCGAACGCTATAAGGCGCTGCCTGACGAAAACAGGGCACTGACAAGAAGGGCGGCAGAAGAGTCTATTGTTCTTCTGAAAAATGATAACGATATACTGCCGCTAAAGCCCGGTCAGAAGATCAGTCTGGTCGGAGCCCTGGCGGATATGCCGGCAGATACTGTAGGCGCATGGGCAGCCAGCTTCAGGAAGGAAGACCTGGTCTCCGTCAGGCAGGGATTTGAGAACGGCGGTGCCGAGTTTAAGTATTTTGCTTGCGGAGAACCGGAAGAAGAACTGAACTATGACGAGATACAGGAAGCCTGTGCGTACGGCGATGTGATCGTCGCGGTCGTCGGAGAAAAGACGGCGATGTCCGGGGAAGCATCATCGCGCTCTGACATTACGCTGCCGGGAGAACAGAGAAAGCTTCTGGAAGAACTCTCAGCCTGCGGCAAGCCGGTCGTTGCTGTTTTGATGAACGGAAGGGCGCTGGCGCTTGGATGGGAAGCTGAGAATATTCCTGCCGTGGTGGAAGCATGGCATCTTGGCATAGAGACAGGGAACGCGGTCTATTCCATTCTCAGCGGCAGGGTCATGCCGCAGGGCAAACTGTCGGTCTCGATCCCCAGAGTAACAGGACAGTGCCCTGTTTACTACAACCATCCCAATACCGGCAGGCCCGCCAGCAGGAGCAAGTTTACTTCAAAGTACATCGATCTGCCGAACGGCGCCCTGTATCCGTTCGGTTACGGGCTTACCTATACATCGTTCGAGTATGCGGGATTCGAAGCCACGGTCGGGGATGATGCGGTCACATGCACTGTAACAGTAAAGAATACAGGCAGCAGGAAAGGGACGGAGACGGTCCAGTTCTACAGCCGTGATGTCGCGGCTTCGATCGTACGCCCTGTTAAGGAACTGAAAGCATTTAAGAAGGTGCAGCTCGATCCGGGGGAAGAGGCGGCGGTCTCGGTCAGTATCGGCCTGGACAGGCTCGGATTCTATGACAATGACGGAGAGTACCGGCTGGAAGACGGAACATTCCTGTTCTACGCGGGCGGAGATTCAGAGAACTGCCTCAGCGCGGAAAAGTATATTGCATTTTGACTTCTGCGGACCTGACAGCTGTCAGTGCGGAATGAATGGAGGAAACAGAAAATGGCAAGGATAACTGCCACGACCGATCCGGAGATGAGCGTCCGGGAAAAACGGAACATGGAAAGGGCCCGCCGGATCGCGGCCGGGGGTATCGTCCTTCTTGAGAACAGCGGCGTTCTGCCTCTGAAACCGGATGGAAGGACACTGGCTCTGTTCGGGAACGGTGTGCGCCGCATGGTCAAGGGCGGAGAAGGCTCCGGCGCCGTCAATTCCAGAGTGGTCATCAATGTTGAGCAGGGACTGGAAGAAGCCGGGTTCCGTATCGGATCAAAAGGCTGGCTGGATCGTTATGACAGTGACTGTTCCAGGCACAATGAAGAGTATTTGTCCCGCTTTACCGCGATCCTGAAGGAAAAAGGCTGGGTCGGCCTCAACTGGGGCATGGAGAATCCGTACCGGGATCCTGACGTTCCCAATATCCGGATGGAGGATATGGAAGGGACAGACCGGGACTGCGCAGTCTATGTGATCGCCCGTACCTCCGGAGAAGGTTCGGACCGGAAGCTTGCACCCGGGGATTATGAACTTACGGATCGGGAGATCATGAATCTGAACATACTCGCCGGTTATTACAGGCATACCGTTGTGGTATTGAATGTGGGCGGTGTTGTAGATACAAAGCCCCTCCGCAGCATACAGGGTGTCGATGCTGTCCTTTTGATGAGCCAGCCCGGCTGCGCCGGGGGATACGCGCTGGCGGATGTCATTACCGGCAAAGCTTCACCGGACGGCCGTCTTGCCGCCACGTGGGCGGAAAACTATTCCGATTATCCATGCGCGGATTCTTTCAGTTATCTGAGCGGCGATCTGGATGATGCATGGTACCGCAGCGGCATTTATGTGGGCTATCGCTACTTTGACAGCTTCGGGATCAGGCCCGCTTATCCTTTCGGCTTTGGCCTTTCTTATACGGAATTTGTCATGACGACGACCCGGGCGGAACTTCTCGGAGATACCGTCAGGTTATCCGTAGCTGTGCACAATACCGGTGCGCATACCGGCAGGGAGACCGTCCAGATCTACGTATCCCAGCCGCAGGGAGCACTGGATAAACCGTATCAGGTGCTGGCGGGCTTTGCCAAGACAGGCACCCTGCTGCCCGGCCAGGGAGAGACGGTGACCGTGACGATCCCGGTCCGAGATCTGGCTTCATATGATGAAAAACGGGCGGCGTATGTTCTGGAGCCCGGGACCTATTATGTCCGGATCGGGAAACATTCCCGCGACACACACATCGCCGCCGCTCTGGAACTGGACCGGCTTATCGTTACGGAACAGCTTCAGAACAAAGTTTCTGCGGACTGCGCGTTCGATGTTCTGCTTGCGGCTCCCGATATGTTTTATTCGTACCCGTCGGAGGAGCAGGAGAAAGCATCGGCACACCGCCTGAAGATCGACCCTTTGGCTGTCCCGACTGCCATCGTACACTATCCGCAGGATCCGGCTGTGCTCACGACGGACCGGCAGGAAACGGTGACCATGACGGATGTGATCACCGGCCGGGCGTCTTTGGATGATCTGACTGCGCAGCTGACGATACCGGAACTGACGGAACTTGTAGTCGGCGCCGAAAGAGGGGGCTTTGGCAGCGGAGCGCATATCGGAGCCGCTTCCACAGCATGCCCGGGCGCCGCAGGCGACACCACATCCGGCCTGATCGAAAGCCGCGGGGCAGAGAATCTGGTGCTCGCGGACGGGCCGGCCGGCCTTCGTCTTGCCACATACTATGTAGCGGACAGTGAAGGAAATGTCATTCCGGGTCTGGGCGAGTCGGTCTTCGGCAGCCTTGGGCAGTATCTGGGCATTGAGACGCCGGAACGGCCGGAAGATGCGGTAGATCACTATCAATACAGCACGGCCATCCCCATCGCCACGATGCTGGCGCAGACCTGGGATCCGGCTGCCCTTGAGGAAGCGGGGGATATCGTCGGGGAGGAGATGGAGGAATTCTGTGTAACATTATGGCTGGCACCCGGAATGAATATCCAGGCCAACCCGCTCTGCGGCCGGAATTTTGAGTATTATTCCGAAGACCCGCTGCTCTCCGGCCTGTGTGCTGCCGCAGGTACAATGGGAATCCAGAACCATCCGGGCTGCGGTACCACGATCAAACATTTCGCCCTGAATAACCAGGAGGATAACCGCAGCCATTCCAATTCACACTGTTCGGAACGGGCTCTGCGGGAGATCTATCTGAAGGGGTTTGAAGTTGCGGTCAAACAGGCAAAGCCTCTGGCGCTGATGTCATCGTACAACCTCGTGAACGGTATCCATGCCGCCAATCACAAAGAGCTTCTTACGGATATCCTGCGCAGTGAGTGGGGATATGAAGGTATCGTCATGACAGACTGGGGCACGACCGGCGCCAGCGAGGGATTCAAATACGGTTCCTCCAGTCCGGTCATGTGCGTAAAAGCGGGCAACGACCTTATCATGCCAGGCTCCCAGGCGGACGCGGACAGTATTGTAGACGCGGTGGGCGCAGAATTGACGCTGGCCGAACTGCAGACCTGCGCAAAGCGTATTCTTTCCCTGGTGCTGCTGCGGATGAAGAGCAGGCAGACGGCTGAAGACAGCATGCGGTAATGCAGCTCTTACTGCATAATGGAAAATTTGACTAGTAAATATTTGCCTAATACAGCGGCCGGATAAAAACGAAATAAAACTGGCCAAAAGAAAAGTATTGTGCCGGACCGATTTACAGAATAATCAAAGTATCCAGAAAAGACGGCAAATACTCTTGGGGGTGCCGGTATTCATACAAACAGAAAGGAAAAGGAACATTTGTTATGAAGAAGAGAATGTTGAGTTTTGTTCTTGCAATGACGATGATCGCTGCTCTGCTGACAGCCTGCGGCGGTTCGGAAGAAGCGTCTGCAGGATCCGCAGCGGCCGACGCCGAAGTGCAGACGGAAGCTTCCTCGGACAATGCGGAAGCGGGAACTGAAGCGGTAGACTGGGATGATATTGTTGATATCCATATGTGCTATATGAACATGGGACCCGTTCCCAGGGGCGTAAAGGATGTAGAAGCCGCGATCAACGAGATCACGGAAGAAGAGATCCATACGCACGTCACCATCGATGTGTTTGAAATCGGTGTCTATGATCAGCAGGTCGGCCTGATGCTGGCTTCCAATACGCCTGTTGATCTGATGGTCACTCTGCCCGGCGGTCCTGCAGGTTTCTCATCCATGCGTTCCCAGGGCCAGCTCAAAGATATCACGGATCTTCTTGACGAATACGGCCAGGGTATCCTTGAAACCACGGGCGACCTGATCAAGGCGACCTCCCTGAACGGCAGGATCTATGCAGTCCCTACTTACAGGAATGTTGCTTCAAGCTTCTATCTGGTCATGCGTACCGACGTACTGGAGGATCTCGGCCTTCTGGAAAAAGCACAGAACATGACTTCCTTCTCAGAGTATGAAGAGATCATGGAAGCTGTACAGAACAGTGACAAATGGTCACACCTTGCACCTCTCGGTTCCGGCAGTGCCAGCCTGATGGTAAGAGAAGGCGGCGCCTGCATCGGTGTTGACAAATTCTCTGATGTCGGCGTATTCGACTACCTTGGCGACAATACCCGTGTAGTCTGCACAAACCCTCTTGCCGGCGATGATAAAGTCATGCTGTCCTATGATACAGATGAATACAGGGATATGATCGAACTCGGCAGA
This sequence comes from Lachnospiraceae bacterium, assembly GCA_017474455.1. Classification (GTDB taxonomy): domain Bacteria; phylum Bacillota; class Clostridia; order Lachnospirales; family Lachnospiraceae; genus CAG-791. Next base: position 75,252 of record JAFVHP010000033.1, read on the forward strand.
AGATGGTGGAACAAGGGCCTGATCTATAAAGATGCTCTGATTTCACAGTTCAACGGCGCGGCAGAAATGATCAAGAGCGATATCGCTTTTTCATTCCTTACAGACGCTGAATACGGCGTGGAATCCGCTTACGAAGTACAGTGCGGAATGCCGATGACCTGCGTCAAAGTCTATGATTATCCGATCACGACAGCCAGCCTGGTCAAATTTACATGGGGCGTAAGTTCTTCGGCACAGGAACCGGAAGCAGCTGTAGCTTTCATGAATATGATGTACACCGACAGCCGGATCGCCAATCTTCTGGCCTGGGGTATCGAAGGCGTGGACTATGAAGTGACAGACGGTGTCGCACACTTTATCGAAGGCAATGACAATCCCGCTTATCACGTTTCCGATTATCTCTTCGGCAACCAGTTCCTGGTATTGCCCTGGGACGGCAACGATGCGGATCTTCGCCAGGTGACAGAAGACCTGATGAAGGCTAGACCGGTCTCTCCTTATCTTGGATTTATGTGTGATACTTCTGATATCAGCAATGAGATCACAGCGATCTCTTCCGTGATCGGGGAATACAGAAATCGTGTGGAACTCGGTGTGGAAGATGAGGAAGTATGCCAGGAATTCGTAGAAAAACTGCGCACAGCCGGTGCTGATAAGATCGTTGCCACCTATCAGGAACAGCTTGATGCATGGATAGCAGAAAACAGATAATCAAGTCATTGGAAAAAGGACAGGTGGTTTTCACCTGTCCTTTTTTTTATACTATACATAAAGTGCATGACAGCAGTTCCGGTCTGATAAAGCCCGAAAATCGATGCTGTTTAGGAGATACTGTCGATGAGAACGATTTATACCGATATGGAAAACCTGCTGGCGCAGGTGATCCAGTATTTGAACACGAACAAGCTTCTATCCGGATTTCCCAGCCTCTACATGCTCTATGACATAGATGAGAAGAGCAGTATCAGCTTTCACAGTGACCAGGCGCCTGTCCGGGGGATCATGAATGTCTATAAAGAACTGCTCCGGATAGAACGTCAGGTGAATATGGAAGAGGATCGTCATATCTTTTTTACGGCAGCGCCGGTCTTTATAACAGAACCTGAACTGTGCGGAGACTGTGACGGCGCCGTATCCTGTGACCTGTTTGACTATCACCAATGTACGGTGGATGGAAAGGACGCGTGCCTTCTGCATGTGCGGCGGCTGGATATCGGTTTCGTATATCGGGACGGGATGCTGAAGATCCGCAGGTTTTTTACGGATGCTATCCAGACTTATGAACCCTGGTTCTATATGGAGAAGCACCCTTCAGAACATGCGTTTGAGGTGTTTGATTCCATCGGTCCCGTAGACGCTGACGACTACATTGCATTAAAGAAGGCGCATAATTATCTCTGGGATCATCTACTTGCGTTGAAAGAGGAAGAGGCAGGCGGGCTGGCAGGCGCGGCCGATGCGTTAAAGCGGGTCTTCCGGACTTCTTCTCTGAGGGATGAACGGTACCCGGTCGTAGGGATCACGGGCCTGCTTTGCGCGGATGTTGAAAAAGACAGCGGTTTTGCCAGGTGTTCCCAGCTGGCGGAAGTATTCAGGATCGTCGGAGAAGACTCGGCCATGAAGCTGGTGCGCAGTCTGTGGCAGGTTCAGACGGACTGCAGATACCGGGACGGAGAGTGGACGATCTCACAGATCGCGGCGCAGCCTGTGATGTACCTTCCGCTTTCCGATTATGTACCCGGTATACGGTATGACCGCTGGAGCATGGGCCCGGATGACTGGGACCTTGTGAATAGCCCCATGCCGGGCAGAAAAACGCAGGACCTGTATGAGATCGAGAATATCATGGGTGCTTGGGCTGTACACGGCAGACGCGGGGATCTGTCCGGGTTTGCAGAAAAGTATATGACACATCCCGAACTCAAGCCTGTACTGGCGATCATGAGCCAGGGGAAGGAAACGCCGGTAAGGGAAGGCATCGACGCGATACGGGAACGGTTTGCCGGCATGGATGCCCGGTTCAGAAACCACCGCTACAGTATGCACGTCCCGACTACGCCAGTGGTCGAGGTCAGCGCGGACGGTACGCACGCGGTGGGCACATGGTATGACCACAGCGCGACCTGCCTGGCGTCCGGCGATGAGACCTGTTTTCCGTATATGGTCTTTGTGGCCAGATATTTCCACGAATTTGTAAAAATAGATCAGAAATGGTATGTAAAAAGGTTTTACTGGGAGCCGCTGATTCACCTGGAGGAATGGAAACTGGATCTGACCCATACAGACGGCTGGGCCGCACGGACAGATGACCGGAACTATCCGGAACCGCTGGAATTGTTCGGATCAGGGATGTGAACAGAAGATCCCTGTTCATACGGGCTATAGGAGTAGTGTAAATGATAGAGCTGAAACTGTTCGACAGCGGCGAAGAGTCCGATCATGTGCATAGGGATATCGAGCTGCTCTATGTACTGAAGGGGCAGCTTCGTGTCCGGATCAATGAAAAAGCCTATGACCTTCGGCAGTCGGATGTCATTGCGGTAAACGCGAATACCCAGCATGGTCTGCGCGTTCCGGACCAGAGCATAATCTGCCGGGTCAGTATGAAATACAACGCTTTTCTGGAAAGTGTCCAGAGAAACTATGCCTTATTATGGTGCAATTCTGCCGCGGCGGGATCGGCTGCCTATCATGAACTGAGATCGATCCTGGACGAAATGATCGATATATGGCTTGTGTCCAAAAAGAGCCGTTATATCCGGCAGAGCGTCACCTACCGGCTGATCGGCTGCCTGGCAGAGAATTTTATGATGACGGCAGACGGTGCGGATGAGCAGGCCGGAGATAAAAATGCCCGCAAGGATGCCATGCTCCGGTATATCAGCGCCAACTATTTCCGTGAGATCACCCTGCAGGAAATGGCGGATAACAGTTATATGACCCAATCCGCTTTTTCAAAATACTTTAAGAAAACAGTGGGTACAAACTTCATCGAATACCTGAACCGGATCCGGCTGCATTATGCTGTGCAGGACCTGCTCTTTTCCGACAAACCGATCACCCATATCGCGATGGACAACGGCTTTTCCAGCCCTTCGGCATTCAATAAACACTTCCGGACGGTTTACCGTATGACGCCGACCCGTTTCCGGGATTCCATGAAAACGGATCTTGAGCCTGCCGGACAGGTCAGCGGAGACGATAACGAACTGGCCAGATGGTATCTGGAGGAAAAACAGAAGACACAGGAAAACAAAGGCGAAGAGCGCTGGATCAGCGCAGATGTCCTCTCAGGAAGCCCCGGCAGCAATGCCTGGACGGCAGCTGTGAATCTCGGGCCTGCAGGGATGCTTTTGTCAGAGACATACAGAAAACAGGTCCTGACAGCCAGAAAGAGACTGCAGTTTCAATACGGAAGGATCCGGGAGCTGTTTGCGGAAGAAATGCATTGTTTCAGTTCTGATAAGCCCGGACAGATGACTTTTGACCTGCAGGATGACGTGCTGGATTTTATGAGGGAGCATGACATCATTCCCATGATCGTGCTGGATATCGGTCGCAGGCTCCGGGACCCGGATCCTGCAGCCGGGGCGATTCAGAGCTGGATAAAACACGCGGCAGCTCGTTATGGAAAGGCCTGTGTCAGCCGTTGGGTATTTGAAGTGCCTGTAGATATGGGAATGATCACGCAGGATGTTTCTTCAGAGGAGCCCTCAGGTGCATATGCCCGGATCCTGCAGACCATACGGGATGAGATACCCGGCTGTAAAGCCGGTGCGTATCTCCCTTCGGCAGAACAGGCGCTGAAATTTGTACGAAAACTGAGCAGGCAGGAGTGCGCTCCTGGGATCCTGCCTGATCATATTGCGGTCGACGTGTTCCTGCCGAAATGGTCTGACACGCCGGATAATGCGGGTTCGATCCTGCCGGATCACCGGAATCTGCTTCCTGATGCGGCCGGGATGCTTTGTGACGTCTGTGACGACCTTTCATTGCCGGTCTGTTTCAGCCGCTGGAATCTCAGTTCATCAGAGAATGATGCGTATAATGACAGCTGTCAGAAGGCGGCCCTGATGCTGTCCAATATGACAAAGGCCTGCGGGAAGGTACAGTTTGGCATATACAGCTGTCTGAGCGATCTTGAAAACAGCTATAATGAATCGATCACATCCAGGCTGGGCGGCAGCGGGCTTCTGCATAAGGATGGTATCCCGAAACCTTCCTTCCATGCTCTTTCCTTTATGAGTCGCCTTCTGCCGATCCTTATCAGTAAAGAGGAAGGATGCATTATTACTGCGGATCAGCATGGCCATTATATGATCTTGTGTTTTAATGCGAGGGATGTCGGACAGGAATACTATCTGAAAAAAGAAGAAAATATCAGCCGTGAAGATGTGCGGCACATCAGTGTCGATGAAGAGCCGCAGACGTTTCACATCTCTCTTCAAAATATACAGAACAGCGTTTATCATATTAAAAAACTGTCGATCTCACCTGAAGGGACAAAAGCCCTGATGGAATGGAATATGCAGGAACAGGCGGATCCGGATCCGTTTGAAAGAGAGTACATGCGTTATGTGAATATGCCTGTTGTGACGGTCGACAGCAGACAGGTACAGGAAAACACAATGGTAATGCATGAATCGCTGGAAGCCAATGAGATCTGTTTGTATGAACTGTACTGAAGAGGCGGGCCCTGAACGGAGCGGAGACAGCGGTCTGTCCCAAAGGCGGACATGATGACAGCGGATCAAAAACAGGAGGGAAGATAAGGGCATATGAGCAAATATCTGGACAGGGCAAAAGAACTGCGGGCTCAGACCGAGCCGAGGATCAACTGTGCGCAGGCGGTCATACTGCCGTTCATGGAGGACGCGGGAGTCGATGAGAAAACAGCCATGGCCTTATTCTCTAATTTCGGAGGCGGGCTGAAAAGGGCGGCTGCGTGCGGCGCCATAACAGCCGGTATCGCGGTGCTGGGTCTTTATGGCGTGGACGATCCGTCTTCCATAGGCGAGTATTACGGGCAGCTCAGGGAACAGTATGATAACCATCTGGAATGCGCGGATCTGCTCAAAGCGGCGGCTGAGAACGGGATACCCAAAAAAGCGCATTGTGACGCGCTGGTATTCGAATGTGTCCGCCTTGTGGAAGAGATCCTCAGGAACAGGAGGAAAATATGAACAACCGATCAATGGGACTGGACTTGACAGAAGGCAGTGTATCGAAAAAACTGCTTCAATATGCCTTTCCGCTGATGCTCTCCACCGCGCTGCAGCAGGTCTACAGCCTGGTGGATATGATCATTGTCGGGCAGGTGCTGGGCTCGGTAGGCCTGGCTTCGGTCAGTGTGGGAAGCCAGATGGCGCACTTTGTCATGATGGTCAGCATCGGCTTTACCAACGCGTGTTCCGTACTGATCTCGCAGGCATACGGTGCAAAGAACAGATCCGCCATGAAGGAACTGATCGGCACGGCCTTCACGGTGACCGGTATGGCTGCCGTGTTTTTCACGATCGTCGCGATAGTGTTCCGGAGAGGATTCCTCGGGATCATCAATACGCCGACGGAAGCCTTTTACGGTGCTGAGCGGTATCTGTTCTACAGCAGCCTGGGCTTCATATTTATATTTGGCTACAACATAGCGACAGCCATATTCAAGGGCATGGGGGATTCAAAGAGACCCCTGGTCTTCATCGCGATATCTTCGGCTGTGAACCTGGTACTGGACCTTGTGTTCGTGGCAGGACTGCACTGGGGTGCTGCAGGCGCTGCTCTCGCGACATCCATTTCACAGGCGGTCTCCTGTGTCGTGGCGATCATGTATCTGTATAAAAAACGTGACGAGCTTGGCTTTGATTTCAGACTGCAGAGCTTCCATATCGTCAAAGCAAGACTGATCCCGCTCCTGCGGCTCGGTATTCCCATGTCCATCACCATGGCGGCGATCCAGTTTTCCTTCATCGTTATTTCCGCGAATATCAATAAATACGGCGTGGATCCGGCCGCTGCCTTTGCCGTCGGCCAGCGTATCGATGGCCTTTGCGGCATTGTCTGCAACGCGACAAGCGCCGCGGTCGGCGTGATGGTAGGACAGAACTTCGGGGCAGGAAAACTTGACCGTATCGAAAAGACGACCAGGGTCGCGCTGGGCATCAATGTGGCCGTGTATTTTGTGTTCGGCCTGCTGTTCCTGCTGTTCCCGTCACAGGTATTCCGCATCTTTACAAAGGACCTGGCCACCCTTGCGCTGGCGCGTACCGTGATGACTGGCCTTGTATGCGCATATCCATTTAACGCGCTGATGCATTCCTACAGGGGCGTGGTGCAGGGCGTTGGCTTTGCGGGCCTGGAAATGGGAATGGGGCTTTTTGACGGCGTCATCCTGCGTATCTTCCTGGCATATTTCTTCGGATCATTCCTGCATCTGGGATTCTTCGGATTTGTCCTGGGGTACTCCACTGCCGCGGCAGGCACCGGTATCCCTTCACTGATCTATTATCTCAGCCGGAAATGGAAGAAGAGAAAGGCGCTGGTGGAAAAGGCGTAAGAAGCGTAATTATCTTCCCGGAGGATGATAATGAAGAAATGGTATGACGAGGAATACGAATTCACCGTTGAGGTCACAGGGTTTCTTCACGGAGACCATACCGAGAGGTATTGCCGCAACGGAGAAGAGATCGGCGATAAGTACACATGCACCTACGGATGTCCGGTCAATCAGGACGGGTACGGGATCTGCTCAAAGACCATGATGATGCTCTATCCCCTGATGGAAGCCATTCGCAGCGGTGGCGATCTTGAAAACCTCGGCGGTGACGGCAGATATACGAAAACGATAGTGTGTCCTGACGGCTGTGTGATATTTAAGCTGACGGCGACGCCTCTTGGAAATGAGAACTTTTATAAAGGCCACTTCTGGGATTATCCGGATGAGACGGTCCGGAACGGGGAATAAAAGAACGATGATCGAACAGATAACAGATGCGGACAGCAAAAAGGCCATTGCAAGAAAGATCCTCGAGGCATTAAGAGACTGGTTTGAGGTCGATGAGAGCCGGGAGAAATATATAGCGGAGAGCGCGGACCGGATCTTTCTGGCGGCCAGGGAAGGCGATGAGTATGTCGGTTTTCTCTGCCTGAAGGAAACAGGGAAAGACACGGTCGAGCTGGCGGTGATGGGCGTTTTGAAAGAATATCACCGCCGTGGCCTCGGAAGAGAGCTTTTCGAGGCGGCGAAGGAGATAGCCGTAGAAAAGGGGTATTCCTTCATGCAGGTAAAGACAGTGCAGATGGGCGTGTATGAAGATTACGACATTACGAACCGGTTTTATCAGTCCTGCGGCTTCAGGGAATTTGAGGTCATTAAAGAACTGTGGGGAGAAGAGAATCCCTGTCAGATATATGTAATGTCTCTGCGATGATGCCGGCATCTGTCAGCAGCGGAACAGAAGAGGAGAAAAAATGATGGACCAGATATGGATCGATATGTACAATGCGGCAAAAGCCGTACTGGGAGCAAAGACCATTTCGGATTATGTCACAGCAGGCGAGGTGTCGGCTGCGGTACGGTCAAAATCCGGGAAGATATATGTCGGGGTATGCATCGATACCTGCTCCACTCTCGGGATATGCGCGGAAAGAAACGCGATCTTCAATATGATCACAAACGGGGAATATGAAATAGACCGGGTCCTCTGCATCCCGCCCAATGAAGGAAAAGGCGCGCCGTGCGGCGCCTGCAGGGAGCTGATGGTCCAGCTGATGCCCGGAAGATATCAGGATATCGACATTATGCTCGATTATTCCAAAGGCCGGGTCGTGAAGCTTGGAGAGCTGACCCCTGAATGGTGGATAGACTAAATAAGTAATGACATATTTAAGGGCACTGATCACTTTCTTTACAATGATCAGTGCCCCTTAAGAAATATTCGGATCTCTCACTTATGTAGGCTCCTTTCTTTATTCAGTTTTTTGTTTCTTTTTAATTTTGGTTTTTCGGGATGCTTTCTTCTCGGCACCCCATCCTATACTGCCCGGATCATCTTTAGCCTGCCTCTCTTTTATATTTTTTCTTTCGTGATCACGTCTTCTTTTCTTTTGATGGTTTAAGTATATATAACGGCATTAATATTGTCAATAAATTTTAACTAAAAAAATAAATTGTCTAAAAATAGAGAATTTAATCAACAAATTAAACAATTATTCAGACGAATGGAGAGCCTGGCTTTGACGACAGTGTGAGCATGGCTTAAGATTTACTGAAAAGAGAAAGGAGATGATCGGAACTATGCTTGAGACCGGGACAAAGGCTCCGGAGTTTACACTGCCGGACCAGAACGGAAAGAACCATTCACTGTCGGACTACCGCGGACAGAAAGTGATCCTCTATTTTTATCCCAAGGACATGACCTCAGGCTGTACCAAGCAGGCCTGCGCGTTCGGCGAACTGTACCCGCAGTTCAGGGAAAAGGGCGCCGTCGTGCTCGGCGTCAGCAAGGACAGTGTGGCTTCCCATAAGAAGTTTGAGGAAAAGTACGGGCTGCCGTTCACGCTGCTTTCCGATCCGGACAAGGAAGTGCTGCAGGCATACGATGTCTGGAAGGAGAAGATGAATTACGGGAAGGTCTCCATGGGAGTCGTCAGGACGACTTACCTGATCGATAAAGACGGCATGATCGTGAAGGCTTTTGATAAGGTAAAGGCGGCGGATAACCCGGCGCAGATGCTCGGAGAATTATGATCTATATCGGATGCCATCTGTCGGTGACGGGCGGCTACGCGGCGATGGGCGAGACCATGGGCCGTTTCGGTGGGAATACCTTTGCCTGGTTTACCAGGAATCCCCGCGGCGGCAAAACAAAGCCCGTCGTGCCGGAGGATATCGAAAGGCTGCGCAGCTATCTGGCCGGCGGACATTTTGGCCCTTTGGTCGCCCACGGCAGCTATACGATGAATCTGTGCTCAGCATCCGAAGAGACCCGCGCCAACGGCCTGGACATGCTCAGGCAGGATCTGGAACGAATGGAACTCCTGCCGGGAAACCTCTATAACTTCCATCCGGGTTCTCATACCGGACAGGGCACGGAGGCAGGGATCCGGCAGATCGCCGATGCCCTGGATCTGTCAATGCGACCTGACATGAATACCTGTGTACTGCTGGAGACCATGGCCGGCAAGGGCTCCGAGATCGGCGGCTCCTTTGAGGAACTGAGGGAGATCATCGACCGCGTAAGCTGCGGTGAGCATATGGGCGTCTGCCTGGATACCTGCCATGTATGGGACGGCGGCTATGATATCGTGAATGATCCGGACGGCGTGCTGCAGCACTTCGATGACGTGATCGGGCTTTCCCGCCTGAAAGCCATCCATTTCAACGACAGCAAAAATGACCGGGGCTCCCGCAAAGACCGGCATGAGAAGCTGGGACAGGGGACCATCGGCCTGGAAGCAATGAAGAGGATCGCGCTGCATCCTGCCCTGCAGGGGCTGCCGTTCATTCTCGAAACACCGAATGACGATGACGGGTATATCAGCGAGATACACACCGTCCTCAGCTGGTTCGATGCAGAGGAAAATGATCGCTGACAAGACAGAAATGTGGAGAAAGAGGTAAAAAATGATAAGACTTGCGGACATTACGGAAGATAACTGGATGGATGTGGCATCGCTGTCCGTAAAGGATAGCCAGAAGGGCTATGTGGCCCCCGCTGTCGGGATCCTGGCCAGAGGGTATGTCTACCGCGGCTGCAACGGCAGGGTCTATGCCATTGAGGATGACGGCGTCATCGTAGGCGCCGCCCTTGTCAGGGAGTTTACCGACGAACCTCTCGGCTATGATCTGCAGGAGTTCATGATAGACGGACGTTTCCAGGGCAGGGGATACGGTTCTGCCGCCCTTTCGCTGATCCTGGAGGAGCTGCGCAGGGAAGGACACTATGACCATGTTGAAGTCTGCGTAAAAAAGACGGACGCCGAAGCGATCCGTCTTTATGAGAAACATGGCTTTGTTGATTCGGGTTATATCGATGAAGACGTGCCGGACGCGCTGAACATGATCTGTTATCTGTCCTGACGATCTTAGACTTTAGCCCTGTGGCTGATGTTACCCGCTGATCCGTTTTGGGTCTTAACCCCTCACCAGTGTAGAAGTGAATTCCGCGTTGATCTCCCGGATCTCCTTTTCGCCGTCGATATACGGCTGGTAGATGCTTTCCGTCCTGCCGCCTCCGCGGTTGTCGCATCCGGAACAGAATTCGCAGTCGATGCCGCACGCGCCCCACAAGGCCTGGTTAACGATCCGGATCCTTTCTTCGCGGGTAGTATCTTTGATGAGTATGGATCTCATGGCGGATGTCCTTTCTTTGGTCTTCTTTTTCAAAGTATCGCACGGCGGCGATGAGAGGACAAGATGTGCAGGTCCTGGTCTGGATAAAATTACCACAATAAAAATGGCATGATCCTGGGATCATGCCATTTTTGCATTCCATTAACTGTTCCGCCCGGGCGGGACGTTTTTATTTGCAGAGGTACAGCTTGATGTGGCGCTGCGTCGGGAAAGCGCTCAGGTTGATCCTGCAGTTGCCGTGTCCGCCTTCGTCGCCGTTGAGCACGCGGACGGTCATGAAGCCTTCGCCGTCTTTCCATAAGCCTTCTTCAATGCGCTCGCCGGCCAGGAAGCCGCCTTCGCCGCACTTGGGATAGAACTCAAGGAAAGCGTCCGTACCGATGATAAGGTACTCCATCTCGCCTAATTCGATAATGAAGCCGCCTGCCCTGGGATCAGTGTCGGGCAGCGGGCGGTTGCCCATATAGCCGGAATTCACATGATAGTTGACCCTGACGTCGCAGTCCTTCAGCGGGATCATGCAGCCCAGGTCGTTCTCTTCCAGGAAAGCATGGATGCGGCCTTCTTTGTGCGCTTCTTCGATCAGCTCCTCCATATCGCCTACCTGGCGGTAGACGGAGGAAAGCATCTGCCATGTCCTCGGATCGGACCGGAAAGCGGAGGCCTGGATATTCAGCTGGGCCAGCAGGCCTTCGTCAAGTTCTGTCTGTCCGGAATACAGATCGTCGATCCCGAAGGGCGAGAAGCAGATCGCATCGTGACGGCCGACAGAATAAAGGAAGAACGGTACGCAGTCCGGCGAATTCCGTACTTCGGGGATGAAGAGCGGATTGCCGTCAGTGGCATATTCGTCAACGGTCTGGCGGAATACGCTCACATAGATGTCCGGACCGAAGAAGTCGACGCTCGGCGCGTAGGCGCGCCAGGGTGCGAGCTGTTTGGCAACAGGCCCGCCGCTGGGATACAGGCCGGGGCGGTCGGGGTGCTGTTCCAGCCAGGCATTGACATACATCGGAATAGGATACTGCGCCTTGCCGGCGGCGGTGATCTTCTCGATGGCTTTGGCATAAGCCCATACCATGAACTGTTCCGGTGCTTTTTCGCCCAGTACGGACCAGGGGCCGGTGACGCCGTGGAAGGCAGCCGCCTCGGGAGGCATCTCCGCATTGAAAACGGCCTGTGCCTGGGGACTGAAATCCCGCTCGGCACCGAGGACGCCGATCTCGTTTTCTATCTGCATGGTGATGATCACACGCTCGGTATCCACTTCCGCGATATGGGCCATGAGATGGGAGAAAGCGTTTGCGTCCGCTTCTACGGCTGCCTGGCACAGAGGCGAAACGGTCAGGATCGGCTTCTGGAAGCAGTCGCGGACCATGAAATAGGTTTCCTGGTCATGCTTGACCCAGCCGGGGATATAAGTGGATGTGCCGTTTTTCCACAGGCCGAACCACAGGATCACATAGCGCATGCCTTCGCGCTTACCCTGTTCGATGAGTTCGTCGACCAGTGTAAAGTCAAATTTCCCCTGTTCGGGCTCGATGGTCTCCCAGGCAATGGGGAGCACCACGCAGTTCAGGTTCAGGGGACGCAGTGCCGGCCAGACCTTCTGTTCCATATACAGTGAAGTGGAAGAACTGGAATTGTGCAGTTCTCCGGCGCGGGCGTGGAACACCTTGCCGTCAACAAAAAGCTGCATTTTGCCGTCGGTTACACGGATCTCGGGAATCGGTTTCATAAGGGATCCTCCTTTCTATAAGTTAATGTTAAGATATATGATGTTTTGTCACAATATTAAAATGGTAATATCGATATGAATATATTAATGCCGGTGAAATACAGGGTCAGTCCTCTTTTCATATCTTCGGAATGATATTGTGCCTGATACAGTATATTATAGACGTAAACCGGCGGCGCCGGAGAAACGTATTTGGAGAAATAATACGCAGGAGTTGAAAATGGGGCAGGGAACAGTCCGTTTCGCGAAAGAAGACGACCTGGTAAGAGTAAATGAACTCAGGCAGCAGGTCAATGAACTGCATGTGCAGGGAGAACCCGATATATTTAAACAGGGATTTGACAAAGAACTGCGGGACTATGTTTATACAATATTCCGGGACCCGCAAATGAAGATCGTTGTTTACGAGAACGACGGTCAGATCCGTGCTTATGCCGTCCTGAACCATATCGTGAAGCCGGAGAATCCTTTTATGTATAAAAGGGATTATCTGGATATCGATGAATTCTGCGTGGACGAAGCCTGCCGCAGGCAGGGGATCGGTATGGAAATGATCCGGTTCATCCGCGGCTACGCCGGGGAGGAAGGTTTTGACAGGCTTGAACTGAATATGTGGGAGTTCAACCAAAGCGCGCTGGAGTTCTATGAAGCGGCCGGATTTGCGACTTACCGCAGATACATGGTGATGGAGCCGTAAAGGGATCCATCCCGGTAAAAGTAATATTTGCTATAATGAATGGCAGCTTATCTTTTTGCTGCAGCTGACGATCCCGGCAGGACAGACATGCCGGCAGGAGACGATCCATGGAACCGTTAAAGGTCTTTATAACAGAAGATGAAAGCATAGTGCGGGAAGGCCTGCGGGATATGATCCCCTGGGAACAGTACGGCTTTGTCTTTGCGGGCGAAGCTTCCGACGGGGAGACTGCGCTGCCGATGGTCCGCAGGATCAGGCCGGATATCCTGATTACCGATATAAAAATGCCGTTCATGGACGGCCTCGAATTCAGCCGTCTGGTCAGCAGAGAGCTGCCGGCGACCAGGATCATCATCCTGTCCGGGTATGATGATTTCGAATATGCGAGACAGGCCATTGAGCTCCATGTGGACCAGTATCTTTTGAAGCCCATCACGAAAGCGGCCATGGTGCAGGCTCTGGAACAGACCAGGAGCCGTATCGAGGAAGACCAGAAGCAGCAGGAATACCTGCAGCAGTTCATCAGGGAATCCAGGGAATATGAGCATTATGAGCGCCGGGACTTCTTCGAGAAGCTCGTGGGCGGGTCTCTCACCGTGCCGCAGATCTATGAACAGGCCGCCAGGCTGGAGATCGACCTGGACGCGGAGTGCTTCAATATCGTGCTGTTCAGCCTGCAGGGCCCGGATCAGGACAGGGGATATTCGGCAGAAGCTTCGGAACGGCTGGAGACCCTGATAGGGAACCTGTACAGGAATCCCGACCTTCTGGTGTTCCGTGAAGGCATATTGAGCTACGCGGTGCTGGTCAAGGCACAGAAGGATAAGATCGACGAGAGGACGGCGCGATGTCTGGATATCATCCGGACGCAGTGCGAGAATGCGGAAAAAGAGCTGGACTGGCATGCGGCTGTAGGAACGCCCGTAGAGCGGCTGAGCGGGATCCCCCGCTGTTACATGGATGCCGGGCACGCGATGGCATTCAGGCATATCATGCCGGGCGAGCATGTGCTGACGGCGGAGAGGATAAAAGCGGTCACGGCGGAACAGGAAAGCTATCAGACGATAGATTCCGGCACGGCGGATCCGATGCTGATCCGCGGTTTTATCCGTCAGGGCACGGCTGCGGAACTGGATGACTTCGTTTCCGAATACTTTGATGCCATCGGGTCAGCGGCGGATTCTCTGATGTTCAGGAATTACCTGATCCTGAGCGCGAGGGTCAACGCCCTTGCCGCCATAGAGGAGCTGGGGATCAGCCGGAGCCTTCTGATGGAAAGGCTGCCCATGCCCGGCCAGGATGCCGGAAAGGACCTGAAAAACTACCTGACGGAGGTCCTGCATGCCGCGGTCTCGCTGCGGGACGAGGAGACCCAGCGGCAGGGAGGGAAACTCCTGGAGAATGCCCTGGAGTATATCGACAGGCATTATACGGACGAAGATATGTCCCTGAATACGCTCGCCAGGGCGATCAATGTCAGCACGAACTATCTGAGCGCGATCTTCAGCCAGAAAATGGGTATATCCTTTGTGGAATACCTGACCCAGAAGCGGATGACCCGGGCCAAACAGCTTCTTAAGCAGAGCAGGAAGCGCACGGGGGACATCGCCGCGGAGGTCGGCTACCGGGATCCGCATTATTTCAGCTTTGTCTTTAAGAAAACACAGGGCTGTACGCCCAGGGAATACCGCGGGGGAGAGCAGGATAAATGAGCGGGACCGGTCCGGTCACAGACCGCAACTCCATCAGTGAAAGGATCCGTCGGCTGATCATTACCCTGGCGGTGCCTTTCTGCGTCCTGGCGCTGTTCATCCTTTTCCTGTTCACTTTTTACAGTCTCCGTTTCGCGAAGATCAGCAGCAATATCTCCACAGCCTCCCAGTTCAACCAGAATTTCAAGGAAGAAGTCGACCTGAAGATGTACTATTTCGTGACCGGCAGCAGCGACGAAGTCCCGCTGGAAGAGGTGGAGACCGCCGAGGAATTGGCCAGGGAGCTGCTTTCGGGCACCGGGAACAGGGAGAGCGTGCGGGCTGTCAGCAGCGTGCTCAATCTCTGCGGCAACCTGAAAGGCTGTATCGCGGATATCGAAAAGACGGACGGGTACAACAGCCGGATGCACCAGCTGGAGACGAACGTATACGTCATCACGGAACTGATACAGGATTATATGTATACCTACCTGTATCATGAAGCCGGAGAACTGGCTGCCCTGCGCCGGCGCCAGACCTTTCTGTTGGCTACGGTCTTTACGGCGGCAGCCCTTGTCATACTGGCTGCTATCGTCATTTCCCTCCGCCAGAGTATCCGGATCGCGCGCAGTATAACGAGGCCCGTGGACGAACTGTACCGCCGGGTCGGCGAGATCGGTGAAGGCGACCTGACTGTCCGGGCGCCGGTGGATGCCGAGGACGGGAAACTGAGGGCCCTTGGCGAAGGGCTGGAGGAGATGGTCAACCGCCTCAATGAGCAGCGGGAACTGAACCGGCAGGAACAGTTAAGGCTACGCAGCATGGAGCTGGCGCTGATCCAGGCCCAGATCAATCCGCACTTTTTGTACAATACGCTGGACGCAATCATGTGGCTGACCGAGACGGGGAAGAACGACCAGGCGGTCGAGATGGTCTCGAGCCTTTCGACATATTTCCGCTCTTTTTTGTCGAACGGCAAGGATATCATCACGCTCAGGGAAGAAGCACTGCACGTGCGCAGCTATCTGGAGATCCAGCAGGTCCGCTACAGGGATATCCTGCAGTATGAGCTGGATATGGATCCCGAACTGGAAGAATGCCTGATCCCGAAGATGACGCTCCAGCCGCTGGTGGAAAATGCCATCTATCACGGCATCAAGACCAAACGCGGCGGGGGGACGGTCCGGATCAGCAGCAGGAAAAACGGCAGCCGTGCCCTGCTGAAAGTCGAAGATACCGGATCGGGTATGGAAAAAGAGGAGTTCGAGAAGCTGCTCGCATCCCTGGAAGACAGTGAAGGCAGCGGTTTCGGAATGCGGGCTTCCTACCAGAGGCTCAAGCTGATGTTCGATACGGAACTGGAATTTGATATGGAAAGTGTGCCTGGCGAGGGAACGACGATCCTGATCGGCATACCTTTCAGGACCGGAGGGGAAGGATGAAGAAGCTTCGGGTGTTTTTGGCGATTTGCTTGATCATGGCCTTATTCCCGGGATGCTCCCCGGAGCGGGAAGCGGCGCGGGAAGAAAAACTGATCCGGGTGGGCTTTTCCCAGGTGGGATCGGAGTCCGACTGGCGGGCTGCGAACACCCAGTCCATGATCAGCGCTCTCAGCGAAAAGAACGGGTTTGAGCTGATCTACGATAATGCCAGGCAGCGCCAGGAGAACCAGTTCCTCGCGATCCGCAATTTCATCCAGCAGGACGTGGACTATATCGTCCTGGCTCCCATCGCGGAATCAGGGTGGGACGATGTGCTCTCAGAAGCCAGGTCGGCAGGCATCCCGGTCATCATCGTGGACCGGCAGATCGCGGTCAGCGACGAAGATCTCTATACCAGCTGGGTCGGGTCGGACTTTCTGGCGGAAGGCCAGCGGGCCATCCGGTGGCTGGAAGGCACGATCCAGCAGCAGGGCCGGCTGGGAAAACCGCTGAATATCCTGCATATCCAGGGAACCGACGGCGCGACGGCACAGATCGGCCGTACAAAAGCCCTGAACGACGCGGTCAGGACCCATCCCGGCTGGAAGGTGGCGGCAGTCCTTCCGGGGGAATATACGGAAGCGAAAAGCTATGAACTGGTCCGCGATTTCCTGGCCGAAGATCAGCAGATCGACGTGATCTACAGTGAAAATGACAATATGACCTTCGGCGCCATACGGGCCCTGGAAGAAGCGGGGATCAGTTACGGTGCCGACGGGGATGTGATCATCATTTCTTTTGACGCGGTGCACGACGCGCTGGAAATGTGCCTGAACGGGAAGATCAATATCTGTGTGGAATGCAACCCTCTGCACGGCCCCAGGGTGGCAGCCCTGATCCGGCAGCTGGAGAACGGTGAAACGCCGGCCAAACAGACCTATGTCGATGAGACGTTCTTCTCGCCGGGGCTTTTAAATGAAGACCTGATCGGCAGCAGGGAATACTGACGGGGAAGCCAGTGCGCCGGCACTGGCTTTTTGACGCTTATTCCGATGCTGTCGTGTAGATCATTTCAACCGGACCGCGTAAGCGGGACGGGGAAGCCAGTGCGCCGGCACTGGCTTTTTAGCCGCTCATCCAACGATGCTGTCGTGTTGATCATTTCAACCGGACCGCGAGAGCGGGACGGGGAAGCCAGTGCGCCGGCACTGGCTTTTTAGCCACTGTCCCGCTGTATGAGCGTCCAGGGGAGCCGTATAGAGCGGGCCTTTTCGCCGCGGATGAGCCTCAGCAGAGCGGATGCGGCGGCTGTCCCCATCTGGTGGCGCTCATGGGCGAGGGAAGTGATGGACACCGGGCCCAGCCGGCAGTAATGGCTGTTGTCGAAACTGACGACGGCGATATCTTCCGGAACGCGGAGGCCTTCCCTCGTGAGGCACCGGACCAGCTGGTAGGCGATCTCATCGTTATAGGCCATTATGGCGCTGCAGGGGGAAAGATCGTTTCGGATATAACGCATCAGCCAGTCCCTTCTGCCGCTCAGCAGATTCTCCCTGTTTTCCGAATCGTACCAGAGTATGCTTTTTTCGCTGACCGGGCAGCCGGCCCGGATCAGTGCGGACAAAAATCCGTGATAGCGTTCCGGACCCTGCAGATCGTCGCTTTTGAATGCGCCGGCGATCTGCCTGTGGCCTGTATCCATCAGGTACCGGACTAAAAGTTCCGCGCCGCCTTCGTTATCGTCGCGGATACAGGGTGCGTTTTCCGGCACAGGGAGCAGGGCGTGGAGGTAGACGAGAGGTATCCCCAGTTCCCCGATCCTTTTCAGAAGGTCCAGGTTCGGACTGGGCAGGGCGCTTTTGGCAGGCTCCATGATGATGCCCGCGGGCGGTGCGGACAGGAGCCCGGTAAGGATCTCCCTTTCCCGCATGACACTGCCGGAGAGCGCATACGGTTCGATGTCAAACCCTTCCTGGCTAAAGACCGTTTCCATATCCTTTAACAGCTGCGGATACAGGTATTCGTCCGTCCCGTACACAAGGACGGCGATCCGCCCGCCGTGCCGTCCGGCATAGCCGGACAGGTAGGTGCCGCTGCCGTGCACGCGCACGATAACGCCTTCTTCTTCCAGTATAAGGAGCGCGTGCCGGACAGTCTGCCGGCTGTATCCGTACTGCCGCGAGATCTCCATTTCACCCGGAAGTTTATTCCGGCCCTCTGTGCGCATCCTCGCGCAGAGTCTTCTCAATTCAGATGTCAGGATCAGATATTTCGATGCCATATAAGATAGATTTTTAAATCAGTTTTTCCGGCCGCGCAGGAAAAAAACACACCCTCCAGACAGATGTTGGCTATTTTTACGAAAACGTTAACGGACTTCTGTCACCGGTGAATCGTAAAATAACAAACCTTTCCCCGGCATCAGGCTTAAATTTTCCGCCATTTCCCGCAAGTTGTACTACTTTTATTATTATATCACAAAGTTGTATTTATCCGGTTTAACGGTTTTGCGGACAGGGGCCCGAGGCGTATTGACGTTGATTTTCCGGCATGTTTTGATAGATTCAGCAGGGCATATACGCCCAACCAGATGAATCTAAAGGAGGAAAAACGATGAAAAAGATTTTAGCTCTCGTTATGACTGCATGCATAGTCATGGGACTGGCCGGATGCGCAGTTCCGGCTGCATCTTCCGCTCCCGCAGCTCCTGCCGCCGAGGCACCTGCAGCAGCAGAGGAAGAACCCGCCGCTGAAGCTCCCGCTCCCGCAGCCGAAGGCCTGATCAAGGTCGGCGTTGTCAACAACCCGCCTTCAGAGTCCGGCTATCGTGAAGCCAATGTAAATGACTTCATCAGCGTATTCACACCCGAGAACGGCTATGACGCCAAGTTCTATTACAGCATCAAGAACGATGAGCAGCTGAGCGCTGCCAGACAGTTCATCACCGACGGTGTTGACTATCTCCTGATCTCCGCCGCTGAGACGACCGGCTGGGATGCAGTCCTTAAAGATGCGCAGGATGCCGGCATCGGCGTTTTCCTGTTCGACCGTATGATCGACTGCGATCCTTCCCTGTTTGAAGCCGCTGTTGTTTCCGATATGGCACAGGAAGGTGAAACAGCTGTCAGCTGGCTGCTTTCCCTTGACCTTCCCGAATACAATGTCATTCACATCCAGGGCGCTATGGGTTCCGATGCACAGCTTGGCCGTACAGGCGCTCTTGACGAACAGTTTGAGTCCGGCAAGATGAACAAAGTCGTTCAGCAGACAGCTACATGGGATGAAGCGGAAGCAAAGAAGATCGTTGAATCCGTTATCAACTCCAAAGAGCCGTTCAACGTGATCTACGCAGAGAACGACGGTATGGCAAAGGGCGCTGTTGCAGCTCTTGACGAAGCCGGCATTACACACGGCGTAGACAAGGACGTCGTAGTCATGGGCTTTGACTGCAACAAGTGGGCACTCCGCGAACTGCTCGCAGGCAACTGGAACTATGACGGACAGTGCAGCCCGTTCCAGGCACAGGTCATCAGCGACATGATCCAGACACTGCAGAGCGGCGGCGCGATCGAAGGCCTGAACGATGCGAAGCAGATCATCTCTGTTGAAAAGGGCTTCGACGCTCGTGAGATCACCGAGGAAGATATCGCTACATACGGCCTCGGCGAATAATAAGGGAAGCAGGCCGGATAAGTCTGCAGTACCGGGTACCATAAGATAAACAGGAAAGCGCGGTGTGGAACAGGGTGGATTAGCCCGCGGTCCGCACCGCGCTTATTTTTAAAGGAACAGGACAGGAGAATAGCGGATGGAAAACGATGTTTTGTTAACTATGCGCGGAATCTGCAAATCCTTTCCAAACGTCAGAGCCTTGAATAACGTGGATTTCACGCTCAGAAAAGGGATGATCCACGCGCTGATGGGCGAGAACGGCGCCGGAAAATCAACACTGATCAAAGTGCTGACCGGCGTTTACACCATGGACGAAGGGGAGATCCGCATAGACGGGGAGGAGGGTGCCATCAGCATCCGGTCCCCGCAGGAAGCCCGCAGCCACGGGATCAGCACGGTGTACCAGGAAGTAACACTGTGCCCGAACCTGACCGTGGCCGAGAACATGTTCATAGGCCGTTCGGAAAGAAAGACCGTGGACTGGAAAGGTACGGAAAAAAGAGCCGGTGAACTTCTGGAGAGCCTCGGGATCCCCGCAAGGCCCAGGCAGCAGCTGGGCAGCTGTTCGCTTGCGGTCCAGCAGATGGTCGCGATCGCCAGGGCAGTGGACACAGACTGCAAGGTCCTGATCCTGGACGAGCCGACTTCTTCGCTGGACGATAATGAGGTCGCCATGCTTTTCAGGCTGATGAGGGACCTTAAGTCGCGAGGCGTCGGGATCATCTTTGTCACGCACTTACTTGAACAGGTCTATGAAGTCAGCGACCAGATCACAGTCCTCCGGAACGGTGAACTGGTGGGCGAATACGAAGTAAAGGATCTTCCTCAGGTCGAACTGGTCGAAAAGATGATCGGCAAGGACCTGGACGACCTGTCCAAATTAAAGGGCAGCGTACCTGCCGGCGGCACCGGGAAAGAGATCCTCTATGAAGCGGAAGGGCTTTCCAGCAGTGAGAGCAGGCCTTTCGACTTCCATATCGCGAAGGGCGAAGTGAACGGTTTTACCGGCCTTCTGGGCTCGGGGCGCAGTGAAAGCGTCAGGGCCATCTTCGGTGCGGATACGGTGACGGGCGGCAAAGTGAAGGTGGAAGGAAAAGAAGTAAAGATCACGAAACCGCTGGACGCCATGAAGAACGGCATCGGATATCTTGCGGAAGACCGCAAGCGCGACGGTATCATCGCGGACCTTTCCGTCAGAGAGAACATCATTCTTGCCCTGCAGGTGATCAGGGGCATCATGCACCCGATCTCCCGTTCGCAGGCAGAGGCCTTCGCTGATGAATATATAAAGGCGTTGGATATCAAGACCTCTTCACCGGAAACACCGGTGGGCCTGCTTTCCGGCGGCAACCAGCAGAAGGTCATCCTGGCCAGGTGGCTTCTGACACATCCCAAGTACCTGATCCTGGACGAACCCACCCGCGGTATCGACGTAGGGACAAAAACGGAGATCCAGCGGCTGGTCTTAAAACTTGCGGAGGAAGGCATGAGCATCACGTTCATTTCCTCCGAGATCGAAGAAATGCTGAGAACCTGTTCCAGGCTCATCGTCATGCGCGACAGGAATATCGTCGGTGAGCTGACGGGCGACGACCTGACACAGGAACGGGTAATGCGCACCATAGCGAAAGGAGGCGGCAAGGATGAATAAGAAAAAACTGTTTGCCTTTAATTCGCAGCTGCTGATCCCGGTCATTGCCATCGTGATCCTCGTGATCTTCAACCTGTTCAGGGATCCGTCGTTCTTCTCCGTCAGCATAGCGTCCAACAACAACGGCGATCCGGTCCTGCAGGGCAACCTGATCTCGATCCTGAACGGTGCGTCCGAACTGGTCATTCTTGCCATGGGCATGACCCTTGTGACGGCGGCCTGCGGAGGACAGGATATTTCCGTAGGCGCCCTTTCCGCGATCGCGGGCAGCGTATTTGTAAAAGTCTTAAAGAGCGGCGGCAGCATCAGCCCCGGCCTGGTGATCGGAGGCTTTCTGTGCTGCTGTATCGTGGCGATGATCTTCGGCGCTTTCAACGGTACGTTGGTCTCCGTTTTCGGCATCCAGCCCATGATCGCGACGCTGATCCTCTTTACCTGCGGACGCAGCATCGCCTACTGGATCAACGGAGGCGCGACACCGACCGTAACGAGCCCCGTCATTACGGCGATAGGCGGTTTCATACCGGGGATCCCGGTACCGACGCCCATCCTGATCGTCATCCTGGCGGCGTGCCTGTTCGCACTGCTTTTCCGTTTTACCACACTGGGCCTGTATATCCAGTCTGTCGGCATCAACCAGGCCGCGTCCCGGCTGAACGGTATCCATAACGTAGGCATAAAGCTCCTGTCCTTCATCATCCTGGGCGCGTGCTGCGCGGTCTCCGGCGTGATCGGCGTCAGCCGCCTGGGCCTCATCAACCATGAGACGCTGCTCCTGAATATCGAGATGGACGCCATCCTCGCGGTCGCCATCGGCGGCAACAGCCTGGGCGGCGGCAGGTTCAACATGATCGGATCGGTCATCGGAGCCTATGCCATCCAGATGCTGACGATCACTCTCTATGCGATGAAGGTGCCTTCCACGGACGTGAAGGCTTACAAGGCAGTCGTCATTATCCTCCTGGTCGTGATCGGGTCTCCGGTCGTCAAGGAAGCGGCAGGCCGCTTCTGGAAGAAGATCAGTGAAAAGGGCACTGCAGGGACCGGAAAGGAGGCGGCATGATCATGAATAAGAACGAAAACAGCCGCCCCGTGCGCGTACGTGAACCGATCACCGACACACAGCTCCTCATAACGATCACGGTCTGCATCTTTTTCTTCATGTACATCCTGGCGATGCTGATCTGGGGAGGCGGCTTCCGCAAGCCGCAGATGATCTTCGACATCCTGAACGATAACGCCTACCTGATCATTATCTCCTGCGGCCTGACGGTCGTCATGATCACGGGCAGCATCGATATTTCCGTAGGCGGCGTGACGGCGCTGGTCGCCATGGCCGACGTCATGATACTGAGCGGCCATGCCGGGCCTTTTTCCGGCATCCCGGAAAAGTCACGCATCGTCCTCGCCTTCTGCATGGCGTTGTTCATCGGCCTTTTGTACGGGCTGATACAGGGATATCTGATCGCCTATCTGGAGATACAGCCGTTCATCATTACCCTGGCCGGAATGTTCTTCGCCAGGGGCATGATCACCATCATCAGCGTGGATCCCCAGAAAGCGCCCCAGAACCTGATGGACATCCTCCAGAAGAGGATCGAGATCCCCTGGCTCGGCTCGCCCAACAAAAAAGGCGTGATCATACCGGCAAGGATGGAGATCGGCGTAGTCATCGCCCTGGTGATCGTCGCCCTCATATTCATCCTCCTGACCAGGTTCCGGCTCGGCCGTCATTTCTACGCGGTCGGCGGCAACCGGCAGAGCGCGCTGATGCTCGGTGTCAATGTCAAAAAGACCCGTTTTATGGCGCACCTGATCAGCGGCCTCCTGGCGGGCATCGCCGGATTCGTGTTCATGATGCATACAGGGGCCGGCAACGCCACCAACGCGACGGCGGCTGAGATGAACGCCATCGCTTCCTCCATTATCGGCGGTACGCTCCTGACCGGCGGCGTCGGCAACGTCATCGGTACACTGTTCGGCGTACTGACCCTTTCCACAATCAAATCGATCGTGACGACCTCCGGCTTAAGAGACCCCTGGTGGCAGAGCATCACCACCGGCGCCATGCTTTGCTTCTTCATCCTGCTGCAGAGCGTCGTCCTGATGCAGAAACATAAGAGAAGCAAATAATCTGCTAATAATTTGCAAATAACCTGTTAGTAACCTGCAAACCGATACCTTTTTTTCAATGTTCCCTCTTTAATAGCAAGCAGAAAAGAGAAACGGCATACTCCCTCCCGTTTCTCTTTTCTGCTGTTTAGGGTGAAAACAAATCAGAAGACCAATAGAAGCAGGTTAATTTGAAGCAAATTTGTTTGAAGAAGATTTAATCGAAGCATAGTGATTCGGACTTTCGGCCTGCCAGTAGATATTTGAATTCCAGGCCGTCTCAGAGGACCATAGAAGCGTTTTTATTCGGCCTGCCAGCTGAAACGTGAATCCTAGGCCGTCGTCGGTTCGGCCTGTTGAGCTGGATTTGTTGATCAGGCCGTCTGTTGACGGTGGTCAGACTTGGTTTCGACGGCCTGGGAATCAAAAATAGCAACCTAGGCCGAATCAGAAGACCATAAAAGCAGATTAATTCGGCCTGCCAGTTGAAATTTGAATTCCAGGCCGTCGTTGGTTCGGCCTGATGTGCTGGATTTGTTGATCAGGCCGTCTTTTGACAGAGGTCAGGCATGTTTTCGACGGCCTGGGAGTCAAAAATGGCATCCTAGGCCGTCTCAGACGACCAAACAAGCCACTAAATTCGGCCTGCCAGCTGATATCTGAATTCCAGGCCGTCCTCGGTTCGGCCTGTTGAGCTGGATTTGTTGATCAGGCCGTCTGTTGACGGTGGTCAGACTTGGTTTCGACGGCCTGGGAATCAAAAATGGCAACCTAGGCCGAATCAGAAGACCATATAAGCAGATTAATTCGGCCTGCCAGCTGATATTTGAATTGCAGGCCGTCGTCGGTTCGGCCTGTTGTGCTAGATTTGCTGATCAGGCCGTCGGTTGACAGAGATCAGACATGATTTCGACGGCCTGGGAATCAAAAATGGCATCTTAAGCCGTCTCAGAAGACCGTAGAAGCAAGTTTATTCGGCCTGCCAGTTAAAATTTGAATTCTAGGCCGATCGAATAGAGCATTGCTGGTATAGAAATATAAAATACAGAAATACCGCCCGGACGTAATAGACCGGGCGGTATTACCATGTATCGATTTAATGTGCTCCGGAAGCGGATCACCTTCCCGGTCCGCCAGTTCTGTCGTTTGGCATACCGTTCCCCCGGGCAGGCATACCATTTCCCTGGCCCGGCATACCGTTACCCTGGAAAGGCATGTCTTCCCCCCGGGCAGGCATACCTTCCGGCGGAGCGGGCATATCCTCCTGAGCAGGCATATCTTCCGGCAGGGCTGGCATATCCTCAGACGGAGCCATTTCCCCGCTGTTCTCCGGTATGTTTCCGTTTCCCTGCATCATGCCGGGCCTGCTGCCCATTCCTCTCATTCCGCCCAGGCCTCCCATCATCTGGTTTGAAAGGGCTGTCACCTGCGTGCCGTTGACATAGACGGTTCCCCCGTTCAATGAAGCTTTTCCGTCATAGTCAAAAGCGGAATTGCCGCTGACACGGATCGTGCCGCCGTTGATCGTCAGATTCCCGTTGGAGTCAAAGCCGTCGGTGTCGCCCTGGCCCATGGTGATCTCGATCTCACCGCCGTTGATCTCGATGTTTACACTGTAAGCGGTGGATTTGGCAGCAGCGTTGATGCCGTCGTCGCTGGCCGAGATCGTGAAGCTGCCGTCATTGATCTGGATATTGGTGGATTCAATGCCTTCAACAGCCGTGATATCAAAGGTACCGCCGTCGATCTGCAGGAAAGCGTTGGCCTGGATGCCGTCGTCATCGGCTTCGATGACAAATGTACCGCCGCCGATCCACATATAGCCGAAGGAATCATCGTCGTCGTTCTCCGCGTGGAAAGCGTCTTTACCGGCTGTGATGTCGAAAGTACCGTCCGCGATCACGATGGAATCATTGGCTTCGAATGCCTTTGAAGCGGCTGTGACTTCATATGTGCCGCCGGTCACCTTCAGGTCGTCCTTGGAAGTGATGCCGTTGTCGGAGGATTCGATCGTCAGCGTGCCTGTGCCGTTCAGGACGAGGTCGTCTTTGGAAAAGATGACCGCATCCGTGTTGGTATCCCCGTCTGCGGCAAAATCATCTGTAACAGTCAGGTGGTTTTCGGAATCCGTCGTGGTAACGAAGACCTTGTCGGCATTCACTACATAAATGCAGGGAAAATCTTTGTTTGTAATGCTCAGACCGTCCAGTACCAGCTGTACCTTCGCTTCGTCCGCGGCTTCGATATAGACTGTCACTTCTTCCGCGCTGCCGGTAAGGACATATACGCCTTCTTCCGTAATATGGATATCGGTACCGTCTTCAACGGTGTAGTGAACGGTACCGGACAGATCCGCTTCCTGCTGCAGGTCCCTGTCCGAAAACAGGCCGTCTGTATCGATGAGCGCGGATGTATCCTCAGCGCCCACGGCAGCAGAAGCTGCGCTGGAGGAGTCTGTATTAGAGGGCGCTTCGTTTGAGGCAGCTGCTGCAGAAGAGGCAGCAACTCCGGAAAGCTCCGTTCCTGTTCCCGCTGCCTGGACCTGCCGGTCGGCGGCTGCCGTGCATCCCAGGACAGAGAAGATTATGATACCCGCGGCAATTGCCGCTGCCAGTTTATTTGACTTTTCTTTTCTCATTATGGTTACCTTCCTTTTCTGTAAATGCCGGAAAATATATGATCTTTTCCATGTCAGCAGAGCCTTCAGCCGGTAGCTGCGCTTTGCTGATGGAACTGATCATAACGGACGAACCTAAATCGAGCCTAAAGATTTCAGCATGATATACAAAAAAAGAAAAACCCGGCACAGGGATCTGTGCCGGGAAATTGCAAGCTGTTTTATTTTTGCGGGTCAGTCCAGCACGACCGTTTCCAGGTCCTCGGGGACCAGGAGATTACCGCTGTAATATCGGAGGCCTTCTTCTGTGTAAAGCTTTTTCCGGTTTCCCGGATCGCCGTCTTCCGTATGATACAGGATAAGGTTCTGCACTTTCAGTTCTTCAGCCAGCCGGCAGGCATCCTTCACGGCCGAATGGCCGATCTTTTTCAGGTCCGGCATACCCGGCGGGCTTACGATGCAGAAAGCTTCGTGCAGGAGCCATCTGCTGTCCCTGCCGTAACCGAAGCAGCATTCCTTCAGCGGTTCGTCGCCGCAGAAGGTGAACTTTTCCCCGCCTCCCATGTCCATACAGTATCCGAACTGCAGATCTTTGTCCGCATGGATATCGAAGAAAGTAAAGCGGTGCCCGTTTATGATGCGTTCCTCCCCGTCACGGACGGTGATGAGGTTAAGGCCGTTTTCCGTACAGGCCGCAAATTTATCGCCGAACAGCAAAAGCGCAGTCTGCCTGATGATGGAGATCACTTCTTCATGTGCATAGATGTTCACGGCTTCTTTCAGGCTGCCCCTGCCGAAGCCGGACAGATACATCCGGATCAGCCAGAACACACCCAGCAGATGGTCCGTATGTTTGTGGGAGATAAAGATCTCATGAATGTCCCGCCAGCTGTAACCGGCTTTTTCCAGCCGGGAGAGCAGCATGTTCCCTCCGCCGGTATCCGTCAGGAATAGTTTTCCGTCGTCGTCCAGGATAAAGCAGGTATTGTAATAATTTGTCACGACCGCATGGCCGGTACCCAGCATCGTAAGCTTCATGTCAGCCGCTGCCTCAGATCCTGGTTATTTTGGAATAATCCAGTGCGTGCGGTGTGTTTTCCTGGTCCGGATGGCCGATGGCAAGTCCGCAGTGGACTTCATATCCTTCCGGGATGGAGAACAGCGCTTTCCACTTGTCCTGGTCGGGACCGTGGAAGGCGGAGCTTGCGCCTCCGATGAAGCAGCTGCGAAGCCCCATGGACTGCGCGGCCAGGACCATGCTTTCGCCGGCGATGCCTGCGTCGATGGCTGATTTGCCTTCTTTCGTAGTGATCCAGATGACCAGCGGTGCGTTGAAGAGGATCTTCCAGTTACGGGCTACCTGCAGGGCGATGATCTTTTCGTTGCCGGAGGCTTTGATCGCGGCGATCTGTGAATCCTCAAGTTCCTTCAGTTTCGCCTTGTCCGTGCAGAAAACAAAATGCCAGGGCTGGGCATTGCCCCCGTTGGGCGCTGCCAGAGCGCAGTCAATAAGCTCGCTGATCATATCTTCCGCCACGGGTTCATCGGTAAAGAGGCGGATAGACGCGCGGTCTTTTATCATTTTGATCAAATCGTTCATGTCGGGTTCCTTTCTTCTGTTCAGTACAAAATGCCGTTTTACCTGTCCATTATACTATACCGGGCTTTTCATATGAGGGGATATTTATATGTCAGGCATCTGTACGGAACGATAAATAAATGTACATAAGAATACAAAACGGGTAATAAACGGGTAAAAAACGGACAAAATACGGTTGTGTTTGGGCGATAACGGGTATATTATGGAACTGCCGCCAGACAGATGGCGGCCTGGAGGGGGATATTATGACGATAGAAGAAATGCGGAACAGAAAGATCGAACTGGGCTTTACGAACAAAGTACTGGCTGAAAGGGCGGGGGTGCCGCTGGGGACAGTACAGAAGATATTTTCGGGTGAAACAAAAGCGCCAAGACAGGCAACGCTGAAAGCACTGCAGAACGTACTGGCACCGACGCATTTATACACGGTATCGGAACAGCTGCCTGCCGGCCTTATCCGGGAACCGGCACCGGCATACAGTGCGGAACATAGCGGATATACCCTGGCGGATTACCTGGCCCTGCCGGAGGACCGGAGGGTCGAACTGATCGACGGGGAGTTCCATGAGATGTATGCCCCGACGACCGGCCATCAGGCGACAGGCGGATTTATTTATAAACAGCTCCTGGACCATGTCCTTAGCAGGGAGGGTTCCTGCATGCCGCTGATGTCGCCTGTGGATGTACAGCTGGACTGTGATGACAGGACGGTAGTGCAGCCGGATGTGATGATCATCTGTGAAACGGAAAAGTTCCGTGGCGGAAGAGTCTTCGGGGCCCCGGATTTTATTGCGGAAGTCCTTTCACCTTCCACGCGAAAAAAGGATATGACGCTGAAACTGTATATATACAGCAATGCCGGCGTGAGGGAATACTGGATGGTCGACCCGGACAGGCAGACGGTCATCGTATATGATCTTGAGCACGAAGATATACCGAAGATATTCAGTTTCGACGACAAAGTACCGGTCATGGTCTGGGATGGCGGATGTGAAATAGACTTTCCCCTGATCAGGGATCATACGAGGGTGCTGTTTGAGCAGTAATGGCAGCTGCCTTGAAAAACACATATAGGGACATTATTATAAAATAGAATTAGTATTTTTTTGAAATAATACCAGTTTATGAAAAAGCCAGAGCAGCAATAGAAGCTCAGGAGCCTTTACATCAAAAGGATCGGAGGACGTTATTATGAAATCTAGATTGATCAGCCTGATGGCAACGGCCGCCATGGTATTAGTGCTTTTTGCCGGCCTTAAACTGGACGTATATGCAATGACATATACGGTGACTTATGATCCGAACGGCGGTACCAAAGGCCCGGACTGGGTGGACAGCGTCCAGGTCACGCTGAGCGATACCGCCCAGGAGGCATGGTTTACGCCCAATTATTATGAGGACGTCGTGGCCCCGCCTGCTGGAATGGTCTTCGACGGCTTCGACGTCAACGGAACGAGGGTGTGGTCGGTAACAGCGGTCCAGTCCCTGCTTACCGAGAACACCCTCATCAAATATCTCTGGAAGAGTGAGCTGTACTACACGGTCAATTACGACGTAAACGGCGGCACCAAGGGTCCGGACTGGGTGGACAGCGTCCAGGTCAAGCTGAACGATTCCGGCTCTGTCGATCCGTGGTTTACACCGAATTATTCGGATCAGGTCGCGATCCCGCCCGAAGGGATGGAATTCGACGGATTCGATGTCAACGGAACAAAGGTAGCGGCGGTCACGGCGGTCCAGTCCCTGCTTACCGAAAACACCATCATCAAGTATCTCTGGAAGGAAAGCAGCAGTAAGAAATACATCTATGAGGGGGATTTTGACGTCATCTACAAGAAAAAATCCCAGCGTCCCATCATCTTCAGATTCCACCGCAGAGCAGACGATGAACAGACCTTCAAACTTTTCAAAGAACTCATTGTAGACGGTTCGATACTTGACAGGTCGAAATTCATGATAAGCAGCGGAAGTCTCATTGTCGAGCTGAATGCAGATTATCTTGAAACGCTGCCCGAAGGGGAGCATACGCTGCAGCCGGTATTCGAGGACGGGGAAGGCCCGGCAGTCACCTTCCTGGTCGAAAAGGAAGGCGGTTCCGAACCAGTCTATGTTGATCATCACGAGCATAATTATGTATGGCAGGTGGTGAGGGAAGCTACTCCGACCGCAGACGGCGAGATGGTATACGCCTGCAGTGTATGCGGTGCGGTAGCCCAGCGTCTTCCGATCACCGGCTACGTGGCGTTCAACCGTGACCTGGCGGAGAAGATCAGGACAGCACTGCCCGGTGCGGAGGTCAGGGTGAAGACCAATATGTGGATCAGCCTGTACTCGCTCTCCCTCGATGAGCTGGCAAAGCGTCCGGACGTGAGCGTGACCGTTGATTTCATGTACAATGGAATGAATTACCGGGTCACGATCCCTGCCGGAGCGGATATCGCGGCGCTGAAGGATGAGAAAGGCTATGCCGGATTCCTTTTCCTCGGTATGAAGTTCGGCCTGACGCAGCCGGATAAGAACTGAGAACGGACGTCGGCCCAGCCGACGGGAACTGAGCGATAAAGCCCGATAGAATCATCATTTGAGATCATGCGGACGGTTCATTTTGCATTCGGCAATGTGATGACCGTCCGCCTTTCTTTGGCTCTTTTTCTGATGCATCAGCCAGCACTGCAGCATCCCATCCTGGCCAAAGGTGCTGCGCCCGCTCAGCCCGTTATTTCCTGCGAAGGAATATCAAACCCAGCACGATAGAGCAGGCGATCACGAAGATGGAGACGAGGTAGGAAGCCCTGAAGTCCACCAGGTCGATCAGGCCGCCCCAGACCGTCGAACCCACGATCATGGCCAGGTCCATCGGCAGAAAGAACGTGGAAGAGGCGACACTTGCCCGCTCGACAGGAGCCCTGCGTACCGCTTCCGCGTTCAGGCTGGGCAGCGTCAGGCCGCTTCCGATACCGTAGAACACGCCGGCGATAAAGACGAGCATATGCGCGGAGGGGGCCAGTATCAGGAGGACGAAGCACAGCGCCAGCGCGAGTGCGCCGGGAATAAATACAAAGAGCGCGGCATACCGGTCTGCAAGACGGCCGGAAACAATCTTGGAAATAACGATGAAGATAACGGAGATCGTGAAGAACAGGCTGATATTCTCAATTCCGTTCCTTTTGGCGTAAAGGGTGATGAACATGCTGACGAGGCATTCGACGAATACGATCATGCCATTGATCAGGGAAGCAGGCAGGGCGGAGCGTTCGATATAGTGCCAGAAGCCCTTTGCGCGCCGGGCGGCTGCGTCAGAGCCTTTGCCGCTGCCGTCTGCACCGGAGGATGATGATATCGATGATACCGGTTCGCGGTAGCGGATCAGGAATACGGCAATGAACAGCGCCAGGACGGATATCGCCGCCGCTTCAGCCGTGACCGTCCTGAATGCTCCTTTCATGGCGAAGGCTGTGAGCGCCAGGGAAGGCCCGATGGCGCCGGCCAGTGAGGAAGCCAGGCCGAAATACCCCATGCCCTTGCCCAGGCTCTCCCTGGGCACGACGTCGACGATCATGACGGAGATCGCCGTGGACGCCATGGAATAGCCGCCCATCTGGATGATCGTCAACAGGTACATCATGAACAGAGACGTGGCCCTGCCGACGAAAAAGAGCATGGAAGCGAAGATGATGATGCCTGCGATCAGGAGCCTTTTCCTGCCGGCCTTTTCGCACAGCGTACCTCCGAAGAAACGCAGCACGGAAGCGGAGACGGCGCCTGCGCCGATCACGCTGCCGGCGACGAATGCCGGCAGGTGCAGGGAATCGATATGCAGTGAAAAAGTGCTTTCGAACATCTGCAGGGATACGGCAACGCATACCTCGGCAAGGGAGATGGCAAAGAAAGCAAGCGTAAAGATCTTTTTGGCTTCAGAAGACATTTCGTATAACTCCGTTTCTATGGAAATCTTTCAGCCGGAAGCGGACGGATGACCGGCTTCACCCGCCAGACAGAGCATTAAGCCGGCAAAGACAGCAAAGTCCGCGAGGTTATATACCACTTTGCCTATACCGATATAGTCGGTCACCCTGCCCCGGATGATCCGGTCCGCGGTGTTGGAGAGGCCGCCGCCGAGAAGGAGCGAGACTCCGGCCGTCTGGGCGGGACTCCCGCCCTGTACGACAGGGATGAAAGCGGCGGCGCAGGCCGCGGCAGCCGCCAGGGAGGCGGATCTGACCAGTACCGGGTGCTCTTCCCCCAGATTCAGGGCAAAGCCCCGGTTTTCAGCATATGTGAGCCGGACCGCGGGTTTATTGTCTTTACGCAGAGTATCCGCGTGTTTCCTGACCTGTGCCTTGCACAGCTGGTCCGCGCAGAATACGGCGGCCGCTATCCCGGCGCCGAAAAGATGATCCTGTATTCTCATCATGTTTTACCGCCTTTCCCGAAAAGTACGGCAGACTACGGGCAGACAACAGTTTGTATTTATTCACTTCTTATTGTGTTCCGTCTTTTTCGAATGTCAAGAAAGACCGGCACTATATCTCAGGCGGATATACTGTTTGGCTTTTGCCATACGTTGTAAAATAATGGAACAGCGACGGTATATCCTGCCTGAAAGAGGTTAAGAGCATGGACGAAGAAAAAACGGCAGGCCCTTCGGAGCAGCGGGCAGGATTAAATAAGAAACGGCCGTTTGTGAATTTCTGATGTTGATGGCCCGGAGCCGCTGCAGCTCCGGTGCTGTGTGCGTTTTTGGGGATAAGGGATTATGGTTACAGATTTGTTCCAGAGATTGATCGAGCCGCGGCAGCGGCTGCCGGAACAGAGACAGATATTTACTGACAGTATGCTGAAGGCCATGATCATTCCGCTGCTGATCGAACAGCTCCTGCAGATGGTCGTCGGGCTTGCGGATACGATGATGGTCAGCTATGCCGGCGAAGCGGTCGTGGCAGGCGTCGGCCTCGATACCATGGTCTGCACCGTCTTTATCTATCTGTTCACCGCTGTTTCAGCGGGCGGTTCGGTCGTGGTGGCGCAGTATATCGGCAGCAGGAACCGCGAAAACGGGAATCTGGCGGCTTCGCAGGTCTTCCACCTTGCGGGGGTGCTGTCCCTTGTCTGCATGGTGTTCATGCTGGCCTTCGGATCCTCCCTGCTGGAATTTATGTATCCTTCTACCGAAGAACTGACCATGGAAGCCTGCAGGACGTATATGTGGATCGTGGCACTGTCTTTCCCGGCCAACGCCGTTTATAACGCGGGAGCAGCGATCTGCCGCACAATGGGGAAGACGGCGGTCACCATGAAAGTGTCCCTGGCGGCGAACCTGCTGAACGTCGCCGGGAACGCGATCGGTATTTTCGTTTTGCATGCCGGCGCCGCGGGTGTCGCCTGGCCTACCACTCTTTCCTGGTACTTTGCCGCTGTCGTGATGACCGCGCTGTGCTTCCGTGAGGATCAGGAGGTGAAGGTCAGCCTGCAGCAGATGCTGCGTCCGGATGCACCGATGGTGAAACGGATCCTTGGCGTAGCGATCCCGAACTCTGTGGAAAATACGCTCTTCCAGGCCGCCAAAGTCGTCCTTGGCATGCTGATCGCTACCTTTGGCACGTCCCAGATCGCGGCCAATACTACCGGCCAGACTTTCTGGTCGCTGGCAGCCTGCATGGGTGTCGCCATGAGTACAGTATTCATTACGGTCATCGGGCGGTGCACCGGGGCAAAAGACGATGAAGCTGCCGAATGGTATATGCGCAAGCTGACACGGCTCTCCATCGTGCTTGCCGTAGTGTGGAACGTGCTGGTCATGGTGATCACGCCGCTGCTTTTGCCGCTCTACGATCTTGGCAGCGACACCAAGCGCCTGATCCTGATCATCGTGGCGATCCACAACCTGTTCTCGGCGACAGTGCAGCCCTTTTCCATGCCGCTTTCCTCGGGATTAAGGGCCGCGGGAGACGTGAAGTTCACCATGTGGGCTTCGATCTTCTGTACCGTGATCTGCAGGACACTGTTCTCGTTTGCGCTGGCCAAGTGGCTTAATATGGGCGTTATCGGCATTACGCTGGCCATGGTGATGGACTGGTGTATAAAAGCAGGCCTGGACATATGGCGGTTCAGGAGCGGGAAATGGAAGAACCGTCAGGTGATATGAGTGTTCTGTGACGGGAACCGGGATCAGCCGGGGCATGATGCGCGTGAGACCGACCCGGAAGGATCCGGCAGAGCAATGGGAGACAAAGATGATGGAATTGAAACGCCTTACGGAACATGTATGGTATATGCCGTTTGAAACAGAAAGGGACCGCCCGAATCTTGGTTATGTGAAGGGAGATAACTGGTGCCTGGCAGTTGATGCGGGTCACTCTGCGGCCCATACCAAAGAGTTTTATGCGCTGCTGACACAAGAAGACCTGCCGCTCCCAGGCCTGACGGTCCTTACCCACTGGCACTGGGATCATACTTTTGGAATGCATGCCGTAAACGGACTCTGCCTGGCAAATGAAAAAACAGACAGATACCTTGCGGAATGGAAAGCAAAAACAGAAAAGAACGGGCCGGATGAATTCTTCGCGCTGGGTGAGAGTATCAGGAAAGAATATGACACGGACAAGGAAGTGATCGTAAAACAGGCAGATATCGTGTTTTCCGGAGAAGTGACACTTGACCTGGGCGGCTGTACGGTCAGAGTCTCTCAGGCAGAGGCGCCGCATACGGATGATTCCACACTTATTTATGTTGAACAGGACAGAGTTTTATTTCTCGGCGATTCTGCCTGTGATGACTTCTATACCGGGATAAAAAGGGCGGACCTTTGCAGAAAACTGGCTGATACGGTCAGAGAGATCGACCCGGAAATATGTCTGGAGGGTCACTGGACGCCGGAAGATAAGGAAGATTTCCTGGCGGATCTGTTGAACGGAATCTGATCTTGAATTGAAGACCGTTACCGAGTCGATGTGATCTTGATCCGGTGCTGCAGACAATTATAACCTGATTTTAGGTGCCCGGGGGCCAGAAAAGCTCTGCACAGGCCGGGCAATGATAAAATCTGCAGAAAATGGCATAATAATTGGAAACTGAGACATTCATCCATGGCATACCTTGGATAAGAGGCTGGGAATTTGCAGACTATTTCAAAACGGCAGGCCGCGCAGTTTATTTTGGCAAAGCAGGGATTGATCGGTTCATACCGTTTTATCGGGAAGGCAGGGGCCTTTGACTATGTGCGTCAGGCAGGCTGTATTCAGTTTGATCCGATCGATATCTGCGGCAGGAATGCCGAACTGACACTGCAGTCCAGAGTCAGAGGTTTTAAGAAATCAATGCTGCAGGAACTCCTGTATGAGGATCGTAAACTTGTAGACTATGCAGACAAGGAATTATCCATATGGCCCGTAGACGACTGGCCGTATTTTGCCCCTTTCAGGGAACGCAGCAGGAAGATGGGCGATACTTTTGAGGGATTGCAGGAATTAAAAGAAAAGGCTGTGGCTTATATCAGGGAGAATGGAGCGGTCTGCAGCAGTACATTGCCGATCGAAGGTGAGATCTATTGGCATTCCACGATGCATTGGAGCGGTAACTGGCATAAAAAGTCAATGTCGGCAAGATCGGTCCTGGAACAGTTATATACTGAGGGTGAGCTGATCATTCATCATAAAAATGGCAGTCGTAAGTATTATGATCTTGCGGAGAAATACATTCCTGCAGCGATACTGAAAGCGGATAATCCGTGCAGTGATGAACTTAGTCTGATCACATGGCGGGTCCTGCGCAGAATCGGAGCAGTCGGGCTTTTATGGGATAAGAGCAGTCCGGCTTTTCTGGGGATCGATCTGAAAGCGGACTTAAGGAAAAAAGTGCTGTCGCAGCTGTCAGCGGATAATAAGATCAGATCTGTTATGGTAGAGGGGATAAAGTTACCTTTCTACTATCGCACCGAAGATGGATCGCTCATGCAGGATATCCTTACCGGCAATGCGGATCTGAAACCGAGGATGTCATTTATGGCGCCGCTTGATCCTCTTTTATGGGATAAGGCGTTGATACTGGCTTTGTGGGACTTCAAGTATTCCTGGGAGATCTATACACCTGCGGACAGCAGAAAATATGGTTATTACACATTACCGATCGTATATGGGGATCGGTTTGCCGGCCGCATTGAGGCTGTTCCGGACCGTAATGGTATCCTTCATGTAAAAGGCTTATGGTGGGAGCCGGGGATCCGGCAGACAAAAGCATTGAATTCCGCACTGGAGCGGACACTGGGACGTTTTGCGAAATTCAATGACTGCAAGACTGTGGAAAGAGGGCTCCGCAGACAGAGGAGATCATAGAAAACGGTAAAGTAAACGGCATGACCGCTTCGGATGTCCAGAAGATCCTGAACCAGACCCGATAGCCGGCTTATTCATGACA
Source organism: Lachnospiraceae bacterium (assembly GCA_017474455.1). Taxonomy (GTDB): domain Bacteria; phylum Bacillota; class Clostridia; order Lachnospirales; family Lachnospiraceae; genus CAG-791. Next base: position 111,211 of record JAFVHP010000033.1, read on the forward strand.
CCCGCGTTTCCCTGCCTTCGAGGCGGAGACATGGTATACATTGCTTGTATTTTTAGGAGGGACCGCTTTGAAAAGACTTGTTTGTGTCATCGCGATCGGTTGCTTGATGCTGTGCCTGACTGGATGCGGAACGCCCGCGTCTGCGAAATCGGAAAAAGATTATTCCATGGAAACCATACGAGGGGAAGTCTATGGGGTGGATTCCCATGTGAAGCTCGCCGACGGAACGGAAGTCACCGCCATCTGCTTTGACAACGCAGCCACAACGCCTGCCTTTAAGGATGTCAATGAAGAGGTGGTTGAAAAACTCGGCACATATGCGTACGTCGGTCAGGGAAAAGGACAGAAGTCGTCTGCTGTCACCGAGTTTTATGAAGAAGCCCGGCAAACGGTTTTGGATTTCGTCCACGCCGATCCCGAACTGTACACGGCGTTTTTCTGCTCGAACACGACGGACGGGCTGAACAAGCTCTCTTCCGCCCTGGTCACCGATGAGAACGATATGGTCCTTTCCTCGCGCATGGAGCATTATGCGAATGATCTGCCCTGGCGAAACAGGGGCAATACCATTTATGCCGAGGTTGATGAAAACGGACGGCTGCGGCTCGATGAAATGGAACGGCTGCTGGACGAATACCCGGTCAAATATGTTTCCATTACTGCCGCATCCAATGTGACGGGATACATCAATGACGTCCATACCCTTGCCCGTATGGCTCATGAACACGATGCCCTGATCATCGTAGACGGCGCGCAGATCGTACCTCACCGCGCTTTTTCCATGATGGGAGATACCCCGGAGGAAAACATCGACTTTTTCGTTTTTTCCGCTCATAAGATGTATGCCCCTTACGGCGGCGGCGCGGTAGTAGGGTTAAAATCGGAACTTGACTCCCGCATTCCCGAGTTCTACGGAGCCGGTATTGTACAGGAAGTTTATGACGAAGAGGAGACGTATCTGTCCGCCCCCAGTCTTTACGAGGCCGGGTCGCTCAATTATACAGGCATCGTTGCGATGGTAAAGGCGATCGAGATCCTGGAAAAAACAGGGTACGACAGTATTCAGGAACACGAGCAGATTCTGCTCAGAAATGCGATCGACGGACTCCTCGCGATCGATGGCGTCACGGTATACGGCGACACAGAGAATATCAGCGACAAAATCGGGATCGTCACTTTTAATATCGACGGTGTGAACTACACCGACGTCGCCTCCGGTCTGGCAGACACAGCGGGAATCGACGTGGGAAAGGGGACCTTCGGCGCGCAGCCGTATGTATTCCGGCTTCTCGGGCTTCCGAATACGGTTGAAGAGGAAGAAGAAAGCGCTTCCACGCCCGGCATGGTCCGCGTCAGCCTGGGTGTGTACAATACAGAAGAGGAAATCGATGTTTTGCTGGACACAGTACGAGGCATCGCGGAACGATAGGGAAAACTACGAAAACGAGGATAAACCACGATATGATAAAACTGCTGTTCGTCTGCCACGGCAATATCTGCCGGAGTCCGATGGCGGAGTTCTATATGAAAGACCTCGTCAGGAAGAATGGATTGGAAAGCCGCTTCCTCATCGAATCCGCGGCCACCAGCGATGAAGAATGCTGGAACGGTCATGGCAATCCGGTCTACCCGCCGGCCAGAGAAGAACTCAAAAAGCACGGGATCGGTACGCCGGATAACGAACTGGGCGTAACCGGTAAGCGCGCGAGGCAGATGACCCGGGCGGATTACGAAAGGTATGACCTCCTCATCGGGATGGACGGCGAGAACCGGCGGAATATGCTGCGGATCTGCGGCGGTGACCCCGACGGGAAGATATCGCTTCTCCTGGACTATACGGAACGGCCCGGGAGTGTGGCGGACCCATGGTACACCGGAGATTTCATTTCCACCTGGCAGGACGTCAGGGACGGATGCGACGCGCTGCTGGAATATCTGACTGTTAACAAATGGCATCAGGCGGACCGCCGACGGGTCACGCCGCAGGAAGGAGACTGAATATGGACAGGAACAGGATCAGCAGGACGGAAGAATTTCTGAAACAGGCTTTCGATGGCGGCATATATTTGAACGCGCACCCGGAGGATAAGGCCTACCGCCTGGAACATACATACCGGGTGGCAAATATAGGCCGGCAGATCGCGCAGGCTGAAGGCTTTGATGAGACGGAGATGGTGATCGCCTGTCTTCTTCATGACGTTTCCTACTGTGAGGAATTCGGGGAAGGCGGCTGGAAGGAGCACGGAAGACATGCCGCCCGTATGGCCCGTCCGTTCCTCAAAGAGCTCGGCCTTCCGGATGAAAGGATAAACGATATCTGCTACGGGATCGCGATCCATGTGGATGATGAAGCGGACTTTGAAGGGGAAAGGACGCCGTTTGCGCTGACGGTCGGCGACGCGGACAATATCGACCGCTTCGATGCCTACCGCATCCATGAGACGCTCTGCGGCGACGGATTCCTGGATATGAACTATGATGCAAAATCTGAATATGTCCGCAGGAAGCTGGCCAGGCTGAATGAACTGATGGATATGGAGATGGGGACGCGGACTGCGGAAAAGATATGGAAAGAGCGCATTGCATTTTACATGGCGTTTTATGAGAAGCTATCATCGCAGTTGGCGTGCAGCAAAAGGGTAATGGACTGACGCGGAGACGGTCAGTAATGACGGATCAATGTCTGGCCCTGAAGTGTCACAAAATCCATGACCCTTTGCATGTTCAGGTCGTAGACCACGATATTGACGCCGCTGTCTTCTGAGCGGAATTCCTCGCCGTCGATATTTATTGTATCGTCAGTGGTCTCAAACACCCGGAAGTATGGCCTTTCCAAAGCTCTGCGGTATTCTCCGGCATCTGTGATCCTCGTTAAGTTAAAGCTGTCCAGTATCTGCCGGAAATACTCTTTTGAGCTTTCATACTGAGGGTCTGTTAAAGGCTCGATCTCATAGTTTTCGGCCAGCAGTGCCCCGATGTAGCGGCTGGTTTTTACAGCGCCCCAGATGTTCTCGTGATAATAAATGTTTTCTTCGGGAAAGAAAGCTCCGATCCTGTTGATCTGTTCGGGAGTACACAGGTTTAGATAAAGAATTCCGTTCCCGTCTGCGTAGGATTCATGAGTGAAATTGATGGAATCATTCATGGTATCACCGGGGAGGCTGACCAGCATCAATGATATCCCTTTCTCCCGGCAGAGCTTTACGATCCTGTCCAGATATTCCTGCATCACTTCCTGGAATGCATACTTTTCATCCGTTCTGCCGGGAATATAAGGCCCGGCTTCTTCGGGAGCGTTTTCATTGACAGGGGCAAAACCTTTCAGGGGAGCGTTTTCTGTCATCTCGATATCCAGATCGCGGAGGCTTACTTCCGGCCACCTGGAATGATACCGGATATTCGTAAGATAATAACTCAGCTCGGACTGGGATCTGTCCAGGGTACATATATGGTGTACGGCTTTGACCTTGTTCAATGACCACCGCATGGGATCGATACTCTTGCGGGAAATTGACTCCTTTGTGTTCAGTCTGTTTTCCGGATAGTAGTCGTTCATGAATTCAAGATCCAGGACGACTGCCCTGGGCGACTGATAGTGGAGCGCCTCTTCCAGCCAGTAATAACTGAAAAAGATATTCTGCAGCTCGCATGCGAGGTTGTAGCTGGTCATGCCGTATTCGTCGTACAGGACCTGGGGCACAAAAGCGCTGGCTGCAATGCTGGAGCCAAAGAATAAAACTTCTATGGAGTCCCGGTCCATCCGGTAGAACTGGTTAAAAGTGGAAGTGGTGGGCCAGTCGCTGGTCGAAAGGGTATACTTCGGTTCCAGCGTTCTATTGATTATTGTCAGAGATGCGGCCAGAATAACCGGAAATACGATACAGCTGATCAGCTTTGCAGGTGTTTTCAACCCCGGGATGCCTCCATATCATGTTGCTTTCCGAAAACCCCGCAGGAATTGCCTTATTTATCTTTCCGGTACGGGTGTGTATATCTTATGCAATATGTGTATCAGAAACAGCATGAAAATTCAATAAAAAATATGCCGCCTGCCGGCTGACCGGCTGGCGGCATATGACCATTTCTAATGATCGATCCGGCGTAAAGCTCAGATCACGTCATCCCTGCGGATATAGCCGGGACGGTCGGGATCGGCGATAAGCTGGTCGACGTTCTGGATCTTTGCCCATTTGTCGATGACCTGGTTCTCAAGGCGGATACCGTCGCCGATCTTGCAGTGGCCGAGGATGATGCAGTTCTTGACGACTGCGCCCTTGCAGATGATAACGCCGCGGCCGATCACGGAGTTTTCCACGCAGCCCTTAATCAGGCTGCCGTTGGCGACTACGGAGTTTTTGATGGAAGCGCCTTCAAAGTACTGCACGGGCGAGGAGTCCGTGGTATGCGTATAGATGGGCCAGCTGGGCTCGAACAGCTGCTTGGCCACGTCTATGTTCAGCAGGTTCATATTCGCGTCAAAATAGCTCTTGAAGTCAGTGATCGCCGCGAAATAGCCTTTATGCTGGATGGCACGGATATCCAGGTCCTCGCTTTCCAGGTTGATGATACGGACAAGGGAGAAGACGGAAGAAACGCTGCGGGCTTTGCGGATCAGCTTTACAAACAGATCCTTGCTCATGACAAATGTATCCATGAAAATATTGCGGTCGTCCTTTTCCGCATCGTTGACTTCTATGGATTTGACGCCTTTCTGGCGGTTCATGTCCAGGAAATTGCAGTTGCGGTAGTTGGTCTTCGCGTCGTTTACCTTGTGATAGAGCAGGGAAATGTCCGCTCCGGACTCGATGTGCTGCTTTAAAAGCGCGTCAAAGTCCTGGACATAGACCATATAGCCGGGAGCTATGATCACGTAATTCTGGTGCATGCGTTCAATGATCTCGATATTCTGGTAATAGGCAGCGATATCCGTGTTGTAGACATCGTTGACGCTGTTCTCTTCACCGAACAGTACCTGGAGTTTGCCTCTCTTGGAGTTGATGTTGTAATAGCTGCCGTTGCCGACATGTTCTACGAGGGAACGGGAATTTGAACGCGCGTAGACCTGGATGCGGTCTATATTGCTGTTGCTCATATTGCTGATCGGGAAATCGATCAGACGGTAACGCCCAAGGAAAGATATTGAACCGATCGGGCGGTAATCCTCCAGTCCCTCCACATGGAAACGGGTTCTGCCGGCTGTGATGATTCCAAATGCAGTTGCCATTATGCTTCTCCCTTCACATTCTTTGCCACCAGCAGGATATTCTCGCTGTCAGCGCTGCCGACAACAGCATTTCTGCCGATGTGTACACCATCCGCTACGATACATCTGGTAACGGTCGCGCCTTCTTCGACCTCAGCGCCGGGCATAAGGACGGAATCAATGACTTTGGCGCCATGGCCGACATTTGTGCCCGTGAACAGGACCGAGCGGGTGACTTCCCCTTCGATATCGCAGCCCTGGGTGATATAGGCGACGTCCACCTTCGCGTCAGGACCGATGTACTGCGGCTGTTCCGTAGCGTCTTCGGTGTAAATGATCCAGCTGTCGTCGTGCAGGTCGAGTTCGTTGGCTTCGGAAAGAAGATCCATATTGGCTTCCCAGAGGGAATCAATAGTACCTACATCCTTCCAGTAACCCTTGAACTCATAAGCGAACAGGCGCTTGCCGCCGTTCAGCATGACCGGGATGACATCCTTGCCGAAATCATGATGGGAATCGGGATCTTTCATATCTGCGACCAGTATCTTGCGCAGCGCTTTCCAGTTGAAGATGTAGATACCCATGGAAGCAAGATTGCTCTTCGGATGCTCGGGCTTTTCTTCGAACTCGACGATCCTGTTCTCCTCATCGGTATTCATGATACCGAAACGGCTGGCTTCCTTCATCGGGACGCCGATAACGGCGATCGTGGCGTCGGCCTTGTTTGCCTTGTGGAAGTCGAGCATTTTGTCGTAATTCATCTTGTAGATGTGGTCGCCCGAAAGGATCAGCAGATACTCGGGATCGTAAGTGTCGATAAAGTCGATATTCTGGGAAATGGCATCGGCTGTGCCACGGTACACGCTTAAGTTGGCGTCAGCCCTTTCCCTGGGCGGCAGCACGTAAACGCCGCTGTCCTTGGTGTCCAGGCCCCAGATACGGCCGGAAGATGCGTAGCTGTTCAGAAGAACGGATTCGTACTGTGTCAGTACGCCGATCACGTCGATGCCGCTGTTCGCGCAGTTGCTGAGCGGGAAATCGATGATGCGGTATTTGCCGCCGAAGGATACCGCAGGCTTTGCGACCTTGTTGGTGAGGTCTTTTAAACGGCTCCCTCTGCCGCCGGCCAGGATCATGGCCAGCATCTCATGTTGTTTCATAGCTCTGAAACCCCTTTCCATACAGGTTAATGCTGTATTATGTGACAGATACGATGTCAACTATAGATTAGTATATATTCAACAATGTTTCAACCTGAACAGGGAGTGATTTGAGCAGTTTGCTTAATAAAGTGAGAGGCGTGCCGTATTGATATTTGTGTCTGAAAAAGGTAAGATGTATTACTAATGTATTCGATCGCAGGAAAGGACCCGGACATAACAGCAAAGTCCAGAACAGGCAGGCGCAGCAGAAATGGCATTATTAAAGACAAGAGACATCGACATGACTAAGGGGAGCCCGGTCAGGCTTATGTTCCGGTTCGCTACCCCGACACTGATCGGTTCGATATTCCAGACACTGTATTCCATGGCAGATTCGGCGATCCTCGGCCGGTACGCCGGTTCCAGGGCGCTGGCGGCTGTCGGCGCAACGGCGCAGGCGACCGGTTTTATCCTGCTCTTCGCGATGGCGGTGACCAGCGCGTTTTCGATCTTCATCAGCCAGAAAGTCGGGGCAAAGGACAGTGAAGGCGTCAGGAGGTGCTTTGCCAGCGCGATGTCGCTGACAGCAGTGCTGGGTGTGGTGCTGGGGTGCGTCGGTATCGTGACTGCCCGCCCGCTGATGAGGCTTCTGGGCGCGCCGGCGGACATCATCGACGATTCGGTGCTGTATATCCGCATCATCTGCGGAGGATGCATGGCGCAGTTTTTCTATAACGCGGCGACCAACACCCTGCGTTCCATCGGCAACAGCATGACACCTCTGGTGATCCTGATCTTCAGCAGCATCCTGAATGTGATCCTGGATGTGATCGCCGTCGTTGTGCTGCATATGGGCGTTGCCGGCGTGGCTTCGGCTACGGTCATCTCACAGGCCCTGTCCGCCGTGCTCTGTATGGTCTATATTTTCCGAAGATATAAGGATATCATTCCGAAAGAGGGGGAATGGGTCCCGCAAAGGGAATTGACAGCCGATATCCTGAAGATGGGGCTCCTGTTCGGCCTGCAGAACTCTTTTCTGACGATAGGTATGATGTATATCGCCCGGATCGTCAATTCTTACGGCAGCACGATCGTTGCCGCGTTCACGATCGGCCAGAACGTACAGCATCTGACGACGACGGCACTGTACGGATACATCAGCCCGTTCTCGGTATATGCCGGCCAGAATCTGGGGGCGAAGCGGTATGACCGCATCAGGAAAGGCGTCCGCCAGATGTACGGACTCGCCGCTATTTTCTGCCTTGCCGCGACACTGGTCTCGGAACTGTTTCCCCGAGCGCTGGTCGGCCTTTACTTAAAGAGCCATGAAACGCTGGTCATTGAAGCGGCCGTCAGCTTTGTCAGGATCCAGGGATGGTTCATCATTTTCCTTGGCATCATCGAAGTGTTCAAAGCCACCCTGCGCGGCATGGGCAAGATCCCGGTCACCATGGCATCGAGCTTTGTGGAACTTGGCTGCAAGATCCTCGGCGCGCTTCTTTTCCCGCTTGCCATGGGATATACAGGCATCTGGTATGCAGCGCCTGTGGGCTGGATCCTCGGCATCATCCCTGCCGCGGTCTATTATTATTCCGGCAGGTGGGAACCGAAGGAAGGAGCGGCGCCGGCATGAATTAGTCTGCAGGGGCACGATCCACAGCTGCTGCTTATTTTACAAAAGATCAGGCAGGAGTGCCTGATCTTTTCTGAATTTGGAGTGCAATGCGGCAGGCCGGAGCATGGGGCATGGGTACGCATAAGTGCAGCAGGAAAAGGTGCGAAAACAGATGTAAAAACAGATGTGAAAACAGATGCGAAAACAGGAGACGCGAAAACAGACGTAAAAATAGATGTGAAAACAGACGGTAGTCCGGATTTTACATATTTACATCCAATAAAGGCAGAATCAGTCCGTACACTTTTAAAACAATTTGCCTGAAAACACATATTGAATTACTGTTTCTTATAGATTGAGGGGTATATCATCTATACTTGAGCACATATTAATTGGCTAGATAACAGAAACCATCTAGCCTTCGACCGGAAACAAGTTCGTTCCGGCACCACCCTGATACCCGGTAAAGTCGCACCGGTATGTATTCAATACAAAGAGTCTCTTTTCAGGTACAGATGGTTTGTTTACATATTTCCTGCTCATATGTATCATGAGGTGCTGCCTGCCTCTGCAGGTCATACGGAATCGATGATCCGCAGCTGTTAATATGTGTGGCAGCCACCAAAAACAGGGAGCCGGTTACAGAATATGTCCGGCAGCCACCAAAAAACAGGAAGCCGGAGACAGACTTTGTATGTGTGGCCGCCAAAAAACAGAAGGCCTGATACAGAATATGTAAGTTAGCTGTTAAAAACAGAAGGCCTGATACAGAATATGTAAGTTAGCTGTTAAAAACAGGAGGTCAGATACAGAAGTTGAATGACATACTGAAAACACCGGCGGCCACATGCCTTGCAGCATATCTTGCGGCTGTCAGCATTATCACATTTGCCTTGTTTGGCCTGGATAAGCTAAAGGCGCTGCGGGGCTCCTGGCGGATCCGGGAAAAGACCCTGCTCCTGTTTTCACTCTTCGGCGGGGCGGCCGGCGGCCTGCTGGCCATGTTTCTGTTCCGGCATAAGATCCGCAAACCCGCATTTTTCCCGGGACTGCTGATGATGCTGTTCCTGCATATCATCCTGCTGACACTGTATTTCAAGTGGTTTTGAATCTCTTATCATTCTGATCGGATCATCCTGACTTTTGGGACCGTTTCCGGACAGATCCTGTACTCCGTTTTTACGGAACAGGACTATTGTCCGGAAACAGTCTTTTTCTGTACCGCATTAAAAAAATCATATCGATATAAAAATATTTAGATTGTGATGGGCTGCCGTATTGCTTATCCTTAACTTGTAAGATGAATAGTCTGTCAATTCTCGTGGGATTCGAACAATTAAGGGGGAATACAATTTATGAAGAAAGAATTGCCTGAAATCAGGGAACTGAACGGCATCCCGACTTTATACGTGGATGGTAAACCGTTCTTCGCCCTGGGCGGCGAGCTGCATAATTCCAGTGTCAGCAGCAACGACTACATGGATAAGAACGTCTGGCCTAATCTGCTGGGTCTGAACATGAACACAGTCGTCGCCCCGGTCTACTGGGAGATGCTGGAAAAGGAAGAGGGTGTATTCGATTTTTCGATCGTCGAACACCTTCTGAAAAGAGCCAGGGAATATGACATGCATGTGGTGATCCTCTGGTTCGGTCTGTGGAAGAACAGCGAGTCCAACTATATTCCCGGCTGGATGAAAAGAGACCGCGAAAGATACTATGTCGTCCGCAAAGATACGGGCGAACCGCTGAACATCATTTCCGCGCTGTGTGAAGAGGCAGTCGAAAAAGACGCCTATGCCTTCTCGCAGCTGATGAAGTACTTAAGGGAAGAAGACGGCGATGAGTCGACCGTCATCGCGATGCAGATCGAAAATGAGATCGGTATCCTCGGCAGCGCCCGTGACTACGGAAAGAGGGCGAACGAGCTCTTTGAAGCGGCTGTACCGGCGGACATGGCGCAGCGCTTCAACGTAAGCGGAACGTGGAAGGAAGCCTTCGGCGCCGACGCGGAAGAATACTTTATGGCATACCATTATGCGTCCGCCATTGAAAAGATCACCGCAGCAGGCCGTGAGGAATACCCGATCCCCTGCTACGCCAACGTCTGGCTGAGGCAGTTCCCCTGGTACGCGGGTTCCTATCCTTCGGGCGGACCGGTCCGTGAAGTGCACGACATCTGGAAACTGAAGGCACCGTCCCTGTTTACCATCGGTCCCGATATCTATGTCGCGTATGCGCCGTTCGTCATGGACGAATACCATTACGAAGGCAATCCGCTGTTCATACCCGAGATCAGGAAAGACGCTTCCAGCGCTTCATACTGCCTGTACGCGTTCGGCCAGCACAACGCGCTCTGCTTCTCGCCCTTCGGGATCGAAGACCTGAAAGCGGACAAGGAGAGCATGCCGGGACCGGATCCTTCGGTACTGGCGGAACTGAATATCGACCCCGCGGCGTTTGATACGACCGGTACGGATATATACCTGTCCCAGGCCTACGGGTTCATGAACGACATCATGCCCCTCTATCTTCAGTACAGAGGGACGGATCATTTCAAATGTTATCTCAAGAAAGCGGAAACGGAGAGAGGCGAGTACTTCAGATTTGAGAAATTCGATCTGTTGGTCTCATATTTCAGGCCGCAGCCGCACAAACCGGCTCCGGCAGGTTTCATCTTCGAACTCGCGCCGGACAGATTCCTGATCTGCGGGATGATGAGCCGGATCAAATTCTTTGCAAAAGAGGGAGGTGGTAAGAAAGCAGGTTTCATCAACATCGAGGAAGGAAGCTTCGTAAACGGCCAGTGGACACCCGGCAGGATCATGAACGGTGACGAACGCATGGATGTCAGTTTTGGCGGGGATATACGGTGCTTCATGGCAGAACTTGGTGAGTATTAATCTATTAAAACTATTAAGGGGGCAAAATGAAAAAGAAAATCGCAGCATTATTATCAGCAGCTATGTTAGCATCTGTAATCTTTACAGCATGCGCAGGCGCGGCACCGGCAGCAGCTCCGGCACCTGAAGCGGCAGCGGAAGAAGCAGCGCCTGCGGCGGAAGCAGAAGCTCCCGCGGCAGAGGAAGCAGCTCCTGCAGAAGAAGCAGCAGCACCTGAATTCGACGAGATCACGACCATTAAGGTCACTCTGTTTGACACCCGCGGCGTCGGCGAAGTCGCCGGTCCCGTTTTTGACGCCATGAACGCGATCACGGAACAGAAGATCGGCGTACATGCGGACATCACCATGAAGTCCCTCGCTGAATACAGCACACAGCTCGGCCTGCAGCTGGCCAGCGGCGAACAGCTCGACGTTATCTCCCTGGGCTTCGGGGCTACATCCTTCTCTTCCCTCGTCGCGAACGGACAGCTGATGGATATCACAGACCTTATTCAGGAAGAAGCACCCGAGACCTACGCGGAAGTCGGCGAATACCTGAAGGTCGACTCCATGGGCGGAAGGATCTACGGCATACCGCCTTACAGGAACTATGTAAGTTCTTCCTACATGACGATGCGCAAAGATATCCTTGAAGAGCTCGGCATGCTCGACCAGGCTCTGTCCATGACTAGCTGGGACCAGGTCGAAGAACTTTTCGCCACGGTCGCGGAAAAGACCGATCTGATCCCTACCGGCAGCGGCAAGAACATCCTCTGGTCCGGCGGCTATATCTTCCCCGGCGGCGATTTCGCGGATACGATCACATTCGATACGCTCAGCGATCCGGTCGGCGTTATCTTTGCTGACGAAGAGACCAACCAGCTTTCACTTCTGCTTGAGAACCCCAATTACAGGGCTGAGCAGGAAATGATCCGTGACTGGTACAACAAGGGATGGGTCTATAAGGATTCTCCTTACGAAGACAACACTTCCGAGATCATGATCAAGACAAATGTTTCCTTCGCTATGTTCGGCACATCCGAATTCGGTATCGAAACAGCCAAGACAGAAGCGATCGGCAAAGAGATGGTCAGCCTTGAACTTGCCAGCAAACCGCTTGCTACCGCCAACGTAGCCAACTTCGGTCTCGGTATCCCGGTCAACGCAGAGGAACCCGAAGCAGGCATGAGATGGATCAATGAACTCTATACCAATCCTGATATGATCAACCTTATGTTCTGGGGTATCGAAGGCGAGAACTATGTCGTGGAAGACGGCCAGGCGAAGTATCCTGACGGCGTTGAGCCCGACAAGGTCGGTTATCACTCTGTTGACTTCCTGTACGGCAACTATTTCCTTGGCCTTCCCTGGATCGGCAGCGGCGCTGACTTCCGTCAGCAGGCAAAGGCTATCCTGGATGCCGGAGAGCTTTCTCCTTACTTCGGCTTCAGGGCCAATGCGGATAATGTTGTCAACATCATCAGCGCTCTGAGCGCCATCACAGAGCAGTACAACGGTTCCATCCGCTGCGGCGCTTTCACGGATGAACTCTATGATGAATACATTGCCAGCCTGAAGGCCAACGGCGTAGATGACTACATTGCCGACTATCAGAAACAGCTGGATGAGTGGCTTGCCGCAAACAACTGATAAGTCACTGATATGATACTGCGGCTGCCATCCCGGCAGCAGACAAAATACATAAATAAAAAAGCCGCCTGCGGATGTGTTCCGCGGGCGGCTTTTTGCTGCCTGGATATTTATTGCGCGTCCGTCAGCGGATGCTCCGGCGGTATTCGTTCGGCGTCATGCCGGTATACTTGCGGAAGATCTTGCCGAAGTAGCTGGCATCCCTGAACCCGCAGCGCTCGCCCACTTCCCGGCCGGTCAGGTCGGGATGTTCTACCAGAAGGAGTCTTGCCCTGACTATCCTGATCTTTGTCAGATGCTGCATGATCGTTTCACCGGCGGCTTCCTTAAATGCGGTACACAGGTACTCCCTTGTCCGCCCGAAGGTTTTGGCCAGGTCGTCCAGGGAAATGTCGTCCATATAATTATTCTCCAGATACATGGAGATCTCCTGTGCGTATCCGGTGTTATCGATGAACTCTGACATCATGATCCTTGTCGAAGAGTTTCCAAGGTCCACAAGGAGGCTGAACAGTTCTTTTGTGCACAACAGCTGCTTGCTCCGGTTGTCTTTATCACCGGTAATGATCTTTTGCAGTGCATGGATATGTTCTTCAAAGAATCCGGGATCCGGTACCTGGTAGATGCCCTGGGACTTCAGTTTTACGGAGTCCAGGACAGACTGGCAGATCTTTCCCCCAAACCCGATGAAATGTACTTTCCAGTCGCCCTCTATTGCCCGGTAGCTGTGCCCTGAATCCGGAAACAGAAGGGCGGCCTGTCCTTTGCGCAGCGTACACCTGGTGTTTTCGATCATCAGCTCGCCTGCCCCGGAAATACACCAGAACAGCTGCCAGATCGGGATACCGGTCATCCTCATGACCGGCTCCTGGTCATGGTCAACGCCGATGTACCCGGTGACCAGGGGGAGGGAATCATATATCTGCCGCGTCGTTTTCAGATGATAGATCATTGCGTGACCCTCTTAAACAGCCACGTGATCAGCCGGATTAGCAGGAAATAGGCGACGGTTACTGTGAACAGCGGCAGCAGGACTTCATAGCTTTCGGAACGGATGATGTCATAGACCTTGGTCAGATCCTGGACGGCAATATAGCCGACGACAGAGGTCATCTTCAGCATGGAAACGATCCTGTCCCTGTAATCCGTCCAAATATCGGCGCCATTCTCAGACTGCAGGAGGCGGAAGAATTCTTTTGTATCGATAAATTCCAGCCTGTAGGCATACTCCGCGCTTTCGACGGCCTCTTCAGCCTCGATGCCGGCCGCGGCGAGAGTGTCCGCATCGCTGTCGAACATGACTCTGCACCGGACGGATTTCCCGTTCCTGACGATGATCCTGAATACATCCTCGGCAAAGACGAGGGAAAAGCCGATGATCGCGGCGATCACGCCTCCGTGTGCAAGATCCCGGTAATACCTGTAATAGATCGGGATGATCAGCATGATGGCCGGGATGCTGCCCAGGAGCCATATAACTGCACGCAACAGCCCGCGCAGGAAGAAGTTCGTCCGGCGGGTGATGATATAGGAGATAAGGGCCAGGGGCGTACCGATAAGGACTGCGGACACGACGATCAGGACGGTGGTCAATAGCCCCCCGAAGAACAGTTTATATCGGCCTTCTTCCAGGAACGTATTGCGGAAGCTCCTCCTGATATGCGCAAAAGGCCCGGGAGCCCTGCCGCTTTCTGTCGGAACAGCGGTGCACAGGCTGATGCCGCCGGAATAATCCGCGGCGCCGAAATTGAGAAATTCCTCACGGTCTCTTGTGATCGTGATCGCGCCGCATCCCGCGTCGTAGTGGCCGGCTGCCGTACCCCGCAGCATCTCGTCGAAATCTGTCTGCGCGAAGGAAAGACCATAGCCGTATTCCCTGCAGAAACCGATTGCCAGGTCGATGTCATAGCCGACGGGGCGGCCGGCGGACAGATAGGCAAAGGGGATATTGCTCGTATCGAACGCGAAGACGAGCATGCCGTTTTCGGCAGGCAGTAAAGAAGCATCCTCGCTGGTCCTGCCCTCCGGATCGTTCCCGAACCATTTCTCATCCAGAGCCCCCAGCGCCCCCGAAGCAGCCAGTTTTTCAATATAGGCGCTGTACTGCCGGCTGTGCAGTTCTCCCTGTTCATCCTTCGGAAAGACCAGTGAATAGTCCGATGGCTCCAGGTAATCGTCGATCAGGGTGAAAACGTCGCTGGAACGGAGAATCGCCCTGATGATGGGCTCGTCGTCCGCGGCGGCGTCGATCATGCCGCCGGCAAGGGCCCGGTAGACTTCGTCCCTGTCAGGGAAGTAAACGGCTTCCGCATTCGGCAGCGCCCGTTTTACCGCGTCGCCGAAGATGTACCCTTCCGGGACGCCGATGCGGATACCTTTCCGGTTGAAGTCCGAAAGTTCCGTAGGAACGCTGTCTTTTCCGGAAAAGGCGAGGATCAGGAAGGTAAAGACACATATAAGGACAAGCAGTCCGGCTGCAATGCAGACGGACAGAAGACGGCGGCTGCCGGTGATCTTTCTGAAAAGGTCTGTTAATCTGTCTCTCATATATCTTTACTCCTCTGCGGCTGTGCCGCTGCTGTCTGTATTGCTTTCGTCTGAACTGTTTTCAGTGCCGCCGTCCGGTGTGCCTTCTGTGTCTGTACCGCTGTCCGTGCCTGCATTGCTGACTTTGTCTGCATTGCTGACTTTGTCTGCATTGCTGACTTCGTCGGCAATGCTGCTTTCGTCTGTATTCCTGCCTTCTGTACACCCGCGCTCGATCTCGTCCGCGGCGGCTGCCCTGTCGAAGGACAGGGTGTAATAATTATCCGCATAGGGATCGTACGGGATCTCATAGAACTTCAGCCAGTAATAACAGGCATCCACGACATTCTGCGCGTGGCGTATCATATAATCCATATAGCTGTACTGTTCGGACTGCAGGATGTTGATCAGGAACATGGCCTGCATTTTGGGATCAGCAATGTTGAACAGGTAATCTTCCCCGTTGCCTCCGGGGCTGAACCAGTAATCGGCAAATTTGTAGAGGTCGTCCTTTTTGTCATAGGCGGTGACCTGCGCGTAACCGTAGCCGCCGTCCCGGTTGACCCATTCCTGATAGGCGTTGAAATACCCGGTGCTTATCCCGTCCCAGCGGGACTGCGCAAAATCCTCGCGCTCGATCGTCCTTTTGTTGACGCGCATCGTGTAATACTCGTCATCGATGCCCCACATCCGGTTGTTGTAGTCTTCCAGGCAGGCAGCCTTGAATTTGGATTCGGCGTTTAGGTTGCACATGACGCCGAGAACAGCGGTCTTGTTGCCGCCGAAATGATCCATCAGGACGTCCCACAGGTTCTGTTCTTCCGTGATGCCGTCCAGGGTATCGTATTGCTTTGAGATCACCGGAGCTGCCGGTGTCTTTGCAGGCTGTTCGTCAGGTATGGAATCGATCGCGGAATAGACTTCTGCGCTTTCTTTGGCCGGTCTGGAAAAGTGTCTTTTTACAAAGCTGTCCGGCAGGACGAGCTGGGTAATAATAATGATGGCCGCTACGACGATAAGGCCGATCAGGGCGTATTTCAGTCTCGGGGTGATCCTGCCCTGTTCCAGATAGGATCTGTCCCTTTTCTCACGGTTGGCATCGCGGATCCTGGCCTCGGCATAAGCCTTCTGCACCCTGGCTTCGTTGGCGGCGCGCTTTTTCCTGAATGCCTCACGGCGCTTTTCGATCTGCCGGTCCTGCCGCGCGCGCCATTCTTTTGTGGATCTGTCCCTGCGGGCCGTTATCCGGTCGAAACGCGCCTGTTTCTTCCTGTCGCCGCCGATGTATTTTTCTTCGATCTTTCTGCGGCGTTCTTCTGTCCGGTTATCGTTTTTTGTCCGGATGACATGCAGGGTATTATCATTCCGCTCCTGAATCTTATTCAGACGCGCGGCGTTTTTCTCAAGAAATTCTTCCCGGCGGTCCATCATCTTCTGATACCCGCCCAGCCTTTTCTCGTAGAATTCCTCCAGTTTTTTCTGCTGTTGTGTTTTCTCCATGCGGTCCTGTGTATCCTGTGTTTTGCAGCAAGAGCTGCAGCCCGGTGATTTTCTGCTGCCATAAGTATATAACAAAAAAGGAGCGGCTGCGCAGCCGCTCCTGCAGTGCCTGATCCTGATGAATTTCAGCCTTTGATCTCAAACTTTGTAAAGCGCGTCGGCTTCCTCAGCTGTCATAGCAAGAGAAACGGATTCAAGGCTTTCTTTGAGCATTCGAGTATTGTCCGCGCCGATAATGGGAATACAGGTCAGCCTGTTGTTGATCAGATAGGCCAGTCCCGGTGCGGAAATGCTGCAATTATGACTCTTGGCGTAATCCTTAACACGGGCCAGGCGGAGCAGGTTATCATTGCTTAAATACTGGGCTTTCATATCTTCGCTCAGATTCTGGGCGCCCTGCTTCATTGCTCTTGCGAAAAAACCCTGGGCTTGGGAACTGAAAGCGAAGACGAACATTTCGTTTTTCAGATAGAAATCATACCGGTCCGGTGTCATGCTGCGCGAGCCATAGGTCTCGTACATGTATTCATCATCTCCGGCGGCAAGGCTCCACTGGATCTGGCTTCCCAGAAAAGGGGGCAGGTCGTGAGCCAGTGCATATTCCCTGGCGGCGGCCATTCTTTCCGTCGTATAGTTGGAAGCGCCGATTATGCGTGCTTTTCCGGATCTGATAATATCCGCGCAGGTTTCAACGATATCTTCAATAGGGACATCGGGGTCGTCCTTGTGTATCCAGTAAATATCGACGTAATCCGTGCCGAGAGTAAGAAGGCTCGTTTCCAGGTCGCTGAGGATCTCAGCCCTTGTCAGGCGGCTCTTTTGAGGGTTGGCGTCTGTCGGATGGCCGCCTTTTGTGGAGAGGATGATCTCATGGCGGCACTTTCTGGAGTTCAGATATTCCGCGACCATGGATTCGGATCTCCCGCCGCTGTAGGCTCTCGCCGTATCGATACAGTTGCCGCCGTTTTCACGGTAACAGTCATACAGAGCATGTTTTTCTGATGTTGAAAGTGCTTCCATGGCCATGGTAGATCCCATGGCAATGGCAGAAACCCGCATAATCGAACCGTCGTTTGTTTTCAGGTTTTTATAGATCATATGAAAGACTCCTTTCGTGAACCGGCGCATAAGAATCGCGATATAAATACTTTAGCATTCGGGAAGAAATGGAAAAATGCAGTAAAAATTCGAAAATGTGGAAGTATTTTTCAGTCGGACGTATGCGCTGCGATCGCGTCGGAAGTATCAGAACAGCCGCAGCTGTCCTGTGGAATACCGGACCTGTTTCGCTTCACGGATCTCGTCGCCCGGCATTTCGTGTCCGATAAGGAAAGGAGAAGAGGGATCGTGCATGGCACTGTTTTTCAACACGGTCCCCCGGTCATAGTTGGCGTAGCAGTAACGGCAGAAATGCCGGCAGGTATTGTAGGCGCCGATATCGCTCCCGAGAAGGCACCGGCAGCCGCTCCTGGCAGGCGCCGTGCCGGCAGGAACGACAAGTTCCTCGCCCAGCGCTTCCTCCAGGACTTCCTTCGTCATGCAGCCACCGGTATCGATGCCGAACTGCGCAAGATCCGTTCCTTCCAGGCAGGTATGGACCTTCATGCCGTTTTTGGCGGCGATCCTTGCGATCTCGCGGCCGAGGAGCAGCCTGTTTTCGGAGGATACTTCAGCTGCTTCCGGAAAATTCTTTTTCGTCTTTTCGTACAGGTCGATGAAGCTGATCACGACCCTGTCCGTATAGCCGGAAAGGCGGGAAGCCATCTTTTCGAACGCCCTGATATGGAAATCGGCGTCATACCTGTCTGAAAGGAAGATTGGATCATACCGCCACCCGGTGCGCCGGGCGCCGGTATATTCCGACAGGCGGCAGAAAGAGTCCAGTACTTCATCCTTATCCGGTACGCCGGGCTCGATATCTTTGCCGTACGGCGTGATCGTAACGAACCAGAACTGCCCGAAGCGGGAGAGTTCCTCCATATAGTCATCCCGGAGCATAGGCGCGGGATTCTTGGTACAAAAGGCAATGACGTCCACCACATCGGGATCGATACGGTAGCGCAGTACCTGGCCGGGATAATAGGGATTCCGAACGAGCACGAAGCCCGCGCGGACCCGGTTCATGAACCATTCGCTGTAAAAGGCCGGGATATCGGTCCTGTTTCCTGTGTTGAGGATCATGGCAGCAGGTGCTTACTCCAGGATCACGATCCTGCCGTCCCCGGTGGGGTCGGCGTAACTGTCGATGACGATGCCGCCTGGCATATCGGAGATAAAGTCGATATATACCTGATTGTCGATGACAGAGCCCTCCTGCAGGATACGGCAGCCTTCGAACATGGTGAACCCGTCGCCTTGCTGGAGGAGCAGGTAATCGGTACCGGCGACTGTATATGTCTTTTCCGGATCGATCGGCTCTCCGTCGATAAGGACGTTCCGGACACGGCGTTCTCCGTTAATGCCGGCAAATCCCAGGTCTTCATCCGCGATGCAGGAAGAATCCACCAGAGAGTCTACCTCGTACGTCAGGCCGGAGACCTGGAGGAAAGCACCGGTCTCGTCCGGCACTGCCCTGGCGCCCCACTCGAGCGCGTCCAGGATCTGCTGGCCTCTCACTTCGATCACGCTCAGGGAATTGCTGAACGGAGCGACGGTAAGTATGCTCCTGTATGTGATATCCCCGGCCGGGATACCGCTCCTGATCGCACCTCCGTTCAGAAGGGCAATGTCCGCGCCGGTCCGGCTGCGCAGGGCATCGGTGCAGAGATCGCCGAGGTTGGTCTCGGCACGCCGTACCATCCGGATCGGCAGGCCTTCCGCGTCGACGGCTTCAGGATCGTTGACTGTCAGTTCGAAGGGGGATGCGCCGATCCCGACAAGGAGCTGTTCTTCGATGGACGCATTGGCTTTGGCAATGTTGTTTTCCATCTCGTTGCTGATCATCATCAGTTTGTCGGCGGGCGTATCATTGCTCCATGTATAGAGTCCGGTCGAGATCACGCCGTCTGCGGAGATGCGGCACCAGCCGACGGCTTCGAGCGCGGTCCCGCAGGCGCTGCGGGGGACCTGGCTGCCGTCCTTGTTTTTCATGATGATCTGTTCGGTATCATGGCTGTGGCCGTCCAGGAAAGCATCGATCCCGTTCGTGTTGGCGATCACGTCGGCGTACGTCCAGGGACTGCAGGCTTCCTCCAGCCCCAGGTGCGCCAGCACGACCACATAGTCCGCGCCGTCTTTCCTGGCATCGTCCGCAGCGGCCTGGACAGCATCGTAAAGAGCCTGTCCGGTCTGGTCGTGCTGCATGAAATCGTAAATGACATTTCCGCTCTCATCCGAAAATCTGTACGGTGCCGAGCTGAGGATCGATGTCGGTGTCGTAATGCCGATGAAGGCGATCTTCCTGCCGCCCAGTTCGCGGATCGTGTACGGGTTAAAGACAAGCTCGCCGCTGCGGGTGATATTGCAGCTGATATATTCAAATTCCGCTTCGCCGGCCAGTTCCAGGAATCTGTCCGCACCGTAGTCAAATTCGTGATTGCCGGGGATCGCGACGGAATACCCCATTTTATTCATCAGGTCGAACGGGATTTGTCCTTTACTGATCGTGCCGGAAGGGCCGCCCTGGATGCTGTCGCCGTTGTCGGCCAGGATCACGGCGTCGCCCTGAGACGTAAAATAGTCCCGGACCTGCTGCAGGCCGGCCAGCGTGAACCCCTTGTCAAAACCGCAGTGGACGTCGCTGGTATAGAGTATGACGATGTCGGAGATGTCTGTACCGTCCTCCGCTTCTTTGGCAGGCACGGCACCATCCGCATAGGCGGGCAGCACGGGAATGAAGATGAACAGAAGGATGAACACCGAAAGCAGCAGGGACAGAGATCTCTTAAACATACGTATGCCTCCTTTATCAGATAAGATCACATTTCATTTATAATAACAATTTCATATACATTATTGTAGTTGGATCAGGGAAAAGAATTGCATTGGATGCGGAGTCTGTCTTTGCGTATAATAGACTGGACAGTTCAGAGAATGATGCTCATCGGCAGCAGAGAAAAAAGCTTTTGCTACAGGAGGAAAAATAATGGATTTCGATCAGGCCAGTCTGGATCTGTGCCGGGAGAACCGCGGCAAGCTGGAAGTCGTTTCAAAAGTGCCCGTTACCGACAGGAACGAGCTTTCCACCGCATATACGCCGGGCGTTGCGGAGCCTGCCGCAGGATCCACGCGGACAGACATGATGTCTATAAATACACGATCAAGAGCCATACCGTCGCGGTCGTCAGTGACGGTACAGCCGTCCTGGGGCTCGGCGACATAGGCCCGGAAGCGGCGATGCCGGTCATGGAAGGCAAGGCCGTCCTGTTCAAGGAATTCGGCGGCGTGGATGCCTTTCCGATCTGCCTGGATACGAAGGATACCGAAGAGATCATCAGGACCGTAAAGTACCTGGCGCCCACCTTCGGCGGCATAAACCTTGAAGATATCTCTGCGCCGCGCTGCTTCGAGATAGAGACGCGGCTGAAGCAGGAACTGGATATACCGGTCTTTCACGATGACCAGCACGGGACAGCCATCGTTGTGACAGCTGGCCTTATCAATGCGCTGAAACTGGTCGGGAAGAAGGTCGAAGAAGTCAGCGTCGTCATCAACGGCGCCGGTTCCGCCGGTATTTCCATCTGTAAACTGCTGATGCAGCTGGGCGTGAGGGATATCGTCCTGGTCGACCGCAATGGCGCCGTCTGTGAAGGAGAAGAGTGGATGAATCCTGCCCAGGCACAGATGGCAGAGATCACTAACCGGGGTCATCAAAGAGGCCCGCTCGCCGACGTGATAAAAGGCAAGGATGTGTTTGTCGGCGTGTCTGCGCCGAAGATCGTCACACCGGAAATGATCGCCTCGATGGCGGATAACGCCATCGTCTTCGCCATGGCCAATCCTACGCCCGAGATCATGCCGGAAGACGCAAAAGCAGGCGGCGCCCGCGTCGTCGCGACAGGCCGCAGCGATTATCCGAACCAGATCAACAACGTGCTCGTTTTCCCCGGTCTTTTCCGCGGCGCACTGATGGTGGAAGCACGCCAGATCGTAGATGAAATGAAACTGGCGGCTGCCCGCGCGATCGCATCCCTCGTTACCGACGAAGAACTGAACGAGGAATATATCATCCCCGGCGCCTTCGATAAGCGCGTCGCGGCCGTGGTGGCTGAACAGGTCGCCCGGGTAGCGGAAGAACTGGGCATTGCCGGCAATCCCGGAAACCGCGTATTCTGATGATCTTTCATAATTGATCAATTGATCTGTAAATGTAAACAAACAAAAGCCGGGGCCTCTGCTGTGCAGCAGAAGCTCCGGCTTTGTTCAGGTGTTCCGGTTGAGCCCAGCTGTGCAGGCTTTGTTCAGGTGTTTCGGTTGAGCCCAGTTGTTCTGGCTTTGTTCAGCTGTTCCGGCGGAGGATTGTACGAGAATACATATGTAGGCAGCAGTTACATAAGTTTGATCGGTACAATAAAACAAAGAGTTTGCAGAAAATACATATTGAAGTCGCTTATCGTATATTGCAATAGGTATCCGTGGGCATCCTAGACGCAGAAAGTACAGATAGCAGATTTCCATTTTGATTATCAATCGGTAATGCATTGAATCTGAAGTACCTATTTAATTGAAGCAGCGCCAGGTTTAGGGGGTACCCACAGAGAACAGGAATAAATGATACACATATTGATACGTAAGGTATGAAGATACAATATGTACTCCGGCAGGAAAACTGAATGAAATGTACAGACTAAACAGGCAAAGGAAACATGATGGTATGTAAATTATGTCGACCCGGCCTGTTTTTCTTTACCAAAGTTCCGCTTACAGCCATATAATCACAGAATCACAGCGATCAAACCTAAAAGGAGAGATAAGGGAGCGATATAAGAAAAAAGACCGCCGCACTTTGAAACTGTGCGGCGGTCACTGATTTATATTGCATCCAGCCGGCCATTTACCGGTCTATAACTCGTTTATAACTTGCTTATAACTCGTTTATAACTCGCTTATGATGAACCCGGCCTTGAAAGCCGTTGAAGAAAATGCCGCCTCAAAGTCCTCCAGTGAATGCCATTCCGGTTCCGGCAGGTCTATCCTGTCTTCTTTCAACAGAGTCAGCGCCGGTTCGAACGGGCCGCAGCGGCTCCCTTCGATCTTCAGCTCGTTCACCGCGATCAGGGACATGTCAAACGGATGCGCGCCGGCGTATGTGCTTTTCAGGATGATCGTCCCCTGGCGGCGCACGATCTGCATAGCCATCTCCATCGACGAAGGATGCCCCGCCGCGTCCACCACCGTCTCGAACATATCGTCAGCGGTAAAACCGCCAGACCTCAGCTTTTCATTCACCTCATCCGTAAGGACAGTGTCCGCATAGGGGGCAAACGCGGAGAGCTTCTCCGGGTGTTTTCCGATCACGGTCACAGGGGTGCCGGTCAGATGCAGCACCTGCGCGATCATAAAGGCAAGCCTGCCGTCACCGATGACGGCCACCGGCGTCCCGGGTGCGATATGGATCCTTTCCGGGATCTCCAGCGCAGCGGCCAGCGGCTCCGTAAGGACCGCCTTTTCGGGAGAAAGCCCCTCCGGCACGACATGGATCAGATGGTCGGCCAGCGTCATATACTGCGCAAAACACCCGTCTTTCGACATCCCGATGACCTTCCGGGACAGACAGTGCTTTTCACGGCCGCTCCGGCAAAGGATACATTTGCCGCAGCCTTCGTTCAGCTCGCCGACGACCGTTTTGCCGATGAGCTCATCCTGTGACGATTCAGTCACCACTCCCACGAACTCGTGACCCATCACGCCGCGAAAATCCGGCCGGTACCCTTTCAGGATCTCCCGGTCCGTCGAACAGACCCCCGCCCGGAGTATCCGGATCAGGCTGTGCCCTTCATCCGCCTGCGGCATGGGTATATCGTTCCTGAGAACAGCCTTATTACCGTCAAACCAAATACCGCGCATTTCTGCATCACTCCTCAATCTGTAACGCTGAGACTCCCTGAAAAACTCCGATCAGGCATACTGGCAGTCTGCATTCTCGACTTGTTATCTGCTGATCCGGCGGAAATTATATACCCTGCCCGGCGCATTATCCCGCGGCCGGTACTTAGGCACCGTAAAAAAACAACACAGGCCGGTAACCCGGCTCGTGATCAAACAATGATTTCCTGTGTTGTTTTTGGTGCCTTATGTACCGCTGCCAGCGGGATCATAGCGCGAGCGTGCCCGGGCGGGTATATATTCCGCCGGATCAGTCCGGATCAATCCGGATCTTATCTTTTTGATTTGTCGTAGATCTCGCCTAACGCCTTCGGCGCCTGGTTCTTCTTGGACAGGAAGATCAGGAGGAAGAGTGTCAGCACGTAAGGCAGGATCATGACCAGGTCCGAATACGCGCTGGGCATGCCCAGTGCTTTGACCAGTTCGTAGCCGCCGCTTCTGGCGAAGCCGAAGATCAGGCAGGCGGCCAGCGTGGGCAGAAGCGACCAGTTGCCGAAGATATAGCCGGCGATGGAAAGGTAGCCGTAGCCCATATAGATATCGCCCGAGAATTTCGCGAGTATGGAATAGGCGAAGCACATGCCGGCGATACCGGAGAGCGCGCCGGAAACGACGACGCCGGCGAACCTGAGTTTCGCCACATCGCCGCCGGCCGCGTCGACAGCGCCCGGATTGTCGCCGCAGGCTCTGAGCCTTAAGCCGAAGGTCGTCTTATACAGGACGAACCAGGCAAGGAAAGCGACAACGATGATCAGGAACTCGAAAGGATAGACGTTCGTGAAGAACGCGCCGAGCACCGGGATCCGGGAAATGCCCGGGATGGTGATCCTTTTGGAAACGGCCAGGATGAATTTGTCCGAGGCTGCGCCGAAGACTGTCCGGTTGATGGCTTTTGTCAGGAACGAGGTCAGCGCCATGGCGAGGATATTGATGACGACGCCGCTGATGACCTGGTTGGCCTTGAACTTGATGCAGAGCACCGCGTGCAGGCAGGCGTAGATGCCGCCGCCCAGCGCCGCGAAGAGGAATGCGAGGATCCTTGTGGAATCGTCGGGTACGCCCGCGGCCGCAGCCAGAGTCGCGGCCAGCGCGCCGATGAAAGCGCCCATGCCCTGCAGGCCTTCCAGCGCCAGGTTCGTAATGCCGCTCTTTTCGGAAAAGATACCGCCGATGGCCATAATGAACAGGGGAAGGGCAAAGGTCATGCCGTCGATGATGATGTTGTTGATCATTGTGCTGTTCATGCCTCTTCACCTCCTTTATCTTCCGCGGGGCGGTTAACGGCTGCAGTAACGGCCGCGGGGGCTGTTTCGGCTTCATCCCCGAAGCGCAGGTCCTTCGTATTGTTTTTTGCGTTCTTCCTGGAAACGACGAGTCCCATAAAGAAAGCGCTGCAGGCCGAGAAGAGCAGGATCAGGCCGGTGATGACCGATACGATCTCGGATTCCAGGCCCTGCTGGGAGCTCATATAAGTACTGCCCTTCGCGATGACCTGGATCAGGAAGGATGAGAAAAGTATGCCGACCGGGTCGGATGAGCCGAGCAGGCAGACGGCGATGGAGTCGAAACCGGTGGAGACCAGGACCTTCGGCTGGATCGAAGCGAAATAGCCGAGGTAGTAGGAGACACCGGCCAGACCGGCCAGCGCGCCGGAGATCGCCATGGAGACGATCATGCTGCGGCCGACGCGGATGCCCGCGTAGCCGGCGGCGGTTCGGTTGGCGCCCACCGCCTTGAGTTCATAACCCAGGACCGTCCTGTCCAGCATGATCTTGACCAGGACGCAGGCAATGACGGCCAGCACGAAGGCCAGCGGGATGCTGAATTTATAGCCGCCGATCGCCACATCCTGCAGGGTGAGCCTTGCGGCGGCGCCGATATTTTTCGACTGCCTGGAGACGGGGTCGACGAAGCGCGTCTGGATGAAAAAGCTGATGATATATTCCGCGATGTAGTTGAGCATGATCGAGCTGACGACTTCATTGATATTGAAGCGGTATTTGAGGAAGCCGATCAGCGCGCCCACCGCCATGCCGGCAGCCATGCCGATCAGGATGACCAGCGGTTTGGCCAGGTAAGCGGACAGGCCGGAATAACCGATCGTGATCGTGGCCAGAAAGCCGGCGACCAGCATCTGCCCTGAAATACCGATGTTGAACAGGCCGGTCTTCATCGCGACCGCGCAGGCGAGGGCGGCGAAGATCATGGGCGTCCAGAAATCGATAAAGCTGGACAGGTCCGTCCACATGGACCTGGCGGCCGCGTATTTGGCTTTCGGAGCAAGGCCGCTTCCCTGCAGCAGGTTGTAATAAGCCAGGAATGGATTCTTTCCGAGGATCAGCATCAGCACTGTTCCCGCGAGAAGGCTTAAGAGCACCGCGGCGACCGCGATGCGCCGGTAGAGCCGTCCGTTATTCATTGCCGCCTCCATTCTTTGCATTGTCTTTCGCAACACCCATCATGTATTCGCCCAGCATGGAAGTGGTGTAGTCTTCCGCCGGCGCGATCCTGCCGAAAGCGCCGCTGTAGATAACGGCGATGGTATCGGAGAGTTCCGTGACTTCGTCCAGTTCCAGAGAGATCAGAAGGACAGCCTTGCCTTTGTCGCGCTCCGCGATGATCTGGCGGTGGATGTTCTCTATCGCGCCGATATCCAGGCCTCGCGTGGGCTGCACGAAGATGCAGAGCGACGCGTCCTGCTCGATCTCGCGGCCGATGATCGCTTTCTGCTGGTTGCCGCCCGACATGGAGCGGACCATCGTGCTGCCCCTGTTCGCGGAGCGGATGTCATAGCCGTCGATGAGCTTTTCGGAATTCTCCTCAAAGACCGGCTGGTTGAGCATGCCGCTCTTCTGGAAAGGTTCTTTATGATAATCCTTCAGGCCGAGATTGTCGCGGAGCGTAAAGTCCAGGATCAGGCCGACCTGCTGCCTGTCCTCGGGGATGTAGGAGATCCCGGCCAGCGTACGCTGGCGGATGCTCATATTCGTGATATCCTGCCCGTGGAGCCGGATCGTGCCGCTCTTTGCCTTGAGGCGGCCGGCCACCGCGTCGGCGATCTCGGTCTGCCCGTTGCCGGAAACGCCCGCAATCGAGAAGATCTCGCCGGCGTGCACCGTGAAGGAAACGTCCCTGACGGTCTGGAAATGTTCCTCGTTCTCCACGACCAGGTGGCTGACTTCCAGGACGGGATCCCCGAACTTTGCAGCACTTTTTTCGGCTGTCAGCTGGACTTCGTGCCCGACCATCAGCGCGGCCATTTCTCTGGCGTCCATGCCGGGAACGTCCCGGACGTCGATCAGCTTGCCGCGGCGCAGGATCGCGCACCGGTCGGCGACCTGCCGGATCTCTTCCAGCTTGTGCGTGATCAGGATGATGGTCTTGCCGCCGTCCCGCAGGGCCCGTATGATGCCAAGGAGCGAATCAATCTCCTGGGGCGTCAGGACGGCCGTCGGTTCGTCGAAGATCAGTATCTCGGCGTTGCGGTACAGCATTTTCAGGATCTCGACACGCTGCCTTGTGGACACGTTCACGTCCTCGATGACGGCGGTCGGGTCGACTTCCAGGCCGTACTGCCTGGAGATCTCCGCGATCTCGCGGTTCGCCTTAGCTTCGTCCACGATGGGTATAAAGCCGAGGAGCTTCTTTGTCGGCTCGGCGCCCAGGATGATGTTTTGCGCGATCGTGTAGTTGGAGACCAGTTTGAAATGCTGATGGACCATGCCTATATTCAGGCTGGCCGCGTAGGACGGGGAAGTGATCTTTTCCTTCTTGCCGCGGATAAAGATCTCGCCTTCGTCGGGTTCGTACATGCCGAACAGCATGCTCATGAGCGTGGATTTGCCGGCGCCGTTCTCGCCGAGCAGGGCGTAGATCTCGCCCTTGCGGATGCGGATGGTCACATCCTCATTGGCGATGATGCCGGGAAACCGTTTGGTAATGCCGACCATTTCCACGATATAATCGCCGGTTGTCGTCTGCGTCTGCATTTGGTTTTCTCCTTGACGAAAATCCCTGACAAAGATCCATAACGAAAGGGCACGGATCAGATGCTCCGTGCCCTTTCATTATATCCTGTAATAAACCGTTTGTAATACAAGTTTGTAATTCAAACTTGTATCGAAGAATTCGTATCAGTTAAGGCCTACGAAATCCTCGGGGGTCGTGCCGCCGAAGTTGGAAGCGGGAACGATCTCGCCGGCTTTGACCTTCGCAAATGCTTCGGAGACCTTCTCGATGGTGTCAGCGGAAAGCTGGCATCTGCCTTCTGCGGAAACAAATCCTGTGGAATCGGTGTCGGCGCCGAGCAGGGCGTTCTCACCCTTGAAAGTGCCGTCCTTGATCTTGTTCAGCTGAAGGGTGTCGTTCATGTCCATGACCTTAAGGCCGGAAGTAAGGATGATGTTGGAATCGCCGTTTGCGCCGTCGTCATACTGGTCGACGTCGCAGCCGATAACGAAAACGCCTTCGGCTTCCTTGGCAGCTGTGAAGACGCCGTTGCCGGAACCGCCTGCAGCTACGAAGATGATGTCGCAGCCTTCGTCGATCAGAGCCTTGCCGACGATCTTGCCGGTCGCTTCGTCAGCGAAGGAACCGACATAGTTGCCGCCTACGTTCGCGCCGGTAACGTCTGTGCCTGCATAGGAAGCAAGCTCAACGATCTCGGCGGAAGAGCCGTAATACTTGTTGGCATAGTTGACACCGCTCATGAAGCCCCACTGATAGTTGACGTTGGATGGATAAGCGATACCGTTGACGACAGCGACCTTGCCGGTCTTTGTCTCAAGGGCGGCAGCAACGCCGGCAGCGAAACCGGATTCCTGCTCCTTGAACTGCATTGCGTAGACGTTGTCATAAGTCTGCTCATTGCCGTCGGCATCCGTAGGATAGGTGTCGACCAGGATGAACTTCACGTCGGGGTTCTCACCGGCGATCGCGCCGATGCCCGCGAACTGGAAGCCGTCGCATACGATGACGTCATAGTCGGCAACGATGTCCTGTACGGTCTGGATGCAGGCGGAAACGTCGCCTGTTTCCTCACGGACAGGTGTGACCTTGGATTCAGGGTTCTCGGCGATGAAAGCAAGGATGCCTTCATAGTTGTTCTGGTTGAAAGAACCGTCGTCAACGCCGGAAGGAGAAGATACGATCGCGATGTTGAGGGCTGCACCGCCTGCGGCTGCTTCAGCCGGAGCAGCTTCTTCGGCAGCGGGGGCTGCTTCAGCGGCGGGTGCGGATGAGGCTGCGGGAGCCGCACATCCTGCCAGAGTCATGGCAAGAACGCCTGCTGCAGCCAGTAAACTGATCAGTTTCTTTTTCATAATGACCTCCTGTGAATTAGCGTGAATAAAAAAACACAAAAGAAATTATAGCACGTTTTATATGTCAAAAATACAGTTTGTTACTCCCCGGGCCTTCTCCAGAAATTGTCCTTTTCAAGGTCGGCTTCAGTCTCGTAAGGATACGGCGGGCGGAAGAAGAAATCCGTCTTCTTTTCTCCGCCGTAGAAAGTGGGATCGTAAGTGGAAGGACGGTCTGCTTCGGGACGCCCTTCGTTGCCGATGCCCGAACCCATCTTCACGCCGTCGAGATCCACCCATGAATGGTGGTAGTCGCACAGCAGAAGGTGCGGGATGCGGAAATGCCAGAATTTCCACTCACCGTTGCTGTCCTTGATAAAGTCGACGGCATACAGGCCCCAGATCCAGAAAGCTTCGTTCCCTTCGCCGTTGGCATTGTGGCGCGTCTCCGTGCCGGGACTGATCCAGAGACCGTGCGCGGTCTGGCCGTCGCCCGCCACTTCGATGATGTCCGTGGTCAGCGTATGCAGGGTCAGCATGCCCTTCGCGTCCCCTTCCATCGAATGGTGCCAGTCCACGAAGAAGGTCTCCACACCCTTGCGCCCGTCGAATACGCCGAAACCTTCGCAGTCGATCCAGATATCGTCCCTGTCCGCGAACATATCCGGCACCAGTTCCCAGACGCGGGAATAGGCGTAATATTCATAGCGTGTCATCAGCTTGCGGCATTCGTTCTCATCGATCAGCTGACGGTATTTCTTTTCCAGTAATTCGTCCATAGAAGACCTCCCCTTTAGGAATCAGCATAATAATCGTCCCGGTTTCCGATATCTGCCTGCGGCCCCATGCACCGCAAA
Organism: Lachnospiraceae bacterium; assembly: GCA_017474455.1. Taxonomy (GTDB): domain Bacteria; phylum Bacillota; class Clostridia; order Lachnospirales; family Lachnospiraceae; genus CAG-791. The sequence goes on from JAFVHP010000033.1 coordinate 140,929, forward strand.
ACAGCGTCCAGAATGATTATAGCAAGTATGCATTGGCGGGAAAACACACCTGTTATGAAAACCTTTCCCAGGAGGCAGTCCCCGGGGCATCATGCTATAATATATCTATAGTTTTTTTCTAAACCCTGAAACGAAGGGGAGATAACAATGCCGCCTGCAAAGGGCGAGGAATGGAGAGTATTATGAGTGAACTGTTTCCCACAAAGCTGATCTATCTGGAAGCCTTAAGAGGCGCAAAAGATACAGAAGTTTCCCACATGAACCGCTGGTATGACAAAGTCTGGATCCCGGCTGTAAGGGAACTTCCCGGCGTAGTCAGCGTTCACCGCTATATCTTCGAAGCCGGCGAAGTTCCGGATTTCTTCAAGCCTCTTGAAGCGGACGGACGCCGCTACCTGACATTCTACCGCCTCAGTACGGACGATCCGGAAGGCACAGCCGCCTCGATCCGTGATCTCTGGGAAAAGAGAGATGAACTTTCCTCCCGCCCCGGCGTGAAATGCCTGCCGGAACAGATGTATGTGGCACCCGGCATCGAAGTGCTGGACCATGTCCTTCTGCAGTTTGAAGCCTTAAGACAGAGCATCCGCCCGCTGGACCGCGCGGTCCCCACACATCTGCCGGACGGTATGCCTGAAGCATTTGTCATGATCTCCAATTCCTGCTATAAGAAGAATCTGCCGATCCAGGACGACTGGTGGGTCTATACACATGCCCACGACCTTATGGAGACGCCCGGATATACCCAGTGCTCACGTTTCCACAGCCTGGACAAGGACATCGATGCCGGTGAAGTCGCTGCGGTCAACATCTATGAGATCGACGCCGAAGACCCGCACGCGACAAACAGCCAGAATGTCCGGGACGACGTGGAACGCTTTGCCCAGGGCAGAGTACTCGCTATCGACGGACCTGCGCTGAAAGGCATGCAGTTCATGGGCATTTTCCATCACTGGGATATCGCGTCCGCGTTCTGATATTCCACAATAAGATCTATAACCCAATAACATGATGCTTCAAAAAACAGAGTTTACGGTGCCGTAAACTCTGTTTTTATGTGCTGGCTTCATATGTTGCCTTTATGTGCTGGCTTCATATGTTGCCTTTATGTGCTGCGTTTATATGCTGCGTTTATGAGCTGCCTTTGTGTGTTGCGTTTTGTGCTTGCCTTTACGTGCTGCATTTATGCATTGCGTTGCTTCATTGTGCGTTGTTGCATTGCGGGCGCCGTAACGGCTTCGGATCGGATTCGGACCGGTTTCTGATCGGCTTCTGACCGGCTTCTGACCGGCTTCTGTGCGGCCGCGATCAGGAATTCATACTATTGTGGCCGCTCACCAGGAAGGCTGGTCGCCTTCTTTTGCCATGTATATTGTGGCGTTGGCGGATACATCCGCTCAATTTGTCAGATGTGTCCGCTGCCGGATCGCGTTTTCACCGGATTATCCGGTGACTTTGATCTGTGAGATCCGTCAGGAAGCCAGATCAGGCGGACGAAGAGAGAGATTTCTGCTTATGTAACCGCTGCAGCCGGGATCCTGCCGGAGCTGATGGGCCTGAAATGCGGTCTTTCAGCGGTCACATTTGTCCATATCAATGGTTGTAACCTCTGTAACGCAGGTCTGACTGACAAAAATCAGCGGTTGTAACTGCTGTAACGCAGGTTCGCCCATCAAAACAAAATAGCAAAAATAAAAAATCCATAAATTGTTAGCACTCACTCTTGACGAGTGCTAACAAGAGTGGTATAACACAATCAGAACAAGGGAACAGAGAAGACCCGGATCGATCTAAACCCTCCTTCCCATTGCTCGGAACAGTATCTATCGTTTCAGAGTAAAAAGAGTAAAGATAAGGAGGTAAGCATTATGTTGATGCCCAGTATTTTTGGAGAGAATTTATTTGACGATTGGTTTGATTTCCCGGATTTCAGAGATTTCGACCGCACGGAGAGGAAGCTTTACGGCAGGCATTCGGACAGACTCATGAAGACGGATGTCCATGAGCAGGAAGACCATTATGAAGTCGATATAGACCTGCCCGGCTTTAAGAAAGAAGATATCAATCTTGAACTGAACAACGGTTACCTGACGGTCAGCGCGGCCAAGTCGCTGGATAAGGACGAAAAGAACCTGAAAGGCAAAGTGATCAGGCAGGAACGTTACTCAGGCGCGATGCAGAGAAGCTTCTATGTAGGCGAAGGCATACAGGAAGAAGATATCAAGGCGAAGTTCGAACACGGAGTCCTGAACCTGATCGTTCCGAAGAAGGATGTACACAAGATCCCTGAAAAGAAGACCATAATGATCGAGGGCTGACCACGGTCATGACCGAAAGATAAATTAGAAATACCCCGCTGCACACCGATGCAGCGGGGTATTTTGTAATTTGGATCATTTCAACCGTCCCGCTTTTGCGGGAAGGGGAATCTAGTGCGCCGGCACTGCTGGGTTTATTTGTGTGTCGCCTTATCTACGGCTTCCATTTCCTCAAACATTGCTTTCAGTCTTTCAGCAAATTCCGGCGGGAATCCCTCGCCGAATTCCGTCTCGACGAATGCTTCGGTCATTTTGTTGGCCAGGTCATAGGCTACGATATTGCCGCCCATGGCAAGTACGTTGCAGTTGGTGATGGTCCTGGCCATTTTCGCCGTGTTGACGTTCTCCACAAGGCCGCAGTATACGCCGGGATAGCGGTTGGCCACGAGGTTGACGCCCATGCCGGATCCGCAGATGACGATGCCGAGGTCATATTCTTTCCTGGAGATCGCGCTGCCGACTGCGCTGCCGGCATCGATATAGCTCATAGGCTCCTCGGTGGTGACATCCGTGAAGTCATAGCCTTTGCTTTCCATGAATTTTACGACGCTGTTCTTTAAGTGTTCGCCTGATTTTTCGCCTGCGATGATGATCTTCTTGCCCATATTCTTCCTCCGGATGAAAGTGTTGTCTGGTTTATCTCCTTTATTCTATCGAAAAGCGGGTCAAAAGAATACCTGAAATTGCGCCGCGCTCAGAAACGGACCGGCAGGTAAGCCGCGATCACGGCAAAGATGAGCGCCGGCAGAAGGTTGGCTACGCGGATCTTTTTTCCCCATACCAGGTTCAGTCCGACGCAGAAGATCAGGATCGAGCCGATCAGGGAGAGATAATCCATGGAAAGGTCGGTAAGCAGCGGCTTCAGGACAGTTGCTAAGAGCGTTACGCCCATCTCCAGCACGAAGACAGGGATGGCGGAGAAAACGCAGCCCTTTCCGAGGGAGCAGGTCATGACCATGATGATGATCAGGTCCAGGATGCCCTTGGCCGCCAGCGTGGAATAATCTCCCGTTACGCCGTCCTGTATGGCGCCTACGATCGCCATGGCGCCGATGCAGACAGTCAGGGAAGCAGTAACGAAACCGTTTACGAAACCCTTGACGCCGGCGTTTCCGGTCTTTATCTTCAGCCATTCGCCGAAGCGTTCGAAACCGCTTTCGATGCCGATGATCTCGCCGGTGAGACCGCCGAGGTACAGACAGGCGATGATGAGCATCGTGCCGCCGCCCGGCAGCGAGTCATCATAAATATCCAGCATATAGTGCAGGGCGCCGGAGATACCAAGGAACAGGACGCTGATCCCGCAGGCCATGGTCAGGGTCTCCTGATGGTGCGGCTTGAAAAGCCGGCCGAACAGATGCCCGAAAAGACCGCCGGCAAGAATGCAGCCGGTATTGATTATGGTTCCAAGACCGATCATAAGCTAAAGTTCCTTTCATGCATGGTATAATTTAACCGGTACAGATAACCGAGTTTTCTTAAGGTCACCAGTGTTCCATTATAGCATTCACACCGAATGGGGGATATATCGGATGAAAAGGAACTTTACCTTTAGAAGGATCATGAAAAGCGCGGCGGCGGTATGCCTTGCCCTCAGCCTCATTATTCCGTGGGCAGCGGATGCCCTGGCAGTGCAGGCACAGAATGCCGGAACGGTTCAGTACGCGGCAAGGGTAGAGAATGCCGGGGCAGAGCAGTATGCGGCAAGGATAGAGGATGCCGGGACGGTGCAGTACGCGGCAAAGGTAGAGAAGGCCGGGGCAGAGCAGTATGCGGCAAGGATAGAGAATGCCGGAACGGTGCAGTACGCGACAAGGATAAGGAAAGCAGGTCAGGGCGGGGACGATACGGATGCCGGAAACAGCGGGCAAGCCGGGTTTGACGCGTCCAAAGCAGTCAGACTGACAGACGGCGAACTGGAAGAACTGAATGAGTCGCTCGCTTTCGAGGACAACGGGTTTTTCCTGAGCACATATACGCGGCCTGAGGAGATCGCCTGGTCCGAAGTCCTGTACAACGGCGCGGGTATCGACATCGACAGCGAAGATCCGGATTACCGGTATGTGCAGGATTACCTGGAGGATATGCACGGCGAGCTGGTGACGGGCCTTTTCGTCCTGAAACTGTCGGATGTACGGGATCTTGTTCATGAAAAGACCGGTTCGGATTATACGGATTCCACAAGGCCCGTGGAACTGGACGACAACTGGGACTGGTTCGATGGAAAAGGCCTTGTGGCTTCGCTCCACGGAGATACGAATTACCAGCCCATTACCTTTACAAAGGGATACAGGGACGGGGATCTTTATCAGCTGTACTATACGGCCAGTGACCCGGATTATTTCTTTGACATGCGGGACTTTGTCATGACCGCGGAGATAAAGGGCGGAAAATGGCGGTTCATCAGCAATCTGCCGGACGCGCCTGATGCGCCGGCGCAACTGGCACGGATAGACTTCTATCAGACGAAGGCGGAAGCAGCCGAAGCGGCAGGCAGCTCGCTCCTGGATGAGCTGGAGATCACATATAAGGACAGCAACAGTTCGGATGTGTATGAAACGCCCAAAGCCTATGCCGTGGTGACGTCGCTCACCGACGGGCTGTCCTTCCAGGTGGACAGGAATATCGATGGCGCTGACGATCCGGTGCATCTGTCTTCTTTAGCGGGGATCGGCGTGCCTGACGAACTCATCGCCTCTTATGTAATGAATGCTGGCACGACCCTGATCTTCAACGCCGTCTTTACTTTTGACCCGGAGATCCGGATCAGCGCCTTCGACGGTGTCCGCTACGGGGAATACTGGGTCGGCGATGACCTCTGGAAATACATCGACGCAGAAAAGGGAAGCCGGACCCGCAGCCGGGTGATCACCGGATATGCCCGGGATCTTTATCCGAGGAGCGACAGCGGCCTGTCCGCCGCCCTTGCCGGCAGCTGGATCTATTATGATCCTTCATCCGGCGTGCCGAAAGCCTTCGCGATCATCGACCAGTACCGCGATATGGAGATCTTTTACATAGAGCACTCCGGTTTCGCGGATATGTGGATGGGCTACCAGAGGACCTTTGCCCAGCCCTCGCAGGCATGCGATACGGTCACCCTGAGAGTCAATGAAGACATCACCGGCTTTGTGCCGGAAGGCCTGCTCTCATCCATAAACGGAGCGGGCGATTACCTTGTCACGATGAGACAGGCAGGCAATGCCCAGATCCTGAACCTGCGCCAGATAAACAACGGCGACGGCGTGCTCAGCTATCTTCTTGCCGATGAAGACGAGTTTGTCTATGATTTCGATTTTTACCGCTATTCGGGCAGGCAGACCTGGAAGACGGAATACAAGCGCATCCTGGAAGAGACCAGGATCGACGCAGCGCTCCGGGCTGAATTTGACGAGGAAAAGATGTATACCGCTGCCTTCGACAGCTGGCATCTCTACGACATCAACAAGGACGGCATACCGGAACTGTTTATCAAGCGCGGATCCTATGAAGCGGACTACCGCCTTGAAGTCTATACCATAGATGAAGCAGGAAACGCCGTGCTCTGCACGTCAGGCGGTACGGACGAGCCGGTATGGTTCGGCCATTCCAGCCTGTACTCCTGTCCGGAAGGAAACGGCGTGCTCATCTGGGAAGGGCACATGGGCATCGCGAATATCCGCAGGATGACCCTGGACGGCATCGACCTGCGGCAGGAGCTCCTGCTGGAAGAAGATATTACCGGCGATGAAGAAGTCGGCGATGACATCTGGTACACGGAACCCGGGGAACTTGTGGACGGGTCGGTAATGGTGCAGTATTTTTACCCCGCCATCACGCTGCCTCTGGACAAATATGAGAGCTGGGCCGCGGATGCGGGCCTTAGCCCTGCTGGCCGCGGGGAAAGCGGGAGGGGCGGTTCGGCTTACTCTGGTACCGGGTCCGTTTCCGGTTCTGGTGCTGCCGGCGTGTTCGGCTATGACGAGCCTGACTGGTTCCATGATATCCAGAATAAACCGGGAAGCAGCTTCACTGTCTGTCCGACGGATGTCTGGCTGAACGACCCGGGCACCATGACGGTCGGCGATTTTCTTGAGCAGGGCGTCATCTACGAATACTCCCCCGACAATCTTATCGTCCAGCACATCGACTATGCGGACCTTGACGGTGACGAAAACGCCGAAGCCGTCATGTATATCGGCGCATCGGATTCGCAGGCCTCCCAGTACAGGGCTATCTTCCACCAGCAGGACGGGAAGGTCTTCGCCTACACCGATTTCATCTTCGAGGAAGAAACACTGCAGGACGACGGCACCTTTGTAACAGAAGACACCTACTACGGCAGCGGCTACAGAAAGAAAGCTGTGTTTGACGGGAACCAGTGCTTCTTCTATGAACCGGTACAATAAGCCGATCGTATGAGCCGGCCTGTTAAGCAGAACCGGTTTATATGTGAAAGGCGCTATTACCATGGTAGGCGCCGTCACCGTTGCAGGCATCGTTAGCGTGACAGGCACCATTACCTCGGCAGGCGCTGAAGTGGAGGCTATCCACGGCAGGCAGCAGCTTCACAGCGGGCGCCGTCACAACTGCACAAATGAAAGCAGATTTTCACAGGATTATATGGACCAGATAGAAAAAAGAGCAGCGGATCACCTTTCGGGGCGGATCCGCGATCTTTCGGCAAGAACACTTGAGAGGGACTACCTCACCCATACGGAATTCCTGACTTCGGCGGAACAGGCATATTGTCGCTCGCTCCTTGTGGGCGGTGCAGCGGGCCCCGTTCCCTGGACCATGTACGGTGGCTGGGAAGAGGCGGAAAGGCAGACCGTCTGTTTCCTTCCTTCCTACATGTCCGCGGACGACTTCGTCCTGTCCGACGCCGCAAGCGGGGAAGTGATAAGCTGCGTCCGCATCAGCCCGCTGAATGCCCGCTTTTCCGACCATCCCGGACACAGAGATTATCTCGGCGCCCTCATGAATATCGGTATAGAACGGGACCGTGTCGGCGACATCCTCATCGACAGCAGCACAGACACCGCGTACGTCTTCTGCCTGTCTTCCGTCAGCGGCCTTATCATAAATGAACTTTCCTCCGTCAGGCACACCAGCGTCGAATGCTGCAAAGTGCCGGCTTCAGAGTGTTCTGTCAGGCCTGAATTCAAGGAAGTTACCGGATCCGTCGCCTCGCTCCGCCTCGACGCCGTCCTGTCGCTCGTTTACCACATTTCCCGTACCAGGGCCAAAGAACTCATCGACGCCGACCAGGTCAGTATCGGCGGCACTCCCGCCAAAGGCCCCGGGCAGGAACTGAAGGAGAATGACCGCATATCTGTCCGGGGCCACGGCAAATTCGTCTTTGATCAGGTCCTGAAGGAAACGAAGAAAGACCGCCTGTTCATAGCCGTAAGAGTGTACAAGTAGCATACATGTAACCGCCGGATGCCTGGATGGCTCGAAACAGTGGACATTGATACTGGTAGTGTCCGATGCAAGTAGTGGTCGATGTAAATACATTCAGGCCGAATCTGGATATTGCAGATTCGGCCTGAATTGCAATTTTGCTGATATAGGCCGTCTGGACAAGGCAAAAGTTCGGCCTGAATTGCTGTTTTGCAAGGACAGGCCGTCCAAAAGAGAGAAGATTTCGGCTTGAATTGTCATTTTGTTGATTCAGGCCGTCGAAATAAGGCAAGTATTCGGCCTAAATCGTTGTTTTGCACGGTTAGGCCGTCCAAAAG
>JAFVHP010000034.1 GCA_017474455.1 Lachnospiraceae bacterium
CAAAGGAAGTGCCCAAGCTGGCAAAATCGGCTGCTATGGAGCATAAGCAGAATTATATCGGCACGGAGCACCTGCTGATGGGGCTCATCCGGGAACCTGACGGCGTTGCCTCCAGGATTCTGACGGAAAACCTGGTCACGGAAGCCAGGATCACCGAGATGCTTTCCCAGCTTAATATACAGAGTTCGGACCTTGCACTCATGGACAAGGACGGATTTTCTCCCAGGTGCCAGAAAGTGCTGAATATCGCTGCCGAGCAGGCAGCGCAGTACAAATCTGTCAAGATCGGCACAGAGCACATACTGCTGGCCCTGATCTTGGAAGAAGAGAATGTCGGTGTCAAGATCATGCAGTCCCTGGGCATAAACCCTGCGAAGATCTACTTTGAACTCCTTGCGGCCATCGGCGAGGATCCGACCAAGCACAGGGAGGATCTGCAGAGCCAGAGAAGGCAGGAAGGACAGCCTGCAACGTCAATGCTCGACCAGTACAGCAGGGATCTTACAGCCCTCGCCAGGGCAGGCCAGCTCGATCCTGTCATCGGCAGGGAAGATGAGATCAGCAGAGTCATCCAGATCCTCAGCAGAAGGACGAAGAACAATCCGTGCCTGATCGGTGAACCCGGCGTCGGCAAGACCGCGATCGTAGAAGGCCTTGCTCAGCGGATCGTATCCGGAGATGTTCCTTTTACGGTAAAGAATAAAAGGCTCCTTACACTGGATCTGGCCGGTATGGTCGCCGGTTCCAAATACAGGGGCGAGTTTGAGGAGAGGATCAAGACAGTTATCGCGGAAGTGATCCGCGACGGCAATGTGCTTCTGTTCCTGGACGAGATCCATACCGTGATCGGTGCGGGCGGTGCGGAAGGCGCTATAGATGCCTCCAATATACTCAAGCCTTCACTGGCAAGGGGCGAAGTGCAGCTGATCGGTGCGACCACGATCAATGAGTACCATAAGTATATTGAAAAAGACGCCGCACTGGAAAGGCGTTTCCAGCCGGTCTCAGTTGAAGAACCCGATACGGAAGAAGCGCTCAGGATCCTTGAAGGCATCGTCCATCGTTATGAAGAGCATCATAAAGTCAGGGTGGACAGGGATGCGCTCAAGGATGCGGTCGATCTTTCCGCCCGGTACATCAATGACAGGAACCTGCCCGACAAGGCTATCGATGTGATCGATGAAGCCTGTGCGGCTGTCAGGCTGAAAATGACGGATTCATCGGCATCGGATCCTGCCGCAAAGCTGCAGGGACTGATTCGGGAACAGGATCTGGAACTGGCCAGGACACTTGCTGCCGGAGACCTGGAAGGGGCGAGAAAGCTCCGCAGGGCACAGGAACGAAATATACGGAAACTGAATGCCCTGAACGAAAAGCAGGATAATGAAGAGGCTTCCCAGCCGGCGGTCACTGCAGAAGACGTGGCGGCTGTGATCTCCATGTGGACGAAAGTACCGGTCAACCGGCTGACACAGAAGGAAGGGGAGAGACTCCTTCATCTGGAAGAAGAACTGCATAAGCGGGTGATCGGCCAGGAAGATGCCGTCACGGCTGTTTCCAGGGCCATCCGCAGGGGACGTGTAGGGCTCCAGGATCCAAAACGTCCGATCGGTTCGTTCCTCTTCCTCGGGCCGACCGGTGTCGGCAAAACAGAGCTGTCAAAAGCTCTGGCCGAGGTCATGTTCGGGTCGGATAAGGACCTGATCAGGGTAGATATGTCAGAGTACATGGAACAGTATGCCGTTTCTAAACTGATCGGCTCGGCGCCCGGTTATGTAGGCTATGATGACGGCGGCCAGCTGACCGATAAGGTGCGTCAGCATCCGTATTCGGTCGTACTGTTCGATGAGATCGAAAAAGCCCACAGGGATGTTTTCAATATTCTTCTGCAGATCCTCGATGATGGGCATATAACCGATTCGAAGGGCAGAAGGATCAATTTCAAGAACACGATCATTATTATGACGTCCAACATAGGCGCCCAGCGGATCATTGCCCCGAAAACGCTCGGATTTGCGGACAAACCGACCAGGTCGCAGAGCTACGAAACGATGAAGAGCAATGTCATGGAAGAGGTAAATAAGATCTTCAGGCCTGAGTTTATCAACAGGATAGATGAAGTTCAGGTATTCCATCCCCTGAGTAATGAAGAAATGCTGCAGATCACAACGCTGCTCTGCAACGATCTGATCTCAAGGGCAAAGAAACAGCTTGGCATCAGACTGAAGATCACGAACTCATTCAAAAAGTACCTTGTCGAAAAGTACGCAGATGAAAAAATGGGGGCAAGACCTCTAAAGAGGGCGATCCAGACCGTGGCGGAAGACGCACTTTCGGAAAAGATCCTGCAGGAGAACCTGGAGGAAGGAAGCACGGTCACGATCGGTTATTCAGGCAATCAAGTGACATTCAAAACGAGCTGATATATGGCAAAGATCAAGAAAAGCACAGCTTTTTTCTGTCAGGAATGCGGATATGAATCCGCGAAATGGACCGGCCAGTGCCCGGTCTGCAAAGCATGGAATACAATGGTGGAGGAGCCTGTCAGGGCTTCTTCATCTGTTTCCGGAGGAGACGTTCTTGCGGGACTGGATGCTCCTAAGCCCCTCAGTCTTTCAGAGATACCGGCGGATAATAATACGAGGACTCCGACCGGCTTTGACGAACTGGACAGGGTCATGGGCGGAGGGATCGTTGACGGCTCCCTCGTGCTGATCGGCGGGGATCCCGGTATCGGCAAATCCACCCTGCTCCTACAGGTGGCTGCTCATGCGGGGAAAGCCGGCAGGAAGGTCCTGTATGTCTCCGGGGAGGAATCCATCGCGCAGATCGGCCTGAGGGCAAAAAGACTGTTTGAGAATGATGCCTGTGAAGGCGTAAAGTTTCTCTGTGAAACAGACCTGGCGGCGATATCAGCGCTGATACTGGATACACGGCCGCATCTTGTGATCATAGATTCCATCCAGACTATGATGAATGACAGTGTACAGTCAGCGCCGGGTTCCGTGGCACAGGTCAGGGAGACTACGGGAGTGCTCCTGAAGCTGGCGAAACAGACAGGGATCACATTCTTTATCATCGGCCATGTGACAAAAGAAGGCGCGGTGGCCGGCCCCAGAGTCCTTGAACATATGGTGGATACAGTGCTGTATTTTGAAGGCGACCGGTATAATTCTTACAGGATTGTACGCGGTGTCAAAAACAGATTCGGCGCCACCAACGAACTCGGTATCTTTGAAATGAGGAAGGAAGGGCTCGTCGAAGTAAAGAATGCTTCCGAGTTCCTCCTGAGCGGAAGACCTGCCGGGGCAAGCGGCTGTGTCGTCACCTGTTCGATGGAAGGTACAAGGCCGCTCCTGATCGAAGTGCAGTCGCTGGTAAGCAAGTCTGCTTTCGGTTTTGCCAGAAGACAGGCCACCGGAACGGATATCAACCGGATCAATCTCCTGATGGCTGTACTGGAAAAGCATATGAGACTGCCGCTTTCGGAATATGACGCTTATTTTAATCTGGCCGGAGGCATGACCCAGAAAGAACCGGCGCTCGATCTGGGAATAGTCATGGCAGTGATCTCCGGATTCAGGTCTGTCCCGATACCTGACGATACCGTTGTTTTCGGTGAAGTCGGACTGTCCGGGGAGATCCGTTCCGTTACCATGGCGTCCAGCAGGGTCACTGAAGCTGCCAGAATGGGATTCAAGACCTGTATCCTGCCAAAAAGCTGTGAGGCAGGCGTTAAAAATATCAAGGGGATCCGGATCATCGGTGTTTCGGATATAAATGAAGCGGCGGCTGCTGTGTTCGGCCGCAAAAACCAGGGAGGATTATCAGATGGAAGAGCGGAAGAATAAGCCTGACAGATTTGAATCCGATATCGAAAGAGAACCGGAAAAAGACCAGGACGACAGATATCCATTCGGATCCAAAGGAAAACTCGGATTCACGGAAAGAAAAAGATGGACCTTCCTTGGCCTGCCTTTTACATTTACCGTATATGAACTGTATGACAATGATATCGTGATCAGGAACGGTATCTTCACCGTCCATGAAAACGATTGTTACATGTACAGGGTCAGTGATGTGGAACTGACCAGGAATATATGGCAGAGGTTGTTCGGAATAGGGACGGTGACCTGCTATACTTCTGACGCCACGACCAAGACGATCGTCCTGAAGAACATCAGGAATTCCAGGGAGATCAAGGATTTTATCTACAGATCGGCAGAAGAATGCAAGATGCGCAGACGTACTGTTAACATGCAGAATATAGGTGCGCTTGACTATATGGATGAAGCAGGAGATATGTGAGGCAGATTATGGAATACAGGATCGAACACGACGCCCTCGGCCAGATGCAGGTGCCGGCTGATGCTTACTGGGGAGCCCAGACGCAGCGGAGCCTGCAGAATTTCCGTATCGGCACTGAAAAAATGCCGGCTGAGATCATCGAAGCTTTCGCTTATCTGAAAAAGGCCGCCGCCATAGCCAATAACCGGCTCGGGCGTCTGGATGATGAAAAATGCCGCCTGGTCAGTTCAGTCTGCGACGAGATCCTGGAAGGGAAACTGGACGGGGAGTTCCCGCTGGCAGTCTGGCAGACAGGGAGCGGTACACAGTCCAATATGAACCTGAACGAAGTGATCGCGAACAGGGGAAACGAGCTGGCAGGGAAGATTTGCCTCCATCCGAACGACACAGTGAATATGTCCCAGAGTTCGAACGATACTTTTCCGACCGCAATGCATATTGCCGCTGTGCTCCAGGTATCCGGGAAACTTCTGCCGGCACTGGAAGCCATGACGAAAAGCCTCCGGAAACTGGAGGAAGATAACCGCGGGATCATCAAAAGCGGCAGGACGCATCTGATGGATGCGGTGCCGATCACCTTTTCCCAGGAGATCAGCGGGTGGAGAGGCATGCTGGAAAAGAGTGCGAACTATATCCGGCTGGCACTTGAGCCTGTCAGGGAACTTGCCCTGGGCGGTACTGCTGTCGGAACAGGCCTTAACGCACCGCGGGGATTCGCCGAAGCGGCCGCAGCTGCCGTTACGGAACTGACCGGAGAAAAATTCGTCAGTGAGGAAAACAAATTCCATGCGCTTACTTCAAAGGACGCGCTGGTCTTCCTGCACGGTGCGGTCAAAGCACTGGCCGCGGATATGATGAAGATCGCCAACGATGTCAGATGGCTCTCCAGCGGGCCCAGAGGAGGACTGAAGGAGATCGACATACCCGAAAACGAGCCCGGCAGCTCGATCATGCCCGGAAAAGTCAATCCGACCCAGTGCGAACAGGTCACCATGGTGGCCGTACAGGTCATGGGCAACGATGCGGCTGTCGGGATAGCGGCGTCACAGGGCAATTTTGAACTGAACGTCTTTATGCCCGTCATTGCATACAACGTACTGCAGTCGGTCAGGCTTATGGCTGACAGCATTGATTCCTTCCGCACCAACTGTGTTGACGGCATCAGAGCCATCAGAGAGAGGATGCAGTATTACGTTGAGAATTCGCTGATGCTGGTCACAGCCCTGAATCCTCATATAGGTTATGAAAACGCTGCGAAAGTATCCCTTAAGGCTTACCGGGAGAACCTTTCGCTGAAGGAGGCCGCCGTCAGCTTGGGCTTTCTGACAGAAGAGGAATTTGACCGGTACGTAAGACCGGAAGAAATGGTATAAATGGTACAAAAAAAGCGCCGTATCATCGGATACGGCGTTTTTCTTTACAGGGGAAGAGGGATTCGAACCCCCATGAACGGTTTTGGAGACCGTGATACTGCCATTGTATGATTCCCCTATCTGTCCGCTGCGGTCACTCGATTTCGCGCGTAAACGCATTATAGCACAGTGCCATTTGAAGTTTCAATAGCGAATATGGGTTTTAGTGTTTTTCGATTTTGCATAATCAGTGATTATCCGTTACAATTAGCGCATAAATGGATAATATTGATATAAGACCTGTTTGTCCGGATGACTGCGAGTTGATACTGGACTGGCGCAATGATCCGGAAAGTCAAAAACAGAGCTATAACAGTTCTGTTATCGATCCTGAGACGCACAGGGCGTGGTTTGAGAGAAAAATGAAAGACCCCGCCTGTCTTTTTTATGTCCTGACTTATGACGGAACACCGGCCGGGCAGTTCAGAATAGATATACGGAACGGGATCGGGGAGATCAGCTATACTGTCGCACCTCTTTACAGAGGGATGGGTATAGGGACTCTTCTTCTTAAATCTGCCGTAAAGACAGGAAAAGGGAAGGTGAACGCGCTCATCGGATTCGTCAGGTCCGGAAACCCGGCATCAAAAAGATGTTTCGAAAAAGCCGGGTTCACGGAATTCAAGACAGGTGACGACAGCTGCTTTATCATGATGCCTCTCTGATAATACGGACAATCGGTAAATGATGGATAACGACCGGATCGACCAGGAAGAACTGAATAAGATCGCACAGGCGGCGGACACAGCTGAAAAGATGCTGTCCGGGTATGAAAAGGCCCCACTTAAGCAGCGGGTCAAAAATGCTGTTTATCCACTTATCGGGAGAACGCCGCTCAGGCATGATATGGTGTTCTGGCCGGCAGGTCTTCTGCTGCTTGGCCTTATAGAATGCAAAAGGACGCAGGCCGCCGCGGATTATATCCTGAAATGGAAGGAGAAAGGCGCAAAGCTTTCCAAAGTGGACGATGCCCTTACGGGGTACGCTATATTGCGGCTGATTGAAACAGGGCACGCGGATCTTATGCCATACGCGGAACGGATAGCGGAGTTTATCATGCATGCGCCTGAAGATGAAGCAGGTTCCATTATTTATGGTTCCGGGGGACGGAATAAATGGATCTATGCGGACGGTGTCGGACAGACTTCACTTTTCCTTATCGAATACGGGAGCATGACCCGAAATGACAGCTGTATAAAGAAGGGAATGCTCCAGATCCGTAATTTCGTGGAATACGGAATGGATGATGCGTCAGGACTTCCTTATCACGGATACGATAAAGAAAGCGGGATCTCCATGGGGATCATTGGCTGGGGCAGGGCAGTCGGCTGGCTCTTATTGGGCATGCAGGCGGCTGTTAAATATGCGGCCGGCAACGATGCGTACAGCAGCCTGATTTCCGAAATCACTGGCTTTTTATGCACTGTGCTTTCTTTCCAAAGGGAAGACGGGCTCTTTTCCTGGCAGCTGCAGGCAATGAAAGGCCATGCAGACTCTTCTGGCAGCGCAATGATCATATGGGCGGCCAAAAAGATCACGGATATAATAAAGACCGCTGCAGTATCCGTTCCTGACGGGGAAGTACTGTCCGCTGTGGAAAATGCAGTGCGGAAAGCTGATCCTGCCTTACTTGGCATGATCAGTAACGGCTATGTTCTGGGGGCTTTGGCGGAATGCATCGACTTTGCCCAGTACAGGCAGGCTTATGGCTGTTATCCCTGGGGACAGGGCAGTGTCCTGATGGCACTTGGCGGCAGATACACCGGGGAATAACTGCCGGCAGCTGACTTTTTTGCAACATTACTTATGGGGGCATACAGGTGGGAGAAAGATCAGAGAATAAAAAGCAGCTGATCCGTGACAAAGCGCGGGAACTGTTTGTGGAAAGAGGCTTTAAGGATATCACGATGAAAGATATTGTCGAAGCCTGCGGCATCAGCAGGGGAGGACTCTATCTCTATTACGCCAGTACAGCCGAGATACTCAAGGATATTCTGAGTATCGATGCTTCCGACACGGATGAAGCGCTTGCGGCTGCGGTCAGGGACAATGCCTCTCCAGCAAAGATCCTGGAAGTCTTTTTCGAAGAGCAGAAAAAAGAACTGACATCGTCCAAGGAATCCCTGTATATGGCCTCCTATGAACTTGCTTCCAGAAAAGACGATTCAGAGAGGGAGCGTCTGAAAGACCAGTTCGAAATGGCCGCCAGGGTACTGGAGGAACTGATCACAAGCGGCGTGGACAGTGGTGATTTTTACTGTCCGGATCCGCGCAGCGCAGCCCGCAATATTATGTATGCCATTGAAGGCATGAAGATAAACTCCGCCGCTTTCGGGCTGAGCGAAAAAGAGATAGACGACGAACTGGCATTTCTGTATACCGGTTTGTTTTATCCGGAATTTTATGAAGAAGAATGGGAACAGTGACCTGATAACCGTATCGGAGGGATCAGATGAGCAATGTAAGACGTATATATGTTGAGAAAAAGCCGCAGTATGCTGTTGCGGCCGGAGCGCTTAAGGAGGAGATCAGCGATTTCCTCGGCATCGGGGCAGTGACCGGATTAAGGCGGCTTATCCGTTATGATGTCGAGAATATTTCCGACAGTGTATTCGAAACTGCCTGCAGGAGCGTGTTCTGCGAGCCGCCGGTAGATATTCTTTATACGGAACTGCCGGAAGAATCGGATACTGTCAGGATATTCAGTGTTGAAGCCCTTCCGGGGCAGTTTGACCAGAGAGCCGACTCGGCAGTGCAGTGTGTACGGTTCTTAAGCGCGGCGGAAGACCCGGTCATCAAAACAGCGGAAACATATATAATCGAAGGTTCCCTGACGGATGAAGAATTTGACCGGATCCGCAGTTACTGCATAAATCCCGTCGACTCCCGGGAGAGTACAGGGCCTGTGCCGGAAACGCTGTCGGAAGAATATCCTGAGGCAGAGCCGGTTAAAAGGCTCGACGGCATGACCGGTGAATCGGATGATGCCCTGAAGGAAAGATATGACGGCATGTCACTGGCTATGACTTTTGCCGATTTTGTCTGCATCAGAGACTATTTCAGAGACACGGAAAAGAGGGATCCTTCCCTGACGGAGCTGAAGGTCCTGGATACTTACTGGTCGGATCACTGCAGACATACGACATTTTCGACTGTGCTTACGGACATCTCCTTTGAAGAAGGCGTATACAGCGAGCCGATGGAAATCACCATGCAGAGCTATCTTGATACCAGGAAAGCTGTTTACGGTGAGAGAGAAAAACCGCTGTGCCTGATGGACCTGGCGCTGATGGGTATGAGGAAACTGAAGGCGGACGGTATCCTTACGGACATGGAAGAATCCGAAGAGAACAACGCCTGCACCGTTATCGTACCGGTAGAAGCGGATTACGGGTCGGGACCTGTGACGGAAGAATGGCTCCTGTTCTTTAAAAACGAAACACATAACCATCCTACCGAGATAGAACCTTTCGGCGGCGCGGCAACCTGTCTTGGCGGCGCGATCCGTGACCCTCTGTCCGGACGCGGATATGTATACCAGGCAATGCGTGTAACGGGAGCAGCTGATCCGACAGTGCCCGTGTCGGAGACTCTCTATGGGAAACTTCCCCAGAAAAAGCTTGTCACGGGAGCCGCAAAGGGATATTCCAGCTACGGTAACCAGATCGGCCTTGCAACGGGCCATGTCAGGGAGATCTATCATCCCGGCTATGCCGCGAAACGTATGGAGATCGGCGCTGTCATGGGTGCGGCACCGCGGAAGAATGTCCGCCGCCTTTCTCCCGAACCCGGGGACGCCATCATCCTCCTGGGCGGACGGACTGGACGCGACGGCATCGGCGGCGCGACCGGCTCATCAAAAGCCCATACGACTGATTCCACACTGACCTGCGGTGCGGAAGTCCAGAAGGGCAACGCGCCTACGGAAAGAAAGCTCCAGAGGCTGTTCAGACGGCCGGAAGTCACGCAGCTTATAAAGAAATGCAACGATTTCGGCGCCGGCGGCGTCTGTGTCGCGATCGGTGAACTGGCGGACGGGCTCAGTGTCGATCTTGACCTGGTGCCCAGAAAATATGAAGGCCTGGACGGGACGGAACTGGCCATATCGGAATCACAGGAACGTATGGCAGTAGTGGTAGCCCCGGAAGATGAAAAAGCATTCCTTGATTTTGCGGGACAGGAAAACCTGGAAGCGACTACCGTTGCCCGGGTAACGGAGGAAAAACGTCTTGTCATGTACTGGAAGAATGACAGGATCGTGGATATTTCCAGGGAATTCCTTTCCTCGAACGGCGCAAGCCAGTTTGCCCAGGTCGTGGTCAAGTCTCCCGACCCGTCACAGAATATATTCGAACAGTATGCTTCCGGAAAAGTAGGAGAGATCCTGGAAGCCGGTGCAGACGATGCTTTCGAAAAAGCGCTTCTTTCGTCTGTATCCGACTTGAATACCTGTTCCCAGAAGGGACTTATCGAAATGTTCGATTCATCCATCGGGGCAGGCACCGTAACTATGCCGTTCGGCGGCAGGTACCAGATGACAGCGGCGCAGGCCATGACTGCCAAGATCCCGGTACTGCATGGAAAGAGCAGAGATGTCAGCGTTATGGCCTACGGCTTTGATCCTTATATCTCCAGCTGGAGCCCGTACCACGGGGCTATCTACGCAGTCATGCATTCGATCGCGAAACTGGTGGCATCGGGTGCGGATCTGTCGAGGCTCCATTTTACATTCCAGGAATACTTCGGAAGAATGACCGGCAAACCGGAGAGATGGGGCCTGCCGTTTGCAGCCCTCCTGGGTGCATATGATGCGCAGATCGGTTTCGGATATGCCAGCATTGGCGGCAAAGACTCCATGTCGGGATCATTCGAAGACCTGGACGTGCCGCCGACCCTGGTCTCATTTGCGGTCACAATGGGAAAATCAGGCAATATCATTACTCCAGAGCTGAAAAAGAAAGGCTCGCAGCTGGTCAGGATCTATATCGAAAAAGATGAATATGACATTCCGGTATATGACGATGTGCTCAGTCTGTACAACAAGATCCTCGGACTGATCGGCAGCGGTGAGATACTGTCCGCGTCCGCGCCGGATTCGGCAGGTGTCCTGCCGGCCGCTGTACAGATGGCGTTCGGCAATCACTTCGGCATACATTTTGATGAACGCGTACGGCTTTCCAGCCTGTTTGACAACGCGGTCGGCGAGATCCTGGCAGAAATGGGGCCTGATGCCGATAAGATCCTGAAAAATGCCGGAATAGAAGATTTTGACATTATCGGGACAGTGACTGACGGAAAAGACGGATTCACCCATAAAGGCGGAAAAGTCTCCCTTGAAGACGCTCTGAATGCATGGGAAGCCCCGCTGTCCAGGATATTCCCCATAAGGGCCAAAAATACGGAAACGGATCTTTATCTGCCGGACGAACTGTATACAAAAGGCAGTATTGCCGTATGTTCCGGCAAGATCGGCAGACCGGAAGTGTTTATCCCCGTATTTCCCGGGACTAACTGTGAATACGATTCGGAAGCGGCTTTTCTGAACGCAGGCGCCAGGACGAACGTACAGGTGTTCAGGAGCCGGACCGCCGAAGAGATCAGGGAAAGCGTAAAATGCTTCGGCGATGCGATCGGCAACGCACAGATCGTAATGTTCCCGGGAGGATTTTCAGCCGGCGACGAACCGGACGGCTCGGCCAAATTCTTTGCGACTGCGTTCAGGGATGCCTATATCCGGGAGATGCTGCTGGATCTCCTTACCAAAAGGGACGGACTCGTCCTCGGTATCTGCAACGGCTTCCAGGCTCTGGTGAAGCTGGGACTTCTTCCGTTCGGCAGGATGAACGGCCAGGATGAAGATTCCGCGACCCTGACATTTAATACGATCGGCAGGCATATCTCCAGAATGGTCTATACAAAAGCCGCGAGCAATCTTTCTCCCTGGCTTATGAATGTAAAGCCCGGAGATGTTTTCTGCAATCCGGCTTCCCACGGTGAAGGCCGTTTTGTAGCAGACAAAGCCGTGCTGGACGAACTGTTCAAAAACG
The DNA here is from genome assembly GCA_017474455.1 of Lachnospiraceae bacterium. GTDB lineage: Bacteria > Bacillota > Clostridia > Lachnospirales > Lachnospiraceae > CAG-791. The sequence goes on from JAFVHP010000034.1 coordinate 11,768, forward strand.
GTCAGATCGCCACCAGGTACTGCGATCCGGACGGCAATGTGACGATGGACAGCGAATGGAACGTCAACGGCTCATTCGCCGCGATAGAAGGCATCACATCGCCGGACGGCCGCGTGCTCGGCAAAATGCTGCACTGTGAGAGAAGAGGCAGTGACATAGCGGTCAATATCAGCGGTGAGCAGGATATGCATCTGTTCGAATCCGGATGTGAATACTTCTCATGAGTGCAAGAAACTACGCAAAAGAGTTTGAAGCGATAACGGAGCAGGCCGACAGGGCAGAAAAGGCACCTTCGCTTCTCCTTCATGCCTGCTGTGCCCCATGCTCCAGCAGATGCCTTGAACTTCTGCGTGAACATTTTGACGTGACGGTCTATTATTATAATCCGAACATAACTGTTCCGGAAGAATACGAGCACCGGAAAGAAGAGGAACTGAGACTGATCAAGGTCCTGAACAGCCAGGTGGAGACGGGATGCTTTCCCGGAATGCATTCCACTGAAAAAGCCGGAAAGATCGGAATTCTGGAAGCACCCTATGAGCCGGATGTTTACCTTGATGCAGTGAAGGGACTGGAAAATGAACCGGAAGGCGGTGCACGGTGTGAAAAGTGCTTTGCGCTCAGGCTTTCAAAGACTGCGCAGGCGGCTGCCCGTTGCGGTTTTGATTATTTTACGACTTCCCTGACAATCAGTCCATTAAAGAACGCGGATCTTTTGAACAGGACCGGTGAAGAGGCCGCCGCACTAAACGGCGCTGTCTTTCTGCCGTCAGACTTTAAAAAGAAAGACGGATACAAACGGTCTGTCGAACTGTCTTCCATGTTCGGACTGTACAGACAGAATTACTGCGGCTGCGTGTTTTCCAGGCAGCCCGATAACAATATCAATGAACGGAGGAGCTTTAATTGAAAAAATGGCTTGATCTTTTAAGCGAAGAAGCCGGAGCACTGTTCGAAGCAGCAGGTTATGAACGGGAACTGGGAAAGGTGACAGTGTCCAACAGGCCCGACCTGTGTGAGTACCAGTGCAACGGCGCGATGGCAGCCGCCAAAAAATACAGGAAAGCGCCGATGGCCATTGCACAGGATATCCTGGCCGCCTGGCAGGACAGATCTGTTTTTATGTCCGTTGAGATCGCACCGCCCGGGTTCCTTAATCTGAAGATCAGCGGAGACTATATCGCGGCATATCTTGACAGGATGGGAAAGGAAGAACGGTTCGGCTGGGAGACCGGCGGGACAGTCAAAAAGGTCATTCTCGACTATGGCGGGCCCAACGTGGCAAAACCGCTCCATGTCGGCCATCTCAGGTCGGCTGTTATCGGCGAATCCATGAAGCATATCATGCGGTACCACGGCGATGATGTGACCGGTGATATCCATCTGGGCGACTGGGGACTGCAGATGGGACTGGTGATCACGGAGCTCAGGAAAAGGTTGCCGGATCTGGTCTACTTTGACAGGAACTACAGCGGCGAATGGCCAAAAGAAGCGCCGTTCACGGTATCGGAACTGGAAGAGATATATCCCTATGCTTCGGCAAAGTCCAAGGAAGACCCTGCTTACTACCGGGAAGCCCTGGAGAATACAAAAGCGCTGCAGGACGGGGATCCCGGCTACAGACAGCTCTGGAAGCAGATCATCGCGGTATCGACGGATGACATGAAGAAGAACTATGCCCGGCTCAAGGTGGAGTTCGATCTGTGGAACGGGGAGTCTACTGTACATGATCTGATCCCGGAAATGGCGGAAGAACTTAAGAAGAAGGGCTTTGCTTATGAAAGCGACGGGGCCCTCATCGTCGATGTCGCACGTGATGATGACACCAAGCAGATCCCTCCCTGCATGATCTTAAAGTCGGACGGGGCAGCGCTCTATACAACGACCGACCTTGCTACGATCGTCGACAGGGAAGAAAAGTTCCATCCGGATGAGATCGTATATATCACCGACAAGCGTCAGGAGCTGCATTTTGAACAGGTCTTCAGATGCGCCAAAAAATGCGGTCTCGCTGGGGAAAACACTGTCCTTAAGCATATCGGTTTCGGGACCGTCAACGGGAAAGACGGGCACGCCCTGAAAACAAGGGACGGCGGAGTCATGCGCCTTGAGACCCTGCTTGACGATATCAACGCGGCAATGCTGGAAAAGATCAGCACTAATCCTGATATACCTCCGGAAGAGGCGTCGGCCACGGCTTCTACAGTTGCCCTTTCCGCGGTCAAATACGGTGATCTTTCCAACCAGCCGGCAAAGGACTATATATTCGATCTGGATAAGTTTACGTCTTTTGAAGGGGATACCGGTCCTTACATCCTTTACACTATGGTCAGGATAAGGTCGATACTCCGTAAATATAAAGAAGGCAGGCCGCAAACTTCAGATATTTCTTTCGGGGATATGAAGCTGAATTCCCCGCTGCCTTCACCTGAAAAAGATCTGATGACCGGGCTGGCCGGAATGAATACGATGCTGGATGAAGCATATCAGGACCTCGCGCCTAACAGGATCTGCGCGTTCATGTACCAGATATGCAATGAGGTCAACAGCTTTTATCATGCCACCAGGATACTTTCCGAACAGGATGAAGAAAAACAGCAGGGATATCTAGCGCTCCTTTATCTTTGCGACCGGGTGCTTTCCTGCTGCACGGCGCTGCTCGGATTTGATGTGCCCGACAGGATGTGATCGATTTACAAGCCGTTTCAATTATGATAAAGTGTTCAACAATTCATGCTCGTTTGTACAGCTGTGATCGACCGTTATAAGGAGGAAGCTTAATATGGCTGTGTTTCGCGGCTCCGGTGTTGCTATCGTCACACCGTTCAAGAAAGACGATCTTACCGTAAACTATGATGCATTTGCGGATATTATAGAAGACCAGATCGAAAAGGGCAGTGATGCGATCGTGGTCTGCGGTTCGACCGGCGAATCCGCAACGATGACTGAGCAGGAGCACGTCGAAGTCTGCAAATTCTGTGTGGAACAGGTTAAGGGCAGGCTGCCTGTTGTGGCAGGAAGCGGCTCCAACGATACCCGTGTTGCGATCCAGCTTTCCAGGGACATCGCGGCTTTCGGCGCAGATGCGGTCCTTGTGATCACTCCTTATTACAACAAAGCGACGCAGAACGGGCTTTACGCGCACTTTATGGCGATCGACAGCGAAGTCGATGTTCCGATCATCATGTATAATGTCCCTTCCAGGACAGGATGCAACCTTACCCCCGCCACCTCGGCCAGGATATTCAGGGATTCAAAGCATGTTAAAGGGATCAAGGAAGCCAGCGGCAATATATCGCAGGTCGTTGAGCTGATGACACTGACCGACGGCATGATCGACCTGTATTCGGGAAATGACGACCAGGTCGTTCCGCTTCTGTCAATGGGCGGGATCGGTGTTATTTCTGTTGTTGCCAATGTCGCACCCAAGGCGATGCATGATATGTGCGAATTGTATTTTGAAGGCAGGATCGAAGAGGCCGCAAAACTCCAGAGAGACACTTTTGAACTCTTCAGCGCCCTGTTTTCGGAAGTGAATCCCATCCCGGTCAAAAAAGCCGTCGAACTGATGGGATTCGAGCCCGGCCCCTTAAGGATGCCGCTGACGGAACTGGAGAGCGCGCATGTCGAACAGCTTAAGAAAGCCATGCACGGATTCGGGATCATATAAGGAGGCCAGACTGATATGGTGAAAATACTGCTTGTCGGCTGCCTTGGCAGAATGGGCAGGATCATTACCGGTCTTGCTTCCGGTTCAGACAATATCACGGTCGTCGAAGGGGTAGACCAGTATGCCGGCACTGCCAGGGATGCGGATTATCCGGTCAGGACATCCTTATCTGACTGTGACCGGGATGCGGATGTGCTGGTCGATTTTTCAAATGCCGGCGCCCTCAGTGAGATACTTGACTATATATGCGGCAGAAATATGCCTGCGGTATTGTGTGCCACGGGCTACAGCCCGGAACAGCTGGATGAAATTCAGAAAGCTTCGGAAAAATGCGCGATACTGCGTTCCAGCAACATGTCGATCGGCATCAACCTTATCGAAGAACTTCTGGAAGAAATATCCGGGAAGCTTCTCGAAGCGGGGTTTGACTGCGAGATAATCGAAAAGCACCATAACCAGAAACTGGACGCTCCGAGCGGGACAGCCATCTCACTGGGTGAATCTGTCAGGACAGGCGCAGGCAAAGACCTGGAATTTATCTATGACAGAAGCGCGCGCAGGAAAAAACGCCCAGCCGGCGAGATCGGTTTCAGTTCCGTAAGAGGCGGCACGATCGTGGGTGAACACGAAGTTATATTCGCAGGCACAGACGAAGTGATCACTTTAAAGCATGAGGCGTTTTCCAGGGCAGTATTCGGCAAGGGTGCATTGGAAGCAGCCGCATTTCTGAAAGGAAAAGGACCCGGAATGTATTCCATGCGTGATGTCCTGAAATAAACGGCAGGTGATACCGAATGAAGATCCGTCCCTGTATCGATATTCATAACGGGCGCGTAAAACAGATCATAGGTTCGACTCTTACCGACCCCGGAACGGTCCCTGCCGCTCCGGGATCCGTCGTTATGCAGGGACCGGGGGAGAATTTCGTGTCCGACCGGGGAGCTGCATATTACGCCGGGATCTATAAAAAAGAGCATCTCCCCGGCGGACATATCATACTCCTTGATCCGGTTTCCGATACCGGTATGTATGAAGCAGATCTGAGTGAAGCCATACAGGCGCTTAAAGTCTTTCCGGAAGGAATGCAGATAGGCGGCGGCATTACTGCAGAAAACGCACCCGTCTTTCTGTCTTACGGAGCCTCCCATGTCATTGTGACATCCTACGTCTTTCATGACGGCAGACTGGATCCGGAACGGCTGAATAAACTGAAAGCCGCAGCCGGCAGGGAGAGACTGGTCCTGGATCTGAGTTGCAGGAAGAAAGAAGACGGAACATATTATGTGGTCACGGACAGATGGCAGAAGTTTACAGACCTCCCTGTCAGTGTCAGGACACTCGAACTGCTTGCAGAAGAGTGCGGCGAATTCCTTGTACATGCAGCCGATGTGGAAGGGAAGAAGATGGGGATCGACCTGGAACTTTGCCGGATCCTCGGGGCTTTTGCTTCCGCGGCCGGGTTTCCTGTCGTTTACGCGGGAGGTGTCCACAGTTATGATGACCTGGATCTGGCCGCATCGGTATCTGATGCTGCTGTTGATGTCACTGTCGGCAGTGCGCTCGACCTTTTCGGCGGCAGTCTGTCGCTTGCTGAGCTGAAAGGAGAACAGAAGTGATAAACGGAAACAGACCGCTGTCAAAGTGACAGCGGTCTGTTGTAATTACTAATTATCTATACGATTTCTATATGTTTCATCAAAGGATGCTGTTAGATTCATTCAAATGATTTAGCCATATGATCTATATATAAATTAGTAAGGCGTGAAGCCAAGAAAGATCAAAGCTTTGTAACGTTAACAGCCTGAGGTCCTTTTTCACCCTGGATAACGTCATACTCAACAGCCTGGCCTTCGTCAAGGGACTTGAAGCCTTCCATGTTGAGTCCGGAATAATGTACGAATACATCTTTTCCTTCGGCGTCAGAGATGAAGCCGTAGCCCTTCTGGTTGTTAAACCATTTAACAGTTCCTTTGTTCATTGTGTTACCTCCAACTAAGTGAAAATAAAAATGTGTTATGGCCGTCTAAAAAACGAAACCACGTTAAAGATAGCACAGCTGTCAACAAAAGTAAAGAAAATAATGTAGTTTATTTCAGGACTTTCCAGTGTTAAAATGTTAAATAATTAAACTATTTTGGGGAGGTATCGAAATGAACAACAAGATCAGGACAGACGCTGTCAGACACCTGTTTGAAGCAGTGCTTTGTCTGCGGGACGAGGAAGAATGCTTTGCCTTTTTTGAAGATATATGCACGGTCAACGAACTTCTGTCGCTGTCGCAGCGTTTTGAAGTCGCTGCCATGCTCAGGCAGCATGAAACATATCTGAAGATAGCCGAGAAGACGGGGGCTTCTACAGCTACGATCAGCCGTGTCAACCGTTCGCTCAACTACGGCAACGATGCGTATGACATGGTGTTTGAAAGAATGAAAAAAAACAATGCGGATGCGGATAAGGACGCTGAATAAGGTTGCAAATATCGCCTCTTAATGTTACGATATCTTGACTTTGTTGTATTCGCCATGCAGGGAGGAAAGGCAGATGGTATATGCAGCTGTTCTCGGTTTCGGGACAGTCGGCAGCGGTGTGGTAGAGCTGATTGACAAATATCAGGATATGATAAGGCGTGCGGTCCCGGAAGGGATCTGTGTCAAGTATATCCTGGATATCCGTACATTTCCTGAAAGCCCTTACGGCCATCTTGTCACAGATGATTTCGAAAAGATCGTAAATGATCCTGATATATCTGTGATCTGTGAAGTAATGGGCGGGACAGGTGCTGCTTACCAGTTTACGAAAAGTGCTCTGTCAAAGGGCATCAGTGTCTGTACTTCCAACAAGGAACTTGTCATTACAAAAGGCGCGGAGCTTATGTCTGTCGCGGCGGAAAACAACTGCCGTTATTATTTTGAAGCCAGTGTGGGCGGCGGGATCCCGCTGATCAGGCCACTGACCGAATGCCTTGCACAGGAAAAGATAACCGCTGTGACCGGTATCCTGAACGGAACGACCAATTACATGCTGACCCGTATGAGGGATGAAGGCGCTAGTTTTGATGATGTGCTGAAGCAGGCACAGCAGATGGGTTATGCCGAAAGAGATCCTTCCGCTGATGTGGAAGGCCATGACGCATGCCGTAAGATCTCCATACTTGCTTCTCTTATCTGCGGCAGTCAGGTGGATCCCGGACAGGTCCCGTGCAGCGGGATAACGGACGTAATACCCGATGATTTTGAGGCTGCGGGTCTTATGGGGTGCAGGATCAGGCTTCTCGGCGATCTGCGTATTAACGGGAACGGGGATATAAATGTGGTCACCGGTCCCTTCATGATCCCTTCCGCACACCCTCTTGCCAGCGTGGACGGTGTTTTCAACGCAGTCTGCATCCATGGAGAAATGGTCGATGATGTGATGTTCTATGGCAGGGGAGCCGGCAAGGATGCGACAGCATCGGCAGTAGTCGCCGATGTGCTCTGTGCTGCCGGACGCGGCGACAGTGCTTCGGGATACGGCTGGAAAGCTGAACTGGCACCTGCATATGATCCGGACCGTGTACTGTACAGATATCTTCTGAGGACCGGGAAGGATGATGCCGCTGATCACAAAGATATCGTACGGGTAACGGGCCCTGTAGGAAAAGAAGGTCATATGTATCTTGAGACGGCTGTTATTTCGGAAACAGCGATGAGGGAGATAGCCCTTTCACTGAACGCTGAGGCAGTCTACAGATTTTTATAATAATGTCCGGGGGATTTCATGGAACGGGGAACCATGGAAAGTCGTAACGGATCAAAGGATAATCATAATCGGGAATTTCGGAAATGTTGAAGATCGTTAAGTTTGGTGGCAGCTCCCTTGCGGATGCGGGGCAGTTTGTAAAAGTCAAAAACATTATAGAAGCAGATGCGAACAGAAGATATGTGGTGCCTTCCGCGCCCGGGAAACGTTTTTCCGGAGACGTTAAAGTCACGGATATGCTCTATGACTGTTATGAGAAAGCATCTGCCGGATCTGATTTCCGCGACAATCTTATCCGTATCCGGAGCCGGTATGATTCCATTATCCAGGAACTGAAACTCTCCGGCGTTTCCTTAAAAGACGAGTTTACCGAAATTGAAGAACATCTGCGCACAGCTCCTCAGAAGGACTATATCGCTTCGAGGGGAGAGTATCTCAATGGACTGGTACTGGCTGCCTATCTCGGTATCAGTTTCATCGATGCGGCAGATGTTATTTTTTTCCGTGAAGACGGTTCATTCGATGAAAAGAAGACCCAGAAGGCGATGAAAGAAAGGCTCTCGGAAGTCGACAGAGCGGTCATTCCGGGGTTTTACGGAAGTATGCCCGATCATTCGATCAGGACGTTCTCAAGAGGCGGCTCCGATATTACCGGATCTATCGTTGCGGCGGCAGCCCATGCCGACGTATATGAGAACTGGACGGATGTTTCCGGATTCATGGTCGCAGATCCAAGGATCGTCGATAATCCCGCGGGGATCGAAACGATCACGTACAGGGAACTGAGGGAATTGTCCTATATGGGTGCCTCTGTCCTTCATGATGAAGCGATCTTCCCTGTCAGGAATATCGGTATCCCGATCAATATACGCAATACCAACGCGCCTGATGACGAAGGAACATGGATCGTCGAGAGCACTGCGCAGAAATCCGGTTATGTCATAACCGGCATAGCGGGCAAGAAGGGCTTCTGTGCTGTCGATATCACAAAATCCCTGATGAATTCGGAGATCGGTTTCGGCAGGAAAGTCCTCCAGGCATTTGAAGAGAACGGTATCTCCTTTGAGCATATGCCGTCAGGAATAGATACGATGACGATCGTTGTCCACGAAGATGAGTTCATCGAAAAGGAACAGAGGGTCGTTTCCGCCATCCACAGACTGGCTGCTCCGGACAGCATCGAGATCGAATCGGATATAGCCCTGATCGCGGTAGTCGGCCGCGGGATGCGTTCGGCAAGAGGTACTGCCGGCAGGATCTTCTCAGCCCTGGCCCATGCCCAGGTCAATGTCAGGATGATCGACCAGGGATCAAGCGAGCTCAATATCATCATAGGCGTGGAAAACAGGGACTTCGAGAACGCCATAAGGGCTATCTACGATATTTTTGTCACAACACAGTTATAATTTGGCGGGAATACTTTTTTATCAAAATGCCGTATGTTAAAATCCAGATACGAAGTCTTAACCGTATGGATATTTGAAGCGGCAGCTTTGGAGGAATGATGGGATCAGGGATCATTGAAGTGATCGTCCACAAAAAAACGAATCCGGTGTATCCGGTCCTTCGCGTATTCTGCATCGCAGTTGCGGTCATATTCATCCTGCTGAGCCGGATGACCTTTGCCGCACTTATTATTGCGATACCCGCGATCTTTTTTGCCTGGTTCTTCTGGCGCAAGCTGGACGTGGACTATGAATACTGCTATGTTGACGGTGAACTGCGTGTTTCCAGGATCATGAACAAGTCCAAGAGGAAGGATCTGGCGAAGTATGAGATCTCCAGCATGGAAGCATACGGTCCGGTCGGTTCCCACCATCTTGACGAGTTCAGGAACAGGACATGGAAAGACATTGACTATTCTTCGGGAGAAATAAAGCAGCCGGATACACGGTATTATATGTATATGCCGAATTCCGTGAGGCTGATCCTCGAACCTGACAGCGATCTTAATGATGCCCTCAGGCACGCTGCACCCAGAAAAGTATTTCTGCAATGATCCGCGGATCAATGGTCCGCGGATATATTATACTCATCACCAGTTTATAAAAAGGAGGTCAAATGGCAAGGATAATAGGAGATAGCTTTACATTTGATGACGTACTGCTGGTTCCGTCTTATTCAACAGTAACGCCAGGGGATGTAGACCTGCAGACTAAACTGACAGAACGGATCACGCTCAATATCCCCATGATGAGCGCCAGCATGGACACGGTAACTGAATACAGGATGGCTATCGCGATGGCGAGACAGGGCGGAATAGGCATAATTCACAAAAACATGTCTATTGAGGCGCAGGCAGAAGAGGTCGATAAAGTCAAACGTTCAGAGAACGGAGTCATTACCGATCCTTTTTCTTTGTCTCCGGACCATACGCTTTATGACGCGGAAGAACTGATGCGGAAATACAGGATCTCAGGCGTTCCGGTCACCCGCGGTAAAAAACTGGTAGGCATAATCACAAACAGGGACCTTAAATTTGAGGAAGACCTCTCCAAAAAGATATCAGAGGTCATGACCTGTGAAAACCTTATTACCGCAAAAGAGGGAACTACTCTCGAAGAAGCCAAAAGGATACTGGCTGCTTCAAAAAAGGAAAAGCTTCCCATCGTCGATGATGACTTTAACCTTGTCGGGCTGATCACGATCAAGGATATTGAAAAAACGATCAAATACCCGCTTTCCGCAAAGGATTCCCAGGGCAGACTCTTATGCGGCGCAGGAGTGGGTATCAGCACGAATGTGCTTGAAAGGGTACAGGCGCTGGTCAATGCCCATGTTGACGTTGTCGTACTGGATTCGTCCCACGGACATTCGGAAAATGTGCTTCGGTGCCTCAGAATGATCAAGGACAGTTTCCCTGATCTTGATGTCATCGCCGGCAATATCGCCACCGGTGAAGGCGCGAGGGCTCTCATCGAAGCCGGTGCGGATGCGGTCAAAGTCGGTATCGGTCCCGGATCCATCTGCACGACCCGTGTTGTCACCGGCTGCGGTGTCCCCCAGATCAGTGCGATCATGGATGCTTATGAAGTGGCTAAACAATACGGCATACCTGTGATCGCCGACGGCGGTATAAAGTATTCGGGCGATATGACCAAGGCGCTGGCTGCCGGCGGAAATGTCTGTATGATGGGCTCCATCTTTGCAGGCTGTGACGAAAGCCCCGGCGATTATGAACTGTTCCAGGGCAGAAAGTATAAAGTATACCGTGGAATGGGATCTATATCAGCCATGGAAAACGGCAGCAAAGACAGATATTTCCAGGAAAATGCGAAAAAACTGGTGCCGGAAGGTGTCGAGGGCAGGGTGGCCTACAAAGGGCTTGTGCAGGATATCGTTTTCCAGATGATCGGCGGAATCCGTTCGGGTATGGGACTGTGCGGCGCCCATAATATCAAAGAGCTTCAGGAGAACGGAAAGTTTATCCGTATCACGGCCGCGTCACTCAAGGAGAACCATCCCCACGATATCCAGATCACGAAGGAAGCACCGAACTATTCGGTAGATGAATAAAAAGGCAGGGTAATAGTTTTGGAAACGGAAAGAAGCAGGCATTTTATTGAGCAGGCAATAGACAATGATCTGGCCGAAGGCGTTTATGACCATGTGCATACCCGCTTTCCGCCTGAACCCAACGGATATCTGCATATCGGACATGCCAAATCGATCCTTTTAAATTATGGCATGGCGAAAGAATACGGCGGCAAATTCAATCTGCGGTTCGACGATACCAACCCGACCAAGGAAAAGAGCGAGTTTGTCGAATCCATCAAGGAAGATGTGGCCTGGCTGGGTGCGGACTGGGAAGACCGGCTGTTCTTTGCTTCTGATTATTTTGATGAGATGTATGAAGTTGCCGTCAGGCTGATCAAAAACGGTAAGGCATATGTCTCGGATCTGTCTGCGGATGAAATGCGTGATTACCGCGGGACTCTGACAGAACCCGGTAAGAATGATCCCAACAGGGACCGTTCCGTTGAAGAGAACCTTGACCTGTTCGAAAAAATGAAAGCGGGCGTTTTCGCGGACGGCGAAAAGACGCTCAGGGCAAAGATCGATATGGCAAGCCCGAATATCAACATGCGCGATCCGATCATCTACAGAGTAGCGCATATGTCTCACCAGAATACCGGCGACAAGTGGTGCATCTATCCGATGTATGATTTCGCGCATCCTATTGAGGATGCCATTGAAGGCATCACACATTCCCTCTGTACGCTCGAATTTGAGGATCACAGGCCCCTGTATGACTGGGTCGTGAAGGAAGCGGGATATCCGGAACCTCCCCGCCAGATCGAGTTTTCGAAGCTTTATCTGACAAATGTGGTCACGGGAAAGCGCTATATCAAAAAACTCGTAGAGGAAGGCATCGTCGACGGTTGGGATGACCCGAGGCTCGTTTCCATTGCCGCGTTAAGAAGAAGGGGATTCACACCGGAATCGATCAGGAAATTCGTAGAGCTTGCCGGGATCTCCAAGAGCCAGTCATCGGCAGATTATGCAATGCTGGAATACTGTATCAGGGAAGATCTGAAGATCGATTCGCCCAGGATGATGGCGGTCCTTGATCCGGTCAGACTGGTCATTGACAACTATCCGGAAGGCCAGACGGAAATGCTTACCGCACCGAACAATCTGGAAAATCCCGAACTGGGAGAAAGACAGATCCCGTTCGGAAGGGAACTGTATATCGAAAGGGAAGATTTCATGGAGGATCCGCCGAAGAAATACTACAGGCTGTTCCCCGGCAATGAAGTCAGGCTGATGTACGCGTATTTTGTCAGATGCACCGGATTTGAAAAGGATGAGAACGGTAATATCGCCGTTATTCACTGTACTTACGATCCTCTTACAAAGAGCGGCGGCCCGGATCCCGGAAGAAAGGTAAAAGGAACGATCCACTGGGTGGATGCCGCAAGTGCCGGTCAGGCATGTGTAAGGCTTTACGAAAATATTATCGATGAGGAAAAAGGCGTTTACAACGAGGACGGTTCGCTCAACCTGAATCCGGATTCCCTCACAGTCAGGACAGCGTTCGTAGAGCCTGCGCTCATGAAAGCAAAGGCCTTTGACCGGTTCCAGTTCGTCAGGAACGGTTTCTTCTGTGCCGATTATAAGGATTCAGTAGAAAATGCGCCTGTATTCAACAGGATAGTTACACTGAAGAGCTCATTCAAACTGCCTGTACAGGGTTCCGTTTAAGGAGCTCAAGGCAGGAGAGCATATATTCTTCATACCGGTCGGGATCGAATTGATCCTGCATCAGGCTGCACCGGATATAATGCATGGATACCCGATGGAGCAGTTCGCCGAGGCGCAGCGTTTCGGACGGGCTGTAACCGTCGGGTGTTTCTGTTTTATCGGCCATTTCACGGCAGACATCCAGATAGTTGACTTCAGTGGCTTCCATCAGCTTTATCAGTTCCGGATCTGTCTCAAGTGAAGCGGTCTCCAGGAACAAAAGAAGATAGGGATACTGCCGCATGATGGTGACTTCGGCACCGATCAGCTGCTCCTGCAGGCCAAAATAATCCCTGGAGGGTTCACGGATGGAAGAACGCAGCTCCAACTGCGCGTACCGTTCGCAGAAATCATACATGAAGGAAAACATGCCCTGTTTGCTTCCGAAATAATGGAACAGCAGTCCTTTGCTGATCGAAGCGGCTTTTACGATATTATCCGTGCTGGAGTTGGCATAGCCGTTTACGGCGAGGATACGGCAGGCCGCGTTGATCATACGGTCCTGTTTCTCCTTTTTCAGTTCAAAAAACCTGTCGTTCATCTGCCCCTCCGATACTGAAACACGTCATCGACTGCTGTAGTCAATATTATATCAGGAAGACAAGTTTCACAGCAATATTCTCCTTTATTTTTTACATACATCGGTGTAATATCTATATAGCCCTGATCCAGAATTCATTAGAGGAGGATACTTATGGGAAGTTTTGGTAAATTTCTGATGGGATGCACCGTGGCAGGCCTTACCGCCGCAGGTGTTCTTTACGTTCTCGACAAATCCGCCAAACAGTCATCGGAGACCCCGTCTGAAAATGATTTTTCAGATGCTGTGGACCGTACATACGCCACAATAAAATCAGGTGCTGAAAGTGCTTATACTACGGTGAAAGAAAAGGTAGGTCCCAAGGGGGAAGAAGTCTTCAATGTTGTCGGAGAGGCTGCCGGAAGAGTCAAGGATGTCCTTACCGATTCGGCGGCAAAGATGAAAGAGGTATTCAGCGAAACAGCTGAAAAAGCCGCTGACGAAGCAGAAGACATTGTTTCTGAAGCAGAGATCCTGGTCGAAGATCTTGCGGAAAAAGCAGAAGACACGGCGGACGTACTGAAAGAAGAAGTTCAGGAGGCAGCAGAAGAGATACAGGATGATTTTCTTGATGAACCTGATTCGGCTTCGGAGGTAGAAGAGTTCTTCGATGATCAGGACTGATCAATGATCAGATTGGATATCATACAGGCACGATCTTGAGAGTGATCGTGCCTGTTCTATGATATAAAGAATCACAGTGGTTTCTTATTAAGGAGGAGATATGAACAACTCTAAAAGCAAAGTAGGCGAACAGCCTATCTTCAACGCCAGAGAACTGGGTATGGGGAAGGTTGCGGTTCTGGGTGTCCAGCATGTATTCGCCATGTTCGGCGCAACTGTACTGGTCCCCCTGCTGACAGGACTTTCCGTTTCAACGACTCTTCTGTGGGCCGGTCTCGGAACGCTTCTGTTTCATCTGGTTTCCAAGAGAAAGGTTCCCGCATTCCTTGGTTCGTCTTTCGCGTTCCTCGGCGGTTATGCGGCGATCGCACCCCTGATCGACGGGCAGCCCAACCCGAATCTGCCTTACGCATGCTTCGGTGTTGCCTGTGCAGGTCTTATTTATCTGATACTGGCAGGCCTCTTCAGGGCATACGGCGCGAATAAGGTCATGCGCTTCTTCCCGCCTGTCGTTACAGGCCCGATCATCATTGCCATCGGTATCAACCTTTCCGCATCCGCTATCGGCAACTGCGAGACCAACTGGTTAGTTGCCCTGGTAGCTATCGTAGTCGTTATCGTATGCAATATCTGGGGCAGAGGAATGATCAAGATCGTTCCCATCCTGCTCGGTGTTATAGCTTCCTATATCGTAGCAGCCATCATGGGCATCATTGATTTCTCTGCGGTTGCTGCAGCTCCGTGGATCGGACTTCCGCTTTCCTATCAGCGTACCGTTTTCTCGATCTTCACCGGCGGCAGCCTGAACAGCGGACTGCTTGTTTCCGCGATCATCACGATCGTTCCCATCGCTTTCGCGACCATGATGGAACATATCGGTGACATTTCCGCTATTTCTTCGACCGTTGGCAGCAACTTCATCAAGGACCCCGGCCTGCACAGGACCCTGATCGGTGATGGTCTTGCAACCACTCTGGCTTCTCTGTTCGGCGCTCCCGCCAACACGACCTACGGCGAAAATACCGGCGTTCTGACTCTGACCAAAGTTTATGATCCCTTCGTTATCCGCATTGCTGCCTGCATCGCGATCGTGCTTTCCTACTGCCCGAAATTCGCGGCGATCATCGAGGTCATGCCTGCTGCTACCATCGGCGGTATTTCCCTTATCCTTTACGGTATGATCTCTGCAGTCGGTGTCCGCAACATCGTTGAGACCAAGGTCGATTTCTCGGTAAGCCGCAATGTTCTGATCGCAGCCCTGATCCTTGTCCTGTCCATCGGTATCAACTTCTCTGCGGCAGGCGCGATCGTTATCCCTGCAGGCAAGGCTACCATCAGCTTCTCCGGTCTTGCGACAGGTTCCCTGGTCGGTATCTTCCTGAATGCCATACTTCCCGGCAAAGACTATGAGTTTGTCAATGACGCACCCAATGTGACCGGGGTAGACCTTGAGATATCCCAGGGCAAAGGATTAAGAGAGAAAAAGTGATCTCATCAGGATCCGGAATATTTGACAGCATAAGGCTGTTCGCACTGGATATGGATGGCACCGTCTATCTGGGGGAGACCTGGATAGACGGCGCCATGGATTTTCTTCAGAGGATCCGCAGCGCAGGAAAAGAATATGTTTTCCTGACGAACAATTCTTCCAGAAGTCCTATGGATTATGTGGCAAAACTGGACCGCATGGGGCTGAAGATCGACAGGTCCAGTATCATTTCCTCATCCGATGCAGCCATATGGTATCTGAAACGGCATTTCCCTTCAAAAAAGGTTTACCTTCTGGGCAATGAGGCACTCTGCAGGGAGTTTCTGTCCGAAGGGATCGAACTGTCCGATTCGGACCCGGATCTGGTCGTGGTGGGGTTTGACACCAGCCTTACTTATGAAAAGCTCTGTCTTGTGTGCAGTTTTGTACGGGCCGGGCTGCCTTATATAGCGACGCATCCGGATATCAACTGTCCTACGGAGAACGGTATGATCCCTGACGCGGGCTCGTTTATGGCCCTGATCGAAGCGTCCGCCGGCAGGAGACCGGACATGATCATCGGAAAGCCGTACAGGACCATGACGGATTATCTTCTGGGAAGAGGGGAACAGCTTCTTGGCAGCCATCTTGAAGCACCGGAAGTGGCAATGATCGGGGACAGGCTTTATACTGATATTGCGGCCGGCAATCTGGCCGGATTTACCAGTATACTTGTACTGTCCGGTGAATCATCGATGGAGGATCTTGCATCGTCGGCCCACCAGCCGGATCTGGTTTTTGATTCGGTCGCGGATATCAGCTTCTGATCTGACGGGAACACAAATCAAAATGTCATACAGGTTCTTCTTCGGCGCGTCAGGTGCCGGAAAAAGCACAGCGATACATAAAGAAGTGATCCGGCGCTCTAAAACGGCGCTGGATCATTTTTGCAATAAAGAGACTGATTCTCCGGACCAGTTCATTGTGATCGTGCCGGAGCAGTTCACTCTGATCACACAGAAAGACCTGACGGCTGCGGATCCTGACGGTGTGATCATGAATGTGGACGTCCTGAGTTTTGCAAGGCTCGCGCACCGTGTATTTGAAGAGATCTCTGCCGATGAAAAAGTCGCTCTGGATGATACGGGGAAAAGCCTCATCCTGAGAAGGCTTGCCTCTGTTAAGGAAAATGAACTGCTTTTCCTCGGCAGAGCCATGCACCGGCAGGGTATGGCCGGTGAGGTCAAATCTACCATTTCCGAGCTTATGCAGTATGATATAAGCCCTGAAGAACTGGACCGTATCGCGGAAGAAGCGCATAAAAACGGATATGGAGCGCTTTCTGCCCGTCTTAAGGATATTTCCCTTCTCTATAAAGAGTTTACGCTGTTTAAACAGGACCGGTTCATGACCGGAGAAGACCGGATGACACTCCTTGCCGAAGCAGTCCCGTTCTCTTCGCTGATCCGGCACAGTGTTATCTACTTTGACGGTTTTACCGGTTTTACTCCCCTTCAGAAAAAAGTCCTGCAGGCCCTTATGCCCGTTGCTAAAGAGCTTGTATTTTCCGTCCTTTATTCGGATGACGGCGGCCCGGCCCCATGGGATCCCTGTTCAGATCCCTCTGCCGGACAGAGGCTTTTTTATCTGTCCAGAAAAATGTGTGATGATATCCGGCAGATCGCCCGGGATACGGGCTGCGGCCACGGGGAAGACTGCATCCTTCAAGACAGGAGACTTCCCAGGTTTGGCACAGCTCCCGGACTTTCATATCTTGAAAAGCATATCTTCAGAACAGGCGTGAATGTATATGATGATCCTGTCGGGGACAGTATCCGGATCAGCGAAGCCGGAACAGTGTCAGATGAAGTGGAAATGCTCTGCAGGCACATCATGACAGCAGTCATGAAAGACGGGTATGCGTTTCACGACTTCGCGGTCATCACGCCGGATCCGGAAACCTACGGGCCTTTGCTGGAAAGATACGGAAAGAGGACCGGGCTTCCTTTTTACCAGGACCGGTCTGAATCCATGGCCAGACATCCCCTGAGCCAGACGGTACTCGGTGCCCTGGATATCTGCACGGGCGGTTTTTCTTATCCCGCCGTTTTCCATTATCTGCGTTCCGGTTTTTCACTGCTTGAAAACGGCGAAACGGATCTGCTGGACAATTATTGTCTTTCCCACGGAGTATTTTCGGCCGTGAAATGGAAAATGCCCTTTGATGATGTCTGTGATCCCCTGAGGTCAAAGCTCCTGGACGAACTTTCACCGCTTATGGATATGGGCGGCAGCGCCCGTGAAAAATGCGGATCTGTCCAGGAATATATGGAGAAGATCGATGCCGGGAACAGACTGGCGGCAATGGCCGGTGAATTTGCCCTGGCAAATGACAGGGTAAGAGAGAGGACATATCTCCAGGTCTATGATGCCGTAATAAAGCTTCTGGACCAGATCGGTTCGATCCTGGATGATGAGAAGATAAGCGTCCGTGATTTCAGGGATCTTTTGGAAGCCGGTCTTGAAGAGATAAAACTGGGAACTCTTCCCCAGAACGCGGACAGCATCATTGTCGGCGATCTTGTCAGGACAAGGCTGCCGGAAGTAAAAGTACTGTGCCTGATCGGCTGCAACGACGGGCTCATTCCCGCGGGCGGATCGCTGCACGGTATCTTTTCGGAGCACGACAGGGCATTCATGAAGATACAGGGCATGGAACTGTCGCCCGATCCCAGGGAACAGCTCTTTCTGCAGAGGCTGTATCTGTATATGAACCTGACCCGTCCTTCTGAACGTTTATGGCTCAGTTACGCACTGTCATCCGCCGACGGCAGTCCGCTTTCCCCATCGGTCCTTATCAGGCAGCTGACGGATCTTTTCCCGAAGATCAAGGTGTCCGGAGACGGGGACACTGTCCGGGAGCGCCTGACGGATGTACATGATTCTGTGTATATATATGCGGATGCTCTGCGCAGATATACTGACGCTCTGACGGATCCGGAAAGGGATGCGGATGAACTTATGACGCTGCACGGGATAATGCAGTCACATCCGGAGACCGGGAAAAAAGCCGGCAGGATACTGGATGCGGCGTTCATGCATTATGTCCCTGAACGGCTTACCGAAGCATGTGCCAAAGCGCTGTACAAAGACCATATCACCGGCAGTGTCACGCGTCTGGAGACTATGGCACAGTGTCCTTTACGACAGTTCCTTAAGTACGGTCTTAAGCTCACGGAACGGAATGTTTTCGAATACGAAAGCAGGGATACCGGTACGATCCTGCATGAAACGATCGACAGGTTCAGCCGCCTTCTGAAGGAAGACGGTTTCTCATGGAATGATATCGGGGAGAGAGACCGGCTTGGCCTTATCAGAAAAGCTTTTTCAGAGACAGTGGCCGAATACAGGGATCTGATCCTGTACGGGACACAGCGGACGGCAAAACAGACGGACCGTTATCTGCGCATTCTGGACAGGACAGCGGAAACTCTCCAGTACCAGCTGAAAAAAGGCCGTTTTACGCCTGCCGGCTCAGAGATCGTTTTCGGGGAGAGGTCCGGCAGCCAGGCAGATCTTTCGTTTGATCTTGGCAGCGGCAGAAGCGTACAGCTTACCGGAAGAGTGGACAGGTTCGATATCTGTACGGAAAGCGGAAAGACATATATAAAAATACTGGATTATAAATCCGGAGATCATGACCTGGATATCCGTCAGATCAGGGACGGTCTGGAACTGCAGCTGATGATATACATGCTCGCTGTACTCAAAGCCGGCGCAGGAGAGGGTGAGAAGATTCCTGCC
Source organism: Lachnospiraceae bacterium (assembly GCA_017474455.1). GTDB lineage: Bacteria > Bacillota > Clostridia > Lachnospirales > Lachnospiraceae > CAG-791. Next base: position 30,896 of record JAFVHP010000034.1, read on the forward strand.
GCACTTCTGTATTACCGGTTCATGGACCCGCTCCTTGACGGGGATAAAGCCAATGCGGATATTCACAGGTCATTAAAGCCGAAAGGCCTTGTAAACAGCGATGTAAAGGTACTTGAGCTCCTGGACGAAGATTATAAGAACAGCGGCGGTTCCGATGTGATCCCTGTCTCCATCAAAAAAGACGGGTCTTTTTCCGCCTATTCAAGCGTGTTTGCCCCTGAAGAGTTCGAGAGCTTAATGGATTCTGTGACAGATACTGTCCGTTCAAGATCATCAGCTATCCTGAACGGCGACAAAAAGGCATTGCCAGTCATATATGACGATAAAAAGAATGCATGTACTTACTGCCCGTACAGGGACGTTTGCGGATTTGATCCCAGGCTTCCCGGGTACAGGAGAAGGAAGATCGGAGAGAGTACGGATTGATTTTTACCAGCCAGCAGCAGAAGGTCATTGATACCAGAAAAAAGAATATACTTGTCTCCGCGGCTGCAGGCAGCGGCAAGACGGCAGTACTCGTTGAAAGGATACTGTCCATCATTCTTGACGCTTCGGATCCGGTGGATATCGACCGCCTGCTCGTCGTTACGTTCACAAGGGCTGCCGCGGCGCAGATGCGTGAAAGGATAAGCGCTGCCCTGATCGAGCGGTCAAGACAGATCGAAACCGATAATGCCTGCCCTGAGGAGGAAAGGCACCGTCTGCTTATGCTTATCCAGCGGCAGGAGATGCTGCTGCATAACGCGAAGATCACCACGATCGACAGTTTCTGCAGTTATCTTCTCAGAAATCATTTCGGAGAGATCGGCCTTGATCCCGGATTCAGGCTGATGACACAGATCGAGTCAAAGCTGGTCTTTGAGGATGTACTTGCGGAATTTATCGAGTCCCGCTACGCAGCATCGGATCCTGATTTTCTGTACTGTACCGAATATTTCTGCCAGGGCCTGACTGACACAGAGATGGAGAAGATCCTGACTGACCTGTATGAGGAAGCGGTCTCACACCCCGATCCGGAAGCATTTCTTGAAGAGAGGAAAAAGGATTACGATCCCGACAGTGAAAACAACAGCCTGGACAGTCTCATCTTGAAGACGGGGATCCTTCTCCTTAATGAGACCGGTGAACGGTATCCGGAGTTGATCGGTATGTGCCAGGCGCCTGGAGGACCTCATCCTTATGAGGAAAACTTACGTAAAGAACAGGATGCCATCCTCGGTGTGAAGGAACCGGCTGATATCCGTGAACTGACCGGTTCGTATCAGCAGGTACTGGGCGCTTACGTGACACTCAGGCAGGCGGGGGCGAAAAAGTATCCGGATATCGACCCGGTCCTCAAAGATACGGTAAAAGACAGAAGAACGGATCTGCATAACGGGCTGAAAAAGTTTTATACGGAATATCTTAGCGACCACCCGGATGAAGACCGGAAGAACAGACTGTGTGCCGGCGCGCTCCATGCCGTTATGGACCAGGCTATGCTGCTTATGGATGCGTACAGGAAGAAAAAACAGGAAGCAAATGTCCTGGATTTTTCCGACCTTGAGCATCTTGCCCTCAGGATCCTCCTGAAAGACGGTGAGCCGACGGATACGGCCAGGCTGTACCGCAGTCTGTATGATGAGGTCATGATCGACGAATATCAGGACAGCAACGATATCCAGGAGCTGATCCTGAGTACGATATCCGGCAATGATGATGGGCGCTTTAACAGGTTCATGGTCGGTGACGTAAAGCAGAGCATCTACAGGTTCAGACAGGCAAGGCCCAATATCTTCATGGAAAAGGCCGTTTCATACGGTGACGACGGCGTTGATTCTATCCGGATCGATCTGGATCGGAACTTCAGGAGCAGGCCGGAGGTGATCGGTACCGTCAACTCCATATTCAGGAAACTGATGAGAAGCGAGATCGGCGGGGTCAGCTACGATCTTTCACAGTATCTGGTGCCCGGCGCGGAGTATGGCTCCGGACCGGATGCAGACATGTATGATACCGAAATGATCCTGATCGACAAGAATGACCAGAATGCCGGTAAAGAAGACGGCACCGGAGAAGATGACCTGACCCCGGTGGAGAGAGAAGCTTTTATGGTCGCGGAAAGGATCCGGGAGATAGTGGGAACGCTTCCCGTAAGTGACGGGCACGGAGGTCAAAGGCCGGCACGGTACGGAGATATTGCCGTTCTGCTTAGGTCCGATTCCGGCTGGAACGATACATTCAAAACAGTTTTCGAAGCACTGCGCATTCCCGTTACTGTCAGGACCGCGGCAGGTTACTTCGGCGCCGGTGAGATCAGAGATGTCCTCCAGGTCCTCAGGATCATTGACAATCCTCTGCAGGATATTCCGTTCTACGGCTCGATGAGAAGCTATTTCGGCGGATTTACGGAGGAAGAAGCCGCCTGGATCAGGATATACACCGAAAAGGCCGGGCAGGATATCTTTCTTTTCAACGCTCTGGAGACGATAGCCGGTGACGGCGGCACTGCCTGTACGGTGCCGGCAGCACTGAAGTCAAAATGCGCTCTCTTTCTGGAATTTATCGCTGAATACAGGAAAAAAGCGGTCTATATGGATATGCAGGCACTGCTTTCCGCTCTGATCGATGATACGGGATATCTTGCCTATTGTTCAGCCCTGCCCCAAGGCGCAGTCAGGACCGGGAACCTCCGGATGCTGGTCCAGAGAGCCGCTGAATTCGAGACCACCCAGTATTCAGGACTCTTCAGGTTCCTTCGATATATCGACGAAATGATGTCATACCAGATCGATTTCGGGGAAGCGGGCAGTATTGATGATTCTTCGGACAGTGTGAAGCTGATGAGTGTCCACAAAAGCAAAGGCCTGGAATTCCCGGTCTGTTTTGTGGCCGGACTCGGCAAAAAAATGAATATGAGGGATGCTTCTGCCAGGATCATAACAGATCCGGATCTGGGCGCGGGATGCGACGCAGTGGATCCCGGCAGAAGAATCAGATACACAAGCCGCAGAAAACAGTTCATCGCGGACAAGATCAAGCGCGATACCCTTGGCGAAGAATTAAGGATCCTCTATGTAGCCATGACCAGGGCAAGAGAAAAGCTGATACTTACCGGATCGATAGAAAATGCCGTTATGCGGATCGATGAAATAACCGGCAGTATAGCGGAAGATGCCCGGAAAGAGGATGTCCTGCCGTCTCAGCTGTCTGTATCTGCCCTGACCGGTGCGGGTTCTTTTGCCGAACTGATCCTGTGCGCGGCCAAAAGCTGCAGCAAAGACGGTCAAATGCCCGTCAGGTTCAGTATTGCCGGAGGGCCGGCCCAGTCTGAAGAAGAAGAAAAAGCAGCTGCCGTCATATTTGAAAAACGCAGGAACCTGGACACAGCAGCGCAAAAGTATCTGATGGGCGGAGCGTCTGCGCTCCCCGATCCGGAACTGGCCGCCGACCTGGAAGAGAGGCTGTCCTTCCGTTACGCATACAGTGCCCTCGCCGGGCTCTATACGAAGACCACGGTCTCGGAACTGAAAAAATCCGCGATGTACAGACTGGATGAAGAAGGTTTTGAAGGAGCGGACGGGTCTGACGCTGCCGGCATCAGCAGCCTGCACGGAGAACAGAATGGCAGCCACGGGGCCGAGTATGGTACAAGTGTGCACAGGCTCATGGAACTGATGGACCAGACAGTGCTCGGAACGGACAGCATATTAACGGAAAACGGACTGTCCGAATGGATCGGATCGCTTAAAGACGAAGGAAAGCTGTCCGGGACTGAGTATTCGATGCTTAGTCCGGAAAGGATACTTCCGTTCTTTTCCACAGATCTTTTCAGAAGGATGGGCAGGGCATTTAGGAACAACTGTCTTTTCAGAGAACAGCCATTTGTCATGCAGGTTCCCGCCAGGGAGCTGGATATATCGCTGCCCGATTCGGAAACGGTACTGGTCCAGGGGATCATTGACGCGTTTTTCCTTGAGGGTGATGATATTATACTTCTGGATTATAAGACGGACCGCGCGGTCACGGAAAAAGACCTTGCCGACAGATATCGTGTACAGCTGGATTATTATGCCCGGGCGCTGGAAAAAATATTCCACAGGAAAGTTACCGAAAAACTGATCTATTCATTCAGTCTGTCCAGAGTAATCCGCCTGTGAGGCGGCATGGTTTTTAAGGAAAACAACATGGATATCGTAAACAGATATGTAGTCGTCGGCGGCGCCGATATCGGGGATTATTCATACATAAAAAGCCTGCTGAAAGAGGATGACCTCTTTATATACTGTGACAGCGGACTCCGGCATATGGAAGGACTGGGGAGAAAGCCTGATCTTGTGGTCGGTGATTTCGATTCCCATGATGTTCCGCACCTTGAATGCGAAACGATCATCCTGCCGCGGGAAAAGACGACACTGATACGTCTTTTGCTGTTAAGCAGGCAATACAACGGGGCTGCCGCGAACTTCTGCTGGTCGGTGCCGCAGGCAACAGGCAGGATCATACCCTTGTCAATCTTTACCTGCTGTTCCTCTTAGATTCCCGCCATATCAAAGCCATACTGGCTGATGATTATTCCGAGATGGAAGTCGTTTCTAAAGAGCCGGTGTATATTGATGATTCCTGCTGCTATTTTTCCCTCCTGAATATGACCGGAAAGGCAGAAGGCGTTACGATAACAGGCGCGAAATACCCGCTTGAAAACGGCAGTATTGGTTATGAGGAACAGTATGCGACCAGCAATGAAGTCCTCCCAGGCCAAAAAGCCTGCATCAGCGTTTTAGAAGGAAGGCTTCTGCTGATGCGGATCCGGAAGGACCGCACTTAAGGAAAACAGTTGCAATTATCGGGAATGTGCTTATAATTTACCTTAAAACGGGGAGCTGGTTAAGCCGGCTGAGAGGAAGCCTTATGCTTCGACCCGAAACCTGATTTGGATAATGCCAACGTAGGGAAATACTGGATCGTCATGACTTGCGGAATGCCCTGCGGTGTTCCGCTTTTTTCTTTCTTGCGGCATTGGCAAAGAAAGGCACTGTCACAGTCGTACAGCGGCTGACCGGGGGCACCACCTTCCGTCGCTCTATAAAATTAATGCGGTCCCGGTCATCGGGAGAAAGGATAAAAATGTACACAGCATTAACAATCGCCGGAAGTGATTCCAGCGGAGGCGCCGGTATTCAGGCAGATATCAAAACTATGACCGCTAACGGCGTTTATGCCATGAGCGCGGTCACAGCGCTTACCGCCCAGAATACGACCGGCGTAACAGCAATCATGGAAGTAACGCCGGAATTTCTGGCAGAACAGCTGGACCGGATATTTACGGATATTTTCCCGGACGCGGTGAAGACCGGGATGGTCTCTTCCCCGGAGCTTATCCGCACGACAGCAGATAAGCTGAAGCAGTATAAAGCGGGAAATATCGTTGTGGATCCGGTAATGGTGGCTACCAGCGGCGCAAAGCTTATCAGCGCGGAGGCCATCGGCACTTTGAAAACTGAATTACTGCCTCTTGCAGACGTTGTTACTCCGAACATACCGGAAGCGGAAGTCCTTTCAGGGATCCCAGTTAAAGATACGGACAGTATGGTCGAAGCCGCCAGGATCATCAGTGAAAACTACGGTACAGCCGTACTTTTAAAAGGCGGACACAGTCTGAATGATGCGAATGACCTTCTGTATGACAAAGGCAAAGCGGTCTGGTTTTCCGGAAAAAGGATCAACAATCCCAATACGCACGGGACAGGCTGCACATTATCGAGCGCGATCGCGTCCAATCTGGCCAAAGGTCGTGATATGGCGACGGCTATCCGGGCGGCAAAGAACTACATTTCCGGAGCGCTGGCAGCGGGACTGGATCTCGGAAAGGGGAGCGGTCCCTTAAACCATGCATTTGCCATAGAAGGTGATTTCTGCTGAAGGAGGACTATATGAAAGCAAAAACATCCACGGCGTCAAATGCACTGATCTGGTTTGGCGCAGGTGTTTCCATTGCCGAGATACTGACCGGTACCTATTATGCCGGACTTGGGTTCGCAAAAGGCATTGCTGCAATCCTGCTTGGCCATCTGATCGGCGGCGCACTCATGTTTGCAGCCGGATTGATCGGCGGCAGGGAAGAAAAGAGCGCAATGGAGACGGTCAAGATGAGCTTCGGCGAAAAGGGGAGTATCCTTTTTACTCTGCTCAACATCCTCCAGCTTATCGGCTGGACTGCCATCATGATCTATGACGGTTCTCTCGCTGCGAACGAGATCTTTTCGGCCGGCCACTGGATATGGGCTCTCGTGATCGGTATCCTGATCATCGTATGGATCCTGATCGGGCTGAAGGGACTCGGAAAGGTCAATACAGTTGCCATGAGCGCGCTCATGATTCTTTCACTGATCCTTTTCTATGTGATCTTTTTTAAGGAAAGGGGGACCGCGCAGGCAGCCGGCGAGGCGATCTCTTTCGGTGCCGCAGTCGAACTGGGCGCGGCTATGCCGCTTTCATGGCTGCCCCTGATCAGTGACTATACCAGGGAAGCCGAAAAGCCGTTCGCCGCAACACTGGTCAGCGTTATCGTGTACAACGCAGTCAGCATTTTCATGTATACGCTGGGAATGGGAGCCGCCATCCTGACCGGAACGGATGATATTTCACTCATTATGGTCAGGGCAGGTATGGGAGCGGCAGGCCTTCTGATCATCGTTTTTTCCACGGTCACGACCACTTTCCTGGACGCTTATTCCGCCGGTGTGTCAGCTGTATCCTTATCCGCCAGAGTCAATGAAAAGTGGGCTGCTGTTGCTGTTGCGGCCATAGGTACGGCAGGAGCTGTCATTTATCCGATGGATAACATCACCGGATTCCTGTATTTTATAGGTTCGGTCTTTGCGCCGATGATCGCCGTTCAGATCGTCGACTATTACCTGCTGGGAAAAAGGAACAGCACGAAAAGCATTTCCGCCGGCAATCTGCTGATATGGCTCACAGGCTTTGCTGTATACAGGTTCCTGATGAGACTGGATATCCCCTGCGGGAATACTCTGCCGGACATGGTGTTTACGATCGCTCTGTGTCTTGTCGTGAACAGGATCAGGGGAGGCAGAACAGAAACTTCATAACGCAGGAACAGACCATTTCAGATCTGTTTCTGCAGCATATTGAAAGAAAGGAATTTACTGATGGATCAGAAACAGATCAAAAAAATGGTTTTAACGGCGATACTGGCTGCGATAGCGGTCATAGGTTCAACTTTCTCTTTCCCGGTCTTCGGCTCCAAATGTGCCCCTGTCCAGCATCTTGTCAACGTATTGTGCGCGGTATTTGTCGGTCCCTGGTGGGGACTGGCGGCAGCATTTACCGCCAGCCTGATCAGGAACCTCACCGGGCTCGGAACACTTTTGGCCTTTCCGGGCAGCATGTGCGGAGCACTTCTCTCGGGACTTCTTTATCAGAAGACAAGATCCCTGGCAGCCGGCTGTATCGGTGAGATCGCGGGAACAGGCATCATTGGCGGGATGCTGGCTTATCCCGTGGCAGCGCTGCTTCTGAACAACACAAGCGCCGCACTGTTTACATTTGTCGTACCTTTCCTTGTCAGCACGGCGGGAGGGACGATCATAGCGTTTATCATTCTGACCGTCATGAAAAAGACAGAAGTGCTTGCCCATCTGAAGAGTCTTGTGGAAAACTGAGATCAGGGCAGTATACTTAATAAAAGGAATGTAAGAAAAATGACTGACTGCAGGAAACAACTGCTGCTGTACGCCGTAACAGACCGCAGCTGGCTTAAGGGGAAGACACTGGCCGAGAGTGTCGCGGAAGCGATAGAGGGCGGGGTGACCATGGTCCAGTTCAGGGAGAAGGAACTCAAAGGATCCGAACTGGAATCCGAAGCCCTGGCTGTCCGGAAAGTCTGCAGGGCTCATAATATCCCTTTCCTTGTCAACGATAACGTTGAACTCGCACTGAAACTGGATGCCGACGGTGTGCATCTCGGGCAGGATGATATGGATCCGTATACAGCCCGCAGGCTCCTCGGCCCGGATAAGATCATTGGTGTGACGGCAAAAACCCCCGCACAGGCTAAAGCGGCGCAGGAAAAAGGCGCCGATTATCTTGGCAGCGGGGCAGTTTTCGGGACGGATACAAAGAAGGATGCAAAGCCGATGGACGCGGCGGTGCTGAAAGCCGTCTGCGCCGGCGCTGATATCCCGGTATGCGCGATCGGCGGGATCAATGCCGGTAATATAGAACGGCTTAAGGGGAGCGGTGTAAGCGGCTTTGCGATCGTCAGCGGTATATTCGCAGCGGATGATATAAAACAGGAATGCAGGAAACTTTTGAATAAAGCCCGCAGGATCGTTCACCCGTCTTACTGTCCCAATGACACAGTGCAGAAATACCTCGATACTGTAGCGGATAAGCGTCCGGTCGTACACTGTATAACCAATATAGTCACAGTCAACGACTGCGCAAATGCGCTGCTGGCCGCTGGGGCATCCCCGACGATGGCTCATCATCCGATGGAGGCAGGAGAGTTTGCCGCATATGCCGATGCCCTGGTGCTGAATATGGGCGCGACTGAATCTCTGGAAGCCATGCTGATCGCGGGTACAAAAGCCCGTCAGCTGGATAAGCCTGTCGTCATCGATCCTGTCGGCTGCGCCGGTTCCGCATGGCGAAGGAAACAGTGCCTTGATCTTATCGGCAGTGTCACTCCATCCTGTATCCGCGGAAACGGCGCCGAAATACTGGCACTTGCCGGTGATCTGAATACCGGACAGGGCGTGGATGATAAATATGACGAAGACAGGCCAGGTCTGGCGGAAGCGGCTGCTATCCTCTCGGAACGCACAGGCGCTGTTGTGATCGCTTCCGGGGAAACGGATATTATCGCGGGCGAGGGCTTGATCCGCAAGGTCGAACGAGGATCTGCCATGATGCGCCGGATCACGGGATCCGGCTGCATGCTCAGTGCCCTGCTGGGTGCCTTCCTTGCCGCCGAAAACTCCCCGGAAAGCGCATACGCCTGCTGTACATGGATGGCTCTGTGCGGAGAAGAGGCAGAACGAAGGACGATCAGTGAAAGCGGCGGGACCGGTACATTTCATCTGCGCCTTATCGACGCCATGAGCCTTATGTCCGGTGCTCGTCCGGTTTGACCGATTCATAGCGGAGGTCTTCCATATGCACGAAAAAGGCAGGTTCAAATACATATTGTTTGATTTTGACGGTACCGTTACGGAATCCGCGCCGGGGATAACCAGATCTGTCCAGAACGCGCTGCGGTCTGTGGGTATAGATGAACCTGACTTAAAAAAGCTGGAACGGTTTGTAGGACCGCCGCTTTCTTATTCTTTCCATGCTTTTTACGGACTGTCCGAAGACGAAGTCCGGCATTGCATCGATGTTTTCCACGAACGCTACGATTCGGTAGGCCTTTTCGAGAACGCACTGTATCCGGGTGTCGCAAAAATGCTGGAAGAGCTCAGCGGCAGAGGCTGTTACCTGGCTGTTGCCTCCAGCAAACCGCAGAGGTTCATTGACAGACTGACTGAGCATTTCGGAATAGCAGAATACTTTTCGCTTAAAGTCGGAGCAGCAGCTGAACTCATGCCTTCCCGGGATCCGAAAAGGACTGACAAGGACGAGATCATTGCAGGCGTAATGGAACGTATCATGCAGGACAGGGACGTTCATGATCCCGAGTCTTTCAGAAATATGACTGCGATGGTCGGAGACAGGATGTTTGATATGGAAGGCGCCATCCATAACGGTATAACCCCGGTGGGCGTATCCTACGGATACGGCAGCCGTGAGGAGCTTATAACGGCCGGCGCTGTTTTTGTGGCGGACAGTGCGGGGCAGCTGACGGAGTTCTTCTCATGAAGACAGATTACAGCAGGCTGCCGCAGGCATTGATACCGACAGTGATATTTATTGTTGCCGCGGCACTTTGCCAGACTCTGTCCGTGTATCTGTTCAGGAATGCTCTGACAGCGGATCCCGCGATGCTTTTTAATGCGGCAGTGACGCTGGCACTTGTCATCATATTCAGATTTGTTTTCGGACCGGTATTCCTGACTTCTCCGGATGCATTCAAAAGCAATGGTGTTAACAGGAATAATACCGCAGGTCATATCGTCACCGGAGTGCTGCTTTACACTGCAGCCATCGCCGGCGCCGCCGCGATGAATATCACAGCCGCGCTTTTAATTCCTTCGGCCGTACACGGAAGCGGTACAAAAGCGGCGTCACTTACGGTGCTCCTTTCCTGCGCATGCATTATCATACCTGCCTGCGAGGAAATGATATTCCGCTGCCATCTGTTCCCGGTCCTGTTAAGGATGAAGGCCCCGCTTCCCTGCGCGCTCATCTGCAGCATGCTGTTCGGCATCTATCATGAGGATCTGGTACAGGGGATATATGCTTGTGTCCTCAGCCTCTTTTTATGCGCCTGTTATCTCGGTCTTGACGGCTTTAAAAGCGCATTCCTCATGCATGCCATGGTCAACCTTGCCATGATCATATTATCACGGAGCGGCCTTTATGAACGGATGGCTTTTCCGGCCGCGGCCGCTGCATTTGCGGGGATCAGCGCGGTCTGTATTTATACTTATTTTTCTTTAAGGAGAGTATTGCATTTATAAACCCGCGCATGATATACTTTATCCGCTGCGCAAATGCCGATACCGCAGGGAACAGTTCCCTCCGGACAAGGCGGGGATGACAGCCAGGAGGTAATTAACGTGAGAGAAGCTATTCATCCGGAATACTATCAGGCAACCGTGACCTGCAACTGTGGCAACACATTTGTGACTGGTTCCACGAGAAAAGAGATCCATGTTGAAGTATGTTCCAAGTGCCATTCTTTCTACACCGGCCAGCAGAAGGCGACTTCAGCAAAGGGACGTATCGAACAGTTCAATAAGCGTTACGGCCTGGAAAACAATTAGTTTTTAAATAGTGACGATGATGAGCAAGGTTGGTGCAGGATGCGCCAGCCTTGTTTTCTTTTTATTTGATACGGAAGAGAGATTGTATATGGCAGGCAAAAAGCAGCATTATTCGGGAATAGGCGGACAGGCGGTACTTGAAGGCGTCATGATGAAGAACGGCAGCGACTACGCAGTCGCAGTCAGGAAGCCTGACGGCCAGATCGAAGTGAAAAAGGATGTCCATCACGGGATACTGGAGGGATCGGTACTCATCAGGATCCCTTTCGTCCGCGGTATTTTCATGTTTATCGATTCGCTCAGTCTGGGCATGAAAAGCCTGAATTATTCAGCATCCTTCTATGACGAGGAGGAATCGGAAAATAAAGGGAAAAATGGCGGCCTTGGCGATAAACTGCTTACCGCAGTCGTGACCGTGGTCGCGTTTGCGCTCGCGATCTTCCTGTTCATGCTGCTGCCTTACTTTACAGCCCAATACCTGGACAGATTCATACGCAGCAGGGTCGTGATGACTCTGATCGAAGGCGGTCTCCGGATACTGATCTTCCTGATCTATGTCTCCGCCATTTCGATGATGAAGGATATAAAGAGACTGTATATGTATCACGGTGCAGAGCACAAATGCATCAACTGCATTGAGAGCGGAAAAGAACTCAACGCGGACAATGTCAGGGAAAGCTCAAGATTCCACAGAAGGTGCGGGACCAGTTTCATCCTGCTGGTCCTGCTGATCAGTGTGATCCTGTTCTTTTTTATCACAGTCAGGAATCCGCTTTTGCGTGTTCTGATAAGGATAGCGCTGATACCGGTGATCTCAGGGATCTCTTACGAACTGATCCGGATCGCAGGCAGAAGCGATTCTATACTGGTCAGGATCATTTCTGCCCCGGGTTTTCTCATGCAGAAGATAACCACAAAGGAACCGGATGATGAAATGATCGAAGTAGCGATCGATTCCGTTGAGGCCGTATTTGACTGGAAAGAGTATCTGGAAAGAGAGTTCGCGCTCTGATGCCGGAACATCTTTACAGGGAGACTTATGAAGAAGGAGTGGGTTTTCTTTCGATGCTGAATGAAGCCGCCCTGGATGCGCGCCTCCTCCTGGAAGCGGTCTGCGGGACAGCTGTCAGCGATCTGTTCAGCCGCCCCGAACGACCCGTTTCGGACGAAGAGTATGAAGAATACCTGCATTACCTGGAACTTCGGGCAGGCAGGATGCCGGTCGCTTATATCCTCGGCGCATGGGAATTCATGGGGCTTTCCTTTCTTGTCTCGCAGGATGTGCTCATACCGAACCAGGATACCGAACTTCTGGTCGAAGAGGCCATGAAGTCATTATCGGGAGGTATGCGGATCCTTGATCTTTGTACGGGAAGCGGCTGCATACTGCTGAGCCTTCTGCATTATTCCTGCGACACGACCGGAGTCGGGACTGATATATCGGGGGACGCGCTGGCGATCGCCTCTGCAAACGCAGAAAAACTCGGGCTGTCGGAACGCTGTACGTTTCTTCAGGGCGACCTGTTCGGGGCCATGGAACAGCCGGAAGAAGGCCGGGAACAGAAGGAACAGAAGTTTGACATGATCGTTTCCAATCCGCCGTATATCCCTTCGGGAGATATCGCATCCCTGGAGCCCGAAGTCGGGATACATGAACCGCGCATTTCCCTGGACGGAGGTCCTGACGGGCTTCTGTTTTACAGAAAGATAGCGGCAATGGCGGACAGGTTTATGCGGCCCGGAGGATACATTTATCTGGAGACCGGTTTCGACCAGACGGAAGATGTATCCGCGCTTCTTGCCGGCCGCGGCTTTACTGAGATTAAGGTGTTTTCCGACTATGGCGGCAACCCGCGTGTAGTCTGTGCCAGAAAAGGTGTCATGTAATATGTTTGAAAAACTCGATGATGTCCTGCTCCGTTATGAAGATATTTCAAGAGAACTGGAAGATCCGGGCGTAGTGGCGGACCAGAAGCGTTTCCGCTCCCTGATGAAGGAGCAGAGCGATATCCTTCCCCTTGTAGAGACATACGGATCCTACAAGAATTCCCTGTCTGCTCTGGATGATCTCATGGAAATGATAGATACAGAACAGGATGCCGAGCTCAAAGAGCTTGCCAGACAGGAATTTTCCGATGAAAAAAAGAATTCGGAAAAACTGGCTGAAGACCTGAAAAGGCTGCTCCTGCCAAAGGATCCCAATGATGACAAAAACGTTATTATCGAGATCAGGGCAGGCGCCGGCGGTGATGAAGCCGCCCTGTTTGCGGGTGAGATCTACAGAATGTATGTCAAGTATGCCGATTCCCACAGGTGGAAGACTGATATCGTCGATTACGAGGAGATCGGTATCGGCGGAATGAAGTCCGTCAGTTTCATCATCAGCGGGAAGGGCGCCTGGTCAAGGCTGAAATACGAATCCGGTGTTCACAGGGTACAGCGGGTACCGGAAACGGAATCAGGCGGCAGGATACATACTTCGACCATCACCGTCGCGGTAATGCCGGAAGTAGATGACGATATTACCATAGAGATACCGGACAAGGATATCCGTATCGACGTGATGCGGGCCTCCGGAAACGGAGGGCAGTGCGTCAATACAACAGACTCCGCCGTAAGGCTGACACATTATCCGACCGGAATCGTTATTTACTCCCAGACGGAGAAATCCCAGCTGCAGAACAAGAACAAGGCGTTCGCACTGCTGCGGTCCAAACTGTACGATCTGGAAATGCAGAAGCGCCATGACGAGGAAGACCGGCTCAGGCGTTCACAGATAGGGACGGGAGACAGGTCTGAGAAGATAAGGACCTATAATTTCCCACAGGGCAGAGTCACGGACCACAGGATAAAGCTGACCCTGTACAACATTGACCAGATCATGAACGGATCGCTGGACGATATCATCGATCCCCTGATCACGGCAGATCAGGAGGCTAAACTTTAAAACTGGAAGAGGATGAATATGCAGCTGGATGAGTGCAGGAAGAAGATCGATGTTATCGATGATAAGATCAGGAAACTGCTGGAGGATAGACTGGATGTTTCGGCAGAAGTAGCACAGTTTAAGGCAGCAAACGATCTGCCGGTGTATGTTCCGGAAAGAGAAAAAGAAAAGCTGAAAGCACTGACCGCGGATGCCGGCAGCAGATTTGACGAACTTGCCCTGCGGGAACTCTTTTCCCAGATCATGGCGATCAGCAGGAAGAAGCAGTACCAGGTCCTCGAGGCGGACAACAGGATCACCGGCTCCTCTTTTGAAGAGGTGGAGAGCCTGTTTTTCGACGGCATGAGGATCTGCTATCAGGGCGCGGAGGGGTCGTACTCCGAGGAGGCGTCCGCAAGCTTTTTCGAAGACCGCGGCAGCCTGTTCCATGTGGATACCTTTAAGGACGCGATGGCGGCTATCGAGGAAGGCCTCGCCGATTATGCCGTGCTCCCGCTGGAGAATTCAACGGCAGGATCGATCAGGGAAAACTACGATCTGCTCTCAAGATTTGAGAATTATATCGTCGGCGAAAAGATACTCAATGTGCGCCAGTGCCTGATGGCAAAGGAAGGGGCGGATATCGACGGGATAAGGACCGTATATTCACATCCGCAGTCACTGATGCAGTGCGAGCGCTTCCTTGGCGGGCACCCCGGCTGGAGACAGGTCAGCATGAAGAATAATGCTTATGCCGCCGCCAAAGTAGCCGCGGACAATGATCTGTCACAGGCAGCGATCGCCTCGGCAAGGGCAGCAAAGCTGTACGGCCTCCATATCCTGCAGGAAGAGATCAATCACGAAAAGAACAACGCCACGCGCTTCATCATCGTAAGCGGCAGGAAGATCTTCGTCAAAGGCGCAGGCAAGATCAGCATAATGCTGGAGATCCCCCATACCAGCGGTTCTTTGTACGGAATACTTTCACACTTTATCTACAACGGGCTGAATATGACCAGGATAGAGAGCCGTCCTATCGAAGACAGAGCTTTTGAATACTGCTTCTTTATTGATTTTGAGGGCAGCCTGAACGACGCTTCCGTCCGGAACGCTTTAAGAGGGCTCAGGGACGATGCCAGAAGCATGAAAGTGCTCGGTAATTACTGAATATTGCCGACGGCTCTGCCGGCAGGCATAATATATATTAGATCTAGCCGCACTGAAACCTGAGACATCAGGAAAAGGAATGAAACAATGTCCAAGCACTTATTCGCCGCGATCGATGCGGGCAGTTATGAACTGGGACTTGGGATCTTTGAAGTCTCTTCCCAGGGAACCATTAAACAGCTGGAAGACCTGCGCAGGACGATCGACCTGGGTACGGACACCTATAATACCGGCAAACTGTCCCAGCTCCACGTTTCCATGATGACGGATACTTTACGGGAATTCAAAAAAGTCATGGACAGTTACGGGGTGGAGGCATACAAGGCTTACGGGACCAGCGCCATCAGGGAAATGGATGATGCGCATATCATCCTTTCCAGATGGGAAAGGGACAGCGGTATCCATATCGACGTACTGAGCAATTCCGAACAGCGTTTTCTGAACTATAAGGCTCTTGCGACAAAAAGCAGGAACTTTACGGAGATCATTAAAAAGCCCTCCGCGATAGTGGATATAGGAGGAGGCAGTATCCAGATCTCGTTATTTGACCAGGAAAAACTGGTAACGACACAGAACCTGAAACTCGGCGTGCTCAGGATCCAGGAACAGCTCCGCCGGATCGACGCTCCGAATTACGAAGTCGAAGGACTGATCGTTGAGCTGGTGAGCTCACAGCTGGCCGTTTTTGAAAAAATGTACCTGAAGGACCGGCAGATCCGGAATATCATCGTTATCGACGATTATATCTCCAGAGTGGTCGTCGGAAAGGAATATGCCTCTCCTGAAGCCGGACCGGGATTTATCACGGCGGACGGTTATTTCCGGTTCATTGAGATGATCCACCAGTATAACCGCCAGGCGATCGCAATGACGCTGGGGATAACGGAAAGGGATATTCCGAACCTTTACATTGCCGCGATCATGGTCAGGTGCATACTGAAAATGATGAACGCGGAGATGATGTGGGTCCCCGGCGTTTCGCTCTGTGACGGGATCGTGTATGAATACGCAGAAAAGAAAGGCTTTGTCAGACAGCCCCACAGTTTTGAGGATGATATCCTTGCCTGCGCCCAGGATATACGGAAAAGGTACAAGGGCAGCCGGGTGAGGAGCGAGACCATCGGCAATATCGCGCTGAAGATATTTGACGCGACGAAAAAGTTCCACGGCATGGGGAAAAGAGAACGCCTTCTGCTGCAGATCAGCGCCATTCTCCATGACTGCGGCAAATATATCAGTATGGTCAACCTGGCAGAGTGCAGTTACGGAATCATTATGGCAACGGAGATCATCGGGCTTTCCCATCGTGAACGCGAAATGGTGGCCAATGTCGTAAAGTACAACCACTCTGAATTCAAATATGCGTCGCACACTGCCGGCGGAAGCTTTGATCTTGAAACATATCTTACGGTGGCAAAGCTTACTGCCATTATAAGAGTCGCCAACGGGCTGGACCGGTCCCATAAACAGAAATTCAAAGATCCGCAGGTGGCATTAAAGGACGGGAAGCTTGTGATCTCCGTCGGAGCAGGAGAGAATGTTACCCTTGAAAAGGGGCTGTTCGAAGGCAGAGCTGATTTCTTTGAAGAGATCATGGGCATCAGGCCGATCATCAGACAGAGGAAGAGGTAGTCAATGGCTGATACAGTAAAGAATAACAGGCAGAAAACGGACCTCCGCAGTCCGGAGTACTACATTAACCGCGAGCTGAGCTGGCTCGAATTCAATACCCGCTGTCTTTCCGAAGCGAGGAATCATGAGAACCCGCTTTTTGAACGGCTGAAATTCCTGAGCATAACGGCTTCCAACCTGGACGAGTTCTTCATGGTCAGGGTCGCATCCCTCATCGATATGGTCAATGCCGGATATCAGAAAAAAGATATAGCCGGATTGACAGCCGAAGAGCAGCTGAAAAAGATCGGAAAGAAGGCAAGAGAGTTCGTTGAGCTTCAGTACTCGACCTATAACCGTTCATTCCTGCCTCTGCTTCTGCAGGAAAAACTTGAATTCGTGGAAGAATATACGGATCTTACAGACGACGAGAAAGCGTTTGCCGAACGGTATTACCGCGAGGAAGTATTCCCGGTCCTGACTCCGATGGCTGTTGATTCTTCACGCCCGTTCCCGCTGGTCAGGAACAGGACGCTGAACATGGCCGCTCTTTTGAAGCCAAGGACAGATGAAGACGGAAATGTGCCCAGGCTGGTCAGGAATGCGAAAAAACACGAGGACGAGCTTGCCCTGGTGCAGGTCCCTTCCGTACTGCCCAGGGTCATCGTACTGGGAAGGGGTGAAGGGGACGGCTCACCGCTGCGCATCATGCTCCTCGAAAACCTGATCCGGTATATGATGCCGGGCCTTTTCCAGCGATACCAGATCCAGAGCTGCGGTACGTTCAGGATCATGCGCAGTGCGGACCTTTCCATCGAAGAGGATGAAGAAGGAGATCTTTTAAAGGAGATCGAGAAACAGCTGAAAAAACGCCAGCGCTCCCAGGTGATCCGTCTGGAATATGAATCCGGCATGGATAAAAAACTGGTCAGGCGCCTCGTAGATAATCTCAAAGTGTCGGAGGATGCCAGATATCCTATCGACGGCCCTATTGACCTTACATTCCTCATGAAAGTGTACGGCCTCGAAGGATTTGACCATCTTAAGGAACACGGGTATGCAGGGCCGGTCGAGAACCCTGCGTTCCTGAACCCCGGTAGTGTTTTTGAAAAGATCGCGAAAAAGGATATACTGCTGCACCATCCTTATGAATCCTTCGATCCTGTTGTGGCTTTTGTTGAAGAGGCTGCTTCTGATCCTGATGTGCTGGCGATCAAGCAGACACTTTACCGTGTCAGCGGCAATTCACCGATCATCGCCTCGCTCTCGAAAGCTGCCGAAAACGGGAAGCAGGTAACGGTACTGGTCGAACTGAAGGCACGGTTCGATGAGGAACACAATATCCTCTGGGCAAGAATGCTGGAAAAAGCCGGAGCCCATGTCATTTACGGCCTGGTAGGCCTGAAGACCCATTCCAAGATCACGCTGGTCGTCCGGCGTGAAGAGGACGGTATACGGCGGTATGTACACCTGGGTACCGGAAATTACAATGACTCCACCGCGAAGCTATATACGGATATCGGGCTTTTGACATGCGACCGGCAGACCGGCGAGGATGCCACAGCTTTCTTTAATATGATCTCCGGTTATAACGAACCGGCATCCTGGAACAAACTGATCCTCGCACCGCTCTGGATGAAAAAGCGCTTCCTGGACCTGATACACCGTGAAAGGGACAACGCCCTTTCAGGCGCCGAATCCGGGATCATCGCCAAAATGAATTCACTGTGTGATCCGGATATTATGGAAGCGCTGTATGAAGCGTCCTGCGCCGGGGTAAAGATAGAGCTGATCGTCAGGGGCATCTGCTGCATAAGGACCGGTATTCCCGGTGTGTCCGAGAATATCAGCGTCCGCTCGATCGTCGGCAACTTCCTTGAACATGCAAGGATATTCTGTTTTAAAAACGCCGGCGCTTATGAGATCTATGCAGGCAGCGCCGACTGGATGCCGCGGAATCTTGACAGAAGGGTGGAGATCGTGTTCCCCCTTGAAGACGAGGAACTCAAGGCAAAGGCAATGCATATACTGACCAGCCAGCTATCGGATACTGAAAAGGCGCATATCATGCAGCCCGACGGCACTTATGCGAGGGTGGACAGGAGAGGAAAGCAGCCGGTCAATTCACAGAAGATGTTCGGCGAAGAAGCCGAAGCTGCCGTGAAGGAGATCAGAAACGCAGACAGGTCAACAAGAGTATTCATTCCGGAAACCGGACAGAAAGGTTAACAGAATATATGGGTGGATTTTTCGCAGCTGCATTAAAGGAAGATTGTGTATTTGACCTTTTCTTCGGAACAGATTATCATTCCCACCTCGGGACCAGGCGGGCAGGACTTACCGTATACGGCGAAAAAGGGTTTGACCGTTCGATCCACAGTATAGAGAACTCGCCCTTCAGGACGAAGTTTGAATCCGAGATCCATGAGATGAAAGGCAATATGGGTATCGGCTGCATATCGGATTTTGAACCGCAGCCGCTTATCGTGAGGTCCCACCACGGGACGTACGCGATCACGACGGTAGGCCGTATCAACAATACGGAAGAGATCGTCTCCACTATCTGTAAGAACAACCAGATCCATTTCCTGGAGATGAGCGGCGGTGATATCAACCCGACCGAACTCGTAGCGGCCATTATCAACCAGCAGGACAACATTATCGACGGCATCCGCTACGCGCAGGACCTGATCGACGGCTCCATGACTTTCATGCTGCTGACGCCGGCGGGCATTTATCTGGCCAGGGATAAAGTGGGCAGGACGCCTTTGGTCATCGGCCGGAAGGAAACAGGGTTCTGTGCTTCTTTCGAATCCTTCGCTTTCCTGAATCTGGGATACCAGCCGTACAGGGAACTGGGGCCGGGAGAGATCTGTATCATGACCCCGGAAGCTGTCACGACCCTGGCCGCACCAGGAAAAAAGATGCGGATCTGTGCTTTCCTCTGGGTCTATTACGGATATCCCTCATCCTCGTATGAAGGGGTATCCGTCGAAAAAATGAGATATGCCTGCGGAGGCAATCTGGCCGCCCGCGATAAACTTACGACGGATGATATAGACAACGTCGCCGGTGTTCCTGATTCCGGGATAGCCCATGCCATGGGATATGCCGGCAGATCCGCCATCCCGTTTTCAAGGCCGCTGATCAAATACACACCCACATGGCCCAGGTCTTTCATGCCTGTTATCCAGTCCAGACGTGACCTGATAGCGAGGATGAAACTGATACCTGTCCATGACCTCATCGAAGGCAGGCGGCTCTTATTGATCGATGACTCCATTGTCAGAGGGACACAGCTCAGGGAGACCAGCGAATACCTGTTCCTCAGCGGGGCGAAAGAAGTACACGTCCGCTCGGCCTGTCCGCCGATCATGTACGGCTGCAAATATATCAGCTTTCCAGATCCACATCGGACCTGGAGCTGATCGCCAGAAGAATCATCCAGAAAGAAGAAGGCGGCGATGTCAGCAGGGCAGTTCTCGACGATTACGCCAATCCTGATTCCTCACGGTATGCCTGCATGGTCGAGACGATCCGACAGCTCCAGAATTATACGACTCTGGGCTACAACAGGCTGGATGATCTGATCGACGCCATAGGCCTGCCGGCCGACATACTCTGCACATACTGCTGGACAGGAAGAGAATAAAAAAACATATCCGGCACGCCTGAAAACTGTTGACATTCATTTCAGGCGTGCTATATTTATATCATACAAATGAACATTTATTCATATGTTTAAACGTGGTGACAAAAAATGACAGAAGAACGCGAAAACGAGCTTTATGATCTTGCTGAATTATTCAAGGTCTTCGGCGACTCAACGAGGATACGCATACTGTTTGCCCTCATGGGGAGGGATTTTTCGGTCAACGATCTGGCAGCGGAACTGCAGATGACCCAGTCGGCCGTATCCCATCAGCTGAAGATCCTGCGGCAGTCCAAGCTGGTCAGTGCGAGGCGGGAGGGAAAATCAATGATCTACTTTCCCGCTGACGATCACGTAAGGACGATCATTGAGATGGGAATGGAACACATCGAAGAGTGAAAGGAAGGATCATGAAAAAAAAGTACAAAGTTTATGCCGACTGCGCAAACTGTGCCGCAAAAATGGAAGATGCCATTTCAAAGATCGATGGCGTGGAATCCGCCACCGTCAATTTCCTGACGCAGAAGCTGACGATCGAAGCGGATGAGGAAAAGATGGATTCGATCATTGAGGAAGCAAAGAAGCGCTGCAAAAAGGTGGATTCTGACTGCATTATCTATACTGACTGATCAATTTAGGAGCGCCTCATGCTGAACCGCAAACAGAAAATAACTTTTTGCAGGATCATTGCAGTACTGATCATTTTCAGTGTGCTTCTGGTATTACAGCATACAGGAGTGATCACGCGGTACGCTATCCTTTATTATCTGCCGCCATATCTTCTGATCGGATACGACATTATTATCAAGGCTGCCAGGAATATCACCAAAGGTTCCGTTTTCGACGAGAACTTCCTTATGGTCATTGCGACAGCGGGCGCGTTCGTCATCGGGGAATACAGCGAAGCGGTAGCCGTTATGCTTTTCTATCAGATCGGTGAGCTTTTCCAGGGTTATGCCGTAGGGAGATCCAGGGCGTCCATAGCACAGATGATGGAGATCGCTCCCGAATACGCAAATGTCCTGAAAGACGGTGCGATCACAAGGATGGACCCGGATGATGTGGCGATCGGAGACACGATCGTGGTCCTCGCCGGTGAGAAGATCCCGCTGGACGGAACAGTTATTGAAGGCAGTTCCCATCTGGATACAGCGCCGCTGACCGGAGAATCGGTACCGAGGTCAGCTTCCGCAGGCGACAAGGTCATCAGCGGATGCCTGAACCTTGAAGGAGCGCTGACGATCGTTGTTGAAAAAGAATATGAGGATTCCACTGTTGCGCGGATCCTTGATCTGGTCGAGAATGCCGGCGACAAAAAAGCCAGGACTGAGAATTTTATTACGAGGTTTGCCAAAGTATATACACCTGTCGTCACGGCAGGAGCTTTGCTTCTTGCTTTCGTTGCCCCCCTTATCTTCGGCGGAGGGCTGTACGGCTGGATCAGACGTGCATGCGTATTCCTTATCGTTTCCTGTCCGTGCGCACTGGTCATTTCCGTTCCCCTCGGCTTTTTCGGCGGTATCGGAGCCGCATCCAGAAAAGGCATCATGATCAAAGGCAGCAGCTATCTTGAGCAGATGACAAAAGTGACCTCTATGGTCTTCGACAAAACAGGAACGCTGACAAAGGGGACTTTTGCCGTATCCGGTGTCTATCCTTCTGCAGAGGGCGGATATACGGAAGTGGAACTGCTGGGTCTGGCTGCAAAACTGGAATCCATGTCAGGACATCCGATCGCTGTCTCGATCTGTACCGCTGCCGGCGGATCTTCTGATACGGACGGGATCAGCGACTACACCGAGATCGCGGGCAAAGGCATCACGCTCACTCTTGAAGGAAAAACTTACGGAGCCGGCAATGCCGCACTGCTGAAAGAAAACGGTATACCTGTCCCTGAAGAAGAATACTACGGGACCACAGTCTATATAGCGGATCTGGATAATAAGACCGAGCTAGGGGCCATTGTGATCAGCGACACTGTCAAACCGGAAGCCGGATCTGCACTGCAGGCCCTGAAGCAGAACGGCGTCAAAAAGCTGATCCTCTTAAGCGGGGACCGTAAAGCGGCAGCCGAGGCAGTGGGAAACGAACTTAACATGGATGAGATCTATTCAGATCTTTTGCCGGGTGATAAAGTTTCCACGCTTGAAAAACTGCTGGATGAAGTGCCTCAGAAGGAGTATCTCGCGTATGTAGGAGACGGTATCAACGACGCACCTGTACTGATGCGGGCGGATGTCGGCATAGCGATGGGGAGCCTGGGATCGGACGCTGCGATAGAAGCGGCGGATATCGTCCTGATGGATGACCAGCTCACTAAACTTACGGATCTGTTCAGAATATCCCGGAAAACGATGCGGATCGTACACGAGAACATCGTGTTCTCGATCGGTGTCAAGGTCCTAGTCCTGATTCTGGGCGCGCTCGGAGCAGCCAGTATGTGGGGCGCTGTATTTGCCGATGTGGGTGTCTGTGTGATCGCGGTACTGAACTCAATGCGGGCGCTGAAAATGTAACCTTTAAACAATAAAAAACAAAGACCGCAGGATCATCCTGCGGTCTTTTTCTATGGAGCCAAGGGGATTCGAACCCCCGACCTCTGCGTTGCGAACGCAGCGCTCTCCCAGCTGAGCTATAGCCCCGGAACCAAAATTGATTATAACTTATTTTTGGATTTTGTACAGAGAAAAGTTAAAAATATTGTATTATAGAGGCAGATAGTGAAGCCATTATTCAAAGGAGCCGCCGATGTTCAGAAAAATGCTCCGGTACAGACAGGAACTGGACCGGGAAACATGTATCCGTATCCTGAAAGAAGAGAAAAGAGGCATTCTGTCCCTTCTCGGCGATGATGACTATCCGTACGGCGTGCCTGTCAATCATTATTATGATGAGACGGACGGATCTCTTTATTTTCACAGTGGCATGAAAGGGCATAAGATCGACGCAATGAAGAGGCATGACAAAGCCTCTTTCTGCGTTTACGACAGCGGTTTCCTTAAGGAAGGAGACTGGGCCCTGAACATCAGCAGTGTCATCGTGTTCGGCAGGATAGAATTTATAGAGGACCCGGATGAAGCAGTCAGGATCTGCAGGCTCCTCAGCTATAAATTCACTAATGATAACAATTACATTGAAGATGAGATCCGGCGTTCGGCAGACCATACCCTGGTGTTTGCTTTAAGGCCGGAACATATGAGCGGCAAGCTGGTCAACGAAAAATAGGACCGGTTTTGTAAACGGGAGAGTGGCCATGACAAGAGAAAAAGAGATCATGGAATTTGTTGATGCCCATTATGAAGAGGCTGTTGCCCTGCTGGAAGAACTGGGCAGGATCCCCGCCCCCAGCCATCAGGAAGATCTAAGGGCTGCCTTCTGCAAAAACTGGTTTGAGAAAAACTCTCTGGCTGACGAGGTCCGGATCGATGAGGCAAAAAATGTGATCGCTTCTTTCGGGCTGGACCGTTACCGCGATATAGCCGTTTTTATGGCTCATACGGATATTGTCTTTGATGACCTTACTCCTTTGCCGATGAAGCGGGAAGGGAATATTCTTTTTGCACCGGGTATCGGTGATGACACGTCCAACCTGGTCAATCTGATGATGGGCCTCAAGTATCTGTCCGGACAGAAGAGCCGCCTTTCGAAGGCGGTCCTGATCGTGGCCAATTCCTGTGAAGAAGGTCTGGGCAATCTTGACGGCTGCAAACAGATATGCAGGGATTACGGCGACCGGATCACCGATTTCTATACCTTCGACGGCTACCTGGGCCAGCTGACCTCCATCCCTGTCGGTTCCCACAGATACAGGATCCGGGTCTTCGGGGAAGGCGGACATTCCTATCTAGATTTCGGCAGCAGCAACGCGATCCATAACGCTGCACGGATCATCTGCGCATTATATGACATCCAGCCTCCGTCGCAGAAATTTACATCCTATAATGTCGGCAGGATCTCCGGCGGCAGTACGGTCAATTCGATCGCGCAGGAGGCGGAGTTTTTGTATGAATACCGCTCAGAGTCCGAAGAATGCCTGCAGATCATGAAAGCCGAAATGGATAAGGTATTTGGATCCTTCAGGGACGAAGGGATAAAGACAGAGATCTCGCTTCTGGGAGTCCGCCCGGGTCTTGGCCTGATCGATAAAGACGCATATGCAGCCTGGACGGACGATAATATTGCGCTGCTGAGGGAAAGTTATGACGGGGAACTTGACCTCGGAGCATATTCTACAGACGCGAATATACCGTTATCGGAAGGCATATTTGCCAACTGTATCGGCACTGTTGCGGGCGGTGATGCGCATAAGAGAGAGGAATGGGTCGATCTTACCTCACTTCCTGCGGGTATGCGCATTGTGATCAGTTTCATTGATAAATATATGGAAAAGGGGGAACTATGAAATACGATTTTGAGTCTCTGATAGACAGACGGGGCATGGATGCAATTGCAGTAGATGCTGTAGGCAATCCGGAGATCCCGATGGGGCCTGACGGGCCAAAAGACGGTTTTGACGTTATTCCGATGTGGATCGCCGATATGAGTTTTGTCACTGCACCTTCCATCACGGAGGCAATGAAGAAAAGACTGGATCATCCGCTGTTCGGTTACTTCGCGACAAGGAAAGAGTATTATGAAGCCATTTCCTTCTGGCATCAGAAAAGAAACAATATGCCTCCGATCCCCGCTGAAGCGATCGGCTATGAGAACGGTGTGCTGGGCGGCGTGATCAGCGCACTGAATGTCCTTTGTTCAAAAGGTGACAATGTCCTTCTGCATTCCCCGACGTATATCGGTTTTCAGTTTTCACTGGCCGACAACGGCTATCACATGATCCAGTCACCGCTCATCAAGGATGAAAACGGCATAGACAGGATGGACCTTGCGGATATGGAAGAGAAGATCATCAGGAACCATATCCATGCGGCAGTATTCTGCTCGCCTCACAATCCTACCGGCAGAGTCTGGGAAAGAGAAGAGCTGGAGGATATGTACGCGCTGTTTAAAAAGCATGACGTATATGTGGTCTGTGATGAGATCTGGTCAGACCTCCTGATCGGTGATTCCCGCCATATACCGGCCCAGAGCATCAGTGAAGACGCAAGGAACAGGACCGTCGCTCTTTACGCGCCGTCCAAGACATTCAGTCTTGCCGGCCTTATCGGCAGTTACAGGATAGTCTATAATCCTTACCTCAGGGACAGGATTGAAAAAGAACAGGCCCTGTCTCATTACAATTCGATGAATGTACTGTCCATGTACGCACTGATAGGGGCATACAGTGAGACGGGCATGGAATGGCTCGACGAACTCAAAACAGTCCTGACAGAAAATGTGGATTACGCCTGCAGATTCATTGAAGAGAAGTTCAAAGGCGTATGCACGTCCAGACCGCAGGGAACATATATGCTGTTCGTGGATTGCACCGGATGGTGCAAAGAACACGGCCGCACCATCCACGAAGTGGAAAAAGCCGCCTGGGATGTCGGCGTGGCTCTTCAGGACGGGACTATGTTCGGAGGCGAATACACCTTAAGGCTGAATCTCGCACTGCCGCATTCCCGTCTTATCGAAGCCTTCGACCGTCTGGACAGATATGTGTTCAACCCGGCAGAATGACATAAAAGCAGACACTTTCCGGCGGGATCCTTACTGCACTGATCGTACCGTGATGCGCTTCACAGATCGC
Organism: Lachnospiraceae bacterium; assembly: GCA_017474455.1. Taxonomy (GTDB): domain Bacteria; phylum Bacillota; class Clostridia; order Lachnospirales; family Lachnospiraceae; genus CAG-791. The sequence continues at coordinate 56,869 of JAFVHP010000034.1, forward strand.
TTTCGCGGAAGAAAGGCCTATACCGGACCCGCCGCTGTTCCTGCTCCTTGACGGATCCGAACGGTAAAAACGCTCGAAAAACCTTTCGGGATCTTCTTCCGAAAGATCTTTACAGCTGTTCGTTATCGCAAGCCTGACGTTCTTGCCCTTTTTCAGCTCGATGACGACGGATCCGCCGTCATCGGTGTATTTCAGCGCGTTATCCAGAAGAATATTGCAGAGCTGCCGGAGCAGCTCCCTGTCACCCCTGACCTGAACGCCGGGGGTGATTTTTTCTGTTATGGTCAGCTGCAGGGCGGCAACGCGCGGATCCATATCCCGGATACAGCCGATCAGAAGTTCCGAGAGAGAAACATCCGTTATATTGAGAGCTTTTTCAGGGTCATCCAGCCTGGCCAGCAGCAGAAGCTGGCTGATCAGGGATGTCATACGGGTGATCTGGTCCCGGATGCTCTTTGTCCATTTATTCTCTGTTCCGGTGAGCTCGAGGACATCGGTATCTGCAGAAATGACAGCCAGCGGGGTCTTCAGTTCATGGCCGGCATCGGAGATGAACCGTTTCTGCTTCTCCATGGCTTCTACATAGGGCCTGACGGCCTTGCCTGAAAACAGAAATACCAGCAGGAACATCGCTCCCATTGTCAGACAGCCCATAAGGAGAGATGTCTTCAGCAGGGATAGCGCATTATAGAACCCGTCCGAACAGTCCGTAAAGATAAGGAGTATATCTGTGCCTTCCAGGGAAGGCGCTGCCAGATAGCGCCATGTCCCGTAATAACCTTTTTCGGGTCCGGTCACAGCCTCCGCACCGCCGGTCTGGGAAAGGACGTCCCCGGCATATTCCAGAGCCGATTCTTCGGAGATGGCAGTGTTGATGAAAGTGAATACACTGTTTCCGTCCCGGTCGACGCAGACAGTGAAATAACGTGGATCCGGCAGGCCCCTGTCCGGAGAGCCGAGTGTCATGAATGCCTTCCTGCCGGGAAACATTCCCGTCCTGGCCGTCCCGGAGGCCTGATCATCACCGTCCGGTCCTTCCGGCAGTCCATAGGGACCGGCCTGGGCGGCTTTTCCGTTATTGTTGTAAATGCGCATAAGCTCATTGTCCGCCCTTTTTGTGATCTGCATGAAGTTAAAAAGATTAAGGATCAGCAGCAGCAGGACGATAATGATAAGGAGGGAGAGCATCGCGGTGGCTATGAATTTCTTTCTGAGTTTAGCAGTCATACGTATCCTTTCATCATTCCGCAGAAGGGCAGGCTACGGTATAACCCAATCCTCTAAGTGACCTGATCTCGACGAAAGAGCCTGCGCTTTTCAGCTTTTTGCGCAGATTGGAGATGTACACCCAGACAATATCGCTTTCCACGTCACTGTCAGACCATATGCTGTCCATGAACCTCTCCGGCGATATGACTTTGCCCGGATCAAGCATCAGCATTTCAAGCATCTGGAATTCACGTCCGGAAAGAGTCAGTGCCGTACCGTTTTCCGTACGGATGGAGAAATCCGTCCTCGAAAGGATCAGGTCGCCGTACTTCAGTTCGTTTGGAGCAAATTCTTCTTTACGCCGCATCATGGCACGGACCCTGGCCAGCAGTTCGCCCATATCGAAGGGCTTGGAAATATAATCGTCGGCGCCGGCATCCAGGCCCCTGATCCGGTCATCGACCTGGGTTTTCGCGGTCAGGAACAGGGCCGGGGTATTGATGCGGGAAGCGCGCAGCTTTTCCAGCACGGCGACCCCGTCCATCCCGGGCATCATTATGTCCAGGATCAGCCCGTCATACTGTCCGGTCATGGCATAGGAGAGGGCATCTGTCCCGTTATCGACTGCGTCGACCGTGTAGCGGCTGTGTTCCAGTATGGCTTTCAAAGCTTCGAGAAGATCAGGTTCGTCTTCTGCCAGTAATATCCTCATATTCAGACCTCATCATTGATCATCAGGAAACGTCTCGTCCGCTGCTGCTGCATGCGGCTCATATCATTCCTGTGCGTGTATGTCTTTTTCCACAGTATTGCTTCATACAGATCCCCGGCAGCTTCTTCCCGGTCCATTACTACCTGCTGAAGGGGATCCAGAAGGGCATATGACCTTTTTGAACCGGTAATGACAGTAAGGCCGGAGGTGCTGCTGATCATGGAAAGGGCAGGCCCGGCCGAGCTGCGCATGCCCAGCAGGTGTATATATGAAGCATAGCCGGAAGCTTTATGCGCGGCAGCTTCCTCTTCAGTCATTCCGAGGATTATATGCATCAGGACTCTGGAGATCCTTGTGTAGGTATAATTCCTGCATTTGATCATTCCCGCCATTTCACCAAAGGAAGTGAAGGACGGGAGAGCTTTCCATATTCTGTCGCATAGCTCCCGGCTGACATCATAATATCGGGTAAGATCGGTCTTCCTGAACAGTTCCTCCCTGAGTTTATAGAGCAGGAGATCGGAGAAATCCTCCTCGGACAAAGCAGGGAGCCCGGCGTATATCGTCCGGAAATCTAAAGCCATTGCCGCATCGGGAGGATCTTCATGAAGAAGGCGGTCACTGTCCATATAATAACTGCGCAGTTCCGAGGCCGAAGGGGCAGCCGTGCGCGGAAGGGCATGGGCGGTTATCCCGGATCCCCGCTCCTTCAGCGCGATCAGGTACTGAAGACCCAGGATATCATTCGGCGTATCCGGCATCCGGATCCCCATCCTGCCGGCCGCATATGTGAACGCCTCCGGATAGGAAGAGCCTTCGGCGACGCGTTCCCTGATGAATTCCTGCAGATCCGGACCCGATCCGTAAAGCGCCGAAGCAGACCGTTCCAACACCTCGATATCCCCGCATTCCGAACCGAAGCACAGGTCCGTGACGACGCCCAGCCTGTCGGCCATCGCAACAGCACCCCTGGCAAAACCGTCGGCTGAAGACAGAGCGGTATACAAAGGCAGTTCGATAACGATATCCGCACCGTTTTCCAGAAGCGCCCTGCTCCGTGTATATTTGTCTATGCACGCAGGTGCGCCGCGCTGCACATAGTCACCGCTCAGAAGAACAATACAAAAGTCTGCGCCTGTTGTTTTTCTGGCCCTGCTGATCAGGTCGATATGACCTTTATGCAGCGGATTGCATTCTGCTATGATACCCAGTACCCGCAATACCGTCCTCCGGATCCTCTGAACAACAAATTGAAGAATATACCTGTTAATGAACGTCTATATTGAAATAAGTATACTGAAAAAGGCAAAATCGTGATAGAATAATTAGGCAAATTTTGTTGCGTGTATTTCATAATTTGAATCTGGATTTAAGAGGAGAAAGACCATGGCATTTATCGACAAGATCAAGGAAAAGGCAAAAGCAGATATCAAGACTATCGTCCTGCCTGAATCTGAAGACGACCGCACAATACTGGCTGCCGCAAAGATCGTGGAAGAAAAAATAGCAAATATCGTTATCATCGGCCCTGTAAAGGATGTCCAGGATAAGGCAGCAGCCCTGGGCGTGTCCATCGACGGCTGCAGGATCGTCGATCCCGCCGACTGTGCCGATTTCGATACATATGTAAATGTTCTTTACGAAGCCAGGAAGAACAAAGGAATGACCCCCGAAGCCGCAAGAGAGATCCTGCTGAAGGATTATCTTACCTTCGGTATCGTCATGGTCAAGAACAATGACGCAGACGGAATGGTAGCCGGAGCTTCCCACGCTACATCGGATACACTGCGGCCCGCACTGCAGATCATCCGTACAGCCCCCGGCGTCAAGCTCGTTTCCGCTTTCTTCGTTATGGATGTCCCGGACTGCGAGTACGGTGAGAACGGGACTTTCATCTTTGCCGACAGCGGCCTGAACCAGGATCCTGACTGCGAACAGCTTGCCGCGATCGCAGATTCCAGCGCAAAGAGCTTTGAAGCCCTTACAGGCGCGCCTGCCAAAGTCGCCATGATCTCTCATTCCACCAAGGGCAGCGCGAAGCATGCACTGGTCGATAAAGTCCTGGAGGCCTTAAGAATCGCGAAAGAAGAGTATCCTTATCTTGCTATTGACGGTGAACTCCAGGTCGACGCCGCCATCGTTCCTTCAGTTGCCAGCTCCAAGGCTCCCGGCAGCGAAGTCGCCGGCCACGCCAATGTTCTTATCTTCCCGAACCTTGACGCCGGAAACAGCGCATACAAGCTGGTCCAGAGACTTGCCAAGGCGGAAGCGTACGGACCTATGCTCCAGGGTATTGCCAGACCGGTCAATGACCTTTCCAGGGGCTGCAGTTATGAAGATATCGTCGGCGTTGTCGCCCTGACAGCAGTACAGGCACAGATGTAAGACCGGCATCAAAAGATCCCTTCTGCCGGTTCCGTGCAGCACAGCGTCATTTGGATAAACAAAGAAAATAAAGAGGATTAATATCATGAATGTACTTGTAATCAACTGCGGCAGTTCATCACTGAAATTCCAGGTGATCGATACCGAGAGCGAAACACTGCTGGCAAAAGGCCTTTGCGAACGTATCGGTATCGACGGTTCCATTTCCTATGAAAACGTCGCGCGCGGTCTGGATAAGAAGACTACGGCTACCGCAATTCCCAATCATAAAGTAGCGATCGAACTTGTCCTGTCAGCCATTACCGCTGCCGAAGACGGTGTCGTTTCATCTCTGGACGAGATCGCCGCGATCGGTCACAGGGTCGTACATGGCGGTGAAAGGTTTACAAAGCCTGTGCTGATCGATGACGATGTGATCAAAGGAATAGCGGAATGCGCTGATCTTGCGCCTCTTCACAATCCGGCAAACCTTACCGGAATCGAAGCGTGCCGCGAAGTAATGCCTTCGACCCCCATGGTCGCCGTATTCGATACCGCGTTCCATCAGACCATGCCGTCCAAAGCCTACATGTATGCTATACCGCTGAAGTACTATGAGGATTACAAGATCCGCAGATACGGCTTCCACGGCACCAGCCACGCTTTCGTATCCGCAGCAGCCGCAGAGTATCTCGGGCGTGATATAAGCAGCCTGAAGATCATCGTCTGCCATCTCGGCAACGGATCCAGTGTTTCAGCTGTTAAGAACGGCAAATGTGTGGATACCTCCATGGATCTCACCCCTCTCGAGGGACTGATCATGGGGACCAGGAGCGGTGATCTGGATCCCGCCATCGTCGAGTATATAGCCAACAAGGAAGGCAGCTCCGCTTCCGACGTGCTGAACATCCTTCAGAAGAAATCCGGTGTCTTCGGACTTTCAGGCGGTATTTCTTCTGATTTCCGTGATCTCTGGAAGGCAAAGGAAGAGGGCAGTGACAGCGCCAGGCTCGCACTGGAAGCCTTCTCGTACAGAGTGGCAAAATATATCGGCGCATATGCCGCGGCCATGAACGGTGTTGACGTTATCTGCTTCACGGCCGGTGTCGGTGAGAATGACGGAAACGTCCGTGCGGATATCCTTTCCTACCTTGGTTATCTCGGGATCGAAATGGATGCCGAAGCCAATAAGAAGCGCGGCGCCATAACGGATATCGCCACCGAAAACAGTAAGGTCAGAGTACTTGTCATTCCTACAAACGAAGAACTTGCAATTGCAAGAGAAACAGCGGCACTTTGCGGTTGACAAAAATCTGAAGTCAATTTATAATCCGTATTTGTGACTATGCGTTTTAAGGAGGTTCAAGTATGTCTATCTGCCCTAAGAATAAATCATCCAGAAGCCATCGTGACAAGAGGAGAGCCAATTGGAAAATGACTGCTCCCACACTTGTTAAGTGCAGCAAGTGCGGCGCTCTTATGATGCCCCACAGAGTCTGCGCTAACTGCGGCTCATATAATAAGAAAGAGATCATCAGCACAGAAGCCTGATCTGGCTGGATGGTCTTTTCAGTACGATGATTTTAAAGCCGGTGTTTCATTGATATGGAGCACCGGCTTTTGTTGCATTTCAAACGCCGCTTTAGTATATTTATGAAATGATAATCTTACTGGAACGTCAGGTAAAGGATAATTATGTCTGATCGGATCACAAGAGTCGCACTGGATGCCATGGGCGGGGACAACGCTCCGCTCGAAATAATAAAAGGCGCGGTGCAGGCTGTGCAACAGAACAGCTCGGTTGAGATCACGCTGGTAGGCAGGCAGGCCGATATATCCGGAATTCTTTCGGACCTGTCTTTTTCTTCTGACAGGCTGAATATCTGTCCGGCTTCAGAAGTCATCGAAATGGCCGAACCGCCTGTAAACGCGATCCGCACAAAGAAGGATTCCTCCATGGTAAAGGGAATGCTTCTTGTAAAGGACGGGACCTGTGACGCCTTTATAACAGCCGGCAGTACCGGAGCCTGCCTGGTGGGCGGCCAGGTATTGGTCGGCAGGTTAAAAGGCATTGAGCGGCCGCCTCTTGCACCGCTTCTTCCTACCGCGAAGGGGCCGGTCCTTCTGATCGACTGCGGCGCGAATGTGGATGCCAGGTCATCCCATCTGGTCCAGTTTGCTCAGATGGGTTCCATATATATGGAAAACATAGCCGGCATTAAAGATCCGAGAGTGGGCCTGTTCAATATCGGGCAGGAACCTGAAAAAGGCAATGCGCTTGTCAAGGAAACGTATCCTCTGCTGGAAGAACTGGATACGATCAACTTTATCGGCAACGTCGAAGCCAGGGATATCCCGGCAGGGGTATGCGATGTCGTCGTATGCGATGCTTTTGTCGGCAACGCGATCCTGAAGATGTATGAGGGCGTAGCTTCGGTGCTTTTAAAAGAGATCAAGACCGCAATGGTCTCTAATCCGGTCTCTACTATCGGGGCGATGCTTGTTAAGGGGACGCTGAAAAAAAACCTTCAGCGTTTTGACAGTTCACAGTATGGCGGGGCTCCGCTCCTCGGACTTAAGGGCCTTGTTGTAAAAACACACGGAAACGCGGATGCGGATACTGTATGCAACAGCATCCTGCAGTGCATCAGTTTCCACGAAGCGGACATCAACGCTAAATTTAAGGATATCATGCAGCTGGTGGACAGGACCGCCGGCAAGGATTCGTAGTACCAAAAACATTATAAGTCTGCTCGCGCAGAGAAAGTGAAGGAAGTATGGATCAGGATTTATTGAAACTGAAGAACATCATCGCTGACACACTGAATGTTGACCCGGATGAGATCGAAGCAAATACCACATTCGCGGATGACCTCGGTGCGGATTCCCTGGATCTTTTCCAGATCGTAATGGGGATCGAGGAAGAGTTCGGCATCAGTGTCCCCCAGGAAGCGGCTGAGAATGTCAATACCGTCGGTGAGGCGCTTTCATTGATCAAAAACGCTCAGGAAGGTGGAGAGTGACCGGGAACGGAGACCTTGCGCTTCTGGAAAAGAGAATAGGATATACCTTTTCAGACAAGTCGCTGCTGCTGACGGCCCTGACACACAGTTCTTACTATAACGAGAACAGGAACGAAGCCGGGATACAGGATTACGAACGCCTGGAGTTTCTCGGAGATGCAGTGCTGGAACTGGTGTCCAGCACTTTTCTGTATGAAAAGTATCCGGACAGGCCTGAAGGTGAACTCTCCAGGATGAGGGCGTCGCTGGTCTGTGAGGATGCGCTTTATTCCTGCGCGGCGGCCCTTTTCCTTACTGACCATGTCAGGCTGGGCAGGGGTGAGCGGGAAAACGGCGGCAACCTGAAAAAATCTATCCTCTCAGATGTGGTGGAAGCGGTGACAGGGGCTGTATATCTGGACAGTCACATGAACCTTATGGCGGCTGACGCTTTCATACGCAGGTTCATTCTCAACGATATACCGGATTCGGTTGCCGTTAAGGATACAAAGTCGCTGCTGCAGGAATATGTGCAGCACATAGGCAGCACTGTCCATTACGAATTGTTGTCGGAGGAAGGCCCGGCCCACAACAGGGTCTATACTTCGGCAGCTTTTATTGACGGAAAAATGACAGGAAAGGGGACCGGTTCCTCCAAGAAGCACAGCGAACAGGAAGCTGCTTCTGAAGCTCTGCGGGTATTGGGATGTATTTAAAAAGAATAGAAGTTCAGGGCTTTAAGTCTTTTGCAAACAAGATCAGATTTGATTTTCATAACGGTATTACTGCCATAGTCGGACCAAACGGGTCCGGAAAGAGCAACGTCGCTGACGCAGTCAGATGGGTCCTGGGTGAACAGCGCATCAAACAGCTCCGCGGATCATCCATGCAGGATGTTATCTTTTCCGGAACAGAACTCAGGAAGCCGCAGAGTTACGCTTCGGTATCGATCACTTTTGACAATTCGGACCATTCTCTGGAAACGGATTACAATGAAGTGACGGTAACGAGGCGTCTTTATCGTTCCGGTGAAAGCGATTATATGCTGAACGGAACGTCCTGCAGGCTGAAGGACATCAATGAACTTTTCTATGACACCGGTATAGGCAAGGAAGGATACTCTATCATCGGCCAGGGACAGATCGACCGGATCCTTTCCGAAAAGCCGGAAGACAGACGTGAATTATTCGATGAAGCGGCCGGCATCGTCAAATTTAAAAGAAGAAAAGAAGCCGCCCTTAAGAAGCTCGAGAATGAGAAGTCCAATCTTGTCCGTATAGAAGATATCCTTTCGGAACTCGGCAAACAGATCGGCCCGCTGGAAAAACAGGCACAGAAAGCCCGTATATATCTGGACGCCAGGCAGGAGCAGAAAGTACTCGATGTCAATATCTTCCTGCAGGAAAACCAGCGGTCAAGGGATCTTCTCGCCGAACTTTCCGGCAAACTGGATACCGCGGCCGAACAGCTGGAGCGTGCTTCAGAAGCCCTCCTTACTGTAAAACAGGACAGTGATAAGGCCAGGCTCGCATCTGCCGATCTGGAAAAAGAGATCGAAGATACCCGTGCCGTCATTACGAATTCCGATGTGGTCCGCGGTAGGCTGGAAGCGGACATAAAGGTCTATCAGGAGCAGATCAGGTCTGCCAGATCGAATGCCGAACACTTTGCCAGGCGTAAGGAGACCCTTACCGCCCTGATCAGTGAACGCGAAGAAGAGATCTTTGCCCTCAGGACAAATAAGGAAAGCATTGACTCGAAGTTGAGGGAACTGACGGCAAAGAAAGAAGCCGCAGAGAACGTTCTCAGGGAAACGACTGACAGGATCACCGCTGTTTCCGACGGACTCGACGACGCAAGGGAACAGCTGATGAACCTTCTTAACGAACGGGCAATGATCCGTTCCAGACAGGCATCCCTTGAAACGCTTGAGACCCAGGTAAAGAGCAGAAAAGCCGAGCTTACTTCGCAGCTGTTAAGCATTGCTTCCAACGAGAGCCGGCAGGATGAGCTCATCGTCGAACTGGAAAACAGGTTTGACGCCATAACAAAAGAACTGGGAGAGCTGAAACAGAAAGAATCCGGAACGGATGAAGCCATCCAGGGTATGAAATCCAAACTCGCGATGGCCGATGAGAACCTGCAGAAAGCCACACAGCTCTATCACCAGCAGAATTCAAGGCTTCAGGCCCTGAAGAACATGACCGAACGCTATGAGGGATTCGGCAGTTCTGTCAGAAGAGTCATGGAGCATAAAGAGTCTTCACCGGGCATCATCGGTGTTGTTGCCGATCTGATCAGGACGAAAAGTGAATATGAGACTGCCATAGAAGTCGCTCTTGGCGGCAGTATCCAGAACATAGTCACGACCGATGAAAAGACTGCCGAAGACATGATCCGTATCCTGAAGAACGAAAAAGCTGGCAGGGCGACATTCCTGCCCCTCACGGCGATCAGGGACACTGTGCCCTTCAACTATGAGAACGCACTTTCGGAACCCGGTGTGATCGGCCTTGCGGATTCCCTCGTCACGACTGAACCGGAATACGCGGATGTAGCGAAAAACCTTCTCGGCCGTATCCTTATCGTCGACCGCTTTGCCAACGCGGTCGATATAAGCCGTAAGTATCATTCCAGGATCAGAATGGTCACGCTGGAGGGTGAATTGTTCTCGCCGGGCGGCGCCATCAGCGGCGGTGCGTACAGACAGGGCGGAAACCTCCTTTCCAGAAGAAGGGAGATCGCCGATCTCGAAGAGAAAACAGCAGCTGCCAAAGAAGATGTCAAAAGGTTCGAACAGCTGATCGAGGACACCAAACGCGAAAGGACCGAACTCAGGGCTGAACTGGAACAGATAAGGATCCTGATCCAGACGAGGACACTCGAACAGAACACGGCCAGGCTTAACGTAGTCCGTGAAAAAGAGAAAAAGACAGAATTCACCGGCAGCCTCGACAGGCTTAAAGAAGAGAATTCCGCCATCGAAGAAAGACTCTCCGGAATTGCGGCTGACAAAGAATCCGCCCGCAGGAGCATGGAAGAATCCCTGGAGCGGGAGACTGTACTAAACGAGACGATCGACAGCCGGGAAAAAGAGCTTCTGCTTTTGCGCGGCGATGAATCGGAAAAGACTGCGGAAGCAGCTTCCTGGGACGTTGATATTGAAAAACTGTACCAGCAGCAGCGTTTCGAAGAAACAAATGTCCAAAGAGCCGAAGAAGAAGCGGAAAGATTAAAGGCGGAACTGGCTGAGATCCTCGAAGGTATCGAAACTTCCGAAAAGGAGATCGGGGAAAAATCAAACAACATACAGGAGATCGAACAGACCATCGCTTCTTCCCATACCGTCCAGGAAGATCATGAGATAAAGCTGAAGGACGCCCTGGAAAGAAGGAATGCCCTGAGGGAAAAACTCAGTACTCTGATGCAGTCCCAGGAGTCACTGACAGAAGAAAAAAGCGTTCTCGACAGGGAATGCGTCAGGCTTTCCGCCCAGAAGGAAAAAGCGCAGGACGCATTTGAGTCGAGTATCCAGTATATGTGGGACGAGTATGAAATAACTCTCTCCGACGCCGAAAAAATGCGCAGTGAAGAGACGGAAGATCTCGGTTCAATGAAGAAACGCCTTTCGGCCATAAAGCAGAAGATCAAAGAACTGGGCAGCGTGAATGTCGATTCCATAGAAGAGTACAGGGATGTAAAAGAACGCTTTACTTTCCTGAACGACCAGCACGATGATCTTGTAAGATCCGAAGCCGCCCTGCGGGAAGTGATCCGTGACCTTGACCAGTCCATGCGGCAGCAGTTCGGCCGGGAGTTCGAAAAGATCGCAGCGGAATTTGACAAAGTCTTCAAGGTTTTATTCGGAGGCGGTGCAGGCAGGCTTGAACTGGTAGAAGATGAAGATATTCTCGAAGCCGGCGTCCGCGTCATCGCCCAGCCTCCCGGAAAGAAACTGCAGAATATGATGATGCTCTCAGGCGGGGAAAAATCATTGACGGCGATCGCGCTTCTGTTCGCGATCCAGAACCTTAAGCCGTCGCCTTTCTGCCTGCTTGACGAGATCGAGGCCGCGCTGGACGAAAACAATGTGGTCCGTTTTGCGCTTTATCTGCAGAAACTGACGAAGAACACACAGTTCATCGTGATCACGCACAGGCGCGGGACTATGGAAAGGGCTGACAGGCTGTACGGGATAACCATGCAGGAAAAGGGTGTTTCCACACTGGTCAGCGTCAACCTGATCGACAGTGAACTGAATTAGATCTTGCGGATCAGAAGATCAGATTGGATTTGATATGGAACAGGAAGTAAAAAAGACAGGTTTTTTTGCCAGGCTGAAGGCCGGCCTTACAAAAACAAGGGAGACCATCGCCGGCGGTATCGACAGGGTATTCAACGGCTATTCACAGATCGATGAGGATTTCTATGAAGAGCTGGAAGAGACCATGATCCTCGGGGACATGGGGATCCATGCGACCGATGAGATCATCGAAAAGCTCAGGGAAGAAGTAAAGAAAAACCACATCAAAGAGCCCTCTGAATGCAGGAAGATACTGATCGGGCAGATCAGGGACCAGATGTTCGTGGATCCTCACGCATATGATTTTGAAGAAGGTCCTTCCGTCGTCCTGATCAATGGAGTCAACGGCGTCGGGAAAACGACTTCTGTCGGCAAATTGGCCGGTATATATAAAAACAGGGGCAAAAAAGTCATTATAGCGGCAGCGGATACTTTCAGGGCTGCAGCCGGCGAACAGCTCCAGGAATGGGCCGACCGGGCCGGCGTTGATATGATCGGCGGAACACAGGGCCAGGACCCTGCCAGCATCATTTTTGACGCTGTTACCGCGGCAAAGGCAAGACATGCGGATATTCTGCTCTGCGATACTGCAGGGAGGCTGCATAATAAAAAGAACCTGATGGAAGAACTGAAAAAGATCGACCGTATCATCACCCGTGAGTACCCGGACTGCATGAGGGAGAACCTGGTCGTCCTTGACGGCACGACCGGTCAGAACGCTCTTGCGCAGGCCAGGGAATTTGCCGGAGTCACTGATCTGACCGGTATTATCCTCACAAAAATGGACGGCACTTCCAAAGGCGGGATGGCCATAGCCGTGCAGTCAGAGCTGAAGATCCCCGTCAAATATATCGGGATCGGCGAAAGCCTTGATGATCTGCAGAGATTTGATCCCGATGCATTTACGAGAGCGCTTTTCGATACTGAAGACCATATTTGATATATGTCAAGATAATTTACTTGACACTCATGGCGGATACAGTTAAAATGGACAAGATTGTTGAAGAGGGGCTGCTGTATGATTTTTACGGTCCCCTGCTTACGAAACGTCAGAAACAGATCTATGAGAAGGTCGTCTATGAAGACCTTACTCTGGGAGAGATCTCGCAGGCTGAAGGAATAAGCCGGCAGGCAGTCTACGATATAGTGTCCAGAAGCACCAGGCTGATGCGCAGTTACGAAGAAAAACTCGGAATGATCGAACGTTTTATGTCGATCAGGACCCTGACTGACAGACTGGATGAGAGCGCGGACTCGGAAAGCGATATATCCGTACTGAAGCAGAGGATACATGAGATCGCCGGCATGATCAAAAAGGACTCGTTTTAATGGCATTTGAAAGTCTTTCGGAAAAGCTTTCCGCGGTCTTTAACTCTTTAAGAGGAAAAGGAAAGCTCACAGAAAAGGATATAGACACCGCATTAAGGGAGGTCAGGATGGCCCTCCTTGAAGCGGATGTCAGTTTCCGTGTCGTAAAGCAGTTCATTGCTTCGATAAAAGACAAGGCGACCGGTACAGAGGTCCTGAACGGTCTCAACCCCGCCCAGACCGTCATTAAGATCGTTAATGATGAACTGACATCGCTGATGGGGTCCGAAACGACGGAAATGCCTTTCCAGCCCGGTAAATCTCTGACTGTCATCATGCTCTGCGGTCTCCAGGGTTCCGGTAAAACGACAACAGCGGCGAAGCTGGCGGGCAAATTCAAAACAAAGGGCAAGACCCCGCTTCTGGCCGCCCTGGACGTATACAGGCCCGGCGCTGTCGAACAGCTGCGGACGAACGCCGAGCAGCAGAAGACTGATGTCTTTTTCATAGAAGGCTCAAAAGATCCGGTCGATATCGCCGTAAAAGCCCTGGACCATGCCCGCGCGCATAACGAGGATGTTGTGATACTCGATACGGCGGGACGTCTCCAGGTCGACGATGAGATGATGGATGAACTTGTCAGGATCAAGGAAGCGGTCACAGTCCACCAGACGATCCTGGTCGTCGATGCCATGACCGGCCAGGAAGCCGTAAATGTGGCGGAAAGCTTCAATAACAGGATCGGCCTTGACGGCGTGATCCTCAGTAAGATGGACGGTGACACCAGAGGCGGCGCGGCCCTTTCAGTCAAGGCAGTAACAGGATGCCCCATCCTTTATGTCGGTACCGGCGAAAAACTGGGCGCCCTGGAACAGTTCTACCCCGACCGTATGGCCGGCAGGATCCTCGGAATGGGAGATGTCCTTTCCCTCATAGAAAAGGCTAGCGAGAGCCTTTCCGAGGAAGATGAGGAAAAATCAAAGGATATGGCTTCCCGTGTCCGCAAAGGGAAGTTTGATTTCAACGATTATCTGGAAAGCATGCACCAGATGAGAAAACTCGGCGGTATTTCAAGTATTCTCGGTATGCTTCCCGGCATGGGTATCTCAAAACAGGATCTTGAAGACCAGATCGACGAAAAAAAGATGAAACAGATGGAAGCGATCGTCCTTAGTATGACGAAGGAAGAAAGAGCCAATCCCAAGCTCCTTACCCCCCAGCGTAAGTTCAGGATCGCGAAAGGATCAGGCAATGATATCGCACAGGTCAACCGTTTTGTCAAACAGTTCGAGCAGATGCAGAAAATGATGAAGCAGCTGCCCGGAATGCGCGGTAAAAGAAGAGGGATGAACCCCTTTGCAAATCTGCCGGGAAGAAGAGGAGGATTCCCTTTCTGAGCGGCGGCAGCACAGGTGATCATATATAACGGAACAATTTCATTTAAGGAGGAAATGCAATTATGGCTGTTAAAATCAGACTTACAAGAATCGGTGAAAAGAAGGTGCCGCTTTACAGAGTGGTAGTTGCTGATGCACTTACACCCAGAAACGGAAAAGCTATCGATGAAATCGGTACATATGACCCTAATACAGAGCCCAGCACGATCAAGATCGACGCTGAAAAGGCAAAAAAGTGGGTCGCTAACGGCGCGCAGCCCACAAACGCCGTAAAGAAGCTTTTCAAGCTCGCAGGAATCAACTAAACAGTCATGAAAGAACTTGTTGAGGTCATCGCACGTTCACTGGTTGATCATCCTGAAGAAGTAGTTGTGACTGAAAAAAAAGAGGGTAAAAACATTAAGATCAGATTACATGTGGCTCCCTCCGATATGGGCAAGGTCATTGGAAGACAGGGACGTATCGCCAAGGCTATCCGTACTCTGGTCAAATCTGCTTCTACCAGGGAAGATATACGTGTTGATGTAGACATTGATGATGAGTAATACTTGTGGAGTTGTGTATGACTGAGCGGTTCAGAGTGGGTGTGATCACATCTGCACATGGACTTCGTGGTGAAGTAAAGGTCTATCCTACTACAGACGATCCGCACAGGTTTTCCCTTTTGAAGGAGATCATCCTGGACCAGGGCAATACCGAGAAGGTCCTCAGGATAAAGAACGTACGTTTTTTCAAGAAAATGGTCATCCTGAAGTTCGACGGACTGGACCGTATTGAAGATGTACAGGCCTTCATTAAAAAGGACCTGCTGATCGACAGGAAAGATGCTCTTCCTCTTGCCGAAGGGGAGTATTACATTCCTGATCTGATAGGCCTTACTGTTGTTGATGAGGATTCCCTTCCTTTGGGGCAGATCGTTGATGTGCTGCAGACTGCGGCGAACGACGTATATGTTGTCAGGGATCAGGCCGGGAAAGAATTCATGATTCCAAAGATCAGCGAATGTATTCTCGATACCGATCCTGAAGCCGGCATTATGAAAGTTCATCTGCTGCCGGGACTTTTGGATCTTTAGGATCAGGATATGATATTTCACGTAATGACCCTTTTTCCGGAAATGATCCTGCAGGGTGCCGGCCAGAGCATCCTGAAAAGGGCAATGGAAAAAGGGCTGATATCTGTCGATGCGGTCAATATCCGTGACTATACGGATAACAAACACGGCAGGGTCGACGATTATACCTACGGCGGCGGCGCCGGGATGCTGATGCAGGCCCAGCCGGTATATGATACATACAGGGCAATACGGGAAAAAACGGATAAAGACCCAAAGGTCATTTATCTTTCTCCCCAGGGCAGGCTGTTTAGCCACAAAGATGCGCAGAAGTTCGCGCTCGAAGATGAGCTTATCCTTTTGTGCGGCCATTATGAAGGTATCGACGAAAGAGTGATCGAAGAGATCGTCACAGATGAAGTATCGATCGGCGACTATGTCCTGACCGGCGGGGAGCTTGCCGCACTGGTCGTGATCGACGCCGTTTCCAGGATGATACCCGGCGTGCTTGGCAATGATGATTCCGCCAAAGGCGATTCGTTCCAGAACGGACTGCTGGAGTATCCCCAGTATTCAAGACCCGAAGTCTGGAGAGGCAAAAGAGTGCCTGAAATCCTTTTATCGGGGGATCACGCCAAAGTGGACGAATGGCGCCTGGAACAGTCCAGGCTGCGGACGATGCAGAGAAGACCCGATCTTTATCAGAAATATCTGGATGATGAAGATGCTTGCAATCGTCAATAGGATATGCTAGATTAGAATAGTTGTTTTAAGGTTCGGAGATGGTCCTCTGCCGGAACACGGGCATGAACATCCATAAACAGGAGATTTTGATATGAACAGAGAAATGATCAAAGAACTTGAAAAAGAACAGTTGAAATCCGAAGTGCCCGTATTCTCGATCGGTGATACAGTCCGTGTTTCCAACCGCATTAAGGAAGGCAACCGCGAACGTGTCCAGATCTTTGAAGGCGTTGTCATCAAGAGACAGGGCGGCGGCAGCAGAGAAACATTTACTGTCAGAAAGATTTCCGGCGGTATCGGTGTTGAAAAGACATGGCCCCTTCATTCTCCCAATGTTGAATCAGTCAGCGTTGTCAGAGCCGGTAAGGTCAGAAGGGCAAAGCTTCATTATCTGCGCAAGCTGAGCGGCAAGAAGGCAAAGGTCAAGGAGCAGATCACTGCAAAACCCGTAAAGAAGACCGTCTGAGCTGTTTAATCATTGATCATCCGGGGTGCGGCGCGATGGCGTCTCACCCCTTTTTCTTTTACCGTATGAGGATCCTATGCCGCTGAGATCTGAACCGTTGTCCTTTTACCGCGATGAGAACAGAAAAAGAGCAGGCAGGCGCAAAGAGTTCCTGCTCTGGCTGCTGTATACATTTATTGCTGTTTTTATCGCAGTGATCTTTGTCCGTACATTCGGGCTCAAAGTCAGGACGGCAGGCGCGTCCATGGAACCGCTGATCATGAGCGGCGACAGTGTTTTTGTTAACAGGCTCTCATACATTATCTCTTCGGTAGGCAAAAACGACGTGATCGCCTTCTATCCCGGAGGAAACACAGACGTCCATCCATATATCAAAAGAGTCGCAGGCATGCCGGGAGATACGCTTCAGATCGAGAACGGCATCCTCCTGATCAATGGTTTCCCGGATGCGGGACAGTCATCGGATGAGCCGCTTATAAACGAAGGGATCCTTTCCCAGCCGCTGACTCTCGGCGATCATGAATACTTCGTGCTGAGTGAAAACAAAAAAAGCATCGAAGATTCGAGAAGCGCGGCGATCGGAGTGGTAAGAACAGAGTATATTATTGGCAAGGTCTGGTTCGTGATCGGATCAGATTCAGGAAGGACCGGATTCATCAGATGACAAACCTCGGCTGGTATCCCGGACATATGACCAAAGCTGTCAGGATGATGGAAGAGGATCTGCGCCTCGTAGATGCCCTGATCGAGCTCGCTGACGCGCGGATACCCGTTTCCAGCAGGAATCCTGACATTGACCGGCTGTTCAGGGATAAATTCAGGATACTTATCTTTAATAAAGCCGATCTTGCCGATCCGGCAGAAAATGAACGGATAAAAGAGTACTTTGAAAGCAGGGGGCAGTCGGTGCTGTTCACTGATGCCCGTGACCGTTCCAACTCCGCTGACATTAAGAGGATACTTCGTCAGCAGTGCAGCAAAAAACTGGAACGGGACAGGAAACGCGGTATTATCGGAAGGCCTTTAAGGGCAATGGTCGCCGGCATTCCCAATGTAGGCAAGTCTACGCTGATCAATTCCTTTATCGGCAAAGCCTCAGCAAAGACAGGGAACAAGCCCGGAGTCACCCGGGGAAAGCAGTGGCTGAGAATGGATAAGGATATTGAGCTTCTGGATACTCCCGGAATACTCTGGCCGAAACTGGAAGGGGAAAGGACCGGGATCAATCTTGCACTCACAGGATCGATCCGGGAAGAGATCCTTCCGCTGGAGGAGCTGGCACAGGCTCTCACTGAATATGTAAACGGTCATTATCCCGGGCTTCTGATGGGGAAGTACGGCGGAGAAGACATTGGATCCATTGCCGTTTCCCGCAATCTGCTCATCAAAGGCGGGGAACCGGATCTGAACAGGGCGGTGCGGCTGCTCCTGGACGATTTCAGAAACGGAAAAATGGGGCGTATCTCGCTGGAAAGTATCGTGTGAATATGAAATTTTTGAAATGGTTTCTTGATACAGTCGTATATATAGCTGTTGTTATCCTGCTCACATTTCTTATGGTCAAGTTTGTGGCGCAGAGAACGGAAGTTTTCGGAACTTCCATGGTGCCTACGCTTGAGAGCGGCGACCAGCTGATCGCCGACAAACTGACCTATCATTTCAGGGATCCCAGAAGATTCGAGATCGTCATATTCCCGTTCGAATATGAAGAGGAGACCTACTTCATCAAACGCGTCATCGGTCTTCCCGGTGAAACTGTCCGTATCGATTTCCAGGGGAATATCTATATCGACGGGAAGCTCCTGGAGGAGGACTACGGTTATGAAGTTATGGAAAGCCCGGGGATCGCTGCTGCTGAAATAACCCTTGCGGATGACGAGTATTTTGTCCTTGGGGATAACCGTAACGTCAGTAAGGACAGCCGCTCCGCTGATGTCGGCCCGATCAGCCGGGATGTGATCCTGGGGCGGGCATTTCTGCGTATCTATCCGTTTTCAAAATTCAGCGTAATGCTGAACAGATAACCAACCTTTTATTTATGAACAAAGCGGAACGACTGGCCGCAGCCATGGAAAAAGCTGCTCTCATGCGGTCAAACGAATTGAAGTCCGCTGCCGATGCGGGGGCGGACATTTCTTATATCTGCGGCATCGACGAAGTGGGAAGAGGGCCTCTTGCCGGTCCCGTTGCAGCCGGCGCGGTGATCTTTCCTGCGGATGCCGTCATTCCACCTGTCAATGACTCCAAAAAGCTCTCAGCCGCCCGCCGGGCAGCATTATATGACGAGATAGACAGGGCTGCTCTATGCTGGGCTGTTGCTTTTGTTTCGCCCGAAAGGATCGATGAGATCAATATACTGCAGGCGACTCTGGAAGCCATGCGAAAAGCGATAGGGCTCCTGCCGGTCAGGCCGACGTTTCTTATCGTGGATGCGCTGACGATCCCCGGAGTGGATATCGCGCAGTGCGGACCGGTCAGGGCAGATGAGAACTACGCGTCGACAGCTGCCGCCAGCATTATGGCCAAAGTGACAAGAGACCGGTATATGGAATCTCTGGACGCGGTCTATCCCGGATATGGTTTTGCCTCCAATAAGGGGTATGGCACGGCTGAGCATATTAATGCGATACGGACCAGGGGCGTACTCCCGGTCCACAGGAGATCCTTCATAGAAGGGATAGTGTATGAAAAGGAGTGATCACTTTCGAAAAGACTGACGGACCATCAGGATCCACAAGAAGCACAGGTTCAGTATATGAAGACATGGCTGTCCGTTATCTGCAGAAACTTGGCTGGCGGATCCTCGAAAGGAACTTCCGGTCGCGGTCCGGTGAGATAGATATCATAGCCGCTGACGGCCGTTCGATCGTGTTTGTTGAAGTTAAATTCAGAAAAAGTAACAGTTCCGGAACACCGCTCGAAGCAGTTAGCCTTTATAAACAGCGCAGGATATCGAATACGGCGCTGTTTTATCTGTATTATGCAAGGATCCCTGAAGAGAGGCCCTGCAGGTTCGATGTTATCGGGATAGACGGCAGTGAACGCATTACACATATCAAAGATGCATTTTATGCCTGTATCTGAGGAGATACGAAGCCTTGAACAGAGAATCCGCGTCATCTAAAAAAGACTATATATCTCTTGCCAATGTGATCTCCGCGGCTGCGGTAGTGTATCTGCATGCCAACGCGTGCTTCTGGACGTTCAGCGATGACCTTCCCTACTGGAAAAGCGCCAATATCATAGAAGGCCTGTTTTTCTTTGCCGTTCCCGTATTTCTGATGAACACAGGCGCCACTCTGATCGACTACCGCAAAAGATACGGCATTGCCGAATATTTCCGGAAAAGGGTACGGAAGACTGTAATACCTTATTTATTCTGGAGTATCGCCGGCCTCCTGTTCCAGCTGTTCATTGTCGGCGGGATCTCAAAGGAAGAGGTAAGTGCCGTATATATCCTGAACGGGCTTCTGACAGGTCATATCGTTTATTATTATTACTTTTTTATCGGACTGTTCGCTGTTTACCTGTGCATCCCTCTGTTTGCCGCCGTAGCGCAGGAGAGCAGGATCAGAGTTTTTACCTATCTTGCAGCGGTCACTGTTTTTTTTAACGCCCTGATACCCGCCGTGATCTACTGCTCGGGCTATGACATTGCGTATGACTTCTCTGTCCCCGCGGCAGGAGGATATCTTTTATATATCCTGCTCGGCTATATTCTCTCCGGGACCGATTTCAGTAAAAAGACCAGGATCGTTTTTTATCTGGCCGGGCTTCTGGGCCTTGTCCTGAAGATCCTGCTGACATATCATTTCTCAATGTCCGCCGGCGTGATCGCAGTTTTCTTTGAGGACTATATGAGTCTTCCGGCCATACTCTACAGCTGCGGGGTATATGTTTTCTTCAGGTATGAAGGAGAGAAGCTCCTTAAGAATGCTTCCGTCAGGAAAGCAGTGCGTTTCCTTTCGGATTACACGATGGGGTACTATCTGCTTCACTTCTTCGTCCTCAGACTGTTTATCGAGTATCTGCCGGTCACCGTCTTTTCACCGGTATACAGATTCGTTCTCCCGGTTCCGGCCATTATTATCATGACAGTATTCATCTGGCTGATAAGAAAGATCCCGGCTGGCCGATGGATCCTTCCATAAGCCGCCGGGATCATAATAAACAAGTCTGTACTGCCGGATCAGAACTCCGTCATTTCCAGTTCCTTTGAATCATCCGCTGTCTGCATATGCTGGTTGTATTTGGCAAGGATCTCGTGGATCTTGTCCGTGGGGGCGCTGACATTGGTTATGCTCTCGTCATGGTTCATAAAATCAATGATATTTGCAAGGAATTTGCTCATATCGGCTTCCACGAACCATTCCCTTGAAAACAGTTCTTCGGGAAGATAGGTGAGGTTGCTGCATACGACCCTGTCAAAATCTCCGTGTGCAAAAGCTTTGTCGAACACATCCAGACCGTCTGTGAACAGTCCGAATGTCGTGCACAGGAAAACGCGGTTCGCGTGCTTTTCCTTGAGCTGCCTCGCCGTATCAAGGATGCTCCCGCCCGATGAGATCATATCGTCTATCACGATGGCGTCTTTGCCTGACAGGTCGGAGCCGAGGAACTCGTGCGCCACGACCGGGTTCTTGCCGCCGACGATCACGGAATAGTCCCTGCGTTTATAGAACATGCCTGTATCCGCGCCGATCACGTTGGCGAAGTATACGGCACGGTCCAGGGCGCCTTCATCCGGACTGATCACGACCGTATGGTCCTTATCCACGATAAGATCATCGGGATAGGCGCGCATGAGAGATTTCAGGAACTGGTACGGGGTATTGAAATTATCAAAATTGAACAGCGGTGCGACACTCTGGATCCTGGGATCATGCGCGTCGAAGGTGATGAAATTATTAATGCCCATATCCACAAGTTCCTGAAGCATATTGGCCGCGTCCAGCGATTCCCTTCCGGAACGGGCATGCTGCCTTCCTTCATATAAGAAAGGCATGATCACATTGATCCTTCTGGCTTTGCCGTTTATGGCCGAGATCACCCGCTTCAGGTCCATAAAATGATCATCCGGAGACATATGGTTGATGAATCCGTTCATTTCATACGTGATGGAATGATTGGTGATATCGACCAGAATATAAATATCCTTTCCGCGCGCGGAATCAAGAAGGACAGCCTTTCCTTCGCCGGTATCCAGCCTCTTCAGATCGACGTGGAGACGGTAATCGTTCTTTACATAGCCGCTGAAAGCAGGATCGCTCTTGACGATGCTGTGGTCGGCTTTTCTGAACTGGCTCAGCCAGTTGTTTACCTGTTCGCCCAGTATCCTGCACGATTCCAGCGGTATGAGGGCAAGGGAAGAATTGGGTATCTTGCGCTCCAGCTGCTGATACAGTTTGATATCTTCGGACATTTGGATCTCCTTATTTACTGATATATCAGGATTTCTCTATGACTTTTTCATTCTAGCTTTTTGATAAATGCAAAACAAGCGAAACTTTACATAAGAAAGGGGATTATGTAAAATAGACAGGAATTTGGACAGGTTGTTTAATGATTATAAGTCAGAGGTATTATGGCCGGTAGAAAAAGACGTCCGGTTGTGGCGATCGTCGGCAGGCCGAATGTAGGCAAGTCGACTCTGTTCAACGCCATTGCCGGTGAAAGGATTTCAATAGTTGAGGATACGCCCGGAGTCACCAGAGACCGGATCTATGCGGACTGCTCGTGGCTGGCCTATTCTTTTACCCTGATCGACACGGGCGGTATAGAGCCGGAATCCAAAGATATCATTTTATCCAGTATGCGGGAACAGGCGCAGACTGCCATTGATACGGCAGATGTGATCATATTCCTGACGGATGTAAAGCAGGGGCCTGTGGATGCGGATTCCAAGGTCGCCTCTATGCTCAGAAAGAGCGGAAAGCCGATCGTACTGGCCGTAAATAAAGCTGATAATTACCAGAAAGACCTGCCTGACGTTTATGAATTCTACGCGCTCGGGCTGGGTGACCCCTTTCCGGTATCCGCATCGGGCAGGACCGGTATAGGTGATCTTCTGGACGCTGTCGTTGCCAATTTTCCTGCGGAAGCTGTTGAAGAGAGCGACGATGATGAGATAAGGATCGCCATAGTCGGGAAACCGAATGTCGGCAAGAGTTCCATGGTCAACGCCCTGGCGGGAGAGAACAGGGTCATCGTATCGGATATAGCCGGGACCACAAGAGATGCTGTCGATACCGTCGTAAAAAAGGACGGTAAGCTGTACAGGCTGATCGATACTGCCGGTCTCAGGAAAAAGAGCAAAGTCAGGGACCTGGAGTATTATATGTATGTCAGGAGCGTGGCTGCGATCGAGCGGTCCGACATAACGATGCTGGTCGTTGATGCCAGTGAAGGCATCACGGAACAGGACGCCAGGATCGCAGGCATCGCGCATGAACAGGGCAAGGCGGTCCTGATCGCCGTAAACAAATGGGACCTTGTCGAAAAAGACAACCATACAATGAATGAGTTCATCAGCAGGATACGGTCTGTCCTGTCATTCCTGTCCTATGCAGAGATCATTTTTGTATCGGCCGCAACGAAGCAGCGGCTTGTAAAGCTGTATGACGAATTTGACCTGATCTATGCGAACCTGAACCTCAGGATCCAGACAGGCGTACTGAACGAGATCATTTCCGAAGCGGCAATGATGCAGCAGCCTCCGCAGGATAAGGGAAGAATGCTCCGTATCCTCTACGCGACACAGGCTTCTGTATGCCCTCCGACGTTTGTTCTTTTTGTCAATTACAAGTACCTGATGCATTTCTCCTACCAGCGTTATCTGGAAAACCAGATACGCGCGGCTTTCGGCTTCAAGGGAACGCCGATCAGGTTTGTGATCAGGGAACGCAGTGAAGGGAAAAAATAACAGGTGATACTATGACTGCAGGATTATTATGCCGCGCCGCGGCGTTGATCATCGGTTATGCTTTCGGGCTGTTCCAGACGGCATATATCGTCGGCAAGGCCAAAGGTATCGATATAAGGAATTACGGAAGCGGCAATTCAGGTACTACAAATGCCCTCAGGGTCATGGGCAGCAAGGCCGGCATCATCGTTTTCCTTGTGGATATGCTCAAGGGGATCCTGGCCATACTGACGGTACAGCTGATCCTGGGCAGGATAATGCCGGAACTCGTCTGGGTACTGAAAATGTACGCTTTTGCCGGCTGCGTCCTGGGGCATAATTATCCGTTCTACATGAGTTTCAGGGGCGGAAAAGGAGTTGCCGTAGCAGGCGGTTTCGCGATCGCGTATCATCCGCTCATGATCCCGTTTGCACTGGCGGCGTTTCTGGTCCCGTTTGCCGTGACCCATTTTGTTTCCCTCGGGTCACTGCTTCTGTATACCGTTTTGTTCATCTTTATTGCCGTCGGCGGCGCTGCGGGACTGTTTGCCCCGTCCACGCCGGCAAATATAGCCGAGATCCTGGTCATTTTCGGGATCTTCACGGTCATGGTATTTGTAAGGCACCGTACCAATATCCGTCGTCTTTTGAACGGAACAGAGAATAAAACATATTTAGTTAATAAAAAAGGATCGGGTAAGTAATAGAAATGGCCAGGACAGGTATTATCGGAGCCGGAAGCTGGGCCTGCGGGCTGGCATATGTACTCCTTGGCAACGGACATGAAGTAACGATGTGGTCCGCCGTCGCAAAAGAAGTTGAGATGCTGAAGGAATACTCCGAACAGAAAGAAAAACTGCCGGGAGTTATCCTTAAGGGGAGTTTCAATGTGACCGGCGATCTGGCGGAAGCTGTCAGCGACAAGGATCTGATCGTGATGGCTGTCCCTTCTTTATATGTCAGGGAAACAGCCAGGAAAATGCAGCCTTTGTGCCGGTACGGTCAGCTGATCGTTTCTGTCGCCAAGGGCATTGAGGATGACTCACTGCTTCTTTTGTCCGATGTGATCCGGCAGGAACTGCCTTCATCCAGGATCGTCGTCCTCTCGGGGCCCACCCATGCCGAAGAAGTCGGGAAAGGCCTTCCCACAGCGATCGTGGCCGGATCAGTCAATGAAGAGGACTCCAGATACGTCCAGGACGTATTCATGAATGAAGTGTTCCGTGTCTATACTTCGTCGGACATAACCGGTATGCAGACCGGCGGAGCGCTGAAGAACGTCGTGGCGCTGGCTGCGGGATGCGCCGACGGTCTGGGTTACGGGGATAATACGAAAGCCGCCCTTATCACAAGGGGCATGAATGAGATCACCAGGCTGGGCTGTGCCATGGGAGGAAGACCGGAAACCTTTGCCGGACTGACAGGGATAGGAGACCTTATCGTCACCTGCGCTTCCATGCACTCACGTAACCGCAGGGCAGGCATATTGATCGGCCGGGGATATACCGCCGAAGATGCCATGAAAGAAGTATCACAGGTCGTGGAAGGCGTTTATTCTGCCAGGGCCGCCTATGACCTTTCACAGAAATACCAGATCGAAATGCCGATCGTTAATGAAGTCTATCAGGTACTGTTCGAGGGCAAGGCGCCTGCCGAAGCGGTCAGGAACCTTATGATGCGTGATAAAAAGGATGAAAACGGAGGAACGGAAAGTGGAAAAATCAATGACGATCTTTGATGAACTGATGGCCAGGGGACTGCTGGCACAGTTTACCGATGAGGAAGAAATAAAAGAGCTTATCAATGCCGGAAAAGCAGTGTTTTATATCGGTTTCGATCCGACCGCGGATTCCCTTCATGTCGGCCATTTTATGGCCTTATGCCT
Source organism: Lachnospiraceae bacterium (assembly GCA_017474455.1). Taxonomy (GTDB): domain Bacteria; phylum Bacillota; class Clostridia; order Lachnospirales; family Lachnospiraceae; genus CAG-791. Next base: position 82,214 of record JAFVHP010000034.1, read on the forward strand.
GATGAAAAGGCTGCAGGAAGCCGGGAACAAGCCGATCGCCCTTGTCGGCGGCGGAACGGGCATGATCGGCGATCCTTCGGGCAGGACGGACATGCGCAGCATGATGACTGTCGAGACCATCGACCACAACGGTGAATGCTTCCGCCGGCAGATGTCCCGGTTCATCGATTTCGGCGATGGCGAGCCTTCCGCCTCCAGCGCGATCATGGTCAACAACGCCGACTGGTTAAGGGATCTGAATTATATCGAGTTCATCAGGGATATCGGTTCCTATTTCTCTGTCAACACCATGCTCAGGGCCGAATGCTATAAACAGCGTCTGGAAAGAGGCCTCAGCTTCCTTGAGTTCAACTATATGATCATGCAGAGTTACGATTTCCTGCAGTTATATGAACGTTACGGCTGCAACATGCAGTTCGGCGGCGATGACCAGTGGAGCAATATGCTGGGCGGCACTGAGCTTATCCGCAAAAGACTCGGCAAGGACGCCTATGCCATGACCAACGTACTGCTGCTCAATTCCGAAGGCAAGAAGATGGGCAAAACGGCAAAAGGTGCCGTATGGCTCGACCCGGATAAGACTTCACCCTATGATTTCTACCAGTACTGGAGAAACGTCGGCGACGCCGATGTGGTAAAGTGTCTCCGCTACCTGACTTTCCTTCCCCTTGCCCAGATCGACGAGATGAGCGGATGGCAGGATGAGAGGATCAATGAGGCAAAGAGTATTCTCGCTTATGAACTTACATCACTCGTCCATGGCGAAGACGAAGCAAAAAAGGCGGAAGCAGGCGCCAAAGTCCTCTTCTCCGGCGGCGAGATCTCAAAAGACGCCGCTCCGGAAGCCGTCATCAGCGACGGCGACCTCAGTGAAGATGGTACGATGGATATTCTTGCCTGCCTTGTAAAGAGCGGCCTTAGCACATCCAGGTCCGATGCCAGAAGAAACGTTACGGACGGCGGTGTGAGCGTGGACGGTGAAAAGATCACGGATATCGCCAGGGCCTTTACCAAAGACCAGCTGGCCGAGGGTATCCTCATTAAGCGCGGCAAAAAGAATTACAAAAAACTGATCCTGAAATAATGATCCTGATGTAAAACAAGAGCCTGTACGTTTACGTACAGGCTCTTTCATAATGTTCTTTTTTCTTCCGGAACTACTGAATCTTTGCTGCCCGGCGAAGCGCCGAAGCCATGAGGGAAAGGGCAGAGGACGCTGCATCCAGTTCGGGAAGGGCGGTATCAAATGCCGCCTGGTCAAAAGCTTCTTCACCGAACGCACGGTGCAGACTGCCGACAGCATTTTCAATATGCGAACGGTACTCCGCAGCGTAATCCGAAAAATCATCAAATCCATCCGGCGCCTTCAGCGCACAGAGCGCATCCGCATCGGAGAGCATTTTGTCGGCAGTATTCAAAAGGACAGCTTCCGCATTCGGGTCAGCGGTGTCAATGGATGCGATCGTTTCATTATATGCTTCATAGCGGTCAAAGAAGGCGCTGACATCACTGTGAAAATCCCCGAGTTCTTTTGCCCTCTGGCCCGAACAGGCTGTCAGGGCAGGGATCAGGAGGATGAGCATGAGCAGATAAGCTGTTAAGCTTCCCGGCTTGCGGGTGCGGATCGTTTTCATATCGGTTTTCCTTTCCGCACCAGTATAGCAAAGGCGTATGGAAAAGTCATTTCGGATATGATAAAATTGTCAAAATTGTCTTTAAGAAAAGGAACCAGTCATGTTCGCATTTCTGTACGGAACGATCGATGAAGTCCAGGAAGGCAGCGTTGTAGTCAACTGCAACGGGATAGGCTTCAACGTCTCGGTATCCAATGAGACGGCTTCCAGACTGTCCATGCTTTCTTCATCAGACTATGTAAAGATCTATACATATACACAGGTCAGGGAAGACCAGTTTTCACTCTACGGCTTTTTGTCCCGGGAGGAACTCCGGCTTTACAGGCAGCTGATCACCGTCAGCGGTCTCGGTCCCAAGAGCGGGCTTTCCCTTTTGTCTGCCATGCCTGTGGATGACCTGAGATTTGCTATAATTGCCGGGGATACCGCTTCCATATCCAAAGCTCCGGGAATAGGAAAAAAGACTGCTGAAAGGATCGTTGTCGAATTAAGGGACAAGCTTTCTCGCAGCAATGATTTTGCCCTTCCCGGCGAAGCCTTTGAAGGACCTGCAGACAGCGCTGATTCGGATGCGGTGGAAGCCCTCTGCGCTCTGGGTTATTCCCGGATGGATGCCAGAAGGGCGGTTTCCAAAGCCGCTGGTGAAGGGGCAGCGGATACGGAAAGTATCCTGAAAGCCTCCCTGAAATATCTCTATTAAACCGGTAGGATCAAACGATGCCAATGGAACACAGACTGATCGAAACAAATTTCACAAATGAAGATAAGGCGATCGAAGGTTCGCTCCGTCCTTCTTCACTTTCCGAATATATAGGCCAGGAAAAGATCAAGGACGCCGTCTCGATCTCCATAGAAGCCGCCCTGAAAAGAGGAGAGCCGCTGGACCACGTGCTTCTTTACGGCCCGCCGGGACTCGGCAAGACCACGCTTTCCTGCATCATCGCCAATGAAATGGGCGTAGGCATCCGCATCACCAGCGGACCCGCCATAGAAAAACCCGGTGAGATGGCCGCGATCCTGAACGGGCTCAAGGAAGGGGATGTCCTGTTCATCGATGAGATCCACCGCCTCAACAAGCAGGTGGAAGAGGTCCTGTATCCGGCAATGGAAGACTTCGCGATCGATATCCTGATCGGCAAGGGACAGGCCGCCAAATCCATCCGGCTGGACCTGCCGCATTTTACACTTATCGGCGCAACGACCAGGGCCGGTCTTTTATCCGCGCCGCTGAGGGACCGGTTCGGTATGATCTACAGGCTTGAATACTATAACCAGGCAGAGCTGAAGACCATTATCCAGAAATCGGCGGATATCCTGCAGGTAAAGGTGGATGAGGAAGGCGCCGCGGAAATGGCCAAGCGAAGCCGCGGGACTCCCAGACTGGCCAACAGGATGCTGAAAAGGGTCAGGGATTTTGCCGAAGTCCGTTATAACGGTATCATTACAAAGGAAGTGGCCATGACAGCCCTTAATATGATGGAAGTGGATGAGATGGGCCTTGACCGCTCAGACAAGAATTTCCTTCTGAACCTTATCGGGAAGTTCTCGGGGGGTCCTGCCGGACTAGACACGCTGGCTGCTGCCAGCGGCGAAGACGCCGGCACGCTTGAAGAAGTGATCGAACCTTATCTTCTCCAGAACGGTTTCATCAACCGGACTCCCCGCGGAAGGGTCGCCACCCCTTTGGCATACAGGCATTTGGGGCTTGAAATACCCGAGGATGCCGGTCTATAATTCTGCTTAGTACAGCAAACTGGAGGAAACTTTAATGGCCGGAAAGATCGATGCCGAAGTTGTGATCGGCGGAAAAGTATATACACTGAGCGGATATGAGAGTGAAGAATATCTGCAGAAAGTGGCATCCTACCTGAATGCCAAACTTTCCGAACTGGAATCGGATGAAGGCTATAAGAGGCTTCCGGCAGATCTCCAGTCTGTTTTGATGCAGATCAATCTTGCTGATGACTATTTCAAGCTTCAAAAGCAGGTCTCGCTTTTAAAGGAGCAGTCACGGGCGAAGGAAAAAGACCTCTATGATATCAAGCATGAGCTTGTTTCCGCCCAGATCAAGCTCGAGAAGTCCGAAAAGAGCCTGAAACAGGCATTGGAAGACAACAACGAGAATGCCCGAAAGCTTATACGGCTCGAGACCGAACTGCAGTCCCTTAAGGGCGGCAGCAAGACGGAATAAGGATCACGGACCTGAGTCAGAGGCTGCCTGAATGGCAGCCTTTATTTATATTCATGTTGATTCCCTGATCAAAAAGGATGGACAGATGACCGCAGCAGAATATCATGGCAGTCTTGAAAAGGCTGATACAGATATAAGGAAAATGGAAGTACTCGCGCCGGCCGGGAGCAGAGATGCCTTTATCGGCGCTGTAAACGCCGGTGCCGATGCCGTCTATCTCGGAGGCTCCAGATACGGGGCCCGTGCCTATGCGGAGAATTTCGGACAGGACGAACTTGTCAGGACGATCAAAGACGCGCATATCCTTGGACGACGGGTATATCTGACCGTCAACACACTTACCAGGAATGACGAGCTGGATGAACTCGAAAGCTTTCTGGCTCCTTACGCCGAAGCAGGGCTTGACGGTGTGATCGTCCAGGACCTGGGCGTACTGGAAACGATCCACAGGCTGTTCCCCCGGATAGGCCTCCATGCCAGTACACAGATGTCAGTGACCGGCCGCGAAGCCGTACGTTTTCTGAAAGCCATGGGCTGCAGCCGGATCGTTCCCGCAAGGGAGCTGAGCCTTAAAGAGATCAAAGAACTTTCGGCGGAAGGGCTGGAGATAGAGTGCTTCGCCCATGGAGCCATGTGCTATTCCTATTCAGGCAGATGCCTTTTCTCAAGCTTTCTCGGCGGCAGGAGCGGCAACCGCGGACGCTGTGCGGGAACATGCAGGCTTCCGTATACCGTCTGCGATGAAGATAAAAATCCTGTACCCGGCGCGCCGCCGTACCCCCTGTCAATGAAAGACTTAAATGTCCTTCAGATCCTTCCGCAGCTCTATGATGCCGGGATCACTTCTCTGAAGATCGAAGGCAGAATGAAAAAAGCCGAGTATGCCGCCGGCGTCAGCGCGATATACAGGAAATATACCGACAGGCTGTATGAATGGATCCGGACCGGCAGAAAAAACGGATGGCAGGTCGACAGCGATGATCTTAAGTCGCTCCAGTCGCTGTATATCCGCAGTTCGGTTTCCGACGGATATTATAACAGACAGAACGGGAGAGAACTCATAACGCCTGATAAGCCGGGTTATCTCGGCTCGAACGATGAACAGCTGGACATGCTCCGGAGAACATACCTGCAGGGCCTTAAGCCTGTTGAGATAACGGCACAGCTGACTGTAATGGCGGGAGAGCCTCTGAAGCTTTCCGTCCCGGGCAGAGGGACTTTTACCGGCGATATTGTTGAAAAAGCAAAAACAGCTCCGGCCAGGGAAGAGCAGATCATATCTAAAATGACCCAGAAGGGAGATTCCCCCGTCGTCCTGCACAAAGTAGATGTTATTACCGATAACGATTCATTTATCGCGGTAAGTTCCCTGAAGGAACTCAGAAGGAAAGCCCTGTCCGCGATAGAAGGACAGATCCTTCAGGAATACGCTTCGGGCCGTCAAAAGACGGCATCCGGCCAGGACCTTATGCCGCAGGTGTTCCGGTGCCGGCCTTATTCCGGAAGAAGGCTCCTTATTGCCGTCAGTACAAAAGAGCAGCTTGCAGCCTGCATGGACCAGGAAGACTGTGACATAATACTGCCGCCGTGGCTTTTGGAAGACGAACTGCCGGGCTGCAGTGTCTATCTGTCTTTTCCCGAAATATTGAGAGCCCACAACCGGACGTTTGCAGAGAGGTTCTTAAGCCTTGCAGACTCATGCGATATCAAAGGTGTGCTTGCCAAAAACCCGGAAACTCTGATGTTTCTGCACGAGCACGGATATACCGGTGAGATCATCTCTGATTCTTCACTGTATATATGGAACCGTGCGGCAAGGGATCTTATGGTCCGCATGACCAGTGCCTGTGTTACGGACCTGGAACTTTCCTTCAGGGAGCTGGAGGCATTATGGCCTGCGGATATGGCTGGCCGCCTGATCGTTCCGGTCTATCAGAGAGCGCCTCTTATGATCTCGGCCGGCTGCGTCCGGAAAACCGCCCTCAGGTGCGCTCCTTCCGGAACAGGCTATGGTTTTTATTATTTAAAGGACCGTATGGACGGGGAGTTCCCTGTTCTGTATACATGCGGCAGCGACCGGTCACTCTGTCAGAATATCGTTTTTAACAGCGTTCCGACATCGCTCCATAATATCATCTCCTGGAAGCCATGTTCCGACGCGGCGTCGTGGCTTATCTCCTTTACCGTTGAGACCGCGGACGAAGCTGCCGGGATCATCCGCTTTTACAGATCCCTGTCTGAAGGCAAAAGCGTCAAAGGAAGTATACCGGCTGCCGGATTTACCTACGGGCATGCGCGGAAGGGAGCGGAATAGCATGAAGGTATACTTTACCGAAATCGCCCGCATCGCGGCGCCCCTTCTCGTCATGTGTTTTACTCTGCTGTGCTTTGTGCAGCATTTTGTTCCGTCTGCTCTTAAAAACAGCAGATATTCCAAAGCAGCTGCAGGCCTGTCTGCAGGTATGCTCACAGCACGTTTCGTTATAAAAGAGCTCTTCCTGCTTTTTGGCTTCCTATCGGAGGCCATTTGGCTTTCCGACATAGATATCCTTATTTTTGGACTGGCCGTGACTGCTGTCTGCGGTCTGGCAGATCTGTTTTTTGCGCACAGATTCAGACTGGCTGACAAGACCATTATGCTGGATCTGTCCATGCTGTTTGCCATCGGCATCGTAATGCTGACAAGATTTAACCCTTCACATGCCCTCAGACAGTTCCTGATCGGCTCATCCGCTTTCGCGGCGGCCTGCGTGGTCCTTATGCTGCGCCCGGAACTGACTGCATGGTACAGCAGGATCTCAGAAAGAACGGCTGAAAAAAACGGTCCCTCCCTTACAGGTATATGCATCTGTGCGCTTGCACTTTCCGGCATCCTTATGCTCGCGCTTGTACTGCTTTTCGGCAAGGAGGTAAACGGATCTCTGCTCGGCATTACTGTGTTCGGCATTACTTTCCAGCCCTCCGAGCCGGTAAAGGCAGTCTTTATCCTGTTTCTGTCGCTTGCGCTCGCAGATTCAGAGGGCAGCCGCAGAAAACAGCTGCTGGTCACCGCAGCGGCACTCTGCCATGTTTTCCTTCTGGTCCTGTCCAGAGATCTTGGCAGCGGAGGCATATACTTTGTTGCACTCATCGTCCTTCTCTTTATCGCGACAGGGAAAAAATGGATCCCGTTTGCCGGCATGGCGGCCGGTCTGCTTGCGCTGTCCGTAAGTGCCGTCCTGTTCAGCCATGTCAGGGTCAGGCTGCAGGCTTTTACGGACCCGTGGAGTGTGATCGACTCAAAGGGGTTCCAGATCACACAGTCCTTATTCGCCATCACTTACGGCGGCGCCTTCGGTGCCGGCCTGACCAGGGGGACGCCTTCCAGTATCCCCTTTGCCGAAACGGATTTTGTTTTTTCAGCTGTCTGTGAGGAACTGGGCCTGATCACCGGTGTATGCATCATCCTGATCTGCCTGCATGTTTTTCTGGAGACATCCCGGCTTTCGCAAAAGAGCAGGGATACTGTATCCAGACTCTATTTCACGGGTGCAGGGACGATATTCATCATCCAGACTTTTCTCACGGTCGGAGGCGAGGTCAGGTTTATCCCCTCCACCGGCGTTACGCTCCCGCTTGTCAGTTACGGCGGAAGCAGTGTTGTATCGGTCATACTGCTGTTCTTTATCCTTCAGTTCCCGGTCATAGCAAAAAAGGAAAGGTACCTTCATTTCGCCGGGCAGTTCATTCGCGAAGAGGGTAAAAAGACAGATGATCCCCGGTTTGAATGGTCGGATGCCGCCAGGGAGGATATCTCATGAAAAGGATCCGGGCAGTGAGTAACTTCTTTACAGTTCTGATGCTGGCCCTTTGCGTTTACCTGTGCCTCTATTCGGCGCTCAGTTACCGGAAACTGTTCGACAACGATTACAACGGCAGGACCCGTCTGTTGTCCGGGCAGAACAGGAGAGGGGATATCTACAGTTCCGACGGATATCTTCTGGCGCATACGGCTGCTGTCGTGGATGATACGGGAAACATTACTGAAAAGAGGGAATACCCTTTCGGAAGCATTTTTGCTCATATCGTCGGGTATTCGGCATACGGCAGGAGTGGTATTGAAGACCTGGAAGACTATTATCTGGTAAGATCCAATATTTCCTTATCAAAAAAGGCAGAGTATGCTGAAAACAGCGAAAAATATCCCGGAAATACGGTTATTACTTCACTGAACGCTATGCTCCAGTGCGCTGCTGAAGAGGCACTTAGGGGGTATCGGGGCGCGATCATTGTTTCGGAGCCGGCGACCGGAAGGATACTGGCCTGCGTATCCAAGCCGGATTTTGATCCGAATACGATCGCGGAAAACTGGGAAAATATTACTTCCGATAATTCATCCGGCAGTCTGATCAACCGCGCGACACAGGGACTTTATCCCCCGGGATCCACTTTCAAGATCCTGGATGCCGCCGCTTTTATCGAACAGGATCAGGAAGCCGCCGGCGAATACAGTTATGAATGTACCGGATCCATAACCCGGGATGGCCAGACGATAAGCTGTTATCACGGCGATATCCATTATACGGTAGATTTCACAGATTCATTTGTCCGTTCATGCAACTGCAGCTTTGCAAATATCGGTCTTTTACTTGACAGGCCGAAGTTCTTCCGGCTTCTGGACGGCCTGTATTTTAACAGGCCGCTCCCGTTCGACCTGCCTGCCGCCATCAGCCGTGCCCCAAAAGAGGCAGGATCCGACGCCGATATCATGCAGCTGTCGATCGGCCAGGGTACACTGGTCATGACACCGCTCCATATGAATATGATCACGGCAGCCATAGCAAACCGGGGGATCATGATGCAGCCCTATGTTATAGATTCCGTTGTGACAGCCCAGGGGGATGATCTTACCGTATTCCATCCCAGGGAACTGAAAAGAGCGATGAGCAGTACGGCTGCGGAAATGATCGCGTCCATGATGGAAGAGACAGTCCTTGGCGGCACTGCAAGGGGTATCCGGAATGAACGGTATACAGCCGCCGGTAAAACAGGCTCAGCCGAGTATTCCGACACGGGTTCCCAGTCACACGCCTGGTTCACCGGTTATGCCCCGGCCGAAGATCCCAGGATCTGCATCACCGTGGTCCTGGAAGGGGCGGGAAGCGGCTCCCAGGCTGCCGTACCTGCCGCAAAACATGTCATGGACGCCTGGTTTGACACGCATTGATTAAAATGAGACATAGAAATATATCTCAATATTTATAAAGGAAGGCCATATTATGAGCAAAACCGCATTGATCACCGGTATTACAGGCCAGGACGGCTCCTACCTTGCCGAATTCCTGCTGGAAAAGGGCTATCAGGTCCATGGCATCGTCAGGAGGGCGTCCATCTCCAATACAGCCCGTATAGACCACCTTTTAAGGCAGGGCAGTATCCGTCTCCATGACGGCGACCTGACAGATTCATCCTCGCTTATCAGGATCATTTCGGAAGTCATGCCGGATGAGATCTACAACCTTGCCGCCCAGTCCCATGTACAGGTATCTTTCGACGTCCCCGAATATTCAGGGGATGTGGACGCGCTGGGCGTACTCAGGATACTGGAAGCAGTCAGGATCATCGGGGCGGAAAAGAAGATCAGGATATACCAGGCTTCCACTTCAGAACTGTACGGCAAAGTCGAAGAGATCCCCCAGAAGGAAACGACCCCGTTCCATCCCTACAGTCCCTATGCCGTTGCCAAACAGTACGGTTTCTGGATCGTAAAGGAATACCGCGAAGCATACGGAATGTTTGCCGTGAACGGCATTCTTTTCAATCATGAATCTGAAAGGCGCGGTGAAAACTTTGTTACCAGGAAGATCACGCTTGCTGCGGGCAGGATCGCGGAAGGGCTCCAGGAACGGCTTGAACTGGGCAACCTGAATTCATTAAGGGACTGGGGCTATGCCAAAGATTATGTCGAATGCATGTGGCTGATGCTGCAGCAGGAAGAACCTGAAGACTATGTTATCGCGACCGGCGTGCAGCATACCGTAAGGGAATTTACCCTTCTCGCATTTGAAGAGAACGGCATCACCCTCCGGTTCGAAGGCAGCGGGATCGACGAGAAGGGATACGACACCAGAACGGGGAAATGCCTGGTATCCTGCAACCCGGCCTGGTTCAGGCCGACCGACGTGGACAATCTTCTGGGCGATCCGACAAAAGCCAGGACCAAACTTCACTGGGATCCGCAGAAGACTTCCTATGAAGAACTGGTAAGGATCATGGCCAGACATGACAGAGAACTGGCCCGTATTGAAAAACTGCAAAAAGAACACAGGTGAACTGATGGAAAAAGGATCAAAAATCTATGTTGCCGGACACCGCGGGATGGTCGGCAGCGCGATCGTGCGCGAATTAAAAAAACAGGGATATGAAAACCTCATCCTGAGGACGAGCAGCGAGCTGGACTTACGGCGGCAGGATGCCGTTGAGAAATTCTTCGCTGCCGAAAAGCCCGAATATGTTTTCCTCGCCGCCGCTAAAGTCGGCGGTATTGCCGCAAATGCCGCGGCGAAGGCCGATTTTATGTATGACAACATGATACTGGAGATGAATGTCATACACTCCGCGTATGAGAACGGATGCAAAAAGCTCGAGTTCCTCGGCTCGTCCTGCATATATCCCAGAATGGCCCCGCAGCCGATCAGGGAGGACTCACTGCTTACATCCCCTCTGGAGGAAACAAACGAGGCATATGCGCTTGCCAAGATATCAGGGCTCAAATACTGTGCCTATCTGAATGAACAGTATGGAACGGATTATATATCCGTAATGCCTACGAACCTGTACGGTCCCGGCGATAATTATCATCCCACGCACTCCCATGTACTGCCGGCACTGATCCGCCGCTTCCATGAAGCAAAAGAGGCAGGGCTTTCTTCTGTCACATGCTGGGGAGACGGCACACCGCTGCGGGAATTCCTCTATGTGGATGACCTCGCGGAACTGTGCGTTTTCCTGATGAACAATTATTCCGGCAATGAAACCGTCAACGCCGGAACAGGCAAAGAGATCAGCATCCGGGATCTTACGGAACTGACTGCTTCCGTTATCGGATATACCGGAAAGATAGAATGGGATACCTCCAAACCGAACGGTACCCCCAGGAAACTACTGGATGTTTCAAAAGCGGCATCCCTTGGCTGGACTTACCATACCGAACTGGAAGATGGGATAAAACTCGCATATGAAGACTTCCTGACAAATCCCGTCAGGGCGAACAGATGATCAAAAGTGCGTATCCGCACCTGGAGGAATTATGAATATTATCCTGCTCTCAGGCGGGTCGGGCAAACGCCTCTGGCCTTTGTCAAATGACATAAGATCCAAACAATTCCTGCGCCTGTTTAAAAATGACGAGACCGGTGAACACGAATCCATGGTACAGCGTGTCTACCGGCAGATACGGACAGCGGATCCATCCGCCAGTGTCACGGTCGCTACATCCAAATCGCAGGTCTCCTCCATCCGGAACCAGCTCGGGGAAGAAGTCGGTATCTCCGTGGAACCGGCACGTCGTGATACATTCCCGGCGATCGCCCTGTCCTGCGCCTATTTAAGGGATGTCCGGCATGTGTCCGAAGACGAGCCCGTTGTGATATGCCCGGTGGATCCCTTTGTTGAACTGACATACTTCACATCCCTTTCCGAGATGAGCCGCATCGTCTCCGGAACAGAGGGGCTCAAACTCCTTCTCATGGGAATAGAACCGACTTATCCCAGCGAAAAGTACGGTTATATCATCCCCGAAACGTCCGACAGGATCTGCCGGGTAAAGGAATTCAGGGAAAAGCCAGATCTGGAAACGGCAAAAGAGTTCCTGAAGCAGAATGCTCTCTGGAACGGGGGCGTATTTGCCTTCAGGCTTGGTTATGTAATCGAAAAGACAAGAGAGCAGTACCCGTTCATCGACTATTACGACCTGTATTCACACTACGAAATGCTCGAAAAGACCAGCTTCGATTATGCGGTCGTTGAAAAGGAAAAAGATATCCTTGCCCTGCGCTACCAGGGGGAATGGAAGGATCTGGGCACCTGGAACACACTGACGGAGGCTATGGACGAAAGCATAGTCGGCAACGGTGTCCTGGGCAGCGGATGCGAAAACGTGAACATCATCAACGAACTGGATATGCCTGTTCTCTGTATGGGCATCAGGAATGCGATCGTTTCCGCTTCGGCCGACGGCATCCTCATCTCCGACAAGGAACAGTCCAGCTACATCAAACCTTATGTTGATTCATTCCATTCAGAAATACGGTTCGCAGAAAAATCGTGGGGAAGCTTCAATGTGATCGATGTGCAGGATGAAAGCCTGACGATCCGCGTTATCCTTCATAAAGGACACCGGATGAATTATCATTCCCACGACCACAGGGACGAAGTCTGGACGATCACGGAGGGAACGGGAAGGACGATCGTTGACGGTATGGAGCAGGCTGTCCGGCCGGGTGACGTGATCTGTATACAGGCAGGCTGCAGACATACGGTCATAGCCGATACGGAATTAAAGCTTATCGAAGTCCAGCTCGGCAAGGATATATCCGTGTCCGACAAACATAAATACGATATGCCGGAGGCATAGGATCCTGATGGGAGATGAGAGATTTCCTTTCCTGCTGTCCGGTGTATCCAAGGAATATATCTGGGGCGGTACAAAACTGATCCGTGAGTACGCCCGTCCGGGCAGCTGGGATACTATGGCCGAATACTGGGAATGCTCCACTCATCCCGACGGGATAAGCCGGGCGGCATCCGGCCGGTTTAAAGGGGAGGCCCTGGATGTGATCCTTCGTTCGCATCCGGAATATATCGGTCATAAAGCCGTTCTTGCTGACAGCAGGCATGAAGGCAGCCTGCCGATCCTCGTTAAACTGATCGACGCCACACAGGATCTCTCCATCCAGGTCCATCCGGATGACGATTTCGCCATGATCCACGAAAACGGCCAGCGCGGCAAAAGCGAGTTCTGGTACATTCTGGAGACAGAACCGGACGCCGGCCTTATTTATGGTTTCTACAGAGATATCACTCCGGATACGCTCAGAAAAGCTCTGCAGGGCGGGACAGTAAGCAATTATGTCCAGAGAGTGCCTGTCAGCAGGGATGATATATTCTATGTCGAAGCAGGTACGGTCCATGCCATCTGCGCAGGTACGGTCCTGGCGGAGATACAGGAGAGTTCCAATCTTACTTACAGGCTGTACGATTATGACAGGACGGATAAAAACGGCCTGAAACGGGAGCTGCATATAGATAAGGCCATGCAGGTACTGGATTATTCGGCAAGTCCGCAGCCCAGGCAGCCGATGAGGCTCATCAGATATATTCCCGGCATGGCAGAAGAATTCCTGTTCCGCTGCAGGTATTTTGAAGTCGCACGCCTCCTGGTCCTGGCCGATACCGATCCGGGTGCGGGGCACAGGTCCGGACCGGGATCCTTCGAGATCCTGCTCTGTATAGACGGAGCGGGACGGCTCAGTGCTCCCGGTATGGATGATATAGCTTTTGCAAAAGGCGACTGTATTTTCATACCTGCAGGATCAGTGCCGATGAAGCTGTTCGGGCACGGCTCACTTCTGAAGATCCACTGCTGAAACGCTTTTCAGCCGCCGGACAACAACAGAAGCGATAATACCGGTCAGCAGGCCTGATGTGGCGCCGGCTGCCGTCAGTACAGGCATAAACGAAAGTATTTTAGGATCGCTGACGATGAGGGATGCCACGATCAGCTGGGCAATATTGTGAGCTGCCCCGCCTGCGATGCTGACGCCCGTGACGGTAAACTGTCCCGTCCGCTTTACCGCTATCATGATCAGAAAGCTGAATATCCCGCCCGCAAGCGAATAAAGGATTCCGAACAGATTTCCGAACAGGAAGCCCTGAAGAAGGATACGCAGGATATTGACCGCGAATGCCTCCCACGGTGAAGAGATATACAATAGGATCATGACTGCCAGATTCGCGAAACCGGGTTTTATCCCAGGGATGGCAAAGCTGAAAGGGATAAGGGATTCAACATAGGAGAGAATGAGTGCGAGAGCTGTGAAAACAGCTCCTTTTGCTGCCTTTTCAGCGGGAGAGCGCATCGTATCCCTCCTCATCCGGAACCAAAAGCCTTAAAACGACGCGGTCCGGCAGGCAGATGATCTCTTCCCCGCCGTACCGGATCGGTGCGTGTTTTACACACAGCTGGTTATGGCAGGAAGCCGACGACATACTGACATTCCCGTTTTCTATACATACGGTATTGAAAGTCCCGTTATAGGCATCGACCCGGATATTCCTGTCTGTACGCGTATCATATTCACCGTACAGATTTCCGTCCACGTAAATCTCAAGTGTGCCGGCAGCTGCTGTCCGGTCACCGTCACCGCGCGACAGCAGGCCGTATCCGCTGCCTCCCCGGACAGCCGGGACGGCACTTATGATTAAACATACTATGATCAGAAAAATGTACAATAAAAAGTCCTTCCCGCCAAGAAGCCTGCCGGGAGAGTCCGGATCCGGATTATCAAATAGATTGCGAAAGATCTTCAAAACCGTTTGCCCGCCGCTGTTTTTTGCTGTTTTCCTGACCGTTGTCATTATAACACAGACGGCATGTTCCCAAGAAAAGCTTCCTGTCACCGGGGAAGGGTACTATTTCGATACTCTGTGCCGTCTGACTGTATACGGGATGGAGAAAAACAGCTCTGCGGATGCCGGCAGCCTTATCGAGTCTCTTTTTAAGGAATGCGGCCGTTACGAATCGATGCTTTCCGCCACGAAGAAAGGTTCCGATATCTGGAAGATCAACCATGCCCGCGGAGAATGGGTAAAGTGTTCCGAAGACGCATATACTGTTATCCGGAAGGGTCTTTCCTTTTCAGAACTGAGCGGCGGCAAATTCGATATCACTGTCGGCACGCTGACCGCTTTATGGGACTATCACGCATCTGATCCCCGCGTTCCCGATCCCGGGGCCATCTCCGAAGCCAGGCTGCACTGCGGCAGCGATAATATAGAACTGGATCCGGCAGCCCGGGCGGTGAGGCTCAAAGACCCTGAAGCAGCGATCGATCCCGGTGCCATAGCCAAAGGTTATATAGCGGACAGGCTGACCGGGGCTATGCTGGAGAACGGCGTCACTTCAGCGATCATTGACCTGGGCGGCAATATAGTCTGTGTGGGGGCCAAACCCGACGGCTCCGCATTCAGGACCGGGATAGAGCTTCCTTTCTCTGACAGGAGCGAGATCATCGGGGTCGTAGAAGATCGTGATATCTGCGTCGTCACTTCGGGCATCTATGAAAGATACTTCATGGAGAACGGTGAACTCTATCACCACATTATCGATCCGGCTACCGGCTATCCGGCCAGCACCGGCCTGATATCGGCCACTGTGACCGGCCCCCGGGGCTCCTGCTGTGAATGCGATGCACTGTCAACGGTCTGTTTCCTGCTGGGCGAACAGGACGCGCTTTCGCTGATCGAAGGCATGGAGGGCTATGAGGTACTGCTGGTCAGGGCGGACGAAGAGACAGTGACCAGCAAAGGTTTTGCCCTCACGGAGGCGGCCGGCGGAAAAAGGGCGGGAGAGTAAATTTCTATTGACATCAATTTGAAAAAAGGATATTATACTCTTTGCGTGCAGGAATGGCGGAATTGGCAGACGCGCAGGCTTCAGGTGCCTGTTGTAGCAATACAGTGAGGGTTCAAGTCCCTTTTCCTGCATCACTTCTTTTAACAAGTGAGCTGCGGAAGTGTCGGAACTGGCAGACGAGCAAGATTAAGGTTCTTGTGTTAGCAATAACGTGTGGGTTCAAGTCCCATCTTCCGCATAAAAGGAATCAAACGATTCCTTTTTTCATTTAAGGAACGGTAGCTCAGCCGGGATGAGCGTTCGCCTCACACGCGAGAGGTCACGGGTTCGATCCCCGTCCGTTCCATGAAAGTTAACCCGTACGGCAGTCGGATCACAGAGATTTGATCTGCGTACGGGTTTTTCGTTTTGGAAAAAAGGAAAGCCGGTCCGGCTGCAGAATAATACTTAAGTAACACGTTGACAGGATGCCGGCAGACAGGCTGCATGCGGAGAACTGAATGTACTATCCCGATGAGATCGTCGAAGACGTAATCAGACAGAATAATATTGTTGATATCATTTCCCCGTACGTGCAGCTGAAAAAGAGCGGGGCGAATTACTTCGGGCTTTGCCCGTTCCATAATGAAAAGTCCCCTTCCTTCTCGGTGTCGGAATCCAAGCAGATGTTTTACTGTTTCGGATGCGGGGAAGGCGGGAATGCGCTGACTTTCCTGATGAAATATGAGAACGCTTCCTTCCAGGTGGCCCTCACAAGGCTGGCAGAACGCGCAGGGATCACACTTCCTGCCGTACAGTACAGCGACGATGCCAGAAAGGCGGAAGAAGTCAGAAAGAGGCTGCTGGCAGTCAATAAGGAGACTGCCGTCTATTATTACCGGCTCCTGCGCTCTGAGAAAGGTTCCCGTGCACGGGCATATTTGAAGAGCCGCCAGCTGGGTGCGGAAACAGTCAGGAATTTCGGCATCGGATTTGCGGACGGGGCTTCTAATGACCTGATCCGGCATCTGAAGGAAGCCGGCTTTGAAGATGAAGAGATCCTGAATGCGGGAGTTGCCGCATTCGATGAAAAACGGGGCCTGCACGATAAATTCTGGAACAGGGTCATCTTTCCGATCCAGGATGCCACAGGACGGGTCATCGGCTTCGGCGGCCGCGTAATGGGCGACGGAAAGCCCAAATATCTGAATTCCCCGGAAACACCCGTATTTGACAAGAGCCGCAATCTTTACGGACTGCAGCTGGCACGGCGTTCGAGAAAAGGCTGGTTTATCCTCTGTGAAGGTTATATGGACGTGATCAGCATGCACCAGAACGGCTTTCCCGAGGCAGTCGCGTCTCTGGGCACTTCCTTTACCGAAGGACAGGCTGCCCTGATCAGGCGCTATGTAAAGGAAGTCCTTCTCGCCTATGATTCTGATGAAGCCGGAACAAAAGCCGCCCTGCGTGCTGCGTCTATCTGCAAGAAGTCCGGCCTGAAGTGCCGGATCATCCGGCTTGAACCTTATAAAGACCCTGATGAATTCATCAAACAGCTCGGAAGGGAAGAATTTGAAAAGAGGATCAGGGATGCCGGGGATATGTTCCTGTTCGAGATCAGCAGGGAGCAGAAGAATTACAGAATGGACGACCCGGCCAGCCGCACCGAATTCTACCGTTATACAGCCAGACGGCTGTGCGAGTTCACCGACGAGCTGGAGAGGGACAATTATATCAAGGCGATAGCCGGCCGTTACTTTATAAAAGAAGAAGCCTTGAGAAAACTCACGGATTCTTATGCCGGTGCCGGATACGGAGGCGGTGAAAACGAGACAGCCACCGCAGCAAAAATGCCGGGAAGGGAAAGAAAGTATTCCTCCGACCAGGGATCCGGGCGAAAAGACCGTTCCAGACTCGAAAACGAAAGGCTGCTGATCTCCATGATCTGTGACCGGCCCGACCTGTATAAGCATATTTCGGGATATCTGTCTGCGGATGATTTTACAGACGGTATTACAAGGATCGCCGCAGACAGAGTCTTTTCACTGGCACCCGGAGCCGGAAATGAGCCTGTGCTTGCATCAGTGATCATAGGCATGTTCGACACTGAAGATGAGCAGAAAGAAGCCGCCCGGCTGTTCCAGGGAAAATGGGAAGATTTTGTCGGCGACAGGGATGAAAGGACAGCCGTCAACGAACTGGCTGCCAATGTTAAGAAATCAGCAGTAGAGGAGCTGGGTTTTATGGCGGAGAGCGATCCGTCGCTTCTCTTTAAACTGATAGAAGAAAAGAAAAAACTTGAGGAACTGCAAAAGGTCAGTCTTTAAGCATGACCAATCGATTTCAGGAGGACAGGCGGATGCCCAGAAAAACAAAAGCTGTTTCAGTAAAAACGGATGAAGAACTGGATATTTATAACGACAGGGGAGATGCCGACAAAACAGGTATAGATTTTGCGGACAAACTTGACGACAAGGAAAAGGATGAATTCATCCGCCGCTATTCCGAACTTCGCGAGACAGCGCAGAAGAAAAAGAACATTCTTTCCTATCAGGAAGTAGTGGATGCGTTTGCCGAATTAAAGCTCGAAGATGAACAGTACGACCAGATCATCCAGAACATGGAAGACAACGATATGGAAATACTGCGTATTTCGGATGATGAAGATGAGGACGAAGTTCCTGACGATGAAGAGCTTGAACTCATCGAAGATGATGAAAAAGAGATCAAGATCGAAAGCCTGGATCTTGGCATATCCGACAGCATCAATATCGAAGACCATGTCAGGATGTACCTGAAGGAGATCGGAAAGGTCCCCCTTCTTACTGCGGAAGAAGAAGTCGAACTGGCCATGAAGATGGAAACAGGCGCTGTCGCGGACAAGATCCTTGAAGCGGATGATCCGGGCCTTTATGAACTCATAGCTTCCAAAAAAGCCGTAAAGCCGGACAAAGAACAGGAAAAGCTGCTCAAACAGCTCGGGATCAAGGCGGACGACAGAAAACTTGTCAAAGGATGTACAAAAGAAGAGCTGCAGGATCTTTCAGCCGCTGGAGAAGCAGCCAAGAACAAGCTGGCCGAAGCAAACCTCCGTCTTGTCGTGTCCATAGCCAAACGATATGTGGGCAGGGGCATGCTGTTCCTTGATCTCATACAGGAAGGCAACCTGGGTCTGATCAAGGCAGTCGAGAAGTTTGATTTCAAGAAGGGCTTCAAGTTTTCCACCTATGCCACATGGTGGATCAGACAGGCCATCACAAGGGCCATCGCGGACCAGGCCAGGACGATCCGTATCCCGGTGCATATGGTCGAGACGATCAACAAACTCGTCCGCGTAAGCAGACAGCTCCTCCAGAGACTCGGCAGGGACCTTCCCCTGAAGAGATCGCGCAGGAAATGGATATACCCGTAGAGCGTGTCAGAGAGATCATTAAGATCTCGCAGGAACCGGTCTCTCTGGAAACCCCTATCGGCGAAGAAGAAGATTCCCATCTCGGTGACTTTATCCAGGACGAAAATGTACCGGTACCTGCCGAAGCTGCCGCCTTTACCCTTTTAAAGGAACAGCTCCAGGAAGTCCTCGGTACCCTTACAGAAAGAGAGCAGAAAGTGCTCCGCCTCAGATTCGGCCTGGACGACGGAAGAGCAAGGACCCTGGAAGAAGTCGGCAGAGAGTTTAATGTCACCAGGGAAAGGATCAGGCAGATCGAAGCAAAAGCCTTAAGAAAACTCCGCCATCCGTCCCGGAGCAGGAAACTGAAGGACTATCTGGATTGAAGGATATTATTCTGTCTTCAAGGCTGCAGTGTATCTATGACGCGGCAGCCGGCCTCGCCGGCAGCCCGGGTCACGGGATGACACTGTGTGATGTCGGCTGTGACCATGCGCACGTTCCCTTGAAGCTCCTGATAAATGGTATAATTGAGTATGCCTATTGTCTGGATATAATACCCGGGCCGCTGAAAATAGCGGCGGATAATGTTGACCGGTTTGGTTTGACCGGAAAAGTCGACGTTATCCTTTCCGATGGGCTCGACGGGTTTTCAGACCGGGCGGATATCCTGATGATCACCGGGATGGGTGGAAAGATGATAGCGGATATTATGTCCCGGGATCCCGGCAAAACAGCTCTCTTTAATGCTGTGATCCTTTCTCCGCAGTCTTTTCCCGAGCTGGTCCGCGGTACTCTCAGATCACTCGGTTTCGGAATTACCGGCGAGTCAATGATCGAGGAGAACGGTAAATTCTATCCGGTCATCATTGCCCGGAACGGTTCTGCAGGCATAAAGCCGTCATGGGAGCGCTTTATACACGGCCCGGATGAACAGGCTGACACGTTCCTCATGCAATATGCCGAGGATATGTACGGTCCTGTCCTGATCGCCCGTAAGGATCCGGTGCTGTACAGATATCTTATCCGCGGCAAAGCAAAGACCGAAGCAGTGCTTGGCGTACTTGATAACGGCAGTAAAAAGGACGAATTCAATAAACTGCTTGCATGCATTCAATCTGTTCTTACAGAATTCGGTGACCACTATGAAACTGGCTGAGATCATTTCCAGACTTGAACAGTTCTGTCCCTCGTCATTTGCTCTTGACTGGGATAATTCGGGCCTGCAGGCCGGAAATACGCAGAATCCCGTCGACACCGTCCTCCTGGCTCTCGACTGCACGTCCGATGTCGTGGAAGAGGCCGTCGCAAGGCACGCACAGCTCATTGTCACACACCATCCTCTTGTCTTTGACGGGATCAAAAGTATATCGGATAATGATTTTATAGGAAAACGTATCGTCCGCATGCTGGAAAACCGGATCTCCTGTTTCTCCATGCATACCAATTTCGATGTCCTGGGCATGGCTGACGCTGCGGCTGATGAATTAAAGCTGCTGGACCGGGAAGTCCTGGAAGTCACCTATGAAGATGATGTCTCCAGGGAAGGATTGGGAAGGATCGGGAAACTGCCCGAGTATATGATGCTTTCCGACGCGGCCGCATATGTCCGCGATGTTTTCGGTGTTCCGTACGTAAGAGTATTCGGACAGCCTGAAACGCCTGTACTGACGGCCGCCATACTGCCCGGATCCGGTTCTTCGCAGATCGATACTGCCCTGAAGTCAGGTGCAGACGTTATCATTACCGGTGATATTACACATCATAAAGGGATCGATGCCGTCGAAAAAGGAATAGCCGTTATCGACGCAGGCCACTATGGAATCGAAAAACTGTTTGTTCCTTATATGGAGTCATATTTCAAAAGAGAAATGCCTGATCTCGGGGTGATCAGAGCAGCTGAAGACGAACCCTGTTTCACAGTATAAGACCCGCTTATCCGTAAACCGTTTTTGATCATTAAAGGAGGTAAACGATGCCGGTAATCGCTTGTGGGAAAGACAGGATACATGTTGAGAAGGGTACTACATTCGAACAGGTCGTAAAGGAGACCAGCTTTAAGGATAAGGAACATGTCGCCCTTATCTATTTCAACAACCAGATGCGCGAACTGTCCAAGAAAGTCGAGACGGACGGCGTTCTTTCGCTGAGTACGACAAGAGACCAGGCAGGTTACATGACGTACTGCCGGACAGCGCAGATGATGCTGATCAAAGCAGTCCGCGAGGTCCTGGGCGATATCCGCGACGAATGCCAGATCAGGATCGAATTCTCCCTCGGCAACGCATATTACTGTGTGATCAACGATGGGGATTATGAAGTATCCGATGATTTTGCCCGTGAAGTTTCAGATGAAATGCGCCGCCTGTCGGAAAGAGATATTCCCATTACAAAAAAAGCATACCCCAAGGACATTGCCATCGAAGTCTTCCGGAGACAGGGGATGATGGACAAAGTCAAGCTTTTCCATTTCAGGATGAGCTCTTCTGTCAATGTATACCAGATGGACGGGCTGTATGATTACTTTTACGGATATATGCTCCCCAGGACGGGCTATGTAAAACAGTTCGACGTAAAGGCATACGAGAGCGGGCTGCTCCTCATGCTTCCCAGCATGAACGACCCCGATAAGGTCGACGAATTCACAGAGCAGGTCAGCCTGTTTGAGCAGCTTGAGCTCTCAAACAGCTGGGGAAAACTGGTTGAAGTGAACACTGTTGGCGACCTGAACGAAAAGATCTGCGACGGCGAATTCCAGGAAATGATCCTTGTCCAGGAAGCCCTGCAGGAGAGAAGGATTGCCGATATAGCCAAGAGCATATACAACAGGGAAAAAGTGCGTTTTGTCCTTGTAGCCGGACCAAGCTCATCCGGGAAGACCACATTTGCGCACCGTCTGTCGGTACAGCTCAGGTCATTCGGGCTGCATCCCCATATCATCCAGATGGACGATTATTTCGTCAACAGGGAGCATACCCCGGTCGATATAGACGGCAACTATATGTTTGACGTCATTGAGGCCCTGGACCTGGAACTGTTCGAAGATGATATGAACGCGCTGGCTGCCGGTGAGACCATAGAACTTCCCACATTTGATTTCAAACTCGGAAAACGTGTCTACAAAGGCAACACACTGACATTCGGCGATGATGACATCCTGATCATCGAAGGGATCCACGGTCTGAATCCCATTATGACCAGGGGACTGGACGACGACCTTAAATTCAAGATCTACATCAGCGCGATGACCAGTCTGAACATAGACGAACATAACCGCATTCCTTCCAGCGACGTCAGGCTGATCCGCCGGATGGTCCGGGATGCGCGTACAAGAGGCAATCTTGTCGTGGATACGATCAACGGCTGGCAGAAAGTAAGGGATGCCGAAGAGATCAATGTTTTCCCTTATCAGGATGAAGCAGACTGCGTATTCAACTCGACACTGAATTATGAACTGGCAGTGCTGAAGCATTTTGCCGAACCACTGCTGTTCAATGTCCGGCAGTCGGATCCCGCTTTCTATGAGGCAAAAAGGCTGCTTAAATTCCTGGATTATTTTGTCGGTGTCGATACGACAGCCATACCTACAAATTCGATCTGCAGGGAATTCGTGGGCGGCAGCTGTTTTACCATGTAATGAAACGGGTTTGACATTCCGGCAGGTTGGGGATACATTTACATCTGCAGGTACAGCGGATGATCGCGGCTGCAGGTGCCGTAAGGCCGCCAGCTGAGGAAAGTCCGGGCTTCGCAGGGCAGGATGCCGGATAACGTCCGGTGGAGGCAACTCCCAGGAAAGTGCAACAGAAAAGAACCGCCGCATCTGCGGTAAGGGTGAAAAGGCAGTGTAAGAGACTACCGCTTCTCCGGTAACGGTGAAGGCTGTGTAAACCCCATCCGAAGCAAGACCGAATACAGAACCATGGGCCGGCCCGGTCCGTTCTGAGGTGGGTCGCTTGAGACCGCCGGCAACGGCGGTTCCAGACAGATGATCATCGCCGGTCCGATGACCGGTACAGAACCCGGCTTACAGCTGTACCTGTTTTATATGAATATAGTTATACTGAACCGTATATACGATACGATCAAAAAGGCTGCCTTTCCAGCCTTATTGATCGTATCTGTTTCTGGCCTTTATGCGTGCAGTGCTGGAGGCCGCATTGCACAGCAGAATGCGGAAATGGTCTTCGGCAGGGATATCCCCGGATATTTTGCTTCCGAAGTCATAATTTCCACCGGTACCGCATGCGGCGGCGGAACAGTACTGGATTCACCCGCTGATGACGGTACTGTCTATGTGGTCAGTGCCGCCCACCTTATCAGGACTTTCGGATCCTCATCCGAGGTGAGAGATGCAAAGGGCAACAGTCTGTACTGTGAACCGGTCTGGCTCGATGAAGCTGCGGATATAGGCCTTCTCAAAACAGACGGCACTTCCGGACAGGCCGGATCCGCCAGGCCTGTATCCCTTTCAGATATACCGGCCGGGATCACCTGCCTCAACGCAGACCACAATGCGCTGGTCACCGGATTTATCGCCGGCAAAAACGTGAAAACAGACAGCTTTGATGACCTGCTTTACCTTTTGGTCAGTACGGAAGAGGGAATGTCAGGAAACGGTCTGTATGATATGAACGGATCATACTGCGGCATGGTCACAGGCAGTTTTGATGATGCGGGCGCCGCCGGCGTCAGCGCGGATACGGTCCTGGCCGTGATCAGTGATTATGAAGAGAGTGAAGGAGGAGACAGAAAATGACTAAGGTCGATGTGTTTTCAGGGTTTCTCGGAGCAGGCAAGACTACTCTTATCAAAAAACTCATTAAGGAAGCGTTCGCGGGCGAACAGATCGTACTGATCGAAAACGAGTTCGGCGAGATCGGTATAGACGGCGGTTTCCTGAAGGAAGCCGGCATCGAGATCCGTGAAATGAACTCCGGCTGCATCTGCTGCTCGCTGGTGGGGGATTTTGATACGGCTCTTAAAGAGGTCATGGAAACCTACAGGCCGCAGAGGATCATCATTGAACCTTCAGGAGTCGGCAAGCTTTCCGATGTCATCAAAACTGTCAGCGACGCTGCCCAAGGCACGGATATGGAACTGGGCGTGGCAGTTACTGTCGTCGATGCGGCAAGGGCGAAACTGTATGTTAAGAATTTCGATGAATTCTTTACCGACCAGGTAGCCAATGCAGGCACGATCATACTGAGCAGGACGGATATCTGCGATGAAAAGAAGATCGCGGAGGCTGTCGAGCTGCTCCGCCAGTACAATCAGAGCGCCACTATCGTTACAACACCAATCAGCGAACTTTCCGGCAGCGCACTGCTTGAGAGCATGGAAGGCGGTCAGGACCTCCAGGCAGAGCTGTTGAAGCAGGTCCTGCTGGCCCATGAGGAAGACGATGACGATGATGAGGACGAGCACGAACATCACCACCATCATCATGACGACGATGAGGACGAGCACGAACATCACCACCATCATCATGACGACGATGATGACGATGAGGACGAGCACGAGCATCATCACCATCATCACGACGACGATGATGACGATGAGGATGAACATGAACACCATCACCACCATCATGACGACGATGATGACGATGAACATGAACACCATCATGATGAGCATGTGGAAGCCATTATCGATGAGGCCGGCAACCGGATATACAGGGCACATCACCATCACCACCATCACCACGGCCATGCAGGTCACGACGCGGATGAGATCTTCGAAAGCTGGGGCATGGAGACTCCCGGCCGTTATACAGCGGCTGAGATCGAAGCCATACTCGATGCCCTGGATGATACGGATAAGTACGGCATGGTCTTAAGGGCCAAAGGCATGGTCCCTTCTCCTGACGGAACATGGGTCCACTATGATTACGTCCCCGGCGAGAAACAGGTCAGGACGGGCAGTGCCGATGTGACAGGCAAGATCTGTGTTATCGGTTCCGCATTAAATGAAGAAGCAATAGAAAAACTTTTCAAGAAAGCCTGAAAGGGTGGTAGATACTAATGCTTGGAAACAGTAAGGAACAGAAACCGGTCTACGTGATCAACGGTTTCCTGGACAGCGGGAAAACTTCATTTTTCGCATATACACTCGGACAGCCTTATTTTCAGACAAAAGGCCGGACGCTTCTTATACTCTGTGAAGAAGGCGTGGAAGAGTATTCACAAAGGCTTCTGGGCAGTTCCAATACAGCGCTGGAAAAGATCGATGATCCCGATGAGTTTACCCCGGCGGCGCTGATGGCTCTGGAAAGCAAATACGATCCGGAACGTATCCTGATCGAATGGAACGGCATGTGGGATTTCAGGAACTTCAAACTCCCGAAAAAGTGGAGGCTGGAGCAGCAGATGACTGCCATAAACGCCGAGACATTTGCCATGTACTTCACCAACATGCGCTCCCTTCTGGCAGAACAGCTCCGGACGTCGGAACTGATCATGATCAACCGCTGCGACAACATAGATGAAAAGACGCTGATGTCCTATAAACGGAATATCAAGGCCATCAACCAGCGGGCTGAACTGGTATTTGAAAACAGGACTGGCGAGATCGATATGACAACAGAAGAAGATCTGCCGTTCGATATCAGCCAGGATCCTATTGAACTCAAGGGGATCAACTACGGCATCTGGTATATTGACGCCATGGAACATCCTGACAGATATGTAGGGAAAAGGGTCAGGTTCAAGGCAATGGCCATGAAACCTGACAACATGCCGGAAGGCTGTTTCGTTCCCGGAAGGATGGCCATGACCTGCTGTGCGCAGGATATGCAGTTCCTCGGTTATGCCTGCAGATCAGGCAAAGAGCTCCCTGTAAAAGAAGGAGAGTGGATCACGCTGACAGCGAGGATCGCGAAAGAGGATTTCCCCGGATATGACGCAGCCGGCATCGTGCTGAACGCTGAAGAGACTACAGCCGCCGAAGAGCCGTCCGACGCCATTATCGACTTTTCCGGCCAGAGCGCGTAACCGGATATATCCGCCGAAACGGGCACAAAAAAAGGACCGCGGTAAACCGCGGTCCTTTTAATGATTCAATAAGATTATGCCATCTTGTTGACAGAAGAACTGAGCTTGCTGACTTTGTTGGCGGCATTGTTCTTGTGGATAACGCCCTTGGAAGCAGCCCTGTCGATGGTGGAAGCAGCCTTCTTAAGCTGTTCCTGCGCGAGAGCCTTATCGCCTGCTTCGACCGCTGTACGAACCTTTTTAACAGCTGTCTTGACGCTGCTCTTTACAGCCTTATTAGCTTCTGCCTTCTTAGCACTTGTCAGTATTCTCTTCTTGGCATACTTAATATTTGCCATATGATCTCTCCTCCATGGAATAATGCAAAAAACAATACGAGCATACAGCAACGTCGGACACGGACGAAATTGCAGCGCTCACTAAAAAGAGATTTTATTAAAAACAATCTTTCCTGTCAACACTAACCTTGCTTGTACGCGAAAAAACGCTGTAGTAAAATGAACGCGTACCTGTTCCATATGATTTTATCACAGTTTTTGTCCTGTTGATGATCCGTTCAGCCCGTAAGGTATTAAATTGACTTCCCTGCCAGCTGTTATCCTGAAAACTGTTTTATTCATATTTCTGGCCCTGATCATCGTTATACTGGCATTTCTCTTCGTACCGCTCCGATACCGTTTCCGGTTTGCCTGCGGAAATGGAGAAACAAGAGAAAAGCTCGCGGCGGATCTGCTTACGAAAGAGACGGATGCTGATATCCGTATCAGCTGGCTGCTCCGGATCTTCGGCCTTACCTTTTCCAAAAGCGCCGGAAAAGCCATGCTTGTACGTATGCGGATCCTGTGCTTTTCCTTCACCCTGAAGAAAAAGGCAAAGCGCCGCCGCAAAAAAAAGTCGTCCGGATCCGGGCAGAAAAAGGAAAAACAAAAGCCGGGGCTTAAGAAGCGGCTGTCG
Source organism: Lachnospiraceae bacterium (assembly GCA_017474455.1). Taxonomy (GTDB): domain Bacteria; phylum Bacillota; class Clostridia; order Lachnospirales; family Lachnospiraceae; genus CAG-791. Next base: position 108,969 of record JAFVHP010000034.1, read on the forward strand.
CAGTTTGCCGATGCCTGTGGTAAGATGGATGACGTAAGCTTAGGCCGCCTGTTAAGGAACGCATCTGGCCGGGCAGGCCGGTTTATCAGACAGATTCTTCCGAAAAAAGCCTTTCTGGAGGGCGTCATAGGCACAGGGGATCCCGCCGCGACCGGCAGGGTATTCATGTTTCTGGGCATCCTGGAGGGCCTGGACGGCAGTAGGATACATTTTGGCATCGAACCTGATCTGGAAAGCGCCCGCTGCCGGCTTAATGGGAGTGGAAACGGAAACCTTTTCCTTTTCAGAGTGGTACAGATACTGTTATGGGCTGTCCTGGACAAGGACATCAGGGCTGTCAGGAGAGCTTTGAAGAAGCAGGATAAACATGCCGTAAAAGCAAAGGAGGCCGCGGCCGAAGACGCCGCGCAGGGATAAGATGAACGATCATAAGGAAAACCGTTTTCAGTCACTGATAGAATCCATGATGGACAACGCGCAGGCAGTCCTATCCACCAAAACAGTGGTCGGAGAGCCTATCCAGGTCGATGACACGATCATTATTCCTTTATCCGACGTAACGATAGGCTGTGCGGCAGGCTCCAACAACGCCTCCGATAAGGACAGCGGTATGGGCGGCTTCAGCGCGAAGATCTCTCCGACAGCAGTACTGGTGATCCGTGATAAAGTGACCAAAGTCGTCAGTATCAAAGACCAGGATACCGTCAATAAACTGCTGGAAATGATCCCGGACGTCATTGACAGATTTGCCCTCAGAAAGAAGGGCGGCATGATGAATGATGAAGATGCAGTTGAACTGGCTTTCCCTGAAAAGTCCGAGGAAGACGCCGAATGACCTGAGGAACAGGAGAGAGAGACAGAAGAGCAAATAAAAACGCAGCCCGGATCGATCACAGGCTGCGGTTTTTATTATGATCAGTTTTTAAACGAACGGCAGATCACGCGTGTTCAACTTTACCTGAACGCAGGCATTTCGTGCAGACATGCATTCTCTTTGTGCCGCCGCCGACCTTAACGGAAACACTCTTTACATTTGAGTGCCAGATCCTGTTGGTCCTTATATGTGAATGGCTGACATTGTTTCCAAAGTGAGCGCCCTTACCGCAGATATCACACTTCGCCATTGTTACACCTCCTAGCTGTTCTAAAAATAACAACGTTGCTATTTTAGCAGATGGATTGGCCGTTTGCAACACAAAAATGCGGCATTCCTTTCTTTTCTTTTACGCGTAAACCGTTTATAATCTGAATCAGCGTTAATTGAAAGGAGATACTGCACATGAAGACTTCATCCGTGAATACACATTTAGGCAATATATCCATCGACCACGAAGTAATAGCCCAATATGCCGGCAGCGTGGCCAATGAATGTGTCGGTGTCGTCGGTATGGCCGGGATCAATATGAAGGACGGCATTGTCGGCCTTCTTAAGAGAGAATCAATGACCAGAGGCATTCATGTCAGACTTACACCGGCCGAGAAACTGGAGATAGATTTTCATATTATAGTATCTTACGGGGTGAATATCCCGACAGTCGCAAATAACCTGGTCGACAGCGTTAAATACAAAGTCGAGCAGTTCGCCGGTCTTGAAGTGGAAAAGATCAATATCTACGTCGAAAGCATAAGACAGATCGATTAATATCCTGATCTGTCGTTTTTATGTGGCTGACAGGATACGGAGGATTTCAGATTGAGTACGAGTATTGATGCTTCTAAACTTGTCCGGATGTTTCTCTGCGGTGTAAGGGAACTGCAGGATAATAAGGATTATATTAATGAGCTGAATGTTTTTCCTGTTCCCGATGGCGATACAGGCACCAACATGACGCTCACTATGATATCGGCTGTCCGTGAAGTCGCATCCCTGCCCGCAGACGCTTCCATGTTTGACGTGTGCAAGGCAATGTCTTCCGGTTCTCTGCGCGGGGCAAGGGGCAATTCCGGTGTTATCATGTCCCAGCTGATCAGGGGATTCTGCAAGGCGGCAAGGGAGCACGATACACTGACCGTCGACGTGGTCAGCGACGGCATCGCAAAAGCTGTATCAACAGCTTACAAGGCTGTAATGAAGCCCAAGGAAGGCACGATCCTCACAGTTGCCAAAGCCGGCGGTGAAAAGGCCGCCGAACTGATGGCGGAAGGCATCGTTGATTTTGACGATTTTATCGGTCCCGTTATCGACTATACGGAAGAGGTGCTTGCAAAAACACCGGATATGCTGCCGGTCTTAAAGGAAGCGGGCGTAGTCGATTCCGGCGGCCAGGGGCTCCTTGATTTTTATAAAGGCCTTCTCAAAGGCTATAACGGCGACAGTGCAGATCCTGAAGAACTTCTTTCCGACGAAAGACCCAAAACCAGGGAAAGCACACCTGATACCGAGAAACTCAAATACACTTATAAGCTTTGTTTTGACCTTATACTGACCAGAAAGCTTTCGGCTGCTGATGAAAAATCCCTGTATGCGTATCTTTCCTCCATAGGCGAAACGACGCAGTGGAAAACAGGTGACGATCTTTTCAGTGTCATCATGCAGACCAACGATCCCGGTCTGGCGATCCAGAAATGCCTGTTCCAGGGACAGATCACCAATGTAGTGCTGGAAAACCAGAGGATGGGACGCGGATCCTCTTCCGGGCCGGACGCTGCGGATAAAGCGCCTGCACCGGAGAACGCGCCGACAGAAAATACGGATTCTGCTTCTTTTACCGAATATCTTCCTTCTGCTGAAGAAGAAAAGACGTTCGAACGTCCCGAGCACAAGGAAACGGCTTTTATCGCTGTCGCGGCGGGAGACGGGCTGGCTGATATATTCAGAAGTCTCGGCGCTGATGAGGTCATTACCGGCGGACAGACCATGAATCCAAGTACCGATGACCTGCTCAACGCGATCGACAGAGTCAACGCGGATACGATCTTCATGCTCCCGAATAACAAAAATATCGTCATGGCTGCCAATCAGGCCGCCAAGATGTGTGAAGATCTTAATATCCAGGTGATCCCCACCAGGACGATCCCGCAGGGTATCACCGCGATCATCAACTATGTTCCCGGCACTGATCCTGAAGAAGCCAGAAAGGCCATGCTGGACGAGATCGCGAACGTCAGGTCCGCTGAAGTGACCTATTCTGTCAGGGATACACAGATCAACGGCATTACGATCAAAGAAGGCGATTTCATGTCCATCGGTGACAGCGGTATACTCAGCACAGGCAAGGACCTGAATGAAGTGGCTTTTGAGGCGGTATCGTCGATAGCGGATGACTCTGTTGAGCTTATCAGTATCTACTATGGAAGCGACGCATCAGAAAAAGACGCTGAGGCACTGCTTGCAAAGTGCCAGGAAGCTTTCCCCGAAAAGGATATTGAGCTGCAGTTCGGCGGGCAGCCGGTCTACTATTATATCCTGTCAGCTGAATAGGACACAGCTGCAGGATCTGTCCGGTATAACAGCAAACAGGCTTTGCAGCTCAGCTGCAGGCCTGTTTTTCTTAATATGATGTTCGGAACGGAATAACACTATGGATATAGGTTCATCGTTGGTCGCGATCAGGGGAGTAGGCGAAAAGACTGCGAAAGCGTTCGAAAAAAGAGGCGTTTTTACAGTCGGTGACCTTCTGCATTTTTATCCCAGAAGTTATGCGTTCTATGAACCTATCATACAGGTGGGAGATATTCCGTTCTCCGACGGGGCGAATGAAGCAGCCAATGTCTCACTGCAGCTTACGGTCAGGGGAAATGCGCGCAAAGTCCGCCTGAGGAACAGGGCTGTGACCCACTTTACCGCCTCTGATGAAACAGGCACTTTACGCATTACTTTTTTCAATATGCCCTATATCGTACACAGCCTTGCCGACGGCGTGACAAAAGTCTTCCGCGGTACAGTAAAAAAGACGGCGGACGGCGGGCTTTTCATGGTACACCCTCAGATGTTCAGGCCGGAAGAATATGAAGCGGTATCCGGAAGCCTTCTGCCTCATTACGCCCCGGTCAGCGGTGTCAGCGATGACAAGATCATCAAGATGGTCAGGTACAGTCTTTCCAGCGTCCTTCTGCCGGATGAGTACATGACCGGAGAAGAACTCGCCGGATATTCGATGAAACCGCTTCCGGATGCCGTATCGTCCATACACTTTCCCGACAGCAGGAAAGACTACATACAGGCCAGGAACCGGCTTGTCTTCGATGAGTTTCTTCTTTTCCTCCTGTCTGTCAAAACGGAAAAGAAAAATTCAGCAGAGCTTGTAAACCTAAAGCCCATGATCAGGACTGCAGATACAGTCCGCTTCATTGAAGCTCTTCCCTACAGGCTTACCCCGTCCCAGCAAGAAGCCTTTACGGCCATAGAGGATGATCTTTGTTCCGATACGGTCATGAACCGCCTGCTCCAGGGCGACGTCGGTTCAGGCAAAACGATCGTTGCCTTCCTTTCGCTTATTCTGTGCGCCGCCAACAACAGGCAGGGTGCCCTGATGGCGCCGACCGAAGTCCTTGCCGTCCAGCATATGAATAAACTGTCGGAGCTGGTTTCAAGATACGCACTCCCTGTCAGGCCGGTCCTCCTGACCGGTTCGGTAAAGGGGAAGGAGAGGACCAGGGCCCTTTCCGATATCGCGGACGGCTCGGCAAATGTGATCATCGGGACCCATGCGCTGATACAGGAGAAAGTGGATTACAGGGACCTCGGCCTTGTCATAACCGACGAACAGCACAGATTCGGTGTCAGACAGCGTGAAGCCCTGTCCGGAAAAGGCATAAATGTGCCGATCATGGTCATGAGCGCCACGCCTATCCCCAGGACCCTGGCCATGATCATGTACGGGGACCTGAAGACTTCCGTCCTCAGGGAGAAACCGGGAGGCAGGCTCCCTGTACGGAACCTGGCCATGGCCGATACCGGCAGGGGGAAGGCTCTGCGGTTCATGCTGGACCAGATAGACCAGGGCAGACAGGCTTACATCATATGCCCTGCAGTTGAGAAAAACGAAGCTTCCGATCTGAATAACGTTGAGACATATTCAGAAGAATTAAGGAACAGTATACCTCCAAAATACAGGATCGGCGTCCTGCACGGAAGGATGAAGACCGCCCAGAAGAATAAGGTCATGCGGGAATTCGCAGAGCATCTGACCGATATCCTGGTCTCAACGACCGTGATCGAAGTCGGGGTGGACGTTGCGAACGCCACCGTGATACTTATCGAGAATTCCGAACGTTTCGGTCTTTCGCAGCTTCACCAGCTGCGCGGCAGGGTAGGCCGCTCAGACATCCAGAGCTACTGCATATTTCTGTATCATACGGAAGACGGCAGCAAACCGGAGCGGCTCAGCGTACTTGAAAAGACCAATGACGGCTTTGAGATCGCCGAAAAGGATCTGGAAATGAGAGGGCCGGGCGATCTGTTCGGCACCCTGCAGAGCGGGGAAGCCGGTTTCGTCCTGGGAGATATATATACGGACCAGCATATCATGTATCAGGCGAATGAATATGCGGACAGGTTGATCGCCGGCGGTATAATGACAGATGTACCCGCCTCGTCCTGGAGTGCCGGTTCGGTTGACTTTAGAACTATCTGAAAGTAATATACTATATAATTTTGACTTAACTGACTTAAGAGGTAGACAAAATGGCCAGAATAGCTGTCATGACTGACTCCAACAGCGGGATAACCCAGAAAAGGGCTGCCGATCTCGGGATCAAAGTGATCCCGATGCCGTTTACGATCGACGGCAGGACATATTATGAAGATATCAATCTGACTCGCAGCGATTTTTTCAGGATGCAGTCTGAAGGCAAGGATATAAAGACCAGCCAGCCGATGCCCGAAGAACTCTTTGAAGTCTGGGACGGACTTCTGAAGGAATATGATGAAGTCGTCCATATCCCGATGAGCAGCGGTCTTTCCGGATCATGCCAGAGCGCGAAGCTGATCGCGCAGGAGTATGAAGGCAGGGTACATGTCGCCGATAACCAGCGGATCTCCGTTACACAGATGAGTTCCGTCCTGGATGCCATGAAGCTGGCCGAATACGGCCTTACAGGCCGGGAGATCGTATCTGTCCTGGAAGAGACCCGGTTCGATTCCAGTATCTACATCATGCTCGATACCCTTGTATACCTTAAGAAGGGCGGCAGGATCACTCCTGCGGCGGCGGCTGTCGGTACTCTTTTAAGGATAAAACCGGTATTGATGATCAAGGGCGAGAAGCTGGATGCCTTTTCAAAAGCCAGGACCGCATCCCATGGCAGGCTTACAATGATCAGTGCCATGAAGAACGATATCGAAAAACTGTACGGCGGAACTGACAGTGAGACCGTTCAGCTGTATACGGTAGACGGCCAGTGTCCCGATGAACTAGGTGAGTTCCATGAAGAGGTACAGAACGCGTTCCCCGGTTTCCATGTCCTCAATGATTCGCTGTCCCTGTCCGTATGCTGCCATATCGGTCCGGGCGCATTAGCCATCGCCTGTTCAAAGAAGATGGATCACAAAGCTGTAGCCGAAAGTATTATCAGTAAAAGGAGCGAATGACCAGATGCCTGCATCCAACCAGTACGGTGCGGAAAATATCAAAGTCCTGGAAGGCCTGGAGGCGGTGCGTACCCGTCCGGGCATGTATATAGGCAGTGTTTCCACCAGAGGTCTCAACCACCTTATCTATGAAATAGTCGATAACGCCGTCGACGAACACCTGGCCGGTGTCTGTGACACGATCGACGTCACTCTCGAAGCCGACGGCTCCTGCACAGTAGAAGATAACGGGCGCGGTATCCCGGTCGACATGCATGAAAAAGGCGTAAGCGCCGAACGTATCGTCATGACGACCCTGCATGCCGGCGGTAAGATTGACAACAACGCCTATAAGACCAGCGGCGGCCTTCACGGCGTAGGATCTTCCGTTGTCAACGCCCTGTCTGCCAGAATGACCGTGCGGGTCAAGCACGACGGAGAACTCTTCGAAGACTGTTATGAGCGCGGCAATCCCATAACAAAACTTGAAAACGGCCTTCTTCCGGTGGTCGGAAGATCGCGCGGTTCAGGCACGATCATCAATTTCCTTCCTGACAGCGAAATATTTGAAAAGACCAGGTTCAAGGAAGATGACGTCAAGAGCAGGCTTCATGAGACCGCATATCTTAATCCCCGCCTTACCATCAATTATGAAGACAAAAGACCCGGCACCGAAGAGAAGATCTGCTTTCATGAGCCAGACGGCATAGTCGGCTTTATCCGCGAACTGAACGGTACGAACGAACCTGTTACGGATATCATTTCCTTCTCGGGAGAAAGTGAAGGCATCAGGGTCGAAGTCGCGTTTCAGTACATTAACGAATTCCATGAAGAGGTCATGGGTTTCTGCAACAACATTTACAATGCGGAGGGCGGGACCCATCTGACCGGCTTTAAGACCATGTTTACCCAGGTCATCAATTCATACGCAAGGGATCTGGGCATCCTTAAGGAAAAAGACGCCAATTTCACCGGTGCCGACGTCCGGAACGGAATGACGGCCGTTATTTCCATACAGCATCCGGATCCGCGGTTTGAAGGCCAGACCAAGACCAAACTGGACAACCAGGACGCGGCCAAAGCACTGAGCCAGGTCACCGGTGATGAAGTTGTCCGCTACTTTGACAGGAACATCGAAGTCGTCAAAAGCATCATAGAATGTGCCGAGAAATCCGCCAAGATCAGGAAATCGGAACAGAGGGCAAAAACAAATCTTCTGACAAAGCAGAAGTTTTCCTTTGATTCCAACGGCAAACTGGCCAACTGCGAGAGCAGGGACGCTTCAAAATGCGAGATCTTCATCGTGGAAGGTGATTCAGCGGGCGGCAGCGCAAAAACTGCGAGGAACAGGCAGTACCAGGCCATACTGCCGATCCGGGGCAAGATCCTGAACGTTGAAAAGGCAAGCATAGACAAGGTACTCGCCAATGCCGAGATCAAGTCCATGATCAACGCTTTCGGCTGCGGCTTTTCGGAAGGTTACGGCAATGATTTTGACATATCCAAACTCAGGTACGACAAGATCATCATCATGGCCGACGCCGACGTGGACGGGGCCCATATATCCACACTCCTTCTGACCCTGTTCTACAGGTTTATGCCTGACCTTATCTACCAGGGACATGTATATGTCGCGATGCCGCCGCTCTATAAAGTCATGCCCAAAAAGGGCCAGGAAGAGTATCTTTACGATGATTACGCCCTGGCCAGGTACCGCAAGACCCACAAGCCCGGCTTCACGCTGCAGAGATACAAGGGCCTTGGCGAAATGGATCCGGAACAGCTTTGGGAGACCACTCTTGATCCGGAACGCAGGAAACTGAAGCTTGTCCAGATCGAGGATGCCAGAATGGCATCCGGCATGACCGAGCTTCTGATGGGCACGGAAGTGCTTCCGAGAAGAGAATTCATACATTCACATGCATCAGAAGCGGAACTGGATGTCTGATGTCACTTGACCTTCGGTTACAGGGGGAAGCGTGGAAGATTCAATAATCAAAACCGAATATTCGGAACTGATGCAGAAGTCGTATATCGACTATGCAATGAGCGTCATTATAGCCAGGGCACTGCCGGATTTCAGGGACGGTCTGAAACCCGTCCAGAGAAGGACGCTGTACGATATGAGCGCCCTGGGGATTTATTCCGACAGGCCTTACAGGAAGAGTGCGAGGATAGTCGGGGATACGATGGGTAAGTATCACCCCCACGGCGATACTTCCATTTACGACTGCCTTGTCGTTATGGCGCAGGACTTCAAGAAGGCTCTGCCGCTGGTAGACGGGCATGGCAATTTCGGCAATATCGAAGGCGACGGGGCTGCCGCCATGCGTTACACGGAAGCAAGGCTGCAGAAGATCACCGAAGAAGCGTTCCTTGCCGATCTGGACAAGGATGTCGTGGATTTTATCCCGAACTTCGATGAAACGGAAAAAGAGCCCTCTGTCCTTCCGGTAAGGATACCGCATTTTCTGATCAACGGTTCTGAGGGTATCGCCGTCGGTATGGCTACTTCGACGCCTCCCCATAACCTGGGCGAAGTCATAGATGCCGAAATAGCACTTCTGGACGATCCGGATCTGACGGATACAGACCTGATGCGGTTCGTCCCCGGACCTGATTTTCCCACAGGCGGCGAAGTCGTCAACAGGGACGACCTGAAAGAAATATACGAGACAGGGACCGGCAGGATAAAGATCCGCGGGAAAGTCGAGGTGGAAAAGGGCAAAGCCGGCAGGACCAACGTGGTCATAACCGAGATCCCATATACCATGATCGGCGCCGGTATCGGCAAGTTCTTAAGCGATGTCGCGCAGCTGTCCGAATCCAAACTCACCCAGGACATCGTGGATATCACCAACCAGTCCTCCAAGGAAGGGATCCGCATCGTGATCGAACTCAGACGCGATGCCAATGTAGAGAACTTCAAAAACCTCCTTTACAGGAAGACACGGCTGGAAGATACCTTCGGCGTCAATATGCTCGGTATCCTGAACGGAAAGCCGGAGACCCTGGGGCTTAAGGACATACTGAAGGCAAGCATAGATTTCCAGTATGAAACGAACCGCAGGAAATACACCAACCTCCTGAAGCATGAACAGGAGAAGAGGGAAGTCCAGGAAGGCCTGATCAAAGCCTGCAACGTGATCGACCTGATCATTGAGATCCTGCGCGGGTCCACCGACCGGGCGATGGCAAAGAAATGCCTGGTGGAAGGTGAAACGGCAGGCATCCGCTTCCGTTCAAGGGAATCGGAGATCATGGCTTCCCAGCTGCTGTTTACGGAAAGGCAGGCTGACGCCATCCTCGAGATGAGGCTCTACAGACTGATCGGACTGGAGATCAACGCCCTCCTCAAAGAACATGAACAGACTGTAGCCAACATCTATCGTTATGAAGACATCCTTGAGGAAAAGAGTTCGATGACCCAGGTCATCCGCCAGGAACTCCTGTCGTTTCGGAAAAACTATGCCGTTCCCAGGAAGACCCTGATCAAACAGGCGGAAGAAGCCAGGTTTACCGTCGAAGCCCCCAAAGAGCATGACGTCCTGTTTGTTATGGACAGGTTCGGGTACGCGAAGCTCCTTGACCCCGCATCCCTCGAACGGAACAGGGATGCGATCGAATCCGAATACCGCTATTATTTCATCTGCAGAAGCAGCGGTAAGATCTGCCTGTTTACAGACAAAGGCAACCTGCATACATTCAAGGTCAGCGACCTGCCCGAAGTCAAACTTCGGGACAAGGGCGTACCTGTCGACAATATCAGTAATTTTTCGTCTGATTCCGAACATGTCATACTGGCGGCAAGCCAGAAAGACCTCAACCTGTACAGACTGCTGTTCGCATCCAGAAACGGTTTTGTCAAAATGGTGGACGGCGGGGAATTCGACGTGACCAGAAAGACCGTGGCCGCCACAAAACTGGCGGACGGCGACCTTCTTGCGGACGTGGCTGTCAACACGGGCGCCGCTTTTGTCGTCATGCGCACAGCGCAGGGGTATATGCTCAAGGTAAGGGCTGACGATATCCCGGTCATGAAAAAAACGGCGGCAGGTGTCCACGGCATCAAACTCGTCAAGGGGGACGAACTGGACAGTGCCTGGCTGACAGGCGATAATAGTAACAGCATCATCATGATCAAAGACAGGCCTTTCGACACGCAGGGTCTGAAAACGGCAGGCCGCGGTACCAGAGGTTCAAAGATCAGGCTCTGACGGCCGGGGAGGTTCAGTATTGAGAGTAATAGCAGGAAGCGCCAGGCGCCAGCTTCTGAAAACACCTGACGGGCTCAAGACCAGGCCTACACAGGACAGAATCAAAGAAACACTGTTCAATATCATCCAGAATGAGGTTCCCGGAAGCCTGTTCTGTGATTTCTGCTGCGGCGGCGGCGGGATCGGGATAGAAGCGCTGTCCCGCGGTGCTGTGCGCGCGTATTTCATAGAAAATGACAAGGATGCGCTTTCGTGCCTCGTTGACAACATCAAAAAAACGCATTTTGAGGACACTGCGGTCGTGCTCCGGACAGATGCGGCGGCGGCCCTTTCAAGGATCCATGAAAAGCATCTGGATATCGTATATATCGATCCGCCTTACGACAGCCCCCTGGCGGCGCAGATCGTACAGGCGCTTTATGATATGCCTTATATAGACGAGAATACACTGATCATCGTCGAGACCTCGCTGACCAGCGATTTTTCTTTTCTTGAAGATGCAGGCTTTGTCCTGGAGAGAGAAAAGCGCTATAAGACCCAGCGTCACCTTTTTATCAGGAAAGAGAGCCAGAATCAATGAAAAAAGCTGTTTATCCCGGAAGTTTCGATCCGGTAACATACGGTCATATGGATATCATATACAGGGCTGCGTCCATGTTTGATGAGGTGCTGGTCTCTGTACTGGACAATAAAGCCAAGTCTCCATTGTTTTCCGTAGATGAACGTGTTAAAATGTTAAAGCTGGTGACTTCAGATATTCCCAATGTCCGTGTTGATTCTTTCTCCGGATTATTGATCGATTATGCAAAGAAAATGGACGTGCATACCTCGATCCGCGGTCTGAGGGCTGTTACAGACTTCGAGTATGAGCTTCAGATCGCGCAGACCAACAGACTCTTATCCGGCGGCGAACTGGATACAATACTGTTGATCACAAGCCTCGAATATGCTTATCTCAGTTCATCCAGCGTAAAAGAGATCGCTTCTTTCGGCGGTGATATTTCAAAATGTGTCCCGCCCGTCGTCGAAGCGATGATCAAGGAAAAGTATTCAAACAGGTCCTAAAACACAGGAGTAAACGCATGAGCAGCAGAATCGAACAGCAGATAGATCAAATCGAAGATTATATTGACGGCTGTAAATTCCAGCCTTTCTCCAATACCAAGATCATCGTCGACAGGGACGAGATCGAGGATCTTCTTGAGCAGTTAAGGGCAAAAACTCCTGAAGAGATCAAGCATTATCAGCGGATCATCAGCAATAAGGAAGCCATCCTGAATGACGCCAGGAAGAAGGCGGAAGAGCTCATTAATGAAGCCACCGAGCATACCAACGCCCTGGTCAACGAACACGAGATCATGCAGCAGGCATACGCGCAGGCAAACGAAGTCGTCCAGGCGGCGTCCGCGCAGGCTCAGGAGATCCTTGACAGGGCAGTCCAGGAGGCAAATGCATACAGGGCATCCGCGGCACAGTATATGGATGATATGCTTTCTTCACTGGAAGCTGTTACGGACAACACCGTGCAGCGTCAGAACATGCTGCAGAACGAGGTAATGCAGCAGCTTGGCGGTTATCTCAATACCATCAGGCAGAACCGTGCCGAACTGGCTTTGCAGCAGGAAGCGGCGCAGGATGCGGAGTATTATAACGATTATACCGGTGAAGCCGGAATGACAGGGCAGCTTGATCCCGGTGCTGTTGCCGGACAGCTGACCGGCTCCATGGGCACAGGTCCCTTGCCTGTCTCAGATACCGGTGAACTGAATACCGATATGTTCAGGAAAAACTGAACACAGGGTATCGTTCTCTGACTGTTTTATCAACAGACTGCCTGGCTGCAGTCTGTTTTTTTTAAGGAGCAGCATGTACATTCTGCCTGAAGGCATCCGCGGCATCATATTTGACCTTGACGGCACGCTCGTCGATTCGATGTGGGTGTGGGGTGCCATAGATATTGAATATCTGGGCAGTTTCGGGATCCCGGTCCCTGAGGATCTGCAGATCCTTCTGGGCGGCCTCAGCTTCACCGAAACAGCCGTGTATTTTAAGGAACACTTTGGCATACAGGATCCCGTTGAAAAAATAGAAGCGGACTGGAACCGTATGGCTTTTGAGAAATACCGCGATGATGTCAGGCTGAAGACCGGTGCCGGGGATCTTCTGAGATTCCTTAAGGACCGCCATATTCCGGCCGGCATCGCGACCAGCAATTCAATGGAACTGGTCGGAACGCTTCTTTCTTCCCTCGGGATCAGTGACTGTTTCAGCGCCATTGTGACAGGGCATGAGGTCTCAAGAGGAAAACCGGACCCGGAGATCTATCTGACCTGCGCGAAAAGACTGGGAGTTGACCCGGGAGCCATACTGGCCTTTGAAGATGTTGTCAACGGTATTCTTTCCGCAAAAAGGGCCGGCATGAAAGTCTGTGCCGTTTACGATGAACACTGCAGCCGGCTGGATAACGAAAAAAGAGATCTGGCCGACTTTTTCATCTATGATTATCTTGCACCGTCCTTTAACGAGTCCGTCCGGGCTCTCAGGCAGGAATAAACATCCGTTGAAGAAGGATCTTTCCGATGATAGTAAAAAAAGGTGATTTCGGTTACTTAGAGAACAGAAGACTGTTGATGAGCGCTGCTTCGCTGTTTATGCTGGCCGTCATCCTGATCATGTATTTCGGGGCAAAAGCGCATTTTGGCACGAACAGGAATCTTTTTACGGTCTTCGCCGCATTATGCTGCATTCCGGCAGGGAAGAGCATCGTAAGCACGATCATGTATTTTCTGGCAAAAGGATGTCCCGGGAGTGCCCGCAATATGATCGACCCTGTCATATCAGGATCGGGAACTGTCTCCGCGTATGATCTTTACCTTACCGGATACAGCCAAAACTACGTGCTCTGGCACACCTGTGCAATAGATAAGAGCATTCTGGTCTTTTCGCCTCTTCTTTCCACATCAGGTACTGCTGCCAGAAAAACTGCCGTTCCGGTCGAAGAACACATTAAAAAGATACTCGCAAATGATTCCATAAACGGATGGACCGTCCACGTTTTTACAGACGTGAAGAAATACACGGAAAGGCTGGATAATATCCTGCATTCCGCCCCCCATGACGCGCCGCTTTCAGGAGAAAAGCGGATAATGGATATCCTTAAGGCGGTCTCCCTCTGATGCAGATACTGGATGTCGGCCGTTCCGACGCGCAGCAGAGACTGGACAAATATCTTTTCCGGATCTTTCCCGGGGCTCCAAGGTCTTTTATCTACCGGATGCTCCGCAAAAAGAATATCGTGCTGAACGGTAAAAAGGCCGAACCGTCGGCCATCATCAGTGAAAATGACAGGATCACCTGCTATTTTTCCGACGAGACATATCAGCATTTCAGGGAAGCCGCGACCGGTACCGCTGTAAGCGGAAAGACGCCTGTAAAGCCAGATGACGGGGCAGAAGAGGCAACAGGGTTTTATCTGGCGCATAAAGACGATGTACGGATCCTGTATGAGGACAGCGACATGGCCGCGCTGGACAAACCTGCCGGCATGTTCTCCCAGCCGCAGGGCAGTGACCTGTCCGCCGCGGAGTGGCTGACAGGCCGTGAGCTTTTCGAAGGCCGGATCACCGAAGATCAGCTTGCGTACTTCAGGCCGGCTCCCTGTCACAGGCTGGACAGGAATACTTCCGGGATCCTGCTGTGCGCAAAAACTGTACGTGCCGCCTCCCTTCTGTCCGCAATGTTCCGTGACAGAACCGGCGAAAAGGAATATAGTCTGATAGTACAGGGCACACCTCCCAGGACGGGGATCATCGAAGGCATACTGAAAAAGGACGAAGCATCGGGTAAAATGATCCTTCTGCCCGGTTCGCCTTCCGATCCCGGCTATAGCCGCACGGAATATACGAGAATCCGGTCGGGAAACGGGATCTCCATGGTACAGGCCCTGCTCATAACCGGCAGGACACACCAGCTCAGGGTGCATATGTCCGAGGCAGGATTTCCTATCATCGGTGACCCGCTTTACGGCGACGCGGATGTAAACAGGTCCTGGAGGGCAAAAGGAGTGCGCAGACAGCTCCTGCACTGTTCCAGGATCAGGCTCTCCGACGAAGTATCGACTTATATGGGTCCTCCCGGAGGGGAGATACGCAGCCCCCTGCCGGAGATATTTAAAAAATGCATCGGTCTTACCGGAGGAAAATAATTGGCCACATGGAATTCCAGAGGTCTTCGGGGCTCTCTTCTTGAAGAGATGCTGAACAGGACCAATGAAAAATACAGGGAACAGCATCTTGCCCTTATCCAGAAAGTTCCGACCCCGATCACTCCCGTTCGGATCGATCCGGATAACCGCCAGATCAGTCTGGCTTACTTCGACCAGAAGAGTACCGTCGATTACATAGGCGTCATCCAGGGACTGCCCGTGTGTTTTGACGCGAAAGAAAGTGCAACGATGACTTTTTCCCTGCAGAACGTCCATCCGCACCAGGTCAGTTTCATGCAGGAATTTGAGCGCCAGGAAGGTATCGCCTTCTTCCTGATCTATTATAAAAGCGAAGAACTGTACTATTACCTGCCTTTCAGGCATTTCCTTCCCTTCTGGGAAAGAGCCGAAAAGGGAGGCCGGAAAAGTTTCCGTTTTGAAGAACTGGACAAAACTTTCGTGCTCGGCCAGCATCAGGGCGTAATGATCCCTTATCTGGAAATGATCAATAAAGACCTTCTGGAAAGAGAGGAGAATACAGACAGAAAATGAATTATTCTTCCAAAGGACATGAACTGTGGCATACACCCGACGGTGTCCGCGATATCTACGGCAGTGAGCTCGAACTGAGACAGAAGACGCTGGAGAAACTCAAGAAAGACCTGTTCCTTTTCGGATATGATGAGATCCTTGTTCCTTCCATAGAGTATTTCGATGTCTTTTCCGGCGAAACAGGTACGATACCTTCCAGGGAACTGTACAAGTTTTTTGACAGGGATAACAACACACTGGTACTGCGGCCTGACTTCACTCCTTCCGTTGCCCGCTGCGTCGCAAAATACTATACGGACATAACGGATCCGATCCGCATATGCTACAACGGCAGCGCATTTGTGAACCGGTCATCCCTGCTCGGACTTCCCAGGGAAGTGTTCGAACTTGGCGCCGAATTCTTTAATGACGGTTCGGCGTACGCCGATGCGGAGATGATCGCCCTGCTTGTCACGCAGCTGAAAAACGCCGGCCTCGAACGGTTCGAGATCAGCGTCGGCAATGCGGAATACTTCCGCGGCCTGTGTGAGGAAGCCGGGCTGGATAACAGCGAAGAACTGTCCCTGCGGGAACTTCTTTCCGGCAAGAATTACTACGCCGCCGAGTCTTTCCTCAAAGAACTCGGTTTCGACAAAACAAAGCGTGATCCTTTCATGCGCATAAGCAGCATCCTGCAGAACGAGGAAGAACTCGAAAAAGTCCTCGGGGAAACAGAGAGCGAAAGATGCCGGAGCGCGCTTTCCAGGCTGATCGAAGTCAGCAGGATACTGAAGGCCTATGAAGCTGACAGCTATGTATCCTTTGATCTTTCTCTGCTGAGCCGGTACGGATATTACACCGGTATTATTTTCAAAGGTTACACATACGGCGTCGGGGATGCGATCGCCAGCGGCGGCAGATACGACCTGCTGCTTTCCCATTTCGGCAAGAATTCCCCCGCCGTGGGATATATGATCCAGATGGATCTTCTGCTGGAAGCACTTTCCAGGCAGGCCGGCGCAGAGGATAAAGCACCCGCCGGGAATATTTCATATTTTACCGATGAGGATTTTGCCTCCAAGCTGAAGGAAGCCGGGGAAAGAAGAGCCGCAGGAGAAAGGACGATACTGCAATGGAAACACTGACGATCGCATTGACAAAGGGCCGGCTCGCGGAAAAGACCCTGAAACTGCTGACGGACGCCGGCTATGACTGCAGCCAGATACTTGACGGCTCCCGCAGGCTCATTTTTGAAGACGAGGACAACCGGCTCCGTTTTTTCCTGGCCAAAGGTCCCGACGTCCCTACATATGTGGAATACGGTGCGGCAGATATCGGTGTGACCGGCTCGGATATCATCCTGGAGGAAAACCGCAGGGTATACGAAGTGCTTGACCTTGGTTTCGGTAAATGCTCCATGTGCGTATGCGGTCCGGAAAGTGCCGCACACCTTCTGGAACATCATGAAAAGATCCGGGTCGCGACCAAGTATCCGCGTATAGCCAGGGATTATTTTTATCACCAGAAGAACCAGACAGTCGATATCATCAAATTAAGCGGATCCGTGGAACTTGGCCCGATCGTTGCCCTTTCCGACGTGATCGTGGATATCGTCGAAACAGGAGCGACACTGAAGGAAAACGGGCTGGATGTACTGGAAACGATCATTCCCCTTTCAGCAAGGATGGTCGTCAATCCTGTCAGCATGCAGATGAAATCTGCAAGGATACGGGAGCTGATCGACAGGATCAGGTCCGTACTGCAGTAAGGAGGCATACCATATATGAAGATCACCGTATTGAACAGCGGGAACAGGGCTGAACTGATCGAACTGTTGAAGAGCAGGAACGCGGGATCCGTGGAAAAGCAGTCAGCGGTCGTGGCGGATATCATTGCAAGAGTCCGGCAGGACAAAGACCGCGCGGTATTCGCGCTGGAAAAGGAACTGGACCATTGTGACATTACTCCTTTGAACATCCGCGTTTCGCGGGAGGAGATCGACCGGGCATACAGCGAAGTAGGGCCGGAACTGACCGCCGCGATGCGCCATGCTGCCGACAATATCCGCCGCTTCCATGAAAAGCAGAAGGAAAACAGCTGGATAACCGTTGAAGACGGGATAATGCTCGGACAGAAGGTAACGCCCATGTATTCTTCCGGCTGTTACGTGCCCGGAGGCAGGGCAGCTTACCCGTCCAGTGTCCTCATGAATATCATTCCCGCAAAAGTGGCAGGTGTGGAACGGATCATCGTCTGTACGCCTCCGCAGCCTGATGGCAGCATCAATCCCGGCACGCTCGCCGCGGCAGATATTGCCGGGGCTGACGAGATCTACAGGGCAGGCGGCGCGGTCGCCATCGCTGCCATGGCTTACGGAACGGAATCCATTCCTAAAGTGGATATCATCACGGGCCCCGGCAACATTTACGTCGCGCTTGCGAAAAAGCAGGTGTTCGGCGACGTTGGTATCGATTCGGTTGCCGGTCCGAGCGAGATCCTTGTCATTGCGGACAAGACGGCAGATCCCCGCTATGTTGCAGCGGACCTGCTTTCACAGGCCGAGCATGATCCCATGGCCAGCGCGATCCTCCTCACCACCAGTACGGAACTGGCAGAACAGGTCTTAAAGGAGATCGATGCTTTCCTTGAGATACTTTCAAGACGCGGGATCATCGAAGCTTCCCTCCGGGATTACGGTCATATTTTCGTTTCAGAGGATATGGATGAAGTGATCGATGCCGCGAACGCCATAGCTTCGGAACATCTGGAAATACTGACAGAACAGCCGCTGGAGATCATGAGCCGGATAAGGAATGCCGGAGCCATATTCATGGGGCCTTATTCGTCCGAACCGCTGGGCGATTACTTCGCAGGCCCCAATCATATCCTTCCGACCGGAGGGACAGCCAGGTTCTTTTCACCGCTGGGCGTCGATACCTTTGTGAAGAAGTCCAGTCTGATCTCGTATTCAAAGGAAGCTCTGGGCCGGATCCATGAAGAGATCGAACTGTTTGCGGAAAGTGAAGGATTGACTGCGCATGCAAATTCGATTAAGGTGAGATTTGACCGGTAAGAGAGGACGGTAAACGATGAGAAATGCCACTATCCGCCGCAAGACGGGCGAAACAGACATAACCGTGACCATAGAGCTCGACGGCCGGGGCACATGTTCATGCAGTACCGGAATAGGTTTTCTGGATCACATGCTGCATGCTTTTGCCAGACACGGCTTCTTTGATCTGGAGGTCAGTGCGGACGGCGACCTGCAGGTAGACGGGCACCATACTGCGGAAGATACAGCCATCGTACTGGGCAGCGCAATTGCCAGGGCACTCGGCCAAAAGGAAGGTATCCGGCGTTACGGACAATGCATCCTTCCAATGGATGAAGCACTGGTACTCTGTGCCGTAGATCTTTGCGGCAGGCCTTACTTTGTCTTCGAGGGAGAAGAGAAGATCACTTCCCCCATGACCGGTGATTTTGACACCCAGCTGGTCCGCGAGTTTTTCTACTCGGTTTCCTATTCGGCCGGCATGAACCTGCATTTTATGATCCTGTCCGGTTCAAATTCGCATCATATTATTGAAGCGATGTTCAAGGCATTCTCCCGGGCGCTGGATATGGCCTGCAGTACCGACCCGAGGATCACAGATGTTTTAAGCACGAAAGGTACTCTTTGATGACTCGAAGCATGCTCATACCGGAAATCTTCATTAAAGAAGGAGCGGCGGTAAAATCAGCCGAAAACGCTGTTACCATAATCGATACGGACCCGGTGCGGCTGGCCGGACTATATGCCGAAGCCGGTCCGGATGCCCTTATCGTCACGGATCTTTCCGAAACAGACCGAGACCATGACAGATCGGTCGGCATTATGCAGGACATCTGCTCGGCAGTGCAGATACCGGTATACGGACAGGGCAGGATCCGCCGTATGGAAGATGTCAAAAAGATCCTCTATGCCGGCTGCCGCAAGGCGATCCTGGATTTTGACCGGATCGATCATGAAACGATGTTCCGTGAACTCACCTCCAAATTCGGCGAGGACAGGATCATGGTTTCGATCTCATCCCCCCGGCTGTCCAGGTCTTCGATATCCAAAGTCAGCGAAGCCGGAAGCGAGCTGATGCTCCGCGGCGAAGCAGCCCATGCTTATCTTAAATCCCCTGCACCGGAAGAGTACTTCGGGAGCATTCCCATCGTTATCTGTATGGAAACGGTCAGCCTTGAGCAGATCATGGATCTGTTCGCAAAGGGCGCTTACGCGCTTTGCGGCAGCTGCATCACCGATAATATCAGCAGCCTTTCATCCATCAGGCAGATGCTCGATGACAACGGCCTTTCAGAAGAAACCGACGGTAACCCGGACCGGGTCCTGTCCTTCGAGGACCTGAAAAAGGGTCCTGACGGTCTCGTTCCTGTTGTGGTACAGGAAGCGGCCACGGACGAAGTCCTGATGGTGGCTTATATGAACCGCGAAGCTTATGATCTGACGCTGAAGACGGGGCGCATGACATATTATTCCCGGAGCCGGAGCAGCCTCTGGGTAAAAGGCGAGACCAGCGGGCATTACCAGTTCCTGATCTCACTCAGTGCCGACTGCGACAGGGATACGCTTCTGGCCAGAGTCAGGCAGATCGGTGCCGCCTGTCATACAGGCCACCATTCCTGTTTCTTTACGACCGTGTTCGAAGACCGGGATGCGGAGGCCCATGATCCGTCCAGTGTCCTGAAAGATGATTACGCGACGATCATGGAAAGAAAGGCCAGCCCTAAAGAAGGGTCTTACACCACTTATCTGTTCGAAAAGGGAATAGACAAGATGCTGAAGAAGCTTGGCGAGGAGAACGCGGAGATCATCATCGCCGCCAAGAATCCGGACAGCAAAGAGATAATTTACGAGATAGCCGACTACCTTTATCATATGATGGTCGTCATGGCTGAAAAAGACGTAACCTGGGACGACATATATGACGAACTTGTGAGGAGACAGAAGAGTTCCCAGAGCAAAGAATAGGATCTGCAGACGCAGGTCCCGGAGGTTTTGTCATATGGAGAACAATACCGGTATCAAACTGCATGACATCACACGCGCCATACTGGATGATTATGAAAAAGGCCGGGATATTGATAAGCTGGATACCTTTGCACAGCCCGACCAGGAAGTTGTGACCGACATCCTGCTGAAGCTGATCAATATCATTTTTCCGGGCTTTTACAGGGATAAGAATTATAAAAGCTACAATCATGACACCAGGATCTGTGTCCTCATAGAAGACGTTTACTATAACCTCAGGAAACAGACTTCGATCGCGCTCGGTTACTCCGACAGTCTGGTCTCTGCCGATAACCTGGCCCTTGAAACACGGGCTGATGAGATCACAGCTGAATTCATGCAGCGTATCCCCGCCATCCGCGCTTTAGTCGATACGGATCTTGAGGCAACGATACAGGGAGATCCCGCGGCTTCCAGCAAAGAAGAGATCATCCTGTGTTATCCCGGGCTTCTGGCAAGTACGACCAGCCGGATCGCGCATGAACTGTTTCTCCTTAACGTTCCCATGATCCCGAGGATGATGACAGAATATGCGCACTCCAGGACCGGCATAGACATCCACCCCGGCGCGACGATAGGGGACTATTTCTTTATCGACCACGGGACCGGTATCGTTGTCGGTGAAACGGCCGTGATCGGTTCGCATGTCAAGATCTACCAGGGCGTCACGATCGGCGCGCTGTCCACGAGCGGAGGCCAGCGTCTGCGCGGTGTCAGGCGTCATCCCACCATCGGGGATAATGTTACGATATATGCCGGCGCATCCATACTCGGCGGTGAAACGGTGATCGGCGACGGCTGCGTGATCGGTTCCAACGTGTTCATAACGGAATCCGTTTCCGAAAAGACAAGGATAAGCAGCAAAACTTCGGAAGTATCCATCAGAAGACGCTGATTTTCATGATCTCATTGACAAACAGTGCTTCAGATGATAAATTTAATCAGTGTGCCGCTTGGTGAGGTTTTAGCCGGACTGTAAGGTACTGCAGCTTCCGGAAAAAGTGCATCCTGGATCGATGATGCCACCGAAATCAGCGAGATTTTAAAGAAGGAGGTACCGAAATGTACGCAATCATTGCAACTGGCGGAAAACAGTACAAGGTTTCCGAAGGAGATCTCATCGATATCGAAAAGATCGACGCAGAAGATGGCAGCACGGTTACATTTGATAATGTTATCGCTGTCGGCGGCGATGAGCTTAAGGTCGGTGATGACGTTAAGGATGCCAGTGTCAAGGCAACAGTCATGATGCAGGGCAAGGGCAGAAAAGTCGTAGTGTACAGGTATAAGAGAAAGTCCGGATATCATAAAAAGAACGGACACAGACAGCTCTTTACCCGTGTCAGGATCGACAGCATTCAATGACAACGGTAACTGTCCGCAGATCGCGTGACGGAGCTTATGACGGCTTTGAATGCCACGGTCATGCCGGATATGCGGAAGAAGGCGAAGACATTGTCTGTGCAGGCATATCTGCATTGGTCATCAACACAGTCAACTGTCTTCAGGATCTTTTAAAGATACCGCTGTCCGTCGAGTATGATGATGACGGGAATATCGAATGCCGTCTTCAAAAGACCGACGAAAAGACGCAGCTGCTGATAGACAGTATGATCCACGGCCTTGAATGGATACAGCTCCAGTACGGGAACAAGTATCTGGCTGTAAACGAGGCGTGATAATGGAAACTATCTGCTTGTACAGATAAGAATGGAGGAAGGCATGTTAAATTTAAACCTTCAGTTTTTTGCTCATAAAAAGGGAATGGGCTCGACCAAAAACGGCCGTGATTCCAATGCCAAGAGACTGGGTGCAAAGCGTGCTGACGGCCAGTTCGTCAAGGCCGGCAACATCCTTTACAGACAGCGCGGGACCAAGATCCATCCCGGCCTTAACGTAGGTATCGGCGGCGACGATACTCTTTATGCAAAGGCTGACGGCGTTCTCAGGTTCGAGCGTATGGGCAAGTTCAAAACAAAGGCCAGTGTGCATCCTGTAGAGGAAGCTAAAGAAGCCTGAGTTTTCCTGGGTACTGGAAGTTAGATTACATTGCAATTGACTCCGGATGCAGATACATCTGGAGTCATTGTTCTTTTTTGAGGAAAACATGTTTGCAGATAAGGCTAAAATATTCATATCTAGCGGAAAAGGCGGCGACGGTCACGTCTCTTTCAGGAGAGAAAAGTATGTTCCGAACGGAGGTCCGGACGGCGGTGACGGCGGCGACGGCGGAAGTGTGATCTTTAAAGTCGACAAAGGTGCCTCGACACTGTCGGATTACAGGCATGTACGCAAATATGCGGCCGAGAACGGCGAAGACGGCAAAAAGAAGCGTCAGAGCGGAAAAAAGGGGAAAGACCTCATCCTCAGCGTACCGGAGGGTACAGTCATTAAGGAAGCCGCGTCGGGCAAAGTGATCGCCGATATGTCCGGGGAGACATCCGAATTCCTGATCCTGAAGGGCGGCAGGGGCGGTAACGGCAATATGCATTACGCCACGTCGACCATGCAGGCACCGAAATATGCGCAGCCCGGGCAGCCGGCAAGATCCCTGGAACTGATCCTTGAGCTCAAGGTCATAGCGGATGCCGGACTGGTCGGATTCCCCAATGTCGGCAAATCGACGCTTCTTTCCATGAGCAGCAATGCGAGACCGAAAATAGCGGATTATCATTTTACAACACTGGCGCCCATGCTGGGAGTCGTCGATCTCGGTGATATGCGCGGTTTCGTTATGGCGGATATTCCCGGGCTGATCGAGGGCGCCGCACAGGGAGCAGGGCTCGGCCATGATTTCCTTGCCCATATCGAACGCACCCGCGTCCTGATCCATGTCGTGGACGCTTCCGGAAGCGAAGGCAGGGATCCTGTCGCTGATATATCTGCGATCAATAATGAACTGACAGGATACATGACTGATCTGTCCGATAAACCGCAGGTGATAGCCGCAAACAAGCTCGATCTTCTCTTTGAAGACGAGGCGGAGGAAGTACTGGCACGGATCCGGGCCGCAGTACCGGAAGGCACGGCTGTTTTTCCAATCTCGGCTGCCACCGGCAAAGGTGTCCGGGAGCTTCTTTACCACGTTTACGAGATGCTGTCGGAGCTTCCCGCAAAAGAAGCACTTTTCCCCCAGGAATATGACCCCGAAGAAGAACTGCAGGGTGATTCCGTACCGTACACAGTTTCCTTTGACGCCGGGTCGGGCGAGTACATCGTCGAAGGCCCCCGCATCGAAAGAATGCTCGGATATACCAACCTGGAAACGGAAAAGGGCTTTGTATTCTTCCAGAAATTCCTTGTTGAAAACGGGATCATCGACCGGCTTAAAGAGCTGGGGATAGAAGAGGGAGATACTGTCAGGCTTTACGGCCATACTTTTGAATTCTATGATTCATAATAACAGCGTTGGAATTACAACCGGACGGCCGCCGGTCCGGAAAGGTATTCTGGGCGGTACATTCGACCCGATCCACAACGGGCATCTGGCGATCGCAAAGGCTGCCGCGTCACAGCTTGACCTGTCCGGTGTCATACTTCTGCCGTCCGGCTTTTCCTATTTTAAAGCAGGACGGGAAGACAAAATGCAGCCGCCGCAGATCCGGTACAGGATGAGCGTGCTCGCTGCCGGCACAGATGACCTGTTTACTGCATCCGATATCGAGACTTCACGGGAGGGCAACACCTACACTTACGAGACATTGCAGATATTCTGCCGGGAAGAACCTGAGACATCCTTTTACTTTATCATCGGCGCGGATGCTTTTATGGAGATCCGGTCCTGGGCGCATCCTGAAGAGATCTTCAGGCTCTGCACTCTGGCTGTGTGCCACAGAAATAACCAGGTCAGCGCCGCGCACCTTTCTGATGAAGCTGCTTATCTTTCCGCGGCATACGGCGCGGATGTGGTACTGATCGACAGTCCGGATATCCCGGTCTCTTCAGCAGGTATCAGGAGCCTTTTAAGGAACGGGCAAAGCATCAGCGGCCTCGTTCCCGAAACAGTTGAAAAATATATCATGGAGAACAGGTTATACCAGCCGTATGATCTGTCATAATTTATAAACCGGAGAAGTCAATGTCAAACAGTAATGATTATCAGGAACGCCGCCAGACGCTGATCAGCGCCATGAAAAAGCAGCTGAAATGGAAACGTTTTGTTCACACGATGGGCGTAGCCGGTATCGCTTCATCCCTTGCCATGCGGTATGACTGCGATATCCGGCAGGCAGAAGAGGCAGCCCTGCTTCATGACTGCGCCAAATACCTGGATACAGACGAGATGGAAAAGCTTGCCCGCAGGGCGGGTTATAGTGTATCACCCGTTGAAAAAGGCAATGCGTCGCTTCTGCATGCAAAAGCCGGAGCTGCCCTGGCCGCATCCAAATTCGGAGTTGACGATCCCCGGATCCTGGAAGCGATCAGGTGGCATACGACCGGTAAGCCGGACATGACCCTGCTTGAGAAGATCATCTTTGTCGCTGATTATATCGAACCCGGCAGGACGACGCCGGGTGTCGGGCCGATCAGGACACTTGCCTTTACGGATCTGGATGCCGCTGTTACGGCGATACTGGAACACACCCTTGAATATTTGAAAGAAACATGCTTCGATATAGATGAAATGACACAGATAACTTATGAGTATTACAGGAGATCAACACATGAATAAAAAAGATCCGGCCAGATCTGCGGAATTTACTAAACTGGCCATAGAAGCACTGGAATCGAGAAAAGCGATCGATATAAGGATCATAGATATAACAGAAGTGTCTGTACTGGCAGATTATTTCGTTATCGCGGAAGGGTCCAATCCGGTCCAGATCCAGGCAATGTCTGATGCAGTCGCTGAAAAGCTGCAGAAAGCAGGCTGTGTTGCAAGACAGATCGAAGGATATAACAGCGCCAACTGGATCCTTATGGATTTCGGCGATCTGATCGTTCATATTTTTGACGGTGAGAACCGCCTGCTTTATGATCTGGAAAGGATCTGGAGAGACGGGAAACAGATCGCCCCGGAAGACCTTTGATCCTGGTCAGGAAAGCGCCGGATATCAGCGCATAAACCTGAATACACCGAATACTTTTCCAAGGATAGTACAATCACGGACTATAATGGGCTCCATCGCGTCGTTCTCCGGCTGGAGCCTGATATGGTCCTTTTCTTTATAGAATCTCTTTACAGTTGCCGAATCGTCGACAAGCGCAACAACGATGTCGCCGTTCTCAGCTGTTCTGCATTCGTTTACAAAGATAAGGTCTCCGTTCATGATCCCCGCGCCGATCATGGAATCCCCGCGGACTTTCAGTGCAAATGAAACACCCTTCGGCACATTTTCGGCCGGGACAGGGTAGTAGGAATCAATGTTCTGTTCGGCAAGGATCGGCATGCCCGCAGCTACATTGCCGATGACAGGGATGGATACCATTTCTGTCCTGACCATCTGAAAACTGTCATCCACGATCTCTATGGCACGCGGTTTTGTCGGGTCCCGGCGGATAAATCCGTTCTTCTCCAGGGTCTCAAGATGAGAATGAACGGACGAGGTCGATTTGAGCGAGACTTTTTCGCAGATCTCCCGGACAGTGGGCGGATAACCGCGGGAGAGTATGATCTCTTTAATATATTCCAGTATCTCTTTCTGTTTTTCAGTTATTCTGCGCTCGGAATTCTCAGATAACATAATATCCCTCCGGAATCATCAGCCTGACGCCTGCTTTTTGAAAATTATACCAGACGTTTACGGCAATTGCCACTTCAATCGAACATATATTCCGAAAATATGTTCGATTTTATGGTTGACGTTCGAATGTATGTTCGGTATAATCAGTTCATCGGTGGCGAACATACGTTCGCTCTCGTGTATACAGAGGTTTCCGTTATCATACAAAGGATCACGATTATGAGAAGCACTGAATATTCCACAGCTGCAGCACTGCAGAACAGAAGATTTATCTACACGGGGCTCAAACGGAGAAGACAGCTTAAACTCCGGATAACATACATGCTGATCACCATGATCCTGGTGATGTCATCCGTACTTCTTTTTACCTGTTTCCGCAGCTTTGCCCAGGAGACAGACCATATCGTCAGATACAAATACTACACAAGCATCACCGTGCCGTACGGGTGCACGCTGGAGGAGATCGCCGCCGTCCATTATCAGGTCGAAGATTACCCTGATATCAACGCCTACATGCAGGAGATCTGCCTCATCAACCGCCTGAATTCTTATAATGCGGCCGGGAACTATGACGTACGTCCCGGTGACAATATCATAATTCCTTATTATTCCACTGATTTTAAATAAGCATTCTGTTCTCTCCAGTCTGTTTGAAAAAATGAAAATTCCGGAGATTCTTGACTAAAAGCCAGGCTCCGGAATTGTTGTTTTCTTATAAATCATTTCTATTTAATTTCATTCTTATTGACAATTCTGTAGTTTTTAGTCAAAATTTATAGAGTAAACGTTGTGTGTTTTGTGTAAATTTTACATTTATTCTTATATTTTCTGCATTTACTGCATTTAAACACTTTTTTAATGACCGGCAGCTTATCTGCATTTATGCTCTGCCGATCATTCAGTCCGCAGTGAAAGGAATCCGCCTTGAAAGCACTTATCATTTATTATTCGCAGTCCGGAAACACCTATAAGGTCGCCAGACAGATCGGAAAAGGCATCCGGGATACCGGCGCCGACGTAAAGCTGATCAAACTTAAGGAAGCAGACTATGAAATGCTGAAAGAGTATGATCTAATCGGCTTCGGTTCTCCCACCTGGAAGGCCGACACGCCGAACATGCATGCCTTTATCGATAAACTGCCTGAACAGGACGGAAAGCACTGTTTCTGCTTCTGTACCCACGGGACGCTTCCGCACCTCTATTTTCCCATTGTCGTTCCCAATCTGAAAAGACATGGCTTCAATGTGATCGGATACAAAGACTGGTACGGGGATGTGTACATGCCCGGTATGCCGAAGCCGTATTATACCTGCGGTCATCCTGATGATATCGATCTTAGGGAAGCATATGAGTTCGGTAAGGAGATGGCTGAAAACAGCCCGCGTATCACGGCCGGAGAGGAAGGGCTGATCTATCCCGAGCCCGAAATGAACGCGAAAGTCTTCCGTCAGGCCATGATCTGCTCCAACATGCTCCTTTGTCCGACAAACCCGCAGGGGGCTTTTGTCCGCGATCCTGAAAAATGTCTTTACCCGAAATGTACGATCTGTATGGACAACTGCATGATGGGCTATATCGATCTTTCAAAGGATCCCCAGGTCTTCGGCAACAGGGGAGATAAGTGTGACGACTGCCATGAATGCTCCTACTGTTACATGCTCTGTCCGAGCGGGGCGATCACTACCGATCCGGACCATAAATTCGCACACGACATCAATGCCCCGCATGAAGCATTTGAAAAAATGCTGGAGGAGGATGAAGTGACCGGCAAGTTCAGACGTCTGATCCCGCTGGACCAGGTCGGTTATGCAACGCCGTATGTATACTGGCATCCCGAAAGGCCTTATATGAAGGTACCGAAGATGACCGATGACCTTGATGAAGAATGAACAAAGGAGGGCAAAACAAATGATAAGAAGAGTAATAATCAATCACATTGATCCTGAATTTGTCGAAAGCTATAAAGAAGCCAGCAAGGATCTGCTGGCCGCACTGAAAGAAAAAGAAGGACTTCTGGAGGGATCTGTCCTGATCTGTGAAGATGATCCCACACTTGTATTCAATATCGAGACATGGGAAGATGCGGAAACAGCCGGGAAAGCCCACATGACGGAAACATTTGCTTCCTTCATGCCCAGGCTCCGGGGTTTTAAAGGCAACGAGACCTATGTTTTGAAAGAGATCTGATGCTGCAGAAATGATGATAAGGAGGTATCATTCATGCCAAAGCGCACAATTGAAGAAGGCTCATTGAGAAACTTCACATGTCCGGAAAGCGGGAAAGTCATCGGCTTCAAGTTCGGTGTCCGTCTTCCCCGTTACCGCGGCAACATGGTCTCACTGATCAACGGCTATTATGTCAGTGTAGACGGGGAAGAGTTCCCGCAGGATAAGATCCGGTTCCAGATCAACGGGAAAGAACCCCGGACATTCGAAGAACTGAAAACGGCTGTATGGGAACACTGGAATTATCAGGATACAGCATATCTCTATATCGAAAAAGAAGGCGGTCTTGCCCCCGGCGAGCACACTGTTACCGCTGTTGTTTCAAACTTTGAACAATACGGATACAATCCGGCGACCGACCAGAAAAGAGTGGATGAAATAACGGTCCCCACCGCGGCAGGAATCGGTCTCGGCGGCCCTTCCGCACCCCAGACACTGTCCCTGGAAGAGGACTGAATCCAGTCCGCACCGTTTTAGACAGATAAAGGAGATTAATATGTCGACTATCAAAAGAGGAGTATCTTCATACAGCTATCAGAACCTGATCTTTGACAGGAAAATGGACTGGAAGGGTTTCATCAGGACGGTCCGTGAAGATCTGGATACTGACGGCATCGAAATCGTTGATGAGACATTTCTGGATGACTATCCGTTCGTTACCGACCGCTTCGTTTTCGACTGGAATAATGAAATGGCCAAATACGGCATGAAAGCCGTAACGATGGATATATATCTCGATGTCCTGCAGTTCCGCGACCATGTCATGTCACACAAAGAAGCAGCGGAAAGAATGAAGAGGGACCTGATCATTGCTTCCAGGCTGGGGTTTGAAAATGTCCGGTGCCTGGCGACCATCCCGACCGACGTTATCGAAATGAGCCTGGAGACCGCTGAAAAATACAACGTCCGGATCGGCAAGGAAGTGCATGCGCCTATCCAGATCAATTACGACGAAGCGACCAACCGCAACCCGAAAGGCGTCGTAGAAGCGGATTTTGTGGACAGGACCATCGACCTTATCCAGGAAACAGGCACAAAGCATCTTGGCTTTGTACCTGATATGGGCCTCTTCCAGTCAGGCTATACCCCTTCCATGGTCGAACAGGCAAAGAGGACTGTCGGTGCCGACCTTGTGGAAAAGATCCTTGAAATGAAGAAAGAGTGTCCGCCTTCCGAGATCCAGGCCTGGATCAGGAAGGAACGTCCCGACGTCAATCTGTTCTCCATCGGAAGACTGATCCAGCCGCAGGCCAGCGCGGAGACATATGAACTTCTGAAAGTCATCCCCTATACCGTCAGTATCCACGGCAAGTTCTATGAGATGATCGAAGATCCGGCCGATCCGGGGCACTATTATGATCCTTCGATACCTTATGACGAAATATTCAAATATCTGAAGATGGGTCATTACAACGGCTATATCGATTCAGAGTTTGAAGGGCAGGGCAACCGGAACGACCTCCCGGATGAGGAAATGTTCGATGAACGCGAACAGGTCCGCAGGCAGCATCTGATGATGAAAGATCTGGGCGCTGTCTGAAAAACCGAACACGAAGAACCAGAAAAAGTATGAACCGTTTCTTCAGTTCCCGCGGGTTCCGCGAATCTGAAATAAAGAAAAATGAAAACGAGGCAGACAGGTTTTTAAAACGCCGCAGAAAAATCGTCCGCGACGGAAGAAAACCTGTCCTGCCCGGTTTCTGTACGATCATCCGGCTGATGATGTTTATCCTGCCGGTACTGGACGCTGCGGTCGAAGCCATTGTATGGCTGGAAGGCAAAGTATCCCTTACTTTCGGCATGTACCTGAAGCGTGTGTTCTGGTCTGCTTTTATGATCTGGCTCTTTTTTGCCTGCATCCTGATCCTTTTATCCGTGATCATGCTGTACAGGGCGGCTTATCGCGGCTATGAGGAAAGGGTCTATCTGTTTTTAGACGAAATACCGGCAGGAGAGGATCCTGCCGGTTATGAAAAAGAATATGACCTTACTTCAGAAGAAGATACCGATGAATCACTGGTCCTGTACAGCAGGCCCGCAGATGTTTCCGCTGACAAACGTTATGGCGGCTATATCAGGGAGTCTCTGACCGGGCTCATCATTCTCGGCGTCCTCTACGCTGTTTCTCACTTTTTCTTATGAGCCGCCTCTTTGCAGGCTTTTCTCAGTTCTTCCGTAACGATCTTCAACGCCTTTATCCGGGCGTATTTTTTATCATTTGATTCCAGTACATACCACGGCGCAAAAGCAGTACTGGTCTTCTGGATCATTTCATTGACCGCCTGTTCGTAGAGATCCCATTTTTCACGGTTTCTCCAGTCTTCATCCGTGATCTTCCATTGTTTTTCAGGAGTATTCTGCCTGTCGGTAAACCGTTCGAGCTGAGTCTTGTTGTCTATCTGGACCCAGAATTTGATCACGACAGCGCCCCAGTCATGAAGTTCTTTCTCAAATTCGTTCATCTCGTTATAGGCGCGCTGCCAGTCGTTCTCACTGCAGAATCCTTCCAGTCTTTCTACCATTACCCGCCCGTACCATGTTCTGTCAAAGATCGCGATATGTCCGTCTTTGGGAAGCCTTGTCCAGAATCTCCAGAGGAAATGTCTTGCCTTTTCATGCGGCTCAGGGCTGGCGATAGGGTGGACTTCAAAGCCCCTGGGATCCAGTGCGCTGGTGATTCTCTTGATATTCCCGCCTTTGCCGGCCGCATCCCATCCTTCATAGGCGATAATGACAGGTATGCGCCTGCGGTAGATCTCGTTGTGCAGAACGGAAAGTTCATTCTGAAGTCTGTCCAGTTCCTTTTTGTACTCTTCATCAGAGACTGTCTTATCGTCCAGACTGATCTCCGACAGTTTCGGGACCTTTTTAAGCGGGAACGTATTCTGGAGGATCGGAACGGCCAGCGAGTGGTTTTTCAAAGCAGTCTCGATCCCCTGGTTCAGATACTGCAGCACCTGGAGAAGAGCCCATTTCCTGCTTTTGGCATCGATAATATACCAGGGAGCCGAAGAGCGGTCGGTATCGGAAAGATACTGTTCATAAACATCCAGATATTCGCTGTAATGCCGGTTCTGGACATAATCTTCCTTAGATACGCGCCAGCTGGTATTCTTACTGTCGTTCAGTTCGTCCAGGCGTGATCTCTGTTCCTTTTTCGAAATATGGAAAAAGAATTTCATGACGAGATATCCGTTGTCCGTCAGAGATCTTTCCGTCCTGTTGATACTGTCTACCCGTTTTTTGTACTCATCATCCGACAGTTCCTTTTTTACACGGCCGGCAGTGATCTCATCCATCCAGTAGGAATCAAAAAAAGTGAACTTCCCGGCTTCCGGAATATCTTTCAGGTATCTGTATAAGAACGGATATCTTTTTTCTTCTTCCGTCGGCGCGGTCGTAGTCCTGACCTTGAAGAACCTGGGGTCGATGTCCCTGATCACTTTTCCGATGATGCTTCCTTTGCCGGCAGCTCCCCAGCCTTCAAAGATGACCATGACCGGAAGCTTCGCCTCTTTGATCTTCATCTGGTAACCGGAGAGTTTTTCTCTGGCGGCTTCCAGTTCATTATTCAGTTCCTCCGCTTCCGGTGCGGCTGTTTTTACATAATCCTTCAGCATGATCGTTTTCCTCTCATTCAGACTTCAGTATATGTACAATGACCGTTTAACAGTTCCCTTTATTCGCTCTCTGCAGGCTTATCTTCACGCAGGCGCACGATATTGGCGGCCCCGCGCCGTCTGTCTTCTTCGATCGCCGCATAATGGCGCCTTGTGGTATTGACATCTTTATGGCCCAGAACGTCGGCGACCAGATAAATGTCACCGGTCTCTCTGTAAAGTGAAGTTCCGTAGGTACTGCGCAGTTTGTGCGGTGTGATCTTTTTCAGTGTCGTTACAAGAGAAGAGTATTTTTTGACCATTTTTTCAACGGAGCGGACGTTCATCCTTCTGTTCTGCATGGACAGAAACAGCGCGTTTTCATCACCCGAAGCGGGAATGGTATGATGCCTTTCCTCAAGATAATCCCGCAGGGCCTTTTCAACTTCATCGCCGAAATATACGACCGCGTCATATCCTCCTTTCCTGTGGACGCGGATACCATTCTCGTCAAAATTGATATCATTCAGATCGAGGCCCACGCATTCGGAAACACGGATACCGGTCCCCAGAAGCAGAGTAAGGATGGCCAGGTCCCTGACTCTGGTCTTTTCATGGTATTTCAGCTGTGATTTGCTCAGAGAAGTACCTTCCTCGACCTGGTCCAGGAGAGTGGCGACCTCATTGGGTTCAAGGCGGATAATGGCCTTTTCATGGCGTTTGGGCATCTGTACAAGCGCCGAGACATCCTTTTCTATGCGTTCGGATCTGTAAAAGTAATGATACATGCTTCTTAACGCGGAAAGCTTCCTGGACTTGCCGCGTTCGTCATTCGTGTATATTTTCCCGTCTTTTTCATAATAACTGGTATACTCGAGAAACTCCTCAATATCCGATTTGGTGATCATATCGAGGATGGAAAGGGGAAAATCACAGATCTCAGTATTCTTTAGCGCGCTGTTCGTATCATGCAGGAATTCAAAAAACACCCTGAGATCATAGGCATACGCCAGGCGCGTGCGGGCTTCCGTATTTTCCGCGATCCCCCGGAAAAAGTCCCTGCAGAAGGACGGGAGAGTACTCATGATCTCCCTCATCTTCAATGTGTTTTTTATGTCCTGCTGCTGTGAATAGCTCTCATTCTGGCGTATCTGCGGCATATCAGTTCACTTCCTTTCACTTTGGGTCAATTGTAGCATATTTCGTGATATACTTGTTATCGTACAAAAAGAACATCTTCCGGAGGATGAACCGATGAAGCTGAAACCCGATAAAAGACAGGTCACCTGGGGTATTGTGGCGTTTTTAGTGATTGTAGCCTCCATATTTGCCTATTCATTTCTGACGCAGCTTCATTATTTTTTTACAGCCGGGATCAGAAGCGTACTGCATTCCCTTATGGCTGTTGTTTTCGGCTGCATAATCGCATATATTCTGACTCCGTTCCTTAATTTTTTCGAAACGAAGCTGTTCATAGCACCTCTGGAAAAGCGCGGTAAAAACGTCAGGACCAACCAGAAATTCAGGAAACGCCTGCGTACATTTTCCATACTGATCTCCATCGTGCTGTTCGTACTTTTGATCATAAGCCTGTTCGTGCTTCTGATACCGGAGTTTATCGAGAGCATCCAGAGCGTGGTCGCGAACCTTCCCGGCATCTACAGCAGCGTCGTCCGTTTTTATAATGAACATATCGCGGCGGCTGTGGATACGGAAATGAACCAGAGCGTCACACAGACGATCTATTCCGTATACCAGGGCCTGGACAGCTTCCTTGAGAATACGCTGCTTCCGCAGATGTCCGCCATTGTGCAGTCCGTCTCCAAAAGTGCCGTTTCCTTTGTCCGGCTGACTGTGAACTTCATCATCGGCATCATCGTTGCCGTTTATCTGCTCAATTCCAAGGAAAAGCTCTGTGCCCAGTTCAAAAAGCTGGTTTACGCCCTGTTTAAGGAGAATATCGCCAACGAGATAATAGGAGAGTTCCGGTACCTTCATTACACATTTACCGGTTTCTACGTCGGAAAGATCATCGATTCGATCATCATCGGCATTCTCTGTTACCTCG
This sequence comes from Lachnospiraceae bacterium, assembly GCA_017474455.1. Classification (GTDB taxonomy): domain Bacteria; phylum Bacillota; class Clostridia; order Lachnospirales; family Lachnospiraceae; genus CAG-791. The sequence continues at coordinate 143,066 of JAFVHP010000034.1, forward strand.
GGACATCGATCATCGGCACCCCGTATGCGCTTTTACTGTCCATTCTTGTCGGGATCACCAATATCATCCCGTTTTTCGGCCCTTATATCGGTATGCTGATCGGCAGTATCCTGATCCTGTTCATCAGCCCGCTGCATGCGCTGTATTTCTTCATTTTCATCATTGTTCTCCAGCAGATCGACGGCAATATCATAGGCCCGCTGATCCTTGGACAGACGACCGGCATATCCGGTTTTTCCGTCATTTTCGCGATCCTTTTCTTCGGTGGGATCTTCGGTGTCCCGGGCTGGATCATCGGCGTTCCCCTTTTTGCCGTTATCCTTCATCTGATCCGCCGTTTTGAAAGGCATCTTCTGAAGAAAAAGAACCTGTCCCAGGAAACAGAAGATTATACGGACGTTGCCTACATAGAAAACGGCACCTATTATCGCCATGAAGATGCCGATACATCCAAATTCTATAATGAAAGACCCCTGTCGGCCTTTAAAAAGGTCTTCAGATTCAAAAAGGCATCTGAAAACGACAAAGAAACGGCTGATACCGGCCGGAATGATCGTTCTGATGAGGCATGAACATGGGCCGGGGCGCCGGAATATGGAATATACATTATTAAGGCGCCTAACTTAATTCACTCCGTCTGAACGCAGTCATAATCACAAAATAAGGAAAACCGCTGTACATATGAGATTTGTTATTCAAAGAGTCCTCCGTTCAGATCTGAAGATCGACGGTCAGGAACACGCACATACAGAAAACGGCCTTGTGGTACTGGCCGGGATCAATAACGACGACAACGAGGAAACAGCCGTCCGTATGATAAGGAAACTCACGGCACTCAGGATATTTGAGGATGAAAACGGCAAAACGAACCTGGATATCCACAGCGCTGGCGGGAACATATTATTTGTGTCGCAGTTCACCCTGTACGCGGACTGCCGTAAAGGCAACCGGCCGTCGTTCTTCAGATCCGGCGATCCGGAGCATGCGAACAGACTGTACGAATACATGCTGGATCTTTTACGGAAAGATTTTCCGGATGTGCAGCACGGCGAGTTCGGTGCGGACATGAAGATCTCGCTTGTAAATGACGGTCCGTTTACGATAATCCTTGATTCTGACGAGCTTTTCTGAATCATCGGGAAACCCCTGTACTCTCCTGAAAAAGGTATATGTCTATTCGTAAAAGCTGCCTTTTGCGAATAGTTGGATAGAGGTAAAAAACAGATCCCGTGCACTCTTCCGGTCCGGGATCTGTTTTATTTCAAATTATCGTTGCAGGGAAGCTGTTATAAAAAACCGCTTCAGCCTTCCAGTTTTTCGTATGTATCGATACAGGAAATAATGAACTCGGCTGTCTTGTCTATGCCAAGAAGTGCTGTGTTGATGCACATATCATAACTTTCTGCCTGGCCCCATTTCTTGATGCTGTAATAGTTGTAGTAACTCTGACGCTGTTTATCTTTCTTGTTGATGAAATCCCTGGCCTTGCTTTCGGTATCGATATCCGGATAGCGGTTCATGATCTGTTTGATACGGAAATCCTCATCCGCATGGATGAACAGGTTGATCACGTCGCTGCGCTCCGCAAGGGCTGTGTCGGCGCATCTTCCGATAAAGACTGCGGGGCCTTCCTCGGCCAGCTCCTTGATAGCGTCGAACTGTGCAAGGAATACTTTCTGGCTGATGGGCATATCCACAAAAGAAGAAGCATTGTAACCGAAGGAATATGTATCCATAACAAGGTTGTAAAGGAAGGAGTTGGTCGGTCTTTCATCCTGCTGCTGGATCATTTCCTGGGCAAAACCGCTCTTCTGTGCTGTTTTTGCGATCAGTTCCTTATCATAACAGGCAATGCCGTAGTGCTTTGCAATCTTTTCGCCTATTTCACGTCCGCCTGATCCGAATTCACGACCTATAGTGATTATAGTATGCATGATACAAACCTCCCATTAATATATACAGCGTATTTTCATAAAAATGTAAATCTATCCTGTATTTTAAGGTAATTATAAATTATTGCAGGTACAATTTCAAACCATCTGCCGAAGATAATCGAGAACCGCCATAAAATCTTCCGGTTCCGGGACAGTCGTACTGATCGTTTCACCTGTGACCGGGTGAACAAATTCCAGTTTTTTCGCGTGGAGGCACTGTCCGTTCACTTTCAGGGATGCCGGAAGTGTCCACACTCTGCCGGCTGCATAAAGAGGGTCACAGATGACCGGATGTCCGGCATATGCCATATGCACGCGGATCTGATGTGTCCTGCCCGTTTCCAGCCTGCATCTGATATAGGTAAACTTCTGGAAGCGTTCCAGGACTTCAACATGTGTCACAGCCCGTTTTCCGTCACTTCTGCAGGCGTTCTTCATCCGGTCTTTCGGATCCCTGCCTATCGGCCTGTCTATGGTAAGGCTGTCTTCATCGATACAGCCGTAGACTATGGCCGTATATTCCCGCAGGGATGAATGTTCCTTTAACTGGGCGGCTATGCTCTGATGGGCAAGATCTGTTTTGCATATGATCAGGGAGCCGGTCGTATCTCTGTCGATCCTGTGGACGATCCCGGGACGAAGGACGCCGTTGATACCGGACAGGCTGTATTTTCCCGTCTCAGGATCCAGACAGTGGTACATCACCGCGTTCACGACCGTATTGCTGTAATGGCCTGCCGCAGGATGGACGACCATTCCCCTGGGCTTATTGATCACCATCAGCTGGTCGTCTTCATATACGATATCCAGCGGGATATCTTCCGGCAGTATATCCGGTACGGCTGATTCGGGCAATGTGATCCTGATCACTTCACCTTCTTCAACAGGATAAGAAGGCTTCGTGACCGTTTGTGCAGAATCGGGATCATCTTCCGAAAGGATCCTTTGTGCCGCCCCGTTTTTTATCAGGTTCTTGATATAACTGCGGGATATCGTCATCTCCTGCCCCAGCTGAGAGGCCAGGAAGCTGTCTATACGCTCTTTGTCGTCACTTTCCGATACTGTAAAGCAGAAAAGTCTGTCTGTTTTATCACTCATTTCTTTAAAAAGTCAAAATCGTGTTCATCCCTGTAGTAAAACAGCACGGCTATGACCATCAGGAAAGTGGCGCAAGTCACATAGATATCTGCAACATTGAAGATAGGGAAATTGATCAGTGAAAAATAAATGAAATCCCTCACATATCCCAGGAACAGCCTGTCTATGAGGTTTCCGGCCGCACCGGCCGCGATCAGTACCAGAAGAGCTCTGAACAGATCGTATTTTTTCTCTGACGGTGTCCTGGAGATGATATAAAAGATGACGCAGACGGCTGCCGCGGCTATGACCGAGAACAGTATCCTCGCTCCTTTGAGCATGCCGAAAGCCGCGCCTGTATTTCCGGTATACCTGAATTCAAGTACGCCGTTGATCAGGACGAACGGCGGATTGCCGGAAAGCTTGTCAAAGGCAATATGTTTCGTTATTAGATCAGCCGCAGTCAGCAGCAGAAACAGGATAAAACATATAAGGACCTTTTTCCGGCGGTCTTTTACCACTCCTGTCGGTTCAGTCGTTGTCATATGGATCCGTTACCTCTTATTTACTGTTAATGTAGTCCAGCGCATCCGTGATCTCCGCGGATGATACGTCGGGACAGGTGACCGCGTTGCCTATCCCCTTGAGAAGTACAAAGGATAATACACCTGCGCTATTCTTTTTATCAAGCTTTATCAGCGGCAGTATCCTGTCGGCTGATGGAATGGCAGTCCTTACAGGCAGTCCTGTGCTTTCAAGGAAAGCAACAGCCTCTTTCCTTTCATCAGCCGTTATCATACCTCTGTTCTCCGAGATCCGGATGGCTCCGGCACATCCGATCGAAACGCACTCCCCGTGAAACAGGGTGAATCCGGAGTCCTTTTCTATCGCATGCCCGATCGTATGCCCGAAATTCAGGAGTTTCCTTAAGCCTTTTTCATAAGGGTCCTGCTCGACCACCTGTTTTTTGATCTCATTGCTTCGAAACAGCGCGTCAAGCAGAAACTCCGGATCCTGTCCGGCCAGGCCTTCCTCATTCTCCCGGAGATATTCAAAATACTCTTTGTCCAGGATCATGCCGTGCTTGATCACTTCAGCCAGTCCGCTCAGGTACTGTCTCTTTTCCAGCATCCGTACTGTTGAAATATTGGAATAAACAAGGACCGGCATATAAAAAGCTCCGGCCATGTTCTTATAGCCGCCGACATCTACGCCGGTCTTTCCGCCTATGCTGGAATCAGCCTGTGCAAGCAGCGTAGTCGGTATCTGGACAAAATCTATTCCCCTGACATATGTGGCGGCGGCAAAACCGGCCATATCCCCGATGACACCGCCTCCAAGGGCCAGGATCACACTGCTTCTGTCCGCTTTATTCTCTATCAGGAATTCATAGATCCGGTTCACCGTTTCCGTATTCTTGTATTTTTCACCGGCCGGCAGGACCAGCTTTGTGACCCGGAAACAATGATCCGTTACGGACGCGCTTACTTCATCCGCATACAACGGGGCCACATTTGTATCCGTAATAATGAATACTCTTCTTTTTTCCAGAGGCGCTTCCGGGTCTCTGTCAGCATACAGATCACACAGTGCCTGTCCCAGATCCCTGAAATCATATCTGTACAGAATATCATACGTATTATTCGTATTACGGGCACTGTCCGGGCAGTTAACAGTCAGCTTATGTTCGGGATTCAGGTATCGCATCATTGTCTGGCCTTTTCAAAATATCACGCACCGCTTTTAAACGGTGCGTGATCATTAAGTTTGCATTATTAAAGACCGGTCCCGCAAGAGCGGACGTGATCAGCCTCAGGCAAAGGGCATATTAAAAGAAGAACTTGTATCCTCCGCACCCGCGCCGAACGCTGAAGAAATATCACCGGAAATATCAACGCTCTCCGGAGTAACTACAAAAATGTATCTGGAAATGTTGATCAGATTGCCGCGTAATGCATAGCATGATCCGGAGGCAAAATCGATGATACGCTGCGCGATCCCGACATCCAGGCCTTCCAGGTTAAGGACGACCGTACGGTTGGCCAGAAGCGTTTCAGTCAGTTCCCTGGCTTCTTCGACCGTCGTAGGCTTGATCACGCACACTTCCATCCCGGAACCTGCCGGACGGACCATGCGGCGGTTTGCCCTCTGGGCTGCACCGGCCGGGCGCTGTTCGGCATACTGCCTTCTCTGCGGCTCGTCATCATAATCATCCTGACTGCCCGCTCTGGATCCGAACTGCCTTATCTTCCTTGATGACGATACTTCCATCTCATCATCATCATAGTCATCATAATCATCGTATCCATCCCCGCCGGGATTCATCTTCATTGCGTTGATCAGTTTATCCATTACGCTCATAGCATTACCTCTTTACTGTCCTTGGCTTGCGTAGATCCGTTCACCAAAAATACCGGTACCGACTCTGATAAAAGTAGCTCCTTCTTCAACAGCCACCTCAAAGTCTCCGGTCATACCCATTGAAAGCTCATACATATCAACATTATTGATTGATTTACGATCGATGTCAAGGCATAATTCTTTTAATGCCGCAAAATACGGGCGGTTGGTTTCAGGATCTTCAGTAAAAGGAGCTATCGTCATCAGGCCTTTTACCGCGATCCCCGGAAGCGGCGCAATGCTCCTGACAAAATCCTCCGTTTCCTCCGGGGAAAGGCCGAACTTGCTTTCTTCTCCGGCCATATTCACTTCAACAAGCACCGGTATCCTGCGTCCTGCCTTCTCCGCTTCGGCGCTTACTGCCCGGGCCAGTTTTTCGGAATCGATACTGTGGATCATGGCGGCATGGGGTATGAGCTGACGCACTTTATTCGTCTGGAGGTGCCCTATCATATGCCATCTGACGTCATCCGGCATAAGCGGCGCTTTCTGCAGGATCTCCTGGACTTTGTTCTCTCCGAAATCCCTGGCCCCGGCGTCATACGCCTCCATCAGCAGTCCGACCGGTTTTGTCTTGCTGACGCTGATCAGCCTGACATCCTCCCGGTTTCTGCCGGCCTTTTTGCACGCGTTCAGGATCCGTTCTTCAACTGCGGCAAGATTATCTTTTACTGTATCCATACTCTTCTTCCGGTAAACTTGAATATTACTGATAAATGAACTGGTCCGGTGTAATACTGGACGCATCCAGTACGATATAGTCATACTCGCTCAGGCCGTACATATTGCCCGGTGTTACGATGGAATACTCTTCATTGCTGTACAGGATATCCACAAGCCTGAAATCCGCATATCCCTTATTGATATTATAAACACCGATCAGTTTGTCCTGCGCGCTCAAGACATATGTATCCGTAGAATCCGGCCTGATCAGGATGTCTCCGGAATGCAGCACATTCTGATCGAGATAATACATATCCTTTGTCTCACTGTAAGGTGTGGACGCGATAAAGACAGTGCTCTTAGACCCGTCTTCCGCATAGGTCTCCCTCAATACACCTTTGGTCCCGCCTTTTCCGGTCGTCACATATTCTTTGGGGACCAGGAAAAAGTTGCTTTCCACTATGGATGAATTCGGTACTTTCAGACCTGTCTTCTCTTCCGTGATCAGTTCGATATCAAGGAACCGGTCGCTGCAGAATGTGACCATCGAATTGGTAAACGCCAGATTCAGGAAATACTGTCCTGTTTCATCGCCCCGCATGGTCAGTTTTGCCCAGGATTCATACTGGTTCTTGAGGAATCTGACCTTCAGGTATCCTTCCGCGGCCAGTTTTTCCGCTTCCTCTTCCGAATCCACAGGTATGACGATCGACCAGTTTTCATCAGTGGATATCTTATATATAGGATCTCCTACGGCAACAAGCTGTCCTCCCTGCAGAGTATTTTTCTCATATGCTGCCCTGTCCAGATCGGACATCCGGATATCTTCGAATTTTTTCTGTTCGTATCCGTCAGTGAAATAAATGATATCTCCCGTGACCGGCGCATAACAGTAATGAATGGATGAGGATACACCTCCCGTATCCATGCTGTCGATATTCTGCAGGAGCCGGTTGCTGGCCATCTGCTGCGTCGCGGACATGATCGATGTCTGGAAATCATAGACCGAATAGAAAGACGCGGGATCATAGGACGAGACAAAGGAAATGATATCGTTTTTGAGTTCGGCCAGCTCGCTTTCATTCAGTGAGATCTCCCCGGCATTTTCCGAATTGATCAGATCCATGATCCTGCCCGATTCATCGATCGTACAGGCCAGGTTGTCTTTGCCGAGCCGGTCTGCTTCTTCATTATAATAATTGACATATCCGGCATAATCGCTGGTGACCACCACTTCATTGCGGAGCGCGATGCCCTGATAGACACGTGTCCCGGACAGCGAACCGGTCTTCACTTCATATCCCACGACCTTATCGGAAGTAATATATGTCATGATGACAATGATCAGATAAATGAGGATAACGGCAAACACCACCAGACCGATATTGATATTGATCGGTCTGCGGTATTTTATGACTTTGCCGGAATTATTGCCGCGGCCGGTGGACTTTCCCGCCTGATCCTGATTCCGCGCCGGCTTTGAAGATCCCCTGTTCGGGTCGTTTCTGCTGCTGTTTCCCTGTTTTGGCAATGAAGCCTGCTCCCGTTGATCTGGTCCTATGTCAAAACGCATATGATCCTGCAGTGCGATACTGGATCATATGCGTTAGCCTTCAAAACGTAATTAATGATGATGCCCGGCAGCCTGCAGTCATTCGACTGCGGCTATCATTGTCCTGAACTCTTCCGGTATCTCTGCCTCGTCTTTGGAAATGCTGATAATAAAATCCACAGAAAACTGTTCACTGACGCCTGCAATTTTTCTCAAAGCACCTGTTATATCCTGATCTTTAAGACAGGAAATATCCAGGAAACTGTCAAAATACATCTGTTCAAGATCGTGATCCTGGGAGATGATTCCGCAGACAAAACCGATAAACTCATCAACATTCGTGATCGAAAAATCAGGAACACAGATAAGCCGGATCTTATTATTCAGTTCATACATGTGTTTGGTGTTTTTATCCAGATAGCAGATACTGCCCAGAATGTTTTTGACTTCGCTGTTGGCTTTATCTAATAAGCGTTTTGTTTTGCCTTCCCCTTTGCTTCCTACAATAAGCTGAACCATTGGACAAATCCTCCTGTCACTTTTGATATTATAATTATAGTTGATAGATCACTGAAAGACAATCTGCAACCTTACCGAATTTCCCCAAGCAGCTGATTGGTCAGTTCGTACAGCCTCTCCTGGCCCGGCGCGCGCATAACGACCGAAATATAGGACCTTCCCGAAGTATCCTTGGCCAGAAGGACCAGGCATGATCCGGCGGCAGACGTTGTTCCGGTCTTTCCGCCTATAACAGTGATCCCGGCAGGCGCAGTGACTACTCCCCTGCTGTAAAGGTTGGTTGAAGTGACATTGACAGTCTTCTCGTTTCCGGCAGAATCATGGTAAACGGTCGAATACGAGTTCATATTGATGATCTCCTGGAAAAGCGGGATCTTTATAGCTTCCCTGAAGATCAGGTACATATCATAAGCAGTTGAATAATGGTTATTGTCCGAAAGACCGTTTGAATTGACAAAATTGGTCGATGTAGCACCTATGGCGGCCGCCTTTCTGTTCATCATATCGATAAAGCCGGTCGCGTCATTGCCGATGTTTTCCGCGATCATGACCGCAACGTCGTTGGCGGAATAGACCAGCAGGATACGCAGAGCCTGGTCCAGCGTCATCGTATCCCCCTGCGCAAGGCCGATCGCCTGTGCACCTGCTTCCAGATTGGAAACACTTGCCGATGCGGTAAGGAGTGTGTCGGGAGACGCGTTTTCAAGCGCTACGATGGCCGTCATGACTTTGGTCAGGCTGGCCGGATAGAGCTGAGAAAAGACATTGTCGGCATACAGTGCCCTTTTGTCTTCAATGGAAATAACGGCAGCCGCTCCGGTACCGCTGGAATCCACTGCCCCACTCCCCGTAATATCTCCGGAAATAACAGCCAGATCCGAGGCGAAGGAATCCGCTGTGGATCTGCTGTCACTGTTTGCCGTCCCGACCGAAAAAGCCGGGACATTCATTTCATTCTGATAAGGCTGCGTCAGATCGGAACTGCAGCCGGACAGGAAAACTGTCAGAAAGAGCAGGGCAGCAAAAAGCCCGCTCCTCAGATCATTTATACATTTCACGCCACTCCAGGTCCCCTCTGTCAAGAGATTTAATCAAAAGCTCCGCTGAAGCAAGATTTGTGGCGATCGGAATGTTATGGGTATCACATATCCTTCGGATCTGGTCACTGCTCTGTTCATGCGCCCTTGGAATATTCGGGTCCAGCAGGAAGATAACGAGATCGATCTCATTGTGCTCGATCTGCGCGGCTACCTGCTGCATGCCGCCCAGGTGCCCTGTCAGATGTTTATGGATATTCAGATTCGTGACTTCTTCTATAAGGCGCCCGGTAGAACCGGTCGCATACAATTCATTCTTGGCCAGGATGCTTCTGTAAGCTATACAGAAATTCTGCATCAGTTTTTTCTTTGATTCATGTGCAATCAAAGCTATGTTCATTCTATCCCCCTAATAATAAGAGCAATCAGGCCCCGCTCCGTCTGAAGGTGACCGCACTGCGCGGTTTTACCGTCTGCATCCTGATATTCAGTACTATCCCGAGCCCGATAAACAGACTTAACAGGCTGGTCAGGCCATAACTGACGAACGGAAGCGGCAATCCCGTGTTCGGGATGATACCTGTCGTAACACCCATATTGATGATGCCCTGAAAGCCCACCCATGCGCCGATGCCGGCCGCCGCCAGCATACCGGCGGTATCTTTGGTTTTCCTGGCAGTTATAAAACAGCTGGTACAGATAAACGCGATCAGCAGGACCACTGCACAGCTGCCTACAAATCCGAACTCTTCTCCGATCACGGTAAAAATAAAGTCTGTCTGCGACTCCGAAATATATCCGCTGTTCAAAAGAGAGCTTATCTCGTTTGTATTGTATCCCTTGCCCAGAAGCTGACCTGATCCGATCGCCATAATGGAATTCAGCGTCTGGTATGCTTTGTCGGGATAATCTTCCGGATGGAAATAGGCAAGAATACGGTCCCTCTGATAGCTCTTCAGGATCGTCTGCCCTTCCTGCAGAACCAGATTCAGGAATATGATCAGAGCTGGAATGGATATGACGAAGAACCCGATCACAAGGCGAATACTGATTCCTCCAAGAAAGATCAGAGCAGCAAAAATCAATATGACCACGATATCAGTTGAGAGATCCGGCTCCTTGTAGATCAGATAAACAGGAACAAGAATAAGGCCGGACAGTATTCCCAGCATAAGTATTGATTTCATGTGCTCTTTGTACTTCATGATAAACTGCGAAAAAAATAAAATCAATAATAATTTGGCCAGTTCCGAAGGCTGGAACGTGATGGGTCCGAGCTGGACCCAGCGCCTTGCGTCATCATGTTCCGTCCCTATAAAAAGCACCAGCAAAAGCAGGATGATATTGACGATATACATGAGCCAGTAGAGATTCAGTATCCTGGAGTAGTCCTGGGTGGATACCGCAAGCATGATGACCACGCCGGCCAGGACGCCCATCAGCTGCCTTCCTCTTAATGCCGGGGCGGCCGAGCCGATCGCCGCCACACCGATCAGGCTTAATGCGATCGAAGCAAGAATAAGAAAGAAATCAAGTTTTCTTAGGGAAAATGTTTTAAACATACTCCAGTCCTTTTTCAAGGGAATCAATGATCAGAAGACCGTTTTTAATGAAAGCCGCCCTGGGCTGAAGCCTGGAATGGAATCCCAGCGCTTTTGATGAGGGAAGCTGGCCCCTGTAGCGAAGTCCGCATATCCTCAGTTTTTCGGGTGCGAACCCCCTGGCATATACCATACAGGAAGATCCCTGATGCTCCGGCCATTCTTCCTCATCATCCGGGCCAAAACCGGCACCGGACAGATTTGTTTCCGATCCAGCTATAGCCTGTCCCAGAAGATCTCCCAGGACAAGTATGCTCTTATGGGACACCAGTACGCTGCCTTCCGCCGCGCTTCCCAGGACCAGCAGGTTTTCCCTTGTCTCGATCACTTCGCCCGGCCCGACGTCTTTCTTAATGACTTTGAAATTCGATATATCCGGGTCGACCGGTGTGATCTCCGGCACCCCCTGCAGCCTTCTGACCGCTCTGACGAACATCATATCCGTTACGGGATCTTCCCTGCAGATACAGAGTATCCTGACAGCGGAATTATCTGTAATGACATCGATCAGTTCGTCTTCCTCATCCTGGCTCAGACCGCGTCCTTCAAATGTGACCGACAGCGCCGCGTCCTTGAAAAAAGAACTGCCTTCCCTGAAGCGTTTCCCTGTTTCTTCGAGAACCTCTTCAAAAGGCGCGTTCCGGTCCAGCTTAAGGCGCATTCCGTTATTAAACAATCTGATGGCAACGAGCTGTCTGGCCAATCTCAATCTCCTTCTATCGTTCCTTCTTCCATATTATTGGACGTACCGAGAAGCGAATCCCTGTCCTCTACATGGAAATAGTATTTGAGCAGATCCCTGGTGATCTGCGCGGCATAATCCGAAGTATAGCCGTATGCTACCCTGGTAGCCACTGCGATCTCAGGCGCTTCGTAAGGCGCGAAGCAGACAAACAGAGCGTGATTGGGCCTGTTGGCAGTCTGCTGCGCAGTACCGGTCTTCCCGGCTACCCTGACCGGGATATCCGAAAAGTAGCTTTTATCCTCCACGACCCCCCGCATGCCGGTCCAGATCGCATCCCAGTATGCATCATCCATCGTTATGACATTTCTGATCACAGGATTGCTTTCCCTGACTGTTTTGCCGGAACTGTCCTCGATCCTGCTGATGAGCGTAAGGTCGTGGCAGACGCCCCTGGCTGCGACCGTTCCGACATACCTGGCCAGAGCAGCCGTAGTATAGTTGTGATTGCCCTGTCCGATGGCTGAACGTACAGCGTCTTCAGTGGATATCTGGGACTGGACTTCGTCGATCTCCAGTCCGGTCGGCTGGTCCAGCCCGTACATCTGGGCATATGTCCTGATCCTCTGCACACCGTAACTGGAATCATAGCTGTGTTCATCTTCCGGATCGGTCAGGCCAAGCCTGTAACCGACTTCATAAAAGAACTGGTTGCAGGAATTCCTGATCCCTCCTGACACATTTAACGGACCGTGGGCGCCTTTCGGATAGATCCAGCAGTGAGGCTCCGGAAAGACTTTTGTAAAAGTGCCCGTACAGACGATCTCATCATCCAGCGTCAGCACATTCTCCATAAGTCCGGCAGTCGCTGTGACCATCTTAAAAGTAGATCCCGGCGCTGTAGCCTGCTGTGTCGCATAATTCAGGAGGGGCGTGGACTTATCGTTCCTGAGGGACTCAAAATACGCAGCATCCACGCCGTTGCTCATCCTGTTGTTGTCATAGGACGGATAACTGACCAGTGCCAGCACATTCCCGCTGGAAGGATCGATGACAACGATCGATCCGGAATACGGATCCAGATTGAGTTCGGCAGGCGTCAGGTCCAGCTTCCTTATCCGTTCACACATGAAATCATAGGATGACTCGGTCCCGGACATGAATGCATCCAGTTCCGCATCGTTTACCGCAACGGTTTCCTGCTCAATGAGCGCACGGCAGATCTGGTCCCCGGTGATCAGATCAGACAGGAGCATATACCTGTAGATCATTTTGGAAAACTCATTTTCAGTTATGATATCGTCTCTTATGACCCGCCAGATGCCTTCGAGTATCTCCCCGATGCTCGCGTATGACCGGTCAAGATCAAGTGCCGCGGCATCCACCCACTCTTCGCTTATGGCGTGGGACAGGAAATCGTACATACTTATGGTCTCATCCGTTGTCCATGCCCTGTATATTTCATCATCGGCATCGATCAGTTCTCTCCTGATGATATTTTTTGCATACAGCGCCTGTACGATATATGTCTGGTAATTCTTGTACTCTTTCTTCAGGTCACAGTAAGGCGTATGATAGCTGAATAATTCATCCTCCAGGACTTTTGCCGCAGAGTCCGCATACTCGTTAAACGATGCCTGCAGCTGCTTTTCGGCCTCTCCTGCCCCGGGCTGTGCAAAATGAGAAATATCCAGTGCGTTATTCCTGATCACGGAATAATAAACGTCATAGATGGGAATTACGATATCGGAACCGGAAGAATCCTCATCCAGCTCCAGTTCCTTTATCGGCCTGATCCTGGAAAGAAGGATCTCGGATATCTTTTTCTCGAGCAGGTCATATGCCATTCTCTGCAGGTCCGCATCAATAGTAAGATAAACATCGTTGCCGGTAGAAGGAAGTACGGTCGACGTAGTCTCCAGCTCACGTCCGAGATTATCCACGTACATGGTCCTGGAGCCTTTATGCCCGAACAGTTCCGATTCCATGGATGCCTCGATCCCCACTTTACCGACAGTATCCGAAGCATCATACGACGGGTTCGATTCCTTCAGGGCTGCAAGTTCCTCGGCTGAAACACTGCCTGTATATCCTATGATCTGTGAAAAATACTTACCATCCGTATAGTGCCGCAGGGTATACTCTTCGATGCTCACCCCGGGAAGGATATCGCTGTTCTCCATGATGACGGCCACCAGGGAGCTGTCGATCCCGTAAGCTATCGGCGTTGCAATATACCGCTGGAAACTGTTGTTGGACAGCAGATATCTGACCGTGACCAGCTGAAGCACTTTTTCCCTGTCGAGCGAAAGCGTATCGATCTCATATTTATCCGCCAGATAGGCGACGATCTCTTCCGCGGTCTTATCCTTCTCTCCGGGTTTCAGGTCATCAGTCAGGGGATGCCCGTATATATCGGCCAGGAACCTGAGAAGCTGTGACCCGCTTACGGTGTATTCATATCTGCCGCTGTCATTTTGCGCGATCTGGATCCTGGCGTCCGGACTGACCCCGTTCTTTTCAAGTATCGTGATCGTATTGAGGATAGAATCGTTGAGTGCTTTATTCTTACCGGAGGTGTCGGAAAACTCATCCCGGATCACTACAGCATAGCTCAGTTCGTTATAGGCAAGCAGTTTTCCGTTCCTGTCATAGATATTGCCGCGGATACCGGGCAGGGAAACATCACGCCTGATCCTCAGCTTGAACGTGGTGAGATAATCATCCCCGTGTACGATCTGAAGACCAAAAAGCCTGACGATAAGGACTATGGACATGACAAGGAAGCCTGATGCCAGTACAAGCAGGCGCCAGTTGATCTTTTTTATAAACTCACGCAGTTCTTCATTGGCGAAAAGGCTGCTGAAGAAATTCCTAAGATATCGAAGCAATATTGTTATCCCCTTTAGGCGTTTCCGTCCTGTCTTTCAGTACTCCGGTGAACAGAAGCCTGACGAGCGGGTACAGCACAAGCGATACAAGCATGGTATACACAGCTTCCGGTATCGAGTAACGCACAAGAAAGGTACCGGTAAAAATATGGTTCTGCAGAAGGAAAAGGAAAACATAACCGTAGATCCCCTTCGCCAGATCAGCAAAAAACACGACCGCGGCAGGGAATTTCAGATCGTCGATATACAGGTTCCTGCCCAGTCTGGCGCAAAAAAAACCGGCAAGAGAATAGAAAAGCGCATAGAACCCGATAAGGTCCATCGAAAAGATATCACACAAAAGTCCCATGAAGAATCCGGTCAGGATAGCGTAGACCTCGCCTTTTGTAAGTGCGAGTGCAACCGTAATGACAAGGATGACATCCGGGATGATGCTGCCGATCCTGATGGCCTGGAACAGCGTCGTCTGCAGAATATAGGCTGCCGGGACGATCAGTATGGCAGCTATGATCCGCGCCGCTTTCATCATTCGTCTGTTTCCTCATATTCTGCCTGCTGCTTGATCTCAAGTATGACCAGCACCGTATCCAGATGCTCGAAATCAACTGCCGGCGTGATGTATCCCGAACTGGTGATATTGTTGGGATCCTTTTCTATCATATTGATATAACCGATCAGTATGCCCGGCAGATACTTGTCGCTGATATTGGAAGTAATGACCTTATCACCGTTTTTAACATTTCCCGCCGCGTCAAAAAGCTGTGAGAATGCGATGCTGCCGGTATCATAAAGCTTCAGCGATCCGGAAACGATCAGGTTCTCGCCGGAGCCGAGGATCATGGACGAGACATTTGAATTATCATCGATGATCGCCTCCACGCGTGCCCATCGCCTGCCGGTCTGGGAGATCCTGCCGACAAGACCGCCGGCGGCCATGACGTTCATATCTTTCCGGATACCGTCGGCTTCACCCTTGTTGATGATAAAGGAATGGTACCAGTTGCCGCTGTCCTTGGCTATTACAGAGGCGCTGAGCTTCTCGTACTGAGAATACTCCCTCTGCGTTTCGTAGAGATCTTCCAGCCTTCTTAACGAGTAATTCTTCTCCTGAAGCTGTGTCTTATCCTCAATAAGGGAAGCTATCTCATTCTTAAGCTGCCTGTTCTCTTCCCGGAGTTCTTCAATATCCCCGAAGTAATCCGTAACTCTGACAAGAGCTTTTCCGACCCTGCCCAGTCCTTCCTGGAACGGTACGATCACAAGGTCTGCCGCATCGGCAAACGGTTCAATAAAGGAAGGTACGTTAAAAGTAACGATCATCAGGATAACACAGAGAACGCCCGTAATGACCATAAGCAGCTGAGCGGAAAAGACAGCTTTTCTTTCTTCACGGTTCTTCTCGAAACGCGGGCTCATTTTGACAGGCCCTCGATCGTATAAGCAAGTGATCTGTAGAAAGATTTGCGGATGATCTGGGCGATCCCCAGAACAGCCGAATTGACCGGACTTTTCGCAATGTTGACCGGCAGGGAGACCTCATCGCCGATCATCTGCCACAGTTGTGCCTGTGTGGAAGCTCCCCCCGTAAGGAAAACGCCGTGTCTGTATATATCCGCGGCAAGCTCGGGAGGTGTCCTCTCAAGCGTCACGCGTATGCTCTCGGCGATCATCCTGAAACTGTCAGCCAGCGAGGACGCGGCAAAATCATAGGTGATCTTCCTCTCCTTCGGAAGACCAGTCACGATATCCCTGCCGAACACGGAAACTTCCATATCCCTGTCTTTGACGGGGTCGGCATCATGAAATGCGATGCGCACGCTTTCCGCCGTTTTCATGCCGATGACCAGATTGAATTCCCGCCTGACGGCATTTACAAGAGTGGCATCAAAGCCGTGTCCGCCTGTTTTGATCAGACGGCTCAGTACGATCCCGCCCAGGGACAGTACGGAGATCTCCGTAGTATCATAGCCGACGTCGACGACCAGGACGCCCTGGGAGTTTTTCACATCGATGCCCATGCCCAGCGCATCCGCGACAGACCTGTCGACCGCCATGATCTTCCTGGCTTTTATGCCGGCATCTTTCAGCAGGTCATAAAAGGCCCTTTTTTCAACTTCTGTAACGTCTGTTGGAATGGAAATGTAGTAATCGGCGCCTTTCAGATATCCCTTCTGGATATCCTTCATCAGCATACGGATCAGGAGCTCCATATTGTTGATGTCGGCAATGACACCGCTGGAAAGCGGTGAAGAAACAACTATATTCGCCGGGGCTTTCTCGAACATTTCATATGCCGAGTCACCGTAAGCGATCATGCGGCTGCGGTTCTCGATCGCGATCATGTTTTTCTGAACATAGATCTGATCGGCAGCGTCACTGAAGATCTTTATCGTATAAGTGCCAAGATCGATGGCAAACGTATTGCTCATTCGTCAGTCCCTTCCTCTTCAGAGGTGGTCCAGATATCCGCACTGACGCAGGCTCCTGTATTCGCCGTCCCCGATCACCAGATGATCTATCAGTTCTATGCCAAGCAGATGACCAGCTTTCAGGATCTTATCGGTGATCTCGATATCCTCGCCGCTGGGCTCCGGATCTCCGCTCGGATGATTATGCAGAAGCATAATATTTACTGCCTGCATACTCAGTGCGTTCACAAACACTTCGCGGGCAGATAAAAGAGCTGTATTAACAGTTCCCTGAGAAAGGACAGTCTCTCCAAGGAGCGATAATCTCTGATCGAGCAGAAGAAGAAGGCATATCTCCTTCTTCTCGTGCCGAAGCCTCTCCATATAATAGTCCGCTACTGTGGCAGGGTCCCTGAAGGACAGCCTGTGTTTGGCCTTTTCAGCAGACATACGTTTGGATACTTCGGCCAGGCATAACAGTTTTACTGCCTTGACCTGCCCGATCCCGCGGACCGAAAGCAGTTCGTCCAGCCTGAGATCATATAGCACAGACAAAGCAGTATTATCTTTATCACGAATGGACAGGATCTCCTGTCCGAGCGCCGTTGCGGAAACTGATTCAGTTCCGGTCCGTAAAATGAGTGCCAGAAGCTCCGCATTTGTCAGGCTCGCGGGTCCGTGGCTGATAAAGCGCTCATACGGCATCTCATCATTATATGCGAATTCTTTTTTCATATGCCTCCTTGCTCTCCGGGCAGGGAAGCTTTAGATAATTTTATAGACTAATAAGACCCCGGTCAAGGAGATTTTGGAGACTTCTCATGATGCCGTAGCGTACATGCCCGAAGGTCAGGCCGCCCTGGAAAAACGCTGTGTACGGCTCCCTTAAGGGGCCGTCCGCAGACAGTTCGATCGATGAACCCGAGACAAATGCGCCGGCAGCCATTATGACCGGGACGTCGTATCCCGGCATGTCGGAAGGATAAGGTACAACGAAGCTGTCAATGGGGGAAGCGGCCTGAATACCCTCGCAGAAACCGATCAGTCCCTCCGGGGTGCCAAATGTTACAGCCTGTATGATATCGTGTCTGTCTTCAGCTGCCGAAGGATTGACCCAAAATCCCAGCCGCTCATAACAGGCAGCAGCAAATATCGCACCCTTTAAGGCGCTGGCCGTCACTTCCGGCGCCAGGAAAAATCCCTGGAACATGGACGGGAGGACATCAAGCGTTGCACCGACTTCTTTCCCCAGCCCCGGTGCCGTCAGCCTGACCGCAGCGTTCTCTATGCATTCTTTAGTTCCGCAGATGTAACCGCCCGTAGGGGCCAGCCCGCCTCCGGGATTCTTTATCAGTGATCCGACTGTCATATCCGCACCGACGTCCGAGGGCTCCTTCTTTTCCACAAATTCCCCGTAACAGTTGTCGACCATACATACAACATCCGGCCTTAATGTATGGATCAGTTCCACCGCTTCTCCGATCTGGTCCACCGACAGGGTCCTCCTGGTCAGATACCCCCTGGAGCGCTGGATCGCGCAGATATGCAGTGTCCGGTCTTTCAGGAGTTCCCGGATACCGTCAAAGTCAAATCCTCCGTCCTCTTTCAGGTCCACTTCCCTGTAACTGACGCCGTACTCTGCAAGGGATCCCTTCTGCGGCCTGATCCCGATCACCCCTTCCAGCGTGTCGTAGGGGCCTCCCGATACATAAGCCAGCGTCTGGCCGGGACGAAGGTTTCCGGACAGGGCAAGGCTCAGTGCGTGTGTGCCGCAGGTGATCTGCGGCCTTACAAGCGCGTCCTCGGAGCCAAAATAATATGAATAGGCTTTTTCCAGTCCTTCCCTTCCTATGTCGTCATATCCGTATCCGGTCGTGCCTTTCAGGGAAGCTTCACCGATATGTGCCTTCTGCATCGCATTGATCACACGCAGCTGGTTGTACTGTGCAGTCCGTTCTATATCTTTGAACGGATCCTTAAGTCCTGCCAGGATATCCTCCGAATATTCACAGACAGCCCTGCTTATGCCCAGATCCGCAAACAGTTCCAGTTCCTCTTTATCCATCCTTCATCCTTTCAGGATCGTCTTCCTTACGATCCCGGCCATATATTCAGCGATCTCTTCTGCGCCGGAAAATCCGGCAGGATCGATCCGTATCCAGTCCTTTTCGGCATAAAACCAGGTCTGCTGCCTTTTTGCATAATGCCTTGACGCGATTTTAATGTTCGCCGCCGCTTCATCCAGAGTACATTTTCCATCCAGATGATCGAGAATTTCCTTATATCCGATCCCCTGCATGGACTGAAAGCTTCTGTCGAACCCTTTTTTCTTAAGATTTTCGACTTCTTTGACCAGTCCGTTTTCGAACATGATATCCACACGCCGGTCGATAGCCTCGTACAAAAGCTTCCTGTCAGGATCCATAAGGAATCTGACTGCGTCATATTCCGGTTCTTTCTTCTTCTGTTCCTCGTTATGCGAAGAGATCGGCTGTCCGGTCTGTGCATAGTATTCCAGCGCCCTGATCACCCTTTTTATATTGTTTTCATGGATCTTCCCGGCTGACACCGGATCCGCTTCGGCCAGCATCCGGTGCAGGGCGGACGCCCCGTTCTTTTTCGCGAACTCTTCCAGTTCCTTTCTGTACGCGGTATCTTCCGCAGTTTGAGTAAAATCAGTCCCGTACAAAAAAGCCCGTATATAAAATCCTGTCCCTCCGGCGAGGACCGGGATCAGCCCCTGTCCGTAAAAACGCTCGTAGGCCTGCCTGGCCATCTGCTGGAAGAGGACGACATTCCACGGCTCTTCCGGCTCCAGACAGTCTATAAGTGCGTGCGGGACACCTTTCTGTTCGGCAGGTGTTGTTTTTGCGGTTCCGATATCCATGTGCCTGTAGCACTGCATCGAGTCACCGGAAATGACCGCGCCCCCGATCAGTCTGCACAGTTCCACAGCGCATGCCGATTTACCGGAAGCAGTCGGTCCCGCGATGATAACGAGCGGGCGTTCAGACTGTACGCTTGAATTTTCTTTCCAGTTCATCTTTTCCAAAGACCACCATAGTCGGTCTTCCATGCGGGCAGTGATACGGATCTTCCAGTCCGAGCAGTTCTTCAATCAGTTCGGCCGCCTCGGCAAAAGACAAAAGGTTCCCGCCTTTGACAGCTGCCTTGCAGGACATGGAAGCCACTTTCTGCAATATGACGGAAGGTGTGCCTTCCAGTTTTTCATCAAGGATCTCGTCCAGCGTATCCAGAAGCATTGACTGCGGGGAAGCGCCATAGAGTTCTGCCGGCACAGCCCGCATGGCATAGGCGTTTTCTCCGAAGCTCTCCAGCTCGAAGCCCAGCTTTTCAAATGTATCCCGGTATCTTTCATATGCCGCCTCCTGTCTGCCCGTCAGATGAACGACGGCAGGCGGGGACAGCAGCTGGGATGAGCCCTGGTCCTGAAGACCGGCGCTGACTCTTTTCATGATCCTTTCGTAGTGCACTTTCTCATGGGCTGCATGCTGATCTATCATCAGCATCTTTCCTTCCGTCTCAATGATCCAGTATGTGGAAAAGACCTGACCGGCTATCCTGAAGCCGGCCGCTTTTTCTTTTGAAAAGATCGGAAGTTCCTGCTGGACAGGTACCTGCTCCCTTATATCTTCTGCTGTTACCGGCGGAAGTTCAGTTCCCGCCTCTTCTGCAGTCTTCGGTGCAGGATCATAAACGGCCTGTTCATCGAACAGTACATCGCTCCCTGTTTCGGGCAGCTCGTAAGAAAGGCCGGAAGTCTTTTCGGACCTTCCTTTTTCAAAAGGTTCGACATGCCCCTCCTGTCTGAACAGTTCGATCCTTTCCTGTTCTTCAGCCCTTACGGAAGCTGATTCTTCACGGGCATTCAAGAAGTTTCCTTCCGTGATCTTCTCTTTCCTTCCAAGGGCTGACCGGACTGCGTTTTTAACGAATGAATAGATCTTTTCCGGATCTACGAAACGGATCTCCATTTTGGACGGATGGACATTGATGTCCAACAGTGCCGGGTCCATGTCGAGATTCAGTACGGCAAAAGGAAACCTGTGCTGCATCAGGTCAGTGCCGTAACCTTCTTCCAACGCTTTGGACAGAAGATCATTCTTAAGTATCCTACCGTTGACGTAAAAGAACTCCTGGCTCCTGCCTGACCTTGTCAGCTGCGGATGTGCCGCGTAGCCCCTGATGGTGATATCCCCGTTCTCCGTCTCTTCCCGGCCGGTCACTTCGATCAGCCTGTCCATCGTTTCTTTACCGAAAATGCGGTAGATCACCTCTTTGAGACTGCCGTTTCCGGTCGTATGGAGCTTTTCCTGTCCGTTCACCCGGTAATGGAATGAAATTTCCGGATGGGACAGTGCGAACTGCTGGATCATATCCGTTATATAGGCTGCTTCCGTCTGGGGCCTCTTAAGGAACTTCCGGCGTACGGGGACATTGCTGAACAGGTCCCTGACGATAACGGTCGTACCGCGCGGCGCTCCTGCCTCGCTCACCTCCAGTTCCTGTCCGGAATACGGCCTGTTCCGGACATGTACACCGACCGTCTCTTCTTCACAGCGCGTGATCATCTCCACATCCGCAACGGCAGCTATACTGGAAAGCGCTTCCCCGCGGAATCCGAGAGACGATATGCGGTGCAGGTCGGCCGCCGTATCTATTTTGCTGGTAGCATGCCTGTAAAAGGCATAAACTATCTCATCTTTTTTAATGCCGCAGCCGTTGTCGCTCACCCTCAAAAAGGATATCCCGCCGTCCCTGATCTCGCAGGTCACGGCAGTTGCTCCGGCGTCTATTGAATTTTCGATCAGCTCTTTGGCAACGTTCATGGGTCTTTCGACCACTTCACCGGCAGCTATCTTGCTGATCGTATCGTCACTCAGAATATGTATCGGCATAGTGCTTCAGGGTCTCCAGGTGTTTTTCAGTTCGTTCTGCAGTCTGTACAGTGTATTTAAGGCGTCTACCGGCGTCAGGTTCCCGATATCCAGCGCTCTTATCTCATCGGCGATCTTTGCCTCGTCTACGGTATCGAACAGTGACATCTGTGAAAGGTCCACTTCGTCATAATGGACGCCCTTTTTCTTCGTCCGTTCATCTTTCGAGACGTCGATGCTCTTTGCCTTTTCAGCGATATCGTTTTCCGTAAGCTGCCCCAGGATCTCTTTGGCCCTGTCGATCACCATGTCCGGGATGCCGGCCAGCCTGGCGACCTGGATGCCGTAGCTTCTGTCAGCACCTCCCGGTATGATCTTGCGCAGGAAAACGATGTCATCCCCGTTCTCCTTGACGGCGATGCAGTAATTGTTCACGCCGGGCAGCTTCCCCTCCAGTTCGGTCAGCTCATGATAATGTGTGGCAAAGAGAGTCTTTGCGCCAAGGAGCCTTTTGCTGCTGATATGCTCGATCACAGCCCAGGCAATGGCCAGTCCGTCGTAGGTGGAAGTGCCGCGGCCGATCTCATCCAGGATAAGCAGGCTGTTTTTGGTCGCGTTCCTGATGATGGATGCGACTTCATTCATCTCGACCATAAATGTGCTCTGGCCGCTCCCGAGGTCATCAGAAGCCCCTACCCTGGTGAATATCCTGTCTACGATGCACAGGTCAGCTTCCCTTGCAGGGACAAAGGAACCGGTCTGGGCCATCAGCACGATCAGTGCGACCTGGCGCATATACGTCGACTTGCCGGCCATATTAGGTCCGGTTATGATCGCCGTCGTCCTCTTATCCATGTCCAGCAGGGTATCATTGTCCACAAATTCCCCCTGCAGCATCTGTTCAACAACAGGATGCCTGCCTCCGGCGATCCTGATCAATCCTTTTTCATTGATGGACGGTCTGACATAACCGTTCCGTTCTGCCGCAACAGACATCGCGCACAGTACGTCCAGTGCCGCCAGCGCCCTGGCCGCTCCCTGGATACTGGGCGTTATGGAAGCGATCCTGTCACGGATCTGTGTAAAGAGTTCATACTCCAGTGCGTAAAGCTTGTCCTGGGCATTGATGATCGTATCTTCCAGATTCTTCAGCTTTTCAGTCGTGTACCGCTCGGAACCGACCAGCGTCTGTTTGCGGATATAATCATCAGGCACCATTGATTTATAGGAATTGGTGACGTCGAAATAATAGCCGAAGACCTTGTTGTATTTGATCTTCAGGTTCCTGATCCCTGTCCTCTCCCGGTCTTCTTCTTCCAGGTCCAGGAGCCACTGCCTGCTGCTGGTCCTGGCATTGCGGAACCTGTCGACATCTTCGTTGTACCCGTCCCGGATAAAGCCTCCCTCATGCAGCGTCAGCGGCGGATCATCTTCGATCGCCCTTTCCAGAAGGTCCTTCAGTTCGGAGAAATCTTCCATCTCATCCTTAAGCTCTGTCAGCAGCGGATCTGATAAAGCCCCGATAAGCATGCGCACCGGCTTAAAGACGGCAAGTGATGACCTTAAGGCGATCAGGTCCCTGGCATTGGCGCTCAAATAAGAGATCCTGGTCATCAGGCGTTCAAGATCATATACGTTCTGCAGGTATTCCCTGATCTCATCCCGGTCTACGCTGTTATTGCAGAGCGTTTCCACAGCATCCTGTCTTTTGATGATGTCTTCTTTGGAGAGCAGCGGCTGTTCCAGCCATGACCTTAAAGTCCTGGCTCCCATCGCTGTGACCGTCCTGTCCATGACCCATAAAAGACTGCCCCGTTTCTGTTTTTCCCTGATCGTCTCGGTGATCTCAAGCGACCGTCTGGTCGTGTTGTCCAGCAGCATGAACTTGCCGGTCGTATACACGTCCAGCGCGGTAATGCCGGAAAGATCGTTTTTCTGCGTATCATAGAGGTACTTAAGAAGCGCTCCGGCCGCCGCCCTGCCGAGCGGGCAGGCATCAAGCGAAAGCGCCTGCAGGGACGGGACTTTGAAATGTCTTAAGACCAGCCTGGTACTGGCCTGGTCTTCAAACCCCGAGGCATCGACGGGATGGATGCTTGCGTCTGTCTGTGAACTGAATCCTTCCGTCTGCGCGATCGACATCATAAAGCCGTCATTGCAAATGATCTCTGAAGGCTGGTACTGGAGGATCTCATTGATCGTTTTCTGCTTTCCCCGGACCTGTGTGACCCTGAAATCACCGGTCGACAGATCGCAGGCCGCGATCCCGGCGGCCATATTGTTTTCCGCTGACGCTCCTGTTCCCTTTTCAGGGCCAAAGTCCGTTCCGGTATAGAAAACACAGAGGATATAGTTGTTCCTGGTCTCGTCCAGGGAATTCATATCCAGATTTGTGCCGGGCGTCACGATCCTGATCACATCTCTTTTTACGATGCCTTTTGCTGTTTTCGGGTCTTCCAGCTGCTCGCAGATGGCGACGGAATAGCCTTTGGAGACCAGCCTGGTCAGGTACCCGTCGACCGCATGGAAAGGAACTCCGCACATGGGTGCCCTTTCTTCCAGACCGCACATCTTACCGGTCAGCGTCAGTTCCAGTTCCCTTGAGACCGTGACCGCGTCTTCGAAGAACATCTCGTAAAAATCACCCAGTCTGTAGAACACGATACAGCCGGGATAATCGTTTTTTGTCTTAATGTAATGCTGCATCATCGGAGAAAGCATCTCCATCTGCTGCGGCGTCAGTTCACTGATACTTTTCGTCATTCTTCTGCGATCTCTCCAAAGAAATAAAAGCCGTGGCACTCGCAAAGTCTCACTCTGATGATGTTCCCGATCAGGGATCTGTCACCGGGCACATGTACGATCATGTTGTTAGAGAGCCTGCAGGTGACAAGGGACGGATCCTGCGCGTTCATTTCTTCGGCAAGTGCCTCCATGGTACTGCCGGTTAGAAGTTCCGCCTTCATTTTTGCCGTTTCCTGTACAGTCTTCAGAACCCTGTCAAATTCACGGCCGATCTCTTCCTCTGTCATGACCGACGGCATGGAGGCAGCGGGCGTTCCCCTCCTCCTGGAATATATGAAAGTAAAGGCGTTCTCAAATCCCACCTTTTTGATGACATCGATCGTATCATCCACGTCTTCTTTTGTCTCACCGGGGAATCCCACGATGATATCGGTCGTTACCGAACAGTCGGGCAGTTCTTTCCTGATCTTATAAGCCAGCTCAAGAAATCCCTCCTTTGTATACTGCCGGTTCATTTTTTTCAGGACGGCCGTTGAACCGGACTGCATGGGAAGATGGATATGTCTCGCGATCTTCGGGTGGGATCTGATGACTTCGATCAGGTCGTCCCCGAAATCCCTCGGGTGCGGCGTCATGAACCGGACTCTTTCTATGCCTTCTGTCTCCGCAACTTTTGCGATAAGGCCGGCAAACGTGACTCCGTTCCCAAGATCCTTGCCGTAGGAATTGACATTCTGTCCTAATAGCATGATCTCCTTTACGCCGTCGGCAGCAAGGGCTCTGACCTCGCAGAGGATCTCTTCCGGGTCGCGGCTCTTTTCACGCCCCCTGACATAAGGAACGATACAGTAAGTGCAGAATTTATCGCAGCCCAGCATGATATTTACGCCGGACCTGTAGGGATACTTCCTGTCTGAAGGCATGGCCTCCATGATCTGCGGACTTTTATCCCAGATATCGGCGATCTTTTCATCCTGCATATATATCCTGTAGAGATATTCGCTGAAACAGTACAGGTTGTGGGTACCGAAGATCAGATCTACAAACGGGTAGCTTTTCTGAATCTTTTCCACATTGGAGCTTTCCTGCATCATGCAGCCGCAGAGCGCGATCTTCATGCCGGGATTGCTCTTTTTGTAATGCCCTGCCCTGCCGAGGCGGCCAAAAACTCTCTGGTCCGCGTTATCCCTGACCGTACAGGTATTGTAGATAAGGAAATCGGCTTTCTCGTCCTCTGTCATCTCAAAGCCTGCCCGCCGCAGAACGCCGGAAAGCTTTTCGGAATCCCTGGCATTCATCTGGCATCCGAATGTAATGACACAGGCTGTGGGGGTACGGCCCAGGCGGCTTTTAAGGTCTGCCGCCATCTCGATATCCTTCTGAAGGTAATAATAGGCTTTCAGGGCAGCATCCTCAGGCACCGGGCCGTCCGTATTGACAGCGTCCAGCATCTTCTCGCTGAATATCCCGTTTTCAATATCAGGCGTCAAGTTCATACTCTGCATATGCGTTAACGATCCTTATTCCAATTTCAACACATTTAACCAATTCGTCGATACAGACGAACTCATGTCTTCCGTGGATACAGTAGGAGCCGGTGCCCAGGTTGGGGCACGGCAGGCCTTCGAAAGAGAGCCTGCATCCGTCCGTCCCTCCGCGGATAGGCTGTATCACGGGTGTGAGCCCGGCTTTCTGGATGGCAGCTTTGGCATTTTCGATCAGGTGCATATGCGGCCTGATCTTCTCCGCCATATTGTAATAGGAATCCCTGATGCTCACATCAAAGGCGTCCTCCCCGTAACGCGTACCAAGGAACTTTACCGCCTCAAGAATGGTCTTTTTCCTCTCTTCAAACTTATCGCGGTCATGGTCCCTGATGATATACTCGGCATGCGCCCTGTCGCAGGTCCCGTCCAGCTGCGTAAGATGATAAAAACCTTCATATCCTTCCGTACAGGCCGGGATCTCGGCTGCGGGAAGCATGGCGTTGAGTTCCATCGCCATCAGCAGCGCATTCTTCATCTTACCTTTGGCCGAACCCGGATGCGTGCTCATGCCCTTGATATCGATTTTGCAGGTCGCGGCGTTAAAGCATTCATATTCAAGCCCTCCGGCACTGCCGCCGTCGACCGTGTAGGCATAGTCGCAGGCAAAACGATCCCTGTCGACCCACAGTGTGCCGTTGCCGACTTCCTCATCGGGGGTAAATACCAGCCTGATCGTCCCGTGGGGGTATTCCGGATGGGACAGATAAAACCGGAAGATCTCCATGATAATGGCGATGCCGGCCTTGTCGTCGCCGCCGAGCACGGAAGTGCCGTCACAGACGACCAGGGTCTTTCCCTTCATGTCCTTAAGCTCAGTGATCACATCAGGATCAGAAACGATGTTTTCCTCATCGTTAAGCGTGATCACGCCTCCGTCATATTCCTCGATGAGCCTGGGCTTAACGCAAAGTCCGGCAACGGCGTCACTGGTATCCATATGCGCCATGAAGCCGATCACGGGAGCAAGGTCGGTACGTCTTTTCTGAACGGCATCCTCCCGCTTCGAAAGCGCATCGTTATCAGCGGGAATATTGCCCGGTACAGCCGCATAGACATAACAGTGCTCACTGTCATAATAGACCTCGGAAGCACCCATTTCGGTCAGCTCATCATACAGGAGCAGGGCAAGGTCCCTCTGGCAGGGTGTAGAGGGCGTCGTTTCACATCCCTCCTTCGACTGCGTGGTAATAGCCGCATATCTCATAAACCGCTCTGCCGCTTTATCTTTTGTCAGTTCAAGTTCCATCCTGTCCTTTTCTCCTTTCCCTGTAATCCCGCTCAATGTATATCATGATCACAGGCCGTATACAGATAAGCCCTTCCGCGTTTGCCTGTGCGCCTGACAGCTTTCAGTTCCGTAAGGAGCAGCAGGGCTGTGGAAGCCCTCGCTTTCGCCAGCCCGCAGGCTTTCGCAAAATCCGCGCTTGTAAAAGTATCTTCCAGGTCTTCCGGGACAAACTGCCTGTAATCGGACACATGTTCAATAGTCAGTGTATCACAGAGCGCAAGCGGTATCCTGTCAAACCGGTGTGACCCCCGTTTGCCTTTATTGCCCCAGCCGTCCCGTATCCTGTACTCTTCCATGTCGATGAGCATCAGTTCGAGGCTGAGGTTCGGATCGGAAAGAAAGGGCCGGATCCGGTAAAGCTCTCGAAAAGCATCGGCAAAACATCCCTTTTTCGGGGACCGGTTCCTTTTTTCCGGATGCCCTGTCTCCGGATCGACCCATATGATCCATTTTACATGCGGTATCGGATAAACGATCCGCACCCTGTATAATGGCAAAAAGGCGGCCAGTTTGGCACGAAGAGCGTCAAAATTGGCCGTCTGTATCTCTGTTATTTCATTGTCTTTGAAAATATCTGCTATATACCCTTCGACCGGTCTCTCATGAAACCCGGCATCCGGTTCCTTGTACACCTTGATCACGGCATGCAGGGTCTTTTCGTTCTGCATGCCGATACTGAGCGGTACCCTGCCGTCCAGTGTCAGACATTTTCTTACCGCATCATCAAACCGTTCCCGGTCCATCAGAATCTTTTCGTCCGAGCAGGACGCATACAGACCGTTCCCTGACCATGAGATGGTGCTGTTCCTCAAGGCACACCGGGGCTTTGGCAAACGGCTCATCCTCAAATGTATTCATGCACACATACCATGAATACCCCTCGGGAAGCTTTGGAAGGCCAAGTTCCGCCCTTCTCCAGAACATATTCATCCCTATGTAGAGGATATCCCCGTCGACCGCATAAAGAACACCCGCGCAGAGACTGTTCCCGTCCAGATCCGGTTTCCATGCCTCTTTACCGTGCAGTGAAAACTCCGGCAGCTTGTCCTTGAGCATGGCGGCGTTTTTTGAGAAGTCTTTCTTGCTTGAAAACACCGGATGCGCGTCCCTGAAAGCAGTCAGTTCCCTGAAGAAACCGGTCAGAGCCTCGCTCTCCTTATTCTTCTTCCAGCTGACCCAGCCGGTCTCATTATCCTGGCAGTACGGATTATTATTGCCGTTCTGGGTATTGCCGAATTCGTCCCCTGAAAAGATGAGCGGTGTGCCCTGGGACAGGAAAAGCAGCGCCAGGAAGTTCCTCATCTGCCTCTGTCTCAGGCTCCGGATCTCCTTTTTACGGCTTTCCCCTTCTATTCCGCAGTTCCAGCTGAGATTGATATTCTCGCCGTCACGGTTGTCTTCCCCGTTTTCCTCATTGTGTTTGAAATTATAAGTAACAAGGTCATACAGGGTAAACCCGTCATAATTGGTGGCGTAGATCACTCTTCCGTGACCGGTGGGGACACTCGTAAACGCGCGCAGGAACGCGGGCATTGACTGCGGGTCGCCCTTCACATAACTTCTGATCAGCCTCCTGTAGGACGCATTGTGCTCACAAAGGTTCGACAGGGAAGGTTTTCCGAAGAACGGGGATGATCCCGGTGTTTTCAGGATATCATTATAGGCAAAACCGTCATGGAAGATCGCCGTCCTGGAAAGCAGCGGGTCTTCCGCAATGGTACGTATGGCACTGGCGCTGCCGATAATGTGGAACCCGTCGATCTGGTAATGCGTAACATAAAACTTCACGACTTCGTGCTGCATCTGCGCGGAGACTGTATCCGGGAAATGCATCATCAGATACACTCTGATATCCGCTTCATGGAGCTTTCCGACCATTTCCTTAAATTCGGCGGACGCGTCATCGGAATAAGCATAGTCATTCTTCGGGGAATAATAACATCCGTCACCGAAATTCCAGAAATTGGTCTTAAGATTTCCCGCGGCCTTTGGAGAGGCAGCCGGGTTGTCGGCCTGCTCATCCGTTTTTGAGGAATCAGGATATGAATAACCGTTTACCGGTGCTGATTCATAAGCGGGCATCAGTTCCACAGCCTTTACACCGACGGCTTTGAGGTACGGGATCTTCTCAGCCAGTCCGGCAAAAGTGCCTTTTTTCCGCACTCCTGATCTCGATGAGGCCGTGAGTCCCTTTACATGGCAGACATATATCCACTCAGATGAAAAATCCACCGCCTTATCCGCCACCGGCGACGGTATGAACGTTTCTTCCCTGTCGAGGAAGAAACCGCCTGCAGCCGTTGCGTCGGACAGTATGATCAGCTTCTTTGCTCCCGGATCAACGAAACTGATCCCGTCACGGTAATATCTGTATCCCCATTCCTTAGGGGAAAGACCGGCTATCCGCACGGAATACAGGTCTCCGAACCGGTATTCGTCAGAAAAAGGGATACGGACAGACCCGTTGTCTTTCAAATTATAGAGAATAAGGCCGCATTCGGAACACGATCTGAATACGCAGGAGAAGACGACCGCGCCGGACAGGACCCTGGTCCCCGGGAATTGCTCATAAGCAGGAAAAATTTCCAATTTATAGTCCTTCATTTCATACCTCCGGATGTGCTTTAGTTTATCACAATTGACGGCCATATGAAACTAAGACAGCCATTCTCCTTCCGTATACGGGAGCCCGGTTTCCATAAGGAACCTGGACGGCGGTCCGGCAGTATGCGCTTCGTTTTTGATAAAACTCATAAACAGCTGCCGCCTGGTCCTGGTCATTGCCACATAAAAGAGTCTTCTTTCTTCTTCTGTCGACCGCAGATCCCTTGCCGACCTTGCCGGAATGATCCCTTCATTCAGGTCAGGCATGAACACTGTATCAAATTCCATTCCCTTTGCGCCGTGCATGGTCAGCACGGATACACGCTGTGCTGTATCTGCCGCCTGTGCCGGGGCGGCCGGAACGGGCATATCCTTCAGTATCCTTCCCAGTTCACTTAAGGTCGAAGCAGTGCGGCTGATCCCCAGAAAGCGCTCCGGAAGCAGTTCTTCTCCCGCAGAGCAGGCCGGGAGAACGGCATTTCTTATATAGGTCTCGTAATCCAGTGTTTTCATGATATACCGGAACCAGTGTTCCGGCCTTAGCCTGCCCGCAAATGCCAGGCGTTCGATAAGGGTGTTGAGATCCGGATCCGGAATATGCCGCGCCCTCTCCTGTTCCATAAGATCCGCGGCTGTCAAAAGCTGTCCCGGTGCTTGGATGCCTGAGAAAGTATAAGGCAGAGCCAGCCTCCTTTCCGGATGATTGAGTATTCTCTCAAGATCAGCTGCCGGCACGCCGCTGCCCGCGATATGCATGCTGACATTTAGATAGCATAACAGATCCTTTCTGATGATCGTGAAAGCGTCCTCCGCAGGACTTTCTTTCCTGTGTCCGTCTGCCTCCAGCCCTTCTTCCTTCAGACACTGCAGCACAGCCCTGGCCTGATGGACTGTTCTGACCAGGATACAGGCCTTACCGTCTCCCAGCGTCCTGATCTTTCTGCATATTGCCCTGTATTCGTCCTGTACGGATCTGAAGGCGGCACATTCCGTTTTCCCCTTTATACCGCTCCCTGCCCGGATCCGTTTGTCCTGCCGGATGCGGTTATGCCTGATCACACGCATACTCCTTTCCGTGACCGTTTCAGCGCACCTGTAATTGATTTCCAGGCTTATCCTTGCCGCGTCAGGATATACTGTCATAAACTTTCTGAATATATCCGGTTCGGCGCCGCGGAATCCATAGATGCTCTGGTCTTCATCGCCCACCGCAAAGATAGAGCGTTCATTATCCAGAAGCAGCCGTGCTATCCTGAACTGTACAGGAGATACATCCTGGAATTCGTCGATCAGAAGAAACCGGATATCCGGCCTGATACTGCCCTTTTCCAGTTCATCAAGGCACCTCAGCTGAAGGTCGTCCAGGTCCATCTGTCCCCTCCCCGCAAGATAGGTATTGTATTCTTCAAATATCGCCTCAAAGTGGCAGGTCAGCGCAAAGCCTGCTGCCGGTCTGCTGTTCTTTCTTAAGCTGATCAGCCTCTCCAGTTCCTTAACGGGGACTGCTTCACTGCCGAACTCCCACCCGGCTGAACCGTCTTTTGTACCGGAATACAGGGACAGGGCATACCGGCTGCAGATATTTTCCAGCAATTCTCTTTTAGCGGTGTTGTCTATTATGTTTACAGTTCTGTGCAGATATTCGTTCAGAAGGCTGCGGCAGAAGGAATGAAATGTAGAGAAATGTACATTCAGAATGTCAGAAGGATGATCAGAACCGGGCAGTGATACGGAAGATGCATACCGCTGCCGCATGTTGGCGGCGGCATTTCTGGAAAAAGTCAGGACAAGGATCGATTCAGGCGGTATATGCCGGACTGTTACCAGTTCCCTGACCCTTCTGGTCAGGACGAAAGTCTTCCCGCTGCCCGGTCCCGCAGGGACCAGGCAGGGGCCTGTGAAATGGCGGATCGCTGCCATTTGGGAAGTGTCCGCCATTTCGTTCGTTATGTTATTGACCGGCATCAGGCATTTTCACCGGCCCCACTGTTTTCAAGTTTTTCGAGTCCCTTCCTCAGTCTTGCAAGACTCTCTTCTTTTCCGAGGATCTCCATGATCTGGGTCGCTCCCGCAGGCGTAACGGCCTTTCCGGAGGCAGCGGTCCTGAGCGGCCACATGACATAACCTGTCTTGTACTCATGGCCGGCGCAGAATTCCTGCAGCAGTGCAAAAAGGGAATCGTTGGAGAAATCACTGCACTCTTCAAGAAGCGGGATCACCTCCTTAAGCACAGCAGTCGAACTCTCAGCCGTGGATTTCTGCTTTTTGTTCGTGTACATATCGATGTCATATACGGGAAGCCTGGCGAAAAAGCCGATCATTTCGCTGATGTCCGAGAACACTTCGATCCTGGTCTTGACCATATCGGCGATCTTGATAAGCTTTTCATCGTCCGCGGCAACAGGGGACCCTTTCAGGGCATCCCTGATATAGTCCATGGCCATTGCGTAGAATCTTTCATTGTCCATGGCTTTGATATATTCACCGTTCATCCATCTCAGTTTCGTATAGTCGAATACCGCGGGGGATTTTCCGATCCTGTGATAATCAAAGATACGGGTCAGCTCTTCCAGGGAGAAAATCTCTTCGTCGGACTCGGGCGACCATCCCAGAAGCGCGATGAAGTTTACGACCGCTTCCGGAAGAAAGCCCTGTTCGATCAGGTCTTCATAACTGGAATATCCGCTGCGTTTGCTGAGTTTTTTATGTTCCGCGTCCGTAATGAGAGGGCAATGGATATACTTCGGGATATCCCAGCCGAAGGCCTCATACAGCCTGTTGTACTTCGGTGTGGAGGAGATATACTCATTTCCCCTGACCACATGCGTGATCCCCATCAGATGGTCATCGACCACATTGGCGAAGTTATAGGTAGGATACCCGTCGGACTTGATCAGGATCATATCATCCAGTTCCTTGTTGTCAACGGTGATGTCCCCGTACAGTTCATCATGAAATACCGTAGATCCCTCGGAAGGATTATTCTGGCGGATCACGTAAGGCATGCCCGCTTCAAGATTTGCCCTGACCGTTTCAGGCGACAGATGCAGACAGTGCTTGTCATAGACCGTTACTTCTTTTCCCTCGATCTCCTGCGTCAGCGTAGCAAGTCGTTCCGGTGTACAGAAGCAGTAATATGCTTCCCCGCGCTCTACCAGTTCCTTCGCATACTGCATGTAGATGCCGCTCTTCATACGTTCGCTCTGAACATAAGGGCCTGTTTCACCCGGCTTGTCCGGGCTTTCATCCGGTATCAGCCCCGTAGCATCCATGGTACGGTTAATGATATCCACCGCGCCTTCCACATATCTTTCCTGGTCGGTGTCTTCTATTCTCAGAATAAAAGTCCCGTCTTCATGCTTGGCGATCAGGTAAGCATAGAGCGCCGTTCTTAAATTGCCTACATGCATGCGCCCCGTAGGACTGGGCGCGTATCTGGTACGAATCTTCATGATCTTGTTCCCCTCCGATCTTATTTGATACCTGTCGATCCGAAACCTCCGCGGTCCTTATCAGGCAGGTGATCCGTCTCTTCAAATATCAGTTCAGGCTGCTTTTTCATTATCCTGAACTGGCAGATCCTGTCATTTACATGGATCACTGTATCTCGCAGTGCCAGTACGGGCATGCACCATTCATCATTGTCCCCGCAGTAGCTGTTGTCCACAACGCCCTGGTGGTTGGTCTGGATGATCCCGAAATTCTTGAAAGTAGAGCTCCTGGGCACGATATGCGCCTCATATCCCTCCGGCAGCTTGACGGCGACGCCCAGCCTGATCAGCCTGGCTTCCCCTTTTGACAGGACTGCTTCTTCCGCGCTCCGAAGGTCGATCCAGTCGGATTTGCCTCCGACAGGTCTCAGTTTTTCTATATCTTTGCTGATATAGCGGATCAAAAGCCTTTCACTCATAGCACTCACTTTTTCAAAACACTGTCCGCGGCGGCAGTAGCCAGCCTGTCGCATCTTTCATTCAAAGGGTGGCCGTTATGCCCCTTGACCCAGTGATAGTTTACATGATGCATTTCCATTGCCGCAAGGAGTCTTTCCCACAGTTCACGGTTTCTGACAGGAGTCCTGCCGCTGGTCTTCCATCCGTTCTTCTTCCAGTTGTCTATCCAGTGCTCCTCAAAGGCCTTTACCAGATACTGGGAGTCTGAATACAGATCGACTTCGCACGGTCTGTTCAGGGCTTCCAGCGCAACGATCGGTCCAAGGAGCTCCATCCGGTTATTGGATGTTTTTTCGAATCCTTCCGAAAACTCCTTCTCATGCAGAACGCCGCGGCTGTCGACGTACTGTATCACCGCCCCGTACCCGCCTGGCCCTTCCGGGTTTCCCCTTGCCGCCCCGTCCGAGTATATCGTCACGTGCGTCATGACCAGACACCGCTTTCCATGAAACGTGACGCCCTGTCACCGGCAGCTTTCACGATATCCTCATCATAACCCAGTGCCGAAAGAAGACGTATCGCATTCCGCGTCGTTGCCTTCCCGTCCTTGAGCTGATATGAGAATACGACGTCGCCGTCCTTTATCTCTTCTTCAAAATGATAATTGGTGAAGCTTCCTTCCAGTATCGATGCCAGCTCCAGGTCGTGCGTCGCCGCAAAACACATGACCTTCCTCTCGCTGAAGCATTTGAGGATCTCTGCGGACGCGGCGATACGCTCGATCGTATTGGTCCCCCTGAGCACTTCATCTATACAGCAGATGACGGGTCTTTCCCCGTCTGCCCTGGCGGTCGCGTCCAGTATCCTCTTCAGGGACCTGATCTCAACGATAAAATAGCTCTCACCGCTGTCAATATCATCTCTGAGGGCCATGGAAGAATAGATCCTGTAACGGGGCGCCCTGTAAGAGGACGCACATACCGTACAGACAGTCTGGGCAAGCAGGGCCGACAGCGCGGCGGCCTTCAGGAAAGTCGATTTTCTGGAAGCATTGGAACCGGTCAGCAGTACAGGCGTATCCGCAGTGATCGAATTGCCTACCGGATCGGGAAGCAGCGGATGATACATGTCTCTGGCAGTAAACGGCGCATCATCTTCCGTAAATTCCGGGACACACCAGCACGGAAGAGAGAGCCTGAAGCCCGCGATGCAGATGACCGTGTCTATACTGCCGAGTACAGTAAGAACACGGTCGACCCGGTCCGCCTTCTCCCTGACCGTCTTCAGCATCAGGCTGAACTTGATGAGATCAAGATGGAATAATATCCGCAGGTAGTCCAGCAGAATATCCAGCGGATTTCCGCTGCTGGCCGTCTGCGTGTCGTAGGTCAGAAGGAACGAGCCCCTTTTGAACCCGGACAGTTCCTTAAGGCCGGAAGAAAGCTCGTCATAGCTTCTCTTCAGTACCGGGCAGTCCACCTTCAGGATCTCCTCCCCTGCATCGATCATGCGCAGCAGGTAGCGGAACGAAACGATATAAGGTTCCATCTCACGTTTGCTTTTGAAATAGCTGACAAAACTGTATGCAACGGAAGCAATAAGCAGAAGCGATCCGATCCTGACATCGGCCAGCATGACGGCAAAGGACGCAAACGGCATAAGCGCTGCCGCGACGTGCGGCCACAGAGGCCGTTCACCCAGGTTATCCAGAAGGTCAAGATATTCATACAGTGAATACTTGCCTGTATGACCCAGAAGCTTTAAGGCGAGCATCAGCCTGACCCTTACATCCTGCGACGAAGGATCTTCAAAATAGCGGATGATCTCATCCGTTATGAGTTCATTGTTCCCGGCATCCGGCGTCCTTAACAGGTAGTACAGATACTCTTCCCCTGCCGCGCTCTGTGTGTTGTCGATCCTTTCAAACACATCATCAAGATTCAGATCGTTCCAGGTTATATCGTCTATCTGGTCATCTTTTCTGTGCCTTAAGTAGTACGCGGGGATCTTGACATACCTTTCAAGGGGTATCTCCTTGGACGGGATAATGCCGAAATCTTTCCGAAACCGGGCTTCGAATCTCCTGTAGATCGCCTTTTTCTGATATCTGCCGTAGACCGCGGCAGTGACCAGAAATGCCGCGACGAAGATAAGGAAAACTGTCAGTGTATTATCCAAGGATCCTGTCTCTTACCTCCTGTGCTGTACGATAGATCTCTTCCGTTTCATAGGGAATATCAAAACGGGCATATCCGTCAAATCTGTCATAAACGATACTGCCCTCTATCATCGTCATTTTTACATTGGCTTTGCTGCCGCTGTATACCAGATTGCAGGCGATATTGTTGATGGGCTGCATATTCGGCTGGGCCAGGTCGATCATGATCATGTCCGCCTTTTTCCCGGCTCTCAGGCAGCTGCAGTCCGGCAGCAGCATAATGTCGGCGCCGTTTACGCAGGCCATGCGGAGCACGCTTTCCGCAGGGACGGCAGCAGCGTCTTTTGTAAGGAGTTTTCCCAGGCCGGCTGTAAGGAACATCTCCCTGAACATGTCCAGGCAGTTGTTGCTGGCAGGCCCGTCTGTCCCTATCGCCACTTTCAGACCGCTGTCCAGATATGTCTGTATGGGCGCTATTCCGCTGGCCAGTTTTGTGTTGGAACCCGGATTGGTCACCACGCCGATCCCTTTTTCCTTCATGATGGCAATATCGTCCGGTGTCGTATGTACAAGATGATAGCCTGCGCCGCCGTAATCAAAGAGTCCCAGGCTGCAGAGCAGGTCCACAGGGGTCTTACCGTATCTTTCCAGACATCCGCTGACTTCATTCTCTGTCTCCGATATGTGTGCAAAAAACGGCGCCCTGTATTTTTCTGCAAGGGCTGAGAGTTTTTCCAATAATTCCCTGCTGCAGGTATATTCCGCATGAAATCCCAGCGCAAATGAGGACAGAGGATGCCGGCCGTTAAGGGACAGGTACCATTCTTCCAGAAGTTCCGGCGACTGGCTGAAATTGTTCACGCCGCCGACCTGGACTACCCTCATGCCCATATCGGTGCATGCCCTGGCAACAGCGGGCGGATCCAGATACATTTCCATGATCGATGTTATCCCGCTGGTATAGTATTCAAGGATCGCAAGCCTTGTCAGGATCTCTATATCGCTGCCCGTCAGCTTTGCCTCATAGGGGAAGACCTGTTCAGTCAGCCATTCCTGGAGCGGCAGGTCATCCGCGCTGGATCTCAAAAACGTCATGGCGGAATGCGTGTGCGCATCCTTGAACCCGGGCATAAGGAGATTTCCTTCACAGTCGATCTCCCTGTCAAATACTTCACCGGCCGGCCAGCCAAAGCTTTTGCCCACATAGGTGATCTGTCCGTCTTTCGTATGGACTTCCCCGTTAAACACTGCTGTATCCCCTGCTTCGAAAAGCGGGTCCATCGTCAGTATCCTTGCGTTATAAAATCTGTATTTCATACTGTTTATACCTCATTTAAAGCCTGCTGATCACAGCAGTTACAAGTGCGGAGAACTTTCCTGCGGCATTTTTCCCTGCTTCGTCCACTTCTTCCGAACTGAGTTCTCTTTCCGATATTCCGGCGGCCAGATTGCTGATAAGCGATACACAGACAACTTTCATCCCCATATGCCTGGCTGCGATAGCTTCTACTACGGTGCTCATTCCCACTGCTGACGCACCCAGCATCTCAAACATCCTGATCTCCGCCGGAGATTCAAAACTCGGACCTGTAGTCTGCAGATAAACGCCTTCCTTCAGACTGATCCCTTCCTCCGCGGCACACTGTCTGACCAGTTCCTGCAGCTGCCTGTCATAGACGTTCGTCATATCCGGGAAACGGACGCCCAACTCCCGTATATTCGGTCCGATCAGGGGATTTGCCGCAAAGGATGAGATATGATCCGTGATCAGGCACAGATCCCCCGGCCTGAAAGTGCGGTCGATCCCGCCTGCGGCATTGGTCAGAAAGAGCACTTCCGCGCCAAGGAGCTTCATGATCCTTACCGGCATGACGACAGTCTGTGCGGAATACCCTTCATACATGTGCACTCTTCCTCTCATGCACACGACGGGCGTCCCCTTACAGTAGCCGAAAATGAACATGCCTTTATGACCGGGCGCGGTCGATACCGGGAAACCGGGAATATCCCGGTAATCCAGCTCATAGACCACATCAAGAGACCCGGCATAATCACCCAGGCCTGATCCCAGCGTCAGCGCTGCCCTGGGTACAAAATCAGTCTTTTCCCTGATGTAGCTGCAGATCTCCGTAAGCCTTTTGTATTCATCCGTCATAGTTATCCTCCCGTTCCGGTCAATGTTCTCTAAGTATACCTCTTGCCACAGGATTGATGCCCGTCCTTACCGCATTCCGGACCAGTTCGGGCGATATCTGCGACATGATGCTGTTCATGATAGGAGAAGTGCCGCTGCTTCCCGGGCCGATCTTTTCGAGCGTTGTCGCGATCATTTCACTGCCGGGTGTTTCGTTAAAATACAGACTTATGTTCCCGTCCTTTTCGAAGACCAGTTTTATCAGCCTTTCACAGGCTTCTTCGATAAAACATATCCTCAGGCTGAGCACGTCCCTTCCGTCCTCATTCCTTGAAAGCCTGCCTTTTGTGCCGATAAGATACGATTCCCCCATGAAATCAAGGCTGGCATGCCTTCCCTTTCCGAATCCGATGGGTATAGAAAAAGTCTCCGGGCCTTCCAGCACGTCCATGTAGACCGTCCTGTTAAGCGTCCTGAACCTGATTAGCGATATACCTCTTGTATAATTATTGTGTATGACCTGCATCATCAGGGGCATCACACCTATACCCTTTTCCTGCAGCTCATATGTTTTTCCCGCGATATTTCTGAAGAAGAGCACCGGATCCGGCAGCAGGCCGGCACCGGTCATATACCTTCTCTTCCAGCCTCCCTTAACGATGGTACAGGGCATACTGCTTTGCGCGCTGCCTTCACACCGTTCCTTCAGTGCGGCCAGCTTTGCGAGATCGCCGCGCGCTGCCGCGGGATCTGTGCCTTCGGCCATGACTTTGAAACCATCGCCGAAATGCGACCTGATAATATCGGTCACCCTGCTTTTCTGCAAGATGGAATCATGTCCTCCGTTAACGGCAATGACCATATCCAGGTCGGGGTAGCAGTGGACGTCCTGGCCGAGCATCCCATTGAACATAAAACTGCCTTCCCTGTGGTCCATCCAGATCTGCATGCCGTAGAAGGGGCTGTACGGCATATCCGTACCGATCTGCGGCGTGG
Organism: Lachnospiraceae bacterium; assembly: GCA_017474455.1. Taxonomy (GTDB): domain Bacteria; phylum Bacillota; class Clostridia; order Lachnospirales; family Lachnospiraceae; genus CAG-791. The sequence goes on from JAFVHP010000034.1 coordinate 182,090, forward strand.
TCGCCATATTGACGAATTCTTCCGAAAGGATCCTTACGCCGTTATAGACTCCTTTGTTCATGAACAGGAGCCCGATCTTGACAGCATCTTCCGTTTTGATAAAAAGTCCCCATCCGCCTTTGGTGATCCCAGTCGGCGAGCTTTCCCAGAAGACTTCCCTGATCCCCATAACGGAAAATACTCTGAGCTTTAGAAATGAGAACAGGTCCATGCCGGCACATTTGGATACGATGGCGGAAAGCATGAACGTGTTCATGCTGTTGTAATCGAACCTGCTTCCGGGTACGAATTTAAGGGAAGATGAGAAAAATCCTTTGACCCAGTCATTTCCGGATATCGCCCCGACTTCATTGAACGAAGATCCGCCTGACATGACCAGGAGGTCTTTAACCGTCATAGAGGAAAAACGGATCCCGTTTACCGGGCTCCACTCCTCGGGGAAATAATCGATCACCCTGTCATCCAAAGAGATCCGGCCTTCATCAAGCAGGATCCCGACAGCGATGACGGCGGCGCTTTTGCTCATGGAATAGGCATAATGCCATACACCGCGTACATAGGGATCGAACGCGGTCTCAAAGATCACTTTGCCGTGCCTGACGATCATGAGCTGGTGGACATGCGCTTTTTCATCCTCGCTCAGTTCTTTCACAAAGGCGTACAGATCGGCCGATGAAACTCCCTCTTCTTCCGGCAAGGCGCGGGGAAGGTCGGTCTTTTTGGATTCGTCTAGGGAAAATGCGGGCTTCTGCGGCCTGAAACTCACTCTGCCCACTTTCTCCGTCTTGTGGTTCATCAGTTCCCATATAAGGGTAATAAAAGCGATATTTATATCAAACATCAGCCCTCAGACGTCTCCTTTTTCCTCTTTTTCGCTCCGCGTCCGGCGGACGTTTTCTTTTCCGGATACACGCCCGCGATCTGCCTGTAATTATCCATCAGGGCACGGTTGAAATCTGTCTGTTTCACATAATCGCACCTGCGCGTGATAAAACTGACGAGTTTCTCCATGTACTCTTCTTCACTGACTGTGCCCTCAACGACTCTCTGCAGACCCATTTCCCAGCTGGCTGTCAGTCTCGGGTCGAGCAGAGGCTTCATGCAGGCACTGACCGCATCAAATATCATCTCTCCGAACTGTGTCGGCGTAACGATCTGGGTCCTGCTGTTCAGGGACAGATAACCGTTCCTGACGAGCTTGGACAGTATCTCCGCCCTGGTCGCGCTGGTCCCGATCCCGGCGCCTTTGATCTGCTCGCGCAGTTCTTCCTCTTCGATGAACTGGCCGGCATTTTCCATGGTCAGGATCAGGCTTCCGGAGTTATACCTTTTGGGCGGCGTCGTCTCGCCTTCCCTGACGCTGTATCCCCTGACCGGGATCTTCTGGCCTTTTCTGATGCCGGAAAGATATCCGCTGCCGCCTGTCTCTTCGTTCTCTTCAGCCTGCTCTTTGTCCTTAAAGAAGCTGTATTTCATAACGGCAAGATAGCCTTCTTCCTTAAGATGCTTTTCACCGGCGACAAACCGCTCGATACAGGCTTTTCTGCCGTTTTCTGCTTTTCCGGACAGGCCGGCTGCAGTCACCTGTATTCTATCAAAAACGGCAGGCGGATAAAAGACAGCGAGGAACCGCCTGACGATGGCTTCATATACTTTGGCCGTTACCGGCGCCAGTGAAGACAGGGCGGATATCCCGTCTCCCGTAGGTATGATGGCATAATGATCGGTTATGGCCTTATCGTCTGTATAGCGGCTCTTTGCGATCTTTGCCGCGCTCCCTAAGGCAGCGATCTCGTTTATGTACGGTGCATAGGCCGGGATCCTGGACAGGCCCTTCAGGTTCACGCCGATCTGCCTGGCCACTGCACTGGAAAGCACCCTGGCATCAGTCCTGGGATATGTGGTCAGCTTCTTCTCGTACAGTTCCTGGGCTGCCTGCAGCGTCTGGTCAGGGCTGATCCTGAACATGCGTGAGCAGTCATTCTGCAGCTCCGCGAGGTTATAAAGCAGCGGCGGTCTCCTGGTCTCTTTTTTCCTGACGACGCTTTCTACGGTCAGCTCGTTCGCGCTGCCGTTCTCTTTCAAAAGGCTGATCAGCCTCTCGGCATCTTCTTTCTTTTTAAATCCTTTTTCAGAGTACAGGGCAGCTGAATCCGCATATACGCTGTCCTCCGAGCAGGTCCATTCAAGATCTGCTCCCGTCACGCCATCCCCTGCAGAAGCGATAACACGGAAAAACGGGGTCTTTACAAAGTTCCTGATCTCCCGTTCCCTGCTGACTACGATACCGAGTACACAGGTCATGACCCTTCCCACAGCGATCACGCATTTTTGCCTGCCCAGGAAATCCTTCATGGCATTTCCGTAGCGAAGCGTCATTGCCCGGGAGAAATTGATCCCCATCAGATAGTCTTCTTTTGCGCGCAGATAAGCTGCAGACGCCAGATGATCATATTCGCTGTCATCCCTGGCCTCCCTGATCCCGCGCAGGATCTCGTCCTTTGTCTGGGAATCTATCCATACCCGCAGCTGCTTCTTGCTGCCTATGCCGCAGCTGTCAGCGATCAGTCTGTAAATATACTCGCCTTCCCGCCCGGAGTCGGTGCAGATGTAGATCGTATCCGTTTCCGGAGAAGTCAGCAGTTTTTTGACCGTCTGGTATTGTTTTTTTACAGAATCTATGACCTGATAGCGATATGTCTGCGGGATGAAAGGAATGGTGGTCATCGACCATTTCTTATACTTTTCATCATAGGCTTCCGGATATGACATCGTGATCAGATGGCCTACGCACCAGGTGATGATACTGTTTTCCGATTCCAGATATCCGTCGCGTCTTTGAAAGTTTTCACCCAGTGCAGCCGCAAATTCGCGGCCGACACTGGGTTTCTCAGAAATAAATATCCGTTTTGACATGAAATTCCCGAAATGGAGATCTGATTATTTAGCGCTGATATATCCGAGCGCGCAGAGAAGTTCCGCACACTCAACGGCACCGCCTGCGGCACCCCTCATCGTATTATGGGAAAGACCCACGAATTTATAGTCGTAGACTGTGTCTTCACGGAGCCTGCCGATGGATATCCCCATACCGTTCCCGTAATTGACATCCGCCGTGATCTGCGGCCTGTTGTCTTCTTCGAGATACTGGATGAAATGTTCAGGCGCGCTGGGCAGATGCAGTTCCTGGGGCTTTCCGGAAAAACTGCGGAGTTTTTCTATCAGCACTTCCTTTTCCGCCCTTTTCCCGAATCTGACAAATACCGCGGCAGTATGTCCGTAAAGGACAGGTATCCTTATACACTGGCAGGTGATGACCGGTGAAACAGCAGGAACGATCACTCCGTCACTGATCTTTCCGAAGATCCTGAGCGGCTCTTTCTCGCTCTTTTCCTCTTCTCCTCCGATATAGGGTATCACGTTTCCGACCATTTCCGGCCAGTCAGCAAAATTCTTACCGGCCCCGGATATTGCCTGGTAAGTCGTCGCGACGACTTCCACCGGATCGAATTCCTTCCATGCGGCCAGCGCGGGCGTATAGCTCTGGATCGAGCAGTTCGGTTTTACAGCGATAAAGCCGCGGCTGGTCCCGAGCCTCTTCTTCTGGTATTCTATAACGTCCGCATGCTCCGGATTGATCTCCGGAATGATCATAGGCACATCGGGTGTCCATCTGTGGGCGCTGTTATTGGAGACAACGGGTGTCTCCGTTCTGGCATAAGCCTCCTCTATATCGCGGATCTCTTCCTTGGACATGTCGACGGCGCTGACGCAGAAATCGCAGTCTGATGCGATCGCGTCAATATCCCGCACGTCCCGGACAACGATGTTCCTGACACTGTCCGGCATGGGGACCTCGAGCTTCCACCTGCCGCCTGCCGCTTCTTCGTATGTCTTGCCTGCGCTTCTGGGGCTTGCCGCAATGGCAGCTATCTCGAACCACGGGTGGTCGGAAAGAATGGAGATAAATCTCTGTCCCACCATCCCTGTACCGCCGAGCACGCCTACACGTAATTTTCTTTCCATCTGTATTCTCTCCTCCGGATCTGATCAGTGTACGTTACTTCCCCCCGATACACCTGAACGATGCTGTATTATATATCAGTTCCTGCCCGGGTTGCAAACAGATGACAGAAACTCCTTTGCTTCCCTGATCTCCCCATTGATCGCTGAAGGACCCGGCGCTCCTTTGGTAAGGCGCCTGCTGATGCAGGTCTCAAGCGAGACCGCATCGTAGAAATCTTCCCCCATGGTATCGGCAAAGCATTTTAATTCGCCAAGCGTAAGATCGCCGAGCGCACAGTCCTTTTCAATACAGTACAGCACCATTTTCCCGATCACGGAATGAGCATCCCTGAAAGGCATGCCTTTTCTGACCAGGTAATCCGCGGCATCCGTCGCGTTCGTAAAACCAAGGGCTGCGCTTTCCCTCATCCTTTCCTTATCGAAAGCGATCCCCGGCAGCATTCCGTTGAACAGTCTCAACGCCGTCATTGCCGTATCCACGGCATCAAAGGATACTTCCTTGTCTTCCTGCAGGTCTTTGTTGTAAGCCAGCGGGATCCCTTTCATCATGACGAGAAGGGACTGCAGTGCCCCGTAGACCCTCCCGGTCTTTCCCCTGATAAGTTCAGCCACATCCGGGTTCTTTTTCTGCGGCATGATGCTGGATCCGGTGGAATAGGAGTCATCGATCTCGATATAGCGGTATTCGTTGGAATTCCAGAGTATCAGTTCCTCGCACCATCTGGAGAGGTGCATCATGATAAGGGACAGGTCAAATACGAATTCGATCAGGTAATCCCTGTCGGAAACAGAATCCATGCTGTTCCTTGTCGGTCCTTCGAACCCAAGTTCCGCCGCCGTCATATCACGGTCCAGGGGATATGTCGTCCCGGCCAGGGCGCCTGCACCCAGCGGGCACAGATTCATCCTCTTCCTGCTGTCGCACAGCCTTTCATAATCCCTGCGCAGCATTTCAAAATAAGCGCCGAAATGATGGGCCAGCGTCGTGGGCTGTGCCTTCTGCAAATGTGTAAACCCGGGCAGGACGGTATCCGTGTTCGCTTCCATGATATCCAGCACAGTCTTCATAAGGGACAGGACAAGGTCCTTTGTTTCATCGATACGGCTGCGGATAAACAAGCGCATATCCAGGGCTACCTGGTCGTTCCTGCTCCGCCCAGTATGGAGTTTTTTGCCCGCGTCGCCGATCCTTTCTGTAAGTACGGCTTCGACGAAACTGTGGATGTCCTCATATTCGGGAGTGACTTCGAGTCTGCCGTCCGCGATCTCTTCCGCAATGCCGTTGAGTCCGCTTACGATCAGGGAACATTCCTCTTCGGAAATGATCCCTGACGCGGAGAGCATCCGTGCATGGGCAATACTGCCCGTTATATCTTCCGACCACAGACGCTTGTCAAAATATACGGAATCTATTGCTTTCCTGATCGATTCTTCAGTCGGCTTTTCAAACCGCCCGCCCCAGAGCTGTGCCATAAAACGTTATTCTCCCCGTGTTCAGATCTGTATTCAGGAACGTGAAGCCTCCAGGAGCTTCTGCTTGAGCTGTCCTTCGATCTCCAGAAGTTCCACTTCGGCGGCAGCACGTCTTTCCTTGCCTTCCTTCTGAACAAGAAGTACTTCATCGATCGTAGAGATCAGCTGTTCGTTGGTGTGCTTTAAGGTCTCGATATCGACGATGCCCCTCTCCGATTCCTTCGCGCTTTCCACCGTGGCTGTCTTAAGCTTGTCGGCATTCTTCTTCAAAAGCTCGTTGGTCATGTCGTTGACCTTGCGCTCTGCCGTTGCTGCCTGTGACATGTGTTCGACACCGATCGCGATCACCATCTGGTTCTTCCAGAGCGGGATCGTGTTCACGATCGTGGACTGGATCTTTTCAGCCATCATCGTATCGGAATTCTGGACCATCCTGATCTGGGGAGCAGTCTGCATGGAGACTGTTCTGGTCAGTTCCAGGTCATACAGCTTCTTTTCAAATCTGTCGCAGAGAGCGGCAAAATCCTTGGCTGCCTGCGCGTCTTCGGAAAGCCCGCTTTCTTCCGCCTTCTTCTGGAGTCTTACGAGCTCATTGGCCCGCTCTTCCTCCAGCTTCTTCTTTCCGGCGATGATATACATCGACAGCTCTTTCAGGTAGGTAAGGTTCAGATCATACATGCGGTCGAGCACGTCCGCGTCCTTCATAAGCATGACCTGGTGCTTCTCAAGTTCTGTCGCGATCGACTCGACGTTGGTCTCCACCTTGCTGTAGCGGGCTTTCAGAGCTTCCACCCGGTTCGTTCCCTTCTTAAAGAGGCCTTTTAACCCTTTATCCTCTTCAACGTCAAAGTCCTTCAGCTGTGTGACCAGGGAGGAAAGCATGTCCCCGACCTCGCCCATATCCTTGGTCCTGACGTTTTCAATGGCCTTTTCGGAAAAATCGGCCATCTTCTTCTGCGTCCCGACGCCGTAGTTCAGGATAGCGTTCGTATTCCTGATATCGATCTGCGAAGCAAAGGATTCGACCTGTTCCAGTTCTTCTTTTGAAAGCTGCGGGGCATTCTCCATGGTTTCGGCGATCTCGGCTGCAGCCACGGTCACATGCTCCTGTGCCTCTTCCTCTGCATCAGCCGCCCCGAAAACGAGTGTGGGGACCGCATTTCTCAATTCTTCAAAAGTATCGCTCATTACTGACCTCCTGATTCCGGTCCGCGGGCTTCGACCCCGACCTTTTCCCTTTTGCCTGAACTTACCTTATCTCCTGTAAGGCCGTCCTGTTTCATCATTGTTTTCATTACCGATATATCTGAAGAGATGTCCCATGCCATATTCTGGAACATGCTGTCCAGCAGCTCCTCAAAGGCATCGTTGACCGTATCCATCGTCTCTTCGATCTCTTTTTTAGGCCCGGCTATGTTGCCGCTCTGCACATCCTGTCTGTCAAGCTCGACATAGGCGTCCAGCAGTTTTGTGATCGTCGGCAGGTAATAATCCATGAAGCGGCGCAGATTTTTGGCACTGGAAGCGTCCTTCCTTACCTGGGCGAAGATCCTGTTCATGATATTCTCCAGGCGGTACAGCTTATCCGACATGATCTGGTCATCGGGAATGATATCGTTAACATTCCGGACATGCGTGATATAGCTCTGGCCTTCCGCAAGCAGTTCCCTGACTTCATCCGAATAAGCGGAATCTGCCGCATCATTGCCGTCTGCAGGGCCGGCCTTTGCCTGCTCGTTCTTTATCCTGTCCAGATACGCTTTTTCGGCCTGCCGGTACTGTTCAATTGCGGTATCGGTCAATAGCACCGTAGTCCTGTTCCTGTCAAAGACCGCATCAGGAAGATAGCCGCCCGCGATCATATCCGAGAGGGTCTTCTCAACCTCCTCGGCCGTGCTGCCTGTCAGCGCCGCCAGTTCACTGACCGAAAAGTATTCCGAATCACCGATCAGTTTCGCATACTTTGAAAAGGCTTCAGAAAGCTCCTGCTCACGCATCCCTTTTCTGAAGACCAGGATGCTGAGTATAAGTACGACTGCGCCCAGCCCCGCGGAAAAGACACTTTCAAAGATCCCCGAACCGGATGCGATACCTGCTATCATTCTGATAACATTAGGCAGCGGATCAGACCGCCGTAGACCATTCCGATGATCCCGCCGATCCTTTTCAGCTTTGAGGAATCGGCACGCTTTCTCCCCGCCAGAAAAGGTGTGAGCTCTGCCTTACCGGTATTCTCCTCTTTCCTGCTCCGGGAATCCCTGCCGTATTCCGACGCGCGTTTCGGATGCAGCGTGCTCCCCCGTTCACTGGAAGATCTGGCGCCGGGGCCATCCTGCGTCCAGCTGCGGGTGTATTTCTTCGCGGTGTCGGATGCTGTCCTCTTTATCTCGGAAGATATGGAATCGGCAGCGCTCCTGACATGTCCCTGCACCTTGCTGCTCAGATTGGAATAGTCACCGGAAAAAACGGCTGATTCAACATCTTTTAAAATTTCACTGCCGGCTTTCACGGCATCGTCAAAATTGAAATCCATTTCGTTCTCCAATTCTCCAATCTATATATTTTACACGAAGAAGCCCGGTCTGTCATTCACCGGCTTATCCGGGGCGGATATCAACTTCCGTACATGCTGTCGATATCATCCGGCATGATCCGGACAGACAGCGCGGCCGTCCGTCCGATGCACAGATGCCAAGTATTATTCTTGCACACGGGGTGTGTTTTTTCCATAGCTGCGGATAGAACATATGCTGTTTCAGAACGGAGCATAAAAAAACCGGGCCTTATATAAGACCCGGGATCTTCATCCAGCTGGAAAAGGGACTTGAACCCTCGACCTACTGATTACGAATCAGTTGCGCTACCGACTGCGCTATTCCAGCTTACGCTGCTCTCACAGCACCAACATATTATTGCACAACCTTTCCGATTTGTCTATTTGAAAAATAAAAAGCGGATGTATACTCTGAATATAAATTATTTTTCATGGAGGTGAGAATCATGAACAATATAAAGAAGTATATCGCCGAGTGTATAGGGACAGCTGTCCTGGTCATTATGGGCTGCGGTACGGCCATGCTGGTCGGCTGCGATGCCGCGAACGGTTCCGGCTATCTGCTGACAGCTCTTGCTTTCGGCCTGTCCATCGTCGCCGAAGCATACTGTATCGGCAATATATCCGGCTGCCACATCAATCCGGCCGTTTCCCTTGCCGTTTTCATGAGAGGCGGACTTAAAAAAGATGAATTCATCGGATATGTGGTATCCCAGATCATCGGCGCGTTTGCCGGCTGTGTCATACTCGCCGTCATCTTCGGAGCCGGCGGCGTAGAGGATATGACCGGCGGTTTCGGCGCAAACGGCCTTGCCGGTGTGAACGGGAGCATTCTCGCGGGGCTTGTCACAGAGGTCGTACTTACGTTCATCTTCGTCCTTACGATCCTCGGCGTTACGTCAAAAAAGGCAGGCCATGGTTCCTTCGGCGGCCTGGTGATCGGTCTTACGCTTACCTTTGTACACATTCTCGGCATCGGACTGACCGGTACTTCCGTGAATCCGGCCAGGAGCATTGCTCCCGCAGTCTTTGCCGCATTCAATGGCAACACTGCCCCCCTTGCGGCCCTGTGGGTCTTCATCGTGGGTCCTCTCGCCGGCGGCGCACTGGCAGCTGTTGTTTATAGTTACCTTGAAAAGGATAAATAATAATATCTGCCGGATCATTCTGAACTGACCGGACCGCAAAAAACGGCACGGCTCCCTGTATGGGCCGTGCCGCTTTTTATCTGTAAGCAAAGAAGGTAAGGATCGTGTAAATGGCGATCATCCCGCCGAAAATCAGCAGCTGTTTGCCTCTGTGTTCCGTAAGGAGCCCGACGAACTCCCTGACGGAAGCATTCGGCCAGAAGTACCACTTCGTTTTTGCCCCCATCCCGACAGCTCGCATCTTGACCCGCCTCGCGTAAAGCCCGCTTCTGAACACATGATAATTAGTCGTGCAGAAAGCCACTTTGCCGGGACTTCCCTGTTCCATGATCCTTTCTTTGGAAAATCTCATGTTTTCAAATGTATCCGTTGAGGCATCCTCTTCGACTATCCTGCTCTCCGGTATGCCGTTTTCCATCAGGTATCTCTTTATGGCCGTGCTTTCCGGAACGATCTCGTCCGGTCCCTGGCCGCCGGAAGCAATAAAGACAGGCTCCCTGCCCGTCAGTTCTTTCTGCCTGCGGGAAAAATCAAGCGCTTTGTCCGCCCTCGCCTTAAGAAGCGGGGTCGGCGTACCGTCTTTTCTGAGGCCGCAGCCCAGAATGATCAGATAATCCTTGTCCGGTCCCGGTTCATAACAGGCAGCAATCGTATCCGCCACTATGGCGCCGATGATCATGCATTCGAAATACAGGTAAACAGCAGCGAACAGGCTTCCGATCAGGACCCTGAACCGCAGCTGGCCGGAAGTGAGCCCGGCCGGGATCCGGCTGTTGTAAATATAAAGAAATGCTTCTCCGGCCAGAAGGAAAAAAGACAGTATGATGCCGAGTATATTGACGAACCGTTTTCCTTCGTGGCGAATCAGCGAGATGTTGGAAACAAACAGCGCTGCCGAGAACACCATGATGAACGGAAACGACAGCAGCATATAGTTTCTGGCTGAATACAGAAGCAGCAGAAGGATCTTGTCTATGCTATGCTGTTCCGGGTGCAGAAAGGCACCGACGGTAAGGATGATACTGGAGATCAGGACAAACATCAGGAAGACGGAGAACCCCATGTAATAGATCGTATTATAGGAATAGGGATTATACCGCAGCTGTCTGAAAAAAGCCCTGATCAGAAGGATCTGCACCGCCAGGAAATACAGAAAGATCACAATACTGACCGCTCCCGCATATCTGTCCGCATCTTCATGCAAAAGCCATGCGATGCAGATAACTGCAATGACCGATATAGCTGCTATGTTATACAGCTTCGGCTTTTTATCCAGGGTATCGAATCTGAAAACCAGCTTTCTGATCGTATCCGACATGCTTACCATGTCTGCATTACAATGAGAACTGGATGGCACAGAAGGCAGCGTAGATCAGAAGGAGTATGATCCCCTGGCTCCTGTACAGTCTGCCCTTCTTTAACGCGGGGACCGCAAGTATGAGCATGACGATCAGCATGAGAGGTATCTCAAGGACCAGGCTGGCATTTTTGCCTGCGATCGTTGCTGTCACCGGCACAGGGAAAGGAGCAAGGGTCACGGACAGGCCGCTGACAAGCACCAGGTTAAAGATATTGGCGCCGATGATATTACCGAGCGAAAGGTCGCTGTGTCCCTTGATCAGGGAAGTCACAGCCGTTACCAGTTCGGGAAGGCTGGTCCCCAGGGCAACGAAGGTCAGCGCGATCACGGATTCGGGAACGCCGAGCCCTTCAGCGATCCTGGTGCCGTTGTCCACCAGGAGCCTTGCGCCGACGGCGATCAGTGCTGCTCCGGCAACCAGGCAGAAGATCATCTTACCAGACGACATCCCAGTGCCCTGACTTTCCCCGCCATCTTCCGGATCCCCCTGGCCGTTCGCCGTCAGTTTCCTGACCTGGCGTACATTGAAGACCATGTAGATAACAAAGACCAGCAGCATGATTATGCCGAGAGGCCTGGAAAACTGCCGGAAGGCATAAGCAGCGACCACATAGATGGCCGCGGAAACAAAGAAAAATGCAACCGGTGCCTTCAGCGACTCCGGCTCCACGGTTCCCGGTCTGATCGCGATCGTAATGGCAGCGATCAGCGCCACATTACAGATACAAGAACCGATCGCATTGCCGTACGCGATCTCGCCATGGCCGGATAAGGCGGACATCGTTGAGACCATGACTTCCGGCAAGGTAGTGCCGATGGAAACGACAGTGGCCCCGATCAGCAGTTCAGGCAGACGGAACCTCCTGGCCAGTTCACTGGCCCCGACCACGAACCAGTCTCCGCCTTTGATCAGGCATACAAGGCCGACAGCGAATAATAGGATCGATAACAGCATATTCATTTTCCCTCTTTCAGATAAGTGATCCCGCAGATAAACCTCAGATCCTGTGGATGAACAACCCGCTCAGGAGTTTGGGCTCGAACCATGTTGATTTGGGCGGCATCAGCCTCCCGGCATCGGCTACCGACATCAGTTCCCGCATACTGACAGGCGCCAGCTTAAATGCGCAGGCGGCACCCTCACGGGCTTTGCCAACCAGTTCCGCACTTCCGCGGATACCGCCGACAAATTCGATCTTCGGGTCAGTTCTCGGATCTTTGATACCGAAGAACGGCTCCAGTATAAGGTCCTGGAGGACCGATACATCAAGTCCCGCCACAGGATCTTCGCTCCTTATACCGTCCCGCAGCTTCAGGTCATACTGCTTTTCTTTCAGGTACAGACGGAAGGAACCCTTCACAAGTTCCGGATCATGGCTGTCCGGTGTGCCGGCATCGGACAGATCGAAGTACTGTCCGATACAGTCAAGCAGTTCATCTTCCGTGTGACCGTTCCAGTCAAGGACGACCCTGTTGTAATCCATTATGTAAAGGTCTTCTTCCGGGAATACAACGGCAAGGAAGTAATTATATTCCGCACCGGGATCCGGTTCCCGTTCCTCTTCCCTCCTTTTCAGGGCGACCTTGACTGCCGACGCGCACCGGTGATGGCCGTCGGCTATGTAGATACTGTCCATTCCCGAAAAGGTATTCCTGATCAGGTCGATGTCTTCAGGATCGTTCACGACAAAGACCCTGTTCCTGACGTCTCCCGCCGAGACAAAATCATAAACGGGCAGCTGTCTGTTTATGATCTCCCTGATCCTTTCAGAAAGCCCGGGGGCGGTCCTGGATGCCAGGAAGATCGGGCCGGTCTGAGCATTACAGACACTGATATGCCTGATCCTGTCCAGCTCTTTCTCCGGCCTGGTATTCTCATGTTTCTTTATGACGCCTTCCACATAATCATCAACGGAAGCAGCACAGACGATACCTGTCTGCGTCCTTCCCCGGAAGGTCTGTTCATACAGGTAATAACAGGGTGCATCATCCTGTACATACAGGCCGCTGCAGATCCTGTCATTCAGGATCTGCGCCGCCATCTGATACACTTCATCTGCATACGGGTCCGTCCCTTTCGGAAAAGCGGTCTCCGGTCTGTCTATGGCAAGAAATGATAAAGGCTCACGGGCAACTTCCCTGCGAGCCTCTTCTTCATTTACTACGTCATAGGGAAGAGCTGCCAGACGGCCGGCATTTTCGGACGCATTGCCGGTCTGTGCCGGTCTGTATGCCCTGAACGGTAAAAGTTTGGCCATTCGTTCTTTCCCCTTTATCCTTTTATTATTTGATCACACGTACCCTTAAGACTCCGTCGATCTGCGACATGTTGTCGAGGACGTCATCCGTAACGGGTGAATCCAGATCAAACAGAGTATACGCATAATCTCCCTTCGACTTATTGGTCATCTCAGCGATATTGACGCCTGAATTGCCCATGACCGAAGTAAACTTGGAGATCATGCTGGTCATGTTCTTATGCATGATGGCGATCCTGGAAGTAGTCTGGCAGACACCCATATTGCAGTTCGGGAAATTCACACTGTTCCTGATGTTGCCGTTAAGCAGATAATCCTGGATCTCATCCACAGCCATCATCGCGCAGTTGTCTTCAGACTCTGCCGTTGAAGCTCCAAGATGAGGGATAACGATGCATCCTTCATGTCCTGCGACTGTTGTGTCGGCAAAATCCGTCACATACTTCCTTATCTTTCCTTCATCGATCGCGTCGATCAGGCTCTTTTCATCAACAAGACCGCCCCTGGCCATATTGATGAGGATCACGCCGTCCTTCATCTTGCTGATGGCGGAACTGTCGATCATGTTCTTGGTGGATTCCATATAAGGTACATGGATGGTGATGATATCGCAGTCGGCATATATGTCGTTGATATCGACAACGTGATTGATCTTTCTGGAAAGATGCCAAGCAGAATCGACGGAAACATAGGGGTCATAGCCATAGACCTTCATGCCGAGGCTCTCGGCGGAATTGGCCACAAGGACGCCGATGGCGCCAAGGCCGATTATGCCGAGCTTCTTGCCAAGGATCTCTGTCCCCGCGAACTGCTTTTTGACTTTTTCGACTGTGGCCAGCGCTTCGGCACTTGACGCGTTTGCGTTGACCCATTCGATACCGCCGACGATATCCCTGGACGCCAGCAGCATGGCGGCAATGACAAGCTCTTTGACCCCGTTCGCGTTGGCGCCGGGCGTGTTAAAGACTACGATGCCCTTATCGGCACATTCCTCGATCGGGATATTGTTTACGCCGGCTCCGGCCCTGGCTATCGCGAGCAGTTTGTCCGACATATCCATATTATGCATATCGGCACTGCGGACAAGTATTCCCTGGGCATCCTGCAGAGTATCGGTCTTCTCAAATCCCTTCTGGAATCTCTCAAGCCCGATCTCCGCTATGTTATTCAAACACGCATATCTGTACATATTTCTGCCTTTCTGCTATCTGTTTGCTGATTTTCAATGATTCTTCTCAAAATCCTTCATGAACTCGACCAGTTTGACAACGCCTTCCTTCGGCATCGCGTTATAAATGCTGGCCCTCATACCGCCGACACTCCTGTGTCCCTTAAGGCTGACCAGTCCTTCCGCTTCCGCCGCCTTGATGAACTCCGCGTCAAGATCCTTATCTCCGGTGATAAAAGGAACGTTCATCAGAGAACGGAATTCCCTGTCGACCGTACCTTTGAACAGGGATGAGGAATCAAGGAAATCATACAGGATCGCGGCTTTTTCCTCGTTGCGTTCCTTCATGGCTTCCAGGCCGCCCATCTTTTTGAGCCATTCAAATACCAGTCCGCAGACATAGATATTGTAGCAGGGAGGCGTATTGTAAAGCGATTCGGCATCGGCATGCGTCTTATACATAAGCATGGTGGGAGTGCCGGGAAGGATATCCTCACGGATAAGGTCTTCACGGATGATCACGATCGTTACACCTGCCGGGCCGACATTCTTCTGAACGCCGCCGTATAAAAGGGCATAATCGGAAACGTTGACAGGATAAGCCAGGAAATCGGAAGAAATATCCGCTACCAGGTCATGTCCCTTGGCGTTGGGAAGTGTTTTGAATGTTGTCCCGTAGATCGTGTTGTTATGGCAGATATACAGGTAATCCGCATCTTCGGGGATATCAAGATCGGAACAGTCGGGAATATAACTGAAAGTCCTGTCCTCGGATGAAGCGACCTTAATGGCCTCACCGAATTTAGCCGCTTCCTGATATGCCTTTTTAGCCCAGTTCCCTGTTACGACATAGGCAGCTTTCCGGTTCTTCATCAGATTCATGGGGATCATGGCAAACTGCAGATGGGCACCTCCCTGAAGAAACAGTACCTTGTAGTTGTCGGGGATCTGCATCAGGTCACGGAGATCCTGTTCCGCCTTCTTAATGATGCCGTCGTAGACTTTGCCGCGATGACTCATTTCCATAACGGACATTCCGCTTCCGTGATAATCCAGCATCTCATCCGCCGCGATCTTCAGGACCTCTTCCGGAAGCATAGCCGGGCCGGCCGAAAAATTGTATACTCTGCTCATTCATTCCTCCTTCTTGCGAATCTTAATAAAATACGATGACCGGAGTTCCGACGTTGACGATCGGATATAATTTAGCTGCAGCATCCAGCGGCAGGTTCACACATCCGTGCGAGCCGTTCGTCTTGTAGATATTGCCTCCGAAGCTGCTTCTCCAGGTTGCATCATGTATTCCTACACTGTTGCCGATAAACGGCATCCAGTTATAGACAAAAGAACTGTAGTTCCTGCCGGTAAGGTACGTATTGTTTCTCTTATTGCCGTTTACGGCAAAGATGCCTGTCGGCGTCCCCATGCCGGCGGAAACATTTCCGGATACGATCGGAGTGGCAAGTACCAGCGATCCGTTCACATAGTAGTAGAGAGCCTGCATGGTAAGGTCGATCTCAATATATGTACCGCCCAACGCATTGGTATTGGAATAAGAACCGCCCGGCTGGACGCCGTGGAAATCCGGTGTCCTTCTGGCTGTCAGATCGGACGTCAGCGCGGCATACAGCCACTGAAGCTCGGTATTGACATCAAAATATACCGTCGCCTGCGCACCACCCAACGGTATAAGGTCTCCTCTGGTCGTTTTGAAAGCGCTGCCGCCTCCGGTTACTCTGGGATACATCTTCTGCAGCGCGTTCAGGAATGTGAGGCACTTGGCCGGGTCAACGACACAACGTCCGGTAGCCGGATCCACATAAAACGAACCGTCCCTGTTCTGTACGCACAGAAGGATCGAGCCGGAGGGGTCAAGAACGAATGTCTGTCCCTGCCCGAAATCATAGGTGATCGTTCCCCTCGGTCCCGGGTTCTGTAAAGCCTCGCCGGCCGCTTCCGTATGCAGCACGGGCACAGCGGCCAGAAAAGCGACCAGACACGCAATAACCAGGGCAGTAAATCTGAACGGTACTTTTTTCATAAACGAATGATCCTCTTAGTCAGTTTCCGGTCATATCCATACAGGAATCGAGTAGGTTGCCCTACTCGATTCCGGAACACTTAACTTTTAAGTTAACCGTTCCGAATGATCACTTGGATTCTTCGGAGCCGGTATCCACCGCATCCTGCGGTTTTTCCACCTGAATGATCGCAGCTTTCTGCATCGGGATACGGCAGTTTTTGTTGTTGCCGAATTCCACGATCACGGTATCGTCTTCCATATCGATCACAGTTCCGTAAAAGCCGGACGACGTCAGTACTGAATCGCCGATCGCCAGTGAGCTTAAAAGAGCGTCCTTCTTCTTCTGTTCGTTGCGCTGCGGACGGATAAGGAAGAAATAAAACACACCTACGATCACTATGATGTAAATAAGTGTAAATGCCATTCCGGAACCTCCTGCTGCCATGAGCAATAATGCCTGCATGGATAGACCTCCTTAAATAAATCACATGTTATTGAAGCATATTGATAAACATATTACAACAAAAATCTGCTGACTTCTATAGTATTTTCCGCGATTTATGCATTTTCCGAGGCCAGTTCGTCAAGCTTTCTGCGCTTGAAAGCGGAAAATTCGCCCCGGTCGAGCGCGTCCCGTATCTGCTGCATAAGGTCGTTGTAGAACCACAGATTATGCATGACACAGAAGCGCAGGCCAAGCGCTTCGTCCGCCTTTAAGAGGTGGCGGATATAGGCCCTGGAATACCCTTTCCTGCAGACCGGACAGCCGCAGCCTTCTTCAATGGGTCTTTCATCCGTTTCATAGGCGGCACGGCGGATATGGAGCGTCCCCCTGCCGGTATACAGATTTCCGTGTCTTCCGTTCCTGCTGGGATATACGCAGTCAAAGAAATCGACACCCTGTCTACGGCTTCGATTATGTTCTGCGGTGTTCCCACGCCCATCAAATATACAGGTTTGTCAACAGGCAGATACGGCACGGTCACATCCAGGATATGGTACATCTGCTCATGGGTTTCACCTACAGCCAGCCCGCCGACCGCATATCCGTCCAGTTCCAGTTCCGCTATCTGTTTCGCATGGTCTGTCCGTATATCATCATAGATCCCGCCCTGGTTGATGCCGAACAGAAGCTGTGCCTTATTGATGGTGTCTTCTCTTGCATTCAGCTCGGCCATCTTGTTCCTGCAGCGGATCAGCCACCTTGTGGTCCTCTCGACCGATGCCTTTACATATTCATACTCCGCTACGCTGGACGGGCATTCATCAAATGCCATGGCGATCGTTGAGGCGAGATTCGACTGGATCTGCATGCTCTCTTCCGGTCCCATGAAGATGCGCGCGCCGTCAACATGGGATTTGAACGTCACTCCCTCTTCCTTTATCTTCCTGAGATCAGCCAGGGAAAACACCTGGAATCCGCCGGAATCCGTAAGGATGGGTCTGTCCCATTTCATAAAGGAATGAAGCCCGCCCAGTTTCCTGACGATTTCATCTCCCGGCCTGACGTGAAGATGATAAGTGTTGCAGAGCGCGACCTGCGTCCTGATCTCCATCAGGTCATCCGCACCAAGTCCGCCCTTGATCGCCGCCGCAGTCGCGACGTTCATGAAAACAGGTGTTTCGATCACGCCGTGGACCGTCGTCAGTCTGCCTCTTTTAGCCCTGCCTTCCGTTTTTAACAGCTGATACATTTTTACCTCTCTATGTCCTGTCTGACCCGTAGATCTTCTTCAGATATTCAAGCCTGCTGCCCATATTCACCAGCATCAGGTCCAGTATGGTAAGGGCTGCCATCGTCTCGGCGACTACGACGGCCCGCGGTACGATCACGGGGTCATGCCTGCCGCCGACCGTGATCCCGGTCTCCACACCGTCTGTACGGACAGTGTGCTGCTCCACAGCAATCGAAGGGGTGGGTTTGACATACAGTCTCGCCCTCACCTCGGTACCGTCCGAGATACCGCCGAGGATACCGCCGGCATGATTAGAAAGCTTTTTAACATTCCCGTCAGCGTCTGCATAAAAACCGTCGTTATTCTCCGATCCCAAGGCCCCGCTGACTCTGAAGCCGTCCCCTATCTCAACCGCCTTCACAGCGCCGATCGACATGAACGCGGCACTCAGCCTGGCATCCAGTTTATCAAAGACAGGTTCTCCGACTCCTGCGGGGAGCCCGCTTACGATCACTTCTATGACGCCGCCGGCGGAATCCCCTTTTTCCCTTATCCCTTTCAGGTAAAGGAGGGCTTTTTCATCCGCCGAGGGATCCGGCATCGCTGTCGGGAGCTTTCGGATGACATCGGGATCGATCCGGGAAGTATCCGCCTCTACCGGCCCTATTGCTTTTGTATATGCGGTGACGGTGATGCCCAGTTCGGAAAGGACTTTGGCCGCGACCGCACCGGCAGCGACCCTTGCGGCCGTCTCTCTGCCGGAGGAACGCCCTCCTCCCCTGTGGTCCCGGATACCGTATTTCCTGTCAAAGGTAAAATCCGCATGCCCCGGCCTGTAAACATCTTTCAGGCTGTCATAATCGGCGGAATGCTGGTCGCTGTTCCTGATGATAAGCGCTATGGGAGTGCCGCTGGTCTTTCCGTCAAATACACCGGACAGGATCTCAACGGTATCCGATTCTTTCCGAGCGGTCGCGACAGGACTTGCCCCCGGCTTTCTTCGGTCCAGATAGCGCTGGATATCGCCTTCACAGAGCTGGACACCTGCCGGGCATCCGTCTAAAACGGCGCCTGTCGCGGCGCCGTGTGACTCTCCGAAAGTCGTTACTTTAAGAATACTGCCGAAAACCGAACCTGCCATTGTAAGTCATTCCTTTCCTGCCGCAAGTTTATGGAATATGACGCAGTTGGGCCTGTCCACCTTCAATTCCTTCCCGTTCATGATCAGAAGCCCTTTATCCAGATCCACTTTAAAAAACGTCATCGTATTGGATTCATGATTCAGCGAAACAAGGTGTCTGTTGTCCGGGAACAGCGCGGCATCCTTTGGATAATCCCCGCTTACAGGCAGGCAGAGCACCTTCGTCAGAAGCCCAGTTTTTTCATCGATCCGGTATATGATGACGGAATTATCCCCCGCGTTGGAACTGATCAGGTATTTAAAGTCGAATGACAGATTCAGAGCGCTCGAAGCCGTACCGCTCGCATGATAGTCATTGACTGTGGGCACTGTCTGTATCCGTTCAAACTCGGGGTCGTCTTTTTCCAGTGTATAGGAAAAGACGTCGACCGTATTCTTCTGTTCATTGACTACATAGAGGAACCTGCCGTTTTTTGAAAACTTGATATGCCTGGGGGCGGCTTCCAGTTCGCTGCGGATAACATCGGTCTGGTGTAGGCGGCCGTTCACCGGATCCAGTTCATAAACATTGATATGGTCCAGGCCCAGATCCGCCGCACACAGGAAGCGGTTATCCCTGGTCATCTTGACACACTGGACATGGGGTCTGAAATTTCTGTCCGCTATGCTGCCCAGTCCTTTATGGAAGACCTCGTCGGTGATGCGCCCTATCGAGCCGTCCTCATTGAGTGAAAGGACCGTGATCTTACCGTCATGATAGCCGGATACGAACAGCCATCTGTCCGTGTAATCGGTCGACAGATAGGAACCTCGCATGCCGTTGATCGAAGCCGTATTCATGACTTCCAGCGATCCGTCTTCCAGTATCCTGTAGGATTCGACGCCGAGATCGGTGATCGAATACAGGAATCTGCGGTTATGTGAAATAGAGATATAAGAAGAATTACTGATCTTTACCTTGTCTTTTTCATAGAATCTTCCGGCTTCCATATCCACATCATAGATACGGATCCCGAAATCATCATCTCCGGCAGAAGTATAGCTCGATACATAAGCCACATATCTGTCCGTTTCCTGATCTGTGTTTTTTTTACGGGGCATAGCCTTACGGTCCCTCCGGTCCAATATTTGTCAGTGCATACTTCAAGAGTTTATCACAATAAAAAATGTTTGTTAACGGACCTGGCCTGTGCCGGTGACCTCATACTTATAGGAGGTGAGTTCCTTGAGTCCCATGGGGCCGCGGGCATGGAGCTTCTGGGTGCTGATGCCTATCTCCGCGCCGAAACCGAATTCGAAGCCGTCGGTAAACCTGGTGGATACGTTATGATAGACGCAGGCGGAATCTATCTCCGTCAGGAATCTCTGCGCATTTTTCGCATTTTCCGTAACGATGCAGTCGGAATGGCCGGTATGGTAGCGGTTTATATGACTGATGGCGTCATCCAGTGTATCCACGACCTTCACGGACAGTATCAGATCAAGGTATTCCGCCGCAAAATCCTCCTCGGATGCCGGAACAGCACCTTTAAGGAACGGAAGGGACCTTTCATCTGCGCGCAGTTCTATGGAATACTCACAGGCGATATCGGCAAGTACAGGCAGGAAGCTGTCTGCAATATCCTTATGCAGGACCAGGGATTCCGCCGCATTGCACACCCCTACCCTTGAGGTCTTGGCATTGATCAGGATCTCCTTTGCCATTTTCAGGTCGGCATCCGAATCCACATACACATGGCAGTTGCCGACGCCGGTCTCGATGACCGGAATCCTGCTGTTCTCCACGACACTGGCGATAAGGGAAGCCCCTCCTCTGGGGATAAGCAGATCGACATATTCCCTCATCGTCATGAAAAGGGCGGCGGCACTCCTGTCCGTGATCGGTATCAGCTGGAGGATATCGGGAGAAACACTGTTTTCTTCCAGCACGCCGCGGATGGTGTCCACGATCGCCATATTGGTATAGATCGCATCGCTTCCGCCCTTCAGGATAGAGACGTTTCCCGATTTAAAGCAGAGTGCAAATGCATCCGCCGTTACATTGGGTCTGGATTCATATATGATCCCGATGACCCCCATGGGCACACTGATCTTTCTGATCCTCATCCCATTTGGTCTTGTATAGTCATCCAGCACCTGTCCGAGAGGATCGGGAAGAGAAGCCACCTGGCGCATGCCTTCCGCGATCTGTCCGATCCTTTTTTCATCCAGATACAGCCTGTCCAGAAGGCCTTCCTTCATCCCGGCACTTCTGGCTTTTGAAACATCTTTTTCATTTGCCGCGAGTATCACTTTGGCATTGCTGACCAGTGCCCCTGCCGCTTCCTCAAGGATCTTTACACGTGAACTTTCATCCAGCAGCAGGCAGTCTCCCCTGACGGCAGCAGCGGCGCGGCAGATCTTTACTATTTCATCCCTGTAATCGCTCATGATCCATTTCTCCTTCCAAGTCCCGTAAAAAAGCGACTGATCATACTTCACACGGCGGGGAAAACCGTCTGATGATCTCTTCCGCCACCTTCATACCATCCATCGCTGCCGACATTATGCCACCCGCGTATCCTGCGCCTTCACCGCAGGGGAAAAGGCCTTTGACCTGAGATTCAAAATACTCATCCCTCAGGATCCTGACCGGGGAAGACGTCCGGCTCTCCGGCCCCGCAAGCAGTGTCTCACTGCTGTCGAACCCTCTGATCTTTTTCCCGAAGCCCTTCATGGCTTCCGCAAAATCGGCATTCAGTCTCTCACCGTACAGCCGGGAAAGCACAGCCTCCCTGCTGACGCCTTTAATACTCTTTTGAAGCTGCCTCGTCCGTTCGGTAAACAACGGTTCTTTTCCGCTCATGAAAGCGCCGAGATCGGATACAGGTATCGCACTGTTTCCCAGCAGAAATGCCTTTTCCTCCAGCCTCTGCTGGAACAGCATACCGGACAGGATGCTGTCTGTCCCGAAATCCGCACCGGAGACCGTCATTACTACCGCACTGTTAGCCGCGCCTGAATCCCTCGCGTATTCGCTCATGCCGTTGACGACAGCTGTATCCGGCATTGAAGCAGCATTGACGACATAACCTCCGGGACACATGCAGAAAGTATAAGCTCCTCTGCCTGACCCGCATCTGTATGTCAGTTTATAGGAAGCCGGCTTCAGGCCGAGCTTTCTCATTTTTTCGGTATCGTCTGTACCGTACTGGCTGCGGTCGATCAGTGACTGCTCATGCACGACCCTTAACCCGACCGCAAAATCTTTCGCCGCCATGGGTATGCCAATGTCCTTCAGATACATAAATGTGTCCCGGGCACTGTGACCAGGCGCCAGAACAACAACGTCCGCCGGCATATCGTCGAGCCCGTCAAAACCGGCGCCGCAGATCCGGCCTCCGTTCATCTTAAGACTGCTGAGCTTTGTTTCAAAATGGAATTCGCACCCGTATTCAGACAACGTCCTGCGCAGGCCGACCAGGACGCTTCTTAATCTGTCCGTGCCGATATGCGGATATGCTTCATACAGTATGTCATCCGGTGCGCCGTGCTTTACAAAACAGTCCAGAATGAATCCCGCCCTGCCTTCAGGATCGCTGACCCCGGTCGTCAGTTTCCCGTCGGAGAACGTCCCGGCGCCGCCTTCACCGAACTGGACATTGGAGGAGGCGCTTACTCTTCCGGTCAGGAAAGAGTATTCAACGTCTTTTACTCTCTCCTCCACCTTCTTCCCGCGTTCAATAACAACAGGCCTGTATCCGTTCATGGACAGGATCAGCGCACAGAAAAGCCCGGCAGGCCCCGCTCCGATGATCAGCGGCCTGTGCCGCATGACACCTGTGCCGCCCGGGGGGACATTGTATCGCTTTTCCTCCCCGGCCTTTATGTCAGGATCCTGCATCACCTTCCGGCTGAGCGCGTTTACTGCCGGCCCGGAAACAGAGACCGTATATACATCATACAGGTCCGGTTTTTTTCTCGCGTCGACCGAATGACGGAGGATCCTCAGATCGAAATCCGCGTCCGGCTTTATGCCAAGTCTGGCCGCAGCCTTTGTCCTGACTGCTTCCGGACCGCATCCGCATGGAAGTTTCAGCTGGTGTATCGTAATCATTCTTTACCGACCGTCAAATGTCGCCGGGCAGGGATCTCGCCGCACTCTCACCTGCGACAGCCCCCGAGATCATGGCCCACTGCAGATTGTAACCGCCGCAGAGGCCGTTTACGTCGCATAATTCCCCCGCCGCATACAGTCCGGGTACGATACGGGAGGACATATCTTCATTCAGTTCTTTCATCGGGACACCGCCCGCCATCAGCTGTGCCCTCTCAAATCCCGCACTGCCAAAGATCACAAACCGAACGGCTTTCATCCTGTTCAGGATATTCTTCAGCGTATCATCCGTTATCCTGCGCTTTTTCATCTCCGGCTGCAGCCCTTCATCAGCCAGGACCATGCGGAGAACTTTGTCATTGACCAGTCCGAGCAGTACTGCGCCAAGAGTCAGGTCGTCAGGCATCCGGCGTCTTAATTCGAACTCATCATTCAGGAAACCGCTGTCTCTTCCCGGCAGAAAATCAACAATAACATACGGCTTCCGGCTGTTTTTCAAAAGGAGCCCTGCCGCAGCGGAAAGCTGGAATACCGGTATCCCTGAGAGAGAATCCTGCAAAAGCTGCAGTTCCCCAGTATCGCTGCATACGGGAAGACCGTTTATCCCGTCATACAGTACGATACCGGCTGTACACCTGACCCCCTTCACAATTTTGAGCCGCGGGTCATCGCATAAAAGGGGAACCAGTGCAGGATACGGGTCATGGATCCCATGACCGGCACCGGCCATCATTCTTATGCCGTCATCGGTGCCTCCCAGTTCCGGGGCCGCCATACCGCCGCAGCATATGATCAGTCTTTCTGCGCCATATTCCCCCGCCCCGGTCCTTACCGTAAACCGTCCGGTCCTGTCCGGATCTTCCGAAAGGCCAAAATCTGTGACACGGACACCTGTCATGACTCGGATGTCTGTCCGGGCGAGCTCCCGTTCAAAAAAAGCGGCCAGGGCCGAAGCCTGATCGCTTACGGGATATACAAGACCGTCCCGGTCATGCGTATGGAACCCCCGGCTGCGCAGTGTCTCTAAAAGCCAGTCCGCGTTCCTTTCAGAGAACAGAGCCATAAACCTGTTATCCGGAGCGGCCCCGTCGACCATATAGGACTGCAGCGAAAGCCTTCTGTTGGCCAGGTTGCAGCGGCCGTTGCCGGTACTGTAGATCTTTCTTCCGATCATTCCGGAAGCTTCGATGAGACATATGTCAGGCCGCCGTCCCCTGACCGGTGTTCCGTATGCGGCCAGAGCCGACATGCATCCCGCGGGGCCCGCTCCGATTATAACAATATCAAATCTGTCCATATCTCAGTCCGTGAATCTTGCTGCCAGCGCAATGACAGCCAGGCCTCCGGGGATCCTTTTCATGATCTTTATATCGGCCGCACCCGTGATCACAGCAGCAATATTAAAAACGATAAGGAACAGTACCAGCGAAACAATGATAGTGATCACCGCTCCGGCACTGCTGTACATAAAATGGGAAATGATCAGCGACACTGCTCCGCCCGCCACTGCACAGACCACGACCTTTCCGGTCAGTATGACCCTGACAGCCGGCGAGGTACGCGCGGGAAAACCCCTTCCAGTCGTGATCCGCCATACGATACATGCGATTATAAAAGAACATATTCCGGAGACTGTTATCGCCGCACATATCCATGCGGACAGGCTATCGCCTTTTTCTCTGCCCGCGAAAGATACCAGCGCCTGTATGACAAGGGCGCAGCCGGGCGGGAAAAGGAACAGCCCGGGGCGGGTACTCCTGAGCCCTGTTGAGGATATGGCAAAGGACAGGACATGGAATATAAGTCCTGCGCAAAGGAGCCTTAAGAGCAATGCTGAATCTATCAGGGTGCCGGCAGTCTCTTCAGTCTGCCCCGGCAGCGCCGTAAGCGGCACGGCTGCGGAAAACACATACACCGCCGCTGGTATCAGCAGATAGACCATGATCCGCATCAGGAGGGCTGACCTCTGCGGTATGGTCCTTCTGTCTTCTCTTTCCACCGCATTTCTTAAGCCGGCCAGCATGCCGGAAAACAGGCTGACGCATAAACTGCCGGCAATGAACAGTACAGGCAGTATCCTGCCGAAAAGAATGCCGGCCGTCCTGACCGCAGTACCGGTATCGCTGCCGGCAGCTTTAGTAAACACGTTAAGGAGCAGCAGTGCGGCAGGAATCGCAAGAAGCAGCAGGACATAGTACAGTGCGTCATACAGCGGTGCTGTCTGCGAGAGCCTGAGCAGTTCCCTGCGGTTGTCAGCACTAGTCTGTATGCTTTCTTTCAGGATATTCTCCGTGATCGTTCCTCGCAAAAGGAAATAGATGACGATCAGGATCAGCATCACGATCAGAGAAGCAGCTGAGAGGCCGGCTGCGGCACCGGCTGCTCCGTACAGCGAGCCGTAACTCTCGCTCCTCAACAGATCCGCGATCCTGTCACCGTACACCCGTATCCTGGTCCCCGCTATAAGCGCCAGTATCAGTCCCAGAAGCCCCAGCGCGATATTGGCTGCTATCCCGATCAGCTTAAGTCCCGCGCATTCGAAGTAAGCGCTGAGGATACTGATCATACACAGTGCGGGTACGGACGGCGTGATCATAAGGAAAGCCAGGTAGGCGTTATCCTGAAGGGACAGGATGCTGCAGACCGGAAAGGACACAACGGCAAGAATGACGGCGGCGGCGACAGATATGGCCGCACTGATCCTGAAACTGTACCGTAAATACAGGAGCGCGTCCCTGCCGTGTCCGTGTTCCAGTCTCACAGACGCGGTCCGGACGATCGTGGGCTTAAGTCCTGCCGTAAAAACCGCAAAACAGATAACATAAACAGAAATTGCAGGCGCAAAGAAAGCTGCACCTGCAACATTTATACTGCCTGTTATCAGGATCATCATAAATGATAAGGCCGCCGCTGCCAGCATGACTGACAAAACGGACGGATCCGTCTTCACAGATCTTGACATCTGGTTATCCCCATCGCATTCAGTATATCGTCCTGTTTCTTCTCCATCAGAGCGGCTTCATCCGGTGTCTCATGATCATAACCGAGAAGATGCAGGGCTGAATGCGCAACAAGAAATGCATATTCCCTTTTAACTGAATGACCGTACTCTGCGGCCTGGGCAACAACACGGCCTGCATTCAATACGATTGAACCGATGCACAAAAGGCCGGTATCCGGATCGAACAGTTCCGGGTCCTCACGGTCTATGCCATCAAATTCCGAAGGCCGGGCAAAACCGATATTCGGAAACGAAAGCACATCCGTTTCATTGTCTATTCCCCGGAAATCCCTATTCAGTTCCCGTATTTCTTCCGGGCCGGTCAGGATCAGGTCCGCGCATACATCATACGGGCAGCCTTCGCTCAAAAGCACCTGCCTTATGACCTGTCTGGCCAGTATTCTGGGTGAAAAACCGTATTCCCTGTGGAAATTACGGCCTTCTCCTGGCCCTATTTCTGTGTTCAAGACGACTTTGATCATAGTCTTCATATGCCTTAACGATCTTCTGAACCAGCGGATGTCTTACCACGTCGTGGGCGGAAAGCTTCATGAACGCTATCCCGTCGATCTTTTTCAGTACTTTTTCAGCCACATCCAGTCCTGAAACGGTGCCCGGGGACAGGTCCTTCTGCGTGGTATCCCCGGTAATGATCGCATGGGATCCGAAGCCGAACCTGGTCAGAAACATTTTCATCTGTTCAGGCGTCGTGTTCTGTGCTTCATCCAGGATAATGAAGGAATTGTCTAGCGTCCTGCCTCTCATATAGGCAAGGGGCGCGACTTCTATCAGTCCTTTTTCCTGATTCCTTATAAAATTCTCGGGTCCCATGATCTGATAGAGCGCATCGTAAAGAGGCCTGAGATACGGATCGACCTTGCTCTGGAGATCGCCGGGCAGAAAGCCGAGTTTTTCTCCTGCTTCGATCGCTGGCCTGGTCATGACGATACGTTCGACCTCTTTTTTCTGGAAGGCGGTGATAGCCATAGCCATTGCCAGATATGTCTTACCGGTACCTGCGGGTCCGTTGGCGAACACGATCAGGTTTTTCCGGATAGCATCTATATACTTTTTCTGTCCGATCGTTTTGGGCTTGATCGGTTTCCCGTTGACTGTATGGCAGATTATATCCTGGTCGATCATGGCCAGATCCCCGTCTGCCATCTCATTCCTCATCTCAATAGCGTAATCCACTTTCTGTTCCTCGATATCCCCTCCGCCAAGTGAGACTTCCGAAAGACGCGTAATGATCTGTCCGGCTTCTTCAACATTTTCTTCTTCCCCGGTGATCTTAAGGTCCGCGCCCCGCAGTACAACGGCAACATTCAGGTCATTCTCTATCTTTTTGATGTAAGCGTCATTTTCGCCGAATAGTTCTTTCAGGACAGAAACCGGAAAGGAAAGCTGTTTGGTCATAGTCATGATAATATCAGCCTGTGCCTTCAGTCGTTCTTATGTTTGTTCTTCAGGTATTCATCGATACCTCTGGCTGCCGCCTTGCCGGCTCCCATGGCCAGAATGACCGTAGCCGCCCCTGTGACGGCATCTCCGCCAGCGAATACCCCGTCTCTTGATGTCTGTGCGTCATCTTCGGATATGATGATGCCGCCGCGCCTGTTGACTTCAAGCCCCTTAGTCGTCTGTTTGATAAGCGGATTGGGACTGGTGCCGAGCGCCATAATGACCATGTCGCAGTCGATCCTGAATTCGCTCCCCGGTATCTCGACCGGGCTTCTGCGGCCTGAAGCATCAGGTTCGCCCAGTTCCATGCGGATGCAGGTGATCCCGCTGACCCATCCGTTCTCGTCCGTATGGATCTCGACGGGGTTGGTAAGGAGATCGAAAATGATGCCTTCTTCTTTGGCATGGTGCACTTCTTCCGCTCTTGCGGGAAGTTCCGCTTCACTTCTCCTGTATACGATATGTACATCCGATCCCAGTCTCAATGCACACCTTGCGGCATCCATAGCAACATTGCCTCCGCCGACCACGACAGCGGAACGGCCGACCATGATGGGCGTTCTGGAATCAATGTCATATGCCTGCATAAGATTGGTCCTGGTCAGATATTCATTTGCCGAGAAAACACCCAGCGCCTGTTCACCGGGAATGCCCATGAAACGTGGCAGTCCTGCACCAGTACCGATGAAGACCGCTTCATACCCTTCCCTGTCCATAAGATCGTCGACCGTCATCGTCCGTCCTATGATACAGTCGGTGATTATCCTGACTCCGAGCGCCTTGACATTTTCGATCTCTTTTTCCACAACTTCTTCTTTGGGCAGCCTGAATTCCGGTATTCCGTAAACAAGGACGCCGCCGGCTTTATGCAGCGCTTCATATACAGTCACGTCATATCCCATTCTGGCAAGATCACCGGCACAGGTAAGCCCGGCGGGGCCGGAACCGATCACGGCCACCCTGATCCCGTTTTCCTCATTTTCCCTGACCGGTTTGAGTCCCAGTTCCCTGGCCCGGTCCGCGGCATATCTTTCAAGTTTGCCGATCGATACGGCTTCCCCTTTGATGCCCCGTATACAGCGTCCTTCACACTGGGTCTCCTGTGGACATACCCTGCCGCAGACTGCCGGCAGCGCCGACGCTGATGAAAGCACTTTATAGGCGCCTTCTATATCATCTTCTTTGATCCTGCTTATGAATCCCGGAATATCGATCGATACAGGACATCCTTCCACACAGCCGGGCTTCTTGCAGTTAAGGCAGCGCGCCGCTTCATTTTCAGCTTCTTCCTTATTGTATCCAAGACATACTTCTTTAAAGTTATGCGCCCTGAGTGATGCCTCCTGCTCTCTGACCGGGATCTTTTTCATCATATCTGCAGCCATTTCAAGCTCCTCTTCATTTAGTCTGTTCCGTAGACCGGTTTGAATTATCCGTACAGCGTGTCCTTTAGTCTTTGCACACGCCGCAGCCGCCGTGATGTGATTCTCCTTCCCTGTACTTCAGAAGGAGCCGTCCTTCCTGTGTGGCATAGAGCCTGGCCCTTTGAAGGGCAGAATCAAAATCAACGAGATGACCGTCAAATTCAGGACCGTCGACACAGGCGAAACGGACCTTGCCGTCGACCAGCAGCCTGCAGGCCCCGCACATGCCGGTACCGTCGACCATGATAGTATTCATGCTCACGATCGTCCTGATCCCCAGTTCCTTCGTAAGGATACAGGCGAACTTCATCATGATCATGGGCCCGATAACGATACACAGGTCATAGCGTTTTCCTTCATCCCAGAGTTTTTGGAGGGCGGTCGTTACATTGCCGTGAATGCCTTCCGAACCGTCGTCGGTCGCAAGGTACAGATTTCCGCAGACAGCCTTCATCTCATCAACCAGGATCAGGATATCCTTTGTCCTTGCGCCCTGGATGCAGTCAGCCATCACACCTTTGCCGGCCAGCCACTTCAGCTGCGCATATACCGGTGCCGTACCCAGGCCGCCGGCAATGAAAAGGATCTTTTTGCTTTTCAGCTCTTCCTCATCCATATCCGTCAGTTCGGAAGGATTG
Organism: Lachnospiraceae bacterium; assembly: GCA_017474455.1. GTDB lineage: Bacteria > Bacillota > Clostridia > Lachnospirales > Lachnospiraceae > CAG-791. The sequence goes on from JAFVHP010000034.1 coordinate 211,537, forward strand.
CCCAAAGGACCTGCAATATCGGCAAAACAGTCGCCTTCGTTCAGTTTATCGGCCATTCTCTGCGTTTCTGCACCGACCGTCTGGATGACCAGCGTGACCGTTCCCTTTACGGGATCATTATCGCAGATAGTAAGCGGTATCCGTTCACCCCGTTCATCGGCCCTTACGATCAAAAACTGCCCCGGAAGGGCATTTTTAGCCACCAGCGGAGCCTCAACATCAAAAAGGACGATATTGGATGAAAGCATTTCCTTATGCACTATATTGAACATTCTCTGTTCCTCCGGTTGAATAAAACACAGACCAAAAGCTGATCCGACCTGTTGTTCGGGTTATTATATCACGCATACCGGCAAAACCGGAATAAATATCATGATCATTACAGACGCAGGAGCCCTGCCGCTCCTTCTGCCGACGGATCATACAGAAATACCGCCCCTGAAGGGACCTGTACGGCAAAACATCTTCCTGTCTGTACGGAATTGCCTTCCACGTCCGTCAGGAATTCATAATACAGATAGAAAGACCCGTACCCTTCAAAGGAACTGTCCGCGGCATATACGTACGTGAACCTGGCATTGCCTTCCGCAATGGTCCCGGACATATCCACTGTCTGTCCCCGCTGGATCATTACATTCAGGATACAGTTCACGCCTTCGTTATGGGAAAGCGACCTGATCACCGACAGGTTGTAATGCACTTCGGTGATCTCGCCCGCGGCGCCTGCGTCACTTATGATGGCAAAGCAGAAATTGGACGTTCCCTCCGGCATTGGGACAGGTTCCGTATATACCTTTGATTCGATCGTCGGCGTACTGCCGTCGGTCGTATAATACAGCGTCCCTTCCTCCGGTACGACAGCCTCTATCATGGTCTGTTCCGTATATGTCCCGGAAGGGGTGATCACTTCCGCCTTGCCGGGTATCTCGAGATGGATGTCATAATTCCTGCGGATGATGGGGCTGCTGATCCCGTATGGATTGACAGCCATAAATGCCAGCTTATAATTCCCGTTCGTCAAAGATACAGGACCGGTATAAATATCCGAACCCGTATCCGGCGTGGAATTGTCCAGGGTGTAATAGATCACAGCCGACTCGGAGCCTTCTGCAGTCAGATAGACCCGCCCTTCATACGCGCCTGATTCCGGGTCCACCTTCACGGAAGGTGTCATGAACTCCTGGTAGGCGAGCCGCACCCTCTTATCCGTACACGCATCCATGAGCGAAGCCGCGCTTTCATAATCCTCCAGGAAGGAATAACAGGAAAGCAGCCGGCCGTATGCATTCATCAGGTCTTCGCTGTCTGTATCCCGGTCTTCTATGATCTCGCGGGCAGTTTCGATCGCAGCTTCGGTATCTCCTGATTTTTGAAGGCATTCGGCAAGAGTGAGCATAAGACGGTGGTCATGTTCATCGGACATCGAAAGCCCTGTCTCCAACAGCTCTGCCGCCTTATCATAATCACCGGCCTCGATCGCATCGTAAGCCAGCCCGTAATAATGTGACGGGCTCCGGGTACTTCTGTAATAAAAAGCAAAGGCGATCACAAGCACCGCCAGGAGCGCTGCCAGGGTGATGCCTGTGGCCTTCCTGCTTCCGCGCAGTGTCAGGCCTTTGCCGTTTTTGCCGGTCTTATCCCCCTGATCTTTCGCGGCATCTGCCGCTTCGCTCTCCATCTCATCCTTGATGGCGCTCATGGTCTCGCTGATCGTATCTTCCACTCTGGTATCGTACACAGGGACGATGTGGATCTCCTGCGCACAGTTCTCACAGATCAGCCCGCCTTCCGGGATCTCTCTGCCGCAATTCGGACACTTCACGATAACACTCTCCCGAATACCGTCAGATCCTGTTCTGGATTCTGACAGAATCGATACAGTTCTTCATAAGCATGGTGACCGTCATGGGACCGACCCCGCCCGGCACAGGCGTTATAAAGGACGTCTTATCGCAGCATGCGGCAAAGTCGACATCGCCGCAGAGTTTCCCGTTTTCATCCCTGTTCATGCCGCAGTCGATGACCACAGCCCCGTCCTTGATATACTCAGGGCCGAACATCTTTGCTTTGCCCACAGCCGTAATAAGGATATCCGCCTCGGAAGTTACAGAGGCAAGATCCTTCGTTCTTGAGTGTGCCACGGTCACAGTCGCATTTTCCCTCAGCATCAGGATCGCCATGGGTTTGCCGACAATATTGCTCCTGCCGACGACGACACAGCGTTTTCCTTCCGCCTCGATACCGCTGCGTTTTAATAGTTCGATGATGCCTGCAGGTGTACAGGATACAAAGCCGGGGAGTCCTATGCTCAGCGCGCCGACGTTTTCAGGATGAAAACCGTCTACATCCTTGAGCGGGGAGATCCGTCTGATAACGGCCGATTCATCCAGGTGGTCTGGCAGCGGAAGCTGGACCAGTATCCCGTTCACATCCGGATCGCTGTTGAGTTCGTCGATCTTCGCGATCAGTTCTTCCATCGTTACATCTGCAGGCAGCAGGATCTCCAGCGAGCGTATGCCGACTTCTTCACAGGCGTTCTTTTTATTCCTGACATAGACCTTGCTTGCCTGGTCGTCTCCGGCGAGAACGACCGCAAGCGTGATCTCTATTCCTCTGCTCTTAAGGTCGCTGACAGTTTCCCTCAGTTCTTCCCTGACAGCCTTTGATATGGCTTTTCCGTCTATCAGTTTCATTATTCCTCCTATTGTTCTTCGAGATACTGGTTGAACTGTACCATATCCATCAGTATCGTCCTGGCTTTTGTGCCTTCTTCTTCACTGACCACCCCAGCCTCCGCCAGCTGGTCCATTATCCTCGCCGCCCTGTTGAAACCGATCTTGAACGCCCTCTGCAGAAGTCCGATAGAAGCCTTCTGCTTTTCGATGATGAACTTTCCGGCCTCGGCAAAGAGTTCATCGTTATCTGATGCCCCCTGTCCCTGGCCCTGGGCGGAGATGCTCTGTCCGTTCCTCGTAATGCTGTCTATCCTGCTGTCGATATCTTCATCCGCTTCGTACTGCTGGTTATGGTCACGGATGTAGCTGACGACTTCGCCTACTTCATCATCCGAAACGAAAGCACCCTGTACCCTGGCCGGTTTTGGATAGCCCTGGGGATAAAACAGCATGTCCCCTTTCCCGAGGAGTTTTTCCGCTCCTACCATATCCAGGATCGTCCTGGAATCAACACCGCTTGAGACGGCAAAAGCCACGCGGCTGGGCATATTCGCCTTGATCAGACCCGTGATAACGTCGACCGACGGTCTCTGCGTCGCGATGATCAGATGGATACCTGCAGCCCTGGCCAGCTGTGCCAGACGGCAGATCGCTTCTTCCACTTCGTTCGCCGATACCATCATCAGGTCTGCAAGCTCATCGACGATGATCACCAGCTGGGGGATCGGCCTCGCTTCCGGATCTTCACCGCTCTCTTTCAACTGCAGCATTTTTTCATTATATCCCTTCAGGTCACGGACTTTCGCGGCCGCGAACTTTCCGTAGCGCTCAGTCATCTCGGCCACAGCCCAGGCCAGGGCGGCAGCCGCCTTTTTGGGATCAGTAACGACAGGGATCATCAGATGCGGGATCCCGTTATAAACAGAGAGTTCAACGATCTTGGGGTCGATCATGATAAGTTTGCACTCTTCCGGTGTCGTTTTATACAAAAGCCCCATAATGATCGTATTGATGCAGACCGATTTGCCCGAACCGGTGGCGCCCGCGATCAGGACGTGCGGCATTTTTGCAATATCGAAGACCACCGGCTGGCCGGCGATGTCCTTGCCGACGGGGAAAGCGAGCTTCCCCTTGAAGTTCTGGTATTCAGGCGTCTCAATTACATCCCTGAGTGAAACGACAGAATTCTCTTTATTGGGCACTTCGATGCCTATGGCGGCTTTGCCGGGGATCGGCGCTTCGATCCTGATGTCGGTAGCTGCCAGGTGCATCTTGATATCATCCTGCAGGGAAAGGATCCTGCTTACCTTAACGCCCTGTTCCGGCAGAAGCTCATAACGGGTGACCGCAGGTCCCTGTGAAATATCCGTTATCGTTACATTTACGCCGAAAGTCCGCAGAGTCTCCTCCAGCTGCAGCGCGGTTTCTTTCAGCTCTCTGTCCGTATCGGCATCGCTCCTTCTTTTCCCGCGTTTCAAAAGATCCATCGGCGGAAATACATAAGGAGCTCTCTGCTTTTTCGGCTGCACGGATGTTCCCCCGGCCGGACCGGCCTGTACGGCAGACGGACCCGTTCCGGGCGCTTCCGTTTTATCCGTACCTCTGTCTCTGTGCACGGTTATGTCAGCCGCATCCGCATCAGGCCCCGCATCCCGGACAGTATCCTTTTCCGGTACTGTCGGTGCTGTCGGTGCTGTCGATGCTTTCTGCGCCGTTTGAGCAAATACCTGTGCCTCTTCCGGCGCTTTGGCCATACTGTGCGTTTCCGGTGTGACAAATGTAAAGCCTTCCGTTTCCGCAGCCTTTTTCTCACTGCCGCCGTTCCATGCCGCTTCACCTGAAGGGACGTCTTCTTCGTACGGGGTGACCGTTTCCAAAGACTCGCCCCTGTGTATCACGATCTCAGTGGCAGGCGTAAGGACGGTATCGCCCGTTTCCTGCGTATCCGTATCCTCCGCATATATTTCCTGTATTCCGGCAGCCGGTCTTCTTTCCGGGCGGCTGTATGTTCTATCATCCTCCGAAGGCAGGATCTCATGCAGATGATTGCTCTCATAGAGCCCGGCTTCGGGGGATCCTGCAGCTGCTTCATCCTGCGCATACTGATCCTGATAGTATTCTTCTTCCGCAGCGGGCATCTCTTCCCCCGCAGTTAAAGTTTCTTCCGGCGGCAGTATCGTCTGCAGGTGTACCCCTCTTACTTTCCGGTTTCCGGAGAGGATTCTGTCGTTTTCCCTTTCTTCTGTTCTCCTGCGGTTTCTGTCCCTCCTGGACGCAAATGCGTCGGAGACGGGCCTTGTCAGAGAAGCTCCGGCGTATTCACGGTCATACTCATCCTCAAAGTATTCTCCGTCATCTTCATAATACTCACCGTCATCTTCTTCGTAATCATCCACATACTCATCATACCGTTCCGCGCGCTGCTGCCTTCTTCTGTCTGCCGCATCCCTGTATCGCTGCATCTGGCCGGCTGAAGCCGTAAACAGATCCATCAGCGAACTGCCGGTAAAGAGAAGGACTGCGATAATAAAGAGTACGATAAGTACAAATACAGTCCCCGTCATCCTCAGAAGGCTGTAAAAACCTGCCGCTATACTGCCGAATACCACGCCGCCTCCGGCGTGTTCCCTGCCCGCTTCCTCATATAGTGCCCTGATGTCATACGGAGTGTCGATGCCGGGGCCGTTGTATATAAGGGCGAGGACCGTGCCGGTCAGGACCAGAAGTATGATCACCGCCATGACCTGCCGGAGATAAAATCCCGGATCCCTGGCAAACATAATGAACATGACCAGGGCAAAAATAAATACGGGGATGATATATGCCAGGGTGCCGAACAGGCCGAACATGATCCCGGAAAAGAATTTGCCGACATTTCCGATCAGCCCGAAATTGGACAGAAATAAAAAAATCATCCCGGCAAAAAGTAGGATCACACCGAGATCTCTGGAAAAACTGTCGTTATTTCTGCGGGAAGCTGCCGGCTTCCTTGTTTTCGGTTTTGCCGTCCTGGTCGCCGTACGCGATGACGACGACCCGGTCCTTTTCCCGGATGCTGACGTACGTCTTGTACCTCCGGCAGAACCGGAACGGCTTCTGCCGGACCCTGATCCGGAAGATCGTTTCTTTGGCGCAGCTACCATTTGGCCTCCTTACTCTGTTGCCTTCTTTTCAAAAGCCTCCATATCCTTTTCGGTTACTTCGGCAATATCAAATTCATCTTCTGCTTTGCCCTGCAGCGGGAAATCGTCTCTTACCCTTTCCTTTTTTGCAGGCAGAGGCAGGGGCGAACGCAGAGGTTCGCCCGGTTTAGCATGTCCGTCCACCTGACCGTTATTCCTCGGGCTCATCCCAGTTATGGTATACGGCCTGGACATCATCATCTTCATCCAGGATATCCAGTATCCTGCGTATTTCCTTGATCGACTGCTCGTCGCTCAAGGTCACGTAATTCTGCGGGATCCTGGTCACTTCCGCAGAAGCGGCAGTGATGCCTTCATCCTCCAGCTTCTTAAGGACTGCATCAAAATCATCCGGCTGCGTGTATACTACATAGCTGTCTTCCTCTTCCTGGAAATCGTCAGCACCCGCATCCAGCGCGATCATCATAAGGTCGTCGGATGCCATGTCCGTTTCTTCCTTATCAATGATGATCTGTCCTTTTTCATCGAACATGAAGGAGACACAGCCCTGCGTACCGATGTTGCCGTTGCCTTTGGCAAATGCGGCCCTCACATTGGCCGCCGTCCTGTTCTGGTTGTCGGTAAGGGTCTCGACGATGATCGCGATCCCTGAAGGACCGTATCCTTCATATGTATTATTCTGGTAATTGATATTTCCGACATCACCGGCAGCCTTTTTAATGCCGCGTTCGATCGTGTCATTGGGCATATTGTTGGATTTCGCCTTCGCGATCACCTGCGCGAGTTTGAAATTGTTGGCAGGATCCGGACCGCCTTCCTTAACTGCAACAGCTATTTCTCTTCCGATGATCGTAAAGATCTTGCCCTTCGCGGCATCGTTCTTTTCTTTCTTGTGTTTGATATTGGCAAATTTGGAATGTCCTGACATTTTACTCTCCTTTACGTGATAAGACTTATTCTATCGCCGTTACCAGACCGTCCCTGATATAGACTCTGGGAACACGTTTGTTTACATCGCACGCGAATTCATAATTGAACCTGCCTGAAAGACTGCCCAGCTCCTCCAGTGTGATCTCATCACCGCCGTCGCGGCCAAGGAGCGTTACAGGATCCCCTTCCGCTGCATCCGGTACGGACGAGACATCCAGCATCATCTGGTCCATGCATATCCTGCCGACAACAGGGACTCTCCTGCCCCTTACCAGCACCGATGCCTTCCCGGTCAGACCTCTTGAATAACCGTCCGCATAACCTACCGGCACCGTAGCGATCCTGGAGAGTCTGTCAGGGGCATAAATGCCGCCGTAACTGATCCTGGTCCCCGCCGGGACGTCTTTGATATATACGATATGCGAATGAAGGGACATGACAGGTTCAAGACGGACAAGGTCCCTGTCCACTTCATCCGACGGCCACAGCCCGTACATGATGATACCGCATCTTACCATATCCATCGCCGTTTCAGGAAGCCTGATCGCCGCCGCGGAATTCGCACAGTGAAGCACCGGTATATCAAGGCCAAGCTCATCCTTAACGGTCCGGGCAAATGTCCTGAACGCGGTAAACTGCTTCAGGGCATCGGATGTATCCTCCTCGTCAGCCCGGGCGAAATGAGTAAACATCCCTTCGATAATGATCCCCGGTGTTTCCATCGCCTGCCTGACGAAATCCAGGCCGTTCTCATCAGGCCTTATGCCGATCCTGCTCATGCCGGTGTCTACGGCGATATGTATACGGACCGGTCTCCCTGTCCTTTCGGAAGACTGTGACAGTTCTGCGAGCGTATCCGTCCTGAATACTGCCGGCCTGAAGTCCTGTATGATCAGTTCATCATAACAGTAGGGGAAAGTATACCCCAGTATGATGACCGGTTTTCTGATCCCTGCCGAGCGCAGATCCATGGCTTCTTCATATGTCGCAACGGCATGGGCGCTGATATAATCCAGTTTTTCCGTTTCCCTGGCGATCATCACGGAACCGTGCCCGTATCCGTCAGCTTTGATAACGTCCGTCATGGGGACGTCACAGCCGCACTGCCTGAGCCGTCCGTGGATCCTCGAAAGATTCCCTGTAAGCGCATCCAGATCGATCGCGGCACATATCCTGGAAAGATTCCCGCAATCTGCGCCGGTCTTTTTATAAGCTTCGATAATATCCGCAAAACTCTGATTCATATTCTAATCCATACTGAAATAAGAACAGTATCCCGGAACACGTCTTTCTATCATACCAGTAAATCCGGTATTCCGTCTATAATATCTCCCGCTGTCAGACCGCGTCCGTATTTCAGGGATGCCTTTTCTCCCGCAAGACCGTGCAGATATACTGCCGCGCAGGCGGCATCAAAACCCGGACCCATGACCGCACAAAGGGCAGCCGTGATCCCAGTCAGCACATCGCCCGAACCCGCGGTAGCCATGGCGTCATTCCCGCTTGTATTAATATAGTATGAAGGCTCCCGCTGATCGAATACTATCGTTCTGTGATCCTTGCAGACGATGGTGCACCCCAGTTTTCCGGTCTGCTCCTTAAGCGATGAAACAAGCATTCCGTGGTCTTTGAGGGATTCAGTCTGAAGGCCGCAAAGAGCGCTGTATTCGGCGAGGTGCGGAGTCATGACGAGCGGAATATGCCCTGACGCTTCGCGTATCATATTCCTGATCCTGTCATCGTTGCCGGCGATCCGTACCGCATCCGCATCCAGGACCATGGCTTTCAGGTCCCCGTAAGACGAAAGGATCCCTGACAGGATCTTTTTACCCGTATCCGTAACGGAAATGCCCGGCCCGGCAGCGCACACATCAGCCCAGCGGACGGCTTCCTTAAGAAGAGCCTCCATTTCCGCTTCATTTTCGTCATCATAATATGTGGCCAGCGCTTCCGGCAGACAGGATGATACCGCGTCACGGTTCAGTTTATGTGTAAAGATCCTGACCATTCCCGCTCCGCTTTTCAGGGCAGCCTTTGCGCATAATACCGCGGCGCCGCAGACCTGCCTGCTGCCTGCCGCAACCAGTATCTTACCGAAAGTGCCTTTATTGCCGTCCACAGGTCTTGCGGGCAGAAGGTGCGCCGCACTGATCCCCCTGTAGGTAAAACGTTTCGGAACGCCCTTGAATGCCCTTTCGTTGATCCCTATATCGTACAGCATGACCCGGCCGCAGTAAGTTCCTCCGGGCATAAGGAAATGCCCGGCTTTATAAAACCCGTAGGTGACCGTGATATCCGCCCGGACAGCCGTGCCCCTTACAGAACCGTCCGAAGCACATACTCCTGAAGGGATATCTATGCTGACGACTGTTGAAGCGTTTTTATCCCGGCAGGCCGCGATCCATTCGGCGGCTTTTTGGGCGTCACCGCCAAGGGCGCCGTCAAGACCGGTGCCCGCGATCGCGTCAACGATAAGAAGCGGCCGTTTCAGCATCTCCTCTTTGGCCGAAATATCATCGAACTCTCTGACCGGTATTCCGTATTTCTCAAGTATGTCAGCCTGCATCCTGCACAGTGAACCTTCCTTCAAAGGACCGCAGAGCATCAGCACCGCAACAGGAAAGCCGTGATCCGTCAGAAGCCTGGCAAGCGCGAGCCCGTCTGCCCCGTTATTTCCTCTTCCCGCAACGATCACGGTATAACGGCGGTTTGCTGGAACAGTGCTGCAGACCGGGTCAGCCTCGATCGCTTCCCTTGTCGCAAGGGCGGCTCTTTCCATGAGTACCGCCGCAGGGATCCCGATCACTTCACTGGTCCTTCTGTCTGTTTCCGACATTTCCGGACTGTCCAGAAGATATGCCCTTACCGCCTTTTCAAAGTCTTTTTCAGTCTGCATCATGATCTTTCACACCTTTTAAATTTCTGGCATGAATACCGTATGTAAGCTTCCTCATACTGTCCATCAGATGGACATCCTCCACCAGGATATCCTCCGGCAGCTCCAGTTCGGCATTTGTAAAATTCCAGACTGCCCTGATCCGGCACCCGGCCAGCTGCGCGGCCGCATCTGCCGCTGCCGGTCCCGGTACGGCCAGCACCGCGATACTGACGCTGTGCTTTTGCGTAAAATCCTTCAGTTCCTGCATGGACAGTACCGGCACATCAGAGATATATCTGCCGAACAGTTCTTCATTGATATCAAACGCTGCGATGAAACGCTGGTTCAGCCTGCTGCCGTTTATGAACGCGGCCAGGGCTTCGCCAAGATTGCCTGCGCCGATCAGGATCATATCGTATCTGTCATTTAACCCGAGCAGTTCCCCGATCTCCTGATATAGATAAGAGGTGTTGTACCCGTAGCCCTGCTGTCCGAATCCGCCGAAATGATTCAGATCCTGCCGGATCTGGGATGCGGTCACACCCATAAGCTCGGACAGCCTGTCCGAGGATATCCTCCCGACGCCGTTCTCTATCAGTTCTCCCAGATACCTGTAATACCTCGGAAGCCTGCCGACAACGGCAGCGGGTATATTGCTCCGTTCCATGTTCATGTCCTCAGATCACTGCCGCTTAACTGCTTAAACCAAATACCTAAATGATTATATCCAATTGTAAAATAGCAGTCAAAACACCGGCGTTTTATTGACTTGAAACGATGAAATAATATACTCTACATTTATTGATGCTTTGAAAGGACAGGATACTGGCTGCAATGATTCTTGCTTGTCATCATATATCAAAATCTTTTCTCGAAGTACCGGTGTTAAAGGACGTCACATTTCATCTTGAAAAGGGTGACCGGGCCGCGCTGGTAGGCATAAACGGCGCCGGGAAAACAACTCTGCTGAAGATCATCACCGGTGAAACGGAGCCTGACGAAGGAAGCGTCTCATTTGCAAAGGACACTTCCCTGGGTTACCTTGCCCAGGACCAGGGACTGACATCCGACCATACGGTAGAGGAAGAACTGCTGGATTCCTGCAGGCAGCTTTTGTCCATGGAAGAAGAAATAGCCGCATATGAATCAAAGATGCAGACTGTTTCCGAAAGTGCTCTTCCAGCCCTGATGGATGCGTATCATTCCCTGCTGGATACTTTCACTGCCGCCGGGGGATATTCATTCCGCTCCGAGATCCGCGGCATCCTGACCGGCCTCGGCTTTACCAGGCAGGAATGGGACAAACCGGTCAACACGCTCTCCGGCGGGCAGAAAACAAGAGTCGCGCTGGGAAAGCTCCTTATAGGGAAACCCGACATTATCATACTCGACGAACCTACCAACCACCTTGACATAGATTCGATAAAATTCCTGGAATCTTTTATCTCTTCCTATAAAGGTACCGTCCTGATCGTATCCCATGACAGATATTTCCTTGACCGCACCGTCAACTGCGTGATCGAGCTGGATGCCACAAAGGGTACTTTTTTCAACGGCAATTACTCTGCCTATGCGGAAAAGAAAAAGGCGCTCCTTGAAGAGCAGAAAAAAGCCTATCTGAATAACCAGCAGCAGATAAAGCACCAGGAAGAAGTGATCGCGAAACTCAAGAGCTTCAACAGGGAAAAATCCATAAAAAGGGCGGAAAGCCGTGAAAAGATGCTCCAGAAGATGACTGTCGTAGAAAAACCGTTCCGGATCAGGGACGACATGCATCTTTCGTTCGTACCGCGCATAGAGAGCGGCCGGGACGTCATGCATGTGGAAAACCTTGCTAAATCATTCGGCAGCAACCACCTCTTTGGCGGCGTGACTTTTGATGTCAGGCGGGGCGAGCATATTGCCCTCATCGGTAAGAACGGGACCGGAAAGACGACCATGCTCAAGATCCTGAATGAAATGCTTCCTGCAGATGAGGGCTTTTTCAGACTGGGCACGAATGTTTTTACGGGTTACTATGACCAGGCGCAGGAAGTGCTCGAACCGGACAACACCGCTTTTGAAGAGATATCCGACGTCTATCCGAACATGACAAATACCGAGATCCGCAATCTCCTCGCCTCATTTCTATTTACCGGCGACGATGTCTTCAAACTCATCCGGTCGCTTTCGGGCGGGGAAAAAGGCAGGCTTTCACTGGCAAAGCTGATGCTTTCCGGCTCCAATTTCCTGCTTCTGGATGAACCTACGAACCACCTGGACATCATTTCAAAGGAGATACTGGAGCAGGCGCTGAATTCTTTTGAGGGTACAGTCCTTTACGTTTCCCACGACCGCTATTTTATCAACCGGACGGCCAGCAGGATCCTCAGACTGGATGAAAACGGCCTCTTCGACTTCATGGGACATCCTTCCGAAGAAGTGCCGGACAGATATATCGGCAATTATGACTATTACATCGACGAAATGGCAAAGCTCGCTGCGGCGGACGCGGAGGCCGGGTCTGTAACGGCATCTTCTGCCGCCGGCCGCGGACCGGGTGCTCTCACCCAGGGCACATCCGCCGAGGAAGACTGGAGATCACAGAAGGAAAAACAGGCAAAACTGCGCAAAGCAGCATCCGATCTCAAAAAATGCGAGGATGACATCGAAAAGGCAGAAAGCCGGATCGCTGAACTTGAAGAGCTGATGTCCCTGCCGGAGAATTATTCCGACCATGAAAAGCTGGCTATATACAATGCGGAATATGAAGAAGTCAAAGGCCGGCTCGAAACACTGTATAAAAAATGGGAAGAACTGGCCTGACCGGTCCTTCCCATTCACTGTTACTCTGTATACTGTTTATTCCATATTGTTCCTGACAGCGAGAATGAACTGCAGCGTGCTCAGTTTTTTGACTGAAGGCAATGTCGATATGGCGGCCAGGTCGCCTGTCATCTCTCCTCCCGCTATTGTATTCAGGACCGCGCTTTCCAGTCTGTCTGCGAAGCTTACAAGACCGGTATTCCCGTCCAGTTCCCCTCTCTTCCTTAAGGCTCCCGACCAGGCAAAGATCGTAGCTACGGAATTGGTGGACGTTTCTTCTCCCTTAAGATGCTTGTAATAATGCCGCTGAACGGTACCGTGTGCCGCTTCATATTCGTATTTTCCGTCCGGGGATACCAGGACGGATGTCATCATGGCCAGTGAACCGAATGCAGTCGCCATCATGTCGCTCATAACATCGCCGTCATAATTCTTAAGCGCCCAGACGAAGCCGCCTTCCGACCGGATGACCCTGGCCACGGCATCGTCGATCAGCGTATAAAAATACGTATTCCCGTTCTGCTCGAACTTTTCCCTGAATTCCTCTTCATAGATCTTTTCAAAGACAGTCTTGAATCTGTCATCATAGACTTTTGAAATGGTATCTTTCGTCGAAAACCAGAGGTCCTGCTTCTGCTCCAGGGCGTATGTCATGCATGCCCTGGCGAAGCTTTCAATGGAAGCATCGAGGTTATGGATCCCCTGGACTATGCCCGGTCCATCGAACTCATGGATAAGATTCCTGGTCTCGTTCCCGTTCTCATCGGTAAAAACGATCTCCGCCTTTCCGGGTCCTTCGATCCTCATTTCGGAATTCTTGTATACGTCGCCGTAGGCATGCCTGGCCATCGTGATCGGCTTCTTCCATGTCCTGACATAGGGATCGATGCCGCTCACCAGTATCGGTGCCCTGAAGACCGTTCCGTCCATCAGTGCCCTGATCGTTGCGTTGGGAGACTTATACAGCTTTTTGAGCTTATACTCTTCCATCCTGGCCCCGTTGGGCGTAATGGTGGCGCATTTTACGGCGACCCCGAGTTTTTTTGCAGCCATGGCGGCATCCACGGTGACCTGGTCATCTGTCTCGTCCCTGTGTTCGAGGCCAAGGTCATAGTATTCCGTCTTAAGGTCCACGAACGGCAGGATAAGCTCGTCCTTTATGATCTGCCAGATCACACGGGTCATTTCATCGCCGTCCATTTCGACAACGGGCGTTGTCATCATTATCTTTTCCATGTAATGTCCTCCTTTTAAAGACCTTAAGGCTGCTTATCATACAGGTCATAAAGACCGTTTTTGACCATATTGGCATATGCACTCTTCATATGTTCATCCGCCAGCTTTTCAGCCTGGTCGGCGTTCCTGTTCCGGATCGCTTCCATAATGGCCCTGTGTTCCTTATTGGAAGTATTCGCCCTCTCTATAGTAGAAAGCGTCCTCCTGCGGATCAGCGTCACATACTCATGGTAATCGATCAGTAGATGCTCCAGCATTTTGGAATTGCTGGCTTCGTATAGTATCCTGTGGAACTGGTTGTCCAACTCAGCCAGCTGCTCCATATGCCCCCTGCCGGCATGGAATTCCGCCAGATAAACGTTCTCTTCCAGGGCGTTCATCTGCTCTTCCGTAATATTCTCGGCGGCTATGCGCGCACACAGTCCTTCCAGTACAGAACGGATCATATAAATATCATGAACATCCTTGGCCTGTATGCCGGTAACAAAGGCACCCCTGTTCGGTATGATCCTGACCAGTCCTTCCAGTTCCAGCTGACGCAGCGCTTCCCTGACCGGTGTTCTGGAAACACCCAGTTCTTTGCCGATCGCTACCTCTTTCAGTTCATCGTTCTCATGATACTTCCCGTCCAGGATATCATCGCGGATCTTATGAAATACCCTTCCCCTCAGGGAATACCTGTCGTCTGATCCGGCAAAAATCTCGTTTGAACTCATCACTTTCCACCATCCGCGATCGAAGGTCTGATCTTCATCGCCATTGCACGCAGTTCGTCATCAGACATGACAGTGACCCTGCCTGCCTCATACTGCCTGTCGACCTCCTCTTTCATGATCCTTACGATCTCATCGGACTTGCTGATCATAGCATCGCCTTTGAGGCGGAAGCTCTTGTTTAACCAGAGTGCGATGCCGGCTGTGCCTGAAGTATTGGAGACCGCGGAAACAGGCGGCCTGTCGAGGAATTTGCCTGTATCGAATATATTGTAGATCTCTTCGTTCTTTAACAGCCCGTCAGCGTGGATACCTGCACGGGTAACATTAAAGTTCCTGCCGACAAAAGGAGTCCTGTCCGGAATATGGTATCCGATCACATCTTCATAGTATTCCGCGAGTTCGGTTATGACCGTCGTATCCATCCCGTTCAGTGTCCCTTTCAGCTGGGCATACTCAAATACCATGGCTTCCAGAGGAGTGTTGCCCGTACGTTCGCCTATTCCGAACAGGGATGCGTTAACGCCGCAGCAGCCGTACAGCCATGCTGTGGTCGAATTGGATACTGCCTTGTAAAAATCATTATGTCCGTGCCATTCAAGGTTTTCATGCGGGACTCCGGCATGTGTATAAAGTGCATAGATAATACCGGGTACAGATCTCGGTATGACTGCCCCGGGATAATTGACCCCGTAACCCATCGTATCGCACGCCCTGATCTTGACCGGTATTCCGTAACTCTCCTGCAGCTTCATCAATTCTCTTGCAAAAGGAACGACAAAACCGTAAATGTCCGCCCTGGTGATGTCTTCGAGATGGCACCGTACACTGATACCTTCTTCCAGACAGTCCTTAACGACAGCCAGATAATGATCCATCGCCTCTCGCCTGGTCATCTTCAGTTTCAGGAAGATATGATAATCGGAACAGGATACCAGTATTCCCGTTTCCTTCATGCCTATTTCCTTGACCAGCTTGAAATCTTCTTTACTGGCACGGATCCAGCTCGTAACTTCCGGAAATTCGTATCCCTTTTCCATGCACTGGACGACAGCGTCACGGTCTTTTTTATCATACAGGAAAAACTCACAGGCCCTGATCATGCCGTTGGGCCCGCCAAGCCTGTGAAAAGCGTCGTAGATATGCACCATCTGCTCGGTCGTATAAGGTGCCCTGGACTGCTGTCCGTCACGGAACGTCGTATCCGTGATCCAGATATCCTTAGGCATATTATGGGGCACTGTTCGGTCGTTGAACGGGATCATCGGGATCTCGTCATACGGAAACATATTTCTGAAAACGTTCGGCTTTTTGACATCATCCAGAATATAGATATGTTCCTCGATCTGAAGCAGATTATTGCTGTTGTTCATTGAGACCGGCCGGTTCTCAAAGGTTTCAAACCCTTCAGGCATGCTGACTGCCTCCTTTCACCTGATCATCAGTACTGTCGTGCAAGATCAATGCCGATCATTGCAGACTTGTATTATTGTATACATTTGTGCATGTGCTGTCAACAACCCCGGCGTCAGCACGCCGGGGTTCTCGTCCCGCCATCAGCGGGACGATCGAAATGATCTACACGACAGCTTCTGTTGTGCTGTCAACAACCCCGGCGTCTGCACGCCGGGGTTCTCGTCCCGCTGACTCATAACAAAAAAGGAACGCCTGCGCGTTCCTTTTTTTACTGGCTATATAGAATTCTGTACAGCTGTCTGTCAGCCTTTTACGACGATGTTGACTATCCTGCCCGGCACATAGATCTCTTTAACGACCGTGCCCTGGAGCCTGTCTCCCAACAGTTCTTTCGCCCTTGCGACGGCTTCGTCCCTGTCGATATCCACCGGCAGCATGAGCCTGTCTTTGACCTTGCCGTTGATCTGGACAGCCACTTCCTTTTCATCGTCCTTCATGGCTTCCTTATCCGCTTCCGGCCATTTTTCATGGAATACGGAATCGGTACCGCCGAGCCGCTGCCAGAGTTCTTCCGACACATGGGGAGCAAACGGTGCAAGCAGCTTAACGGCAGTCTTCAGTGTTTCTTTATCGACACCGCCGGCTCTCGTGAGCTCGACCATCTTGTTGTTATATTCCATAAATCCCGAAATAACGGTGTTCAGGCTGAACCCGTCCAGCCTTGTGGTTATGTCGTGGACCATCTGGTTCCTGAGCTTCAGAAGTTCCGGCGTGACCGCGACATCTTTTTCCGCATTATCCAGGACCATGGTCCAGAACCTTGAAATAAAGCGGTAAACGCCGTCGATGCCCCTGTCATCCCATTCCGCGTCCTGCTCGGGCGGACCGACGAAAAGCTCATACATCCTGAGCGAATCACAGCCGTAATCCCTGACAAGATCATCCGGTGAGACAACATTGCCTTTCGACTTACTCATCTTGATGCCGTTCTTACCGTTGATCATGCCCTGGTTGAAGAGCTTTTTGAACGGTTCATCAAAATCGACCACACCGATGTCATAAAGGAATTTTGTATAGAACCTGGAATACAGCAGGTGAAGAACTGCGTGTTCCACGCCGCCGATATACATATCCACCGGCAGGTATTTATCAGCGATCTCCCTGTTCACAAGTTCCTTATCGTTATGGTTATCGACATATCTCAGGAAATACCATGAGGATCCCGCCCACTGCGGCATGGTATTCGTCTCACGCTTTGCAGGCGCCCCGCAGCACGGGCAGGTCGTGTTGACCCAGTCAGTCATTGCTGCAAGGGGTGACTCCCCTGTCCCTGTGGGCTGATATGACTCCACGTCCGGCAGAAGGAGCGGAAGCTGGTCTTCGGGTACCGGAACGGGTCCGCATTTCTCACAGTGAACGATCGGTATCGGCTCGCCCCAGTAACGCTGTCTGGAGAAGACCCAGTCCCTCAGTTTATAGTTTGTAGTCTTCTTTCCGAAGCCCTTCTTCTCGATCATGGAAGGCGCTTCCATTTTAAGGCTGGACGACTCAAGACCGTTCCATTCACCCGAGTTGATCACGATGCCCTCGGCTTCCGTATAAGCCTCCTGCATGTCCGGGATCTCCTTCCCGTCCTTCGCGATGACCTGGACGATGGGAAGGCCGAATTTCTTCGCAAACGCAAAGTCCCTGTCGTCATGGGCAGGCACGCACATGATCGCGCCGGTCCCGTAATCGGAAAGAACATAATCCGAGAGCCATACGGGTGTCTTTTCACCGCTTAAGGGATTGATCGCGTAGCTTCCGGTGAAGACGCCGGTCTTTTCCTTGTTCTGTACACGGTCGACATTGGATTTATTGGCACTCTCGGCGATATAGGCTTCCACCGCTGCCCTGGTCTCATCCGTCGCAAGCTTTAAAGCCAGAGGATGTTCCGGTGCCAGTACCATAAAGGTCGCCCCGTAAAGTGTATCCGGTCTCGTCGTATAGACTGTGATCGTCTCATCCATGCCGTCTATCGGGAAATTGACCTCTGCGCCATAAGATCTTCCGATCCATTCCGTCTGCATCTTCTTGACTTTTTCAGGCCAGTCCAGCTTATCGAGGTCTTCCAGCAGTCTGTCGGCATAGGCAGTTATCTTCAGCATCCACTGATTCAGGTTCTTCTTGGTCACTTCTGCGCCGCAGCGTTCGCACTTGCCGTTGACCACCTCTTCATTTGCAAGACCGGTCTTGCAGGAAGGGCACCAGTTGATCGGCATCTCTTTCTGATAGGCCAGGCCTTTTTTGAACATCTTTACAAAGATCCACTGTGTCCATTTATAGAACGCAGGATCTGTCGTGTTCACTTCCATATCCCAGTCGTAAACGGCACCGATCTGTTTGATCTGTTCGCGGATATTATCAACATTTTCCTTTGTGGAAACTGAGGGATGGATCCCCATCTTGATCGCGTAATTTTCAGCCGGCAGGCCGAACGCGTCCCATCCCATGGGATGAATGACATAATGCGAGCCGTTCATCATTTTATAGCGGCTCCAGACATCCGAAATAACATATCCGCGCCAGTGTCCGACATGCAGCCCGCTTCCCGAAGGATAAGGGAACATGTCAAGACAGTAATACTTGGGCTTCTTCCCGTCATTCACGTTAACGGGATGCTCATTCCAGATATCTCTCCACTTTGCTTCAACTTCCTGATGATTAAACACCTGTGCCATGGAAACTCCTTGCCTGATCTATTAATCAGCTAATTTTTAACAGAATCTTTAATATTATAGAGCCGACGCTTTAAGAGGTCAATCGTACAACAACAAAGACCCCGGCAGCTTTATGCCGCCGGGGTCCTGAACCGGTCAGAATTTAATTGCTCTGCCCAGGCAGAGTATCAGTCTTCGGAATCTTCCGCTGCTTCTTCTGCCCTTGCCTCAACTTCAGCGCTCTGGATATTGGCAGGCGCCTGCTCGTATCTGGCAAATTCATAAGCATAATCACCGCGTCCGCCTGTCATGGAACGAAGGACTGTGCAGTAATCGAACAGTTCCATCTGGGGAACTTCCGCATCCACGACCTGTTTCCCGCCGGCGATGGGGTTCATGCCGAGCACTCTGCCGCGGCGCTTGTTAAGGTCACCCATAACATCACCGGTATAAGCATCCGGGATCGTAACATGAAGTGTTACGATAGGCTCAAGAAGAACGGGGCCTGCTTCCAGGAAGCCTTTCTTGAAGGCCTGGCGGCTGGCGGTCTTGAATGCCATTTCCGAAGAGTCAACGGGATGATAGGATCCGTCATAAAGAACTGCCTTGACGCCGACTACGGGGTAAGCGGCAAGAGGTCCCTTCTGGACGGATTCCTGAAGGCCTTTTTCTACAGCAGGGAAATAGTTCTTCGGTACGGAACCGCCGACGACTTCCTGTTCGAAAACATACTGTGAAGAAAGGTCATCGATCGGTGAGAAACGCATCTTGACATGACCATACTGACCATGTCCGCCTGACTGTTTCTTATACTTGTATTCAACATCGGAGGATTTGCGGATAGTCTCACGGAAAGCCACCTTCGGCTTCTCGGTCTCGATATCTACATTGTATTCGGATGAGAGCATGCTCTTAACGACATCCAGCTGCAGATCGCCGATACCGTACATAAGCAGCTGATGGTTCTCAGCGTCGTTGACAGCCTTGAATGTGGGATCTTCGGAAGCGATCTTGGCCATGGCCTGTGCGATCTTGTCGATATCACCCTTATTCTTGGCATTATACCGGATGTATGTATAAGGAGTGGAAATATCCATCTTGCTGTACTGGATGGGGTTAGCCTTTGTTGAAAGGGTATCTCCGGTCTTCGCATCGCCGAGTTTGGCAAGGGCACCGAGATCACCAGCATGCAGTTCGGGAACTTCAGAAGTGGAGTTGCCCTGCATGATATAAAGCTTGCCGATCTTCATTTCCGAATCCAGTGTGGAATCATACACGACATCGTCTGTCTTGAAAACGCCGGACCTGACTTTGATCAGTGAATAACGGCCGATGAAAGGATCCACGATGGTCTTGAAGATAAACGCTGACTTCGGTTTCGAGAAATCGAAATTGGCTTCGAAGATCTCGTTGGTCTTCATGTTGATGCCGTTCATCTTGCGGTTTTCAGGCGCAGGCATGTATTTAACGATATCATCCATAAGAACGTGGACACCGTAGGAAGTAAGTCCGGAACCCATTTCCACGGGAACGATCGTTCCGTCCAGGATGCTGGTGCGGACAGCCGCGCGGATCTCGGATTCGGAGAATGTCTCTCCCGAGAAATAGCGGTCCATAAAATCTTCACTGGTCTCGGCGACCGCTTCCATCAGGATATCCCTGTACTGTTCAAGGTATTCCTGGCTGTAGTCAGGCACGGGGCATTCAACCGCGTTCTTTCCTTCCCACTTGAAAGCCTTTTCCTGGATAACATTAACATAACCCACGAGCTTCTCATCCTCACGGATGGGAAGATTGAAGGGAGCGATCTTCTTGCCGTAATCAGCTTCAAGATCTTCCACGATCTGTCTGTAGGATGCGGAATCGATATCCATATCCGTCACAAAGAACATCCTGGGAAGATTGAATCTTTCACAGAGATCCCATGCTCTTTCGGTACCGGCTTCAACACCGGCCTTGCCGGAAATGACAATGATCGCGGCGTCAGCTACGCTCATTGCTTCCTCGACTTCACCAATGAAATCGAAATATCCGGGCGTATCAAGAACATTGATCTTGCAGTCCTGCCATTCCAGCGGAATGAGCGACGTGCGGATCGAGATACCCCTCTTCTGTTCCTCCTTGGTGAAATCACTGACAGTATTCTTATCTTCGACCTTGCCCATACGGCTGGTCACGCCTGACAGATAGCACATCGCTTCCGCCAGTGTCGTCTTGCCGCATCCCCCATGACCCAGCAGGACGACGTTCCTGATCTTGTCAGTAGTATAAACTTTCATGCCATACCCTCCGATACATTATTGTATTCTGCATCCTGTTCTTCTCAAAAAAGACAAAATACAATGGATATTGTACTAAAGCAGCACCTACTTTACAAGTCTTGATGGGTAAAATAACGAAAGCTGCGCAGGCGTCAGGCAGCGCTGTCTGTGAAAATCACCAACGCGTATTTCATGATATAATACTCAGAAATAAACGACTGACCGGAGGATGAATGACATGACAGGACCGCTCACCGGAGAAGTATCCGTACCGGGAGATAAATCGATCTCCCACCGCGCAGTTATGTTCGGTGCCCTGGCCAAAGGCGATACCAGGATCAGGGGCTTTCTGAACGGTGCCGACTGCCTCTCAACGATAGACTGTTTCTGCCGGCTCGGTATCGAGATCGAATCCTACCCTTCCTACGGCAGTGCCCCGGGCGATGTCCTGGTGCACGGCAGGGGCCTTCACGGGCTTTCCCCTTCCTCTGTTTATATCGACCATGAGAACTGTGTCGAACTGTATACCGGCAACAGCGGGACGACGACCAGGATAATGAGCGGCATACTGTCAGCCCAGTCCTTCTCATCCATCCTGTCGGGCGACGCGTCCGACAACAGGCGTCCGATGAAACGGGTGACCGACCCTCTTAAGGAAATGGGGGCCGACATTTCTTCCCTGAACGAAGACGGCTGCGCGCCGCTTCTGATCCGCGGGAATAACCCGTTAAAAGGCATCGTCTATTCCTCTCCTGTCGCTTCTGCACAGGTCAAATCCGCGATCCTCTGTGCAGGCCTGTACGCAGACGGCCCCGTAAAAGTATATGAACCCGCCCTGTCCAGGGACCATACCGAACGAATGCTGAAAATGTTCGGCGCCTATGTCTTTCAGGGCCGGGAAAACGGCCGCTGGTATGCGTCTGTTAAGCCATGCGGTGATCTGTACGCACCGCAGATCATCGTTCCCGGCGATATATCTTCTGCCGCATTCCTGATCGCCGCCGCCCTTATGATCAAAGGGTCGGATATACTGATCCGCAGCGTCGGCATCAATCCCACCCGCAGCGGGATCCTTACCGTTCTTAAGGAAATGGGCGCGGATATTACAATTGAAAACATTACTTCTGTGGCCGAACCGTATGCGGATCTGCGTGTCCGGTATTCGGACCTGCACGGGACTGTCATCGAAGGCGGCATTATTCCGTCCCTGATCGATGAGCTCCTCGTTATAGCGGTCATAGCCTCTGCGGCTGAAGGGGCCACGGTCATCCGGGATGCCGCCGAACTGAAAGTCAAGGAGAGCGACCGCATCGCCCTGGTGACACAGAACCTGCAGGCCATGGGTGCCGATATTACAGCGACTGAAGACGGTTTTGTCATCAACGGTCCCTGCAGGCTGCACGGTGCGGCGATCAGGACGGACGGCGATCACAGGATCGCGATGAGTTTTGCGGTCGCCGGGCTTGCCGCGGACGGTGATACGGTAATTGACGCCCCCGCCTGCGTCAGTGTCAGCTACCCCGGATTCTATGACACGATAGAACGTTTAGGAGGGGAAGCACCGTAACAGCCGATTGTCAACCTGTGCCCTTTATGATAAGATAAGCCGCGTAGTGATTTTGCAGGAATGGCGGAATGGCAGACGCGACAGACTCAAAATCTGTTATCCGTGAGGGTGTGTGGGTTCAAGTCCCATTTCCTGCATAAAAAAGATCCCGGCTTATGCCGGGATCTTTTTTCATTGAACTTTGATGATCACTCCGTGATCAGGGCTTTCGCATATTCCGTCGTGTCAAAGGTAACGAAATAATCATCCAGCGTCTCTGCCCTGCGGATCTCCTGTACGGAACCGTCCTCTTTCAGCAAAAGCTCCGCGCTCCTTAATCTGCCGTTGTAATTATAGCCCATGGCATGACCGTGCGCGCCTGTATCATGGATATACAGGAGGTCTCCGTTCTCAACAGCGGGGAGCTCCCTGTCCACCGCGAATTTATCGTTATTCTCGCAAAGCGAGCCGACGACGTCGAATTTGCCGGCAGCAGGCTCATTTTCCTTACCGAGGACAGTGATATGGTGATACGCGCCGTACATGGCAGGCCGCATGAGATTGGCTGCACAGGCGTCCACGCCGATATATTCCTTATAGATATGCTTTTTATGGATCGCCCTTGTTACAAGGCTTCCAAAAGGTCCCAGCATGAATCTGCCCATTTCGGTATAGATGGCAACATTTCCCATACCGGCTGCGGTAAGGATCTCATCATAGACCTGCCTTACGCCTTCGCCGATCGCGAATATATCATTGGCCCTCTCCTCAGGGGTATAGTCGATCCCGACCCCTCCGGAAAGATTTATGAAAGCAATGCGGATATCAAGCTCCGTGGCTGCTTCGACAGCCAGTGCAAACAGTTTTCTGGCCAGGACCGGATAATATTCATCAGATACCGTATTGCTGGCAAGGAACGCATGGATACCGAAGTTTTTAACTCCTCTTTCTTTCAGCATGCCGAATGCTTCGAAGACCTGCTCTTTCGTCATGCCGTATTTGGAATCCCACGGATTATCCATGATACCGTTGCTCATACGGAAGATACCGCCGGGATTGAACCTGACGCTCATCGTGTCCGGATATCCTTCCGCGAACACCTCGTCCAGCATCCCGATGTGCGTGATATCGTCGATATTGATGATGGCTCCCATGGCGGCAGCTTTTTCATATTCGCACTGCGGTGTCTCGTTGGACGAGAACATGATCAGGTCCCCGCCTGCGCCGACCGCTTCGCCAAGGAGCAGTTCCGCCATGGACGAACAGTCGAAGCCGCAGCCTTCTTCCTTGAGTATCTGCATGATAAAAGGGTTGGGCGTGGCTTTCACGGCAAAATACTCGCGGAACCCACTGTTCCATGCAAATGCCCTGTTCACGTTCCTGGCATTTTCCCTGATGCCCTTCTCATCGTAGATGTAGAAAGGTGTCGGCCATTTTGCGGCGATCTCTTCTGCTTTATCCTTTGTCAGTACCGGTATCTTCTGCATTCATTTCCTCCATCTGTCTGCCGTTTCAATTATTTACGAATGTATATTCTCTATCTGCCAGTCGATCGGTCTTTCCCCGTGCTGGACAAGATACTGGTTGCATTTTGAGAAGTGCGCGCAGCCGAAGAACCCTCTGTATGCCGAAAGCGGGCTGGGGTGCGGCGCCTTCAGGATAAGGTGTCCCGGCTGGGTGATCAGCCCGGATTTTGCCTGGGCAGGTGCTCCCCAGAGCATATAAACTACCGGTTCCTTCTTTTCATTTACAGCTTTAAGGATGGCGTCCGTAAACTGTTCCCAGCCTTTGCCCTGATGGGAGCCGGCCTGATGCGCCCTTACCGTGAGCACGGTATTCAGGAGCAGGACTCCCTGCATCGCCCACTTGACAAGGCACCCGTTATCCGGCATGTAACAGCCAAGATCATCATGCAGTTCCCTGAAGATATTGACAAGGGAAGGCGGGATCGTCTCCTGGTCTTCCGGAACGGAAAAGGCAAGGCCGTGCGCCTGATGCACATTATGATACGGATCCTGTCCGAGGATAACTACCCTTACGGAGGAAAGCGGCGTAAGGTGAAGCGCGTTGAACAGATCCTGCGCCGGCGGATACACTGTTTTCGTTTTGTATTCATTCTGAACAAAACTGAAAAGGTCCCGGTAATACGGTTTTCTGAATTCAGGCTCAAGGGCTTTGAGCCAGTCATTTGAGATCTGCGCCATGATAATTATACGGCCATCCTGACCGGTACATTCCTTTCATGTAAATATCTCTTAACTTCCATGATCTCCAGCTCTTTATAATGGAACAGCGAAGCCGCCAGAGCCGCATCCGCTCCGCCTTCGGTCAGGGCATCGTAAAAATGGCTGCAGCTCCCCGCGCCGCCCGAAGCGATCACAGGTACGGAAACAGCGTCAGACACCAGTCTCGTCAGTTCCAGGTCGTACCCGTTCTTCGTCCCATCGGCATCCATGCTCGTCAGAAGGATCTCCCCCGCTCCGAGGCTGCACGCCTTTACTGCCCATTCGACAGCGTCGAGTCCCGTATCGATCCGGCCGCCGCTCCTGAATACATGGAATGATCCGTCGTCCGATCTTTTGGCATCTATGGCGACTACGATGCACTGGCTGCCGAACATATCCGCGCCGCGGCTGATCAGCTCGGGCTCAAGGATCGCTGCGGAATTCACCGAAACTTTATCCGCGCCTTCCCTGAGGATCCCGCGCATATCGTCCGTTGTCCTTATCCCCCCTCCGACAGTGAACGGGATAAAAACCTTTCTCGCAACACTCCTGACCATGTCACGGACGGTCTCCCTCGCGTCGCTGGTAGCCGTTATATCCAGAAAGACCAGTTCGTCTGCGCCGGCATTGCTGTATGCCCTGCCGCTTTCGACCGGATCCCCGGCATCCCTGAGGCTGACGAAATTGATCCCCTTTACGACCCTGCCGTCTTTCACATCAAGACACGGAATGATTCGTTTTGTCAGCATTTATTTCTCCCCGATAAAATTGGACAGGATCTGAAGACCGATGTCCCCGCTCTTTTCAGGATGGAACTGGCAGGCATACAGCCTGTCCTTTTCCACTGCCGCGGCAAATCTGATGCCGTAGTCACAGCCTGCCGCCACAAAATCCTGGCCTTCATCATAAAGGCAGTACGAATGGACGAAATAGAAGAAACTTCCGGCCGGGACTCCGGAAAGAAGCTTTCCCCTGAAAGAAGGTCCTGCCTCCCCGCAGCCGTTATTGACGTCATATACCGGCTGTATCAGGTCGTTCCAGCCGATCTGCGGTATCTTGCCCGCAAGGGACGGATTGAACCTCTTTATGGTTCCCGGCAGAAGCGAAAGCCCTTCAACACCTTCGGACTCATCGCTGCCTTCAAATAAAAGCTGGAGCCCGAGGCAGATCCCGAGGAAAGGGATATGCCTGTCAAGGACCGCTTCCCTGATCGGCCCCACCAGCGAAAGCGCGTTCAGTTTTGCCATGGCATCACCGAAAGCCCCTACTCCCGGAAGCACGATATGATCCGCCGAAAGGATCCTGTCGGGATCAGACGTAAGAAAGCATCCGGCCCCGAGACGGCCAAAGGCATTCTCCACGCTCCGTATGTTTCCCGCTCCGTAATCAATAACAGCAATCATCTGCTTCACTCCGTTCAATATGTTCAGAAAGATCCGTCCGGATTTTAGTTATATGCATCATACCAGATATGCATTTTTATTCATATCCTAAATTACTGCTCCGCGTCTGGAAGTTCAAAATAAAAGACCACGCCGTCATCCGTGTTGTAAACGCCGTAGGCGCCGCCCAAAAGCTCCATGGCGGCCTTCACGATCGATAGTCCGATACCGGAACCGCCATACTGCCTCGATCTGGATTTGTCGACTTTATAAAACTTGTCCCATATCCTGTCCAGCGCTTCGTCAGGAATAGGGCTTCCCGAATTGAAAACACTGACCCGTACACGGCTGTCTGTACTCTGAACCGTTATCCTGACTTCTTTTTCCCCTTCCGCATAATGGACCGCATTGGTAAAGTAATTCACGAATACTTCTTCGCACATATACTGGTCGGACTCGACAAATACCGCTTCATCAAGGTCCGCCTTGACCGTAACGCCTTCCCTGTCGGCTATGACCCTCCCTGTCTCCAGGTACCCCCGTATACTGGCAGCAATATCAAATCTTTCCTTAATGACTTCGGCCGTGCCGAATTCCAGATGATTGAGTTCCAGCATCTTACGGACCATGGTATTCATCCTGGCCGCCTCTTCGGCGATCACGCTGCAGTAATAACGCCGCATCTCCTCGTCGGAAGCCACATTATCGACCAGGCCTTCCGCATATCCCTGTATGATGGCGATCGGTGTTTTCAGTTCATGCGTAACGTTGGAAATGAATTCTTTCCGCATCCGCTCCGTTTCGTCCTTCTTCCGGATATCCGTTTCCAGAGCGGCATTGGCCTCCTTAAGCCTGGTTATATTGGATTCAAGAGCTTCGGAGAGTTTATTCAGGTTATCCCCGAGTTCAGACAGTTCATTGCTTCCGCCGCCCCTGTATTTTGCAGTAAAATCCAGGCTGCGCATGCGTTCGGATATTTCCTGCATCTGCCTGATCGGCCTGGTAAGGCTCCCTGACAGGAAGTACGCAGTAACAAGCCCCAGTACGGCAGAGAGAAGCCCCGCCGCGATAAGGAATCTGTTGGCAAGCCTGGCGCTGTTCTCAATGCTCTCCATCGGTGTGCGCATCAGATAAAAACTGCCGTCGGACAGTATCCCCCACATCTCCATATATCTGACGGAAGTCCTGGCATCCAGGACGATCTGGGTCACCTGTGTCTGACTTTCCCTGAGTCTCTGCACAATGAATGCCGCCTGCCCGTTCCCCGTTTCAAACTGGTCCTGTTCGGATAATAAAGGAGTCTGGTCCAGCAGGCTCTCCCACAGCCTTCGCTGCATGACGTCGCTGTCCGGCGCATAGTTCTTGATCGTCCTCGAATCCGGATTCATCAGGATAACATCGATATTGTCCTTTCTGGAAGCCCGAAGCAGTTCAATGTCGAATTCATCCGAAAGAAGAAGATCATCAGAAGCTGCTTTATCCAGGGATGCATATAATTCATCGAGAGCCTTCATTTTGCGGTTCTGGTAATAGGGCGAAAGAAAGAACGTATTGAAAAGCAGCATGAACAATACGACCCCCAGCACCAGCAGGAGGAACGATATCATGAATCTGATCCTGATCGATCCGAAAATGCCTTTTTTCTTCATTCCTGTTCACTTAAGATCTCCGGGCGCCCAAAGGCTCCTGCCGCGCTGCCGCTGGACTTTAAGCCCGCCCGGTTATAAACTTGTCCTATGGTTAATATAACTATCCCGGCTCTGCAAAAGAAATACCAGGTCCTGATAACGGCCATCCTCTGCCTGACCGGCGCGTTTCTGATCATGATGATCTGTACACGCTCGTCTTTTCTTTACCCTTATAACAACTGGGATGATTCAAACAGTTATTTTACCATGGGGAAAAGCTGGTTTCACGGTTATATTCCCTACCGCGACCTTTTCGACCAGAAAGGCCCGTGGCTTTATTTTGTCTACGGTCTGTGCAGCCTTGTCTCCCCGACGGATTTCACCGGTGTTTTTATTATGGAAGTCATCGTCGCGGCTGTCAGCATAAGCCTGATGTACAGGACTGCCGCCCTGTACCTTAAGCCCTGTGCGGCAATGCCCGCGGCCATCATAACTGCGGCGCTCATCTACTCCTCCCGGAGTTTTTACTGGGGAGGCTGTTCCGAAGAACTCCTGCTGCCGTTCCTTCTATGGCCGCTTTATCATTATATGCGCATTATCAGCGGCACAGACCCGGACGGAAAGTTTTCTTCATGGCGTCTTATCCGCATAACCGGCTTCTGCTGCGGCATGGCTGCTTCCACCAAGTTTATACTGCTCGGTTATTTCATGGCCTATGCGCTGATCGTCATCATTGAGATATTCCGCTCGTCAGATCTTACCGCCAGTGGGAAGATCCTCTGCTGTCTGAAAAAGGCAGGACTTTTCCTTCTGTTCGTACTAATCCCATTCATCCCCTGGCTCATCTGGTTTTCACTCCGGGGAGCGCTCGATGACTGGTACAGGGATTATATCTATACCAATGTCTTTCTTTACAGTTCTTTCGGCGCCAATTCAAAAGGTCTTGATATTGCCGGGACCGTAAAATCCCTGCTGAAGATCTTCTACTGGCTTTGCAGACAGAACGCGCAGTACATGCTGCCGGCTGTCATCGGCATGGCAGCCTCCTTATCCGGGTGCCTTGGAAAGAAAGGCACAGGTAAGGATCTTTTGAAAAACGCAGCCCTTCCGCTCCTGTTCCTTGCCCTTTTCACCGGGATCTTCATCGGCGGATCGGAACTGCCGTATTATTCTTTCCCGCTGACTGCTTTTGCCATCACCGGCACCATCGCGGTCTTTGGCGCGGCTGCTGCCTGTTTACGGCGCATCAGAGCCGGAAAAAACACAGCCGGTCCCGGGCGTACGGCAGCCCGCGTACAGAGGGCATTCATCTTCACTGCCCTGTT
This sequence comes from Lachnospiraceae bacterium, assembly GCA_017474455.1. Taxonomy (GTDB): domain Bacteria; phylum Bacillota; class Clostridia; order Lachnospirales; family Lachnospiraceae; genus CAG-791. Next base: position 240,399 of record JAFVHP010000034.1, read on the forward strand.
ATCGATCATTTTCAGCACATGCCTGTCCTTTTTCCTCACTATGAACCGTTATTACATGTCCTACAGGAAAGAGGATGTATTCTTAAGCAGTTTTGCCAGGATCATCGCGGAGGATGAAAGGCCGGATGCGACCCTTTTCAATTACAACTGCCTGGACTGCGGCCTTTTGACAGCCGCCGGCCTCTATCCCGGACCCGGCTGTTACTGGTTCCAGACGCAGACGCTGCCGACAGATGAAGTCCTTAACGAGCAGCACCGCTATATCCTTGAGGGACTGACGGATTATGTCGTTGCCAGGGCTTCCTATCCTGATTTTATATTTGACCGCTATGAACTTGCGGATTCATTTGACCAGCAGATGGGGAATAACGGCGAACTGTCCTTTACCTATTATCTGTTCAGGCGGAAGGATTAGACTGGAATTTATATCCCAGTCCCCAGACAGTCTGGATCATCTCACCAGCCCTGCCTAATTTAGCCCTGAGTTTTTTGACGTGCGTATCTACGGTGCGGCTGTCACCATAATAATCATAATCCCAGACGTTATTCAGTATCTTTTCCCTGGACAACGCGATCCCGCTGTTCTCCATAAAATAGGCCAGAAGTTCGAATTCCTTGAAGCTGAGTTCTGTATCGACCCCGTCGACAGTGACCGTATGGGCAGCTTTGTCGATCACGATACCGCCTGCTTTTAAAACGTCAGGTACTTCCATATCCTTTGACTTTGCTGCCGCCGCGCCCGCTAAATAAGCCCCGGAACGCCGGATCAGGGCGTCTACCCTGGCGACGAGCGTTCTGGGGCTGAACGGCTTTGTCACATACTCGTCAGCCCCGCAGTTGAGTCCGTCGATCTCGTCCTGCTCTTCGCTTTTTGCCGTCAGAAGAATGACCGGCACGTCCGAAATCGTCCGGATCTGTTTCAATGCTTCATATCCGTCCATGACCGGCATCATGATATCCAGGATGACCAGGCCAAAATCACCCACGGCGCTGAAAAGTTCTACTGCTTCGAACCCGTTCACCGCTTCTGTGACTTCATAGCCGGCTTTCTCAAGAAAGTCCCGGATCAGGGTCCGTATCAGCTGTTCATCATCAGCGATCAGAACTTTTGTCATCAGTTCAGTTCTCCTGTCGTTATCGGTTTCAAAGGGACGACCGTAAATACGGCAACGCTCCTGTATGTCATGGCATACATCGGCTGTTTTAAGAACCTGGGAGTTTCATAAAAGCAATGATCCTCAGGCTGGGCTGTATCGACGATGACACCCCATCCGAATCCGGAAGGCAGCGCCGGCAGCCGTACCACCGTTTCTTCCCAGTGCGCGTTGATCGCCAGGTAGATGACGTCATCTTCACCGGTATCTTCGCGGTTTCCGGCAAACAGTACACAGAGCGTGCCCGTCTGGTCGGTTATGGCATGATCATCCGGATCCGCGTTTGACAGAGTACAGTCACGGAGACCGCACAGAGCCGGCGCAAGTTTTCTCGCTACGGCCGGATGGTTCTTTCTCAGGCGTATCACATTCCTGTAGAAATCAAAGAATGTATCGTTATGTTCCCTGTCTTCCCAGTTGAGCCATGACAGCTCGTTGTCCTGACAGTAAGTGTTATTGTTTCCGTCCTGTGAATTAGCAAATTCATCACCCGCCAGTATCATCGGGGTCCCGCGGCTCATCATCAGGGTCACGATGGCATTCCTCATCAGCTGGCGCCTTAAGGCGAGCACATGCAGGTCGTTCGTCTCCCCCTCGACACCGCAGTTCCAGCTGCGGTTGTCATTGCTGCCGTCTGTATTGTTCCATCCGTTCTCAAGATTATGCTTTTCGTTATATGAGTAAAGATCATATAAGGTAAAGCCGTCATGACAGGTAATAAAGTTGATGGACGCAGTATATCCCTTATATGCCCCGTGGTACAGGTCGGGGGAACCGATAATGCGCTTTGCCGCTTCCGGTGCGTTCCAGATATCGCCTTTGAGATATCCCCTGATGGCATCACGGTACTTACCGTTCCACTCCGCCCATCTCTTGTGCGCCGGGAAGGAACCCACCTGGTACATACCGCCGGCATCCCAGGCTTCCGCGATCAGTTTGACATCGGAAAGAATAGGGTCGTTGGCGATCCTCTCCAGAAGGGGCGGATCCTGCATCGGCAGACCGTTCGTGCCCCTGCTCAATATACTGGCCAGATCAAAGCGGAAACCGCTGATATGGTACTGCGTGACCCAGTATCTGAGGCATTCGATGATAAATGTCTGGACCACGGTATTATTGCAGCTGACCGTATTTCCGCAGCCGCTGTAATTCAGGTAATTTCCTTCCTCATCCAGAAGATAGTATACATTGTTGTCTATGCCTTTGAAGGAAATGATAGGCCCGGAAGAATCTCCTTCCGCAGTATGGTTGAATACAACATCCAGAATAACTTCGATGCCGTTGTCATTCAGTATCCTGACCATTTTGCGGAACTCGTTTCCTTCTTCGTTGTATTCGGCGGAAGCCGCGTAAGACGTGTTCGGCGCAAAATAGGCTACCGTATTGTATCCCCAGTAATCGATCAGCCTCCGGTTCTTGTATTTCCTGGGGGCGATCATTTCATCGAACTCGAAAACGGGCAGCAGTTCCACTGCCGTCACTCCGAGATCCTTCAGGTAAGGGATCTTTTCAATGATCCCGGCAAAAGTCCCGGGGTACATGACATTTGAAGACGGATGTATGGAAAAGCCCCTGACATGCATTTCATAGATTATGCTGTCTTCCATCGGAGTCTTTAAAAAATCGCCGTCTTCCCACATGTAACTGTTGTTTTCAACGACCCTTGCCCTGTAACCGGAACGCTTGACCTCTCCCCAGTTGCGCTGGCCCGTTACCGCCTTTGCATACGGATCAAGGAGGTCCTTGTCCTTGTCAAACAGAAGTCCTTTTTCAGGATCATACGGCCCGTCCATACGGTAACAATATTCAAACGCATAGATATCCAGACCGAATACGATCATGGAATAGACCCGGCCGATCCTGAATTTTTCGGGGATCTTCAGCATCGCAAAGGGTGTTTTGGCCTTGCGTTCATACAAAACGAGCGTGCAGCTTTTTGCCCCCTGTGAAACTATGGTAAAGCTGACGCCGCCGTGGACAGGGACCGCGCCGGGCTGGTCATACAGCCCCGGGCGCACTTCAAAGCCATCAATGACATCTGTCGGCCTGAGCCTTTTTGACGGTCTCAGACTGCTGACATTTTGAATAGGCAGATGCAGTTCATGGTATAACTCCCTTACAGCGTCTTTCTTTTCCATCAGCACCTCTCAATTAAAAGGAAAAAGGGCCGCCGCTAAACAAAGCAGTGGCAGCCCTTTATGATCAGCCGGTTTAATTATGCAGGATACGCATTATTAGCCGTATCGGCCTTCGTCAGATCCACTTTCTCCTGCTGCGCGAGACGATACTTGAAGAAATCGATCGCGACCTGCGGGAACAGTGCATAAGACAGGACATCTTCATCCTGCTGCTTCCACTGTTTGATATCTTCCTCAAACTTGGGCAGCTGGGGTTCGATCAGGTCTGCAGGCCTGCAGGTGATCCTCTCCTCATCACCGATGACCTTCTTAACGATCTCTTCGTTCATCGGCTTGATGGTCTGGCCGTACTTGCCAAGGCAAAGATCCTTGGTCTGTGCAGAAGCCACTTTATATCTCTCGCCCATCAGGACATTCATGACCGCCTGTGTGCCTACGATCTGGGATGAAGGTGTGACAAGGGGCGGTTCACCAAGATCTTTACGGACTCTCGGGACTTCTTCCAGAACCTCAGTCAGCTTGTCGCTGGCACCCTGCTCTTTAAGCTGGGATACCATGTTGGAAAGCATTCCGCCGGGAACCTGGTAGATCAGTGTACGGATATTGACACCGAGGACCGCCGTGCTGAGCAGACCGTTCTTCAGACATTCTTCACGGTAAGGTGCGAAGTAATCGCAGATCTCCTTCAGAAGAGCCTGGTCATAGCCTGTATCATAAGGTGTGCCGCGGAAGGTCTCGACCATGACTTCCGTCGCGGGCTGGCTGGTACCGAGGGCCAGAGGGCTCATCGCGCAGTCGATCAGGTCTGCACCGGCTTCAACAGCCTTCAGATAAGTCATGCTGGCAACACCGGATGTGTAGTGCGTATGTACGTCGACAGGCAGTGAAGAACCGCGCTTCAGCGCACGGACAAGCTTGTCCGCTTCATACGGCACGAGCAGACCGGCCATATCCTTGATGCAGATGGAATCGGCGCCCATGCTTTCAATGTCTTTTGCGACCTGCATCCAGTAATCTTCCGTATAGGCATCACCGATCGTGTAGGCAAGCGCTATCTGGGCATGTCCGCCTTCCTTCTTGGTAGCTTTGACAGACGTCTCAAGGTTGCGCAGATCGTTCAGGCAGTCAAAAATACGGATAATATCGATGCCGTTGGCGATGGACTTCTGTACGAAGTATTCCACGACGTCATCCGGATAATGGTTATAGCCGAGGATGTTCTGGCCACGGAGCAGCATCTGGAGCTTGGTGTTCTTAAAGCCGGCTCTTAATTTGCGCAGTCTCTCCCACGGATCTTCATGCAGGAAACGGAGGCAGCTGTCGAAAGTAGCTCCGCCCCAGCACTCAACGGCACCATAGCCGACCTGATCCATCTTATCGATGATAGGGAGCATTTCTTCAGTAGGCATTCTTGTCGCGATGAGCGACTGGTGCGCGTCACGCAGAATGGTCTCTACTATCTTTACGGGTTTTTTAACCTGTTCTTCAGACATGGGATTCTCCTTTACAATTCAAATCAATTCCTCGAAACTCGGATCAGATGCCGAAAACCGCCATAAACACACCGGCAACAACGGCTGTACCGATAACACCGGCGACGTTGGGACCCATGGCGTGCATCAGCAGGAAGTTCGTGGGATCTTCTTCCGCACCGACCTTCTGGGATACACGCGCCGCCATCGGGACTGCGGAAACACCTGCGGAACCGATCAGAGGATTGACCTTGCCGCCTGTGACGACTTTCATCAGTTTTCCGAAAAGACAGCCTGCCGCCGTGCCGAATGCGAACGCGACAAGTCCGAGGACTACGATCTTCAGCGTAGAAGCGTTCAGGAAAGCTTCCGCACTCGTCGTCGCACCGACAGAAGTACCAAGCAGGATAACAACGATATACATGAGCGCGTTGGAAGCCGTTTCGGTAAGCTGACGTACGACACCGCATTCACGGAAAAGATTGCCCAGCATCAGCATACCTACCAGAGGAGCGGTCGTCGGAAGGATCATACATACAACGATCGTAACGATGATCGGGAACAGGATCCTTTCCAGTTTGGAGACCGGACGGAGCTGCTCCATCTTGATCTGGCGCTCCTGTTTAGTAGTGAGTGCCTTCATGATAGGCGGCTGGATGATCGGGACAAGGGACATGTATGAATAGGCCGCCACAGCGATGGGACCCATCAGGGATGTCTGCCCGAGCTTATTGCACAAAAAGATCGATGTAGGACCGTCGGCACCGCCGATGATCGAGATCGCAGCTGCGGCTTTGCCGTTGAATCCAAGAGCGATAGCTCCGAAATATGCTGCGAAAATACCGAACTGGGCAGCTGCGCCGAGCAGGAAGCTCTTCGGATTGGCAATGAGCGGACCGAAGTCTGTCATGGCGCCGACACCCATGAAAATGAGTGAAGGAAGGATCGCCCATTCGTCCAGTATATAAAAGTAATACAGAAGACCGCCGGCTGCTCCCTGGTTGGGTTCCGAAAGAATGGCCGGATAAATATTGACAAGCAGCATGCCGAATGCGATGGGAACAAGAAGCAGCGGCTCAAATTCCTTTGCGATCGCAAGATACAGGAATACGCATGCGACTGCTATCATTAAATAGTTGCCCCATGTCAGGTTAAGAAAGGCGGTCTGATTCACTAAGTTAGCTAGTGTATTTCCAATATATCCCATTGTTTAGACCTCCTGTGTCTGTCGTGATCAGTTCAGAGTCGCAAGCAGAGTTCCGGCCTCAACACCATCACCGACAGCACAGTCAATGCTCGCTACTGTTCCGTCCTGAGGAGCAACGATCGGGATCTCCATCTTCATCGCTTCGATGATGATGACTGTATCGCCCTTCTTAACTGCATCTCCGACTTTCTTTTCGATCTTGAAGACTTTTCCGGCTGCGCCTGCTTCAACGCGTACGCTGCCTGCGCCTGCTGAAGGAGCTGCTGCAGCGGGTGCTGCGGGAGCTGCTGCAGGAGCTGCGGGAGCCGCCGCGCGGGGAGCCCTGGGAGCTGCGGGAGCTGCGCCCTGGCCGTTCTCTTCTACAGTAACGTCATAAGCTACGCCATTAACGGTAATCGTATAATTCTTCATTATAATTTCCTCCTGAAATATGATCGTTAAACCGGTCTGCCTGATCAGCGCTTCCAACCGCGCCTTGTGATCGAACGGACGACCAGTCCGTCAGTGCTTTCTCTGCCCTGACTTGCCGCAATGGCGGCTGCAATAACAGCTATCAGATCCTGCTCGTTTCCGGCAGGTGCGCTGACCGGTTCGGCTGCCTTTGCAGGTTCCGATACCGGAGCGGGAGAAACGGATGCGGCAGCGGCCTGTGCTTTGGCCTTTCTGCTTGCTTCGATCCTGGGGATAATGGTGAAGCAGGATATAATGAGGCTGAGCAGGATAAGGACCACAAAAGTAGTGCCCATGCCCAGTATCGTATTCATACCGGCCTGCCCGATCAGCTCTCCGCTTGAAAAATCCACATTGGTCGCGATCGAAACAGGGACCATGCCGATTCCGCTTCTGATATCAACTTCTTCTTCAAAGACGGTCACGATCGTAGCGTCATGATTCGTGCCTTCTATATCAAAAGAAACTTCGTACTCTTTATCATTGGTCTTTACGACCCTTTCATTCAGGATCTTTGACGGGTCGCATTCACCGATATCGCTCTGGGCTTCTGTCCAGCTCTGGATACCAGCTTTGTAAAAGGCGATCTTTTCATAAATAGCCTGTTCGGGTGTCCCGCTGACCGACACGACATTCTGAAAGAGACTGACGGCCTCGGAAAGCACCTCATTCTGAATCATTTCCTCGTATTCAGCGGGGACCTCTGCGGTCTTTACCCCTCCGCAGCCGGTCATCGCAAACATCAGGGACATGACGCAGATGATTACCAACCATTTTTTCATCATCTGTCTCCTTTATACTGAGCCATGCTTTTTGAACGGACGGTCTTCTCTCTTGGAATACAGTACTTCGACTGCTCCAATCAGCTGTCTGCGCAGATCTTCGGGAGCGACGATCTGGTCAACATACCCGCGTGCGGCGGCACTCTCGATGCCGTTCTGCAGCGCATCGTAATCCCTGGCTGTCTGCTCGATCTCATCGGCGCTCTTGCCGTCCGCAATGATCTTCGCGGCAAGTTTGGAATCCATGATGCCGATCCTTGCCGTAGGAAGCGCGAAAGTAAGGTCCGCGCCGGTAGCCTTTGCATTCATGACTGTATAAGCGCTGCCGATCGCCTGTCCGGTGATCACGTTGATCTTTGCAACGGATGCATCCGCGAAAGCATAGGTAAGGCCTGCTGCCGCAGCAGCCACACTGGCCTCTTCCGCTTCCGTAGCTGCAAAACCGGTAACATTCGTCAGTGTGACGATGGGGATCTCATACGCATCGCAGAATCTGACAAAACGGGCAGCCTTATTGCAGCCGTCGGTCGTCAGGACGGTATCATAGGAAGCGCACTTTTCACCGTTCTCGTCATACTCCTCGCTGCGGTTTGCAACGATACCGACGGTCTGGCCGTTCAGCCTGATAAAGCCTGTGACCATCTCTCTGGCGAAGCATTTCCTGGTCTCGACGAAAATACCGTCATCAGCCAGGTCGGCCGCTGCGACAGCGCCGTCCTTAAATCCGCCTGCGATCGCCAAGCTGTCACGGTTGATGTCGTCGATGCAGTCAACGAATGCTTCGTCTTCATTATTTGAAGGAAGGAAAGATATAAGTTCTCTGATCTGTGCCAGGATCTCATCTTCGGAACCGGTTCCGTCGACACTGCCGCCGGCAGCCTTGCATGCAGCGCCGGAAGTGTCGTTCTTGTCTTCCTTGTTGCCTGCCAGTGCGTTAGGGGCATTCACAAAGAGTTTCGCATCATCAGACATGAACGCGAAATCAGCCATGGCCGGCATAAGTGCCAGTCCGCCGCCGCATTTTCCGAAAACCGCGGCGACTGTGGGGATAAGTCCCGAAGCCTGTGCCTGTTTTGCGTAAAGGGAAGCAAACGCTTCCAGAGTGTCGGGACCTTCCTGCAGGCGCATGCCGGCAGAATCAAGAAGGCCGATAACAGGCGCGCCGGTACGCATTGCCATCTGATAGATGTTGGCTATTTTTTTAGCATGCATTTCACCGACAGAACCGCCCAGTACTTCTGCATCCTGAGAGAAGACATAGACGAGGCTTCCGTCGATCACTCCATAGCCGGTAATAACGCCGTCTGATGGGGTCTTATTCGGTTTCATATCAAAATCAGTCGCTCTCGCAGTAACGAGCGCACCGATTTCGACGAAACTGTTTTCGTCGAGAAGAGATAGAATTCTCTGTCTCGCTTTAGAAGAACTGCTCATATCCTGAACCTCCATCCTTAATTTAACTTACTAAAATACCATCGTGAGTATATCACAATCCCCCTTAAAACTGTATATGGATTTTCCCGATTTTAAAGGCGGCAAACCATGTTTTTTCAGACATTCAGCCTTGTCCTGACCTCTTCTTCGGCTTCCTCTCTGAACTCCTCCATCTGCACGGTATCAAGTGCCGGCAGTTCATCGAGGCTCCTGACCCCGAAGCATCTGAGAAACTGTTCCGTCGTTCCGAACAGGATCGGCCTGCCCGGGGCATCCTTCCGGCCCAGTTCCTGCACAAGGTCATACTGCAGGAGCCTGTTCACCGCAAAATCGCTGTTGACTCCCCGTATATCCTCGATCTCAAGCTTTGTGACCGGCTGCCTGTAGGCAATGATCGACAGAGTCTCCAGAAGGGTCTCCGTCAGTGCCAGTTTCTTGGGCGTTATGGCTATCCTGATCAGGTTCTCATACTGTTCAGGCCTTGTGGACAGCTGGACGGCGTCATCGTACCAGTTCAGTTTAAGGCCGCTTCCTTCCTGTTCGTACCTTTCTTCCAGGAGTCCTGCAACTTTCCTGGTATCTTCTTTGGTCAGTTCAAGTACTTCGGCCAGCCTTGATATCTCGACCGAGTCGCCCATGGTAAAAAGAATGGCTTCCATAGCAGCCAGCGCATTGGTCAGTTCCATACGTCCGAATCATTTCCCTTCTATAATAATATCCCCAAATGTTTTATCCTGTGACACAGTCACTTCCCCCGACCTGATCATGTCCAGAAGAAGCAGGAAAACGACGATCACTTCGCTTCTGCTGCCCTGTTTTTCCAGAAGCGACCGGAATGAAGTCCTCTTGTGTTCCCTGATATAAGCATGCATATACAGGTTCTTCTCATCCATGTTGATCTCTTCTTTTTCGATATCGCCGAAGGAAGCCCTTACCGGATCCACCCTGTTCCTGGCGCGGTCAAGGGCGGCAGTGAACAGCTCCTGCAGAGTCTTCAGCGTATTATCGCCGATCAGCTGGGCATAATCTATATCGGGAACGAAATTCCTGACTTCGTCAGGCAGCTGTTTCTCCCTGTACAGGTTCCTGGAAGCCAGCGACTCCTTTTCCTTCAGTTCCTGCGACATATACTTGAACATCTTATATTCCAGGAGCTTTCTGACAAGTTCATCCCTGGGATCTTCCTCTTCTTCCTCATCCTCTTTCTGGACCGGAAGAAGCATGCGGCATTTGATATCGAGCAGTGTCGCAGCCATGACCAGGAATTCACTGGCTATACCCAGATCCTCCTTTTCCATTTGCCGGATATAGTCCAGGTACTACTCCGTGATCATTACGATAGGAATATCGTAGATATCTATTTTATTAATATCGATAAGATGCATCAGAAGATCCAGCGGTCCTTCAAACACATCCAGTTTTACGGGTATTCCCATTTATAACTCCCCTGTCCCGGTTTCCGGGCCCAGATCAATGACACTGACTTCGGCAGGGTTTAAGAACCTGAGCGGCAGCGTATGCATACCGGTCCCGCAGCTGACAATCATTTTGCAGCTGCCATTTTCATATTCCCCCTTGCTGTATTTCGGGAACAGTGACGGATTCGGTGAAACGATCCCACCGATAAAAGGAAGCCTCACCATCCCGCCGTGCACATGCCCGGCAAGAACAAGATCAGCGCCCCATTCTGCATAAGCATCGAAAAAATCCGGCTTGTGCGCCAGAAGGATATTATACGAATCTCTATCCGGAACTCCGGCCAGTTCCCTGACCGTCTCCGGGGATAATGAATGCTTTCTGAATTTTCTGTAATACTCTTTCGGCAGATCCAGCCCGTAAAGAATAACACTTTCCGCGAGGCCGGTACTTTCCCTGTTCAGTATCTTTACGCCGCAGTCTTCCAGCATTTTATAGAAAGTCCTGATCCAGGGCCCGGCTGCCGGATCGGTACAGAGTTTGGTTTCATGGTTGCCGTTCGAGAAATAGACAGGATATTTATCTGTCAGTCCCTTCATCAGGGACAGCGAGCAGCCGCACCATTGTCCGACGGGCAGGATTTCACCGCTTCCGGAACGCCTCCTTGCTAGTTTCCGGACTCTGTTGGCAATGATCGTATCTCCCCCTATCAGGACTGCGTCCGGGCAGATGCCTTCTATGGCTTCCAGAAGCTTCCGGTTGTTTTCCCCGTACGATTTCTCGTGCAGATCGGTGATAAATACGAGCTTCAGCTGTTTCGGAATGCGTCCGTCGGACACGCGGTAATGCCTGATCACAAACCGGCTGTTGTCCCGGACAAGGATCAGGATAAAAACGATCAGTATAGGCAGGGCTGCTGTCAGGATGATCTGTAATGTATTCAAACCAGTCATGAAAATGAAGAAAAACCTCCTGATGTCATCCACCAGGAGGTTATTGATCAATTATACTTGCGTTTTCTGGCCGCCTCGGATTTCTTCTTGCGTTTTACACTCGGCTTTTCGTAATGCTCTCTCTTGCGAATTTCCTGCTGAATGCCGGCCTTGGCGCAGCTTCTCTTAAAACGGCGCAGTGCGCTGTCCAGAGTCTCATTGTCTTTTACGATTACGCTTGACATCTATCTTCTACCCTCCCTTCAGTCCCCTCTATGTTATGACCAGAATCAGATCGATCTATGACTGAACGGGTTATTCGTATGTTTTGGAAAAATCACACAAAGGCATTATAGCATAACATTCTTTCCCGTCAAACTGTTTTTTTAACAATTTAGGGGAACGGCAAAGGTCAGGAAAGCTGTATTTTCAGGACCTCGCCGGCTTTTTCCAAAAGGGCTTTGATGCCGGACGGATCTTTTCCTCCTGCCTGTGCCATGTTCGGACGTCCGCCGCCGCCTCCGCCGATATGGGGTGCCACCTCTTTTACGAGATTGCCGGCGTGCGCGCCTTTCTTCACGGCAGCGTCATCTGACATGACCATCAGGCTGACCTTGCCGTCCTTTTCAGAGACCAGCAGGATAACGCCGCCGGGATGTTTGGCCTTCCATTCATCCCCCAGGTCACGGAGACCGTTCATGTCAACGCCGGGAACAGAAGAAGCAAGGAACGGAACTCCCTCTATATCTTCTGCCTGGTCCATGACATTTCCGAGAGCTTCCTTGGCAGCCCTGGCTTTGAGCGATTCATTTTCGCTGCGAAGAGTCTTCAGCTCCGCATTCAGCTTCTCAAGGCGTTCCAGGAGGGTCGCCGGCGTGGCTTTGACAGCCTTTGCCGCTTCTTCCAGTTCCCTTGAGAGCGAATCATAATATGCGTGCACGTTCGTGCCCGTAATCGCCTCTATACGCCGGACGCCGGCGGCGATACCGCTCTCTGAGAGAATATGGAAACTGAGGATCTCCCCAGTGGAACCGACATGCGTACCGCCGCAGAGTTCCCTGGAATAATCGCCCATCGAAACGACGCGGACGCTCTGTCCGTATTTTTCACCAAACAGGGCCATGGCGCCTGTCTTCCTGGCATCCTCGATATCCATGACCTGTGTTGTGACCGGCAGGTTCTCCGCGATCTTTTCATTAACAGCCGCTTCGACCCTGTGGATCTCTTCCGCTGTCATCGCTTCCCCGTGGGAGAAATCGAATCTGGTCCTCTCCGTATCCTGGTAGGAGCCGGCCTGTTCCACATGATCCCCGAGCACTTCCCGGAGCGCGCTGTGCAGAAGGTGGGTCGCGGAATGGTTGCGGCATGTCATGGCACGGCGTGTCCTGTCAACAGCAAGCTGTACATTGTCTGATACATGGAAAGTCCCCTTCAGGACTCTGCCCACATGGCCGATACGGCCGCCCGGAAGCCTGACCGTGTCTTCGACAGCAAAGACAGCGTCTTCTGTACGGATCTCGCCGGTATCTCCCTTCTGGCCGCCCATGGTTGCATAAAAAGGCGTACGGGATACTACGATCGTGCCTTCCCGGCCTTCACCGACAGTGTCTGCAAGACCTTCTTCCGTACCGATCGCCGCTATGGTATCTGTTCCGGAAACTGTATCATAACCCGTAAATTCACTGACGATCTGGGGATCCAGCTTCTCAAACACGGAGCTGCTGATATTCAGTTTCGCTGAGAAGTTCTGGCTGCTGCGGGCAAGCTCTTTCTGCTGCTCCATGGCGGCGGCAAAACCTTCTTCATCGACCTTTATACCCTGCTCCTCTGCCATTTCCACTGTCAGCTCCAGCGGGAAGCCGAATGTGTCATACAGATGGAACGCCGACCTGCCGTCCAGTTCGGTCAGTCCTTCGGCTTTTTTGGCGTCAAGGATCTTAATAAATTCTTTCATGCCGTTTTCCAGGGTGCTTTCAAAACGGTCGATCTCTTTTTTCAGCTCCGTAAGGATGAACTCACGGTTCTTCTTCAGAAGCGGATAGCTTTCAGTATATATACTGTCGATATATATGGCGGCAAGCCCGGTCATGTCAGCTGTACCAAGTCCGAGCGTCCTTCCGTGGCGGACTGCGCGGCGGATCAGGCGCCGCAGGATATATCCGGCACCGCTGTTGTCAGGCAGGAGCCTGGCTTCGTCGCCGATCAGCATGACTGCCGTCCGCAGATGGTCAGCCAGGATACGCATGGATCTGGTCTTTACTTCATCCTCTTCATACCTGGCTCCGGAAAGCTCTTCAATCCGGGAAATGACAGGCGCGAAAACATCCGTGCGGTATACGTCCTTTGTTCCGTTCAGGAAGGCAAGGATACGTTCAAGTCCCCAGCCGGTATCGACATTTTTCTGCTTCAGGGGCGTAAGGTGTCCGTCCTGATGCTTTTCATACTGCATGAAGACGTCGTTGCCCAGTTCCGTGTATTTGCCGCAGTGGCATCCGGGACCGCAGTCGGGACCGCAGTCCGGCACGTCGGCCACATAGAACATCTCACTGTCCGGGCCGCAGGGTCCGTACTCGAGTCCCCACCAGTTGTCCTCAGCGGGAAGATAATAGATCCGGTCCTTCCGGAACCCGGAATCGATACGGCACTGCGCTCCTTCTTCATCACGGGGAGCGTTCTCGTCTCCCGCAAAAACAGTCGCGGCAAGATGGTCAGCGTCAAAACCGAAGACCTGTGTCAGCAGCTCAAAACTCCACTGACAGCGTTCCTTTTTGAAATAGTCGCCCAGACTCCAGCTGCCCATCATCTCAAAGAAAGTGACATGGCTCTTATCGCCGACCGATTCTATATCATTGGTCCGCACACAGCCCTGCACATTGCAAAGGCGCGTGCCGAGAGGGTGCTTTTCTCCCAGCAGGTAAGGCATCAGCGGCTGCATTCCGGCCACGTTGAACATAACGCCCGTAGAACCGTCCGATACCAAAGAGACTGCGCCGACATCCACATGCCCGCGTTCCTTATAAAAATCGATCCATGTCTTTCTGAGTTCCTGTGAAGTAAACTGCCTCATATATTATCTCCGTTAAAATTCAAACTTTCCCCTGAACCATGCATCCAGTTCTGCAATGGGTACGCGCACCTGATCCATCGAATCCCTTTCACGGACTGTAACACAGCCGTCTGTTTCGGACTCAAAATCATATGTGATGCAGTACGGGGTACCGATCTCATCCTGGCGCCTGTACCGTTTGCCTATCGCGCCTCTGTCATCATATTCACAGTTGTACTGCCTGGACAGTTCCGCATAGATCTTTTCCGCACCTTCCGCAAGCTTTTTGGAAAGGGGGAGCACGCCGATCTTGACGGGTGCAAGTGCGGGATGGAAGCGCATGACTGTCCTGACATCCCCTCCTTCGAGGGTCTCTTCGTCGTACGCGGCACACAAAAAGGCCAGTACGACACGGTCCGCGCCCAGGGAAGGCTCCACGACATAGGGAAGGTAGCGGACGTTTTTGACATCATCAAAATAGGTCATATCTTCACCGGAAACTTCCTGGTGCCTGGAAAGGTCATAATCCGTCCTGTCGGCGATCCCCCAGAGTTCGCCCCAGCCGAAGGGGAACAGGAACTCTATATCGCTGGTCGCCTTGGAATAGAAGGAAAGCTCTTCTTTTTCATGATCGCGCACACGCATTTCATCCGGCTTCATGCCAAGTGTAACGAGCCAGTCTATGCAGTACTTCTTCCAGTACTCGAACCATTCAAGATCCGTATCGGGTTCACAGAAGAATTCCATCTCCATCTGTTCGAACTCCCTGGTCCTGAAGGTGAAGTTGCCGGGAGTGATCTCGTTGCGGAACGATTTACCGATCTGGCAGATCCCGAACGGGATCTTCTTGCGGCTCGTGCGCTGGACGTTTTTAAAATTGACAAATATTCCCTGTGCCGTTTCAGGCCTCAGATACAGGGTCGCGGAAGAATCCTCGGTCACGCCCTGGAAGGTCTTGAACATCAGGTTGAACTGGCGGATATCGGTAAAATTATGTTTGCCGCACTTCGGGCAGGGGACTTCATGGTCAAGGATGAACTTCATCATCCTCTCTTCATCCCAGCCATCCAGCGAAGAATCCAGCTCAATACCGTTTTCCTTCGCAAAATCTTCGATCAGCTGGTCAGCCCTGAACCTGGCTCCGCACGATTTGCAGTCCATGAGGGGATCCGAGAAACTCTGGAGATGCCCGGACGCGATCCATGTCCTGGGATTCATCAGTATGGCGCAGTCGACGCCGACATTGGTGGGGGATTCCTGGACGAATTTCTTCCACCAGGCCTTTTTAACGTTGTTCTTGAGCTCAACGCCAAGGTTGCCGTAATCCCACGTGTTGGCCAGGCCGCCGTAGATCTGCGAACCGGCGTAGATAAAGCCTCTGGCGTTGCATAACGCAACGATCTTGTCCATTGATGTTTGCATTAGAGTCTCCTTTACCTCGAATTCCATGCATTTACTGTAGTATAAGTATCGCGGGTTCCGAAACCGAAACCGAATCCGCGAGTACAGCCTTATTATCCTTGTCATCCAGCCTTACATTGGCTGTTGCGTAGACGGCTTTGCCGGGCAGGTACAGCGTCTGCGGCGACGTGACGTAGATCAGCATATGATCGGCAAATTCCTGCACTTTTCCCGCTGTCATGATCCGGCTTGAACGGACCATGGACGGCTGTCCGTACAACGGTGACAGATCAAATCCCCTGGCAACGGCATCACTGCATGTTCCGTAAAAGAACGGTACGCCTTCATTAAAACTTCCGAACGCATCGGAAGAAGCGTATTCCATTACCAGTGTGCAGATATTGTCCTTTACCTCCAGCGACTCCACGGAAACATCAGCTTCCCCGACTCTTGCCACTGTGGTATCTATCATGTTCTTCAGTTCTTTCTTGCTGTAAAGATCCTCGTCAAAGGGTTCGACCGAAGTGACCCTGATGCTGCCCTTTTTTGAAAACACTGCGGAATTTTCCGCCGGACTGCCCCCGCCGTCTTTACACGCGGCGAGCAGACAGACCGTCAATATGACAAGGATCAAAGAAATCCCAAAACGCTTCATCTGGCACCTTCCTGCATCGGAATGGCTGTCCTGCTGCAAAAACTATTATATTATAGCCAACACGAATCCTCTTTTCAACTGATCGCGTCCAGTATATCGAGGGAAGTGAACCTGTGCCCTGTGTAGTTCCTGAACATCCTGCCGGAAAGAAGGGCAAGTTCATTCCTTACTTCTTCCGAGACCTGGAACGCATAAAGATGTCCCGGATCGGTATCGTGGATATGCCTGATGGCCTGCCGGGTCCCCTCCAGCAGGTCTTCCGGTACGTTTTCAGGCGAGAGGACGCCTTCCAGCTTTAAAGTCCTTAGTTCAAAGATACTTCTGACAAGCACCAGCGGCGATCTGTCCTTTTCCAGTTCCAAAAGCGATGCGTAGAGATGCAGCAGCAGATCTTTCCCGTCCTCGTTCTCCCTGCTGATATAATCCATGACTTCCGCAAAATAGGAGGCATAGCAGGTTTTTTCTATATCTGTGCTGAACCCGTTGAAGAACCTGGACGGTACGGCTTTCGTGATCACATGGTAATCCCTGCCGGTATAGAGGGTAAACTCACCGTAACAGAAAGGAAGCACCGCTGCCATCAGCGGTGATCCCTGCCGTCTTGCGCCTCTTGCAAAAGCAGTGATCCTGCCTCTCTCCTTTGTCAGCAGGACCACCCGTTTATCATAATCCCCTACCGCCCCGGCATACAGGACCATGCCGGATACCGTTTCCTGAATGTGTTCCATAGTGGTATCCCGGGATCCGTTATAATCTGCCGGCGTCGTAGCCGTACTGTTTCATAAAGATCTCCGAATCCTTCCAGTCTTTCCGCACTTTGACATACAGTTTCAGGTTCACTTTCATTTCCAGCATATCCTCGATCTCAAGCCTTGCGGCTTTTCCTATACGGCCGAGCATCTTGCCCTGTCTGCCGATGACGATCGATTTATGGGATTCCTTTTCACATATGATCGACGCGTTGATATCACAGATATCTTCCCCGGAAGCACTCTTCCTGAATCTCATCTGATCGACCGTTACGGCAATACCGTGCGGCACTTCCTCCTGCAAAAGGAGCAGCGCCTTTTCCCTGATCAGTTCCCCTGCGATATCTCTCTGTGTCTCCGTAGTGACCTGGTCTTCATCATAAAAATACGGACCTTCGGGCAGCATTTTGAACAGGCAGTCCAGAAGTTCGTCCACGCCTTTTCCGTTCAATGCGCTGACCGGGACGATCTCCGCGAACAGCCCGGTCTCCGCGTACATGGAGATCGTTTCCGCCACGTCTTTTTCCGGTACTGTGTCGATCTTGTTGATTACGAGTATGACCGGCGACTTGACGGTGCGGATCAGATCGAGCACTTCCTTATCCTCATCGGACAACGACGGTCTGGGCGCGGTAAGAAGCAGTACCACATCCACTTCGTTCAGACTGGAGACCGATGCCTTCTGCATGTAATTCCCCAGCCTGTTCTTTGGCCTGTGCAGGCCGGGCGTATCCAGGAATACGATCTGGCCTCTTTCCTCCGTATATATACTTCTTATCTTAGTTCTTGTCGTCTGCGGTTTATATGATGTGATGGCGATCTTCTGTCCGATGATCTGGTTCATCAGCGTCGATTTGCCGGCATTAGGTCTCCCGATCATTGCCGCAAAGCCGGATCTTGTCATGTATTTTTCTCCTCCGGATCAGTTTTGGTCTTCTTTTCCGCTTTATTAACAGTCTTTTTTATTTTCCTTTTTCCGGCGGCACGTCTGCACGCGCGGACGATGAGCCATACCAGGACGCCAACCAGAAGAAGCAGGATAAGGTACGGCAGGCAGATGATCAGGCCGATAAAGAAATTGCCGACACCTTCGACCACATTGACAAAGCTGTTCGAGATCCCCTTCCTGATCCTCTCTCCCACTGTAACAGGTTCAGCCGTGTCCGTAAGCTTCTTCACTTCCGAAACAGAGATATTCAGCGTGGCATACGTGATACGGTTGTCATACATCCGCAGCATGGACGCGTATCTTTCCAGTTCGTAGCGGACATTGGCCAGCTCGCTTTCGATCGTGATCATGTCTTCCACGGTCTCTGCGGAGTCCAGCATCTCAAGGAGCCTGTCCCGCTGCGTTTCAAGAGATGTGATCCTGCTGGCGGTATCCACATATTGAAGCGTTACATCCTCAACATATGAGGACTGTGAAAGGACATTCGCCCTGCCGGTTATATCCTCGATAAATCCATCGATCTTTTCTGCCGGTATCCTGATCGTATAGGAAGCATATCTGCGTCCCGCAGCGCCGTCATATATGCTGCTGCCGTTCACCTGCCTGCTTTCGATGTATCCGCCGGCGGCCTTGGTCCTGTTCTCGATGGCGGCATCAAGCTGGTCAAAGTTTTCGGTCTCAACTTCCATGGAAGCATTTTTGATCAGCTTCCTGTCTTGTGCCGCAGGCACAGTGCCGGTATCCTGCTCCTGCATCTCGGCCGGCGTTTCCGGCGCAGGTGCGTTGAACATTCCCGATTCATAGTTTTCAAAGCTTTCATCGGCCTCATATTCATACGCTGCCTCTTCCACGGCATACGCGCCGGCTTCTTTCATACCGGCGGAATACGATGCCGTATATGAATCGCTCCGGCTCCGGGCCGAACAGCCGGCAGCGGTGATAAGGACCGCTGCGGCAGCCAGTATAACAGGGATAATGCGGAATACTTTTTTCATAGCGCTCCTCCTTTGCGGACGTTAAGAGTATGTGTCTTCATCCAAAATGCCGCAATATACTCAGAACAGTTTCGCAATACTCCCGAAAATCTCCGTGCCGCCCCCGGCAGCCTGCCGGACGGCTTCTTCTATGGCTTCCCTGCTGCCTACGGTACACAGATATCCTTCGTCCAGCACAGCCCTGACCAGCGCAGACAATGACCGGATATCCTCAATGTCTGCTCCGAGTATCTCGTCCCTTTCTCTCTGGAGCTGCTCATCCGTAATGCCGGCGATGCAGCAGTTCAGAGAATACTTGCCCAGCTGTTTAGGCGTCATCGGCTGGTCCATGGTGGATACCGCACCGATAATATATCTGGTCATTGCCGCCTCATCCGCGTCAAACTCTTCCAGATATTCCGGTGTATTCCTGAATATATCCATGGTCTTTAAGAGATTGGGGTCCCTGTAGGAGACCATGAAGGCCGTGCCGTCCCTTCCGAAGGAACTCATACAGCCGTAAGCCCCGCCTTTTACTCTTACCATATTCCAGAGATAATCATAGCCGAGTATCACGCGGAGTACCTTCAGGGCACCGCTGTATTCATAACCGGCCTTTTTGTAATCTCCTGCCATACAGACGAACTGGACTTCACCGGCTGTCTGGAACGCTTCGTTAGTTTTTTTGTCTGCAGAGAAGGAAAATCCCGCAGGCTCATCCCCGTGTTCCCCGACAGCTGACCTGTCAGCTGCGTCCAGTCTGCCGAAAAACTCTTCAAACATATGGACCGCATCCGATGAATCCTCTTTTGCGGCTGTAAGGTCGGCCGTCAGATTTTCCCGTTTAAACAGAAGCAGGCAGAGCTCCTTAAGATCTTTCGCCAGCTCCTCCTTCTGTTCCTCAAAATTATTCAGGACATGATCCAGATACCTGTAATTTTCAAGGCCTCCGGTCACCTCTGAAAAAGCCGCCGCAGGGTTAAAATATGACATCGCCCTGTTCATGGCAGTAATATGCCCGGCTGAAGAAAGGCTCTGCCTGAGGCCTGCCCTTTCTTCCTCCAGGATCTCGTAAAGCCGCCTGTAGTCTGAAAAGTCCGTATTCAGCAAAATCTCGGCTGCCAGATCCAGTGTCCCTCCAAGTTCCGAATGGAAACATCTGGCCCCCAGTTCAAAGGTATACCTGTATCCGTCAGGCCCTGCAGCATCCTCATAAACACCGGTGCAGACGTACATGCCGCCGGTCGTGATATGGATGCGCTGGTCAAGACGCAGGTAGGAATATCTGCCGGTATCCATTGCCATCAGCGCTGTTTTAAGAACGCCGAGAACATTGTAAAACCTCCGGGGCAGCTGCCCGGCATCGAACAGGAGCGTGATATAATCGATACCGCCGGTAAAACAGTCGTGCGAGATAAAGGGGACCCCGGAAATATCCGATATTCTGTTGACCGGCAGCCTGGCTTTCTTTTCAATGTCGTCGACGGACAGCATGGGTATCGTCGCAAGGGCTTCCTCCGTATCCGGAGTATTCTGCCACACTTCAAAATCCTGCGTTTCCCTGATCAGCTTTTTTCTGCCGGCATCGTCCAGTCCGGCAAGCAGGTCAGCGAGTGCCTTCCTGGTCTCTTCATCCTTTGCCAGCGACAGACCGGGCACCGGGCTCACAGTAACGATGGACCTGTGCCTGTTATCCAGCAGCAGTTTTTCAAGTACCTGTTCATAATAACCGGTACCGTTCTTTTCCCTCAGCACACTGTATAAACGGCCCGCATCCAGCCTGCTCCAGGGATCCCTGTCGTTGTAGAGCCATGAATCCAGGGTCTCCAGGCCATAGACCAGGCCTCTCGGATATGATCCGAAATCCGCCTCTTTGTATTTGAACTCAAAATAAGACAGTGCCGAAAGAATGGCCTCCGGATCGATGCCTCCGGCGACCTGCTCCCTCAACGTCTGTTCGGTCACGGCAAGGAATTCATCCTTCGCATCTTCACTGCAGTATCTTAAGATCACGGAATAGGTCGGGCACAGTGCAGAACTGTCATATACCGAATACACTTCTTCCGCCATCCCGCTGCGCCGCAAGGCTTCCTTCAGCGGCGCGCCTTCCGCGTCGCACAGGACATGATCAAGTATCCTGACCGTCATATGCGTCAGAAGATCCGAAGCTTCTCTCAGGGCAAAATTCAGGGACATGAACGTCTTGTCTTCCTTATCCTCGTCCGGCAGAAGGGAATACACGGCCGTGCACTCGTTCGGCGTATCTGACTCCGGAACTCCGATGGATACAGAAGGGGCATCCTCTGCCCGGAAGCAGGAAAGATACTCCCTGTCCATGTAAAGGAGCCTTTCCGCCATGTCCATGTCACCATAGAGATAAATATAGCTATTGGCCGGATGATAATACCTGTGGTGGAATTCACAGAATTCTTCGTAGGTAAGCGTTGGTATGACTGCAGGGTCTCCTCCGGACTCATATGCGTATGAGGACCCGGGGAACAGCGAAGCCTGGACCTCCCGTTCCAGTACATCCTCTCCTGAAGACAGCGCCCCTTTCATCTCATTGTAGACGACACCGTTATAGCTCAAGAGGCCGGTATTTTCATCATATTCATAGCGCCAGCCTTCCTGCCGGAATATATTCGGTTCATTCAGGACGGCCGGGAAAAAGACGGCATCCAGATAGACGTGCATAAGATTGCGGAAATCGGTATGATTGCAGCTGGCAACAGGGTACACCGTCTTATCGGGATATGTCATTGCATTCAGGAACGTATTCATGGATCCTTTCGCCAGTTCCACAAAAGGATCCCTGACCGGGAAATCCCTGGATCCGCAAAGCACCGAATGCTCCATGATGTGGGCAGTTCCCGAAGAACTTGACGGCGGTGTCTTAAACCCGATGTAAAAGACTTTGTTGTCATCATCGCATGGAATGAGCAGTACCCTTGCGCCGCTCTTTTTATGACGGAGCAGGATGCCTTCCGCGTTGATATCGGGCAGTGCCATACTGTCTTCATGGGAATAAGCCAGCAGGACCTCATCAGTCAGTATCTTTTTCAAATCAGAAAACCTCTTATGCATTGACGGCATGACTTAAGGTAAATAAGAAAAACACCATCAGCCAATACGACTGACGGTATCATTCTCAGAACGGACTTTTCTCCGGAAGGCCCGGAAGGAAAGACGGATGGATTAGGCGGGAATCGAACCCGCGTCCAAAGACCCCTCCAATGTACTTCTACTATCATAGTCTGTTATACCGGCTATGCCGCTTTCCCTCATGCGCCGCGGAAGCAGACAGCCGCAGTGCTTTGGTAGCTTCATGATACGCCCATGACCGCAAAGCTTAAGTCATGTCGTTTCCTGCCCTGATTATGCCGTATCCGCCTGTTGCAGGTCCCGGGCGGGCGACACGCAGCTTACGCTGCGAATGCTAATTTATTATTGTTAGCGTTTATTTTTAATTTTGCCGTTTAACGTCCGGCTACGGATAGCTTCTCCACCTTCAGAATCCCTGTCGAAACCTTTACTAACCCAAAGTACAATCATTATAACAGACAGCGGTCAAAACACAATAGCGCTGTCCGGATAAAGCATCGGTGATCACTTCAAAGACTGCCTGTAATCCCGTTCCGCTTCAAGCCGTATCTGTTTATTCTTCAGATCCTCCCTCTTATCGTACAGCTTTTTGCCCCTGGCAAGCCCGATCTCCAGTTTTACCCTTCCGCCTTTGAAGTATACCTGCAGCGGCATCAGGGTATACCCTTTCATCTGGACTTTACCGGCCAGTCTCGTGATCTCGCTTTTGTGAAGCAGGAGCCTCTTTCTCCTGAGCGGATCCCTGTTAAAGATATTGCCCTTTTCATAGGGGCTGATATTCATACCTTCAACGAAGGCCTCGCCATGGTCGATCGAGACATACGCCTCCTTAATGCTGCACTTTCCCATCCGGATGGATTTTACTTCCGTTCCGAACAGTTCCATGCCGCATTCCAGCTTTTCCTCTATGAAATAATCATGGTACGCCCGCTTATTATTAGCGACCAGCCTGATATTATCACTCACGTCAATACCACCATATAATCATAAAAAGCGCCCCTGTTACGGGGCGCCTGCATCATCGATTCCGGACAGTCCGCGGTTCGGTTCAGAACAGCTTCATGTTCAGCAGCAGAGCCAGAACAAAAAACGCAACCACGCAGATCGTCGTGCCTTTCACAAGACGGCCTTCCATGGAACGGCCTTTATTCTTGCCCCAATATGTTTCGGCAGCACCGGCAATGGCGCCAAGGCCCTGTGACTTGCCTTCCTGCATCAGTACAAGCGTGACCAGTGCAATACCGTCAATAATCAGTAAAATCATCAGAATAATACGAAACGCGCCCATAAAGCTTTCCTTTCCGACATCCAAATCCGTTCACTGCGGCCGCTGTCTGCAGCCGAATCGAAGAGTATTTTACCACAGTATGTTTACCGTGTCAAAGAAATCTCTTCCCATTTTTCCATCGCGGACGCCACAGTTTTATCCATGTCGTAATATCTGTATTCACCCAGTCTCCCGCCGAAGATGACATTCTTTTCTTCTGCGGCCATGGCACGGTATTTTTCATACAGCGCCTGGTTCTGTTCGTCGTTGACCGGATAATAAGGTTCGTCTCCCGGTTTCCATTCCGCGCTGTATTCCCTGCTGATCACGGTCTTATCCTGCCCGCCGAATTCGAACCATTTGTGTTCGATTATCCTGGTCCAGGGCGTTTCGCTGTCCGTATAATTGACAGCCGCGTTCCCCTGGTAATTGGGCATGTCCAGGACTTCTGTTTCAAACCGGACGCTCCTGTAGGAGAGCGCGCCGAGACAGTAACCGAAATATGCATCCACCGGTCCCGTAAAGACCACACAGTCCGCTGACCCGGTGAGCCTTTCCCTGTTTTCGGGCACAAGGTAATCCGTTCCGAGTTCGACCGTGATATTCCCGTGATCAAGTATGTTTTTGACCATCTGTGTATAACCGCCTATCGGGATCCCCTGATAAAGGGCGTTGAAATAGTTATTGTCGAAAGTAAACCGGACGGGCAGCCGCCGGATGATAAAAGCGGGCAGCTCGCTGCAGGGCCTTCCCCACTGTTTCTGGGTATATCCCTTGATCAGTTTCTCATAGATATCCGTACCGACAAGCGAGATCGCCTGCTCTTCGAGGTTCCGGGGTTCCCCGATACCGGCGGCCTTCTTCTGCTTCTCGATCATTTCTTCCGCCTGCTGCGGTGTCGTAACGCCCCACATCTGGTAAAAGGTATACATGTTGAAGGGCAGGGAATACAATTCACCGTGATAATTCGCAACAGGTGAATTCGTAAAACGATTGAACTCGGTAAAGCGGTTCAGATATTCCCACACCTTTTTATCATTGGTATGGAAAATATGGGCACCGTACTGATGCACCTGGATCCCTTCGACCTCTTTCGTATAGATATTGCCGGCTATATGATCCCTTTTATCGATCACCAGGACATTCCTGCCCTCTTCAGCGGCAAGCCTTGCAAAGACCGCGCCGTAAAGGCCGGCTCCGACGACCAGATAATCATATTTTACTGACACTGTTCCATCCTCTCTCAGGCTTCGTGCCTGCCGATCAAAACATACCAGATATATTTTGCATTATTGACGACGTATCTGCGGATCAGGCGCTTCGGATCCTGGAACAGACGGTAAAGCCATTCAAACCCGATCTGCTGTATCCATTTAGGCGCCCTGTGCACCGTTCCCGCGTAGAAATCAAATCCGGCACCGACACCGATCATGACGGCATTGATCCGATCTTCGTGTGCGGCCATCCATTTTTCCTGTTTAGGCGCGCCGAGTCCGACCCAGACGATATCGGCACCGGACTCATTGATCCGCCGTATATCCTCTTCATCCTCTTCTTCGGATATCGCCCTGAAAGGAGGTGAGTACATACCTTTGATCACCATTCCGGGATAGCTCTCCGGAAGTTTTTCAGAGAGCAGCCGGATATTCTCCGGCGTGGATCCGTAAAAATAATGGGAGACACTGCCGTTCATGGTCGCGCGGAACATGGTCTCCATAAAATCCGGTCCGGCGACTCTCTCCGCGGAAGGGTATCCTTTCCGGTGCTGCTGCCTGACGACAGGCATTCCGTCGGCAAAGACCAGCGCCGCCCCGTTCTGGACATCTCTGTACTCTTTATTCTCGCGGCTCATGACGGCCGTGTGTGAATTGGAGAAACAGATGTATTTCCCGCGCAGACGGTCGATATGGCTGGTGACATACATGACCGCTTCATCGATGTCCGATACCCTGAAATCGACTCCGAGTATCCGGCAGCTTTCCGTCAGGGCTGAAAGATGGATCGCCTGATAGTCACCTATGTTCCTGATCGTATGCGCGGTCATGTCATGGCCGGAATAGCTGATATTGAGGTCAACATCCTTGCCGGCATCCAGGAACATCTGCGCAAAATGCCTCGCCCTTGTCGTATCGCTCCTTGGCATATACAGAAAGACACGGTCATATTCAGGGCTGCTGCTGATATCCTCCAGGTCCTCAGCGTTTCCCGCGACAGGGATTCCTTCGATATCACGGTCCGTATCATCCGCATCCACAAGGACGATCCCCGTAAATTCAATATTCTGGCTGGCCGCGGAAGAACGGAAGTGCCTGACCGCGATCATGACATCTCTGACGGAAGTGACCAGCAGCGTCCTTATCCTGGGCTCTTCCACCCTGATCCCGGAAAGGAACTTCCTGTACAGCATCCGCGCCAGATAATCCAGGACCAGATACAGAAGGAACGTGATGCCCAGAGCGATCCGGGAAACATCATGCATCTTGGTAATGAAGAAGAATACGAACAGCAGGACAGCCATCAGGACGACGTTATATCCGACCAGGACCAGGTTTTCAAACGGATCCATTTTGGTCAGCCTGCGGCGGTTCCTGGGATAAAGCAGGAATATCAGGAGATAGCACAGGTAAAACAGGAACAGCAGTATGGCATAGTACTGCGTCTGCCAGGCCTCTATCCTGGAGAGCCCTCCGTAGCGCAGGATCAGCGCAAAGTAATAAGATACCGTCAGTACGAGGATATCAATGATAAACAGTATTCTGCGCTGGTTGCTTTTTGACTGAAAGAACATGTACGTTTCCTAGAAACTCCCCTCATATTTTTTCCCGAAGAATTTTGCATTCAGGAAAGCGGATATCTTTCCGGGCCAGTTGACCCTTTCCATATAGATACAGGGCATTTCGGCAATATCCTTTTTATCCAGCAGCTTTTCCTCCGACTGCTGTTCCAGCCATACGTTGAACAATATCTCGCTGATCCTGCCGAAAAATCTCCCCTGGTAAGCAGAGAGCCCGTCCATATCAACGACCTTTTCCAGGCTGAACAGTATATCAAACAGCCATGTGCAGTATGCATCCATGAGGTCTCTTCTCATGATCATCATATTGAACATGTACGCGCTGCGCCTGCGCATGATCCTGTCGAAGCTGCTCAGATATGCCGGGCAGGACTTGGCTATGATCTCTCTGGTCCTGTCCAGCTGGGCGGCATAGTGGGTGTGTTTGTAATGGCTGTAGATCGTCTCGATAAAGTATCTGCGCTTTCTGGGGACGATCACACTGTGCTCCCGGAGCAGTTCTTCCAACTGTTCCGCGCTCAGTACGGAATCAAAGTGATCCCGTCCCGTTGTCCCGTTTCCGAGATACCTTCTGTAATGGACAAGTCCCAGATACTTGCAGGCAAGATTTTTCCATCCCCAGTAAAGGACGGTCAGCTCGCAGAAATGCGGGTTGCGTTCCGAGATATTATCACCTGTATCATCGCGCGCGAAAGTATCCGGTATATCTCCCGGTACTGCAAGCGCGGCACCTCCGAACACAGCCTGATAGACATCGTCTGCCGGCATTCGGTATCGCTTATGGGAACAGACCATAATCCTGATGTCAGCCATTATATAAAGCCTGTCCGGTATAAATCATGAACCTGTACGGCACCCTTGTCTCCTCCTGCAGCCAGAACCTGCTGCAATTAGTATAGCACAGTCGTCCAGACTCACTGCATGTCCTGCAGCTTCCCGGTCTGTCCTGTCCAGACGGCTGCCGCGGACGAAGCGCTTATGATGAAGACCGGCACATAAATATAAAGATACCTTGCCCTTGCTTCGAACAGTTCGACAAACAGGAAAACGCCCATGATGGCGATCAGGATCATGCACCGGACAGCATCCGGCTTCCTTTTGCGGTTCAGGATACCGTCCATGAGGCAAAGGAACAGTACCGTGATCCATCCTGCCTGTTCTGCAAGTGCCAGATATCTGTAATTCTTCCCGGTGTCCCAGAAGATACTCCGCAAAAAATCCGTAACGGCATGCCGCGATTCGAAGGTCTGCATATAGAAGTTGCCTTCTATGCCGAACGAAAATGTCCCGTCATGAAAATTCACAAGGGTCTTTCCCGCCTGGAACGGGATAACCCCGAAGGGCAGCATCTCCCTGATCCTCCTCTTCGCTTCCGTCATATCTTCATCATTGCGGTATTCATAATCATTGATGAACATGGACCTGTCCACGTCCTCATAATTAAACGTCCCTGTGCTATCCTTATTCCATCCCATCATCAGGTAGTGCCTGAAAGTAAACTCCTTTTCCCTGTCGATGGCAAATCCTATGTGCCCGGCAATACCTGTATATACAGCTCCTGACAGCAGAAATACAAGAATAAGTAAAGCGGTCTTCAAAGCAAAACCGGAAAGGATCTTTTACCGTTCCTGACCCTTCTTCAGAACAGCTCCCGCCCCGGTCCTGAATACTTCCGTTATCATGATCGCGATGAAGATGATCGCAGCTGTTGCCTTCAGACGGTATCCCCAATAGGCAAGGACGCAGGCGAGTCCCCAGTATAGTATCGCAAAACGCCCTTTTTTCAGCACCTTAAGGTACAGATACACCATGGACACGGGCAGGATAAGGGACATACTGTCCGTGTAGACGACGACCAGCCACGGTGAGATCCCGATGAGCAGGACATACAGGAACCAGCCGAAGATGGCGGCACCGTCAGAATGCAGCTCCGGGTTCATTTCCTTTATGATCCGGTAAAGCAGGTATCCGGTCAGAGTGCTTAAGGCACACTGCAGGACCACAAAAACATACAGAGCAGCAGGGAAAGAAACAACACCTGCCCTCTGCAGAATGCTGAATATGGTTTTTTCAATGAACAGGATGAGGATGTTGTTGGGATACATGGAGTAATAGCCGGCAGCCACTTCCGTCAGAGGCTCACCATGAGCCAGCAAAAGCGCATCCGTCATTATGTTCTCCCCTGCGTCCCATCCGGTCTCAAAATAGATATTGTATGAAATAAACAGCTGGAAAACAAAAAGGATAAGAGATGCTGCCCGGATATCGAATCTCTTCAAAAAGATCAGACCGTGACCCGGAAGCCGTATGAGACAGAGGATCGCGATGACAATGGCCAACAGCAGCCAGTTGGGAACGAGGAACTGCTTTCTGACCCATTCCGCAGTCTCCAGCCTGTTCATGAACAGGACAACGGACAGGATCCATATCAAGACCGCCGAATACAAGAAGTATATTGTTCTGCCGGCAGCTTTAACCGCCATTTCCGGAATACGGCCGGCGTCACCTTTGCCGGGATCACTCACGCCGGCAGACCCGTTCTTATATGACATAGGCACTGGTCAAAAACAGAATTCAAAGGGGACCGTCGAATGAGCTTTCTTGATGATATTGGCATAATACCAGTAGAACAAAAGTCCGGCGATCACTATTATCGTCAACGCGATCTTTACAGGTTTCGACAGTTTGGATTCCGAATATGCGGTAAGATATCTCACCTTAAAAATACTGACATAATACTGGAACCTGATATTAAACAGGCTGCCCGTGGATGCATAGACCAGGTCCAGCAATCCTATGAAGACATTGAATGTATTGCCTTCGTGCAGGTCACGGCTGTCACTTGTATCTTCGGCGTCAGTTTTTCTGCGCCTTTTGAACCTCTTTGAATATAATCTCTCAAGTACGGCATAGAGTAAACAGATAAAAAGACAGAAACAGGTAATTACGAGATTTTCCGGATCAAAGCTGAACAGGCTGCTTTCTTTGAAATCAAAGATAAAAACGCTGTATTTTTTATCCAGAAGACCATGTCCGATCAAGGATGAAATGAGCGGGCTCGTGATAAGCGGCAAAAAGATAGGTACCAGAAGGATCAGTCCCGCAAGAGCGTATTTGATATACCTGCCCAGCCTGTCAGACTGCATGATCTTCGAAACAGCATACGCCGGTACGGCGATCAGCGCGGAATAATGGAATCCTGTCGCGATCAGGACGATCGGGATAAGCCTCTTTAAAGTAAGCTTCCCAAAGTCGGAGAACAGGTAAAAGATCATGGCTACCGCTATCATCTGCCTTAAAAGGTCCAGGGACGCGTTATAGAACAGCAGGCAGAATGCCAGCCAGGGCAGCCAGTAGTTTTTTTCCTCGAACAGATTCCTGATCCCGAGGAAAACGAATCCGCATATAAGGAAAGAAACGATACCCAGGAACACATGAGAATTATGGAAAATGACGACGGTGATATAATGCAGCAGCAGAAATAGCGGCTCTTCTATACTTAACCGTTCTGCCAGAAGCTGCGGAAGCGGGACCCCTTTGCTCAGAATAGTATTCTGGACCGGGATGACATAGATGCTGATATCGTATCCGACAGCGTAGCTTCGTAATGCCGCCAGAAGGACAAGGGTCAGGACGCCCAGACAATAGAACAGATTCTTGACAATACGGGTCTCAAATCTCGCTCCGACCAAGATAAAGAGCATCGAGACCAGAAACGCGATCAGATATTCAATGTTGTTGATTATATTATTGCGCAAAGTCGGCCGGACTGATTCCAGCGATCCGAAATGCCGGTCTATCCCATTGATATAGATCGTTTCATTCTGGGCGATCCTGCCGTCTTCCTTCACATACCGCATACAGTCATACGGAGTGAAATGGATCAGCCGGTCCGTCGCCATCTCACAGTCGTTTTCCGGATCGAAGAAATACCATTCATCTTCTATCTGGGTCCAGCCGACCAGCCTTATGCCGTTTTCGTCAAATCCGAAATACTTATCCCCTATGGCACAGATACCGGTCTGGATCATACCCGTCTCGGGATCGGCATAATATACATTGGTGTCGACTTCGAACCAGCCGGTCGTAATGGCCCCGTTGTTCTGCTCGTCACAGTAATACATGGCGGCAACATCGTTGTATTCATTCAGTTCCTTCACGAAACCGTAATTCATGCCTACGGCCGGTGTGAAGAAATACCGGTTCTCCCCGATCAGCACATTTCCGAATTCGCAGATACTGTTGGAATTGAAATAATACGCTTTGTCGTTGATCACTTCCACGGCATCATGATAGGCAATACCGTTCTCATCAAAGTAATACAGATCCTTGCCGAGGATCATCCATGTATGCTCGGCATTTCCACCGTCATAGTAGGAATAATGCAGCCCTTCCGGCGTTATGACAAGCTGGTCTTTATCTCCTTCAACGGGATTGACGGCAGAACTGCCGGGAGGACCCGAGACATCTATGGTATTCTGTTCTGATCCCTCATCGGCATATGCTGACAGCGGCGACTGCCAAAACGCAGACACCGTAATAAGAAGGGCTGTGCATATAAGCAGGCATGCCCGCAGTCCGATATTGATATTTTTATATTGAATAAGTCTGAACATAAACAGCATTCAGTTCCTTATCGGCATAATTAATTAATCACAGTATACCGATTAACGGATACTTTTCGCAACTTCTGTTTTACGATGCCTGGTTCCTGCAGAAAAGGCCTGCCGCTCACCTGATGATACGGCAGGCCTTAAGTGTCTTTGTGTTCCGGTCCCTTCCCGGCAGATACCCCTGAAACTGTTACAGGATCAGCATGGCATCCCCAAAGGAAAAGAATCTGTACCTGAGATCGACTGCCTCTTTATAAGCCGACAGTATCTTTTCCCTTCCGGCAAAAGCAGATACCAGCATCAGCAGGGTCGACTCCGGAAGATGGAAATTGGTGATCAGGCCGTCCATCACTTTAAATCTGTAGCCCGGATATATGAATATGGATGTATCGCCGCTTACAGGCTTCATCCGGCCGTTATCATCAGCCGCCGATTCCACTGTCCTGCAGCTCGTGGTCCCTACACAGATCACCCTGTGCCCGCTTTCTCTGGTCGCATTGATCAGATCCGCGCAGCTTTCCGATACCCGGTACCATTCCGAATGCATCTTATGCTTTGTGACATCTTCCACCTGGACAGGCCTGAACGTTCCGAGTCCTACATGCAGTGTAACATAGCCGATATTGATACCTTTTGACTCGGCATCCTTAAGGAGCTGCGGCGTAAAATGCAGACCGGCCGTTGGCGCGGCGGCAGAACCGTCATACCTGGCATATACTGTCTGATATCTTCCGGGATCCTGCAGCTTATGCGTTATGTACGGGGGGAGCGGCATTTCTCCCAGCTTATCCAGGACTTCCTCAAAGATACCTTCATAAGCAAAACTGACGATACGGTTGCCGTCGGGAAGCACACTTTCTATCCTGGCTTTTAAAAGGCCGTCGCCAAAAACTACACTTGCGCCTTCTTTGAGCCGTTTCCCGGGGCGCACCAGGCACTCCCATCTGTCAGCATCGACCCGTTTGAGCAAAAGGATCTCAGCCTGTCCGCCGGATGGTTCCCGGACACCCAGGAGCCTGGCAGGAATGACCCTGGTATCATTCAGGATCAGGGTATCGCCTGCATCGATATAATCCAGAATGTCATAAAAATGCCTGTGCTCGATGGTCCCGCCGGCGCGGTCAATGACCATCAGCCTCGATGAGCTCCTGTCCTCCAGGGGATCCTGGGCGATCAGTTCCTTCGGCAGTTCATAATTATAATCACTCGTACGCAGGTATCCTGCGTCGTCTTTATACTCCGGCATTTTCCAGGAAAGCGGCATAACCGCGGTATGCTTCATACAGGTCTGCTTTGCTGACGGCTTCCCACGGTGCATGCATATTCAGGACGGCAATACCCGAATCAATGACGTTCATTCCGTATAAAGCGAGGATATAGGCGATCGTTCCGCCGCCGCCCACGTCCACCTTTCCCAGTTCTGCCGTCTGGGTCTGGATATTGCTCTTTTCAAAGATTCCTCTCAAATGAGCTATATACTCCGCATTGGCATCATTTGACCCGGATTTGCCCCTGGAACCCGTAAACTTGTTGAATACAAGGCCGTGTCCCAGGAAAGCCGCGTTTTTCTTTTCAAAAGCAGCCGCATACTGCGGATCAAACGCCGCGCTCACATCGGAAGAAAGCATGCAGCTGGCTGCGAGGCACCTTCTCAGAGAAAGCTCCGAATAGCTGCCGGTCAGATTCATCAGTTCGGCTACGGCATTTTCAAAGAATCTTGACTGCATGCCGGTAGCGCCGACCGATCCGATCTCTTCCTTATCCACCAGCAGCGTGCAGGAAGTCCTCTCCGGCACCGGGGCATTTAACTGCGCGGCAAAGGAAGGATAGGCACAGACCCTGTCGTCATGTCCGTAAGCGAGGATCATGGAGCGGTCAAAGCCCGCGTCTCTCGCCCTTCCGGCCGGGACCACTTCCAGTTCTGCCGATTCGAAATCTTCTTCCGTAATACCGTAGGTATCGTTCAGAATATGGAGTATTGCCTTCTTGACAGGATCAGATACCTTTTTGGCTTCCGGATCGACTGTGCCCGCTTTTCCTGCCCTGGTCCTGCCGTCAATAATGACAGGCTTTGAACCGATGATAAGGTCCAGCGCCTCGCCTTCAACGACCTTGGACGCTGTTTTGCCCATGTATTCCTGCGAAAGGTGGATCAGAAGATCCGAAACAAAGAAAACAGGATCGTCTTCGTCTTCTCCGACGTTCAGGATCACCGTTTCCCCGTCTTTTTTGACGATCACGCCGTGGAGCGCCAGAGGTATGGCTACATATAGGTATTTTTTGATCCCGCCGTAATAATGCGTATCCAGATAGGCGATCTCACTGTCTTCGTACAGCGGATTCTGCTTCACGTCCAGCCTGGGGGAATCGATATGGGCGCCGAGGATATTCATGCCCTGCTCCAGCGGCTGTTTTCCGATATTGAACAGCACCATGGACTTGTTCATGCATACGCTGTATACGCGGTCGCCGGCTTTCAGCGCCCGGCCTTCCCGGACGGCTTCATCCAGCTCGGTATAACCGGCCTTCTGCGCCTCATTCACGAAATAATCGATACATTCCCTTTCCGTCTTGCACTGGTCGAGGAATGACTTGTAGCCTTCCGCAAATGCCGTGCAGGCTTTCTGCAGTTTTGCATCATACAGTTCCCAGACATTCTTTCTTTCCATGATCACACTCTCCTTACCCCTGCCGGCTTCAGGCCCTTAACTCAACGCCGATCTCTTTGAGGCCTGCCAGGATCTTTTCCATAGCGGCTGCAACTTCCTGCTCTTCCAGCGTACGCTCTTTATGCCTGAATGTAAGGCTGTAGGCAATGGATTTATATCCTGACGCGATCTGCGCGCCTTCATACAGGTCGAACAGCCTGTAGGATTCAAGTATGCTGCCGCCGTTTGTCCGGAATACATCTTCCAGTTCTCCGGCCGTTATCCTTGAGGGCACCAGCATGGAAAGATCCCTGGTCATGGCAGGATACCTTGCAATGCCGTCATAGTGCGGTTCAAGATTCGTTTCTTCCGTAAATGCCCTGAGCATGAGCTGGGCAATGTAAGCCCGCTCGCCGATCTCGTAATTCTTCAGTACGACGGGATGCACCTCTCCTATAACACCGAGGTAGCTGCCGTTGTAATAAAGCTCTGCCTGGCGTCCCGGATGCAGATAGGAAACGCCCGCATCCGCCTTAAGGACCAGCCTGTCCTTCATACCGAGCCTGCCCATCAGTTCTTCGACCGTGCCCTTTAATGTATAGAAATCCCCTTCTCCGTAAAAGCCGAGAGAAAGTACTTTCTCTTCATCGGGAAGTTCCGTCAGAGGCAGCGCCTTGGGAAGATAGACATTGGCGATTTCAAAGAGTCTGACATCCTTATTCCTCCTGTTATAGTTGGTGGAAAGATTCGTCAGCATCCCGTTCAGAGTCGTTGTACGCATGTAGGCGAAGTCCTCGCCCAGCGGATTGGATATCCGGATCGCGCTGCGTTCTTTTGCGTCTTCGGGCAGAAGGAGCTTGTCATAGACCTTCCTGCTCTCAAATGAATAGTTCATCGCTTCGGAGAAGCCGTAGCTTCTGGCCACACTGCGGGCGATGTTCTCCACCCTCGTGTTGAATGTAAGCCCGCCGAAAGTAGCCGCGCTCTTCGGCAGCGTTGTGGGAATATTGTCATACCCGGTAAACCTGGCAACTTCCTCCGCGATATCGCACATGGCAAGAACATCCTGCCTGAAAGTAGGAATGATCAGTTCGCCTTTTGCCGGATCATACCCGAATTCCAGTTTCCTGAAGATATCCATCATCACATCTTCGGAATAATCCGTACCGAGATAAGCGTTGATCTTTTCGGCGCTGAAAGGGATCCTCACCAGAGGCTTGATCGGCGAACAGACATCGACGACGCCTTTCGCCACACGCCCGCACCCCAGTTCTTCCATCAGCTGGCAGGCCCTGTTGATCGCTTCGAGGGCATTGACCGGATCAAGGCCTTTCTCAAACATGGAAGACGCTTCCGTCCTCAGCCCGATCCTCTTTGCGGATTTACGGATATTGGAGCCGTGGAAGCAGGCCGCTTCGAACAGGACCGTCTTCACGTCATCCGTGATCTTTGTATTTTCACCGCCCATAATGCCGGCAAT
The DNA here is from genome assembly GCA_017474455.1 of Lachnospiraceae bacterium. GTDB lineage: Bacteria > Bacillota > Clostridia > Lachnospirales > Lachnospiraceae > CAG-791. The sequence goes on from JAFVHP010000034.1 coordinate 275,062, forward strand.
GCCGATCTCTTTTTCGGCATCGCAGATCATGAGGACGTCTTTATCCAGCTTCCTGTCCTGTTCATCAAGGGTCTGGAATACATCGCCGTCATTCGCACGCCTGACGATGATCTTATGTCCGGCGACCCTGTCCAGGTCATATGCATGCATCGGCTGGCCGTATTCCAGCATGACGTAGTTCGTGATATCGACCAGGTTATTGATCGGCCTGATGCCTGCAGCAGCCAGTCTTCTCTGCATCCACTTCGGTGAAGGCGCTATCTTTACATCCGTGCAGACCCTGGCGCAGTACCGTGAACAGAGGTCAGCGTCTCGGATCTCGACGTCGATCATATCTGCTGTATTCTCGTCTGTCTCCGTAAAGCTTATCCTGGGCTGTTCAAAAGGAAGGTCAAATGTTGCCGCCGCTTCCCTTGCAATGCCTAGGACACTGTAACAGTCGACACGGTTGGAAGTGATCTCGTATTCAAAGACCGTTTCGTGCAGGCCCAGCGCTTCGACCGCGTCGGAACCGACCGCGGGAAGATCGTCACCGGTAAAGACATAGATACCATTCTCCGGAGCTTCGGGATAATAATCCCTCGAAGATCCCAGTTCCTCAATGGAACACATCATGCCGGCACTTTCGACGCCGCGGAGTTTTCCCGCTTTGATCTTTATCCCGTCCTCGGGATTGGGGGAACCGTCATGTCCGCCGGCTACCTTTCCGCCGGAAAGGACCACGGGTACCGTCTGCCCTGTCTCTACGTTCGGAGCGCCTGTTACGATCTGAATGCAGCCGGTCTCATTGCCTGCCGCTTCGCTGCCCACATCCACTTTGCAGACGACGAGCTTGTCCGCGTCCGGATGCGGCTGGATGTCCACTATCCTGCCTACTACGATGTTCTCAAGATTTTTGTCTGTCCTGTACATGCCATCGACCTTGGTGCCGGTCATGGTCATTCTGTCATTGTATTCCTGGTCGGTGCATGAAAGCCCCGGTACATATGCCTTGATCCATGAAAGAGGTGTATTCATCTGTATTCTCCATTCTTATATGCGGAATCTATCCCATCCTGTGTCAGACCTGATCAGAACTGCTCGATAAAACGGATATCGTTCTCATACAGAAGACGCATGTCGTCGATCTCATATTTGAGCAGTGCGATCCTTTCAAGGCCGACACCGAAAGCAAAACCTGAATACTCTTCGGGATCAATATTACTCATCTCCAGTACGTGGGGATGCACCATGCCGCAGCCAAGTATCTCGATCCAGCCCTCATGCTTGCAGAAGGAACAGCCGCTGCCGCCGCACTTGAAGCAGCTGACATCCATCTCCGCCGACGGTTCTGTAAAAGGGAAATGATGCGGCCTGAAACGGACTTTTGTGTCCTCTCCGAAGAGCTGCTTTGCGAATTCGGCCAGCGTTCCCTTAAGATCGGCAAACGTAATGCCCTTATCAACGACAAGGCCTTCCACCTGATGGAAAGTAGGCGAATGCGTGGCATCGACAGCGTCGGACCTGTATACCCTGCCGGGTGCGATCATACGGATCGGCATACGGCCGGCTTCCATGGCGTGGACCTGGGTGCCCGAAGTCTGGGTCCTTAAAAGGATGTCCCCGTTAATATAGAATGTATCCTGTTCGTCTTTTGCCGGATGGTCTTCGGGTATGTTCAGGGCGGTAAAGTTGTAATAGTCTGTCTCTATCTCGGGTCCTTCCATGACCTCATACCCCATCCCGATAAAGATCCTTTCCAGTTCTTCAAGAACGACGGTGTTCGGGTGAAGATGTCCGATCTTTCTGCGGCTGGCCGGAAGCGTAACGTCGATCACTTCTTTCTTCAGCTTTTCCTGCAGCATGAACTCTTCGATAACCTTCTGCCGTTCTTTCAGGGCGTCTTCGATCGCGGCCCTGGTGTCGTTGACCAACTGGCCGACCTTGGGACGGTCTTCCTTGGAGACGTCTTTCATACTCTTAAGTATCTCCGTAAGGGAGCCCTTCTTCCCGAGAAACTCGACTCTGATGGCATCGATAATATCAGCCCTGTCTGCCGCCTTAAGTCTGGCAAGCGCCGCTTCACGGATCTTTTCAAGATCATTCTGTATCATGGATGGTTTCTCCTTTATATGTTTTAAGCATTAAGCTGAAATACCTGTTGTCTGATTTTTGCGCACGAAAAGCCGAAATGCCGTCACTGCACTTTGACTCCTAGCTAATGCCAGGTGGGTGTCCGCAGCCTGCACATTTGCCGTCCTCTGACTATGGAGGCTTGACAGCCGCACAGGCGATATAAGAATCCCGTTTAAAGTAATTGTAGGTTCAAAATAGCAATAACGGATTTCGGTTGATTTATTATATCATACTGTAAACGGTTTTGTCTGCGAAGCGACAAACTCCCTCTCTTCCTCATTCAGATAAGGATACAGCGCGTCGTATACATACTGGTGGTATGTATTGATCATCTCCCTGTCCTTCCTGTCCAGAAGGGCTTCGTCGATCAGATCCCTGTCCAACGGAACAAAGGTAAGCGGGAGGAAATGGAGGAAACGTCCGTCGGAATTCTCCGTATACTCTTCCACCAGGAGTATGTTTTCGATCCGGATGCCGTATCTGCCTTCCAGATAGACGCCCGGTTCGTCCGAAACGATCATCCCCGGTGCCAGAGCAGCCTCATTTTCAGCCGGTTTCCACCTTATGTTCTGGGGACCTTCATGAACGTTCAGCAGATAGCCGATGCCGTGGCCGGTCCCGCATTTATAGTCCATTGCATGTTCCCACAGAACGCCTCTGGCCAGGATATCAAGGTTCCTGCCGGTACAGCCTTCCAGGAAAACGGCATTCTGGAGGCGGAGCGTCGCGATGGCGGTAAGGGTGTAATGCTTCCTCATCTCATCCGTTACGCTGCCGACGGCAAAGGTCCTGGTGACATCTGTCGTCCCCCCCAGGTACTGTCCGCCGGAATCCACCAGGAGCATCCCCTCAGGTCTGATCACAGCTGCCGATTCTTCATCAGCAGAATAATGCATCATGGCCGCGTTAGCCCCATATGCGGCGATCGTCCCGAAGGAAAGCTCGACGAAATCCCCTATCTGCTTCCTGAGTCCTTCCAGATGTTCCATGACGGTCCATTCTGTCATCGGTATCTTTCCGACGTTGTTTTTGACCCAGAAGATCATTTTTGCCACAGCCGCGCTGTCTTCAATATACGCCCTGCGCAGGTTCAGTATCTCTGTCTGATTTTTCCTGGCTTTCATTGCGGTAACAGGGCTGGCGGTGCCGGCTGCATTTTTGCCTTCCAGCGCCCTGACTATTGCCGTACTTGCCGTATCCCGGTCATATAATACCTTTCCGGGAAAATCAGTGTCCGCCAGGAAGGAGTAGAACTCCCCGTAGGGATGGAGGGCAACGCCCAGTCCTGCAAAATACGCAGTGACTTCATCCGTGAGTTCACCGGGCTGTACAAAGAAATGCTGTTCATTAACGCCGATCACTGCATTGCAAAGTGCCACCGGATTATAATCCACATCGTTGCCGCGGACGTTATACAGCCACATCAGATCATCCAGGCGGGACGTCACATACGTGTCCGCACCGTCCTTTTTCAGTTCGGCAAAAAGCCGTGAGAGTTTGCTCTCTGCACTTTCTCCGGCGTATTTTTCATCAAGAACGAACATCGGATTCATGGGCAGGGCGGGCCTATCGGTCCATATTTCCCCCGCCAGGTCCAGATCGGTCCTGATACTGATCTTTCTGCCCTTCAGTTTCTTTTCCAGTTCCTCCGTTATGGCATGGCTCACGCACCTGCCGTCATAGGAAAGCACTTCGTTCTCCTTCATGACGGCATAAAGGTAATCCGGGATCTCAGGCACATCCTTTTCACCCATCCGGAACAGCTTAATGCCTGTGCCTTCGAGTTCATTCTGCGCCTGAATGAAATATCGTCCGTCAGTCCAGAGCCCGGCACTGTCCGTGCCGACAACAAGGGTCCCGTTCGAACCGGTAAACCCGCTTAAGAACTCCCTTGTTTTAAAATAAGGCGCAACATATTCCGACTGATGGAAATCAGCTGTCACCACCATATAGTAACTGACATTTTCTTCACGCATCCTTCCGCGCAGGACGGCCAGTCTGCTTTTAATGATCTCTCCGGACACGGATATTCCTCCTGTTCCTTTCCTTGTTATTACAGTATTATCTTTGATCTATCGGTGTATAGTTCCTGATCTGTTCGACTGTCCTGAATGCCGGCCTTATGATCTTGGAATTATTGGCCAGCTCTTCCAGGCGGTGGGCAGACCATCCGGCTATCCTCGCGATCGCGAACAGCGGGGTAAACAGCTCATAAGGAAGCCCCAGCATTTCATAGACGAAGCCTGAATAGAAGTCGACATTGACGCTGACGCCCTTGTACATCTTCCTTTCCCCGGCAATGATCTGCGGGGCAAGCCGTTCCACAAGGTCGTACAGGGCATATTCTTCCATGCGTCCTTTTTCCCCGGCCAGCTGCCGGACATAATTCTTAAGGATAACAGCTCTGGGATCCGACAGGGAGTATACCGCATGCCCGACGCCATAGATCAGTCCCGCCTTATCAAACTCTTCTTTCCCAAGGAGCCTTTTCAGATAGGCGGACACCTCTTCCTCGTCTGTCCAGTCCCGTACTTTGTTCTTCATATCTTCGAACATCTGCGTCACTTTGACATTGGCCCCGCCGTGCCTGGGTCCTTTGAGCGCGCCGACCGCAGCGGCCATGACGGAATAGGTATCCGTCATCGTAGATGTCACGACGTGTGTCGTAAATGTGGAGTTATTGCCTCCGCCATGGTCCATATGCAGCACAAGGAGCACGTCCAGGATCCTGGCCTCCAGCTCGGTATAGGAAGAATCCGGCCGCAGGATGTGCAGGACGTTTTCAGCGGTACTGCCTGACTCGAGAGGCCTGTGGATATACAGGCTCTGCCCGTCGTGATAATGACGGTAAGCCTGGTACCCGTATATCGAAAGCATGGGGAACAGGCTGATGAGCTGCATGCACTGTCTCAGGACATTCGGGAGCGATACGTCGTCTTCCAGTTCGTCATAGGAATACAGCGTAAGGATACTTCTGGACAGAGTATTCATCATATCCTTGCTGGGCGCTTTCAGAACGACATCCCTTACGAAATTGGTCGGAAGGGATCTGTAAAACCATAGCCTCTCCTCGAAAACACGCAGTTCTTCCCTGGTGGGAAGCTCCCCTATCATCAAAAGATAGGCGGTCTCTTCATAGCCGAACCTGTTCTCGGAGGTAAAGCCTCTGATCAGGTCATTGATCTCATATCCCCGGTAATACAACCGGCCGTGGTCCGGGACCGGTTCACCGTTCACGATCTTTTTGGCCATGACATCGGAAACGTGTGTAAGGCCTGCAAGGACACCTACTCCGTTCATATCCCTGAGACCGCGTTTTACGTCAAGCCTGGCATACAGTTCCTGGTCGATCCGGTCTGCCGCCTCCAGCTTTTGTGCCATTTCTTTCAGTTCGGGGGTTATTTCCGAATATGCGTTTACCTGCTCTGCCATAACAACCTCCCTTCGTTGTCTATCGGAATGATCACTTCAGAAAATCCAGCAGTGCTTCCTTCATTTCGTCCGGGCCGCATACCGTTGTATGCCGGACAGGTGCGTTTTTCAATGAAAGTACCGCTGCCGGCACTTCTACTCCGGCTGTCTTTGAAAGATCTTCCGCCAGCTCAAGGTCATCCTTGTCAGCCGGCATGGAAAGAGCCTTCAGTACCGATGTTTCAAATTTGAACGGGCTGGCTGTGGAGGCGATCACCGTTTTGGTCTCATCCCCTGTCTTCAGCCTGTACCCGGCATAGACGCTTGCGCCTACAGCGGTATGCGGATCGATAACATAGCCTTCCCTGTCATAGTAATCCCGGATCGCTTCCGCAGTATCCTCTTCCGTCGCGAACCCTGCATAAAAAACATCCAGCTGCTCCCTCATCCCGGGGGTGATCTCATAGCGTCCGCTGGCGGCCAGGGATCTCATCAGTTCAGCCGTTCTCTCAGGATCCTCTCCGCAGATGTGGTAAATGAGCCGTTCCAGGTTGGAGGAGATCAGTATATCCATCGACGGTGAACTCGTCAGCACGAATTCCCTGTTCCTGTCATATTCGCCGGTATTGAAGAAGTCATACAGCACTTTATTGGTATTCGACGCACAGATGAGTTTTCCGACAGGGACGCCGGCTTTCATTGCCAGGTAAGCAGCCAGGATATTGCCGAAATTGCCGGTCGGAACAACAAAATTGATCTTCTCACCGTCCGTGATGCTTCCGTTTCTCAAAAGCGAACAGTATGCATGGACATAATAAACTACCTGCGGAACGAGCCTGCCCACGTTGATCGAGTTGGCGGAAGACAGGGCAAAACCCCTCCTGTCCAGCTCCTCCCGCAGTTCAGTGTCCGTGAATATCCTCTTGACACCGTTCTGTGCATCGTCAAAATTGCCGCGGATGCCGATCACACAGGTGTTGTCGCCGGCCTGCGTCACCATCTGTCTTTCCTGGATACGCGACACACCGTCCTTCGGATAGTAGACAACGATCCTTGTACCTTTTACATCAGCAAATCCGGCAAGCGCCGCCTTACCGGTATCCCCGCTCGTGGCAGTCAGGATCACAGTCTCTTTATCCAAACCGTTCTTAGCGGCGGCTGTCGTCATCAGGTAGGGAAGGATCGAGAGCGCCATATCCTTGAAAGCGATCGTCGGGCCATGGAACAGTTCCAGGAACCAGGCGTCGCCGGCTTTTTTCAGGGGCGCGATCTCATCGGTATCGAACTTGTCGTCATAAGCCCCGTCGATGCATCTTTTCAATTCTTCCTCTGTGTAATCTGTCAGGTATAAGGAGAGTATCTCCAGAGCCAGTTCTTTGTATGTCAGCCCGGCGAGCTCCCTCATCGATCTTTTAATGACAGGGAACCCGGAAGGGACAAAAAGTCCTCCGTCCGGTGCCAGTCCCTGCAGGATAGCTTCCGAAGCAGTAACAGTATACCTGTCCGATCTTGTACTCTTATAGCTGATATCCATATCTGCGGTACTCCTTATCACCTGCGGCGGCCCAAAATACCATGGTGCAAATTCATAAGTGCGATTTTAACATTAATCTTCGATATTTTAAAGGCGGCATTTTGGAAAGTATGATAGACTAATTTACATGAAAATTTTTACAAGACAGCTGTCCAATATGGACATAGCCACTTCAGCCCTGTCAGATATCCTTTATTTCGATATTGAGACCACCGGGCTGTCCGCGCAGAATGACCGGATCTACCTGATCGGCTGCGCGGTTCACGATGGACAGGGCTTTCTCATAACACAGTGGTTCGATGATACCGGAAACGAAGAAAAACAGATACTGTCTTCGTTTTTTATTTATGCTGCCGGTTTCGGACGCCTGATCAATTACAACGGAAACCGCTTTGATATTCCTTTCCTGCAGAAACGGGCAGCCGTGTACGGCCTTACGGACACTCTGTCCGACATGGTATCCCTCGATCTGTACAAAGAGATCGTTCCTTACAGGAATCTGCTCGGGATAAGCGACTTAAAGCAGCAGACGGTCGAGGCATTGTTCGGCAGCGGCCGTACAGACCACACTTCCGGCGGGGAACTGACAGAGGTATATAAGAACTATATTGCCGGCGGTGGCTCCCGGGCTGAAGAAGAAAAGCTCCTTATCGGCCATAACGAAGCCGATCTTGAAGGCCTTATCAGCATAACGCCTGTACTGGCCTTTCATGACCTGCCCGAATCAAAGCTGACGGTCTATAAAGCGCTGGTCAACACCTATACAGATTATTCAGGCACCGGGCAGCACGAGCTCCTCCTTCATTTCCGGAGCGAAAAAAGCATACCGCTCCAGATCCATACTGTTCATGAAAGGTGCCACCTGACTCTGTTCCTGAATGAAGGACTGATCAAGGTCCCTCTCGTCGAAGCCGAATTGAAGTATTATTACGCGGGTTACAGGGATTACTACTATCTTCCCGATGAAGATATGGCCCTGCACAAATCAATAGCCGGTTTTGTCGAAAGCAGCCACAGGGTACAGGCGACCGCATCGACCTGCTATACGAGAAAACGTTCGGTCTTCCTTCCCCAGTGGGACAGATTTATCGAACCCTTCTACAAGTATGAGCTTCATGATACAAAATCATTCTTTGAACTCAGGGATGAGATGAAGAAGAACAGAGAATTCTTTTCTTCCTACGCGGAATACCTGTTCCGTTATCTGATCAAAAACAGCTGAACAGACGTTTTCGTTCCGCTTTCGCGGTCCGGTTGAAATGATCGGTATTGCAGCTTCCGAATAGTAAAAAAAGAGCCGTCCGGTCTGTGCCGGACGGCTCTTCATATTTACTGATCAGATGCCCGGAATTATTCCTCCGCAGCTTCCTCGACCGCTTCAGCGGCTTCTTCAACTGCTTCCGTGACTGCTTCTGCAGTTTCTTCCACGGCTTCTACAGCTTCTTCAGCAGCGGCTGCTGCCTCTGCTTCGGCCTCCGCCTTTGCATCGGCTACGAGCGCTTCAACATCAACAGGTGCTGCTTCAACGTCAGACTCTGCTGCTGCAGCGGCTTCTTCAGCCTTCTTTTCCTTCTCCTGCTCGTTCAGCATAGCCTTTACGCTGAGGCTGATCTTGTTGTTTTCAAGATTGAAATCAACGATCTTAGCTGTGATCTCATCACCGATATGCAGGACATCAGAGGGCTTCTCGACATGTTCCCTGGAGATCTGGGAAACATGGAGCAGAGCGTCGATACCGGTCTCGAGTTCGACAAAAGCACCGAAATCGGTCATTCTGGCAACTTTACCGGTAACGATATTGCCAACGGCATACTTCTCTTCCGCGCCGATCCAGGGGTTGTTCTCCGGGAACTTCATGGAAAGAGCGATCTTCGTGTCCTGGATATCCTTGATCATGACACGGAGAGCTTCGCCGACCTTGAATGCTTTCCTGGGGCTTTCAACTCTTCCCCAGCTCATCTCGGAGATATGCAGGAGACCGTCTACACCGCCAAGATCTACGAATGCGCCGAAGTCTGTAATATTCTTTACAGTACCTTCAACAGTATCGCCGACTTCGATCTTCTCAAAGAGTTCTTTCTGCAGTTCGGCCTTCTTCTCCATAAGCAGCTGCTTACGGTCGCCAATATATCTGCGTCTGTGGGGATTGTATTCAATGATCACGAACTCGATCTCTTCGCCGAGATACTTGCTCAGATCCTTAACATACGTATCCGATACAAGACTTGCAGGAATAAATACGCGCGCTTCATCAACGACTACGCTGAGACCGCCCGAAAGGACCTGCGTGACCTTTGCTGTCAGGACTTCCTTATTGTTATAAGCTTCTTCGATCCTCTTACTGCCGCGTTCCGCCGCCAGCTTCTTGTAGGAAAGAATGACCTGACCATCACCATCATTGACCTTAAGGACTTTGACTTCAAGTGTCTGCCCCACCTCAAGAACCTGTGTAAGGTCCACGGAACTGTCATTCGTGTATTCATTGCGGGTAAGAATGCCGTCAGACTTGTAGCCGATATTGAGAATAGCCACATCGGGCTTAACGTCAATAACGGTACCTTCTACAGCTTCTCCGTTATGAATGGTTTTGAATGACTCATCCAGCATCTGTTCAAATGTCAGTTCCTGTTCCGACATATCTTTGAACCTCCTCAATAATATTCTTTGGGGTTGAGGCCCCGGCAGTAATTCCAATCGACCGATCCTGTGGTGTCAGCTTAAGATCAAGTTCTTCGAGGGACTGGATAAAATATGTCCGTTCGCATTCCTTTTTGCAGATCTCGAAAAGCTTCGCAGAATTAGAACTGTTTTTACCGCCAATAACTATCATGACATCTACCCTGGAAGCGATCAGCGCTGCCTCCTGCTGACGTATCCCGGTAGCGTTACAGACAGTATTCTCAACATAAAAATTATTGTATCCTTTATTATTTAAAATAGCAACAAATTCTTCAAATTTCTTGGAATGAAATGTGGTCTGCGCGACGATGCAGAGCGGGGTTTCGGGGGGCGCGTCAAATGCCTCGGCCTCTTCCCTTGTCTCGATCACGTCCACCGGCGAAACGGACCATCCCATATGGCCGACGACTTCCGCATGGCCGACATTTCCGATGATGACGATCCGCTTTCCCGACCGGCTCTGGCTGTCGACGATCCTGTGTATCCTCTGGACGAACGGGCAGGTCATATCGATCAGTTTAATGCCCGGCTTGTTCGAGAGTTTTTCAAAGATAGCCCTGGATACGCCGTGGGAACGGATGATCACGGTGCCGCTGTTGACAGCGTCGATCTCGTCTTCCGATGAGATGATCCTGACCCCGCGTTTTTCCAGGTCCCTGACCACGATATCATTATGTATGACCGGGCCGTACGTATATATGTCTCCGCTCCTGCCGATCTCATCATAGACAGCATCGACCGCCCTCTGGACGCCGAAACAGAAGCCGGCATGCTCAGCCAGTATTACTTCTCTCACTTTTCCATCCGATCCCGGGTACAGCTGTATCTCATTCCCGTACTGCCTCATTTGCCAGATCCGCCGCGTTCGATCCCGCAAGATACCCTGTCGACCAGGCGATCTGCAGATTGAACCCTCCGGTCAGTGCGTCCGCATCCATGACTTCACCGGCAAAGAAAAGCCCGCGGACAAGCTTCGATCCCATAGTGGAAGAATTGATCTCTTTAAGCGATATCCCGCCCCCGGTGATGACCGCCTCGCTAAAGCCTCTTGTCCTGACCGCAGTCAGGGGGACTTTTTTCGTCAAAAGGGCCAGTTCCCCTATCTCTTTTTCATTTAAGGAGGACGCCTTTCTTTCCGGATCTATGCCGGAAAGGGAAGCCATGACAGATGACAGCCGGGCAGGGAAAAGAGTTCTCAGGATATTGGCAAACGACCTTCCCGGCGCAGCCTCAAACTCCCTTTTTATCCTGGCTGTGAGCTGTTCAATGCTGAGTGCGGGTTTCAGGTCAAGAAAAAGGAGGTACCGCTTTGGGTGCTCTTTCGAACTGTCCGTAAAATCCAGATAGGAAGACAGCGAGAGGACAAGGGGCCCGCTGATCCCGAAATGCGTGAACAGCATCTCTCCGAACCCGCTGTACAGCGCTTTCTTTTTTCCCTCTTCATACGCGGTCAGCTCGACGTTTTTCAGAGAAAGACCCTGCAGGGAAGAACACCATTTTTCACTGACTTCCACAGGGACCAGGGAAGGCCTCTGTTTTACGAGCGTATGCCCGGCAGCCCTGGCAAAACGGTACCCGTCTCCTGTAGAACCGGTAGCCGGGTAAGACAGACCTCCCGTGCAGACTACGACAGCAGGTGCTTCGAATACTTCCCCGTAGGCCGTCTTGATCCCGCGGACAGCTTCCTCCGGTATGCCTGATCCTTCTGCGGTATCGCCGCTGCCCGGACGGGTAAGGATCTCCGCAGCCGGTGTGTTATACATGATCTTGATGCCTTCGTTCTTCAGCGCTTTGAGCAGAGCAGCCGTGACATCTGACGCGTGATCGCTCACAGGAAAAACACGGTTTCCCCTTTCGGTCTTAACATGACAGCCGTTTTCTTCAAGGAGCTCCATCATATCGGCGGGCGCAAAAGAATAGACCGCATGATACAGGAACTTCCTGCCGTTGACGACGGAATCGAAAAAATCCTCCATATCGCAGGCGTTGGTAAGATTGCATCTTCCTTTGCCGGTGATGTAGATCTTCTTTCCTGCCTTTTCGTTCTTTTCCAGCAGCAGGACCCGGGCCCCCCGGCGGGCAGCACTGTACGCCGCCAGCATTCCCGATGCCCCTGCACCGATCACAATAACATCAAACACTTTCGATAACTGTCCTTCTTCTCACTCACGGTAAACGGCAGCAGGTTCACAGGAATATGTATTTTATGAGGAATATTACGGCCAGGATATACATCAGTAAGGAGACCTTTTCTTTTTTCCCGGTGAAAACATTCAGCAGTACGAAAGAAATGATCCCCAGCGCGATGCCTTCCGATATCGAATACAAAAACGGCATGGCCGTAATGGTGATAAAGGCGGGAATAGCCTCGACAGGATCGCTCCATGCGATATCGCCGGCCTGCTGTACCATCATGAAACCGACCAGGACGAGCGCAGGCGCTGTCGCGAAGGAAGGTATCGCCAGGAACAGCGGGGAGAAGAAAAGTGCCAGAAGAAACATAAGGCCCGCAAAGACCGAAGTCAGGCCGGTCTTGCCGCCCTCCGCAACGCCGGCGGACGATTCTACGAATGTAGTGATCGTCGATGTGCCGAGCCCGGCACCGACGATCGTCCCGACGGAATCAGCCAGAAGAGCTCCCCTGATACCCGGAAGCTTCCCGTTCTCATCCAGAAGATCGGCTTTTGTCGCGCATCCCATAAGGGTACCGAGTGTATCGAATACGTCAATGAACAGGAACGCGAACAGGACGGTAATAAAATCCATCGGTTTTCTGGCAATGACCGAAAAATCGAATTTGAAAAATGTGGAAGAAATGGAGGCGGGCATGGAAACGATCGCCGCAGGGATGGCACTGTAATATCCGGCAGCGGGATCCGGCACATAAACATGGAGCGCTTCGCAGATCATGCCCAGTATCCACGTCGCGATCATCCCGATCAGGACATTTCCCTTGACGTCCTTCAGGACAAGGACTGCTGTGATCAGGATACCGACCATTGCAAGAATGACCGTGATGCCTTCAGTCCTGAACGTACCTGCTTCAATAGAACTGCTCAGGGAGAACATGGTGATCAGGGTCGAGGAGTCTCCGACCACGATACCGGCATTCTGCAGTCCGATAAAGCAGATAAAGAAACCGATACCGACGGAAGCCGCTACTTTCAGTGTCTTCGGGATCGCGTTGAATATCGCTTCCCGGACATTCGTCAGGGACAGGATCACAAAAATGATGCCCTCGGTAAAGACCGCTGCCAGAGCAACTTTCCAGGAGTATCCCATGCCCAGGACGACCGTATATGCGAAAAAGGCATTCAGCCCCATTCCTGCTGAAAGGGCAAAAGGAAGGTTCGCGAGGACGCCCATCAGCACCGTCGCAAGAGCGGATGCCAGTGCGGTAGCCGTGAAAACAGCGCCGGAATCCATACCTGAAGCGCCCAGGATAGTCGGATTGACCGCCAGTATATATGCCATCGTCATGAAAGTAGTGATGCCGGCGATCAGTTCGGTACGTATATTCGTTTTTCTTTCACTGAGTTTGAAAAGCTTCTCCAGCATGATCTGTACTCCTCCGTTCATATCTGCCGATAAAGAAGATAAAGCTAAATGCTGCGGTCCGCTAAGGGGCCGCAGCATTATTGCAGTTCAAATCGTGACCGGCTGTTGATCAGCGGTTGTAATTAACGATCTCGCCGAAATCGGGCTTTAAGGACGCGCCGCCGATCAGGCCGCCGTCGATGTCGGGCTTTGCAAGAAGTTCTTTGCAGTTGCCGGCATTCATTGATCCGCCGTACTGGATGCGGATCTTTTCGGCTGTATCTGCACCGTACAGCTCGCAGATCAGATCACGGATAGCCTTGCAGACTTCCTGGGCCTGGTCAGATGTGGCTGTCTTTCCGGTGCCGATCGCCCAGATGGGTTCGTAGCGATGACCATGGAAGAAGCCTGCTCTGCGCTGACATCTTTCAGGTCCTGCTTGATCTGCAGCCTGATCCAGTCGATCGTAACGCCGTTTTCCCTCTGCTCAAGTGATTCGCCGCAGCAAAGGATAGGTGTAAGTCCGTGTTCAAATGCTTTCAGCACCTTCTTGTTCAGGAATGCATCATCTTCCTTGAAGTATTCTCTTCTTTCAGAGTGGCCGATGATAACATATTTGCATCCGGCGTCAACGAGCATGCCGGGAGCGATCTCGCCGGTGTATGCGCCTTTTTCTTCAACATACATGTTCTCGGCGCCTACTTCGACATTGGTGCCTTTGACTGCCTCGACGACCGGTACGATATCGACCGCGGGAACGCAGTAAACAACATCAACATCCGGATTGTCTACAAGAGGCTTTAATGTATTTGCCAGGGCAACCGCTTCTGAAGGTGTCATGTTCATCTTCCAGTTGCCGGCGATAATCTTACGTCTTGCCATTTGATCTATTCCTCCAATATGTTCCTGTCTGTACACTGAATTAATTATTTGTCATCCGCCGCGGCAACACCGGGAAGTTCCTTGCCTTCAAGGAATTCAAGGGAAGCACCGCCGCCGGTGGAGATATGGCTCATCTTGTCGCCGTAGCCGAGCTGGTTGACTGCCGCTGCGGAATCACCGCCGCCGATGATGGTCGTCGCTTCGGTCTCTGCAAGAGCTGCCGCAACAGCCTTGGTGCCCTTCGCGAGAATGGGATTCTCGAATACGCCCATAGGTCCGTTCCATACGACGGTCTTTGCAGCTGCTACCGCTTCGGAATACAGTTCGATCGTCTTCGGTCCGATATCCATACCCATCCTGTCGGCAGGGATCTTGTCGGAATCAACGGTCCAAGTAGCGATCTCGGCATCGATGGGATCCGGGAATGCTTCGGTAACTACCGTATCGACGGGAAGTAGGAGCTTCTTGCCAAGGGCGTCTGCTTTTTCAAGCATTTCTTTGCAGTAATCGACCTTGCTGTCGTCAAGCAGGGACGTGCCGATCTCATATCCCTTCGCCTTGAGGAAGGTGTAGGCCATGCCGCCGCCGATGATCAGGGTGTCGCACTTTTCAAGAAGGTTGTTGATGACGTTCAGTTTGTCGGCAACCTTGGCGCCGCCGAGAATGGCAACAAAAGGACGTACCGGATCTTCAACAGCATTGCCGAGGAACTGGATCTCTTTCTGCATCAGATAACCGACAGCATTCGTGCCGCCCTTTTCCGTGATGTATTTGGTAACTACCGCTACGGAAGCGTGTGCCCTGTGGGCAGAACCGAAAGCGTCGCAGACATAATCATCAGCAAGATCGGCAAGCTCTTTTGCGAAAGCTTCGCCGGCTTCTTCGGGCTTTGTCTCTTCTTTGCCGCGGAAACGTGTATTCTGAAGCAGGACGACATCCCCTTCCTTCATTTCAGCAACAGCCGCTGTCGCAGCTTCGCCGGTCACGTTGTAGTCAGCAACGAATTTGACTTCCTTGCCGAGTTTCTCGGAAAGCCTTGCAGCAACGGGTGCCAGTGATTCGCCTTCATTGGGGCCGTTCTTTACCTTGCCGAGGTGGGAGCAGAGGATGACCTTTGCGCCGTCGGCAATGAGCTTGTTGATCGTAGGAAGCGCGGCTACGATACGTGTCTCATCCGTGATCTTTCCTTCCTTTAAAGGAACATTGAAGTCGCATCTGACAAGAACTCTTCTGCCGCTTGCATTAAAATCGTCAACGGATTTCTTATTAAGTCCCATGGAAATCTCCTCTCTTAGAAATTACAGAACTTATTTCTTTTTTACCTTAAGAGGTCCGGCCCTTGCAAAGGCCGGACCCCGGTTTTAGTTCCTTTTGGAATGCTCTCTGTATGATCAGCCGAGCTCTGCGAAATACTTGATGGTCCTTACCATCTGGCTGGTATAGGAATTCTCATTGTCATACCAGGAAACTACTTCGACAAGAGTCTTGCCGTCGGGCATGGGAGCTACCATGGTCTGTGTGGCATCGAACAGTGAGCCGTAGCGCATTCCGACGATATCGGAGGAAACGATCTGCTCTTCTGTATAGCCATAGGACTCATTTGCAGCAGCCTTCATAGCAGCATTGATCTCTTCCTTTGTAGCATCGGCTTTGTCGATAACTGCGAACAGAAGGGTCGTGGAACCTGTAGGAGTAGGAACACGCTGTGCTGCGCCGATAAGCTTGCCGTTCAGTTCAGGGATAACAAGGCCGATAGCCTTTGCAGCGCCTGTGCTGTTGGGAACGATATTGACTGCGCCGGCACGGGCACGCCTTAAGTCGCCCTTCCTCTGAGGTCCGTCGAGGATCATCTGGTCGCCGGTGTAAGCGTGGATCGTGCACATGATACCGGACTGGACAGGAGCGAAATCGTTAAGAGCCTTAGCCATGGGAGCAAGGCAGTTGGTCGTGCAGCTGGCAGCAGAAATGATCGTGTCATCCTTTGTCAGTGTTTCGTGGTTAACATTGTAAACGATTGTAGGAAGATCATTTCCTGCGGGAGCGGAAATAACGACCTTCTTTGCACCGGCATTGATATGAGCCTGCGCTTTAGCCTTGGATGTATAGAAGCCGGAGCATTCAAGAACTACGTCGACACCGATCTCTCCCCAAGGGCAGTTGTTTGCATCGGGCTCTTTGTAGATCTTAATGGTCTGGCCCTTAACTGTGATCGTACCAGCCTCATCATCAGCTGTAACATCATCTTCCTTGCCGATCTCAACATAACGGCCCTGAGAAGAATCATACTTTAAAAGATGTGCAAGCATCTTGGGGCTTGTCAGATCGTTGATCGCAACAATTTCATATCCTTCAGCGCCAAACATCTGCCTGAAAGCAAGACGGCCGATACGGCCAAAACCATTAATTGCAACTCTTACTGCCATGTCTTTTCCTCCTGAAACTCAATGATTACATGATTACTGAATTTTTTCACAATTAATCAGCAAGATTATTGTACAAATCTGTATGGCAAAATTCAAGTCCGCCGCAAAAAAACTTGGTCGCCGGAACATTCTGATATAGAATAAGACTCATGAAAATATTATCCGATTGTCATGTCCATACTTCTTTTTCCGGGGACAGCCCGGCCGCGATGCAGGATCAGATCGAATCCGCCATCCGTGCCGGCCTCAGGATCCTCACCTTTACCGACCACCTGGATCTGGATTACCCTTACGACAGGTGCCCTGACCTTAAAGACGGCGCCTTTGACCTCGATATACCTGCCGCATACTCTTCATTTTCAGCTCTGAAGGAGATGTACGCAGGCCGCATTGAGCTGCACTTCGGCATAGAAATGGGTCTTCTGCCCTATCTTGGCCCGACTTATGAAGAGATCCTGGCAGAGCATCCTGAAATAGAATTTGTGATCGGATCCACACACCTTTCCAGCATGCCAGCTGACGGAGGGGAAATCTATGCCGACCCTTATTATCTTTCCTTTTTTGAGAACATGACTGTGGAAGAAGCGCTCCGCCGGTATTTCCGGTTCTCCCTTGAGTGTGTGGAACGCTGCGGTTTTTTTGACAGCTACGGCCACCTTGACTACATAGTCCGTTATACGCCTGACAAAGGTCTGACCTATAAATATGAAGATTACGCCGACGTGATCGATCCGATCCTCAGGCTCCTGGCAGAACGGGGCACCGCCCTGGAGCTGAATACGTCTTCCCTGCGCAAAGGATGCATGGAACCCAATCCCTGCAGAAAGATCCTAAGGCGCTTTAAGGAACTGGGCGGCAAGATGATAACAGTCGGCTCCGATGCGCACAGGACAAATGAAATAGCCGCAGACTTCGGGGAGGCTGAAAGAGCGCTCCGAGACTGCGGCTATGATTCCTATTATGTTTTCAGGAACAGGGTCCCTGTCGAAATGAGGCTTTGATCCGGTTACTCGAATCTCAGGAATTCGACTTTTACATATCCCGTATTCCCGTTATAGCGTACCTTGATCCAGCCGTCTTCTTCCGGTGCGATCACTTCCATTTCAGCCCCGGGATACGCAAGGTCGACATGCTCTGACACTGTACTGGCTTCGCTTCTTACATAAATACTTTCGAGTGCGATCGCCCTTCCCGGCGTCTCTTCTGAGAAACCGGAAGTATCCACTGAAGCGCTTTCCGGTTCAGTACCGGCGTCGCCCTCATCCTCTTCATCCGCCAGTTTTCTCAGATACTCTGACTTGACATAGACCTCTCCGCCTTCAAACCGGATCCGGCTCCAGCCGCTCTCCAGTTCCGCAAGAAGCTCATATACGGTACCGGGCGCGATCATGCCGACAGCAGCGGAGTTTACCGATTCCGCAGCCCTGACATTGACGACCTCTCTGGCTTCCACCTGTTTATCGGGATCGATATTCACCACCGGTTCGGGCTCCGGCTGCTGGATGGATGCCGGCGCGCTCTCTCCCGGTTCCTCACCGATGCCGGCGCCGCTCGCGGCCGCCAGCTGCGTGCCGACTTTGATATTGATCTGCTGTGTCAGATCGTCCATGAACCTTGTCATATTGTCATCGGCGGCGATCATCTCATTATATTCGACATTGACCCGGTTATGCAGATCCTTTACATCGTCCAGGAGGGATATTCCGTTTATATAGTTCTGGATCTCATCGGATTCATTCTGGATATTGATAAACAGCCTTCCGTCATCGCCGGTACAGACGTACATGGTATTCATCCCGGGCACGTCGCCGATGTAGTCTATGAATTTGACTTTGGAATAAACATAGCACACGTAACTGTCCGAAACCGGGCCGGGTTTGGTGTATACATCGACAAGGCTGTAATGATCCACGTATTCTGAGATCGCTTCCATCCTCAGAAGACTGCTTTCGGAAAGATAAGGATTGCAGGCAACGATCGTATCCCTGTCGCCCGTAGCCATCGCGCCGTAATAAACGGCAAAGAAATCATTCAGCGCAGGATAAGCATTCAGTTCCAGCGGCGCATCCACGGGAATGGGGATGGCGTTATCCGGTATCTCGGAGATCGCGGTGTCACCCTCACCGGGTTCGGAAACAGTTCTGACACGGCTGACCATAATGATGCCGATCACTGCAAGGGCTGCTGCCATAATGATCAGGACAGGCAGTACCAGTCTTAAGTTGACCAGGATCCACTTGCCCAGAAGCGACAGGAAAAGTTTGAACTTCGGCCAGAACTTATCGTCCGCACTTTCCGGTGCAGGAGTATTCTCTTTGCCTGTCTGTACAGCCTGATCCGCAGCGCTCCCGCCGGCCGGTGCGGCCGGTGCAGAGGCGTCAGCAGTCTGCTGGTCCGGTGCAATATCTGTATTCTGAACGGTACGGACGATCTGTTCGTTTAGACCGTTGTCAGAAGTATTAGCCAAAACCGTCTCTCCTTTCCCGCTGTCCGGAAATTAAAATGCACCCGACAGGAATCGAACCTGCATTAAAGGCGTCGGAGGCCTTCGTTCTATCCATTAGACTACGGGTGCATATCCGCCGGTCGGCACCGGTTTTATCCGCCGGCCGACGGTAACTTATTTAAATTACCACACGTTTACTGGCTTGACAAGCCTGTCAGAATTCGTCCGGAAGTTCCAGGACATGTTCCTTATTGAATCTGACACAGGCATCCACAAAGCTGTCCAGCGCGACGCCCTGGACCTGCTTGTTGGATCCGCGGACGTTGACAGATACCGTTTTCTGTTCGGCTTCCTTGTCGCCGACGACCAGGATGTACGGGTCTTTATAGTTCTTATACATCTTGATCTTCTCTTTCATATTCCTGTCGCTGTAATCCGCTTCTACCCTGATCCCGGCGGCAGTCAGCCTTTTGAAGACCTCCCTGGCATATGCATTATGCTCTTCCCTGATCGGAACGATGGCGACCTGGTAGGGGTTGAGCCAGAAGGGGAACGCGCCTTTGAAATTCTCAATGATGATACCGATAAAACGTTCAAGCGAACCATAGATCGCCCTGTGGATGACTACCGGCATCTCCATGGAACCGTCCTGCGCCTGGTATGTAAGGCCGAAGTTATGCGGCAGCTGGAAATCCAGCTGGATCGTGCCGCACTGCCATTCCCTGCCGAGGGCGTCCTTGATCTGCAGATCGATCTTGGGCCCGTAGAATGCGCCGTCACCCTCGTTGATCTCATAACCGCCTTCGCCGTACTTGTCGTCAAGTATCTTCTTTAAGGACGCTTCCGCCCTGTTCCATGCTTCGATGTCGCCCATAAAGTCATCCGGCCTTGTGGACAGTTCGGCTCTGTATGTCACGCCGAAGGTCGAATAGATCTCGTCCGCTATGGAGATGATATCGGCGATCTCAGACTCGATCTGGGATTCCATGACGAAAGTATGGTCGTCATCCTGCCTGAACTCCTGCACGCGGAAAAGGCCGTTCATCTGTCCGGATTTTTCCTTGCGGTGAAGAACGTCATACTCACTGTACCTGATCGGGAGCTCTTTATAGGAATGGACTGTCCTTCTGTATGTCATCATGGCATTCGGGCAGTTCATGGGCTTGGCGGACATGGTATCTTCCAGTTCCCTGTCAAATACAGCCGCACCGGCCTTCATCTTTACAGTGCCGGTCTTTCCCGACTGGTCCTGCAGATTCTCAATGACCTCGGGGATCTCCGCATCTGCCTTCAGAAAGCCGCTTACCCCGGGGATCATGAACATGTTATTGACATAATGGGCCCAGTGTCCGCTGATGAGCCACAGCTTTTTATTATTAATGACAGGTGCGGATATTTCCGTGTATCCGTGCTTCTCCTGAAGTGCTCTTGAATAGGAAAGGAGGGTCTGATACAGTTTCCATCCCCTGGGCAGCCAGTAAGGCATACCGGGAGCAGTCTCGTCAAACATGAACAGTTCCAGCGCTGCGCCGATCTTCTTGTGGTCCCTCTCCTGGGCTTCCCGGATAAGGTCCTTATGCGCCTTCAGCTGCTGTTTGTCCGGGAAAGCATATACATAGATCCTCTGCAGCTGGTCCCTGTGCTCATCGCCGCGCCAGTAAGATCCCGATACGGAACGGATCTCGAACGCGCTGGAAAGAAGGTCCTGGGAACTGTCCACGTGGGGTCCCCTGCAGAGATCGACAAAATCATCACCTGTATAATAAATGGTGATCGTCTCGTCCTCCGGCATATCTTCGATCAGTTCCTGCTTGAATTTCTGGTCGGCGAACATGGAGAGAGCTTCTTCACGGCTGACTTCCTTTACGGTAAACGGTTCCCTGCGCTTTAAGATCTCGCGCATTTTATTCTCGATGGAAGCAAAATCTTCCGGGCCGAGGTTCCTCGGCAGCAGAAAATCATAATAAAAACCGTCGGCGATCTGAGGACCGATTGCATACTGGACGTTTTCCCTTCCGAATATTTCCAGCACCGCTTTTGCCAGAATATGCGCCAGGGAATGCCTGTAGCATTCAAGATACTGTTCTTTTTCCATATTCTCCCCCTGTCAGGTTATTGTGAGTTAAAAAAACTGCCGTTCCAGATGTTCTGTCCTTTCTGTATACGGCAGCTGTTTATCATATTTCCAAGGACCGGTCAAAGCTCGTTTTCAATTGCGAGGCATAGATCCCCGAAGGATTCAAAGGCCGGAATATCCGGATTGTCTTCCCGTATCCTGGGCGTGGACCTGAAGAGAAAACCTGCCTTTCCTTCCCTGATCATGGCCAGATCGTTATAACTGTCTCCGGCAGCGATCACATCAAAACCTATGGACTTCAGGGCTTTGACGGTCGCAAGTTTTGACTGGGCCACCCTCATCCGGTATCCGCTGATCATTCCGTCCGGGCCGATCTCAAGCGTATTGCAGAAGATCGTGGGATACCCCAGCTTTTCCATAAGCGGCATCGCGAACTGTGTAAAAGTGTCGCTCAGGATGAGGACCTGCGTTTTGGTCCGCAGCCTGTCAAGGAACTCTTTTGCGCCTTCCAGCGGTTCGATCCCGCGGATCGTATCCTGGATCCTGGAAAGGCCGAGTCCATGCTCCCTGAGGATATCCATCCGGTAGTGCATCAGTTTGTCGTAATCCGGCTCATCCCGTGTTGTACGTGTCAGTTCCGGTATTCCTGTCTCTTTCGCGAACGCGATCCAGATCTCCGGCACCAGCACGCCTTCCATATCAAGACAAACTATATTCATGCCTGACATTGCGTATTATGCTCTGGAAAGATACTCGCCTGTACGTGTATCGATCTTGATACGCTCGCCTATCCCTACGAACAGCGGAACACTGACCTGGGCGCCGGTCTCAACGATCGCGGGCTTGGTGGCACCGGTCGCGGTATTGCCCTTGACGCCGGGTTCTGTTTCCGTGATCTCAAGTTCAACGAAAAGAGGCGGTTCAACATCAAACGCATTGCCGTTATAGGATACGATCTTGACCATCTCGTTTTCTTTGACGAACTTCATGGATTCGCCTACGACCTCGGGGCCGAGAGCGATCTGATCATAGTTTTCCGTGTCCATAAAGGTGTAAAGATCACCGTCGTTGTAGAGATACTGATATTCCTTCCTGTCGATCCTTGCCTGAGGGAATTTTTCAGTCGGTCTGAAAGTTGTCTCGGTAACGCCGCCGTTGATGATATCTTTAAGCTTCGTACGGACAAATGCAGCACCTTTTCCGGGCTTGACATGCTGGAATTCGATAATTTCATAAACAACGCCGTCTTTTTCGATCGTTATACCGTTCCTGAAATCACTGGCAGAAATCATACCTTATCCTCCGTTTTTTCATGGTCAAATACTTTTGTATTGTACAATGCTGTACCTGTTTTTTCAATCATTTATGTTTCAGAATGTAATCTACCGCCTCAAGATATCCGTCAAGGCCGTGCCCGCATATCTGGGCATCGCAGGCCGGGGCTGTTACGGAGACGCTGCGGAAATCCTCCCTGGCGTAAATATCCGAAATATGGATCTCGACTTTCGTCACGAAGACACTTTTAAGAGCATCATGTATGGCGTAGCTGTAATGCGTATAGGCACCCGGATTGATCACCAGGCCGGCCACATCATCCTCATAGTACAGTTCCTGAAGTCTGTCTATGATCGCGCCTTCATGGTTGCTCTGCCAGCACTCGATCTCTATTCCTTCCCTTTCCGCCTTCTCCCGGAGCATATCCGTCAGATAGCCGTAATCCTTTTCCCCGTATATGCTTTTTTCCCTGATGCCGAGAAAATTAAGATTCGGCCCGTTGATCACCACTATTTTCATGCTGTCCTCCGTATCCGGTCTTTTCCATGATCCCGGCGGCGATCTTTCTCGCCGTCAGACTGCCGGCATCAATAATGATATCCGCGCTTTCAGAATACAGATCTTCCCTCATGGCGATAAGCCGGGCGATCCTCTGTTCTTTATCCTCCCCTTCAAGGAGCGGCCTGGTACTGTCGCCTTCAAGCCTTCTGACCACATCCGCAGCAGTGACTCTCAGCCAGACAACGGTCCCGGCTTTATGCAGAAGCTCCCGGTTCTCATCCCTTAAGACAATGCCCCCGCCGGTCGCATAAACTGCCGCTTCCTGCCGGTCTTTTCCGGCCAGTTCCCTCAGAAGCCCCGTTTCAAGGTCCCTGAAATACGCTTCACCTTCGTCTGCGAAGATCTCATTGATGCTCCGGCCTTCTCTCTGCTCGATGATGCAGTCTGTATCGAGCAGTTTTAATCCCAGCATCTCTGCCAGTTCCTTCCCGACAGTAGTCTTTCCGCTTCCCATGAAGCCTGTCAGAACGATGCTGCCCTGTGTGTTTCTTCCGGTCTGCAGGAACAGTTTTCTGCCGATCTCGTCGAGGATGCCGGTATCGATACTGCCACCGGCACCTGCAGCCTGCATCCAACGTTCATAGGAAGCCGCTGCCTGGTAGAGCAGCATCCCGGTCCCGTTTACACACTCCGTTCCTTCCCTGCCGGATGATCTGCATTTCTTTAAAAACGCGGTCTCCTTTGGAGTATAGATCAGATCGTACGCAAACCCGATCCGCCTGTAGATTTCCCCGCTCTGTACCGGCAGCGTGTCTGTATCCGGGTACAGTCCCGCGCTTGTGCACTGAATGGCCAAAATACCATCCGGCAGTTTACGGGCATCGTTATCCGAGTCGGAAAGCAGAACGATTTCCATGCCCGGGAAATATCTGTGCAGATCTTCAGCCAGAGCTTTCGCCCTTTCGTAAGATCTGTTGATCACGTACAGTGAGCGAACACCTCTTTCCCCGCAGAGACAGGCGGCGGCTCTGGCAGCTCCGCCGGCGCCGATGATAAGGACTTCCGAAAGCTTTTCCAGGCAGACCCCGTGTCTTTTAAGGTCTCTTTCCAGCCCCAGGATGTCCGTATTGCAGCCTGTATATCCGTCCGAAGTCCTGACAAGGGTATTTACCGCGCCTATCTTTGCGGCCAGCGGGTCGACGGAAACAAGATATTTGATCACTTCCGTTTTATACGGGACGGTCACATTCAGGCCGGTGATCCCAAGGGAAAAAGCGCCGTGAACGGCTTTCTCGAGGGCATCCTCTTCGTTTCTTACATGGAAGGGAAGGTATGCCGAATTGATGTGCAGTTTTTCGGCGAATGTATTATGGATCAGCGGCGAAAGCGTATGCTCAACGGGATCTCCGATCAGGCCGAGTACAAGGGTATGTCCGTCAATTCTCATGGTGTGTCATTCTGTAGAGCCACAGTACAGGCTTTTCTATTATCCTTTTCAGTATTATCTGGATCTCTTCTTTGTCAGTAAAAGGACTTGTCAGGATCGTATAGGCTCCTGCCCTGTTCCCGCCCCATATGTCCGTATAGATCTGGTCACCGATCACCAGGGTGGCGGCAGGTGTCGTCCCCATGATCTCCATCGCTTTAAGATAGCCGCGGCGGGATGGTTTGGCGGCTTTCGGAACATAGGGGACCCGCACGGCCTCCGCAAAGGAGGAAACGCGCGGGCCCTTATTATTGGATACGGTAATGATACTGAATCCGATCTTCTTCAGCTTTTCGACCAGTCCGTAAGCCCTGTCATCGGCCGGAGCGTCGGGAAGGACCAGGGTATTGTCTATATCATAGATGATCCCCCTGAACCCTTCCTCATAAAGCCTTTCATAGGGTATATCATACGCTGACGCGGCCAGCTCATCGGCAAAGAGACCTTTACCCATATGCCGTCAGGATTCCTTTGAAGAACGCGCAGCTTTTCTGTCGGCCTTCAGCACTTTCTGAAGCTCCTCCATGAATGTCTCCACATCCTTGAATTCCCTGTAAACAGATGCGAACCTTACATAGGCGACGGGATCCAGGTCATGGATCCTGTTCATGACAAGCTCTCCTATCTCCTGTGACGAGATCTCCTTTTCTTCTCTGTCGTAGATCACAGCCTCGATCTCATCTACCACTTTTTTGATTTGTCCTACACTGACAGGACGCTTATGGCAGGCCCGGAGGATCCCGCCTTCGATCTTGGACCGGTCATAGGGTTCACGGTTATTATCTTTTTTGATCACGACCAGCGGTATGGACTCGATCTTCTCATAGGTCGTGAACCGTCTGTTGCACTGGTCGCAGATCCGGCGCCTCCTGATGGAATTATTGTCTTCTACCGGACGTGAATCGATAACTCTTGTATCTTCAGCTGAACAATAGGGACATTTCATATCTTTTACCTTAATGAATCTACTGGCCTGCAGTTACTCTTTTTTATCCTCTTCCCTGCCGGACTGGTCGGAAAGTTTCCGGAAGACACCGGCTGCAAAATCCCTGCCGCCTATACCGAACGCGATCGCAAAGGCTACGGCAAGCGCTGCCACGATCATGATAAATGCCGAATTGACGATCTCGGGGGCAATGCCGAGCTGGTTCAGGATCATGAAAGCGGCAAGAACGAGTATCGCGATCCTCGCAAGTACTGCGTAAGTCTTGAAACCGCCCTTATTGAGAGCTTTTTCGGCAAGCGAAGAAGCGATCATGGCGAGAACGAAAATAATGACTGCCGCAAGCGCCCTGGGCATATAAGCAATGATCGTCGTACCGATCTCTGACAGGATGCCCAGCCTGAGGATGCTGAAACCTTCCACTGTGAAAAAAATGATGATCACAATGTTGACGATCGTTCCGGCCAGTCTGGAAATGACGATATTCTGCGTCTTTCCTTCAAGCTGTTCCATTTTGCTGTCGATACCGGTGGATGCGATCAGCCGTTTCACGATCTGGCCGGCGAACCTTCCGATAACAGTGCCGATGAAGATGATGAGAGCTGCAACGATTATGTTCGGTATGAATCCGAAGATAATATTGAGCATGCTTATGGCAGGATCGGTGATCGCTTTGATGTTCAGAGCCTGGAGGGCTATGATGATCACGGGGATCACGATCAGCACATAAATGATATAGGCGATCGTTACGGAAAGCTTTCCGGTCTCATTCACTTCGATCCCGGCTTTCTTCTGCAGTTCATCCACTTTGATCCTGTTGAATACAGGAATAAGCAGCTGACGGACCAGCTTTGCGACAAGCAGGCCGACGACCAGTATGATCACCGCCGCCAGGATATTCGGAACATAACCCCAGATCGTATTGAGCAGGCCCAGTATCGGAGCAGCTACGGAAGATACCCCGAGGATACTGAAGATGCCGGGCACAAAGAGCAGGAACACAAGAAAATAAACCAGTTTGCCGACATATTCCTTTGTCGCACCGGCTTTGTTCTGCGTCGCCAGATCCGCCTTTTCAAAGAGGCCGTCCAGTCTGGTCTTTCCTATCAGCTTGATCGCGAGCATTTTTGCCAGTGCCGCAACGATGAATGCCGCAGCAAGAAGCAAAGCCGCTTTAAGGACTATCCAGAGTCCGCTTAATACAACACTGTCCATCTCCCTGTCCTCCTTTTTTTAATGATTATGCCAACATATCCCATATATTGGGTCCGGTCATATAGAATAATACCACTTCCTGCGTTTGATTAACAGTTTTCATTCATATCCGGCAATTGACGGATGCGGCTCTTTAATAGTATAATGTGCTTCGTCGATGCAGATGTAGTTCATCGGTAGAACACCAGCTTCCCAAGCTGGGGAGGCGGGTTCGATTCCCGTCATCTGCTTAAAAAACCCGGAAAGCCAGTAAGATCAATGGTTTCCGGGTTTATTTTTTATTTATTGACCGCATTTTGACCGCAGCAGCGGGATCGCTCATTTACTGATGTAAATTACTGCTTCCCCATACCATAGACCGCGCAGCCTCTGCGTTTGCCGTTTTTAACGGTATACAGGGCCGTATCCGCATCGATGAAGATATCGCCCTGGGGATCTGTCCGGTCAGAGAAGGCCACGCCGACGCTTAAGGATACCGGCGGCAGATCATCCTGGGGATTCATAAGTATGTCATTGGCTCTGTCTATTTTATTGATGACCAGCTGGCTGAGC
This sequence comes from Lachnospiraceae bacterium, assembly GCA_017474455.1. Classification (GTDB taxonomy): domain Bacteria; phylum Bacillota; class Clostridia; order Lachnospirales; family Lachnospiraceae; genus CAG-791. Next base: position 302,138 of record JAFVHP010000034.1, read on the forward strand.
GATGAGTTCACACGCGTCATAACGACCGCAAACTCATCTCCGCCGATCCGGCACAGGATATCGACTGAACGGAAGCTCTGCTTCAGCACATCGGCCACACGCTTGAGCACCTTATCGCCGACTGCGTGTCCGTAGGTATCATTCACTTCCTTGAAATGGTCAACATCGATCAGAATAAGCGCGATGTGCTCCGCATCCACACTCTCTATCAGAAGATCATAGGCGCCCCTGTTGAAGAGGCCTGTCAGCGCATCATGCGAAGCTTCATGGCTCAATTCTTCCCTTGCCTGCCTGTTCTCTTCCAGGATCCTGTTGTAGCTTCTCGTTACAAAGCGCAGTTCCTCCACACCGGAAGGCGTTATCATCTCCTGCTGCTGCATCTTCTCCACCATCATGGTCAGCGGCTTACGGACCATCTGTGTGATCAGGATAACGATCGCAAGGACCATAAGCAGGAACAGGATCGTCATGACCGTCTGCAGTCGGACGTGAACGGACAGCTTTGCCGATGCTTCTTCCAGCTCCAGGCTGGATGTCCTGATCAGGGACTGGGTGCAGAGACTGACATTTTCACGGATCCTGTCCTTATAGTTCATATAGTTACTGTCGAACACCAGGGTTCTGGCTTTTGCCTGCTGTTCTTCCGCGGACAGGGCCTTATCGGATGAACTCAGGCTGATCTTGTAAATCTCTGCAGGGATCTCCGAGGGATCATAGTTTCCCGCTTCGACCATAAGCCTTATTGCGTGGTTTTCTATTCCGACCAGTTCGTTGGAGAGTTTAAGGGCTGTATTCAGAGAAGCCAGTGCTGTCGTGTCGCTTCCCTCCAGCAGGATCTCAAGGTTTTCAACAGCTTTGTCCCTTGTCCGGATGGTTTTGATCTCTTCAATGAATTCATTAAGATATGCGGACTCCCCGGTCACGACAAAGCACCGGACTCTGTCTGTCAGATAATCCGAAGCGGATTCTAAGTTCGCCGCGCTGATCTGGGCTTCAAGATTCCTGTCGCTTGCCGTTTCCATGCGTTCGTAGCCTTTTGTTACGGCAATATCGGTAACAAGCAGTCCCAAAGCAAGTATAAAAGCAAGTATTACGGAAAAGACCGAAGCGCCCCGCAGATGGATAGTTTTCCGCTCCTTATTGCCTGCATCGTCCTGTGTGGTGCTGTCTTTTTCCTGAGGCTGCGCCGTCTCTTCCATCAGCATTTCGATCTTGGAGAGTTTCAGTCTCGCTTTTTTTTCATCAAGTACAGGTATCAGGCTTTTATTACCGGCCGCAGCGTCCATTTCTTTTTTCTGAAGGATGAACGCTTCAAAATCGGAAGCAGGTACCGGTTTGGAGAAAAAGTATCCCTGGACGAGATCACAGCCGAGCGCTTTGAGCGCGTGGAGCTGCTGCTGCGTCTCCACGCCTTCGGCGATAACAGGCACGGTCAGATAGTCGGCGATACCGATGATCACTTCCAGCATATGTGTGTTGCCGCCTTCTTTGAACGCGTTCCGTATAAACTGTATATCCAGTTTCAGCGCATCGATCGGAAGACTGGATATCATATTCAGGGACGAATACCCCATCCCGAAATCGTCCATTTCGATCCTGAAGCCAAGGGAACGCAGTTCCTCCCCCATCCTGATGATCTGCTCTGAATCCTGTGTGTAGGCCGATTCGGTGATTTCCAGCAGCATATCCCGTCCGGACAGACCGTATTCATTAAGGACAGACTGGAGTTTTCCCACAAGTCCCGGATCATACATATCGATCCTGGAAACATTAACGGATACCGGAATGGAATAACCCAGCCTGTCTTTCCAGTCCCTGATCTGGGCCGCGGTCTGCCGCCAGACATATTCATCCAGTCTCTGGATCAGGCCGTTTTCTTCGAACAGCGGGATAAAATCGCCGGGGCTGATCATGCCAAGCTCCGGGTGGAACCATCTGACCAGTGATTCGGCACTTGCAAGGAAAGGCGTATCCGGGCGGATATCAAACTTAGGCTGAAAATAGACCTTGAACTGGTTTTCAGAGATCGCCGCCGGAAAAGCTTCGATCAGCTGTTCCGCGTAGAGTTCCTTTTCATGCATCCTGCTGTCGTATACACCGATCGGGTTTGCCAGACTGCCTTTGACCGAATCGGCGGCCATTTTGGCCCGGCCGAAGCGTCTCTCGATGTCTATATCCTTATCTGCATCGGAATATATTCCCATCCGGAGGCGCACCTTTCCGGACAGGTCGCTGTCTGAAAGACTTACTGAGGCTTCTTCCATCAGTTCTGTATAATCTTCCCTGTGGATACAGTAGATCATGAAAGTATCCGCTTCCAGCCTGCATACGATGCCGTCCTGCTCTCCCACGCAGTCTCCGATATGCTGGCCGACCTGCCTGAGGATCATATCGCCGTACGCTTTGCCGTACCGTTCGTTGATCATTCGGAAATGGTTGATGTCCAGAATGACCGCATCCATGTCCATGCCTCTGTGGAACTGGTCAAACTGTTCCGCATAACGGTAAAAATAATCCCTGTTATACAGACCGGTCAGCGGGTCCCGCTCTGTAGACATGATGATATCGCGGTCTTCAAACAGCTCTATGGTCCTGTAAATTCTTGCAAGTATGACGTCCGCATCGGGATATGGCTTCGGAATGAAATCGATGGCGCCGAGTTTAAGGCTCTCCACTTCAGCTTCCCTCTCGGCAGTGGTCACAATGACAGGGATATGCGCCAGATTATCATCCGCCTTGATCATACGCAGAATATCCAGTCCTGTCAGCCCGGGCATAAGGATATCCAGAAGCACAAGGGACAGGGAATCCCGCAGCTCCCGTATCTTTGCTACGGTCTCTTCCCCGTCGCAGGCGAACACGACCTCATAGTCGTTCCGCAGGATCTGGGCAAGTATCTCGCGGTTGATGAGCTCATCATCGGCAACAAGGATCATCCTTTTGCCGTTATCAGAATAAAACTTCTTATGACTGTCCGACATATGCCGCTCCTGTCCTCAAATCAGTAAATTGCCCGGTCAGTTCCTGAAGCTGTGTACAGGCGCCGGGATCCTGCCTTTACGGTTCACAAAATCCGCACATGAAAAACTGCTGACCCGCATTATGGGCGCATGTCCGAGGAGGCCCCCGAAATAGGCTTCCTCCCCGACGTCTTTTCCGCAGACGGGAATGATACGGACAGCAGTGGTCTTGCCGTTGACCATACCGATGGCCATTTCATCCGCGATGATGCCTGATACCGTCTCTTCCGGTGTATCTCCCGGAATGCAGATCATATCCAGTCCCACGGAACAAACGCAGGTCATGGCTTCCAGTTTCTCGATCGAAAGCGCCCCGTCCTTTACGGCATTGATCATACCCTGGTCTTCACTGACCGGAATGAAGGCGCCGCTCAGTCCGCCGACAGAGGACGAAGCCATGATGCCGCCCTTTTTGACCTGATCGTTAAGAAGGGCAAGCGCCGCTGTCGTTCCCGGCGCGCCTGCATGCTCCAGTCCCATCTCGCAGAGTATATCCGCAACGCTGTCGCCCACGGCCGGTGTCGGTGCCAGGGAGAGATCCACGATCCCGAACGGGACATGAAGGCGCCTGGATGCTTCATGGGCAACGAGCTGGCCTACTCTTGTAACTTTGAAAGCCGTCTTTTTGACGGTCTCGCAAAGTGTCTCAAAATCCGCGCCGTGCAGTGACGATATGGCTGTTTTGACCACGCCGGGTCCCGATACTCCGATGTTCAGCACGCAGTCCCCTTCTGTCACACCGTGGAAAGCGCCTGCCATAAACGGGTTGTCATCCGGCGCGTTGCAGAACACGACCAGTCTGGTGCAGCCTATACTGTCATTATCCGCCGTCGCTGCAGCCGTCTCTTTTATGATCCCGCCAAGCAGCCGGACGGCATCCATATTGATCCCGCTCTTAGTCGAGGCGGCATTGACCGACGCGCACAGCCTTTCTGTTTCGGCAAGCGCACGCGGCAGGGAACGGATCAGCATTTCGTCGGCCTTCGTCATCATTTTGGAGACCAGGGCCGAATATCCGCCGATAAAATTGACACCAACTGTACTGGCCGCCCTGTCCAGCGTCAGGGCCAGTTTTACAAGATCATCCTCTGAACTCGCGGCGCCGGCCGCGATCAGGGCTGCCGGTGTGATCGATATACGCTTGTTGACGATCGGGATCCCGAATTCCTTCGCGATCTCCTCCCCCGTCTCCACTAGGTGTTCGGCGCACTGGCAGATCCTGTCATAAACACGGCTGCAGAGCCTGTCTGTATCGTCGCACACACAGTCCAGGAGCGATATGCCCATCGTGATCGTGCGTACATCCAGGTTCTCCTTTTCTATCATGGCGTTGGTTTCCGCCACTTCCATGATGCTGATCATACTTTATTACCTTTCCCTAATACCGGATGCAGTTCAGATGCGGTGCATTTGATCGAATATCTCCTCTTTCTGGCAGCGGATCTGGACACCCAGTTCCTGCCCTGTCGTATCCAGATCGGAGATCATATCGCCGAAAGGGATGGTCAGTCCGGATATATCCACGATCATCATCATATTGAAATATCCCTGCACGATCGTCTGGGAAATATCCAGTATATTGACATTATGTGCCGCAAGATACGTGCATATCGCCGCTATGATGCCGACGGTATCTTTTCCGACAACAGTAATAACCGCTTTATCCATATGCTTATCCTTTCATTAAAACTCAAGGCATCCTGACGGTTCGCTTCTCTTTGCTATGCTGATCGGCAGATCATCAGGCCTGTACGGGATATCCTTCATCAAAAGTTCGACCCTGACCGTTTCATAGGCCAGTTCGGGCAGATTATTCTCCTTGCTCAGGTGGCCCAGATATATCTGTCTGATGTCGGGATGCAGGATATCCGAGAGGAGCTGTCCCGACGCCGCGTTGGAAAGGTGTCCCTTGTCGCCGAGTATCCTCTGTTTCAGCCGGTAGGGGTACGGTCCCGCCTGCAGCATGCGGATGTCATGATTGGCTTCCAGCATGAGGATATTGGAATTCTTCAGGCAGTCGCTTGTGTACTCATCATAACATCCGAGGTCCGTGCAGATGCTCACTTTTTTTTTGCCGTACCATATCCTGTATCCGACGGGATCGGCGGCATCATGCGAAATATGCATGGGCGATATCTTCAGGTCGCCTATCATGAAAGATTCATCACATCCTATTGGTATGAACCTTTCGGGATCCAGGCTTCCCGACCTGTCATACTCCAGTATCCGCCTGATCGTGCCCCTCGTCGCATAAAACGGGCAGTCGGTATATTTGGTCAGGACCTGCAGCCCTGAGATATGGTCCGAATGCTCATGGGTGATCAGGATGCCTGCCAGGTCTCTTTCATCCAGTTCCAGGTCTTTTAAGGCTTCCACGATCCTTTTCCGGCTGATGCCGCAGTCCACAAGGATATGTGTCGTGGAAGATCCGGTATATATGCAGTTTCCGCTGCTGCCGCTGGCAATAGCTTCAAATCGCATGTCCTGCAGTTCCTCTGTCCCTTTGCATTTCACACAGGGCCTTTCTGATCTGTGCACGGGTCGCATCCGGCTCACCGGAATTATCGATGCAGACATCACAGGCAGCGAGGAACTCTTCTTCCTTCAGCTGGCTCTTCATGATGCTGTCGATCTTTTCATCAGAATAACCTCGGTCGTTTTTGAGTCTCTGCCTGCGGACGGACTCATCGCATCTTACATACCACAGGCTGTCCAGGTACGGCCTGTAGCCGCATTCGACAAGCAGGGCGGCTTCGATGATAAAGATCCCGGTCATGCCGCCGCACCTGGCTTTTTCTATTTCATCCATTATGTACCGGAACACGGCCGGATGGATCAGGCCGTTCACTTCCTGCAGCAGTTCCTCGTCGGAAAAGATCATCCGGCTCATGAACCCGGTATCAATGGTACCGTCCTTCCGGCAGACACTGTCCGCCTTATCGCCGGCGGCTTTCGTCAGTATCTTCAGCAGTTCTTCATAACAGGGCGCTCCCGGCAGATACAGGTCCTTTGCCGCCGTATCGGCGAAGATCACCCTCGATGGCGCAAGCTGTGCAAGGTACCCGATCACCGTGCTTTTGCCGCTCCCCACTCCTCCGGTGATACCGATCACGATCATTCCGGGATCCTTTTCCCCGGCCTTATTCTTACAGGCAGTATGATCCCCGCCCTCAGGCTTATTTTGTATTATACCAGTCATCTCCACGCCCGGTCTCTACTTCCAGCGCAACACTCAGCTGTGCGGCATTCGACATTTCTTCCTTAAGTATCCCGGCGACCTTTTCCTCTTCGCCGTATGCCGTTTCGATCAGCAGTTCGTCATGGATCTGGAGGATCAACTCGGACTTGAGGTCCTCCCTCCTTAACCGCTGCCATACCCTGATCATGGCTATCTTCATAATATCCGCAGCCGTTCCCTGTATGGGCGAATTCATCGCTATCCTCTCCCCGAACTGCCTGGTCATGAAATTGCCGGAACTGATCTCCGGTACGGGCCGCCGTCTTTTGTACAGCGTAGTCGTATACCCCAGCTCCTTTGTCTTCTTCACCTGATCGTCAAGATAGGCCTTTACTCCCGGATAGGTCCTGAAATACTCTTCTATATAGGAGGCTGCTTCCGCTCTGGATATGGACAGGTCCTCGCTTAAACCGAAGGAGCTTATCCCGTAAACGATACCGAAATTGACCGCTTTCGCGTTTCTTCTCTGCAGCGGCGTCACCTCGTCGAAGGGGGTGTGGAATACCCTGGAAGCTGTGATCCTGTGAATGTCTTCATCTTCCTCATAGGCCTTTATGAGAGCTTTGTCATCCGACAGATGAGCCAGTATCCGCAGCTCGATCTGGGAGTAGTCGGCATCTTCAAAGCAGCACCCTTCTTTAGGCAGGAAACATTTACGGATCTTCTTTCCCAGTTCCGTCTTCATCGGGATATTCTGCAGGTTCGGATCAGCCGAACTGATCCGCCCGGTCGCGGTTATCGTCTGGTGGAAAGTCGAATGTATGCGGCTGTCAGGCCCGATATAGGCCAGGAGTCCGTCGGCATATGTGCTTTTGAGCTTTGTAAGCCCTCTGTACTCCAGGATATCCGCCGCAATGGGGTATTCGGGAGCCAGTTTTTCCAGTACGTCGGCGGCCGTCGAATACCCTGTCTTTGTTTTCTTACCATAGGGCAGAGCCAGTTTTTCAAACAGGATCTCCCCGAGCTGCTTGGGCGACGCGATATTGAACATGGCGTCACCGGCAGCCTCATGGATCAGCGCGTCCAGCTCATTGATCCGGCCGACGAGGGCGGCTGAATACTCTTTAAGCGCTTCGGGATCGATACGTATTCCCAGTCTCTGCATATCATAGAGGATGTAGGATAGCGGTCTTTCAATATCCGTATACAGTTCCCACATCTCATATTCTTTCAGCTTTCCGGTCAGTTCTTCCGTAAGGTCCAGTACGGCTTTTGCGATCCTGCAGGAATAAGCAGCTGTTTCTTCCGGCTTTTCGTCGATCGCAGCGTAGAGGGATGTCTTTCCGAACAGCTGCTCCGGCAGCGGTTCCTGCCTTCCAAGCAATTCCATGGCGAGGCTCTGTGGTGTGTGGTCGTTTCTTACAGGGTCGATAAGATATGCAGCCAAATGCGCATCCAGCATACCATCCAGCTGTATCCCTTCGGCAAACTCTGCATCCCTGTCAATTTCCAGGTACGGAAAAGCGCTTTTGATCCCGAAAAGTGCAAGCACCGGATCATAGCGGGAAGGGTCAGCGGAGGCAAGCGCCTTTGCCTTTCTCCTGAGGCTGCCAAGGAAGCCGGACAGTATCTTTATGTCATCCGTATCGTTCAGGATAAAAGCACAGACATCGTCCGATACCAGCGCGAAGCCTTTGATCATGCCATTATCGGCAATTATGCTGATGGCTGCCCTGTGTCCTTCTTCCATACCGTTTAGGACGCGCTGCACATTTTCCGCCGCCTCCCCGGAAGAAGCTTTTAGTATCACGGCATTATTCTGTTCCTGCTGCCCGGTCTTGCCGGCATCAAAACGTTTAAGATAGGCGCCGAAATTCAGTTCCGCAAAGATCCCGTAGGCTTCTTTCGTATAAAAATCATGTACGGCAGCTTTATCCAGGTCAAGGGTTATGTCCGCGTCGGTCACGATCGTCGCCAGATATTTTGACATCCTGGCACTTTCCTCGTTTTCCGACAGAGATTTCTTCAGGGCAGGTTTTGTTATCTGGTCCAGATTTTCATATACTCCATCGAGGCTGCCGAATTCACGGATCAGGGAGATTGCTGTCTTTTCACCTACTTTGGGCACACCGGGGATATTGTCCGACGCATCCCCCATCAGTGCCTTCACATCTATGAACTGCAGCGGTGTCACTCCGTAAACATCCAGCACATCTTCGCGTAATACGATTCCGTAACAGTCTGCCCGCCCCGCGTCTTCGGGATCCTTATGCATATAGTCTGATCAGCGATCTGCAGAAGGTCCCTGTCGCCCGAAACGAGAGCAACTTCCATTCCCTGTGCGGCGGATCTTTTTGCAAAGGTCCCCAGGATATCGTCCGCTTCGAGTCCTTCCCTGGAATAAACAGGGATCTCCATCGATTCAAGGACCCGGCGCATCAGCGGGACCTGCTGCACCAGCTCCTGAGGCATCGGCTTCCTGGTCCCCTTATATGCGGCGTAAGCCTGGTGCCTGAATGTAGGGGCGTGCTCGTCAAATACGACCGCAAGATAATCCGGTCCCTCTTCATCCAGGTATTTGAACAGGATGTTCAGAAATCCGTAAACAGCGCCGGTATGCACTCCGGCGCTGTTGGTAAGGTCAGGCATTCCGTAAAAAGCCCTGTTCAGTATGCTGTGTCCGTCAATAAGAAGCAGTTTTTTCAATTTGACCTCACATATCTGAGTATTCAGTGTATCTGATCCAGATCATAGGGTGTTGCCTGATAGACATAATAATTGATCCAGTTGCAGTACAGAAGGCTGGAATGCGATCTCCACTGCAGCATAGGCTCTTCCCTCGGATTATCGTTGTTAAAATAATTGACAGGGATCTCCGGGTTCAGCCCACGTTTTGTATCCCTTATATATTCATCCCTGAGCGTATACCGGTCGTATTCCGGGTGGCCCATCAGGTAGACTTCCCTGCCTCCGCGCGCCATACAGAGCAGCACGCCCGCGACCGGCGATTCCGCAAGGACAGTCAGTTCGTCGCAGCTGTGGATCGCCTCGGAAGGGACTTCCGTATATCTGCTGTGGGGGATCAGGAAGTAATCGTCAAATCCCCTCACCATAGGCTCTTTCCTGTGCAGTACGATATGGGAATAAATGCCGGAAAGCTTTTTGGGCAGCATGGTCTTGTCCAGCCCGTAATGGTAATACAGGCCGGCCTGCGCCCCCCAGCAGATATGGAATGTGCTGGTCACGCTTGTCCTGCTCCATTCCATGACCTGGCACAGTTCATCCCAGTAATCGACTTCCTCATATCTGAGCTGCTCGACCGGTGCGCCGGTTATGATCATTCCGTCAAAATGTCTGTTCCTCAGTTCCGCAAAAGTATAATAAAACTGGTTAAGGTGAGACGAAGAAGTATGCGAAGCCTTGTGGGAAGACATGCGCATGAACGTCACGTTGACCTGGAGCGGCGTATTTGAAAGAAGCCGTAACAGCTGGAGTTCCGTATCCTCTTTGATCGGCATGAGGTTGAGGATACATATCTCAAGAGGCCTTATATCCTGATGGGATGCGACCTGGTCCTCCAGTACAAAAAGATTCTCTTTTTCAAGGACCTCACGTACAGGCAGTCCGTTCTGAATCTTGATCGGCAATTTCAGTTCCTCCTTTTATTTCTGTTATCTCTATTTTAGCCGAGCAGCGCAAGAAATTCATCCTCTGTAATGACCGGTATCCCCAATTCCGCAGCTTTTCTGTTTTTGGAAGATCCCGATCCGGCATCGTTATTGATCAGGTAGTCCGTAGCCGGCGATACACTGCCTGTGCATCTGGCCCCGTTCTCGCCGATCAGTTTCACCAGCGCGTCCCGATTCTCGAAATGGTACAGTTTCCCGGTTATAACAAAAGTCTTTCCAGCTATAGGGGATGCAGTGTCGGCCCCGGCCTCGCTTTTCAGTTCCAGTTCGTCCATGAGCCTGTCCAGCTCGGCAGCGTTTCCGGCATCGTCAAAATACGCCCTGATCTGGGCTGCCAGTACAGGTCCGATCCCCTCCGCTCCGGCAAGTTCTGTCTCATCCGCATTCCTTAGCCGGTCCATATCCCCGTCAAAACATCTGGCCAGCACTCTCGCTCCCGCCGTCCCTATGCCCGGTATGCCCAGGGCGGCCAGAAGTTCCGAAAGTGTGCACTGTCTCGAGCCTTCTATCTTTTCGGTCAGGTTCTCAAAAGACTTTTTACCGAACCCTTCCATTTTCTCGATCACTTCACGGTGGTCTTTCAGGTGATATATATCCGCATATCCGTGTATCAGGCCTGCTCCGATGAGCTTTTCAAGAGTCATTTCGGAAAGGCCTTCGATATTCATGGCATTCCTGCTGCAGAACAGTACATATCTTCCCAGGTGCTTGGCCGCGCAGCCGGGATCGGTACAGACCAGTTCCACCGAATCATGGTCATTCTGCAGGGCAGTCCGTCCCCCGCACACCGGACAGAATTCAGGCAGGGGAAGATCGTCCGACATGGTCAGGTTCTCCGCGATCTGGGGTATGATCATATTTGCCTTATAGACCGTGATCCTGTCGCCTATGCCCAGCTTTAATGCCCTGATCATGCTCACATTATGCACGGACGCGCGCCTGACGGTAGTCCCTTCAAGTTCGACCGGGTCAAATATGGCTACAGGGTTGAGAAGGCCTGTCCGGGAGGCGCTCCATTCGACATCCCGCAGGGTAGTTTCCTCTGTCACGTCCGCCCATTTAAAGGCAATACTGTTCCTGGGAAATTTAGCGGTCACTCCGAGCTGTTCGCCATAGGCTATCTCATCCAGCAGCAGCACAAGTCCGTCAGAGGGTATATCATTGCCTTCGATCCGCTGTTCGAACCACTCCACACAGCTTTCTACTGTAGAAGCGTTCACTCTTTTATACTCGACGACTTCAAATCCGAGTGAAGAGAGGAATCTGAACTGTTCTTCCCTGGAATCGTTAAAATCCGTATTTCCTGCCGAAACAAGGAAGAACGGATAAAACCTGACATGCCGCCTGGCCGTTACTTCGCTGGAAAGCTGCCGCACGGAGCCGCTGCACAGATTCCTGGGATTCTTATACGCGCTGAACGAAAGATCCCCGCTTTCTTCCGCTTCATCAGCCAGGGCCCTGTTGATCTTAACAAAATCGGAGTATCTTATGACCGCCTCGCCGCGGATGACAAGCTTATCCCGGAACGGGATCCTGGCCGGAATATTCTCAAAGGTCCGGGCATTGGCTGTGATCACTTCTCCTTCTTCACCGTTGCCCCTTGTGACCGCTTTGGTCAGGACTCCGTTCTCATAAGTGACCACGACAGTCAGACCGTCCAGTTTCCATGACAGGAGGCCTTCATGCGATCCCAGAAAATCCGCCAGTTCCTGCCTGGATTTGGTCTTGCCGAGTGAGAGCATCGGCTGTTCGTGCCGTTCCTTCGGAAGTGATTCGGCGGCTTCATAACCAACGGTCACAGTCGGGGAACCGGACAGCACTATGCCCGTTTCCTGTTCCAGGCCGGCCAGTTCATCATAAAGACGGTCGTATTCAAAATTGCTGATGATCTCCCTGTCTTCGGAATAATATGCCCTGGATGCCCTGGTCAGAAGGTCGGACAGTTCCTTCATTCTTTCGATCACAGCAGTATTATCTTCTCTCATAGGCTGCATCGTACAGTTCTTTCAGCTGCGAAGCGCTCAGCGTGCGCTGTTCCCCCGGTTTCATATCTTCAAGATTAACGGTCAGTACCCTGGTCCTCTTAAGGAACCGGATCTCGTTCCCGACTGCCTTCACCATTCTCCTGATCTGTCTGTTCAGGCCCTGTGTCAGAACGATGGAGAAGGTATACTCCCCCAGCCTCTTAATCCTGCAGGGTGCTGTCTTCACTTCCAGGTCCTTCAGCCAGATCCCTTTTTCCATCTGCCTTAGATCCTGGTCGCTGATCTTTCTGCGCACTCTGACGATATACTCTTTTTCATGCCCCGCCGAGCCGCGCATCATCCTGTCGATCAGGTCGCCGTCGTTGGTCATCAGGAGCAGCCCTTCAGAATCCTGGTCGAGCCGGCCCGCATAGGTCAGCCTGACAGGATAGGAAAAAACATCCTTCAGCGTTTTTCTGGCATGAGGATCGCCGGCAGTGCATGTCACGCCTGCCGGTTTATAGTAAGCTACGACGATTTTGCTTTCGGGAAGTGAGATGAGTTTTCCTTTGACCTTAACGGTGTCTCCTGCCTGGACGATCATTCCCTGGACGGCAGTCTTTCCGTTCACGGTGACCTGTCCGTCGTCGATCAGCCTGTCGGCTTCTCTGCGCGAACACACCCCGCAGGACGCGATATATTTGTTCAGTCTCAGATCCTGGACAGGATCCTGATCGTGTTCTCTGGTATCAGACATTTCAAATGCTCCCTGAAAAATGCGATCCTGCCTGAAGAAGCAGCGATCATTTCACCGAATTCATTCGCTGACAGGGCCATCCTCTCATAATCATGAACACCTTCTGTTCTCATGATGAACAGATAGTAGTCCCCATTTTCTTCATCATAATACAGGCTGCTGTTGATATCCGGCCCGCCTCCTAAATGCCTGCAGCACCGGACAAGCCCCCAGAGATCGTCAAATCTGTAGATATACTGATCCTGCGTATGCGCCTCCAGCAGCGCTTCTTCGGGAGATTCATGGGGATCCATGGACAGAGTCAGGCTCAGGGACCTGTCAGGCATGACGGTTATCTTCATGGAAGCAGCTTCAGCGGAAAGCCTGAAGTCTTCCGCTTCCACAGCCTTGCTGATGACGCCCCTTATAAAATCGATCGCTTTCTGCTTTCTTTCAAATATGTCATCCAGAACGATCCCGTACTGGTTCATATCATGTTCGGTGATGATACAGCGGATGGTCTTTGGATTTAGTTTTTTAAAAAACATGCGGTTCGCTCCTGCTTCTGGTCACTACGCCGGCCGATATATTAAGAGTTATTATACAATACAAATCCTGCGCCGTCAGTACAACCTGAAACATCAAAAAACGGCGCCGGTCTTCTGGCTCCGGCGCCGTCGTATAACCTATGCTGGCTTTATCTGCTTTTGGAAGGATCAGCCTTTGCCTACCTGTGCCATGACTTCTTCGGCAAAATTATCGGCTTTCTTTTCCATGCCTTCGCCTACTTCAAAGCGGACAAAACGCTTTACGGTAACTTCCGTGCCGTTTGCCTTGCCGACCTGTGCAAGATACTGCGCAACGCTCTGCTTGCCGTCTTCAGCCTTTACATAGACCTGGTCGTTCAGGCAGATCTCCTTGAACTGCTTAACGAGACGGCCGGCCAGCATCTTTTCAATGATCTGCTGGGGCTTCCTTCTGTCTTCGGGAAGCTCGTCATTTTCCTTGATCGCCTGGGCGAGAAGGATCTCCTTCTCGTGCTCACGGTAATCTTCAGGAATATCTGTCTCGGCGATATACTTCGGGGACATGGCCGCGACCTGCATCGCGACATTGTACAGTGCTTCCTTGACGGAATCATTGACTGCAGGGCAGACGCCTTCAACGATAACACCGATACGGCCGCCGCCGTGTACGTAAGAGACTACGCAGCCGGCTTCTGCCTTGACTTTCTCAAAACGGCGGATGGAAAGCTTCTCGCTGATCACTGCCGTCATTTCGACAAGTACATCATTGACTGTCTTGGAATTGTCCTCTTCCCAGGGCTCAGCCAGGAAAGCGTCGATATCCGCCGCGGATGTATGCAGAGCCTGGTTGGCTACCTTTGCAACATATGTACGGAATGTCTCGTTCTGGGCAACAAAGTCAGTCTCGGAATTGACTTCGACAACAGCAGCTTCCTGATCAGAATCAGACGCGATCATGCAAAGGCCTTCAGCGGCGATACGGCTGGCCTTCTTGGCAGCCTTCATGATTCCGTTCTTCCTGAGCCATTCGACAGCAGCTTCCATATCTGCACCGGTCTCGGTGAGCGCCTTCTTGCACTCCATCATTCCGGCACCGGTCATTTCTCTTAATTCTTTTACCTGAGCAGCAGTAATTGCCATATTATCCTCCATTTCCGGATCTGTATCACTCAATATGATCAGATAGTTCCTTCTTCAACCTGTTCCGCTTCACTTTCAGCTGATTCCTGTGCAAGTGCTTCCTGCTCAGCAACATCAGCGCTCGTCAGAGCTTCTTCACCCTGATGGGCTTCGATGACCGCATCGGCCATCTTGCTGCAGAGGAGCTTGACTGCGCGGATAGCGTCATCATTGCCGGGAATGATGAAATCAAGTTCATCGGGATCGCAGTTGGTATCGCCGATACCGATCAGTGTAATGCCGAGAGAATGGGCTTCCTGCACACAGATCTTTTCTTTCTTCGGGTCTACTACGAAGATCGCGTCCGGAATGCGGTCCATGGAAGCGATACCGCCGAGGTTCTTTTCGAGCTTCATCTGCTCTTTCATAAGGCCGGCGACTTCCTTCTTGGGAAGGACATCAAAAGTTCCGTCTTCGGCCATCTTGTTGATCTTGTGAAGGCGTTCGATCCTGCCCTGGATGGTCCTGAAGTTGGTCAGCATACCGCCGAGCCATCTCTGGTTGACATAATACATGCCGCAGCGTTCCGCTTCTGTCTTAACAGCATCCTGTGCCTGCTTCTTGGTGCCGACGAAAAGGATGGTGCCGCCCTGGGAAGCGATCTCGAACACTGCCTTGTAGGCTTCGTCCACTTTAATGACCGATTTCTGAAGGTCGATAATGTGGATACCGTTTCTCTCCGTAAAGATATACGGTGCCATCTTGGGGTTCCAGCGCCTGGTCTGGTGACCGAAATGCACGCCGGCTTCCAGCAACTGTTTCATTGATACTACGCTCATTTTTTTCCTCCGTTTGTTCTTCTTCCATGTCCTGTGCATCTTTGTCTGTCTGAGGACGCCACCTTCCTCCTTTCATGAAGGAAAGCACCGGCGGATACATCAGCTGAAAAAGCCCGGACATGTGCTAATTTGGCTAATTGCCAGCAACTTTAAAATTGTATCATGATCGAAACCGGCTTTCAACTGTTTTTGGACAGTTCATCCAGTTCGTCATAAACAGCATCGTTCAGGACCTTGATATAGGTTCCTTTCATACCGGACGATCTCGAAAGGATGACGCCGGCAGATTCAAATTTCCTTAAGGCGTTGACAACGACAGAGCGGGTGATCCCTGCCTTGTCAGCGATCTTTGACGCCACCAGGATCCCTTCTCTCCCGTCCAGTTCCTCAAATATATAACGGATCGCCTGCAGCTCCGTATAACTTAAGGTATTGATCGCGGATTTGACGACCGTCTGCTTATGGGACTCTTCCGCATTCTCCTCCGAGACCGCCCGGAGCATCTCCATGCCGACGACCGTAGTGCCGTATTCGCAGATGATAATGTCGTCTATCCCGAACAGCCCGTCATTCTTATAAATGAAGATAGTGCCCAGCCGTTCGCCGGCGATCTGGATCGGCGCGACGATCCCTTCCATCTGGGCGTTGATCTTCTTCTCGAACCCGAGGGTGGCCAGGGATACGTTCTCATTGGTGGACAGGACCGTGAGAAATCTTTCGTTGAGGGACGAATCGATCCTGGTTCCCACCGCTTCTTTAAGAAGTTCTCCCAGTTCCGAGACTTCCGGGCTTCTGCCGACGCCGAGCACCTTGCCCTTCTGGCTTATGACATAGATGCCTGAATGAAGGATACCGGCCATGACTTCGCAGATATCGCTGAAGATGACCTTACCCTGTTCATTTCCCATATGGAGCAGCTTTTCGATCTTCCTTGTGTTATCGAGCAGCTTAAGGTTACTGTTCATGCTCTTTTACCTCACAGATATTACTAATACTAAATGGTCAGGATTCAGTCAGTTCTTCAACATATCCGCAGTTCCTGTCAGGGCAGACGAGGCGCCTGCCTTTGACGACCATCCTCTGTCCGCAGCGCGGGCAGTCTTTGGCAGAAGGCCTGGACCAGGACATGTAATCGCATTCCGGTTCGATACATCCGTAAAAGACCCTGCCCTTCTTGGATTTTTTCACGGCGATGTCACCGCCGCACACCGGACATTTTACGCCGATCTTCTCATAATACGGTTTTGTGTTTCGGCACTCCGGAAAGCCCGGGCAGGCCAGGAACCTTCCGTGGGGGCCGTACTTTATCACCATGTGACGGCCGCACTTGTCGCAGATCTCATCCGTCTCTTCATCCGCGATCTCGACTTTATCAAGGTCTTCTTTCGCGGCCTCTACCGCCTCCAGCAGATCCGGGTAGAAATTCTCGATGATGGATTTCCATTTGACTTTCCCGTCCGCCACACCGTCCAGGAGCGTTTCCATCCCGGCCGTGAAATCGGGGTTCACGATGGATGTAAACGAATTCTTCATGATCTCGTTTACAGCTTCCCCGAGTTCCGTTACATACAGGTTCTTTCCGTCTTTCGTAATATAATGTCTTGCCAGTATCGTGGATATGGTCGGCGCGTATGTGCTCGGCCTGCCTATGCCTTTTTCTTCCATCGCCCTGACAAGGGAAGCTTCCGTGTAATGTGCCGGCGGTTCGGTAAAATGCTGTACCGGATCCAGTTCCGTAAGCTTCAGTTCCTCATCCTGTGAAAATCCGGCGCTGTAGCCTCCGGCTGCCTCTTCTTCATCCCCCGGGTCATACACTTTCATAAATCCGTCGAACAAAAGCCTTGAGAAAGGTGCGGTGAACATATGATTGTCACCGTTTTCCGAGACCGCTTCGATAGTTACCCTGGTATTCTCATATCTTGCCGGCATCATCCGGCTGGCAACGAACCGCTTCCAGATCAGCTGATAGAGCCTTAACTGGTCCCTGGAAAGGGATTCTTTCAGGGATTCCGGAGTTCTTTCGAGATCTGAAGGCCTGATCGCTTCATGCACATCCTGGATCCTGGCATCCGTCTTTTTCTGTTCGGTCTTTGCCGCATATGCTTCGCCGTACCTGGCACTGATATAACCTTCGGCAGCTGCCCTGGCCTCATCCGAGATCCTCGTGGAATCCGTTCTCAGATAAGTGATCAGACCGATCGAACCGGCACCTTTTACTTCCACGCCTTCATAGAGCTGCTGCGCAATGCGCATGGTCTTTACAGTAGAAAAGTTCAGCACTTTGCTGGCTTCCTGCTGCAGGGTGGATGTAGTGAAAGGAAGCGGGGCCTTTCTTGTCCGTTCGCCGGTGCGGATCTCGGCGACCCGGAAACTACTCTTTTCAAGCTCCCTGCAGAGGTTCTTTGCCTCTTCGGAGGATGTGACCGTCGTTTTTTTGTTCTTCGAATCACTGCGGCTGGTGCCGTAATATCTGGCAGTGATACTCTTTTTACCGTCAGCACCCGTGAACGAAGCATCTATACTCCAGTATTCTTCGGGAATGAACGCCTCGATCTCATCTTCCCTGTCTGCGATCATCCTGAGGGCGGCAGACTGTACCCTGCCTGCGGAAAGCCCTCTTTTGACTTTTGCCCACAGAAGGGGCGAGATCATGTAGCCGACCATCCTGTCCAGGACACGCCGCGCCTGCTGCGCATCCACAAGGTTCATGTCGATCGCTCTCGGAGACGACAGGGCCTGTGTCACTGCGTTCTTCGTGATCTCGTTGAACGTGACCCTGCTGATCTTTTTGTCTGAATTCTCATCCAGCTTAAGGGCGCTGATCAGATGCCATGATATGGCTTCCCCTTCGCGGTCCGGGTCGGTCGCCAGATAGATGGCGTCCGCTTTCGCAGCCTGTTTCCGAAGCTTTGATAACAGTTCGCCCTTTCCCCTGATCGTTATATACTTCGGATCAAAGTCATGATCTACGTCGATCCCGAGCTGGGATTTGGGCAGATCCCTGACATGTCCGTTGCTGGCAGTCACTTCATAGCCGCTGCCCAGGAATTTCTTGATCGATTTCACCTTGGCAGGCGACTCAACGATCAGAAGCTTGTTTTTCTTTGCCATATAAACCATAACCTTTCAGTTGCAGTATCCAAAATCATAAATGACAGCAGTCCGGTTGAACATAACACAAAATCCACAGTAATTGCAACTGTATGTTTACCGGTCTGCGGATTTGATCTTTTCTATATAAGCGGTGATCTCCTTCGGATTGTCGGACCTTACGATCCTGCGGCCCGGCTCAAAAAACTTGGAGACGGATCCCGCGCCTGCTGCCGCCACCGGCTGCAGTTCTTCCATCATGATGATGTTGTACAGGCCGTATTTTCCGTTTTTCGCAAATCCGATATTTTCCTGGTTCCCGGTCATATTCTTCTGCCGGTACAGGTAGTACGGCAGCATATCCATCCTTTTCGCGCTGTCTATGGCAAGCTCCATGGTGGAACCTGCGCCGAGGACGGTATCATATCCCTTTTCCGCAATATACTGCTGCATCCTGGAACCCTTCTTAATGGCCAGGGAATGCACCGTGAGGGAATCCGGCCCGAGTTCCTCGATCTCCTTAAGGGTATGTGCCACGTCCTTTGCCGTTTCACCCGGAAGGCCCAGGATCATATCCATATTGATATTGTCGAAGCCCGCCTCCCTTGCCATATGGAAGGCCCTGACAGTCTGTTCCGCGGTATGGCCCCTGCCTATTATCCTGAGCGTCGCATCGTTCATGGTCTGCGGATTTACGCTGATCCTTGTGACCGGATGATCCCTTAAGACCCTAAGCTTATCTTCCGTAATGGAATCAGGCCTGCCGGCTTCGACCGTCCATTCCCTGACTTTGCCTGTATCGAACAGTTCCCGGACCTTTCCCAGAAGCTGGTCCAGTTCCCCGGCAGACAGCGCTGTCGGTGTGCCTCCTCCGAAATAAACGGTGTCCAGGCGCCTTCCCCTGTTCATATCCGCTATCATGGCCAGTTCTTCATGCAATGCTTCCAGATAGGCTTTGATCTGTCCCGCCGCGCCTGCCGCGGGATAGGAAGGAAATGAGCAGTAAAGGCACGTGGAAGGACAATACGGTATGCCGACATACAGGCTGTATCCGTCCCCCAGTACATTGCTGTCCAGTATATCAAGTTCGGTCTGAGCGATCCGGGCCGCCAGCATGGCTTTGTCTTCGCTGACGTAGTGGCGTTTCTGCATATACAGGGCCGCTTCGTTTATCGAAGCCCCGTTCTGCAGCTGCTTCGTGGCGATCTTGGTGGGCCTTACGCCGATCAGTTCCCCCCATGGCAGGTCATGCCCGGTAATATCCTGCAGCGATTCATACAGCAGGTGCTTCAGCGCATCTTTGGTCTCCGGGCTTCTCCTGTCGAAGCGTATCCCCGCTTCTTTCAGTTCCCCGGGCAGCGCCGCAAACCTTCTGACTCCCTGTTCATCGGAAAACAGCATCCCGATGCAGTCTTCTTCATATTCAACACTTAAAAAGGCAGGCTCATCTTCTGTCCCGCCGCAGCTCTTTTTATTCGCCTGTACTTCCGGAACGGCCTGACCTGCAAGAACGGTCCTGACCTCTTCGCCCGGATAAAAGGCATGGATGAGCGCGTCGATCTCATAGCGGTAAAGATCGGCATTGACTTTGGCCACCAGCATGCTCTTATCCTTCCACACTGACATAGGGATTGTATTTCTTCTCAAATCCCAGCCAGGTCGCTTCCCCGTGCCCCGGATAGACATGAGTATTCTCCGGAAGCATATCATACAGCTTCATGACGGACTGCTTGAGTGCTTCAGAGTTTCCGCCCGGAAGGTCTGTCCTGCCGACAGAAGCCTGGAAGAGCGTGTCCCCCGAGAAAAGGAGCGGTTCATCACCGTTCTCGATATAATAACAGCAGCTGCCGGGAGTATGCCCCGGTGTATGGATCATGGTAAAGCTGATACCTCCTGCGGTGAACGCTTCCCCGTCCTCAAGCCAGCGGTCTGCACTGACAGTGCAGGGCCTGTTGAAGACGGCAGACTGGTTCATGTCTGCATTGGAAAAGAGTTCTTTTTCCGCATGCGGCGCGAAGACAGGCACACTCTTTTTTGAGAGCAGGCCTTCCAGCCCGAGGATATGGTCAAAATGCGCGTGGGTGATAAGGACCGCTTCTATTGAGAGTCCTTCTTCCGATACCGCATCAAAGATCCCTTCCCCGTTATCGGCAGGATCGATGATGACCGCCTTTTTGTCTCTGTATACGATATATGTATTTGTCCCGACTGCTCCGAGACAGAATCCGCCGACACTGACTTTTTCCAACTGTATCACCCGTTTGTCCTGGTTATATCGAGGACATCCTTTATCTGGCGTATCCTGTCCATCACTTCACTCAGCTGGTATTTGCCGCTGATCTCGAACGAAATGACAAGGGTGGCAAAACCATGTTTGTTCGTTTTGGAATTGATCGAAAGGATACTGATCTCTTTTTCGGTAAATACTCTGGAAACATCGTTCAGCAGGCCATTTCTGTCCCTGGCATAGATGCTGACGGTAGCTGCAAAAGTCCCGTCCATGCGTTCAGCGGCATCTTCTTCCCAGTCCGCTTCGATCAGCCTGGCCTTATCGGACTCCGGCATATTCAGGACATTGATGCAGTCGATGCGGTGGATCGTGACCCCCCTGCCCCGTGTCACATAGCCGACGATCTCGTCGCCCGGCACAGGCGAACAGCATTTGGAGAGCCTGACCGCCACATCATGTATCCCTTTTACGATAATAGCCTGACCGCCTTTATCGATCCGTGAAGGCGTGTCCGGGACCTGCGCCAGGATCTCTTCGTTAGTCAGGTGAGCCCTGTGATCCTTCTCGTGCAGTTCCTGCAGCTTGTTTACGATCTGTCCTTCCTTGATGCCGCCGTGTCCTACGGCAGCCATCAGGGCGTCCCAGTCCCTGAAACCGTACTTTTTCAGCACAGTCTCCACGTAATCGGACCTTGTGAGATCCGAAAGGACAAGTCCCCTGGTCCTGCAGTAAGCGTTGACCAGTTCCTTTCCCTTGATAATATTCTCTTCCTTCAGTTCATTTCTGAACCACTGGTTGATCTTATTCTTGGTGGACGCCGCCTTGGCGATCTTGATCCAGTCCATGCTGGGACCTTTGGAGTTCTGGGATGTCAGGATCTCTATCCTGTCCCCGTTCTGGATCCTGTAGTCAAGATGGACGAGGCGTCCGTTCACACGGGCCCCGATCATCCTGTTGCCTACGGCAGTATGGATGGAATAGGCAAAATCGATCGGCGTCGCGCCGGCAGGCAGGTTCTTGACTTCACCGTTAGGCGTAAAACAGTAGACACTGTCGGAAAACAGATCCAGGTCACTCTTTAGAAGATCCATGAATTCCGTATTGTCGGACATGTCCTGCTGCCATTCCAGGATCTGCCTCAGCCATGCCAGCTTTTCTTCTTCGGAATCGCCCGGCTTTTTGCCGTCGGAAGCTTCCTTATATTTCCAGTGGGCGGCGATACCGTATTCAGCAGCCCTGTGCATCTCGAAGGTGCGGATCTGTATCTCGAAGGGCTGGCCGCTGGAACCGATCAGCGTAGTATGAAGCGACTGGTACATATTGGCCTTCGGCATGGCGATATAGTCCTTGAACCTTCCGGGTATGGGCTTATAAAGCTCATGGATGACGCCCAGTGCCGCGTAGCAGTCTTTGACTGTATTCACGATGATGCGGACCGCGAAAAGGTCGTATATCTGATCGATCGTCTTTTCCTGGTTGATCATCTTTTTATAGATGCTGAAGAAATGCTTGACCCTGCCGTCGACCTGCGCTTCGATCCCGGCGGCGGAAACATGTTCCCGGACTTCATTGGCGATCTCCTCCACAAAGGCTTCCCGCTCTGATTTGCGCTGCTCCACCTTGCGCACAAGGTCATAGTAGACGTCCGGTTTCAGATACTTCAGGGAAAGGTCGTCCAGTTCGACTTTTATACGTGAAATACCCAGCCTGTCGGCTATGGGCGAATAGATATCCAGCGTTTCCTGGGCGATCCTCTGCTGCTTTTCCGCGGGCATATGGGAAAGGGTCCTCATATTATGCAGCCTGTCGGCAAGCTTGATCATGATGACCCTGATATCACGGGCCATCGCCAGGAACATCTTCCGCAGGTTCTCCGCCTGCATCTCCTGCTGCTCGGCCGTCTTGTCGTGATAATCACCCGAAAGCTGGAGTTTTTCCAGTTTTGTAACGCCTTCTACAAGTTCGGCAACTTCTTCGCCGAAGAGTTCTTTAAGCTCCTCGTTCGTCATCACCGTATCTTCCACGACGTCGTGGAGAAGGCCGGCTGCGATCGTTTCCTTGTCCAGTTCGAGATCTGCCAGGATGACGGCAACATAAAGCGGATGGATGATATAGGGTTCACCCGAACGTCTCATCTGCCCCTCATGGGCCCTGCAGGCGCACTCGTACGCCCGCTCGATCATGGAGATATCGCCGGAAGGATGATAGCGGCGTACTCTGTCGATCAGATCGCCGTAGAGAGTCTTAGGACTCTCGTACTCCGCGATATCCTCTATCCTTCCGTTGTCAAATCCCACAAACGTGCAGTTTGAACCGGCTTCTTTATTACCGGTATCCGTCACGGTCCCGGTCTCGGTCTCAGTCACAGCCACAGCTGTTTCAGCTTCCATACACTCTCCGCCAAATTGCCAGAAAATTTAGTAAATCTGGAATCAAATTATAGTATCGGCATGCAAAAATGTAAAGAGAAAGGCCGCCCGGCGGCATTTTTGCCGCGGGCGGTCTGTAAAAATCGACTTATATTACGCTTAATTACGCTTACTGATCACATCATTCCGGGCTGTCCGGCAGGCTGGGGCGGAAGGGGTTCCTTGATATCGCCGACAGCTGCTTCGGTAGTAAGGAATGTGGATGCAACAGAAGTTGCGTTCTGGAGGGCGCTCCTTGTAACCTTGGCAGGATCAAGGATGCCGCCGGCCACCATATCGATGTATTCTTCCGTAAGGGCATTGAAACCGATACCCTTTGCGGATTCCTTGACCTTATTCACGATAACGGCACCGTCAAGGCCTGCGTTCTCGGCGATCTGGTGAAGAGGTGCTTCCAGAGCCTTAAGGACGATCCTTGCGCCTGTCTTCTCGTCACCGTCAAGATCTGCGACCTTTGCTTCCACTTCTTTGGCTGCGTGGATATACGCGCTGCCGCCGCCGAAGATAACGCCTTCTTCGACCGCTGCCCTTGTCGCATTGAGGGCATCTTCCATGCGGTATTTGGCTTCCTTCATCTCTGTTTCAGTAGCAGCACCGACCTTGATAACGGCTACGCCGCCGGCCAGTTTCGCAAGACGTTCCTGGAGCTTTTCCCTGTCAAAATCAGAAGTCGTATCTTCGATCTGCATCTTGATCTGGCTGATTCTTGCCTTGATGGCATCCTTCTCGCCGAGTCCGTCAACGATCGTGGTCTTTTCCTTTTCGACCTTAACGGATTTTGCACGGCCGAGCTGTTCGAGAGTGGCATCCTTCAGTTCAAGTCCGAGATCGGAGCTGATAACAGAACCGCCGGTAAGGATCGCGATATCCTGCAGCATGGCTTTCCTTCTGTCGCCATAGCCGGGAGCCTTTACGGCAACGACGCTGAAAGTGCCGCGGAGCTTATTGACGATAAGGGTCGTAAGTGCTACGCCTTCAACGTCTTCTGCGATAATAAGGAGCTTTGCTCCCATCTTTACGATCTGCTCGAGCAGAGGAAGGATATCCTGTACCGTAGAGATCTTCTTGTCTGTGATCAGGATGTAGGGATCTTCGAGGTTGGCTTCCATCTTATCCATATCGGTAGCCATATATGCGGAAATGTAGCCTCTGTCAAATTCCATACCTTCGACAAGGTCGAGCTCGGTATGCATGGTCTTGCTCTCTTCGATGGTGATAACGCCGTCCTTGGAGACCTTTTCCATAGCATCGGCGACCATCTTGCCGACTTCTTCGTCACCTGAGGAAACAGCGGCGACCTTTTCGATCTGGTCCTTGCCCTGGACCTGTGTGGCCATTGCCTGGATAGCATCAACAGCTGCTTCCGTCGCTTTCCTCATACCTTTTCTAAGGATGATCGGGTTCGCGCCTGCCGCCAGGTTCTTCATACCTTCATTGATCATGGCCTGTGCCAGGATCGTAGCTGTCGTAGTACCGTCGCCGGCCACGTCATTGGTCTTTGTGGCGACTTCCTTGACGAGCTGTGCGCCCATATTTTCAAAGCGGTCTTCCAGTTCGATCTCCTTCGCGATCGTAACACCGTCGTTCGTGATCGTGGGGCCGCCGTAAGTCTTATCCAGAACTACGTTCCTGCCCTTGGGGCCGAGTGTGATCCTGACAGTATCGGCAAGCTTGTTGACACCCTGCTCCATTGCTACTCTGGCTTCTGTTCCGTGTTTAATATCCTTTGCCATTAGTTTCTCCTCCGTATCTATATTTAAATCTGTTCGTTTATTTATTTAACAATAGCCAGGATGTCGCTCTGACGGACGATGACATATTCTTCATTATCATCGATCTTGACTTCTGTTCCGGCATATTTGGAATAAATAACCTTATCGCCCTTTTTAACGACCATTTCGACTTCCTTGCCGTCTACAAGTCCGCCGGGACCCACTTCAACGACTTCGGCGATCTGGGGCTTCTCTTTTTCCTGACCGGGAAGCACGATACCGGACTTGGTCGTCGTCTCGGCTTCCATCTGCTTTAAAACTACTCTGTCACTTAAAGGTACTAACATCATAATATAAGCCTCCTTGAAGATATCTGTCTGATTTGTTAGCACTCATTGTGTTTGAGTGCTAACCCACATCGCATATATTA
>JAFVHP010000035.1 GCA_017474455.1 Lachnospiraceae bacterium
CCGTCTCCATCCATCACCTGACCGATTCCCGGTCCTGAAGGCGTACAGCCGACAAGCATCAGCGCCAGTAAAATAATTGTAATGATCCCCGCTCGCTTCATATACCTCATCCCATCACTTCAGCGCGGCACTTAAGCTGTTCGGTATCCCTCTCGGTCCCCTTATAGCGTAAATCCCGTATTCCTCCCGACAATCCCTAAGGAGTGCAGCGTTCAAACTTAGTGATAATACCTCTGTAGTCTATCTGCTCAACATGATCCTTATCTGAAAACCGATAGAGTGTTGTAATGCCTTCCGAAACACTTAGTTTAAGATCGCCGGTTTCCGGGTCAATCGACCAGGCTTCTTCAGGCATGGCATCTATCGCAATATTGAAATCGATGATCTCTCCGGTTTCTGCCTGCCACTGGTCTCCTAACATCTCCAGCTGCCCCTCCAGGGACAAGTTCATTTCTGGCTGCTGTTCCGCAGTGCCATGGGTGAGTCGATAAGTCTCGGTAGTACTGCCGTTCTCCAGATTTGTAAGATCCATATGGTCCTCGTCGCGGAAGCTGAAAACATATATGGCATGGGAGCCTTCCACAAAGGGACCATCATATTTCAGGCTGCCGGTCTCGGGGTCTATCGAGAAATGCTCCGGATAATTATCCAGAAGGAAATCAAACGACACATCCAGCATTATCTTGGGGTTATTGGACATATTCCATGAGCCCCGCAGCAGTTCCATCTGCTCCTGCAGTGTTGGATCCTCAATATAAGTTGCCGTCTTCTTCTCATCCTCTGTTTCCTTTTCAGAGCCGGAGTCCTCCGGTCCGGGCCCTACATTCACAGGCTCTCCATCCACAGTTACGGGTTTGCCATCCCGCAACAGGTTGCCTTCTTCATCCATCGTGTATTCATAGTCGTCTGAAGAGATAAGTACCAGTTCTCCGTCCTCATCATGTGTCCACATCACTTTGGAATTATTCTCCGGATCCACCAGAATGCCGATCCCGTCATAAGAGATGTAACTGATTTTGCTGTTTTCTTCCTGCTCAGGCTCCAGCCCCTGTTCTTCCATTACTTCTTCCAGGAACTCTTCACATTCTGTCTTCAGGGCTTCCGCATAAGCATCCGGATCAAAGTCACTGCCCGGTGTAATGCCTGAATAACTTTCGATGAGCTGCTCCGCCTGCTCCAGCGTGATCTCATTCAACTTGGGAAGCTCGATCGCTTCCGATGACGCTACTTTTTCCAGTGCCTGCTCCGCAATATCAGAAGGAACGCCTGCGTCCTTCATCAGTTTTTCCACGGATTCCGTCTCTCCCAACATGGTATCCGCCAGAGTGAATTTGAGTCCTTCATCCGTATAGGTGAATGTACCGCTGAGGATACTGCCGCTGTCACAATAGTCGTAGACGGAGGTGGTCAGATAGGAGACTCCTCCAAAGATGTCGTTCTTCACTCCGTCCAGGTAATTACTGTAGGTCCCGTCAGCCAGCGCTTTTGCGCCGTCTTTGGCATATTCACCGGTCAGCAGCTTTTGGCCGTTCAGTCCGAGGCTCATCAGCGAGAATACCTGCCCGACAGGTGCCAGCTGGGATTCTGTTTTCTCAAAGAATTCCGTATAATCGTTGCCGTCTCCATTGGTAGTGAGTATGGTTCCAAGGGCACCGACTTCCAGTACGGTATTGACGCCGCCCATGACAATGCCCCCGGTCTGTGCTACTGCTGCGAGGCCGGTTGCCGGTCCGGCTAAGGCAACGGAAATCACAAGCCCCGCGCCGGTTCCCGCTGTTTTCAGGGTCGAAGCTGTCTTGTAACAGGTATTGGCATAATCGGCAAAATCCGTATAGGCAGCACCTTCCAGTACGGCCTGGGCCTGTTTGAGCTGCTCGTAAGCATGTTTACTGTCCGTGCCCAGCTGATCCGCAAGGGTGCGAATTCCTTTCATGGAAGGCGCATTGTCATAGATTGCCGTGATCTCTTTTGCCCATTGCAGGGCGGGCGGATCATCTTCTGCCGCATAAACGGTAAGAACCAGGCTGTTGTGGCTTCGCGTCCGGATAAGCTTTGCATAAAAAGCCTTATCTGCATATGCATCCGCCCCGGCTGCTTCCATCAGCGTCACATAATCCGCGGTGTTCCGGAATGCAGAAGCGAGTATATCCGCCGTCTCAAAAGCAGAGATCGTATCCGCCAGCAGGATATCATAATCCTCCCGGTTGCCCTTTTCCGCATCGTACTGGAGCAGCTTTTCCAGGTACATCCTTGCGACCAGGTAAGAACCTACTGCAAGCTGGCCGGCATCATCCATACAGGCTCTTGCCTCACTCGGTTGCGGCAGCATAATCTCCACACTATGGATCGCATCGTCCTCTTTATTTGTATCCGATGTTTTTTTTGTGCTTCCAAAGCCAGTCAGTGTGCATATGAGCACCATACTCACCAGCAGCATACTCAGAATCCGTCTCCGGCTTTTCATCGCCATCCTCCCTTACATAAAAGCTCGTATTTCAGAAAAATGGTATTGCACTATGATGATATCAATTATAAAACGAGTTAATGTATTTTTATAAGGAGCAAATTACAAATAACCCAGTTAAGATTGTAAGGAGTTCTATATCTATAGTTAACCGAATAACATCTTTTTTCTAATTGGATTAATTGAAAACGATTCGTTATTAGTAATCAAATTGCTTTTTGTAAAGTTTAGACCTGATTCAGTGTTAGTGTTAAGTTTTACCATCTGTTCCCTTATGCATTCCGAATGCACAGACTCCTCCATTTTTTGGTTAGAAATCCTCATGTGCTCCCTGAATGTATCATCAATTGCACTTATTTCCAGCTTATTATTCTGCGTCATAACAGCCTGCCTCTTCTTGTTTTTCAAAATGCGAATAGAAGTATTGCGGATTATACTTCCTATCAAAGTAGTGTTTCCTTTTAAGCCAGATAAATCCATCACCTTTAGTGATGATCGATACGTCAATTGGTCCGCCAACAGTTCCAATATTATTATCAATTGCAACTTTTCTTCTAAGTGATGTAATGTTAATCATTGACTCTGCGAGTAATGCCAATTCTTCAATTGGGAGAGATGCCACTGATTGAATTATTGGACGCATATAATTGTTACCTGCAGTTTCTGTCATGTGCTTGATGATTTTTCCTGTTACACTTTTTAGTTGAACACACACTTCGTTTTTCTTATCTTCAACAAAACAGCTATCGTTAATTGAATTAAAACACTCATCGATCTGTTTAGGAATTTCCTTTGCCAAATCATTAATAAATTGATCGTTAATGCCAAACAAAAAAGTTTGCATCACATCTGTCTGAGCAAGTGGTGCGATGGAAGCAATTGTACTTTCAGATATCTCCACAGTCTCAATAGTACTATATTTTAGTTTTGAGTTAATAACACCTCCAATATGTAAGTGTACTAAATGCGGATAAATCTCTTCCTCACCGTATCCAGCTATTGCAACCCCAACAAAGCCACCTCTGTCAAAGTCTGTATCATATAACTCACAAGATTTATTGCATACTTGTTGAATCTGTTCATCCGTAAGCCATTGCAGATTTGAGTCTTGCTTTAGCATGTCAATAAAGGTATTAAGGTATTTTATCTTTATATATTCCGCAAAGTTATAATCGGTTCGCTTCACAATTCCATTGATAAAACTAATAGTAGCATTGACAGCCGATTCAGCGACTTTTTGCAAAGCGTTTTCATCCAATGGTTTTCCTACCTTGCTTTGCTCAGAATTTATAAGCATTTTGTAATCACCAAGTAAACCACACATCAGATCTGAGAAAATCTGCAAAACAAATGCTTGTTCATTTATATCAAACCTGAAATAATGCGATTTATTACTAAGGTAATCGAGAAAATCATCAACATAATCATTCAGCTTTTGGAACACACGATCCCCAAGATGTTTTTTGTATTGTTTAACGATTATTTCAATCGGAACGGTCATTAATGCTGCATTTGCATACACAATTACTCCTACAGGCGCAACTCTTGAAAGAGAAAACAGTTTGTTTGCCGAGTTGTGTATTGCTGCATGGTCACCGATGGTTACCGCACTATCAGCAGCCATTGCTATTGCGTTTCTGTTCATAATACAAATTCCAGCGCTCATATTCTTATCTTCCTTCCGTTAAAGAATATCCTGCATAAGACTTCATTGCTTTGATAGCATCATTGTAAAGTTCTTCAACATGCTAGATGCCTGGAGAGCTTTTGTTTTTATTTAGACTGTATATCATATCTTTCCCTTATTTGAATCTCATTAGAATAGCAGACAAAAGCCATTTTTAATCATAACAGATTTCCATCATCTAATCATAAATACAGTGTCTCTGAACAATATAAAAGATGTATTACTGTTTCTTACTCTAAAGTACTTTCATCTTATTAATGCTTATATAGCCTTATATTGCCTTATCCTGATAACAAAAAAAGCCTTACTACAACACCATTACAACAAAATTGTTGTAGTAAATGTTGTAGTAAGGCCTTTCTAACGGTCTGAAACCCGCATAAATACTGGGTTTATTCTTTGACGGTTTTCATTGTCGGGAACAGCAGCACATCCCTGATCGCCGCACTGTCGGTAAGAAGCATGACCAGTCTGTCGATGCCGTATCCGATACCGCCGGTCGGAGGCATGCCTATCTCCATGGCATAAAGGAAATCTTCATCCGTATGCTGGGCTTCTTCATCGCCTGCCTCGGACAGGGCGTCCTGGGCGGCGAAACGTTCGCGCTGGTCGATAGGATCATTCAACTCGGAATAAGCGTTGCACATTTCCCAGCCGTTGATATAAAGCTCGAAACGTTCGACCTTGGAAGGATCGTCCGGTTTTTTCTTCGTAAGCGGGCTGATCTCGATCGGGTGGTCCATGATGAAGGTCGGCTGGATCATCTTCTCTTCACAGAATTCATCAAAGAAGAGATTGACGATGTCGCCTTTCTTATGACGTTCCTCGTATTCGATGCCTTTTTCATCGGCAAGTTTTTTGGCTTCTTCGTCTGTCTTGACGGTATCAAAGTCAATGCCTGTCTCTTCTTTGATCGCATCGACCATAGTGAGCTTTCTGAAGGGTTTGCCGAGATCGATCTCCTTATCCCCGTAATGGATGAGTGTTGTACCGCAGACCTTTTCGGCGACATAGCGGAACATGCTTTCAGTCAGTTCCATCATTCCGTTGTAATCTGTGTACGCCTGGTAAAGCTCCATGAGGGTAAACTCGGGATTGTGCTTTGTATCCAGGCCTTCGTTGCGGAAGACTCTGCCGATCTCGAATACTCTCTCCATCCCGCCGATGATCAGTCTCTTAAGGTAAAGTTCAAGGGAGATACGGAGTTTGAAATCCTCGTCGAGAGCGTTGAAGTGTGTCTCGAAAGGTCTGGCCGCGGCGCCGCCGGCGTTGGAGACCAGCATGGGCGTTTCCACTTCCATGAATTCCCTGCCGGCAAGGAAGTTGCGGATCTCACGGATGATCTCGGAACGTTTGCGGAATGTATCCCTGACTTCATCGTTCATGATGAGGTCCGTATATCTCTGGCGGTACCTGGTATCCGTATCGGTCAGGCCGTGGAATTTCTCCGGCAGCGGCTGGAGTGATTTGGACAGGAGGATCAGGCTCTTTGCATGGACGGATATCTCACCGGTCTGTGTTTTGAAAACATAACCTTTTACGCCGATGATATCGCCGATGTCCATCTTCTTGAAAGCCGCGTAGGCTTCTTCGCCCAGTTCATCCCTGGTCACATAGCACTGGATCCTGCCGTCGCGGTCCTGGATATTGCAGAAGGACGCTTTGCCCATGACACGTTTGAACATCATCCTGCCGGCGATCGAAACATCTTTGTTTTCCAGTTCTTCAAAATGTTCTTTGATCTCCAGTGAGTGATGTGTCTGGTCAAACGAAACGATGCGGAACGGATCCTGTCCCGCTTCCTGCAGCGCAGTCAGTTTATCCCGGCGTACCTGTGCAAGTTTGGAGACGTCCTGTGCGTCGTTCGCGTTCTGGCCTTTTTTTCCTCTGGTCTGTTCTTCCGCCATTTTTCCCTCCGTTTATAAATTAATAATGGTGCTGAATCCGTTGACATACTACTTATTCAGCACCATGCAGGATGCGGGCATCCTGCATGTACACGTGCAGAGTCGCTCCGCGCCTTGCCCGCCATGAAAAACAGGAAAGCCCTGGGAACAGGCGAGCCGGTTCCGGGGCCTTCCTGTTTTTCATGGTGCTGAATAAAACAAAAACCCGGCTCAGATCATCGGCATCAGCCGAGGAAGTGAGCCGGGGTATGATCAGTGTTTCTGTCAGGCTACATCCGATCTCTGGATCTCCAGGACCTTGTACTGGCTGCTGCCTGCGAGTGTCTCGACCGTTACGATCTCTCCGACCTTTTTGCCGAGCAGCGCCTTGCCTACCGGTGATTCGTTTGAGATCTTGCCTTTGAGGCTGTTGGCTTCGGTCGATCCGACGATCTTGTACTCGAGATCTTCATCGAATTCCATATCATGCAGGATAACTTTGCATCCGATGTTGATCTTGTCGAGGTCTACCTCATCCTCTACGACGACTTCAACGTTCTTTAAGATCTTTTCCAGGTCCTCGATCCTGGCTTCGATATCACGCTGTTCGTCTTTAGCTGCATCGTATTCTGCGTTTTCAGAAAGATCGCCCTGCTCGCGGGCTTCTTTGATCTTCTGAGCGACTTCCTGACGTTTGACTACCTTCAGTTCGTGAAGTTCGTCTTCATATTTTTTGAGACCTTCATAAGTCAGGATGTGCTTCTTATTCTGAACTTCTTCCATAACTTAACTCCCCCCGTTAACTGTTGCTGTACTTATGCCTTTACGGAATACCTTTCCATGAGGACTCACCGCATTATATATCGTAACGGGTATACTGTCAAAGTTTTTTTGACTTCTCGATGCAGGCGTCCACAGCCTTCATCAGAGCCGCCCTGAAACCGTTCTCTTCAAGCACTTCGACAGCGTCGATCGTCGTTCCCGCGGGAGAACATACCATGTCTTTGAGTTCGCCGGGATGCAGGCCTGTTTCCAGCATCAGCTTTGCGGATCCCATGACTGCCTGCGCTGCGAACCGGTACGCCTGCCCGCGCTGCATGCCGCCCTTTACGCCTGCATCCGCGATAGCTTCGATCATCATGAATACATAGGCCGGTGAAGAACCGCTGACTCCGACGACAGCATCCATCAGCGTCTCCGGTACGACTTCCGCCAGTCCGCATCCCGTCAAGAGGCTCATGACCAGGTTCAGTTCTTCGTCGCTGACATTGCTGTTCCTGCAGACTGCCGTCATACCGGCCTGGACCAGTGCCGGGGTGTTGGGCATGCACCTGACCAGCTTTACAGGATGGTCAAAGAAGTCTTCGATCCATTTAACGGTCTTGCCGGCGGCTATGCTTACCAGAAGGGTATCTTCCGTGACAGTATCTCTCAATTCTTCCAGCACGAGCGGCATCACGACCGGCTTGACGCACAGGAAAAGGACGTCTGCCTTTTCGGCTGCTTCCTTATTGGACGCGGTAACGAAGATTCCAAATCTGTCGGCCGCCTTCAGTCTCATGGCTTCACTGGCGTCGGCGCCGATGATATCCGTATTTTTGACCTGTCCGCTGCCGGTAAACCCGGTCAGCAGCGCGCTTGCCATGTTTCCCAGACCTATTGTCCCTATGATCACAGTTCTTCCCTCCATCTGGCTGCTTCAAAGAGCAGTATGCTGGCCGCTACCGCGGCGTTTAATGATTCCACGTCCTTACGCATCGGGATCGATACGGGACAGTCGGCTGCCGCCATGACCTTATCCGATATGCCGTTGCCCTCGTTCCCGATAATGACAGCGCACGGTGTATTCCACGGCATCCGTGAATATATATGTTCCTTATCGGCCGCCGCCGCGAAAACGCGTATGCCCCGTTCCTTCAACAGGCTGATCTCACCCGTCAGGTCTTCCGTGTAATAGAACGGCGTCCTGAATATGGCGCTCATGGTCGATCTGACGGCTTTCGGCCCTGTGATGTCGGCCGTATCCCTGCTCATGATGATCCCTGTCGCGCCTGCTGCCGCCGCGCTTCTGAAGATCGTACCGAGGTTGCCCGGATCCTGAATGCCGTCCAGTATCAGGATCAGGGGCATTTCTTCCAGCATATCCTGTATGCCTGCTTCGGGCAGCGATGCCGTACAGAGGATTCCCTGCGGCGTGACTGTATCGCAGACATGACGGAAGACATCATCACTGACTGTGGCGGCCGGCACGCCGGTGTCCGTCAGCCGGCGTATTTTTTCCTGTATGCCGGCATCCGGCACAAATGAAGACGCTGTATAGATCTCTCTGATATATTGCTCTGGAGTATCCAAAAAAAGCCTGGTCCCCTCGATCAGGAAAAGCCCGTCTTTTCTGCGGGCTTTTGCCTTATCCCTGTAGGTGACCAGTCTTTTGATATCCGCGTTGGCGGCGGATGTGATCTGTTTTACCGTAGTCGTGGCCATATCTGCTCGACCTGATTATCTGGACAGCGCCACGCTGATATCATACTGGTACTGCGGTATGTCTTTCTGCATGGAAAGCGCTTCCTCGATATCGAAATCAGTATAGGTACCGTTCTTATATGCGATCACGCGGTTGCTCCTGCCCTCGGAAAGAAGGTCTGCCGCATAAGCGCCCATAATGGATGCGTGATAGCGGTCCGTGGCCGTAGGTGAACCGCCGCGCTGCATATAGCCGAGGATGGTGGCCCTGGTCTCGATCCCGGTGGCGGCTTCGATGCGCCTGGCCATGGAGGTCGAATGGCCGATTCCTTCGGCATTGATGATGATATGGTGGCGTTTGCCGTGTTTGCGGCTGCTGATGATATTGTCGACCAGCTTCTGCTCATCGTAGTCGTACTTTTCCGGCAGCAGGATATCTTCCGCCCCGTTGGCGATGCCGCACCAGAGCGCGATGTATCCGGCATTCCTGCCCATGACTTCAATGATGCTGCAGCGCTCGTGGCTGGACGAGGTGTCGCGGACCTTATCGATCGCCTGCATGGCGGTATTGACCGCCGTATCAAAACCGATCGTGTAGTCGGTGCAGGCGATATCCAGATCTATGGTCCCGGGCAGCGCGATCGTGGCAACACCGTGGTGGTAAAGCGCGAGGGCTCCCCTGTAGGATCCGTCCCCGCCTATGACGACGATTCCGTCGATCCCGTGCTTTTTGCAGATCGCGGCGCCTTTTGCCTGTCCTTCTTCGGTAATGAACTCGGAACATCTGGCTGTACCGAGCACCGTACCGCCCCTCTGTATGATATCGGAGACCGAATGCTTCTCCATATCTATGATCTCTTCGTTCAAAAGGCCCAGGTACCCGCGTTCGATACCTTTGACCTTCAGTCCCGCGTTTATGGCCTTTCTGGTGACGGCACGGATAGCCGCGTTCATTCCGGGCGCGTCGCCGCCGCTCGTCAGGATCCCGATCGTTTTTATCTGTTTAGGCATGGCAGTTTTCTCCTTCACGACACATTTTAAAACACAGATGCTGCTGCGTACAAGTGCCTGCGCTTATTCAGACGAGCTGCACGTTTCCATCTCCGAGCAGTTCTTTCAGCAGTAAAATGACTTCTTCATCCGCTTTGATCCCGGCCCCCGGAGGCAGTTCTTTCTTGCTGCGGGGATTTTCTATATACAGGACCACCTGGTCCCTGCCGCCATGCGCGTTTATGATGCTGTTTACCTGTTCCGATTTTTCCCTGAACGCATTCAGATCAGTGAACCGGAGCCAGAGTTTCCTCGTTCTTTCGGAAAACAGCTGCACCTGGCTGCAGATGAGTTTCGCGTCCTTGTCTTCTTCCGCCTGCACGCGGCCGCTGATGAATACCTTCTCGCCTTCGTTCAGTTTGTCGGAGCAGACCTCATAGCTTTTGGGAAAGACGATGACTTCTACCGTCCCTGTCAGGTCTTCCAGATTCACGAAGGCCATGACCTGGTTATTCCTGGTATATTTCACGGTCTTTGCCGTAATCATGCCGCCGGCTGTCACGCTCATGCCGTCTTTCAGTTTCATGGCGCCGGTCTCTTCGTCCAGCGCGAAATCCGCCGCGTTCACATTCGCGGCCGAACGCAGAAGCGCCGCATATTCCTCCAGCGGATGTCCGCTGACATACAGGCCCAGGACGTCTTTTTCAAATTCCAGCATCAGTTCTCTGGGATATTCGCCGACGTCCGGATACTGTACTGTCTGATATGGATGGGAAGAGCCGTCGTCACCTGTCATCAGGTCGAAGATACTCATCTGGCCCGACAGTCTGTTCTTATGGGACTGGGTGAGCTCGTCCGTCAGCTGCAGATAGACGCTCATCATCTGTTTCCTTGTGACTCCGAAGCTGTCGAACGCCCCTGCCTTGATCAGGTTTTCGACCACTCGCTTGTTGATCTCCCTGCTGCCGGCGACCGTCCTGTCTATAAAATCGGCGAGATCCCTGAACTTACCGTTCTTCTCCCTTTCCGAAACGATCGCGTCGATTACCGATCTCCCGATGCCCTTGATAGCTGTCAGGGCGTACACGATCTGGTCGTCGCGCACGGAAAAGCCAGTCTCGCCGGCATTGATATCCGGCGGCAGGATATTGATATGCATGTCGCGGCAGGTCAGTATGTAGGCGGCGACCTTTCCCGGGAAATCAATCACGCTGGTGAGCAGTGCCGCCATGAACTGTGTCGGATAATAGTATTTCAGCCATGCTGTCTGGTAGGAAACGACTGCGTAGCATGCCGCATGGGACTTGTTGAAAGCATAGTTTGCAAAATCCATCATGGCGTCGAAGATGGATTCGGCCACGTCTTCACGGATCCCGCGGGCAAGACAGCCGGGCACTCCTTCGTCCGGATTTCCGTAAACAAAGTTATGCCTTTCCTTCTCCATCACGGACTGTTTTTTCTTGGACATGGCACGGCGGACAAGGTCGCTCCTGCCGAGCGTGTAGCCGCCCAGGTCCCGAACGATCTGCATGACCTGTTCCTGATAGACGATACAGCCGTAGGTAGGCGCCAGGATCGGTTCCAGTTCCGGGCACTGATAGGTTATGCCGCTCCGGTTGTTCTTTCCTGCGATGTACCGCGGTATGAAATCCATAGGCCCCGGCCTGTACAGGGATATGCCTGCCGTAAGGTCCTCAAGGCTTTCCGGCTTGAGCTCTTTCATGAAACTCTGCATGCCCGCGCTTTCAAGCTGGAACACGCCGTCCGTATGCCCTGTTGCCATGGAAGCGTACACTTTCGGATCGTCAAAATCGATGGTATCGATATCGATCGGAGGCAGCCCTTTCCCGGCCCTCTCCTTATCCGCCATGCTGACAGCGTCCTGAATGACCGTCAGGTTGCGCAGGCCGAGGAAGTCCATCTTCAGGAGGCCCAGTTCCTCGATTGCGGTCATCGTGAACTGTGTTGTGACGGAACCGTCCTGGGCAAGGGACAGGGGTACCAGGTCTTCCGCCGGTTCGGAACAGATGACGACACCGGCCGCATGCACGGAAGTATGCCGCGGCAGTCCTTCAAGGCGCCGGCTCATGTCGATCAGGTGCCTGACCTTTTCGTCTTCTTCACAGGCGTTCCTTAAGTCGGGGTTCTGCTTCAGCGCTTTCTCCAGCGTGATGCCCAGTTCGTTGGGCACCATCTTGGCGATCTGGTCCACGAAACCGTACGGCAGGTCCATGACCCGGCCGACGTCCCTGATCACGCCCCTGGCCGCCATCGTTCCGAAAGTTATGATCTGGACTACCTTGTCCCTGCCGTATTTGGCCGTTACGTAATCGATGACCTCCTGCCGGCGTTCATAACCGAAATCGACGTCGATATCCGGCATGGAGACACGTTCCGGGTTCAGGAATCTTTCAAACAGGAGCTGGAAGCGGATCGGATCGATATTGGTGATATGCAGACAGTATGAAACAACGGAGCCGGCCGCGGAGCCCCTGCCGGGTCCGACCATGATACTGTTTTTCCTTGCGTAATTGATATAATCCCAGACTATGAGGAAGTAATCCACATAGCCCATGTTCCGGATCGTGTCCAGTTCGTATTCCAGGCGTTTTTCAATGGTGCCGTCGTCGTCGGGATAACGTTCTTTCATCCCTTCCCTGCAGAGATGGTTCAGGTAGGTCCAGGAATCATAGCCGTCCGGGACATCGAAACGGGGCAGCCTTGTATGCCCGAATTCGATTGTCACGTTGCAGCGCTGTGCGATCTTTGCCGTATTGTCTATCGCCTCCGGTGCGTAAAGGAAGAGACTGCGCATCTCCTCTTCGCTCTTGACGTAGAACTGTCCGCCATCGTAGCGCATCCTGTCCTCGTCCGAAAGCTTCTTTGCGGTCTGGATGCACAGCAGGATGTCGTGGGGGTCCACATCGGAAGCGTCGGTATAGTGCACGTCATTGGTCGCGACCAGCGGAATGCCCAGCCTGTCGGAAATACCGAGCAGCGCGGCGTTCACTTTCTGCTGGTCGGCATAACCGTGATCCTGGAGTTCCAGGAAAAAGTTGTCCTTTCCGAAGCAGTCCCTGTAGCGCAGCGCGGCTTCTTCCGCACCGGCTATGTCTTCCCTGACGATACAGCGCGCGATCTCGCCTGCAAGGCAGGCGCTGGTGGCGATCAGACCCTCATGGTATTCCCGCAGAAGTTCCATATCCACACGGGGCCTGTAATAGAAACCCTCGGTAAAGGACCGGCTGACGAGCTTGGTCAGGTTGGCATAGCCCTTATTGTTTTCCGCCAAAAGGATCAGGTGGTAATAGCGGTCTTCCGACAGGTTCCTGTCCCTGTCAAAACGGGATCCGGGCGCGACGTACACCTCGCAGCCGATGACCGGTTTGATTCCTTCTGCCAGGGCGGCTTTGTAAAAATCCAGTACCCCGTACATGACGCCGTGATCGGTTATGGCGCAGCTGTCCATACCGAGTTCCTTGACCCGGCGGATATATTCCGTCACTTTATTGGCGCTGTCGAGCAGGGACCACTCCGTATGGGAGTGCAGATGTACAAAACTCATGATTCACCGGATCCTTCGCGTTCTTTCAGTATCTGTTCCGCCAGCAGCATATCTTCCGGCGTTGTTATCTTTATGTTCTCGTAGGAGCCTTCCGTCAGTTTGACCGGCTTCCCGGTATGGGTCATATAAACAAAGGCGTCGTCCGTGACCGTGACGGTATTGCCTTCCCGGTCCGTATATCTCCCGTTTGCATCCGCCTCCGGTATCACGGCGCTGTACGCCTCCAGTATCGTATCCAGCATAAAGACCTGCGGGGTCTGCATGCTCCACAGAGTCTGCCTGTCGGGAGTGGCGATGCCGAATCCGTCGTCATCGGCGATCCGGATCGTATCCTTTACAGGCACTGCCGCTATGGCTGAGCCGTATTTTTCCACATCCGCAGTCAGCCTGTCCGCCATGGCCGCATCCGCGAAGGGCCTTGCGCCGTCATGGATCATCACGATATGGTCTTTAGCCTGGCCTTCTGTGTTTTCAGAAATCACCTTCAGCCCGTTCAGGACCGAATCACAGCGCCTTCTGCCGCCGGCAGCGACATGCACCGGCCGGCCGGGTCCGGCCCATATCCCGGCTTCCTTTATGCCCTTTGCTGCCTGCGCGGCCAGTTCCAGGCATTCGTCCTCCTCCCCTTTTGGGGCGGTGATCAGGATATCCGTCACACAGGGCATGCGCATAAAAGCCCTGAGGGTATGGACCAGCAGCGGTTCACCCCTGATAAGCCTGTACTGTTT
Source organism: Lachnospiraceae bacterium (assembly GCA_017474455.1). Taxonomy (GTDB): domain Bacteria; phylum Bacillota; class Clostridia; order Lachnospirales; family Lachnospiraceae; genus CAG-791. Next base: position 13,784 of record JAFVHP010000035.1, read on the forward strand.
TTTTACTCCTTCTCCCATGCGGCTGCCGCTGCCTGCCGCAAGGATCAGCGCCGTAACTTTCCGGTCCATCGCAGATATCCTGTCAAATATGCTTTAACCGCAGGCCGGGCACCGCATTCAGTGTCAGGTCCGCAAACTCTCCCCTTCTGTACGCGAAATAACCCGCGCCGGCGATCATGGCCGCATTGTCCGTGCACAAAACCGGCGGCGGACAATAGAAACGTATACCCATTTCATCTGCCGCTTCCTGCATGCTCTGCCTCAGGGCGCTGTTGGACGCAACGCCTCCTGCCAGCGCGATGGCCGGAGCATTCAGGCTCTTTGCCGCAGTCACTGTGTGTGCCGTGAGTACATCGACCACCGATTTCTGGAAAGACGCGGCCACGTCAGGGACGCTGACGGGCTCATTTTTCATTTCCATCTGGTTCAGATAATTCAGGACAGCGGATTTGAGCCCGCTGAAGCTGAAATCGTACTCCGAATCCCTGACCTTCCCCCTGGGGAAATCGATGGCGTCGGGATCGCCTTCCTTTGCCGCCTTATCTATCTTCGGCCCGCCGGGGTAACCCAGGCCGACAGCCCTGGCCACCTTGTCGAAAGCTTCCCCCGCGGCGTCGTCCTGCGTCATGCCGAGGATCCTGTATTCCCCGTAGTCCAGCGTTTCCAGAAGGTGGGTATGCCCGCCGGACACCACCAGGCATAAAAAAGGCGGTTCGAGATCTTCGTGCGCGATATAATTGGCGCAGATATGCCCTTCGATATGATTGACGCCGATCAGCGGCACTTTGCTGACATAATGGAGCGCTTTGGCCATGGAAACGCCGACCAGGAGCGGTCCGACCAGACCCGGTCCGTATGTGACGGCGATGGCGTCAAGGTCTTTCAGACCGACACCTGCTTCTTCCAGCGCCTTGTCCACGACCTGCACGATCCTCTCCGTATGCTTCCTGGACGCTATCTCGGGCACCACGCCGCCGTATAGTGTATGTATATCGATCTGGGAAGAGATCACGTTCGAAAGCACCTGCCTGCCGTTTTTTACCACAGCCGCAGCCGTTTCGTCACAGCTGGATTCTATTCCCAGTATCAGGACGTCACTGCTCATTCCTCATCCTCATCGTCAAATCTCATTACGATGCTCTTCCCGTCCTTGCCGGCCTTTGCCTCCGGAAAGATCTTTTTCACCCTGTCCATATACTGGTCGGGATGGGTCATGGAAGGGCTGTAATGTGTCAGCCACATTTCTTTTACGCCGGCATTGGCAGCCAGCTTCGCCGCTTCATCAAAGGTCATGTGGCGGTGTTCCCGGGCCTTGTCTTCGCTGTCCGGCTCGCCGTACATGCCTTCGCAGATAAACAGATCGCTCCCTGCCGCGTTTTCAACTATGGAAGGGCAGGGCCTGGTATCTGTCACATAGGTGATCTTCAGACCTTTCCTGCTGTCCCCCATGACCAGGTCCGGTGTATAGGTCTTTCCTTCATATTCCACGGTCTCTCCGTGCTGGAGCCTGCCCCACATCGGTTTCGGCAGACCCAGCCCGGCTGCCGCCTCCGGATCAAAGCGCCCCTTCCTGGAAAGCGAAAGGCTGTATCCGTATGTCGTCACACTGTGGCTGACCCTGAAAGCAGTGACCGTCATCTCTTCCTCACCGGGATAGGGGAAGGTCTCCACCGCCTCATTCAATTCATGGCAGACCAGCTCGAAGGGCAGGTCCGGCGTGATCACACGGAGCGAGCCGACCACCCTGGCCAGGCCTTTGGGCCCGTAAAGATGCACCGGCTCTGTCCTGTCCGCATTAGCCATGGACAGCAGCATGCCCGGCAGGCCCGAGATATGGTCCGCATGGTAATGGGTAAAAAGGATCACGTCGACAGGCTTGGGGGACCATCCCTTTTTCCGCAGGGCGATCTGGGTGCCTTCGCCGCAGTCTATCAGCGTATTCCTTCCGTTGTATCTGACAAAGAGAGCCGTCAGCCATCTGTAATGAAGAGGCATCATGCCTCCTGTTCCCAAAAGGCAGATATCGATCATACTCTCCTCCACATGATCAGGGCGTCTTCCACGGGCTTTTTGTAAAAGTCTTTCCGGACTCCTTCGCTTTTGAATCCGAGTCCTTCATAGAGGCTTACCGCCGGCCTGTTGGAAGCCCTGACTTCCAACGTATATTCAAAGATCCCTTCCCGCATGGCGTCATCCAGGAGTTTTTCCAGCATCCTGCGCCCGATCTTCCTGCTCCTGTAGTCCGGCAGGACCGCCACGTTGGAGATCTCTCCCGTATCAGACAGTATCCTGACGCCGCAGATGCCGGCGATCGTTCCATCCTCAGTCTCGGCCACATAATATCTGGCATAGGGCAGAAGCAGCGTCATATCGAACATTTCTTTCGTCCAAGGTTCGGAAAATGAAGCCTGCTCCACTTTAAGGGCAGCCTCCACGTCGCTCTTCTCCATCCTGCGGACCCTGATCTTTAAAAGACCGGCATTCCTTTCCCGTTCCGCCTGGGAAAGCCGCAGGTATTCGGGCCTGAATCTGTCCGCGGCAACGAAGGCTTCTTCCCCGCGCTCTTTATACATTTCCATGGCAAGATATGCCGTCGCGGCGGCTCTTTGCCTTGCAAGGTGCGGCGGGGCAAACCTGAACTTAGTATTGCTTTTTCTCTCCAGTATCATCTGCCTGAAGACCGGAACGCCGTCTCCCGTAAATATGACCGTCTCAGGAGCCATCTCTTCCAGGATATCCAGCAGGTCCGGGGCTTCGGCCGCCCTGGTCCTGATCAGCGGGACGGGCCTGCCGTTCCGGTACCGGTAGATCCCCGTATAGACCTGCCCGCGCCTGGCGTCCATAATCGGACAGACAAGGCAGCTGTCCGCAGCGCTTCCGTCCATATACAGTCCCGCCGCCAGGCATTCCAGCGTAGGGACCGGTATGATCGGCACCTGCAGCGCGTAGGCAAGCCCTTTGACCGTCGCCGCTCCGATCCGCAGACCCGTAAAGGATCCGGGTCCAGACGTGACCGCCACCGCGTCAATACTGCCGATCTCCATATTCAACGACCGGAACAGGTCGTCCACCATAGGCATCAGGGTCTGCGAATGGGTAAGCCCGTTCTGGAGGCTGATCTCCCCGATCAGGGCATCATCTTCCCAGAGCGCGCATCCCGCCACTTTTCCCGATGCTTCCAAAGCCAGTATCTTCATGAAAACGTTTTGTCTCCTGTTATCGTGATCTTTCTCTCATCCGGACCGGCGTCCCGGATCTTTTCGATCGTAATGCTGACTGTGTCCGGAGGAAGAAGCCCTTTGATACGTTCCGGCCATTCGATCAGGCAGACGCCTCCGCCGTAAAGGCAGTCGTCCAGGCCTACTTCTTCCATCTCGTCCTCATCTTCTATCCTGTACACATCCATGTGGTGAAGGGTAAGGCGCCCTCCCTCATAGGTCTGCAGGATCGTAAATGTGGGCGAAGTCACAGGTTCGCTGATCCCCAGCCCTCTGGCGAATCCTTTGGTAAATACCGTCTTGCCGGTACCAAGGTCGCCGTTCAGGGCGTAACATGCGCCCGGCACTGCTCCCTCGGCCAGTTCCATGCCCAGCGCAAAAGTCTCTTCCGCCGAATGTGTTATCCTCACTGTCGTATTGCCAGATTCCATAGTTCCTCTTTTTATCTTTCTCCCGGTCCCGCCAGACAGGCTGTATACATGTCCCTGTTCCAGAGTCTTTCCGCGCTCTCTTTCCCCAGCAGTCTGCACGCGTTCGCGCCTCCGCCGGTATCGTCGGCCTGATAGACCATGACGCGCAGGGACTCCTGGATCCTCCCGTCTGTTACTTCTTCCGTATTGTCCGGATCGATCAGATAGACTTCCGGGTATTTCAGCAGCACGTTCGCGATCCGGAACATGTTGTATGGCGACGCGGGATTATATATGACCGCAGCCGGTATATTTTCAGAGGCGGCTGCAGCAGCTTCAGCGGTATAAGCCTTTTCTTCCTGATACAGGAAGAGTACTTTGTCCCGGCCAAGGCCATAGGCATTACAGGCCAGTAAGATCCCCAGCAGGGCACCGGCAGCGGCATACCAGGCAGAGGGCCTGCCCAGGCATCCGGCAGCCCGGCCTGCCAGCCCGAATATGGCCGATACAACGACCATGACAAACAGCGGACATACCGGCATTACATACCTTAAGGACGACGCACCCAGCAGAAGGGACGTCTTCGCCGTGACCATAAAATAGAAAACCGATGCCAGAAGGGGCATAAGGGAGCATAGCGTTACACTGCGTTTCCTTATGTCCAGGATGACAGCCAGGATGACGGCTGCCGCCGCGGCGGCGAACAGACCGCCGAAGACGTATTCGTTTACAACAGGGACAAACAGGGAAAACCTCTCTTTCAGGTTGGCCAGATCAAAAAAGGCCTCCTGCGCTTCCCTGCCCCTGTAGCCTCTTAAGATGTGCACTGCGGCGGAAGGATATATCAGCACGGACAAAAGGAGTGCTCCTGCCTGCGCCCCGCAGTACAGCGCCGCTTCTTTGATCCTTTTTTTCAGCACCAGTTCCAGAAGGAAGATAAGTCCGGTGAAGAACAGGAATACGGCATAATAATAATGTGTCAGAAAGCCGCCCAGCGTCACCGCGGCCATCAGGACAGCCTGCGGCAGAAGGCTCCTGAGAGGAATTCTTTCAGCCTTCATGAACGCGTCGGAAGCGCCAAGGTGCACAAGGGCGCACAAAAGGACGAAGAACGTCAGCATCGCGTACATCCGGATGAACATGATCATGGACATGGCTGCCGGGGAAAAGCCCCACAGTGCGACCGCGCACAATGCGGCTGCGTCCGAACCGCCGCACTCTTTCCGGCGGGCCAGCGCGAACAGCACCAGCTGTCCCAGCACAAAGAATGCGATATTGACGGATATCCCCTGCCACTTTGAGAATATCTCCGGCGTCACGGAGCATACGAAGTGCAGTACATCATAATATAAAGGCGGGTGCACATCCCACGACTGCACAAGGTGTACGAGCGGGAAATTGAACCCTTCGCCCCTGACGACATAAAACTCTTTCAGCCAGCTGTCCGTATCGGTCCATACTCTGTCGTCATAATAGAATCCGGCCGTCCTGTTGCTGGAATAATATGAGTAATATTCATCCTCATGAAAACCCGCCTTTTTACCGCCGAAATACAATGCGCACACGATCTGCAGCACGATGACGGCGGCCAGAAGTATCCGGCGTGTCATCATTTTCTGAAACTTCAACTCTTTGTCAAACTCCTTATGGTCTTGCCCAGGCGCCTGTCGACCGCGTACAGTATGACCCATACTATGGCCGTATCCACGAACAGCATGACGCCGTTGGACAGGATGCGTGACGGCAGAAGCGCCAGTATCGCTTTCTGATACAGGATCCTGAGCCACAGTGAATTCAGTCCGACATTCAGGAATGCCTTGACGATCAGTTCCGCGGCGAAGAGCCTGGGGATCGAAAGTTTTCTTTTATAAAGCAGCGTTCCGAAGATGAGTCCACCCAGCACGGCTGTCAGCGTAAATCCCGGGAAATAGGCTCCCTCCGGCTTCACCAGGTACTTGACGATATCCATCGCGCCGCCGAAAACGGCGCCGGTCACCGGGCCGAAATAAAAATCCACGATCAGGTTCGGGATCTCGCTCACTCCGATCCTGACGTATGGCCCGATACTGATCGTAGCGACAAACTTAAGGATTACTGACAGTGCCCCCATGAATCCGCAAAAAGCAAGGATCCTCAGATTTTTAAGGGCAGAAGCTGATGAAAGGTAGCGCTGTTTTAAGTCCGACAATCAAATCACCTCCTTCTGCAGTGTTCCTTACCACATAAGGAGGTGCCGTAAACGTCGCCTGCATATGCGGCAGCGGGATGCGGGACGGATACCGCAGGTCAGCCCTTTTCGTCCGGCTGTCAACTCCCTGTACAGCCGGCACTTTTGCCACGGGATCCCGTGGACTACGCATCCGTTCCTACTCTGCCTGATACAATTCTGTTGTCCACAAAAATATATCACGCATGACAACAACACGCAATTATGCTATATTGCTAGTTTATAGATAACCAATTCCAGTATTCCCCAAAGAAATGAAGGTCCGCCCTATGGCATCTGATAAGACCGTTACAGCGGGAAGCCGGATGAGCCTGCTCGAAGGCAGCGTACCGGCGACCCTGCTTAAATTCTCGTTCCCGTTCATGCTCAGCACCTTGCTCCAGACCCTGTATTCGACGACCGATACGATCATCGTCGGGCAGTTCCTGGGCAGCCGGGGGCTCTCCGCCGTCTCGAACGGCGCCCAGCTGATGCAGCTGATCTATCTGGCCTGTATCGGCGCGTCCATGGCCGGCCAGATCCTGATCGCCCAGGCAAAGGGCGCGGGTAATCAGGAAAAAGTACAGAAAGTCGTCAGTTCCCTGTTTGTCCTCGAGATCATACTGTCCCTCATCATGACTGCAGTCTCGCTGATCTTTGCAAAGACACTCCTCCGGCTTCTGCATACACCGGAAGAAGCGGTCCCCCAGGCCTATTACTACATAGTGATCTGTGGGCTCGGCATTATCTTCACCGGCCTTTACAATATGTACAGCGCCGTACTGCGGGGACTCGGGGATTCCATACATCCCCTTATCTTCGTTGCGGTGGCCGTCGGTCTTAATATCATTCTGGATATACTGTTTGTCGCCGTTTTCCACTGGCAGGTCGCCGGCGCCGCTCTGGCCACTGTGATCGGACAGGCAGTCAGCGTAATATTCAGTATCGTATATCTGACAAAGCACAGCCGCGATTACGGCATCGACTTCGGTATCCGGCAGCAGAAAACGGATGCCGAAACGCAGACGGCTATCATCAAGATGGCTGTCCCGATGGCCATCCAGAGCGCGGCCATACATTTCAGCTTCCTGTTCGTCACATCCATGATCAATACACAGGGTCTGGCTGTCAGCGCCGCGTTCGCCGTCTTTGGAAAGCTTGAGATGCTGCCGGGCATTATCACGCAGGGCCTCGGCCTTGGAACGTCCAGCATGATCGGGCAGAATTTCGGCGCACATAAAAATGACCGCGTAAAAAGCACCGTGCATTACTGCATGCTTTTTACAACGGTCATCCAGCTTCTGTTCGGAGCTTTCTTCGGCCTTTTCCCGCAGCTCTCCTACCGGCTGTTCACGCAGGATGAGACAGTCCTTGCCTACGCTTCGCTCGGCACCGCTATCATCCTCATGCAGATTCCTGCCCGCTGTGTCATGGGCGCCTGCAACAGCCTGATCTCCGCGATCGGATACGTAAAGCTGTCCTTCATCATCGCTGTCGTGGACGCATTTCTCGGCCGCGTCCTGATCTGCTGGCTTTTAGGCAGCGCGCTGCACCTGGGCACCACGGGATATTTTATCGGTTACGGAAGCGGCACATACGTCACGGCGATAATGGCTCTCGTCTATTTCCTCAGCGGACGCTGGGAAAAGCGGAAAGTCCTTGTCTGACGCCTGACAGTCCCACGCCACAGCCACGGACCGTCTTTCAGATCACGCCCATGACCGATGCCAGCGCCATGATCAGAGACATGGTAACTATGCTGAGGATCGTACTCAGGCAGACGATCTTAACGGCATATGTATGGTCCTTCCCCTGTTTCTGCGCATAAACGGCGACGTTTGAGCCGATCGGGGCGGCATTTACGATGATCAGAACAGAACGGATCAGGCTGTACTGCCGCGGTATCAGAAGGACGATAAGGATCGTGATCAACGGGATCACGAGGAGCCTGACGGCGCTGACGAAGTAGAGATGGCCTTCGGAAAACATTTCCCCGATCCTGGTCTGCGCCAGATATATTCCCAGGATGACCATGGCAAGAGGCCCGTTCATGCCTGCCAGGGCTCCGATGGCGGATGATACTACAGCCGGCAGCGGGATCCCGGCAAAAAAGATGACGAGGCCGGCGGCGACCGCGATCAGTACAGGATTTTTCAGGATCGCCCCGGGCTGTATCATTGACCTGTCACCGGAGATCAGCGCCTGTCCGTATGTCCACTGCAGGATATTCAGAAGGGCGATGAACCCCGCCGCGTAAAAAACAGCATCCGATCCCAGTGCCGCAGTGATCAGCGGTATCCCCATGAAACCGGCATTCGAAAAGGCCGCGCCGAAGTTATCGATCGCGTTCTTCCTGAAAAAAGCTGCCGCGATGAGCATTGAAACAGCCAGTATAACCGCGGCGGCAATAAAGCTGATGATCAGCCCGGCCGCCTTATCCGGTGTCCTTTCGGCAATAAACGGGCGGATAAGTGAAGCAGGAAGCACAACGTAAAGCAGCAGGTTGGCTAACGACCTGCTGCCCTCGTCCGAAACTTTGTGCGACCTGTAGAGCAGATAGCCGATCATCATGTAGATAAACATGATGAGAAGCTGTTTTGCTATAACAAGTGCTATTGTCATTTTGTCTGTTTATTCCCCTTTCCTTCAGCCTCCTGAAGTATCCGAGCTCAGGATCTCGATCATCTCCCTGATCATCTCTTCGTCCGTCAGCCTGAACAGGAATTCAACACGTCTTGACGCATCCATATCGATCTTTCCGTTTTCGTCCAAAACAGGGCTGCTGAAAGATCTGCCGGTCGCCGCAACGACCTTCCTTAAGGCCTCCAGCGACTTCTTATCCAGTATCTTCGTATTGTCCGACAGGCAGTACTGCGCGACCGAAAGGGCTCGCTGCTGGGACAGTTCCAGGTTGGAGAGATAATCTCCGTCCGTATCCGTATGCCCCTCGATCAGGATCTCCGATACATAATCCTTATACTTGTCGCTGAGCAGGACGCCTGTGTAGATCGGCAGGAAACGCGAAAGGAATTCCTCGCCGGTAGGTTTTAAGACAAATTCATTGTAATCAAACAGGATGCTGGCATCGAACGTGATAGCGCCTGTCTGCTCGTCGACCAGGATGTGGAGATTGGATTTCTCGAACTCCTTTTTCAGCGCTTCGATCAGTTCTCCCCTGACGCCGATGATGTTGTCCAGTTTGAACTGCTGCTCATCCAGAAGGGCCTGCAGTTCCGCCAGCTTGATATCCCTCTCGTTCAGGGCCTCTTCCTGGGACTTTAACCTGGCCATCTGCTCATCCAGCGTGATCTGGAGACTGTCCAGTTCCTCTCCCTGTTCGGAAAGCTGTATCCTCTGCTTGTCCAGCTCCGTCTGCTGCAGAGCGACCAGCGCCCTTTCGTGTTCCAGGTCGTCGGATTTTGCGATGAGCTCATCTTCCTTGCCGAGTAGTTCCAGTTCCTTGGCATCGAACTGTATTTTCGCGTGCAGTACAGTCAGGGAGATGATCAGCACGAACACCAGAAGAAGTCCTGCCATCATATCGGAATATGACAGCCAGTAGGTAGTCTCTTCATCCTGTTTTCTGTGATGCGCACGAATCATTCGGGTCTCCTTTCGCTCCTCTCGCTCCTTTCACGCTCCCTGCGCTCCATTTTGTCGAGCGCCTTTGAGAGCGCCTGTACGGCTTCGGCCGCTCTGGCAAAACCGTCTTCGATGCCGGCATAGGAATTACGGACGATCTCCGGGACCTGTTCCGTGGCATCCTTTATCTCTTCGATCGTATCCTGGAAGTGGTTCTCGACGCTGATCAGGTTTTCGTCGATGATCTCAAACGTTTCATCGATCTTCCTGGGCATGAGCTGCGTAGCTTTGGAAAGCTCACGCAGCAGATCGTCCTGATGGCGCAGCTCTTCGCTGATCACGGCAGCCGATGCCTCGAGGTTGCTCCTGTAATCCGAAAGATCCTTAAGATAACGCTGCTGCTGTGTCAGGAGCAGGTGGCTGGTGTGGCTTTCTTCACGTACCGTCTCCACATTCTGCGACATCGCGGCTTCGATCGTCTGCACGTTGGCCGCGTAATTATTCATGGTATCAAGCAGCGCAGCGGTGCAGGTATTGATCTCCTTGAGATATTCCGCCGTACTTCCCGTCCTGCGCAGGATCTCCTGCATCTGCTTGGCGTTCTCCTGCTGTGTCTGGTAAGTCTGGTTGATCGTAAAGGCGAGCTGGGAGAATGCGCCGTTTAAGGAATGGTTCATTTCTTCAATAAAAGCGTCCACCACGATGGACAGCTGTTCCATCTGGTTCTTTGTGGCCATCCTGCCGAAATCGGAGATCGTCTTGTCAAACCTGTCGAACTGGGGCTCGAGCAGCTGGGCCAGCCCCTGGGAAAGCTGGTGGGCGACCGTAAGCGCCAGAGACTGTGTAGCCTCTGTCTGCTGCTTCTGGAATTCCATCAGGCGGTTGATGCCGTCCGTTGTCGTATCCGGCAGCACGTATTTTTTATAAGCACCGATGAAGTCTTCCACCGCATCATCGGCGTCATCCAGTTTTCTCTTGAAAACGTAGTTGAACACAAGGGAGAACACCATGCCGTAGATCGAAGTATGGAAAGCGACCCTTATACCCTGCATAAGAGGTTCGATACTGTTGGAGATCTCTGCCGTCGTGCCCGTGCTGAAGCTCTGGAGACCGAGTGAAAGTCCTATAAAGGTACCGAGGATACCAAGGCCTGTCATGGCGCCGGCGACCTGGTTCAGGAGGTTCCGGTGGATCGTTCTGTCGATCAGGTCCGGGCTGATATAATTCTCGATGTCCGTTTTGTAGTAGGCCTTATCGGAATTCTCGATGCGGTCCATTTCAAAAACATAATCCCGGTAGACCTCTTTCAGAATGCTCTCTTCAAACAGGTCACTGTTGTCGTTCTTATACCGCTCCCATAAATACACATGCGTATTCATGGCATCCTTGCGGATCTTCTGCGTGACTCTCTTGAGATCGGCGATCATCCGGTTCACCGGCGCGAAGCTGTGCAGTTCACAGTTCAGGAAAACTATACCGACGATGAGGAACATGACCCCGTTGATAATGATATTTGCCAATCCTTCCTTATGTCCTGAAAACAGGTTGAGGTAAAGAAAGACCAGGATCATTGCGATATACACGAATGTCAGCAGCCATTCATACCATTTTCTCTTTCCCATGCTTGTCCTCTCCGCTTAAAAGCGCTTGTTCCCGGCTGCATTTCTGCAGCTGAATATACCTATACAATTTACAATATACCCCACAAAAAAGGAGAGCGTCAACTGATCATAAATATGCATTCCTCACCGAAAACTGCTGTGAAAACCGGGCAAAGAAGTTTACAATAGAAGCAGGTCTATTTTGTACTTATAGTCGTATTCTGTATTGGGAGGTTGCACTATGAAAAAACAAATCCTTGCGGCCGTATCCGCGATACTGCTCTCTTTGTGCCTCGCCGTCGGCGCGTTCGGCGCTGTCCCGGCAAAGGCCCTTACCAGGGGCGGATCAGGATCGGAAGAAACTGACGATGCCGGTTACTATGTCCTCACCTATATCTCGTACGGCGAAGAATCCATGGATGAGGAATACCTCAGCATGTTCGGCATGGCCGGCGGCATCATCCTGGAAGACGGCGGGACAGGTTATATCTATCTGTTCGACGAGATAACCGATCTGACCTGGAAGGACAACACGCTGATCATCGAAGATGAAGAAGTTTCCTATACGGTAACGGACGGCGTCCTCGAATTCACCATCGAAGACCTGGACGATTCCATGAGCCTGCAGTTCACAAAGAGTGACGAGGAGGCGCCCACAAGGGATGAGATCATCGCCATGTTCGAGGAAGGCTACGGCGAGGAAGATCCCGAAGATCCCGGCTTTGACCTTGAAGAAGAACCGGAGACCATAATCGTATCCACAACAGAAGAACTGATGGAAAACCTGGCACAGAACGCCACCCTTATCCTTCTGCCCGGCGAATACAACGTTTCCGAATGGCTTGAGGAAAATGAAGCGGAAGTGTGGGATCAGGAGACATATGATTCCGACGGATATCTTCCGGCAGGGATCTACTGCGAAGAAGTCTTCGACGGCAGCCAGCTGATCCTCAACGATTTCGATTATGTCACGATCATGTCCGCCGACAAGAACGACCCTGCAAAGATCGTCTGCGATCCCAGATATGCCAATGTCCTGACTTTTGTGGACTGTGACGACCTGACCCTGGACCACGTAATCGTCGGACATTCAGACGGTGAAGGTTACTGCACAGGCAATGTGCTCTCCCTTATCTACAGCTGGAACGTGAATGTCATTGACTGTGATCTCTACGGCTGCGGGACTTACGGCCTCAACATCGACGACTGCTACAACGTCAGTGTTGTGGACAGCCTGATCCACGACTGCACATACGGCTGCGCCGTCATCACCGACTCGACAGTCGCGATGAAGTATACCGAGTTCTATGACTGCAAGGAATTTGTCATGTTCGAAGTCTACGAGAGCGACATTGATTTCATCGGCTGTGTCTTCGAAGATCTGGACGGCGAGTTCATGAGCGAACTGGATGATTATTCGGAAGTCAACCTGATCTGCTGCAAATGCGACGATGACGTGACTGCTTCCTTAGAAGACAATCCTTCTTATGATAACGGGATCTATGTATACTGATCCGGTACTGACAGAATACTTACAGTATCATCTGAAATCTGAAAAGGGACTGCCCTGCGGCAGTCCTTTTTTCATGCTATGCGTTATCTTCAGGCTTCTTATCCGATCTCAGACTCTATGGCCCTGCGGACTTCCTCGATCGACATTCCGCGCTCTTTGGCTATTGCGGACAGATCGTCATATTCCAGCTTGCTTCTGCTCACCCCGTAGCCGGATACCGATTTACGCCTGACTTTGCCGAAGGACGTATCCAGCTCTTCCATCGTCCTTTTCAGTGTGTAACGGCTCGTTGCCACTTCTCGGATACCGATCGTGGACGTGTGCTTGAAGATACAGGCCGCAAGCCTTGACCTGTCAGCACCGCTGCACATGACCCTGATCAGGGTGCCGGGCCTTCCCTTCTTCATCCCGATCGGGATCGTATAGGCTTCAAACGCGCCGTTTTCAAAGAACCGCTCCGTCGCGAACGCGATCTGTTCCGCGGTCATATCGTCCACATTGCAGGAAAGCTCATAAACAAAACCGGTATCATCCTCTGCTTCCCCGAGCATCGCCCTTACACAGTTGGCGGCCTCGAAGTCCTTTTTACCCATGCCGTACCCGATCGCCCTTACCTGCATCGGAGGCATGCTGCCGAAATCATCGGCAAAGTATTTCAGAAGTGCGGCACCCGTGGGTGTACAGAGTTCCCCGCGGATGCTGCCGCCGTAGATCGGAACATCCCTGAGAATATAGGCCGTGGCCGGGGCAGGCACCGGCAGGATGCCGTGCGCGCAGTGTACCTGTCCGCTTCCGACATGGACCGGAGACACGATCACTTTGTCCGGCGCGATCTCATTCATCAGCATGCAGACAGCAGTGACATCGGCGACCGCATCCATCGTCCCAACCTCATGGAAATGGATCTGGTCGACCGCAGTGTTGTGCACGTGGCTTTCCGCTTCGGCGATCATCCCGTAAACAGCCATGATGTCCTTTTTGACTTTGTCAGGCAGATCCATATGATCCATCACGATATGCTCTATATCATGCATTCCGCTGTGATGATGTGTATGGCCGTGGTCATGGTCATGATGATCGTGGTCGTGATGCTCATGTTCATGGTCATTCTCGTGGCCATGATGCTCATGATCGTGGTCATGATGGTGATCGACCGATTCCTCTTCTTCGCCGTTTATCCGGACGACCATATGGGTTCCGGTTATGCCGCATTTTACAGAGGGTTCGTAAGAGACTTCCACGCCGGGAATGCCCAGCGCGTTGATCCTGGCGATCATTTCTTCTTTATTGTCCGTGAGTTCAAGCAGGGCGGCGGTCAGCATATCGCCGGCAGCGCCTATCTGGCAGTCAAGATATAATGTCTTCATTCGCAGCAGCTCCTTTTGATGTCTTGCGTGTTATGACCTGGTCTCCATATGGTTTATCCTCGAAGCGATATATCCTGCCCCGAAGCCGTTATCGATATTCACGACGCTTACTCCGCTCGCGCAGGAATTCAGCATGGAAAGCAGCGCGGACAGTCCCCCGAAGGAAGCACCGTATCCCACGCTGGTGGGCACGGCGATCACCGGGCAGTCGGATAGGCCGCCGATCACGCTGGCCAGGGCGCCTTCCATTCCCGCGATCGCAATGATCACGCTGGCGCTCATGATCTCATCCATGTGCGCAAGGGTCCTGTGCAGACCGGCAACGCCGACGTCATACAGGCGGCACACTTCATTGCCCATGATCTCGCAGGTCCTGGCCGCTTCTTCCGCAACGGGCATGTCGCTGGTCCCGCCGGTGGCAATGACGATCGTCCCAATGCCGTCGGGCTCATGGCATTTTCCGAAGATGGCTGTGCGGGAGAGCGGGTCATAATCCAGTTCTTCCTCTGCCGAGACAAATTCATATGCTTCCTTGCTCATCCTGGTGACCAGCACCGAGTCCTGCCCGTTCTGTTTCATCAGGCGCAGGATCCCCAGGATCTGTTCCGGTGTCTTGCCTGCGCCGAAAATGACTTCCGCGACTCCCTGCCTGACCTTTCTGTGCAGGTCGATTTTGGCAAACCCGAGATCCACAAAGGGTTCCTTCTTGATCTCCAGGAGCGCATCTTCAATCGATACGCTGCCGTCCCTCACGCCTTCAAGAAGTTTTCTGATGTCATTGTCCATTTCTGTTCTCCAAATCCAGCAGTACTTTTGTATAACCGAAGCTGTCCTTCAGTTTTGCGGATATCTGCTGTCTCATTTCAAACGCCCGGCCGATCTGGTCTTCAGGAAACTGAAGGCCCGCAAAACCGTTCTTAACCATCCTCACGCGGAAATCTGTAAACCCGAGTGAGAACAGATAGTCTTCGGCCTGTTCGGTCATCGTAAGCAGTTCTTCCGTTATTTCTGTCCCTTCAGGAATCCTCGTCGCCAGGCAGGCATATGCAGGCTTATTCCATGTAAAAAGCCCGGCCTCCCTGGACAGTTCCCTTATCATGGCCTTGGTCAGTCCGCATTCTCTGAGCGGCGACCTGACTTCCATTTCCTTAAGGGCTCTCATCCCCGGCCTGTCGTCCGCCCTGTCCGAAGCATTCGTCCCGTCCAGGATCAGGCTGTACCCATCCTCTCCGGCGGCTTCAAGGATACGGGAAAAGATATTCCTTTTACAATAATAGCATCTGTCGGCCGGATTTGCCGCCACCTGCGGATCGGCCAGTACGTCCGCGCGGATGATCCTGACATCGGCGCCCAGCTGCCCGGCCAGTTTCATGGCATCGTCAAATTCGAACTGCGGCTGGAACTGGGCTTTGACATAGTAGGCTTTGACCTTTGCACCGGCTTGCATGGCCGCGTACAGAAGATACGATGAATCGACGCCCCCCGAAAAAGCAAGTGCTACCCTGTTGTGCTGTTCAAAAAATTCATTTAATGTCATGTTGCACTACCTCCTTCCCTGGAGTGAAAGCGGAAGCTCCAGATCGTTTTCCCTGAGCAGCTCCTCATTACGCATAATGTCATCAGCGGGACCGTCGCATACGATCCTTCCGTCCCTGATCAGCAGTATCCTGCTGCAGGTATCCCACAGCAGATCCATGTCATGGCTGGCGATCAGCTTCGTGCCCGGCAGATCCCGGATTATACCGATCAGGTTCCTGCGGTTTTTGGGGTCGAGGCCGGAGGACGGTTCATCCATCAGGACTACTTCCGGTGTCAGCGAAAGGATCGTCGCGATACTTACCAGCCTCTTTTCGCCGCCGGAAAGTCTGTAGACCGGCTTTTTTGCCAGATGTTCCGCATTGACGCTCCTCAAGGCATTCTCAACCCGCTTCTTCGTCTCATCCGCGGAATAACCGTAGTTCAGCGGGGCAAAAGCCACGTCCTCCTCCACTGTAGTCATGAACAGCTGGCTGTCCGAATCCTGGAAAACATACCCGATATGCCTGCGCACAGCCGCCAGGTTCTTTTTGTCCAGCCTGATCCCGCAGATCTCAATACTGCCTTCAAAGCCTGTCTCCAGCCCTACCAGGAGCTTCAGCAGCGTGGATTTGCCGGCGCCGTTCGCACCGGCGATCCCCACCGTTTCTCCAGGTGCGGCCTCAAAACTGATCTCATGCAGGACCGGATACTTTTTTTCATATGCAAAGCTGACGTTCCTTACCAGCAGGCAGCTCTCATTTTTATCAGCCATCCGATAACGCCCTCAGATACCAAAAACACTTCCGACTATGCCGGCTACGGGTACGATCCTTAATAATACGAGGATAACAGCCCATACCGCAAAGTAGATGATACTCAGCCTTCTGTTGTCCCTGCCTTCATAAAAGAGCGCGTGCAGGCCTTCCGGGAATTCCCCGTCAAAGCCGCGCAGCTGCATGCTTTCATACAGCACCTGCGCCCTGTCCATGCTCCTTAAGAGAAGCCCTCCTGCAAGCGGCCCCCATGCCCGGATCCCTATCCCTTTCTCCGAAGGGGCCCGCAGAAGATACGCGTTGGTGACCCTGTCCGCTTCCTGCAGCAGCACGGTGACATACCTGTAGATCAGCAGGATCACAGTTACAATGGTCTTCGGTACCCTGAAAGCCCTGAGGCTCCGGCAGATCCCCTCGATCGGTGTCGTCGCGATCAGGATATAGGCGCCAAGTACGCAAAGTATCCCCTTAACGATAAGTGTAGCCATGGATACCATCCCGCCGGTAACAGCAAAGTTCCCGATGTAAAATTGGACCTGCCGGTCAAAAAACGGATTGGTGATGCCGGTGACTACGACCAGCGGCAGGACGATCCACAGCCTCCTGAGGGCATCTTTAAAACGCAGCCCGCCGGCAATAAAGACAAACAGGGGATAGACAAACAGACCTAAAAGGCCGGGAAGATTATATTTATCAAAGGATACCGCAAGGACAGCCAGCAGTAAAGTAAGCAACAGTTTAACAGATGGGTGAAGCCTGTTCACCCATCTGTTCTGTCTTGAAAGATCTTCTATTGAATTCAGTTCAAAAACAGCCTTTTCAATTCTGCTCATTGGTCCTTCTGTTCATAAACAGCCTGAGTATATAGCACAGGCACACGCACAGGGCAAGGACAAGGGCAGCGCCAACGATCCCGGATACTGTTGTCCCGGCAGCGCTCTCCGAACCCTTGAATGCGTAGTCGGGCAGGAATGATAGTTTCTCCTGAATAGAAGAAGCACTCTCATAAACACTCCCGGCCGCTTCCAGTTCTTCCACGCCGGCGACCCTGCCGATCGCCCATTCCAGCCCGTCCGGAAGCGCGGAGGCGATAAGGGATACGGCTCCGCCGATCACCGCGGCAGCCGCTGCCAGGATGACCAGTGTCTTTTTGAGAGTGAACCGGCCTTCCCTGCCTTCATCTTCAACGCCCCAGAGGAGCTCCGGCCTTGCGTCCTGCACAAATACAAGTACCGCGCCGGTGATTATGCCTTCCACAAGCCCGATCGCCAGATGGATCGGCTGCATGGCGGCAAGGAAAACGCCGAAAGGCAGTTCGGTGATCCCTGAAAGCAGTGTTTCGACTGTTACGGAGAACGCGCCGAGCTGCAGCGTCACGATACAGCCTATGATCGAAGCTGCCATGATCCTGGCTTTGGTGGCGCCTTTTCTCATAAAAGGCTTCCAGACAAGGAGAGCGCCTATAAAACATCCGTAAAATGCCATATTCCATACATTACAGCCAAGGGCCAGAAGTCCCCCGTCCGCAAAGAAAAGGCACTGGATCAGCAAAACGCCGATCATCGTCAGAAAACCGGCGTAAGGCCCTGCCAGCGCAGAGATCAGAAAGCCGCCGCAGATATGGCCCGAAGAACCCGTGCCTGGAATTGTAAAATTGATCATCTGCGCGGCAAAAACAAAGGCTCCCATTACGCCCATAACGGGTATTCTTTTAGGATCATCCTCTTCCCGCAGCTTTTTGACCGAATAAACGGCGGCGGCGCCGGAAAGGACTGCCATCGTTCCCGCCACTGCGGGCGATACCAGAGCATCAGCCATATGCATAACTGTTTCCTCCTCATAATAAAAAAGGCACGTCGTCCCCTTCAGAGAACAGCGTACCTTCATAGTACCTTTTGATATTCGTGCCAGACTTACGATGAAATATTTGATAAACGTCCCGCTTCTGCAGGCTCCGGCGGCTTCATACCGCTACAAAAGAGATTATAGAAGAATCACGGCTGATGCGCAACAGAAGTCTTCATGGACAGGGATATCCTTTTCTTTTCCGGATCGCACGACAGCACGGTCACGTCCACGATATCCCCGACTTTTACGACATCCATGGGATCCTTGACGAACCTGTCCGAAAGCTGTGAGATATGGACAAGTCCGTCCTGGTGCACACCTATATCCACAAAAGCGCCGAAATCAACTATATTCCGCACCGTCCCCTTCAGCTTCAAGCCGGGCTGCAGATCCTGCATAGTCAGCACACCGCTCCTTAAAAGAGGCGGTTCCAGTTCTTCCCTGATATCCCTTCCCGGCCTTTCAAGTTCCGAAAGGATATCGGACAGAGTGATCTCCCCTATGCCGAGCCGCCTGGCCATGGCGGGGATATCCTTTCCCCGGACCATGCCGGCCGCCCTGCGGACATCCGTGTCCGTATCGTCAAGGCCCAGTTCCTTCAGCATCTTATGGACCGCTTTATAATCCTCGGGATGGACGGCAGTAGAATCCAGCACTTCGTCACCGTCCCTTATCCTCAGGAATCCAGCGCATTGCTCAAAAGTCCTGGGGCCGAGTCCGGGAACATTCATAAGCTGTCTGCGGTTCCTGAAGGGGCCGTTCTTTTCCCGTTCTTCCACGATCTTTACCGCCAGGGACTCCGTTATGCCCGAAACATAGGAAAGAAGGGAGAAAGATGCCGTATTCAGGTCTGCTCCGACCCTGTTGACACAGTCCTCCACAACGCCGTTCAATGCTTCCGAAAGGCGTTTTTCATTCATGTCATGCTGGTACTGGCCTACACCCAGCGCTGCAGGATCGATCTTGACCAGTTCTGCCAGGGGATCCTGGAGACGTCTGGCCATGGAAGAAGCGCTGCGCTGTCCCGTGTCAAACTCCGGGAATTCCCTGCCCGCCAGTTCACTGGCGCTGTATACGGAAGCGCCGGCTTCGTTTACGACCGCGTACTGCAGCCGGATATTCTCCGCCGCCAGGTCTTTTATGATCGAAGCGATCACCTGTTCCGATTCTCCGGATGCCGTTCCGTTTCCCAGCGCGATCAGGGATACACCATGCTTCCTGATCATGTCACTGATTATCTTTTCGGTCTCCTGTATCCTGTTGTGCGGAGGCGTCGGATATACGACCGTTGTATCCAGTACCTTCCCCGTCTCATCGACTATGGCGATCTTGCAGCCGGTGCGGTATGCCGGGTCCCATCCCATTACGGTGCGTCCCGTGACCGGCGGCTGCATAAGGAGCTGCTCCAGGTTCTTCTTAAAAACGACAAGCGCCTTTTCCTGCGCGGCCTTTGTCAGGTCCGAGCGGACCTGCCTTTCTATTGAAGGAGCGATCAGGCGGCGGTAAGCGTCCTTTGCCGCTTCCCTGATGACCGGTTCCGTGTACCGGTTATGCCCGGTTATGAGAAGGCCGCAGATATGATCTGTGATCTGCTCTTCCGGAATTTCGATGCTGACCGAAAGGATCCCTTCGTTCTCACCGCGGTCCACGGCGAGGATCCGGTGGCCGGGTATGGCCTTTACCGCTTCCGCATAGGAAAAGTACATCCCGTACACGTCCCGGCGCTGCTTGTCTGACGCGCCTTTCTTCTCGGAAGAAGTAAGGACGCCTCTGTCATAAAAGGCATTCCTTACAAATTCCCTGATGCCGGCATCATCCGAGAAACGCTCCGCCAGGATATCCATGGCTCCCCTGAGCGCATCTTCGGCTGTGGCGACTCGTTTCTCTTCCTCCGCTGTTTCTGACGGCGTGACATATTTTGCGGCTTCATCGATCAGAGGGCCTGCCGCTGTCTGCTCCATGATATAGTCCGCAAGGGGCAGCAGCCCTTTCGCTATGGCCGTCGAAGCCCTTTTCTTCCTCTTCGGCCTGTACGGGAGGTACAGATCTTCCAGCACATTGAGTGTCCCGGCCTCTTCAATTCTGGTTTTCAGTTCCGGCGTCAGTTTCCCCTGTTCTTCAACAGACCGTAAAACAGCAGCCCGCCTCTCTTCCAATGCCCTCAGGGCGCCGAGCCTTTCATAAAGGGCCCTTAATCTGACATCGTCCAGCGACCCGGTCGCTTCTTTTCTGTACCTGGCTATAAAGGGAATAGTATTGCCCTTGTCGATCAGGGACACAGCGCTGTTTACCTGTTCCGGACGTATGCCCAGTTCAGCCGCGATGACCGCGTTAATATCCATCTTTGCTTCTCCGTTATGAAAAACGACAAGTTATGTAGAACAATTTAATAATATATGTTATGATTATTATGGCTCGATCCGCTGGGGAGGATGGGGCGTGGCTAAATTATTATATTAGGAGGAGACGTAATGTACAATAAACAGATTCTTTCTGAGAACAACGCCCGCAGCGTCTGGGCGCATGGTGAGAAGTACGGCTATCAGTTCCAGGTCACCATCAATTATTACCGTGGCCTTCCTCTTTGCTGTGTAGACCAGATCACCATGGTAATTGACGGCGAACAGGTACCTTATGATGAGATGTATATTCAGCACCGCGGCCGTGAATATCACTATCCCGATATTCTGAAAGATGATTTCCCGACAGACTTCTACTGGCTGTTCGGCGAGCCGCTGACGGTCGTCGTAAAGAACGGCAAGGGTATCGAACAGGGAATCCACCACTGCAAGCTTACGCTCGGCACACGCCGCAGCTACACGCCTACAATGGTCTCTGTATGTGAGAAGGACTTAACATTCGCATAAGGAAGCAGGAAGGAATTAATCTATGAAGACAAATAATGATATCAAGCTGGGTGTATCCCTTTACAGTTATCAGGATAACTACTATTTCCACCGCCTTGACGTGGAAGGCTGCATCGCTGCAGCTGCCGGCGCAGGCGCAGAAGGTATCGAGATCTTTTCCGATACCATGATCCCTGAATGGCCTTATGTTTCTGATGCATGGATCGACAAGTGGAATGCATGGATGGAACGCTATGCCGTTAACCCTGTCTGCCTTGACCACTTCTCAGACCGCGCCATGTGGCATGACAAACAGCTCTCCGATGAGCAGATGTTCGAACGCGGCGTAATGTATATCAAGCTCGCCGCACGCATGGGCTGCAAGGCTATCCGTGTCCTCCATGAAGAGCATATCGGCGCAAAGAGCTTTTCCGGCTACAAGCTGACCGATTATGACACCATTGCAAGGCTTCTTCCCATTGCTGCCGAATACGACGTCATGCTTGCCCTTGAAGTTCATACAAGGGACGGCGTAGGCGCTCCTTATCAGCAGAAGTATATCGAACTTGCCGAGAAGACCGGTATCCCTTATGTCGGCCTTCAGCAGGACTTCTCCACATTCAGCTACTGCATCTCCACAGCGGACATCAAGGGTGCCGTTTACGAAGGCGCTAACGAAGATCTGCTCATGTTCATCCGCGAGAAGCAGAGAGAAGCTTATTTCGCAGGCGAAGAATTCGACTACGAAGAGATCCGTGAAAAAGTCGAAGCCATGAAGCCGAATGAGCACGACCAGCAGCTCCTGAGGTTCGTTGTCGGCGGACACGGCCCCCGCGTACCTTTCAAGCAGCTTTACAAAGATCTTGCGGACAATGCCGCCAAGCTCGTTTACTGCCATGGCAAATTCTATGATATCGACGAGAACGGCCAGGTCGACGATATGGATTATCCGAAGATCTTCCAGATCCTTAAGGACAACGGCTACAAGGGCTACATTTCTTCCGAGTTCGAAGGCAACCGCCGCATGAACCAGATCGGCTGGTGCGACGAAGTTGAATACGTCAGGAAGCATCAGGCTCTTATGCGCAGCCTTCTGAACTATTGATCTATTGATCGGTTATTGCAACCGGATTCAGGACTGATTTGAAACTGTGGGCAGCCGTTTTCGCGGCTGCCCTTTTTCCCGGAGGATTTCCATGAAAAAGATCCTGTTTATCGGCAACAGCTTCACATACTTTAATAATATGCCCTTTATCCTGCAGCAGCTCTTCGCCGCAGCCGGTACCGAAGTCTACACAAGGATGGTCGCATACGGCGGATATCATCTTGCCGATTATCTGGACCCGGACAGCAGTGCCGGTGACGAAGCCATGCAGGCGCTTGCCGCTTCAGACTGGGATGCTGTCGTTCTGCAGGAACAGAGCCATACCCCCTATACGAACAGACCGGCATTCATCGCGTCTGTCCGGACATGGGCGGAAAAGATCAGAAAGACCTGTCCCCGGGCTTTAATACTTCTCTATCAGACCTGGAGTTACAAAGAGGGTTCCGGGCTCCTTGCGGAAACGATCACAGATACGGATTACACCGGATTTTATGAGGGGCTGAAGGCCGGTTATGAAGAAGCAGCCGCGGAAGTTGGTGCCGCCGTCATCCCGGTGGGGACCGCCTTCTACCGCATCAGCCGCGAACAGCCCGGTATCGAACTCTTCGCACAGGACAACTATCATCCCAGCCCCTTCGGCAGCCTCGCGGCCGCCATGACCTTTTACAAATACATAATAAAAGGATCACCGGGACCGGGAGCTGATGTCCCTGATCCGGTGATCCCCGTGATCTCTGTTTCCGGCCTTCCGGCCGCGGATGATGTTTCCGTAAAGGAGGCTGCCGTGATCGCCCGGGTCATCTCTTCCGTCTGATCACCTGCGCCCGTCCCTTATGATCATGCAAACGGATTCTCTGTCGGATAAGGCAGGGAAGCCGGCCTGTTGTATTCTATATCCCCGACTCCCAGGAATTTGAACACTTCAAACAGGGCCTTGCCGTGATGGCCGAAAGCCACTGCTCCGTGATGGGGATAACGTTTCTGAATCAGTACATGTCTGTAGAACCTGCCCATCTCATGGATGGCAAATACGGCAATACCGCCGAAACTGGTCGTAGCCACAGGCAGGATCTCGCCTTCCGCGATATAGGAACGGAGCACGCCGTCGCTGTCGCACTGCAGACGGTAGAAAGTGATCTCGCCGGGTGCGATATCGCCTTCCAGCGTCCCTCTTGTAAAGTCAGGCTCAGAACCTTCGGGTTCCAGCAGACGGTGCTGGATCAGCTGGTATTTCACCGCACGGTCCGCACACATCTTGCAGCTGGGCGTATTGCCGCAGTGGAAGCCCATGAATGTATCCGTCAGCGTATAGTCGAATTTGCCTTTAATCTGTTCTTCCCACATCTTTGCAGGCACGGAATTGTTGATATCCAGCAGGGTGACCGCATCGGCACTTACACAGGCACCGATATACTCGCTGAGCGCACCGTAGATATCCACTTCACAGGATACGGGAATGCCGCGGGAAGCAAGGCGGGAATTCACATAGCAAGGTTCAAAACCGAACTGTTCCGGGAATGCGGGCCAGCACTTGTCGGCAAACGCTACATATTTACGGGCTCCTTTGTGCCCTTCCATCCAGTCGGTCAGTGTCAGTTCAAACTGTGCCATGCGCTCCAGAAGGTCCGGATAGTATCTTCCTTCTCCCATCTCCGCAGCCATTTCCTCACACAGCGCACCGATCCGTTCGTCACCGGCATGCGCCTTATAACTGACCAGCAGATCCAGTTCGGAATTCTCTTCGATCTCTACACCCAGCTCATAAAGCCCTTTGATGGGGGCGTTGCAGGCAAAGAAATCCTGCGGTCTGGGACCGAATGTAATGATCTTCAGATTCTTAACACCGATAACGGCTCTCGCGATTGGAATGAAATCAGTGATCATACCCGCGATATCCTGCGCTGTGCCGACCGGATACTCCGGAATATAGCCTTTCAGATGGCGCATACCCAGGTTGTAAGAGCAGTTGAGCATACCGCAGTAGGCGTCGCCGCGCCCGTTGATCAGATCGCCGTCGCCTTCGGCCGCAGCCACGAACATGCACGGACCGTCAAAGTGTTTTGCGATCAGTGTTTCAGGCGTCTCAGGGCCGAAATTGCCGAGAAATACGACCAGGGCGTTGCAGTCTGCCGCTTTTACGTCAGCGACCGCATCCAGCATGTCTTTTTCATTCTCTACCGTTACCGGGCACTCGTACAGACCGCCTTCGCATGCCCTGACAATAGCTTCACGGCGCGCGATGGACAGCGCGATCGGGAAACAGTCTCTCGAAACAGCGATGATTCCGAGTTTTACTTCAGGTATATTCTGCATTTTTACCTCCATACATAAAAAGTCCGCTGCTTGTTTCAATACCTTCTATTTTATCCCTGCCTGCTTTCATTGCCGTAACATTACCGCAGACAGATCCTCTAAAATGATGATAGCGTTCTCCTTACCTTTGAGCAAGTGCCAGTTCATCCACGATCCGTTCTACCTGTTCTCTCTTTTCAAACAGGACACAGCCGCCGGCATGGTCTTCTTCCAGCAGGTGTTCCGCTTTCAGGGTCTCGAACAGGCGGGAGCGGATAGCATCCTTCAGGGAAGTATCCTTTACATTGATGTCTGAATACGCGGAAAACGGACACGGTTCAGCCCCTCCGTGGGAATTGATATGGAAGAAACCCCTTCCAGCCGCGAGGCATCCGCCGGTCCCTTTTTCATCGCCGGGAAAGGCAATGAAGATCATATCTTCTCTTTCTTTCCTGAGTTCCTGCATACGCGCCTCGATATATGCCCTGTCACCGTCATCAGGCGCAAGGTGCCTGCTGTCATCGGTCACGGGTACAAATTCAACAAAAATGACCGCCTTGCAGCCGCGCTGCGAAAGCGTATCCAGGAATCCGTCAGACATCGCTTCTTCAAGATTCTCCTTTGTGACCGTTACGGACGCGCCGAAAATAAGGCCCTTTTCGTTCAGCTTTTCCATATTGCCGATGAGTTTTTCATATACGCCCTGCCCTCTTCTTATATCCGTTTCTTCCTTTCCGCCTTCAATGCTCATAACAGGCAGAAGGTTCCGGCATTTATCGAACATGGCAAAGCTTTTCTCATTCATGAATGTCCCGTTCGTAAAGATCGGGAACAGGATATTCTGCATCGTACCGGCCACTTCGATGATGTCCTTCCTGAACATCGGTTCACCGCCGGCAAGAAGTATAAAGCTGACGCCGAGATCATCCGCTTCCCTGAATATTCGCAGCCATTCATCCCCTGTCAGCTGCGCGACAGGTTCGGTATCGACAGTGGCGTGGTTATGCCGTGAATAACATCCTGCACAGTGAAGGTTGCAGCTCGATGTGATGCTGGCGATCAGGAATGGCGGCACATGCAGCCCTTCCTTTTCTTCCCTGAGGCGCTTGTTCGTCGCTTTCGCACTGGCCGCGGCAAACTTTGCCATGAACGCGCTTTCCCTGGGATTGCGGAAAGTCGCCTTTACTGCGTCCCTGACAAGTTTTTCAACATTCTTCGCCAGATACCCCTGTATGTCAAACTGCTCTTCCATGTCTTTTCTCCTGTCGGTTTAATACTGAATTGCCAGTCAGCCGTATCTGCACTATCGCTGCATCCCGCCTTACCGGCAATTCATTTTTAACTTTTGATCCATCCGGCCAAACAGCACACAGCAAAGGCCGCGGCGTCGGCCGCTACGATCGTGGAGCCGACCGGTGTCGCGAAAAGGATCGACAGGACTATGCCCGCCAATGCGCAGAATACCGAGAGCACAGCCGAGCATATGGTCACCGAACGGAAACTCTTAAAGACCCGCATCGCCGACAGTGCAGGAAAGATGACCAGAGCCGAGATCAAAAGCGACCCGACAAGATTCATGGCCAGCACGATGATCACCGCAGTGATGACTGCGATCATCAGATTATACAGCCCGGCGTTTATCCCTGCTGCCCGCGCGAAGTTTTCATCAAAAGTGACCGCGAAGATCCTGTTATAGAAAAGTATGAAAATGATCACTACAGCTATAGACAGAAAGATACACAGCAAAACTTCCGTTTTTGTCAGGGTCAGTATCGAAGTCGAACCGAACAATGTGCTGCAGATGTCCCCTGAAAGGTTCGACGATGTGGAAAAAATATTCATCAGAAGATAGCCGAACGCCAGCGCACCGACCGATATCATGGCGATCGCCGCATCCCCCCTGATCTTTGCATTGCTCCCTGTCCTGAGCAGCAGAATGGCGCACAGGACCGTGACCGGCAGTACGATCAGCATCTGGTTCGTCAGATTCAGGACCGAAGCGATCGCGACAGCGCCGAACGCCACATGGGAAAGCCCGTCGCCGATATAGGAGAATCTCTTCAGCACCAGTGTCACACCGAGAAGAGACGAACAGAGAGCGATCAGTACGCCGACGATGAGCGCATACCGTACAAACGGATACTGCAGATACAGGATCAGTTTCGTCATCATACCGCTGCCCACCTTCCTGCATCACTGTTCAGATACTCGTCTTTGGTCCCGAAGAATATAACATCACCGATATGGAGGATGTGGCTGGCGTATTTCAAAGCCGCATCCATGTCATGAGAGACCATGATCACCGTTACGCCGTTCTTATTCAGGTCCCGGATCAGGTCATACATTTCCGCGGTAACTACCGGATCCAGGCCTGCTGCCGGTTCGTCCAGAAGCAGGATCCTGCGGGTCGCGCACAAAGCCCTGGCCAGCAGAACTCTCTGCTGCTGACCGCCGGAAAGTTCACGGTAGCATTTTCCGGATATTCCCTCTATGCCCAGAAGCCTCATATTCTCTTCGGCCAGTTCTTTATCCTTCTTAGAATAAAAAGGCCGCGAACCGTTTCTTCCCTGGCAGCCGGACAGGACGATCTCGCGGACCGACGCGGGAAAGTCCCGCTGTACGTCTGTCTGCTGCGGCAGATATCCGATCTCATTCTTTTTCAGTCCTTCACCGGCTGTTATCTTTCCGGCCAGAGGCTCCTGCAGTGAGAGCAGGGTCTTCATGAGCGTCGTCTTGCCGGAGCCGTTTTCTCCAACAACGCACAGATAATCCCCTTCGTTTACGGTAAAATTCAGATCCTTTACGATCGCGTTCGAATCGTAGCCCAGCGAAAGGCCGCTTACAGTGATCAATGGCATATCGTGTCTTTCCCGGCGCTTCACTCAAGCGCCTGTTTCAGTACGTCCAGGTTCTTTTCCATGATCGAAAGATAGGACGCGCCGTCTGCTATCTCTTTTGCGGATACCGACTGCATCGAATCCATCGTCAGTATTTTCAGGTCAGGAGAACCCGCGTTTTCCATGACGGTCCTCGCCAGCTTCTGATCGCTCCCCTCGGTCGTAAGGATGCATTGCAATGACAGTTCAGCCGTCTTTCGGGAAAGGAAAGTGACCGTCTCAAAACTCGCTTCCGTTTCGGCGGAACAGCCTGGAAAAGCAGCAAAATATGCAAGACCATAATCATCCGTCAGGTAGCGGAACGGAAATCTGTCCGCGAACAGCAGCGTCCTCGTTTCAGCTGCATCTACTGCTTCCCGGTATTCATGATCCAGCGCGTCCAGCCGGCTGATATACTCCGCCGCATTGTCCGCATAGACGGACGCATGTTCCTGATCAAGTTCGCATAAAGCGTCCCTGATCGCTTCCGTACAGACCGCCGCATTTCTCAGGGACAGCCAGACATGTTCGTCATAACTGTCTTCGTCTTCGTGATCATGTTCATGTCCATGATCATCTTCATGATCGTCCCAATGCTCCTCTTCCTGCATGCCCTCAGTTGTTTCCTCCTGCCTTGCCCGGCTGCCCAGGCAGTCCAGAAGGTCAATGACGACCATATCCCCGTTCACTGCATTGCCGAGCGCATCTTTCACCCATCTGTCGGACTCCCCTCCGACATAGATAAACAGATCACAGTCCGCGATCTTAAGGACATCGTCCACAGACGGCTGATAGGAATGAAGGTCCACGCCGCTGCCGCAGAGCAATGTGACCTCAGCGCTGGCCGGATTATTCCCCAGCACATTCATGAGCCAGTCATATTCGGGAAAGATAGTTGCCACTATGGAGAGTGTACCGGCATTTCGCCGGTTCCCGGTCTCCTGTGCGCTGCCCGCCTTCCCGCAGGCTGTGATAAGTGTAGCCAGAATGGAAAAACAAAGGGCAAGCAGAACAGATATTCTTCGTTTCAAAAAAAGCCTCCGTCAAAATTGAAAATGATTCTCATTTTCACATAACGGATGCAGGAAGTCAACTGTTGTTTTCCCTGTTTCCATCAGGACGCAGCATGGAAATGACTGCAATAACGATCATGACCATCATCAGGATATTCAGGAGAACGGCAGGTACAGATAGGGCGAAGGCACTGCCAAAGACTGCTCCCGCAGAGCCAAAGGTCACGGCACAGACAGTCAGTTTCTGATGATAATCGCCTCTTTTATAGACGACCGGCGCACCGCCCATCGGACCTGCGCAGCCCATGACCAGCGTCATGGTCAGCGTAGCCACCGGCGAGAGTCCCAGCAGCAGAAACACAGCCGTCCCGGCCGGTTTCATCGGTATGCCCAGCATGCTCATATTCCCCCAGATAAAGGAAAAGAGGATCGCGATGAGGAGTCTTATACCGGTCAGTTCCATCATTGTTCCTGACGCATCTTTCTGGACGATCATCTTGATAATAAGCGCGGCCAGGGATCCGATCAGCGCAAATCCCATAAAAGTCCGGATCTTCCGGCCATCCATCCTGCCGACTATAAAGCCTCCGGTCATGGTGCCGACGATCATGGACAGCGCGCAGGTTATGATCGTGATGATCCCGGCCGGCCTGTCCGAGCGCAGCATGGAAAACGCCATTACAGCACCGGGAGTTACCGCAGCCGCCACGAGTGTCCCGGGGATCTTTCTGCTGTCCGCCAGTTTCATCCCCCGGATCTCCAGTGTATGGAGAAGATAATCTGACAACCCTAAAGTGGCAAGAAAATAAATCAGGATCTCTATCGGGGCGATCAGCTTTACATTGCCGCTTTCGCCCCTGACCGTCTCCCGCATTCTGTATGCTTTGATGAGGACCAGGATCCCGAACGATATTCCTGCAATGAGCAGTACATATCCTGCGATCTTCTGAAACATCTGTCCCGCCTTTCCTTAACAGCAGTGTCCAGCCATGCCGCAGGCAGTTATGAGTTGTACCTGTTACCCTGCTGCGCATGGCTGGACACTTCATTCATCACAGCGTTATAAATACTTCAGACTGACGCAAGAGCCTTTCCCGCCCATCCGGCATCCTTCAGGAACGCCCTGCCGACGCCGATGATATCGGCTGCGCCTGCATCCAGAATGGCCTGTGCGTCCGCTCCGGTATTGACACCTCCCGTAACAAGTACAGGTATATCCACAGACGCTTTTGCGCATTTTGCTTCTTCGGAGAACCAGCCGGGTTCCTTATGGCCCGGTTTTTCCGCTATATGCGGCACACCGCCGGAAATATCGATCAGGTCTGCGCCGGCAGCTTCAAATATCCTGACAGCTTCCGGGATCTCCGCCATTACGCTGCCGCCTTCTTCATAGTCACAGGCGCCGAAGCGGATGGCGACCACGAAATCCTCCCCGACAGCTGCCCTGACCGCCTTCAAAACTTCCGCATGAAAGCGCGTACGTCCCGCCATCGTCGATCCGGTATATGCGTCCGTCCGTTTGTTGGTCAGCGGGGAATAGAACTGGTTCAGGAGATATCCGTGCGCGCCGTGGAGCTCGATCCCGTCAAATCCGGCTTCCTTTGCCCTAAGCGCTGCCTGTACATAGCATTCCGTTACTCTCTTAATATCTTCTGCCGTCATCTCCTGCGGCATGGGTCTGTCATCCCTTGTCCGGACCGCGCTGGGGGCGAGCACAACAAGTCCGCCGTTTATGGCCGCAGCGCCGGCATGACTGATCTGGAGCAGTGCCGCGGCGCCTTGTCCGTGGATCGTACCCGCCAGCTTCCGGTAACCCGGGATCACCTCATCCGAAGCGATGGACAGCTGGGTCGGATGCGCCATACCTTCCGGTGAAACATATTCATGCTCCACGATCACAAGGCCTGTGTTCTCCGATCTTTGCCTGTAGTATTCGATCATATCGTCCCCGGGGGCGCCGTCCACGGCTTTCCCGGTCGCCATCGGCGGCAGGGCTATACGGTTCCTTATGGTAACATTCCTGATCTGTAATGCATCTGCAAGCTTCATTCTATGTGTCCTCCTGTCATTACACTGTCATTACAAATTTCCCGATTCCTTAAGCTTCAGAAGCCGTGCAGGAATATGGCAGTACCCGCCGGGATTCTTATCAAGGTATTTCTGGTGATACTCTTCCGCGGCAAAGAAATTGGCAAGGGGCTTCACTTCCACAGCCAGCTGCTGTCCGGCCTTTTCCTGTTCCGCATTATAGACAGACATGATCTCCGGCAGCTGGTCTTCGTCTGTATAGTAGATCCCCGTACGGTACTGGATCCCTGTATCTTCTCCCTGTCTGTTGACGGACAGCGGATCGATGGCCATAAAATAATACTCCAGCAGCTTCGTCAGGGTGATCTTTTCCTCGTCATAACTGATCCGCACCGTTTCCGCGTGACCGCTGGAGCGGCAGACATCCTCGTACGCCGGGGCTGTATCCGGTCCGTTGGCATAGCCTGTCTCCGTATGCAGCACACCGTCGAACTGGTCGATAAACTTCTGCATGCCCCAGAAGCACCCCCCGGCTAAATAGATCTCTTTCATACTGTCTTCCTCCGTTGTCCTGTCTCAGACGCAATGACCGCTTTCGGAACAAAAGAACAGCTCTCCGAAGCGCCATACGTTCAGAAAGCTGTTCTTTAAATTCTATCTGACCCGGACCTGTCTTCCGGGTCCCGGTCCTAAGCTGAGCAGTCGCTGACCAATATCTTGATCAGTCTTTTGTTCAATCTTTTTTGCTCAGCCTTCTTCCAGCACATCCTGCACATAGGCAGCCGCTTCCATGCCGGCGATCCTGCCGGTATTGACAGCGAAGCCCATGGAGTTGCCGGGCAGCAGGAACATATAGCTGTCGTCATAGATATTGCAGGCATCTGCACCGGCTGCATAAAGGCCGGGGATCGGTTCGTCATCCGCATCGCAGGCTTCACAGTACTCATTGATCCTGATGCCGCCTACCGTGCCGTAACCGCCGCAGTGGAATGCAGCTGCATAGAACGGAGCCTTTGTGATGGGACGCAGGTACTTCTTCTGCTTGAAGAATTCTTCATCGCCTTCTACACAGAAGCGATTGTATTCTTCGACTGTTTCCGCAAGGGCATCAGGATCGATGCCGAGCATCTCGGCCAGTTCTTCGATGGAATCGGCGATATACATACCTTCATTCCCGCTATCCTTCGCAGCCTTGATGGCATCGAAGAAATCGGAAACATCCGGATCAGACCTGACAAGGCTGATCTCATCTACGCCGTTCTTGGCATAATACTTCGCGATATTGGTGTCGATGATGCTGAAAAGGATCCTGCCTTTCTGATGCGAGATCGCGTTTGAAAGGAATGTCGGGTTGGTCGACATCTCTTCATCCATGATCCTCTTGCCGTGCAGGTTGACGATCAGGTTGGGCTGGCTCATTACGTTGCCGACGCACTGCGGCAGATCGTCTACGCCGGAAATACCCGCGGCCTGTTCGATCCTGACGGGTACACGGTCAACGCCTGCTTCCCAAGCCATCTTGATACCGTCGCCAACGTTGCCGGGAATGGCGAAATTGAACATATCCTTGCCCCAGGTATAGCCGGTCTGTTCCTTGATGAATTCAGGGTTCGCGCCCGCGCCGCCGGTGGCGATGATGGCTGCCAGGCAGCTGATCTCGACGTCATTGCCGTCCTTGTCGTGGCAGAGAACGCCGCAGACAAATCCGTCGTCATCCTTAAGGATCTTGACGGCCGGTGTCTCCAGAAGGACCTTGACGCCCAGTTCCTGTGCCCTCTTGTACAGAGCC
Organism: Lachnospiraceae bacterium; assembly: GCA_017474455.1. GTDB lineage: Bacteria > Bacillota > Clostridia > Lachnospirales > Lachnospiraceae > CAG-791. The sequence continues at coordinate 45,769 of JAFVHP010000035.1, forward strand.
ATATTCATAAAGGAAGCCGCACGGGGACCGATGCCCTGGTCAGTTTTAACGATATGCCATGTAGGTTCTGCCTTTGCGAAATAACGGAAAGCGCCTTCGAATTCAACGCCCATATCCTCCAGCCACTGGATCGTATCCGCGGACTGATCGAAATATCTCTTTACGAGCCTTCCGTCAACATTGTAATGAGAATATTCCATGAACATTCTGTATGCCTTCTCGATCGAGATATCCAGCATCTGTCTCTTCTGATACTTTGTACCGATTCCGAGAGGGCCCATGCCCATGTTTGCTGCGCCGCCGACAGTCGAATTCTTCTCGACAAGAATGACTTCCGCGCCGTCTTCAGCAGCCTGTACCGCTGCAGCAAGCCCTGCGGGACCGCCCGCGATAACAACTACCTGTGTTTCATATGCAGCCATAGAAAACCTCCTTAAATTTGATACACTGATACCTCGTTCCGAAGCACCTTCTACAATCCATATCATACACCATCGGGTACGGGTTGATAAAGTGTTTTGGCAGTTTCAGGGGATGTATCAAGCTTTGGGGGACAGAGGACTGCAGGGGTGCCTGAGTTGCTGGTGTGTTGTTTCGTCTATTGTTATTTGCTTTGTTTCTTGTATTGTTTTTTGTGTTGCTATTGTGTTGCTATTTGATTTGTTTCTTGTATTGTTTCTTGTATCGCTTTTGTGTTGCTATTGGATTTGTTTCTTGTATCGTTTCTTGTATTGCGCTTTATATTCGGCTTAGATACTTGTTTTTCTTAGCCAGGCCGTCGCTTTTGCTTATTTTGTCGGCCTATTTGGTAATTCTGGCTTTTCAGGCCGTCACATTCCTCTTATTTTTCGGCCTAGATAGCAAGTACAGTCATTTAGGCCGTCGCTTCCTCTCCATTTTTCGGCTTAGATAGCAAGTATAGCAATTCAGGCCGTCGCATCCCCTTCTATTTTCGGCTTAGATAGCAAGTATAGCAATTCAGGCCGTCGTATCCTCTCCTATTTTCGGCTTGTTTAGCAATTCCAGCCCTCCAGGCCGTCTCTTTCCTCTCATTTTTCGGCCCATCCGACGATTCTTGCCATCTAGGCCGTCGCTTCCTCTCTTCCTTTCGGCTTAGATAGCAAGTATAGCAATTCAAGCCGTCGCATCCCCTTCTTTTATCGGCCTATTTAGTAATTCTGGCACTTCAGGCCGTCGCATCCCCTCTTTTTTTCGGCTCAGATAGCAAGAATAGCAATTCAAGCCGTCACACCCCCCTTCATTTTTCGGCCTGCCCAACCGGATCAGTCCTTCAGGCCGAACCCGCCGTTGACCCACTGCCCCGCTGACTTGTTCATTCTTCACCCAGCAGGCAATGCCTTATGATGCTCTTCAACACCCGCACGTTCAAAGGGGCATCATTTGACTCCGCAGTGAAAATAATGTTCTCGCCCGGAAAATAACCGTTCATTATGTACGCTGCCTGTTTCTTCAGGGCTGACGCGGCATAATCCGGATCGTCCATCATGCCCAAGTGTTCCCAGATGACTTCTTTACGGGTCCGCGGGTCCAGAATGGTGAAATCAGGAAAGACTCTGCCGAATCCTGTTAAGAGAACAGGACATTCATATTTGTAATGTATGCCTTCTTTAAACAGCAGGTTCGCGATTATCATCTCTGATTTTGAACGGACGCGTTCTCCTTTATCCGTATAAAACTCCGGAGCGCCGTCTGCAAATGGTTTTCCTTCATACTCAGTTTCTTCCCATTTACGGACTGCTTCTTCAATTGGTTCTACAACAGGAGAGACGAGCAGTTTCCTGCTTTTCGGCATCCTGTTATAGATATCCTCCGCGATAACAGGCGGCAGAGACCGCAGATATCTGTCGATCGCGCCTAGTTCCTTCTCGATCGCTTCGCAGAGTTTCCGGTCATAGTCTTTCTGGCCCAGTACATAAGCAGCATCCATGTGTTCCCGGTCAAGATATGTGCCGTCTGCCGTGGTAAAGTCAGTTTTCAGATAGTACTGCGGCTTTCCGCAGCGTGAACTGACCCTGAGCTTTCCGGGCGGTGCAGCATCCAATCGGTGTTTTGTTTTCTCTAACAGGTTTTCAAGATACTCTTTTCTTTTCATGATCTGATCATAGACAGGCATAGGCTTTCCTCCCGGCAGCGGATTTCCAAAGAAATGCAAAGAAATGAAATGAGACAAGAAGCTCCTGTCCCGTATCCCGGAGACAGGAGCTTATTGAGATAGTATCGAATTGATCCGTTAAGTGCAAGGTCTGAAAGCAAGCCCTGTATACTTTTTTGTCTTTCAAGCTGTCACCAGCCATGCTTCTTCTGCCAGGCCCTGATCGCCAAACCCTGATCGCCAGCATGATCACCAAACCCTGATCACCAACCCCTGAGCATCATGCCCTGATCGTCAGCACGTTCAGCCCGAGTATATTCTGGTATCGGATGTCGTCCGCGATCGCGTAGACCATGCGTATCCCTATATTCTTTGTAATATCATCGGGATCGAGAATTTTGCTGCGTTCTGCAGGATCGAAGGGGACACAGTCATCTTTGATCCTCAGGATGATATCGTCATTTTTATGCACGACCCTGATATCGATGGTATGATCCTTGCGCCTGTCTTTCGTGAAGCCGTGCTCAATGACATTTCCTGCCATCTCTTCCATGAACAGCGCGGCCAGGTGAGATCTTCTTTCATCGATCCCGGCCTTCAGGCAGAAATCCTGTACGCCGGCAGCCACCTCGGTCACTTCGGCCGTATTCCGGACACTCAGGTCGAGCCGGGCGTCGTCCGGAACGCCGAAATCATCCGGGATCACCATCAGGTCATCCATATTCGCGGGGAAATGTTTCTTTTTGATCCAGGAATAGGCGATGACGACCAGGATGATCACGATACCGTTCAGGACATTGGCAACACAGACGGCATTAAGTCCCATGGACCGGATCAGCAGGGCTGAAAAAGCAGAAACACATATCCAGCCGTCCAGCGCGGTGATCAGATACACCAGGAGCTGTTTTCCCGAGATCTGTCCGTAGCAGACAAAATGCATACTGACGATACTGAGCGGCATGCACAGCGGAAGGATACGGAAACACCAGACAGTCATCATATAGACCGGCGCGGACGGATCACGATAGTAAAGCCTGGTCAGAGGCACCGCACATATGATGATCAGGACTGAGACCGCGAACATGATCGGAATACACCGGAACAGAGCGATCCGCATGATATCCGTCAGTGTCCTGCGGTCTTCTTCCCCCGCGCTGACACTGAACAGCATGCGCGAGACCGCCAGCATACCGGTCGGGATAGTCCAGAACAGGCTCAGAAACGAATTGGCCGCAGTAAATGCGGAGATACCCGCCGCCCCGACAAAGCCGAGGATAAGGGCATTGACGATGTATCCTCTGAGTGTCTGCCAGCCGTTCGTGAGCGCGCCTGGCGCACCCACCTTGATGATCTGCAGGGTATCGCGCAGCCGTATACTGCCTACCCGGATCCGGAAAAGAGCGTTTTTGCCGAAATAGTGCACAAGCTGTATCAGCAGATAGACCCACAGTCCCAGTGAGGAGGCAAGCCCAAGCCCGAAGACCCCGCTATTGAAGATTCCAAGGAACACAAAATTGAATACCACGTTGGCGGCGATATAGATCAGGCTGGCGGCAACGGCCAGGCGTGTCCTGTTTTCCAGCGACAGAAATGCCGACAGGTGCTGGCCCAGCATATAAGGGATAACGCCGATTGCCTGCCCGTATACATATTGATTCAGAGTATGACGCACAGCCGGATCCTTTGCCATAAACCCCAGCAGATCGAAACCAGCTGCCGCAGCCAGGAGCAGCGTGAACAGAGCTCCCGCGGCAACAGTGACTACGATATCCAGACTGAAGATCCCCTGTGTCTCTTCCGTCTGGTTGCCGCCCATATACTGCCCGCACAAAAGGAGCGCTCCTCCGATGAACATGGCTGAAACAGCCCCGATGAACATATTGAACGGGCCATATAAGCCGACTGCGCTCATGGCCTCTTCGCCGATATAGTTGCCGGCGAACAGGCTGGATATGATACCGTTTACGGAACCGATAACAGCAAGAAGGATCTGCATGGGAAGCAGCCTGAAAAACAGGCGGGTTATCAGTTTTCTGTTATCTGTGTGCTGTTCGTTCATTATAACTGTTACCTCTTTATATCTATGCCGCAGGAAATGCTTTTCTGTCTGGCCGGCTTTACCGGCGGCAGCTTACCTGATGTTTTCAGTCAGCCACCGGTAATCATCTGTCAGGCAGCTGACCCTGTCGGCGTAAAACCCTTCACGTTCAACGATCCAGAAGGCTTCAAAATCCTGCTCATCCAATGCTGCCTTGATATCGTTCCAGTTGATGTTGGATTCCGGTGCGCCCATTCTGCACTGCAGCCGCAATGTACGATCATACACAGGCGCCAGCATCTTATTGAATCCGTCCACAAAAGCTTTCCGTTCTTCGGCCGTCATCTTTGAGAAATCCGGCATCGAGTGTCCGGCACCCTCGGCGTGGCGGGATGCAGGCAGCGGCCCGGGGCCCTCCACCTTCGCGTTCTCCTTTACATGGATGGAAACGATGCGATTCCTATATTTGCGGATAAAGTAAGGCGGATACATACCGGCACAGGTCGACCATCCGCAGTCCAGCTGGGCATAACATTTCGTGCTGTTGTCCAACACATGCTCCAGCAGCGCCTTGCCTTCATCAAAGTAGAATTCTGACGTGTGGTTATGATAGCCGATTTTTATCCCGTAGGGCTCTGCCATTTCGGCCATGGACTCCAGCTCGGCGGCGACTTCCAGTGCTTCTGCCTTGCTGCAGAAGGGCGTGCCTGCCCAGATCACTGCGATCGCACCCAGGTCAGCCATACGCCTGACGATCTCTTCGGTCGGCTTCGCATGAACTGAGGTCACTTCCAGGCCGAATTCGTCCAGCCATTTCTTCAGGTCTTCGTTGCTGTTGGTATCCAGATCCTGCTGCAAAAGTTCTACTCTTTTATAGCCAATGTCAGCGATCAATTTCAGTTCATCCCTCGTCGTCATACCGTTGACGAGCGTATCTTCCATCGATGCGATTGAATAGGTTCCTACACCCGGAATAAACATAGAAGACTCCTTTCGACATAAAAAACTAATAACGAATAAATCCATTATAAGTATACTCTGCCCGGCGCAAAAAGTCCCTGCAGACCTTCCGGCCTGCAGGGACTTTCATCTATATACTCATTCCCTTTTTCATTTTCAGTCAGATTGTTCCATGCCCACTCATTCTCCGGCCATATACGCATCCAGCTGTTCCTGGTAACCGGCAAGGAGGTCTTCAAACCCGGCCGCGTTCAGCTTTGTACGGTATGCTTCATAATCTTCATCGGTATATGCGCCGTAGTTGATCATCCTGTAATACTGATTGTAAGCAGAAGCAACGCCTGCCAGGATGTCATCATACGCATTTGTATTCATGTTGAATCCGAAGTAAGGGCTGATCGGATGATTCTTCATTTCCTGGTTCATGCAGATGTCCCTGTAATCCGGTGACGTGCCGTCCCAGGGCAGTGCCTTGAAGCAGTCGAACCACATGAAGTCATATGTATGGAAAACATCGCTGATCTGCTTTCCGTCAGGATATTTCGCAAGTCCTTCTTCCGTCACGACATAGTCAACGTCCTTAACGCCCCAGGAAAGCAGGTTCTGGCATTCAGGATCCATGTAAACATAATTAAGCCACTTGGCAGCCGCTTCCGGCTCAGCGCATGTGATGGGGAATACCCAGCCGCCGTCACGGGCAGTGATCGGGATGTCACTGGTCGTCTTGGCATAAATCGGATATCCGGTCGACTGTTCTTTGGCTACTTCCACACCGATCTCCGAATGGTGGATAAAGCCGAAGGCTGTGCCGTCATGTACGATCTGGTCCGGCGTCGTGCCTGCGTCCAGCGGAAGGTCATGGTTGACAAGGCCTGCGTTATACCAGTCACGGACTCTTTCCTGCTGTTTGATATAATCAGGATTGTCAAGCTTGCAGGAAACATTGCCTTCCGTATCCGTATAGATCAGGTTATAGGAGTCCTTCAGCGGATCATATCCTTCTGCTTCCGCAATGATCTCGGACCCGTAGATGGTGCAGTAAGAAACGGTATCTGCCAGTGTCAGTCCGGTCTCGCTGTTGATATCGGTAAACAGCTGGGTCATGTCCGTCCAGTTGTCGATTGCGTCAAAACGTTCAATGAGCCCCAGGTCTTCCAGTATATCCTTACGCATCAGGATATATCCGTGGGAAGCATAATTGTAGAAAGTAGGGACACCATAGTATTTGCCGTTGGTCGACATGGTCTTCATATATTCACCGAGCAGCGTCCAGAGATCCGGAGCGTATTCTTCCAGATATTCCGTTGCATCCATCAACTGGTTCTGCGAATACATATAAGCGAATGTAGCCGGCGAAAGCAGGACGTTGATCAGATCGAAATGCTCGTTGGACGCCATGCCGAGAGAGACCCTCTGTCCGTAATCGCCCCATTCGGCCCATTCCCAGTCCACATCGACACCGATCGCGTTTCTTGTTATCTCATTCAGTTTTTCAATTACATGCGCACCCTTCTCACCCCAGCCAAGTGAAATGGCAAGAAGCTTTAGAGTGGTAACTTCCCCGTCTTCTGCTGCCGCAGGCTCGGCCTCAGCTGCGGGTGCCTCTTCAGGAGCCGCTGCAGGAGCTTCCGCAGCAGGCGCTTCCGCCTGTCCTGCTGCCTGCGGGGCTGCCGTGCCTGCCATATCACAGGCTGCCAGGGCTGATACTGCCATCATCCCTGCGATAAGCAGGGCGATCCATTTTTTCAGTTTCATTCCGTAACCCTCCCTTTTCAATACATTTGCTGTCAGTAATCGATATACGTAGTGCTGCTAACTTTATAAGTTTTCTTTCAGCCACGCGCAGTCCTCTTCCAGGCACTGCGCTCTCGTTCCGGCATAGGTGAACTCTCTTTCCACCACGAAGAGCGGTTCCCCAATATTCTGCTCCAGAAGCGCTTTCTTGATCTCCACATAGTCCACATTGGAATTATCGGCACCAAGCTTACCCTGTGTCGCCATCTTGATACTGGCTGTCCGCATCATTTCCGCCAGGGCTGCCTTTGCCTCTTCGCTCATCTCGCCGTCCGGTCCGGGCTTCATGTCCGGCATAGGCGTCGGCTGGTCAGGCCCGAGGACCTTATTGTTCTCTTTCACATGGACAGCGGGGAATCGTCCGCTGTAACGGCGGATAAAGCTCGGGGCATGGGTGCCTGCTGCCGTTGCCCAGCCGCAGTCCAGCTGGAAGACGACATCAGGATCGCAGGCTTCGATCAGGATCTCCTCCAGGGTCTTTCTTCCATCCATCCAGAACTCCATTGCGTGGTTATGATACCCGACCTTAATGCCGTAGGGCGCGGCTTTCTTTGCCAGCTCATTCAGCTGCTTAGCAACGTGTCTTGCATCTTCTGCCGTAATGATATTCTCCCTGGCGGAGAAGAAATATTTCAGGCCTATCGCCTTTCCTTTTTCAAACAGGCCTTCCATCGCGTCGACCGTCATATGGGAAGAGTATGCTTCAAGGCCATACTTGTCGAGCAGCTCACGGATCTCCTCCGGTGAATGGTTTTCCAGATCATTTGCCAGGAATTCCACACCGTCATAACCGAGACGTTTGATCTCAGCCAGCTGTGCATCCAGGGTCTTAGGCGTATCATCCCCGTAACCGCCATTGATGATTGAATAGGTTCCAACAAATACCTTCTGCATAATATAAGGATCCTCCGCATTGATTAAAACTAACTATTGAATTTTAAGCGCTTACATATTATAAAATTACTATGGATTCCCGATAATAGTCAATTATCGAAAGTTATTTTCAGCAAATTGTCAGATTATTAATCCATCTTTTGTTTGTTTTATACAGGAGATATGGAATGGCAACTATATATGACGTAGCAGCCAGGGCAGGCGTATCCATCGCAACGGTCTCACGGGTACTGCACGGAAAAGATCACATCAGTGATAAAACGATCCAAAAGGTCATGCAGGCAGTCACAGAACTGGACTATTCCCCTCAGATGGGTGCACAGATGCTCTCCGGCGGCACTGCCAGAAACATTCTGGTCATCCTGCCCCTGCACCCGGTCAATGCCCCTGCATGCCTCTCAGGAATCGATACAGCCGCCAGAGCAAACGGCTACAATATCCTGATCGGCTACAGCGACCTCGTCGGCAATACCAGGATCAGGTTAGACGAGATCATCGCCTCGAACCTGATCGCAGGCGTCATTTGTCAGGTGTATTCGGAAAAGCTGCTGGACATACCGGAAATTCCGTTTGTAGCGATCGGGGAAAACCCGACTGTCCGCTGCTCATACAGCGTTATCAGCAACGACCGGTACGGGACCGCACAGCTGACGAAGGAACTGGTCAGACGTGGCAGGAGGCGGTTTGCCTATGTTTCCGGCACGACCGATTTCGCATATGAGTATTCATACTTTATCCATGAGCGGGAAGCCGGCATGGTTATTGCGCTGCAGGAATCCGGTCTACCATATGATCCCGGCCTGTCCGCTTCCTTTGTCGTACAGAATGAAAAAAATTACGAAGAACTGTTTGAGAAGGTCTCCGGTTATGCACTGCGGATCGCGGCAATGCCCGAAAAGGCCCGTCCTGACGCGATCATCTGTGCCTATGACTATCTTGCCATGATCCTGATCAATGCGCTTACTAAACTTGGGGTCAAAGTCCCGGAGGATATTGCCGTTACCGGCTTTGATAATGATGCGGTCTGCGTCCTTACTTCCCCTGCCATTGCCACAGCGGCGTCCTCATACGGTGAGATCGGACGGCAGGCAGCCGAGATGCTGTTCACGCTGATCGGCGGGAAAGAACCCGAAGAGCCGCATCTTCTGGTGGACCCGGAAGTGATCCTCCGGGCTTCGGCAGGATGAGAAGCCTTATTGCCACAGCAGAACAGCTGCAGATTCGCTAAAAAACGGAGCGGCCATCCCTGACCGCTCCGTTACTGTCTGTCCTGTATATCTGTGTGTTTCCGGCTTTACAGTCTCGAATACCCGAAACCGTTGCAGATCGCGTCCACCGGTGTGCCTGCCTTGCAGAGCGCGCAGTTATCGGCGCTGTAGGACTTGTAATCCGGGATATCTTCTGTCGAATACAGCTTGTTGACCGCCATGCCGGCTACTTTGCTGACCGCAGAGAAGATCGCGGAGATACCGCTGACCGTCCCGCCGTAATAATGAACGCCGTCCAGGGCCCTGTTGATCGTTCTGCCGGTCGTGGCTGACGCAAGCAGGAGGAGGACATTTTTCCCCTGCACCATCATGAGCTGGTTCTCCCTGAAGATCATCTGGCCTGCCAGATCATATTCAGGAGTCGCGATATAGATCGTTTTATGCGCGTTCATGGAAAGGACGCCGTGCTTGCTCAGTTCGTCCGCCAGATAGGCGCCGATGACTTCCGTCCCGTCCATGCAGAGGATCGTATCGACCGTTGTCGTCGCATAATATGCTTCCGCGAGCTGTGCCGCAACGGCTTTGGCTTCATTCTGTCTGGTCTTCATCGTAGTCATATCAACATAGTAATTGATATGCGAGTTGGGTGTTACGAAATGACCAGGTATTACCTTGAGCACTACATCACTGTTGCGGTTAGACTGCATTTTGATATAAGACTGCATATATACCCCCCTTTAAACTGCACTGACAATACATATACATTATTTTAACTTTCAATCCCTGTACGGGCAAGCATTTCAGAAGCCGGCCAGGATCCTCCTGATCATCTGCTGGTGGCGCGTCACCTGGTCGATACAGTCCATAGTGATATCACATCCCACATCGAAGTAAGCTCTCTGTCCTTCATACTCACTGTCAATAAAACCGTTCCACCCTTCTTCATGCAGGATGCGCAGAGGATTTTCATAATCGATCGCCGGTTCTTCTCCCGCATCGTTCATTTCATAGAACTTTCCGTGGACGGCATGGATATACGGAATGATCTCCCTGATGAATTCAGGGTCGTCATAGGTCAGATTCTGCAGTCTCCGGGCTGCCCTTAACTCCACGTCCGAACCGCCGAGTTTTACGATCTCGTCTTCGGTCAGATCCTGTCCTGCCTTATGCGCTTCGTCCATTTTGAAAAGGATCTCTTCCTTCGCGCCCTGCCTGCACATCAGATGGATCTCCGAAAGGGACAGGCCCTTTGAAAATATTCCGAAGTCCAGGACGAACCCGGCCCCTTTGCTGTTCTTCTTTTCGATCGCCTCGATGTAATCCTGCGTCCACCATGTGTGGATCCCCCTGGGGGCATGGATCTCCACATCGATCGTGATCCCCAGATCCTCCGCCAGATCAAAGCATTCCGCCATAGCGTCAATATCATCGTGCGGGATGATCGCAGTCCGGAAGGACTTAAACCCGAGTTTTGCGCAGTTCTCCATTTCACGGCGAGTGCAGATCGCACGTTCCCTGACCGTCTGGTGCCGGTTGGAATACATGGAGATAGGAAGCCCTCCGCCATAGATCGTCGGCACCGTATCATATTTTGCCATCAGGTCTTTCCACCATGCGGCGACCTCATCGTTGACGACTGACCCGTTTTCACGGTATCCCGGCAGCGGAGTCTCATCCATGATGATCTCCACACCTTTTGCGCCTACCTTCCCCGCGACTGCGGCAACAGCTTCTTCCAGCGTCATCCTGCCGAGGAACAGCTCTTCCTGAAAACTGTATATCGATACACCTAAACTGATAGCCATGATAACCTCCATTCATGCAAGTCCGGATGCAGCTGTGCCGGATCAGATCTCAAATTCCTGCGAAACATCGGCGACAAAGCCGTCCGGCGCATAAATAACGTCTATCGAAGGTTTGACGCGCAGTGTGTGCCTGCCTGCCGGAAGCCCTCCTTCTTTGTAGACCCTGACCCGGAGAGGCTCCATGTACTCCCAGTAGAACAGCGTGACCGTAATGATCTCGGGAAGACGGAATTCTTCACCGCTGACAGCGAATACACTGATATCCTCCGCCGGGACCTCCTCCCCATCCATCCAGACTTTGATATACTTTACCTGGCTCAGCGGTACGCCCTGGTAATACGGGATGCGCAGCCTGAATTCATAACCGGATGTTTTTCCGTCAGTTTCAAAATTGACACATCTGTCTGTTGCGAAAATATACTTGTCATTCATGATCTGGCTTTCCCCCAATCATCTGTGCCGGTCATCCCCTAAGTCTTTCGGATATGACCGGTCAAAAGGCCCTTGCGACTTACTTACAGTTTAGAACACCGGCGAACTGCAGGGCAATCCGTCTATTCATACTCCTCTGAAATAAAATTCCAGTTTCAGATCCTGTTCCTTCGGAAGAAGGTATTCCGGATGTGTCTGCGCTCCCCAGCTGTCGTCCCCGCCTACGCCCATCTGGGCAAGAGCGGCACGGATGACTGTATGACGGCTCCTGGGCAGTTCATGCACGTGTGAAGCGCATTCCAGTTCATGCGGGGTGTACGGCAGCGCGCTGACAGAAAGTCCCTGCAGGTCTTTCTCAGTCCTGAAGAATACCATTCCCCGCCCGTACAGGTCGAGAGCCTTAAGCCAGCGTACCCCGCATTTATTGCCGCTTTCCTGCGGTACAAGATACTTTGCCATATTCTCCGCGACAGTTTTTTCATAAATGCCGAGCCGGCCTCCCCGCTGCCTGTCCGCATACGTTTCTTCGGGACCCAGGCCGTACCACTCTATCCTGTCCAGTTCCGGTATAAGGCAGAACATCATGCCGAATTCAGGCATATCCGGAAGGCCTTTGACAGCCGTATGATCCAGCTGTGTCCTGACCGTCCCGTCCGCGAATATCTCATAGCAGACTTCACATGTGCTTTCCGGCTGCGTCGGCAGGTAATATCTGTACCGGATCTCCACACTCCCGTCTTTCTCCTGCACCTGCGGCATCAGTGTCCGGATCATCTCCCCGAACGAAAGTCCGGCCGCTGCCTCCGGGATCTTCCAGGGTTTTGCCAACAGGTACATGCTGGCGATCTTCCACTGTGCGTACCTCTGCGGCATAAGGTTACCCTTATCGTTGTCAGTGGGCGCCCTCCAGAAATTGGGGACCGGTGAAGACTCAAGGAGCTCGCGTCCGTTATATACATACGATATGAGGCCGGGATATAAGAGTGAAAACATGGCGCTGAATACATCGCCCCGGACGCCGATATTATATCTGCCGTGAACTACCGTAAGTTTTCCGATGCAGAAAGAACTGCTTGCACTCTGCTGCCGTTCCTGTTTTCTGAAAACATACTGGCCGAAAGCCGTCTCATGGCCTTTATCTGCCCATATAGTCCTGTCCTTCAGAACAAATGAGACCGTCACCGCATATTCGGACGGCGCGGCTCCCATATCCTGATCCGCTTTCTCAAACTGCTCCTTTTTCTGCAGTATCCCGGCCGGAAGGTCAAACCTTTTCTCTGAAAGAGGTTCCACAGTAGCCGCTGTCATGCAGCATGCGGCTTCCCTCCCGTCCTTAAGGAGCGTGACCTTCATGTCGAACCGGTCCGTATTGGTGAACAGGTACCGGTTTTTAACGGTAAAGCTTCCATCCTCATCAAAGACAATGTCGGTATATTGGTAATTGAACTTCACTTCCTGCATCTTCGGTGACGGTTCATGATCCGCGCCGTACACGATGCCGTTCCCGCTGAAGGAAAAATCCGTCGGCCTTTCCCCGAAATCGCCTCCGTATGCCTGGAACCATCTGCCGTCCCTGTCCTTTTTCCAGATAGACTGGTCCGCCCAGTCCCAGATAAACCCGCCCTGATAACGCGGTTGTCTTTTTTCCAGGTCTGTGTACTTATGCATGCCTCCGCACGAATTGCCCATGGCGTGCGTGTATTCACAGCAGATGAACGGTTTTTCCGTGTTCTCATCCAGAAACTCTTCGATCTCGGCTGCCGGTGTATACATCTGGCTTTCCACATCGCTGGTATCCGGATATCTTCTGTCAAAATGAATACCTTCATAGTGGACCAGCCTGAAAGGATCGAGTTTTCTGAACAGCATGCTCATGTCATGGATGACTTTTCCGCCGAAGGACTCGTTGCCTAAAGACCACATCAGAATGCACGGGTGGTTCCTGTCCCTCCTATAGATCGAATTGACCCTGTCGAAAAGGAGCGGCGCATATTCTTCATGGTCGCCCGGAAGGATATGCTCCGGGCCGGCCAGGCCTTTCGTGACTGCATCCCAGGTCTCGTGCGTTTCCATATTGCATTCGTCGATAACGTAGAGGCCGTATCTGTCGCACAGCGCGTACAGCAGGGAATCATTCGGATAATGGGATGTCCGGACCGCATTGATGTTGTTCCGTTTCATCGTAATGATATCCGCTTCCAAAAGCTGCGGATCCGGTACCCTTCCGGTACGGGAATTGAAATCATGGCGGTTGACGCCATGGAAAACGATCCTTTTCCCGTTCAGCATCATTAGCCCGTCTTTCAGTTCAAACCGTCTGAACCCGACATGCTGCGGAATTACTTCCGTCAGCCGCCCGCCTTCATCGTTCACCTGCACGATGAGACTGTACAGTGCGGGATCTTCAGCGTTCCATAAATGAGGCTTTTGCACAGTCATCTGCAGGCTGACCTGACCGGCTTCGGCATCGATCTGCGTTCCGGCTGTTGCCAAAGGCCGGCCTTCAGGATCAGATAACGTACAGCTGATACTGCCTTTCCCCCTGGCCTCAGCTTCTATCCTGACCGTCCAGGAACAGTCTTCATACCCGGCACCGTCCGCAGAACCCTCCGCGGGATTCGCGGTGACCGAGAGGTCCGTCACTGCCGTACGGGGCAGTTTGTAAAGATATACGCTCCGGAATATGCCGGAAAACCTGTAATAATCCTGATCCTCGAACCAGCTGCCCGGCGTCCATTTGAACACCCGAACCGCAAGGCGGTTTCCGCCTTCCTTCAGAGCTCCTGTCAGATCAAAATCAGAAGGCGAAAAACTGTCCTCGCTGTAACCGATATACTGTCCGTTCAGCCAGAGGGCAAACCCGCTCGCCACGCCCTGAAAAGAAATGCAGATCTTTTCCCCGTCTTTGGCAGTCAGCCTTTCAGGTAGCATAAAATCCGTCACATAATCGGCTACTGGATTGAAATACTCCGGCACCGCGCCATCTTCCAGTTCTTCCGTGCCGTCCCACGGGTACTGGATATTGATATACGCAGGCCTGTCATAACCTTCCATCTGGATATGGGCCGGCACGCGGATCGTATCCCAGCCGCCAATATCATGATCCGGCTCGTAAAACCCTTCCGGCGCCTCTTTCAGATTCCGGGCATAATGGAATTTCCAGATCCCGTCCAGGCTCATTTTAAGGCCGGACTCACCTGTCTCCATTTCATCCCTGTTCCTGTACGCAATATGATCCGAATGCGCGGGAAGCCGTCCTTCGGCGAACACACGCACATCCTTTACGGTATCTTCATAACTGAACCCCGTCATGCCTTCCCCCTTTAGGTGTGATCCCGGCAGGAAAGCAGGTAAGCCATCACATGCACGGCCTGCTGGAACCTTCCTGTCCGTATCATTTCTTCTATTTCCGTCGCAGAATACTTCCTGACATTCAGAAATTCCGTGACATCCAGATCCTGATCTTTGCTTTTTCGGCAGTTCCTGGCTTCAAATACAAAAGCATAATTATCAGCCAGCGTCGCATTGGAAGGGACCGTGATCAGATGGCGCCACTGCCCGGATTCATACCCGGTCTCTTCCCGCAGTTCCCTTTTCGCCGCCGCAAGGGCATCTTCCGCCTGGTCTTTATCTCCCTTCGGGCCATACTCCCTGCCGTCTTTGCGCTCGATACCGCCGGCAGGAAACTCCGTCGTCACCTCTTCTATTCCCTGGCGGAACTGCCTGACGCACAGATAGTTCCCTTCTTCATCAGAAGCGACGATCACAACATAATCCCTGCGGCTGTAGCTGTAAAAAGGTTCAAATACAGACCCGTCCGGGAAACGGTATTTCAGACGCCTGAAATCTATCCATTCATCCTGCACCAGATGTTCTGTTCCCAGTTTTTCCCATCGAAGGTCTATTTCATCATTAAAACGGTCCAATTGTCCGGTCTCCTTATCCCTGATCTTCCGATCCTTTAAAAAAACAGCTGCGTCCCGGTCAACAGAGCGGAACACAGCTGTCTTTATTCAGTTTACTGACTGATGACCCTTATTACTTGTCAAATTCAACAGCGATACCCTTCTCGGAAGACTCGAAGCAGGCTTCCATCAGGCGAAGGACACGGACTGTCTGCTCAGGCTTGCAGATGAGTTCTGCACCGTTGTTGATGGCATCAACAAGGTTGAGATACAGCTCGTTGCGGTTGACAGTAACGGGCGGGCAGGCTGTCGTAGTCACGGAATCGGTACTGCGGTCCGCCATGGTCTTTGTAAGGCCTTCACCCGCGAGGATGGGCTTTAAATTCTCATCTTCGAACTTGGTCAGTACGGACATGCTGCCCTGCATATCTGACCAGTCCTTAATGGTAACAGTACCCTTTTCGCCGCACATATACCACAGGGGAAGCTTCTCAAAGTTCCATGTGCTGACTTCAACATGCCATTCGGGGCCGTTTTCGAAAACGAAAATGCCGGTAAAGCCGTCGTCGCATTCATCATGGGTCGCATAACGGGTACGGCAGAAAACGGTCTTCAGCTTGTAGCCTTCCATCATATACAGCATGCGGTCCAGAAGGTGGATGCCCCAGTCATACATCATGCCGCCGCCGCGTGCCTTTTCGTGGCGCCAGTCTCCGGGGATACCGTTCGAGCCGTGTACACGGGATTCGATATCGAACACTTCACCGATGAGCTTCTTCTCAAAGATCTCCTTGATCGTAACAAAGTCATAATCCCAACGGCGGTTCTGGCGGGGATAGAAGACCATTCCGGTCTCTTTTGCGACTTCGATGACATCCAGCATATCCTGGGATGAAAGCATCGCGGGCTTTTCACAGAGAACGTGCTTGCCGGCTCTCATTGCCTTAATGGCATGGCCCTTATGCAGGTCATTGGGAAGAGCGATCAGGATGATATCAACATCGGGATCCGCCAGCATATCATCATAGTCTTTGTAGCAGTGGAAGCCATGGGATGCAGCCCACTCCATACGTGCAGGATCGATATCGTAGATACCCGCCAGTTCAAGCTTGCCGTCAAGAGGCTCGGTAACGACCTGGCCTGCCATATAGGCATTGTAAACTGTGATGCCCGCATCTTCGGCGTAAGCACCCATTCCGGTTATCGCGCACACATGTCCTGTTCCCATTCCGCCGCAGCCTACCACCGCGATCTTAAGAGGCAATTTCATTGCTTCGCTCCTTTCTTGGTCCGACCAAATTTATTACTTTATAAACTGCTGAAACAGGTCAGATCCCGGCTTCAGCACAGATTAATACACTTTGATTTTACTATATCCGGCACATCAGCATCAAGTCCGGCTGCCTGCTCAAAACAGTCCAAGCTGCATACATGCATAGTATATCCCGTCATCACAGACGTCTCTGGTGATAAGATCCGCTTTTTCCTTCAGTTCATCCGCAGCGTTGCCCATGGCCACGCATGTCCATTCATCGACAAACATCGACAGATCGTTCAGGGCGTCGCCAAACACAATAACATCCTTACAGTCTGCTCCCATGAGGTCCATCATCCTCCGGATCCCGTACGCCTTGTCGCACGGCTCCACGAAAATGTATTCCCTGTGGAACCGGCACCACGGCAGCTTCTTCAGCATGTCCAGTTTTTCTTCCTCATGCTCGTAACAGGCGACAAAGACCTTATATATATCCGCATAATCCTCAGGGTCGAGTCCCGGTACCACATCAATGCTCATATACGTATCGTGTGTAAATTCATAGAAAGAACTGTCCGGGGCCTTTCTGATGCTGGAATTGTCCACCTGAATAGCCCAGGGGAAGCCTTTTTCACGACACTCCCTGACAAGATCGATGCAGTCCTGCCTGTTCAGCGGCATAATGCCGATCAGTTTATCATTGACCGTCAGTCCGTACCCGCCGTTGATACCATATTGTGGAAGCCTAGTTCCCGCATGACGTCAACAGCCATTGCCTGTGCCCTGCCCGTGGAAATGCATAAAAAATGCCCCGCGGATCTGAGCTTATCAAGGGCGGTCTTCGTCGATTCGGGAATAAACA
>JAFVHP010000036.1 GCA_017474455.1 Lachnospiraceae bacterium
ATATTGCCTATGGCCGGCGACGCGTCGACGGACATCCTAGGCTTTTTAACGCCGAAATACTTCAGCACGAACCGGGTCTCCTGGTTGATGTGCCCGGCTCTCCTCGCCTCATGTGGCGTATCGCTGATCTGGTTCTTCAGATACGCGTACGCTATGGCTGAGCATATGGAATCCGTATCGGGATTTTTGTGACCGATCACGCGGACGACCCGCGGTCTCCTGTTCTTGATCATACTGTTTACTCTTCTTTCTTCATATTGCTGAGAGCAGCTCTGGTTTTATTATCGTATCCTTTTTTCCAAATGTCGATGATAATTCCTGCGGCGTTAAGTTTCGTTTTAGGTTAAGGCAGTATGATCAGAAGCAGTAAAAGGAGGCGCCGCATGGCACAGTATAATGACGTTTTCAAAAGAAAAGAGATCAAATTCCTGCTGGATAACGAGCAGTACACCGCTCTGTATGAGAAGCTCTTACAGATCGCGGCCGTGGACGGTTACGGACTGACGGACATAAACAACATATACTTTGACACAGATGATTTCTCCCTGATCCGGACGTCGCTGGACAAACCGGCCTATAAGGAAAAGCTGCGGCTGCGCAGCTACGGCACGCCAGGCGAGGATACGGACGTCTTCATCGAGATCAAGAAGAAGTATGACGGCATCGTATACAAAAGAAGGATAGCCGTTCCCTACCGGCAGGCTGTCCGATATCTCTATGACAGCGAACCGCTCCCGGAAAATTATCGCTCGCAGATCTTAAGGGAGATCGATTACCTGAGAGCCTGTTACGGTGCTCTGGAGCCGGCCATGCGCATTTCTTACAAAAGGATCGCCATGGCGGGCCTTCAGGATCCGGGCCTCCGGATCACCTTTGATTCCGATATTGTCTGGAGCACGGATTCCCTTTTGCTGACGGACAGCCCTGCCGTCCGCCGGATCCTTGAACCGGGACAGCGGCTTATGGAACTGAAGATAGCCCGTGCTTATCCTTTGGAAATAGCCAGGATGCTCAGCGAACTTGAGATCCGCCCCGTATCCTTTTCCAAGTACGGAAGGGGATATCTGCAGCTTGCATCAGAGAACGGCCGTTATATCAGTCACTATTCCTATGCGGACAGTGTACCCGCGGCGCAGAAAAAGGTCCGGTATGCATAATCTCCGCATACCGGACCTGTACTGATCAGACGGACCTGAACTTTACGGCAGCGGATTTATGACCATTCGATGCCTGTAAGCTTCTTAAATCCTTCCATACTCTTTTTGATACCGTCGATCTGGCTGGGCAGCCTTGTGTAGTCCTGCTCCAGAATGATGTATTCCGCTTCGGAATACTCGTTTGCCGCGTCGATGATATCCTGGATGTGCATGATGCCGAAACCGATCTCCGTGAAGGAGGAATTGCGGATGCGCATCTGCTCCCTGCGTTCGTCGGTCATATTCTGCATCGCGCGGAGATTCCCGTTCTCATCGTACATTGTCTCGCCGTTGGTGCCGACGGATTCGCCTTCCTTCATCTCCCATTCTTCGGGAGTAAGTCCGTTTAAGTTGATCGGCTGGAGGCTGTCCCATGCGAAGTCTTTCTGATGGATAAGGCGGATCCGCTTCCCGTATTTCTTAATGACTTCGACCGGGTCAAGGCCTGCGCGCATCGTCCAGAAAGTATCAAGTTCCAGGGAGACATAAGCCGGATCGGTATTCTCCACGATATAATCTTCGATCGCCTTTCCGTTAATGGTCCTGAACTCCTGGTTGTGATTGTGATAAAGCATATGCATGCCTTCGTCAGCCAGGATCCTGCCCCATTTATTCCAGTCTTCCAGCTGGCTCATCAGATCATCGTAGGTCGAAAACCGGCTGTTGGGATTGACGATATTCGTGTTGCCGAGAACGCGGTTATATGCCGCCACTTCCTTAAGGTTCGCCCATTCAATCGGGAAAACATGGGCGGAAACGACCTGTGCGCCGAATTCGTCAAATGACTTCTTCAGATCTTCTGCCGGAACGCCGAAGCCGCAGCCGTTGTCCTTCTGCGCATTGTGATTGCAGGTCTCGATATACTTGTAGCCGCACTCGCCGACTTTCCTGACGGTCGCATACGGATCCTTTGCCATCTCTTCACGTACGGAATACAGTATCAGTCCAACTTTTAATGCCATATCATACTCCTTTCAGATAATCCGGAATATTGTTTCTGTAATAACAATAAACCCTGTTAGCCTAACAGGGTCAATCCTTTTTTCGTATTCTTTAGGTTCTTTTTAGGTTCGCGGATTAGAATCGCAGATGACGATAGAAATGATCCGGTCACAGAACAGGCCGGTCGGACCAAAGGGTCCGGAAAGGAGTTAAAAATGTCTTCATTATTCACAACGATACTGCCCGAGGGAACGGTCACAGCGCCTGCTTTCTTCGTTTCGACCATATGCGCCATACTGACAGGCTGCCTGATCGCGTTTGTCTTCTCGAAAGTAAACCGCTGCTCCAGAAGCTTTGCCATTACCCTGTGCCTGATGCCGGCCATCGTCGAACTGATCATCATGCTCGTGAACGGCAACATCGGTGCCGGCGTCGCTGTCGCCGGGGCTTTCGGGCTGGTCAGGTTCAGGTCAGCGGCCGGCAGCGGCGAAGAGATCACCGCCGTTTTCCTGGCCATGGCTGCCGGTCTTGCCTGCGGCATGGGCTACGTGCTGATCGCGGTGCTTTTTGTACTTATCATGGCTGTCCTTGATATCATACTCAATGCCGCAGCCGGGCTGGGCGTACTGACAGACCGTACACTAAAGATAACTGTCCCCGAATCCCTGCATTTCGAAGGTGAATTTGACAGCATACTGAACACATATACCGACAGCAGCGAACTGCTCCAGGTAAGGACGGCGGAAATGGGCAGCGTATATAAACTTTCTTATCGGATCAGGATGAAAGCCGGCGCGTCCGTGCAGAAAATGATGGACAGTATCCGCGAAAGGAACGGCAATCTTGAAGTCTCCTGCCAGGCCCTGACCGGACTGAAGGCAGAGGAACTGTAAGGGTTCCGGGCTCTCCTGAAACCTGCCCTGCACATGATGAATCAATTGTCCGGGATACGCCCAAATGCTATAATTTTTGTATGAGGCAATAATCCTGCTGACCTGATGAGAACAGCTGCAGGTAAGGCTGCCATACGTTGGCCGTCTGTGTAGATTACTAGTAAAGGAGAGCATGTGGTATGGGTAAAAAGTCCAAAGCATTTGATCCTTCCGGACCCGCTCCCGAAGAAGTGATTGCCGCTGCCGAGACCGCGGCGGAAGATATTCCGGAAGTAATTGCCGATACTGTGGCTGAAGCTGCAGAAGACGCTGCCGGTACGGTCAGTGAAGTACTGGATGAAGCTGTAGAAAACATTGAAGAAGCCGCTGCGGAAACTGTGGATGAAGCAGCTGCCGGATTTGAACTGATCGAAGACACTGCGGACGAAGCAGCCGAAGAGGCTGCCGGCATCATAGAAGACGCGGCCAAAGACGCCGAAGAGGTCCTTGAAGACGTCACGGGGGATCCCGCGGAAGATGCTGATGAAGATCCTGAGGAAGACGCAGCTGAAGATGCCGCCGGCTCGGCACTTGCCGCCGCTGCGGAAGCGGAGCTGGCCGGTGAAGAGAAAAAACCTCTCAGTGACACCGCGAAATGGCTGATCGGGCTCGCTGTCCTCTGCGCGCTGTTCCTGATCATAATTGCCGCCGTCAAAATTGCCGATAACGGCAGGCTCAGCCGTGCGAACGGGACCGTGATCGACCTTGAGAATGCCGTAAGACAGCTCCAGACGGAATATAACACTGCGCAGTCTGAACTGGAGGCATCCCGGAACGAACTGGACGCAGTGACAGGCGAACTTGCCGCCGCCAGGGACGATATCTCCGCCCTGCAGACTGACCTGGAAAACATCGGGGCCGAGCTGACCGCGGCCAAAGCCGAACTGTTCGACACGAAAGAAGCCCTGGCCACCGCGGGTGAAGTCAACGAAAAACTCCAGCTGACAGTCAATGAACTCACTGCCGCTGCCGAAGAGATCCAGGCTTCCCTGAACGCAGTTAAGGAAAAAGTAGCGGAAGAAGCTGCCCAGTCGGAAGAGAAAGGCTTTACGGAGAACAGGGATTTCTGGTCCGAAAAGCAGCAGGAAGCGGATGAATCCGTCGACCGCCTGAACAGCCTGCTCGAGGATATAGAAGGCTTTGCCGCCGATGAGGAGGAAACTGTCGTGGAACCTGCCGAGGAACCCGGGGAATAACATTCCCACACACAGTTTCCAGCACTGAAAACCAAACAGATCTTTTCGCTGTGCGGATACGGATCACCGTTATCCGCACAGTTTTTTTACGCCCGCGGATACAGGTCGTAAAAGGAAAGCTCCCGTAAATGGCGCCGTCTGTCCGCGGCTGTGATATAATGGCACCGTCGGACTCAGAAAGGATAATATCCATGGCAGAAACAGCCTCATCGAAAACTTCTCCGGACAGCACCGACAAAGGAAAGAAAAATATCGATATGACGACAGGCAGTCCTGTACGGCTGATCCTGCAGTTCATGCTGCCCCTCTTTTTGGGCAATCTTTTCCAGCAGTTTTACAGTACCGCGGACTCTATGATCGTCTCCCGCGGCCTTGGCGTCGCCGCCTTTGCAGGTGTCAGCGCCACGATGATGTTCAACGGCCTGATCCTTGGCTTCAACAACGGGATGACGAACGGCCTGGCCATCGCAGTCGCTCAGAAATACGGTGCCAAAGACTATGAGGGCATCCGGAAACAGTATGCGCACAATCTCCTGCTCTCCGTGATCTGTGCCGTCATCTTAAGCGCCATAGGGCTCCTCTTCGGCGGGGCCGCGCTGCGGCTCCTGCATACACCGGCCGATATATTCGACTATGCCCTGCAGTACCAGCAGATCATCTTTCTCGGCATCCTGTGCTCCATGTTCTACAACTTCCTGGCGAACACGCTCCGTGCACTGGGCGACAGCCGGTCGCCGTTCATTTATCTTCTGATCGCTTCGGGGCTCAATATCGTCATGGATCTTGTATTCGTATTTCTGACGCCCCTGGGTGTCCGCGGCGCGGCACTGGCTACCGTGCTCGCGCAGGGGATCTCGGCACTGCTGTGTCACAGGCGTATCCTGAAAAAAATGCCTTTCCTTTCACTGAAGGGATTCCGCTTCGAACCGGACAGGGAGATGATCCGGCAGAGCCTCGGCCTCGGCCTGCCGATCGGCTTTCAGTCGAGCCTGATCAGTCTGGGCGGCGTAGCGATCCAGTTCGCCATCAACAATATGGGTACCGCGTCCATAGCCGCCTACGCGGCCGCCGGCAAGCTTGAATTCTTCGCGATCGGCCCTATCTCCGCCGTCAGCATGGCAGTAGCGACCTATACAGGTCAGAACTTCGGCGCGAAAAAATACCGCCGCATCCTGCAGGGCCTGAACCAGACGCTCGTCCTGTCGCTTTGCCTTTCGGCCGCCCTGGGCGCGGTCATGTGGTTCGTCGGGAAATACCTGGTCATGCTCGTGATCGGCAGCGGCGCCAGCGCGGAGATACTGGAAAAATCCCAGCTCTTCATGCGGGTCCACGGCGTTCTCTATCCGATCCTGTCCATCCTTCTTCTGTACAGGCTGGCCCTGCAGGGAATGGGCCATACGATGGTCCCGACGATCGCAGGTTTTATGGAACTGGGCGCAAGGATCCTGTCCGCCTTTGTCATCATCCCCCGCCTGGAATTCATCGGCGCTTCCATAGAATCACCGCTTTCCTGGATCCTGGCTTCCATCCCGGTCCTGACCATGTGGTTCATCGTCCGGAAGGACCTGGTGCAAAAAGCCGCGGAAGAAGCCATACGACCAGAAGAACTGTAAAGAAAAGCTGCCCTTACGGCGGCTCTGCCTTAAATCTCTGCCGGGCGGCAGCTCATCTTCCCCGCGCCATCTCAAAAAGCCGTTCCCCGCAGGCTTCGAAAAACATTTTATAGCTCTCGCAGAAGTAATTCAGTCCTTCCTCACATGCGGGTCCTGCGGCTTCTTTGGCAGAGTTTACGTCAAATGCCGTATACCGGCATCGCCGGCAGCCTCCGCGGCAGAGTTCATACCATTCACAGTTGCGGCACATCTCCGGCTTATCCTTAGAAGCCTGCACAAAGCCTATCTGCCTGCGGGCTTCGTCGATCGCCGGGAGCAGATCATCATTGAAGTTTCCCAGCCTGTATTCATCCAGCACATAGAAATCGCAGGGATATACGCTCCCGTTCGCTTCCACGACATACTGTATCCCGCAGGTCCCGATCTGATCGCATGCTTCCGGGGGAAAACCGCGCAGCATCATAAGGTAATTATCGAACTGACGGATATACGGTGCGTTCCGGCGCCGATAATCCGCATACCACAGTTCGAACAGATCGATCAGGAAGCGGCCGTACAGCTGCGGCGTCAGCGAATATTCCTTCTGTCCGCGGGGCTCATTTAAGGGATCCAGGCAGGCGATGAACTGCATATAGTTCCAGCCGCGTGCCATGTAATCCGCGTAGATCTGCCGGATGTTCTCCGCCGTTTTCCTGTGTACGACGGTGAGGATGTTATAATCAACGCCATATCTGTCAAAGAGTTCCGCAGTACGCATGATATGCGCATAGCTGTCTCCGCCGTCATTGCCATGCCGGTAAGCGTTGTGGATCGCTGCAGTCCCGTCGACTGAAACGCCTACCAGAAAACCTTTCTCCTTCAGGAAAGCGGCCCAGGCCTCATCAATGGCGTACCCGTTGGTCTGCAGCGCATAGGATACACTGACATTATTCCGGTTGTATTTCTCCACATACCCCGTCATTTCCCGGAAGAAGTCCAGCCCGCAGAGCGTCGGCTCGCCGCCCTGGAAAGCGATGGAATAACTTCCTTCCGCCCGCATCAGTGTGCGCTTTATCACATTCTTCAGAGTAGGAAGGGACATCATTCCGTATGAGCTTTGCCCCCGCTTGCGGATTTCATCGCAGTAGAAGCAGTAATCGCAATGCATATTACAGTTTCCGGATGCAGGTTTTATGAGTACACTGATGGCCGGCATAATATCCTCCTTCCTGTCTCTTGCTGCGTAAAGCTGACTGTTACTTCGTTTTTACTGCATTTCACTGTCCCCGTCAAATCAAAGACATTGTAAATAATCCACAAATATGCATCCCCGATTTGTTTATTATTGCGGATTGTCATTCATGACGTAGTGAAGTAAAATCTTTAATGTAAACGTTTACATTTTCAGAAGAGTATTACCTCTGGATAATGTAAATAACACATGAAAGTGATTCCGGCAAAGGAAACGGTCAGGGCAGATGACACAGATCTCCATCAAAGACATAGCAAAGAGGGCGGATGTTTCGATAGCAACCGTTTCACGTGTGCTCAATAACAAGGGCAACGTAAAGCCGGCTACTCTGGTACGCGTCCGAGAAGCGATGGATTTCTATCATTACGAGCCTAACCAGAATGCCAGGGCGCTCGTCGGCGGGACGACACAGACGATAGGCCTGTTCTACCCGGCCGACAAAGCCGGAAACTACAGCAATCTGTTCTCGGAAGGCTATACTCTGGAGCTGATGCGCGGCGTGACGGATCAGCTGAATGGAACAGGTTACAGCCTGTACCTGATCAACGATACCGAAACAGGATCAGCCGGTTCAAAAGCCGGATTTTTGAAATACGTTGAACAGAACAGGGTCGATGGGCTGATATTTCTGCACGTCAATGGTGATAAAGCTTTTCAGGCAGGGCTGGACAGCCTGCGCTCAGCCAGGTTTCCGTTTACCTACGCGGGCGAACGGATCAACAGCGGTGATATCAACGTATATGCACACTATACGGAGTACATGCGCAATATCCTTCTGCAGCTGCTGGAAGCAGGCCATCGGCAGATCCTTTATACCGGGATATCTTCAGATATAAGGCTGTCCGGGATCCTGAAGGAATTAAAAAAACACTACAGCGATATGGAGATCACCTTCGCAGACCATGCCGCCTTTACGAGTGACAGCATGTTGAAAGCCAGTATTGAAAAGAATATCCATAAGAACCGCATTACAGCCAGTTTTTCCGATCTCTATATCAATACTGTCCGCCTCCTGTATTCCTTTGCTTCACTGGGACTTGCTGTACCGGGGGACATTTCGGTTGCAGGAGTCGTTCACAGCCAGGAGCAGCTTGCATTAACCGCAAATATCAGTTCCGCCCTTGTGCCTTCCAGAGAAATGGGACGTGAACTTGCAAGGCTCCTGCTTGAGCGGATCAAGGATCCGGATTCAGCACCCAGGCAGGCAGACTTCCATCCGGTCTTCTATGACAGAGGATCGATATCCTCCGTCAAAGTATGAACCGTTTTTATTTGCCGCAAAATGTAAACGTTTTCATTATTGAGCCGACGATTGTTCGCTAACAGACTGGCGAATGTTCCGAAACAAAATAACGAAGGAGATAAACATATGAGAGCGATCATGGTAATGTACGACTCACTGAATCGGAAATACCTGCAGTCCTATGGCTGTGACTGGACAAAGACGCCGAATTTCCTGCGGGCGGCCAAACGCTGTGTCCAGTTCCAGAACTCCTATGTCTGCAGCATGCCCTGTATGCCCGCGAGGCGCGAGCTCCATACAGGCAGGGCCAATTTCCTGCACCGCAGCTGGGGGCCGATCGAGCCTTATGACGACTCCATGCCGCAGATCCTGAAGCAGAACGGCATTTATACACATCTCGTCAGCGATCATCAGCATTACTGGGAAGACGGAGGAGCAACCTATCACAACCGGTACAATTCCTGGGAGATATCCCGCGGACAGGAAGGCGACCTCTGGAAGGCGGACTTGAAGGTCTCTGCCAACCCGGAGACCATCTTCGAAGGTAAAAAGAGAATGATCGAAGCCTGGCCGCAGATCCAGCAGTGGTACGCCCATGACGAGCGGAACCGCCGCTATATGGATACGGAAGAAAAAACCTCCCAGGCCGTTACTTTCTCTGCCGGAC
The DNA here is from genome assembly GCA_017474455.1 of Lachnospiraceae bacterium. Taxonomy (GTDB): domain Bacteria; phylum Bacillota; class Clostridia; order Lachnospirales; family Lachnospiraceae; genus CAG-791. Next base: position 9,021 of record JAFVHP010000036.1, read on the forward strand.
TTGAGTTCCTTAGCAATAACCATGATGAAGACAACTGGTTCCTGCAGATCGAGACCTTCGATCCTCATGAGCCCTTCTACGTGCTGAAGGAAGACAGAGCATTATATCCCGACAGTTTCACAGGAGATGCCAATGACGACTGGCCGCCCTACAGCCCTGTTGAAGAGAGTGAGGAAACAGTCAGGCATGTCCGCAGAGTCTATGCTGCCCTGGTATCCAAATGTGACCGCTATCTCGGCATGGTCCTCGACTTCATGGACAGTCATGACATGTGGAAGGATACGATGCTCATCATCAATACCGACCACGGCTTCCTGCTTGGCGAGCACGGCTGGTGGGGCAAGACCTCCATGCCGCTGTTCGATGAGATCAGCCACACTCCCCTGTTCATCTATGATCCCAGGCATCCTGAGCTCGGCGGACAGACGCGGCAGTCCCTGGTCCAGACGATCGATATTGCGCCTACGCTCCTCTCCTTCTTCGGCCTTAAGATCCCGAAGGATATGCTCGGCCATGATCTGGAACCGGTCCTGACGGATGATCAGCCTGTCAGGGAATACGCTGTCTTCGGCTATCACGGCAGCCAGATCGATGTAACGGACGGCCGGTATGTATATATGCATGCAGCCGAACATCCGGAAATGCCTGCTTATGAGTACACATTGATGCCCACCCATATGCGTGCGATCTTCTCTCCCGAAGAACTCCGGGACATCACGCTGGCGGAGCCATTCTCCTTTACCAAAGACTGTCGGCTGATGAAGATCCTGAAGAAAGACAGTATGGGCGATACGAATTCCTTCGGCAGCAATCTGTATGATCTTGAAAAAGATCCTGATGCATCGGAAGCTATTGCGGATCCCACAGTCATTGCCCGCATGAAGGCAGCCATTATTCAATTTCTGGATGAAAACGACGCTCCTGCAGAGCTGTATGAGCGCTACGGTTTCAGATAAACGCAGCTGTTAAAAAGAGATTCTGTAACTGTTATATACAACATGTCACGAACGATCAAAAGGAGGACAGTAATGAAAAGGAAACAGGTGTTAGCAGCAATCATGACAGCGATCCTGGCAGCATCCGTATTCGCAGGCTGCGGGGAAACCGCCGCAGAGAGCACACAGGCTCCGGCACAGGAAGCCGCTGCCGCTGTGGAAGAAGCCGCTGAAGAAGCCGTGCCCGATGAGGAACCTGCAGCGGAAGCAGACGAAACTGGTGCAGAATGGGACGGCGAAGTCGATGAGATCAGCGTAATGCTCCTCGATATGTATGGCAAAGGCATGAACGGCCAGAAGGTCATCGACGCGATGAACGAGATCACAGAAAAAAGCTGCGGTGTCAGGATCGGCAATGTGACCTTTGCCGGCGCCGGTGACTACGGTACAAAGCTCAGCATGGCGATCGCCGGCGGCGAGGCTATTGACGTCTGCAGTGTATTCGTAGCGCCCCCTTCAGACTTTAACACACTTTATTCCAACCATCAGCTTCTGGATATCACAGAATACATTGAAAGCGATGCCAGGGAAATGATGGAACTGGTAGGCGACTATATCGGAGCCTTCTCCGTAGGCGGCAGAATCTACGGCGTCCCCGCATACCGCAACTATGCCAATTCCGCATTTCTTCTGATGAGGGAAGATATCCTGGATGAAATCGGTATGAAGGACTTTGCAAAGAACATGACGACTTTCACCGAAGTCGATGAATTAATGGCAAAGATCAAAGAAAACTATGATTTCGCTCCTATCGGTACTTCTTTCACTGTATTCGGAAATCTGTACGGTGAAGACGCTTTTGCGGACAGGATCTCCTATGATACCCTCGGCGACAGCTTCAGCGTTGTTTTCACAGATGAATCCGGCAAAGTCTCCAGCCTTCTTGACAACGAAGCCTGGCTGAAGCATATAGACAGGGTCAGGGACTTTTATAACAAAGACTATATCTACAAGGATGTCCTTACTACGACTGAGACCGGCGACCAGCTGCTCAAAGCCGGCGTCTGCTTCTCCGATTTCGACTCCGGTGCCATCGGCATCGAAGCGCAGAAGCGCAACAATACCGGCCGCGAACTCGTTGCCCTTGACCTCGGTATCCTTCCTCTGAACACAGGTCTTGTACAGAGATTCGGTCTTGGCGTCCCGATCACATCCGAAGAACCCGAAGCTGCTGTCCGCTGGCTGAACGCCCTTTACACGGATCCCGCCCTTTCCAACCTGCTCCTCTGGGGTGTCGAAGGTGAAGACTATGTTGTGGAAAACGGCGAAGCGAAATATCCTGAAGGCCTGACAGCTGAGAACGTTGAATACCACATGCCCGATTTCCTCTGCGGCAACTACTTCAACGTATATCCCTGGGAAGGTTCCGGCGCTGATTTCAGACAGGTCGCCTTCGAAGCCCTGAAGGCAGCAGAGGTCTCTCCTTTCCTCGGTTTCTCGGTAGACCAGTCTGAACTCACCAATACAATCGCGGCGATCAGTTCCGTTAATACCGAATACAGGAACCGCGTTTATGCCGGCGTCGCTACCGTGGAAGAAGTCGATGAATACAAGGCAAAACTGGAGACGGCAGGACTGCAGGATTATCTCAATGCCTTCCAGGTCCAGCTTGATGCCTGGAAAACGGCACAGTAATATTCCGGACTGCTGATAATACTGATGCAGACACATTCCGCCGGTCCATCTGTTTTGGATCCGGCGGAATGTGTTGTATAGTTAATCTGCAACACTGTTCAGGGACAGAGGGCTAAACCATGTATATCGTTTTCTTCGCGGTATCTTTTTTTGCATGTATAATCGGCAGGATCTGCGGAATGGGCGGAGGAGTCATTATCAAACCCGTTCTTGACTCCCTCGGCATTATGAGCGTCGCCACCATTAACTTTCTTTCCGGATGCACAGTGCTCGGCATGACCTTCTGGTCCATCGGAAAAGGGGCGATTAAAAAAGAATCGCAGGTCGACCTGAAAACGTCGACGCCGCTGGCGGCCGGTGCCGCAGTCGGAGGCATCATGGGAAAAGCGTGCTTTTCAGCAGCAGAACGCCTTTTTGCCGATCCGGACACGGCAGGAGGCATACAGGCATTTCTCCTGCTTCTGGCGACCTTTGCTACTTTTCTTTATACTCTCCGCAAAGACAGGATCAGGAGCATGCATGTCAGCCATCCCGTCCTGATCATACTGATCGGCCTGGCACTCGGTATGCTCGGTTCATTTCTCGGTATCGGTGGGGGGCCTTTCAATATGGCGGTCCTGTTCCTCTTCTTCTCCATGCCGACGAAAACAGCAGCCCAGAACAGCCTTTATATCATTCTGATCAGTCAGCTTGCCTCCCTGCTGCTGCAGCTTTTCACAGGCAATGTCCCGCCCGTTATTCCTGCTGTTCTGACAGGCATGATCCTCGCCGGTATTCTGGGAAGCGAGACCGGCAGTATGATCAACAAAAGACTGAACGACAAAAGGGCTACCGTTCTCTTCGAAGGCGCCATGATCCTTGTAATGCTGATCTGCCTCTATAACATAAAACGGTTTACATCGCCCTGATCAGATTCTTATAAAAATCCACGCATCCAGGCAGACAGTTGTATTCGATATTCTCATTGAGACCGTGCATGCCCTTCATCTGTTCGGGGCCGTAGATGACCGGCGCGAACCGGACGACATTGTCACATATCTTCTGGTAGAACCTGGCGTCCGTGGCTCCCGTCATGACATAAGGGCTGCCCGGCAGGCCGGGGAAGGTCTCTCCTATCACCCGCTGCACGAGGCCGAAGGCCTCTCCATGGATATCCACGGATTCTGACGGATCGACGGCATGCATGACTTCCATATCCAGGCTGTGCTTGTCCGCCAGTTTCCTGATGACGGCAATGCTCTCTTCCATGCCCTGATGGGGAATGAACCGCATATTCGCTCCCAGCGTAGCCTCCTGCGGCATAACGTTGTAAGCGTCGGAACCGGACTGCATCGTGAACGCGATCGTGGTCCTTAGCATGGCGCCCGCCTGGGCGGATATTTTCGGCATGACGATGAGAAGGAGCGGTTTAAACAGCCACATATTGCCGAATACCAGCTTCAGCGGGAAAGATGCGTACGGAGCCAGCGTTTCGAACATGGACTGCACTTCCGGCAGCATCTTCCTGCGGAAGGGATTCTTCGTTTCGATCTCATTGACAAAGGCGGATAACCTGGCAATGGGCGAATGGGCGGAAGGAGCGCTGGCGTGGCCGCCGTTGCTCTTTGCCTTCAGTTTTATGTCGGCCTTGCCCTTTTCAAATACGCCGGCCATGGCGAAATTGCCTTTGATGCCGCCGACCGGGTCGGTGATGATGCCGCCGCCTTCGTCAACGACGAGCCAGGGCCTTACACCTCTTCTTTCCAGCTCATCGACCAGCTTCGGGCAGCCGTCGCCCATCCACTCCTCCGTGCAGGAGGAGGACAGATACACATCCACAGGCGGGACATACCCTTCCGAAAGCAGCTCTTCCGCCGCCTGGAAAAAGCCCATGACCGAGCATTTGGTATCTGACGCGCCCCGTCCCCAGACTTTCCCGTCCGCGATATCGCCGGAGAAAGGATCATGGATCCACTCTCCTTCCGCAGGCACCACGTCCTGATGGCTCATGAGGACCAGAGGCCTGGAATGATCTTTTCCTGCCCAGTAAAAGAGCAGGTTCCCGTCGATCTGTGTCTTTTCCAGTTCCCGATGTACCAGGGGAAACAGCTCCTCCAGCACTTTATGAAAGGCCAGGAATTTCTCCGTTTCGTGCATGCCGTCATGGGAGACTGTCTCGCAGCGGATCATCTCCGACAGCTTCCGCGCGTAGCCCATGGCCCTTTCGTCGGCCTCGGGCGCTTTATAGGATGATACCTTTGAAGGCGTAAGAAGGGTCCTGACGAGCGCGGCCAGTAAAAGCAGTGCGCAGACGGCCAGGATGATCCCGGCCGCAATGGGCAGAATAAGCAGCAGTTTCATATCATCTCCCGATATCTTTGGAAAGAATGGTCCCGTGCTTTTTCCAGATCATGTATGCCAGGGCGATCGTCAGCGCGCCGGCCGGTATGATCATTATGCTGGTCTGGGAGATCAGGGACGGGACAAGGATGAACAGAACGCTCATGAAAACGAGCGGGAACAGCGCCAGCTTCAGGTTCTTGCGGTAATACATATAGGACATGGCGCCGAACAGCGCAGGCACTACGTTTTCGAACGCGGGCTGCAGTACGGGACTCTGCAGCAGCGGCTGCAGCGGTACCAGCAGCAGTACCCCGGCTGCCAGGACGACGATCGTCACCAGGGACGACGCCGCGATCGACAGCGTGGAAATGATCTCGTTCTCGGGCGTGCCGGAACTGGTACCCGCGATCTCGCGCGCGTTCATCGCGCAGGGTATCTTCATGTTGATCAGGTTGCCTGTAATGAAGGCAAGATACCCGCCTCCCGCGCCGAGCATCGGCGTATAGACCAGAAATTCCACGATGCTGGATACGGTCCAGACGATCCCGACGGCCAGGAAACCTTTCAATACGGCAGGCATTTCAGGCATGCCGCCGAGATATGTCCCGATCAAGAAGGGCGCGCCGACCAGCAGGACGAGGGTGACCACAGAACATATCCGCCCCAGCAGATGCGTACGCGCATTATAGCTTTCGAATTGATCCTGTTTTGATCTTTCCATTACTTTCAGCCCCCTTATCCCAGCTTATCCGAAAAGGATCGCGGCCAGCATCCCTATCAGCATACTGCCGGCGATCGAGAAGCTTTCCAGCCATACCATATGTTTCTTCTCCGAAAGGTACGTAAAGACTGCCATGACAGCCGCGGCGACGGCGGCTACGATGATCGGCGTAAGATCCCCGCGGAAGGTGAACCGGCCTTTGCCCGATACAAATCCGCCGATATAACTGCCGATATACGCGCTGACCAGTCCGATGAACATGGCGATCATGGCAGCGTCCCCGAAGCTCTGCTTCTTTTTGTCTTTTACGGTATCCGCTGCTTCACCGGCACCTGTGCCGTCTTTCTTTTTTCCGCTGCCCAGTCTCTTGAGATACGCCTTATTGAACAGGACGGAAAGGATCATTCCCCACATGATGCAGATGCTCATCAGGAGCGCGATCGTCGTAAAGGCAGACGGTGTCATCTGGGCCGCGGACAGCGACGAAAGGCCTACCTGCTCCGCAGCGCCCTGGGCTACCTGGGTCTCATAATGCAGCGCGCCGATCACAGACAGGCGCAGCCACGGCCACGGTGTGCCGAGACTGCCGGACAGCGCGATCACGCCGAGAAGGATACCGACACTGGGAAGGATAGAGAAGGTGACGCTGGAAGTGACCGCCCTTTTCAGCACCTTTTCATCCATACCGATGCTTTTCCCCGCGCGGTACGCCCGGATCATAAAGATTATACAGACTGCGGCGACGAACAGGATGATCAGGCCGCAGATAATATACATTGGCAGGCTGTTCAATACTTGTATCATGCGTTCTCCTCCTCCGCTTTTTTCATCTGCATAAGCAGCGGCAACGTCGTCGGGATCGTGATAAGGAACGTGCACAGATCCGAACAGGTCTGGGTCATCTCAACACCGAGCAGGCCGAAGAACCTGGGCAGGATCAGGATAAACGGTATAAAGAACAGGCCGGACCGGCACGCCGACTGGAGCGTCGCCCGTACGCCCTTTCCCATGGACTGGGTCATCATATTGCTGATGATGGTGAATGCGCTCAGCGGGAAAATGCTGCTCTGGAACCGCAGCGCGACCTTGCCGACGGCAATGACGTCAGGGTCGTTCCTGAAGAAGGCAATGATATGCGGCGCAAAGATGAACGCGGGAACAGAGACACAGAGAAGGATAATAAATCCGAGCCTGACGCAGAACCAGTAGCCTTCCCGGACACGTTTATAGAGTTTCGCGCCGTAGTTGAAGCCGCAGCTGGGCTGGAAGCCCTGGCCGAATCCCAGGAGGGCCGAGAGCATCAGGAACATGATCCTGCCGACGACGGACATGCCCGCTATGGCGGCATCGCCGCCGTATGCGCCGGCCGTGGTGTTCAAAAGGATAGTGGAAACGCTGGCCAGCCCCTGTCTTGCGAAGGAAGGCGCGCCGCCGTTAAGAATATGCAGCAGATAGTATTTTGTAAAACGGACGTTTTTGAAGTTGATATGGATATTGGGCCCGCGGTAGCTGCCGATCAGCAGGATCACGAAGGAGACCAGCTGGCTCAGTATCGTAGCCAGCGCGGCACCGGATACGCCCATGCCGAAAATAAAGATGAACAGAGGGTCCAGCCCTATGTTCAGAAGAGCTCCCGACACAAGTCCTGCCATCGCGTAGACCGCGCTGCCCTGGAAACGCAGCTGGTTATTCACGACCAGCTGGGCCATCATGTACGGTGAACCGATCAGGATGATGCGCATATACCTGATCGTATCGTCGATCAGGGTCGGCGTTGCGCCGAGGAACCGTGCTATGGGCCGCATGAACGCAAAGCCCAGTATGCTGAAGCAAAAGCCCAGAAGAAGTGCCAGCGTGAAACCCGTCGCGGCCATTTCATTCGCTTCTTTGATCTCACCTGCCCCGAGCTTTCTGGATACGAACGTTCCCGATCCCTGACCGCAGAAGAACCCGGTCGCCTGTATCAGCGTCATGATCGGGAAAACGATGCCGACGGCTGCCGTCGCCTGCGTGGATATCCTGCCGACAAAGAAAGTGTCGGCGGTATTGTAAAGCCCTGTGACCATCATACTGATGATGGTCGGCACCGAGAGCTGGAGGATCAGCTTTTTCATCGGCGTCTGTGTCATGTAAACGTATCTTTTCTGCCTGGCCGCTTCGAGGCGCTCGTCCGCGGTCATCTGTGCCGTACTTTTCGTTGTGTCCGCCATTTTATGATCTCCGTTCAATATCCTGCCGTATCCGGAACAGGTGCCCTGTGCAACGTATTTTAAGGTATCTTACCATTATGCCCCGTTTCTGTCACGCAATCCGGCACAGATATGTTATGATTACTCCTGTGCAAATTCACAGACTGAATCAGGAGAAAGGACACAGCGAATGAACCAGAATACGAATGACCGGGCAGAAAACAGCTCCATGCTTTACTTCGCTTCCGATTATATGGAAGGTGCCCATCCGCTGGTACTGAAAGCTCTGCAGGATACCAACCTTATGCACTCTTCCGGCTACGGGACGGATCCCTTCTGCGAAAGCGCAATGGAAAAGATAAGGACCGCCTGCGGTGTAAAAGATGCCGCTGTCCATTTCCTGGCGGGCGGGACGCAGGCAAACGCCGTCGTCATCAGTTCCGTACTGCGGCCCTACCAGGGCGTCATTTCCGCTGACAGCGGCCATATCAGCCAGCATGAGGCGGGTGCCATTGAACATACAGGCCACAAAGTCCTTACCGTACCCGGTTATGACGGAAAGCTTTCGGCAGCGGACGTAGACAGTTTCTGCAGCACTTTTTACAACGATGACAACCATGACCATATGGTCATGCCCGGCATGGTCTATATCTCCCATCCGACTGAGTCAGGCACTCTGTATACCCTGGCCGAGATGAAGGAACTGCGCGCTGTCTGCGACAGATATAAAATGCCCCTGTATCTGGACGGGGCACGGCTGGCCTATGCCCTTGCCTGTCCCGCGAACGAACTGACTCTGAAGGATCTCGCCGTGCTGTGCGATGTATTCTATATCGGCGGCACCAAATGCGGCGCTCTCTACGGGGAAGCCGTCGTCATTCCCGATCCGGGACAGATCCCGCACTTTTTCACCATGATCAAGCAGCATGGCGCGCTGATGGCCAAAGGCCGGATCCTCGGGATCCAGTTCGATACGCTCTTTACCGATGACCTGTATCTGCAGATCGGAAGATCCGCGATAGAATGCGCGGACATGATCCGGGAAGCGCTCAAAGACAGAGGGTACAGTCTCTGCTTCGCTTCTCCCACCAACCAGGTCTTCCCTGTATTTGACAACAGAAAACTCGCGCTGCTGCAGGATAAAGTCATGTACAGCTTCTGGGAAAAGTACGATGATGAACATACAGTCATACGCTTTGCCACCAGCTGGGCTACATCCAAAGAAGATACACAGACACTGATCAGACTGCTTTAAAGATATACGGCTGCCTCATCCTGAGATGGGCAGCCGTTTTTCTGATGATCTATAGATATACAGGGCCTTAATCTTTTTTCTTCCCTTTTCCTTTGTCCTTTTCCTTGTTTTTCTCTTTATCCTTGTTCTTGTCTTTCTGCTTATCCTTATCTTTATTCTTTGCCTTTTTGGTCTCTTTATCCTTATTCGTTTCAACAGCCAGGGCTTCCGCTTCCGCCTGGGCCTGCGCGATGGCCTCCGACCTCTGTTCCAGCATGCCGAAATACTTGTCATGCGCGGCGTTGAAGACATTCATGAAGGCTTCTTCACCGCTGGTCTGAAGGCTCTCGTAATAAAGATGCTCATGGTCGGCCAGTTCCGGCCTTACCCTGATGACAGTGGCGATACCGATGTTGGAACAGATATCCGCGATCCGCTTGAATTCCATCAGCAGGTTGGAAAAACTCGCGTCGGCAAACAGGCTGCAGATCCCTCTGCTCATTCTCTTTAAGTGATTCTTCTTCATCTGTTCGATGAGCTCGCTGCAGGAACGTACGAGCGGTTCGATATCCGTCGCTGCCTGGACATCCCTTTTTCTGAAGGCGAGGTCCGATTTATCCAGTATCTCCCCGATATGCTCCTCCAGGACTGACAGTTCGAATTCGGCATCGGCTGAAAACCTCGTATTGTTGTTGGCCATGCCTTCCGCTATATCCGCGATATTGACGGCGTGGTCGCCGAGACGCTCGAACTCCGAATTGACCTTATAATACTGATTCAGGACCGATACATGATAGTCGCTCTTTAAGTTCGGCAAGAGTTCGACCAGGTACCTGCCGCAGGCATCCGTCATCCCGTCGATGGCGTCTTCTCCCGCCTCGATCTTTTTCATATCCTCTTCACTGAACTGGACCAGCATCCGGAAAGAACTGTCCAGATTGGACCTGGCCTGAGTGAGCATCTTCAAAAGGACGTCATAGAGACTGCCCAGGGCAAGCGCCGGCGTATTGAAGAAGACGCGGTTGAGTTCCGCGACCTCCGGAACGGCAGCCGTCACCGCGTCCGCAGAGTTCTCGTCCTTCACGATCCTGCGGCTGAGTTTTTCATATGTGTTAAGGAAAGGGAAAAGACAGAGGGCGCAGCCCAGATTGAATATGGTATTGGTATTCGCGATGATACCGGAATTGACCGTCCTGTCCCATAACCCGTCGATCAGCCCAAGCTTGTGAATGACCGTCACCGCGATCAGGACGAGGGCGGATTTGCACAGATTGTACAGTATATTGACGATACCGACACGCCTGGCTTCCGGTTTCGCGCCGATGGAACAGACGATAGCCGTCGTGACGCAGTCACCGAGATAAACGCCGACGATCAGCGCGTAGATCGCCTTGAAGGTTAGAAGGCCCGTCGCGGAAAAGGCCTGCAGGATACCGATCGTCGCGGAAGAACTCTGCAGGGCGAAGGCTACGCCGGCACCGGTCAGGTAGCCGATCAGAGGGTTGTTCCCGAGTCCTGAAAACAGCCTCTCGACCAGGCCCGACTGCGACAGCACCGCCACTGCACTCGTCATGTTCAGAAGTCCGGAAAAAAGAACGCCGAACCCGATGGCGATATTGCCGACAGACTGTGCGTTCTTGAGTTTCTTCCCGCCCATGATCAGGAACATGCCGATGATCAGCGCCAGGGGCGCCAGTGTGGACGGCTGGAAAAGTTTGAGCCATGATGCCGCACCGCCCGTATCCAGGTCCAGCAGACGGATGATCTGGCCGGTGATCGTCGTACCGACGTTCGCGCCGATAATAATGCCCAATGACTGATGAAGCGTCAGGATCCCCGCACCTACAAGGCCGGAAGTGATGACGATCGTTGCCGTGGATGACTGGATGACCGCCGTGATCAGCATACCGGTAAGAAATGCCACCCAGGGATTATTCGTCACTTTCTCCATCGCAGCCTTCAGAGCCCCGGAAGAATTCTCTTTCAGAGAGTCTCCCATCAGCCTCATTCCGTACAGGAACATGGCCAGGCCGCCCAACAGGGAAAGGACATTAAATATGCTCATTTATCTAAGCTCCGTTATAGAAATTATATATATTTAAACGAAATACCCGCAGTTTTCGGTAAGTATAATTATACTTTGACGGCTTACTTACCGCAACTTCATGTCCCTGCTTTCCTGTGACAACTATGATAAAATAAAGCTATTCTATAATGTATCGTTCTCTGAATCGTATTCAGAGGGAAAAGGGGATTGAATGAGCGAAAAAAGAAAAAAAGTTGTTGCTTTTACAGCCGGCAGGAGGGGCGGCAATACAGAGATCTATGTCAAGATCGCACTGGAAGCGATCGCTAAAATGGGCATAGACTGCGAACTGATCCGCCTGCACGAATGCGACCTGCGTCCCTGCAAGGACTGCCTCCGCGGACCCTGCTATGTGAAAGGCCCTGAAGCCTGTATCTTAAAGGACGACGGACCGTGGCTTGCAGAGAAGTTCCTGGACAGTGACGGATATATCCTCGGCGCTCCCGTATGGTCACTCTCACCCTGCGGCGTCGTGACCGACTTCCGCGACCGCGTCTTCGGACCCAAGATGGATCTCGCCATGTGGGAACAGGGCGGTATCCCGGACTGGGCAAAAGGCCGTGTCAAACAGCGTCCGGGCGGACTGATCTCCGTTGGCGGCGCCCTTACCGAGAACTGGACATCCCTCGGACTGGCTACCCTTTACACCACAACTTTCTCGGCACAGACCAATGTCGTCGATAACCTGAACGTCTACCAGGTCGCCGATCCCGGCGAAGCGCTTATGCGTGAAGATTACATGATCCGCGCGAAGTTCCTCGGCGAAAACGTCGGCCATGCTGTTCTGAACCCCCAGAAAGACTGGGAGAACAAGTGGCTCGGCGAAATGGATGACGGCGAAGCCTGCCCCGGCTGCCACCAGAGCCTCATGATCGCAAAGCCCGGCAGGGATTACGTCGAGTGCGCGATCTGCGGCCGAATCGGCAAAGTGTCCTTCGACAAGGACGGCAAACTCACCTATGTATGGCCTGAAGACAACAAGAACCGCCTGACCATGATGGGCAAGTTCGCCCACGCAAGGGAGATCGAGCTGCATACACAGCAGCGCTTCCTGCCTCATGAAGCGGAGATCCAGGACGAACTGAAGCGTTACCGCACAATGGAAGACTTCACGGTGAACGCCCCGTCCAAGACGGCAAAGGCATCGAAGGCGAAGGCGCAGAAGGCGTGAGGTAATTGCCGTTACCGCAGCAGCAGGCATGCAGACGTCCCTGGCACGCTTGCGCTATACCTCGCTGGCAGCGGTACTAAAGCACCAATCACAAAAAAGGCCGCCATTCATCACAATACAGTTGATGAATGGTGGCCTTTTTTGCTCTTTACGGTGCTTAAGTACCGGCCGCTCGCTAATGCGCAGGGACTGTCTGCATGCCTGCTGCAGCGTACAGCAATTAATGAGCGAGACGGAAGCATCCGATAATCTGCCGCATGCTATAATTTCAGCAGAGAGGTGACGATATGAAAAGAATATCTTCCATCATTTTAGCTGTACTGCTTCCATTGCTGCTGTTATCCGTGCTGTCAGTTCCTGGTACGAAGGTTTATGCTGCAGGGGAAACGTCTGTGACCTACGGCGGTGAAGAAGTTGCCGTATTCGATCCGGGAACTGTTCCGGAGTATGACGGCCAGCCTTACTGTGAGATCAATGGCAACATGCCTTTCTTCGGCCCCGAGACCATAGTCACGGCCAAAGGGGAATTCTATTCCGAACTGGATGAACTGGGCCGCTGCGGCGTATGTATGGCGCTGGTCGGCAAAGAAACGATGCCTCCAGGCGAGCGCGGAATGATCGGCAGCGTCCGGCCTTCCGGCTGGGATATCGTCAAATATGATGTGATCGACGGCAACTATCTTTATAACCGCTGCCATCTTATCGCATGGCAGCTGGCAGGTGAAAATGACAATGAGCGCAACCTGATCACAGGTACCGGTTTCCTCAATACGGAAGGGATGCTGCCCTTCGAATCACAGATCGCCAGTTATGTCAGCGGTACCGGCAATCATGTTCTTTACCGCGTTACACCAGTCTTTTATGATGATGAGCTTGTCGCACAGGGCGTGCTGCTGGAAGCATATTCCGTGGAGGATAACGGCAGTTCTGTCTGCTTTAATGTCTTCTGCTATAACGTCCAGCCAGGAATATCCATAGACTATAAGACCGGATCCTCTGCACTGGCTGAAAGTATACCGCAAGAGGGCTCCGGTGATAAAGGTTTCATCACTCTGTCTGATACAGAACCGGAGGACGGCGAAGCCGCAGATATTGTCCGATCGGCGACGGAAGAGGCGGCGTCTGTGCCTGCTGTGACCGCTGTCTACATCGGCAACAAGAACACTATGAAGTTCCATTACGACTGGTGCAGTTCCGTGAACCAGATGAAGGAAAAGAACAAAGTCTACTTTGAACCGGGTACGACTTCCGAAGAGATCAGAAGCCGCGGCTACTCACCCTGCGGCAACTGCCATCCGTAACATTTCCCGGGGTGATCTCCTTACTGCGCCCGCACCCCGTGCATAAAATATCCCGGCGCATTAGCGAGCGGCCGGTACTTAAGCACCGTAAAGAGCAAAAGGGACCGCCATTCATCAAAATGGAGTTGATGAATGGCGGTCCTTTTTGTGATTGGTGCTTTAGTACCGCTGCCAGCGAGGTATAGCGCAAGCGTGCCCGGGATGTTTATGCACGGGGTGCGGGCGGTATGATAAGGAGATCATTTCCCGCTCATGATGTCGTTCAGGCACCTCTCTATCCGGTTCAGCCCTTCTTCCAGCAGTTCATGGCTGGTCGCCAGACAGATCCTGACGTGGCCTTCGGAGCCGGGGCCGAAGAATCTTTCCCCGCCCGGAACGATGTATACTTTGTATTTATCCCGCAGAAGTTCTACTAGCTCGACGGGTTCCATGCCTGTTTCGGAAATATCCGGGAAGAGCACGAATGTCGCCTGCGGTCTGTGGCAGCGGATCCCGGGCATTTTGGCGATCCGCTCCAGCGCGTAATCCCGGTTCTCTGTGATGTTCTGCACGAACAGGTCCAGTCTGTACAGGGATCTTTCGATCGCGGCCGTGCCGGCTACCTGGCTCAGGACATTGACGCCGCCGATCGTCGTATCAACGTAGGAGGCTTCCGCGAGCTTTTCGTAATTCTCGCTGTTCATTGCCCAGATGGCACCTACGCGCAGGCCGGCGATGCCGAAGCTTTTTGAAAAGCCGTAAACGGTCAGTGTCCGCCTGTTGCGTTCGGGGCCGAAAGAATTGAGGCTGATGAACTGATTGCCCGGATAAACGATATCCGACCAGATCTCGTCGTTCATGATATAGAAGCCGTATTTTTCCGACAGGTCCAGGAGGTACTCCAGTTCTTCCCTCTTATAGAGCATGCCCATGGGATTGTGGGGATTGCAGAAGCCGATCATCTTCGTCTTCGGGGTAATATAGTCTTCGAGGCCTTCGAGGCTTATACCATCTTCTGTAAGCTTTGTCGGGAACAGTTTTATGACTGCGCCGGCGTTGCCCATGCTGGTGCGGAACAGGAAATCCACCGGGTCAAAGACGATGACTTCGTCTCCGGGCTTCAAAAACGCCCTGGCGATCGTCATCATGCCCGAAGCGGCCGAATCGATGGGAAGGATGAGTTCGGGACTGACGATCTCATTTTTGCGTTCCTTCAGCATTTTTGATATGGCCTGTCTGAATTCTTTCATGCCGCGGTTCGGCACATAGGGGAAGTAACCGTCTTTGATGTAGTCCTGCAGTGCTTCCACGATCTCGGGCGCGACGGGAAAATCGCTGTCCGCTGCCGTCAGCGGGATGACGCCGTCTTCCACTTCCGCCCAGCGCAGGTTGAACGCGCGCTTTTTCAGCACTTCAAAATTGATCTCTTTATTCGTAAAACCTTCCATGTCTGTGATCTCCCTGGAGTATCTGTATCATTACGACTAATAGAATATGGCAGCCTGCGCAGCAGTGTCAATTCACACTTTCTCCCGGTGTGTCCCATACCGCCGGCCGGCAGGCACAAAAAAGCCGGAAGCGGAACAGGCTGCTGCCCGGACCGCTTTCCGGCATATCAGATCTTATGAACGAGGATATCCTCAGCCTTTGATCTTCTTCATATACTCCCTGAAGTAGGTGATGAACTTCGGGCTCAGAAGGAGCAGGGCGATCATGTTGGGAATAACGATGAAGCCGACTGCCATATCTGCCAGATCCCAGACCTGTTCAACTGCCAGGGTGACAGAGAGGACAGGAAGGATGAAGAACAGCCATTTGAGATATTTGACCGATTTCTCACCGAACAGATACTCGATGCATGTACGGAATTCGACGAAGAATCCGAGGTAGCTGGAGTATGTGAACAGGACGACGGCAATGCAGAGTACGATAATGCCTACGCGGCCCCATACGCTCCTGAAAGCATCGAACGTAAGGACTACGCCTGTGTCGCCGTTGCTCCATACGCCGCTGCAGAGGATGGCCAGGGCGGTCAGTGTGCAGATGATGATGGTATCGATGAAGACTTCCAGGATACCGTACATACCCTGGTGGGCGGGCGCGTCTGTCTGCGCGGTCGCGTGAACGGTGGTCGCAGTACCCATACCGGCTTCATTCGAGAAGATACCGCGGGCTGCGCCTCTGCCCATGGCAAGCGAGATCGTGGAACCCGCAAAGCCGCCGATGGCGGGAGCCGGGGCGAATGCGTATTTGAAGATCATGCCGAAGGCTGCCGGGATCTCTTTGATATTCAGAAGTACAACTGCCAGAGCCGCGATGATGTAAACAATGATCATCGGAGGTACCAGTTTGCCGCAGAAATCACCGATCCTGCGGACACCGCCGGTAAGGATGACGATCGCTGCCGTGACGGCGACGATGATACCGCTTATGATCAGGGGCAGGCCGAATACGTCGTTGACGCAGGTCGCCAGTGTATTGGGCTGGATAAAGCAGGCGTCCGTAAGGACTTCGATAAACAGGGCTACAGCGTAGAATCCGGCGAGGACCTTACCTGCTTTGCCGAGACCGTCCTTCATGTAGTGCATGGGGCCGCCGTAGTATTCGCCGCTCTCACTCTTTTTGCGGAACGCGACTGCCATCGTGACCTCTGCCATCTTGGTCATCATGCCGACGATGGCGATGACCCACATCCAGAATACGGCGCCCGGTCCGCCGATGGCGATCGCTGCCGCCACGCCGGCGATATTGCCGCTGCCGACCGTACCGGCCAGGACTGTGCTAAGGGCCTGGAAAGGCTTCAGTTCGCCTTCGCCGGCTCCGCCTTCTTTGGCGTCCTTTTTGCTGAACACTTCACCAAGCGTATGCTTGAACCATGTCCTGATCCCGGTGATCTGGAAAAATCCTGTCCTGACGGACAGATACAGGCCCACGCCTACCATAAGGATCATCAGCGGTGTGCCCCAGAGAAAATCTGTTAAGTTATATAGTGCTTCCCACATTTTATTTCCCCTCTTTTAAGAAATAATCAAACAGAATCTATTGTTGACCGCATCTTCAGATGCTCGGATACAGGCCGTCCCAGACTATCCTGCGATAGTTTTCGCGGTCTGTGTCGCCCTCTGTCGAGAAACAGAGTATGCGTGAATCCGCATCCAGTTTCAGTTTATCTTTGAGCCATGACAGTTCAGGCGTCCTGAGGACATGGGACACAAAGCCCATCGTCGCCGCGCCGCTCTCGCCGGAGATGACCCTGGGGTCGTCTCCCAGCGGATTGCCAAGGACCCTCATGCCCTCCGCAGCGATATAATCCGGCATGGAAATAAAGTTCTCCGCGTAATCATGCAGAACGTTCCATCCGATTGTGCAGGGTTCCCCGCATGCCAGTCCGGCCATGATCGTATCCATATCGCCTTTGACAAAATGAAGCTGTCCGTCATCCGCTTCAGCAGTACGGAAGATGCAGTCCGCCTTATCCGGTTCAACAATAGTGATCACCGGCATCTCTTCCGGTCTGTATATGCCGGAGTTAAGGAACCGATCCGCAAAGAAGCCTGTCACGCCGCCGCTCATGGCACCGACACCCGCCTGCAGGAAGATGTGTGTAGGCTTCTCATCTTTAAGCTGCTGTACAGCTTCATAAGCCATGGTCGTATAGCCCTGCATGATCCATTCAGGAATGACTTCGTAGCCTTCCCATGCCGTATCCTGGACCATGACCCAGCCGTATTTTTCCGCGTTGCTGTTCGCCAGCCTGACCGCGTCGTCATAATTGAGGTCCGTAATGGACGCGTCGGAACCGAGCGCAAGGATGTTGTCAAGTCTCTCCTGGGCACTGCCCTTCGGCATATACACGACGCTCTTCTGGCCGAGACGGTTCGCCGTCCAGGCGACACCCCTGCCGTGGTTGCCGTCGGTAGCGGTAACGAAAGTCACCTCTCCGAGCTGTTTTTTCACTTCGTCGCTGCTGATCACGGAAAACGGCAGTTCACTGATGTCTTTGCCGAGTTTCCCTGCGATATAGTTGCCCAGCGCGTAACTGCCTCCAAGCACTTTGAACGCATTGAGTCCGAAGCGGTAGCTTTCATCCTTCACATGGATCGAAGCCACGCCGAGACTGGCTGCCAGATTCTTAAGGTCTGCCAGCGGGGTCACGCTGTACTCCGGATAGCTCGCGTGATAGGCACAGACTTTCTTTGCGTTCTCAGGGCCGAATTTCTTTACAGGATACGCTCCGTAACCATGGCTCCTGTCATAATGGACCAGCTTGATGGCAGATCCGGCAGAGCCCGCGCTTCCTGTATTCACTTCTGCTGCCATGATATCCTCCTTTCACAATATACGATATGCAATATATTGCATATCTTAACGCAATATTCTCACATCACCGCCAAGTTAGTCAATAGCTTTTATCCAAATATATGCGCATTTTGCTGATCTGCTGTATAATATTAGCCACAGTGCAATATATTGCACTACCGGTTTGTATTCCCCTGTGTTTACGGACCGCCCAATTTGAATGAAAGGATCATTCCGCATAAGATGCCGATACCTAAAAAAAGTTCACCGGAACCGCCGAAATCAGCAAAGATGAGGGTATATGAAGTCTTAAGGGACTGGATCATAGACGGGACCCTCCAGCCGGGAGAAAAGATCCTGGACAGTGAGATATCCGAGTATTTCAATATCAGCAGGACTCCGGTCAGGGAAGCCATGCAGATGCTTTCCGACCGCAAGCTGATCGAGGTATTTCCAGGAAAAGGCAGCATCGTCACCAGTCCGGGTGCGATCAATATCGGGCAGATCTACCGGATCCTGGCGGAAATGCACTGCCTGGCGCTGGAATTTGCCTGGCCGTCCATCGACGCGTCCGCAGTCAGTGAATTAAAACAGCTCAACGGGCGGCTTAAGGACAGCGCACAGAAGCAGGATCACAAAGACTGCCGCCTGGCCGACTATCAGTTCCACAATGTGTTCGTCAGACTGGCGGGCAACGCTTTCATCAACGACATTACGGACGTCCTTTCGAGCCATGTGGCGCGTCTTGAAAATATCTATTTCGGATCCAGACCGGACGTTACTGAATCCGCCCGGATCCATGATGAGATCATTGCCGCTCTGGAAAGTAAAGATCCCGAAACGGCCCGGCAGAAGATGCATCTCAACTGGATGCATACCGTCGACGTATTAAAGAATACGGTCCCCGGCCTGCTGTCCTGATACAGGCATCTGCACCCATAATACTAAAAAGACCCGGCAGATGATCCCTGCCGGGTCTTCTTGATATCATATGGACCTGTTAGAACCTGCGGGCATTATTCCCCGATGTGCAGATAAGGCTTTTTAAGCTCGGCGAGGCCTTCCACTTTCTTCTGGGTCATCGCGCCGTTCGCGATCTCATTGCGGTGCTCGAGCTTCCCGGCGTATTTCATACGGCTTCTGGCCTGTTCTTTTTCCGAGAAGATGTAACGGATCTTGCCGTCTTCCACCTTAACTTCACCGTCGATGCCGCAGATCGCGCACTCTACCCTGGCAGCGCCCTGGTGGACTTTGAACATGCTCTGGTGGCATACCGGGCATGCGCCGTCGTCTTCACCGCGCCATTTGGTGCGCTCTTCATCATTATCCCCGGCCGCGAGGGCATCGATGATGTTCTGCGCCATCCTGTCCATTCGTTCCATCTGTTCCGGTACGCCCAGGACGTGCTGTACGTTCATCGCTCCGTAATACACATGCGTATCGATCACGTCGACACCGGTGGACATCATGCACTCATACATGACCGGAATCGTCATGATCGTCCAGTTCTCCGTACGGGCGCCGCCGACAGCCAGAAGGCAGCCGACGCGGGGCTTGAATACTCTCTCATCGGGAAGGAGAGCCTTGTCGCCGTCGCGCTCTATCCTTTCTTTCTTCGCTTCCGTCAGGAAGGCCAGATCGTGGGAAGGGCCGAGACGGTCGCAGAATGTCTTGAACGTGCCGGTGGGCGACGTTTCATAGACCGGAGATCCGATTATCAGCGCATCCGCGGAATAGAAGGCATCCTCTACGATATGGAAATATCATTCGGATGGACGGCGCATTCGCCGTTGTTCCTGCCGCTCATTATGCCGACCACGCAGGCCGTGCAGCCGGTGCAGGTGCCGATATTGAGATCATCGGGTCTTACGAACTGTATCTCATGTCCCGCTTCTTCGCATTTTTTCAGTACTTCCTTCAGCATGACGTCTGTGTTGGACATCTTGCGGCCGAAGGAGATTGCAACTACCTTTGCCATTTTTTAACCCCCGTTATTTTTCTGTTGTTCCGTGTTTATCCTGCCGTACAGCTCCCTTATACTGTCCGCGATCCGCAGCATCCTCTCCCTGTCGGCTTTCAGGACCTTCCGGTCAGATGTATAAAGCCCGTTGATCTCATTCTCCACATCCGCGATCTGTGTATAGATGCAGCCGCAGAGTCCGTCCGGGATCGACTCTCTGACCATAGTGCTGTACATCAGTTCTATTTTATCCGTTAATTCGTCGGTTGAACAGAGCTTTCCGTATCCGTAATGCCTGCCGCTGTTTTCGGCAAAATTGTGTCCCGGGATGCTGCAGGCAAAGCCGCCGCATTCGGACAGCAGAAGGAACGATCCCTGCTTTTGCGAACGCATCGGATCCGCCTTCAGGCGCCTGTTCCTGAAATAGACATGTTCGCTCTGCACGTCGCTCTTTTCCTGCGCGAACCACCCTGAGGTGCTGTCATAGAAACGGGTCGGGTCATGTTTCCTGGCCGCTTCATATAGCCTGTCGGAATCGAACTGCCCCCAGCCTTCATTGAAGATCGTATACCCGATAATGCAGGGATGGTTGTATAAAAGATCCTGCGTTTCCGGCATCAGCTCTTCAAACAGTTCTCTACGGTACTCTTCCCGTTTTCCTCCGGCGTATCTGCGCCTTGTATCCCTGCTGCGCTTTGTGAGGACGGTCGGCATCACCGTATCGTGCATATATCTGTATCTTCCCGAATTCACCATATCCTGCATCACAAGGATCCCCTGTGTGTCGCAGTAGTAATAGAAAACGTCGGGCTCGATCTTGATATGCTTGCGGATCGTGTTAAATCCCAGCTCTTTGACCAGCAGGTTATGCTCTTCGTACTCACCGGGCGTCCGCGGCAGATAGATCCCGGCATCAAAATAGCCCTGGTCCAGGACGCCGTGAAGAAAGACGGGCTCCCCGTTCAGGCAGAACCGGTTATACTGACCTCTTTTTTCGACAGAGACCGTCCTTAATGCAAAATAGCTCTCTATCCGGTCTGTCCCTGTTTCCAGTTCCAGGCCGTAGAGATGCGGATCCTCCGGTGTCCACAGGTGCGGATCCTGAACGTTGATCCGGATCTTTTTTTGTCCGGTAACGAACTGATCCAGTATGTCCCGCCCGTCCCGCACAGTGATCCGTACTTCGGCGGCATCCGTTTCGATACCGAGACTGATCCCCGAAAGGTCCGGCGTGATCCTGATGCTTTTCACCGCATCTTTTGCCGGTACAGCTTCGATCCAGACGGGCTGCCAGATGCCGGATACCGGCGTATACCACATCCCGTGCGGCTTTCTGCACTGTTTGCCGTATGGATAGACGTCCGAGAGCGTATCCGTTACTTCAACACGGAGTTCATTGTCGTTGGCCCGGCACATATCCGTGATATCGAACGTAAAGGGCAGATACCCGCCCTCATGGCTGCCGGCCAAAGTCCCGTTGACATACACGCTGCACACCTGGTCGACGGCGCCGAAATGCAGGATGGTCCTCACATCCTCGTTGAACAGCGCCTGCGGCAGGTCAAAGACATGCTCATAGACGAGATGCTCCGTGTCCGTCTTATGATCCCACGGCGGCAGATCAAGGGCCGTCCCGTTTACTGTCCAGTTCTCATATTCGATCCTGCGCCGGTCCGCGTCCCGCGAAAACTGCGGCCGCAGATCATAGTCCTTCCAGCTCTTACCACTCATTTCCCGTCAGTATGATCCTCCCTTTATCGTCGCCGCATATATTGACGGAAGTGACGAAAGTCCTCACTTCCATATCGTAGACTGCGATATTGAGCCCTTTCCGGTCAGGGGAATACTCCGTATCCGCTATACAGATGCTGCTGACAGAGTCAGGGTCGCTGCGGGCGCCCCGGACACTGTACCTGATACTGCCCCCGCGGATGGTACCTGAGAGCTTCGGCCAAGGATCGAACAGTTCCGTGACACCCTCCTCACTTTTTACCGCAGCATAGCCGCCGGCAGCCATGATCTTTTCAGGATCAGTATCAAATCCCATCCCGGAAAGCAGTTCCCTGACCGGGACCGGAACATCTTCTTCTGTCAGCCATTTGGAAGAGATAAAAACGGCGTAGCGCGGCCTGTCCGCCGCCGCAAGGAACGCGGCCGGATCCTTTTCATTGCGCAGGCCGTCGTTCTGAACGATCTTCTGATAATAGACGTCTGTCGCCTCGTACTGTTCATCCCGGACGGAAGGGATACCGTATTCGTTCTGCAGGAGCGCGCCGAGATAAACAGAGAATCTCATCGCGCCCCTTAAGTTGGAATGTGTCGATATGGTCTCTTCAGGATACCTGGCGCCGATGGCGTTTACGACCTGCGTCTCGCAGAAATTGATATAATCAGCTCCTCTTTCAGCCGCGTACTCTGTCAGCAGCCTGTCATACGCGTCGTTCATGTTGTTGCCGGCAAGGGATACCAGTACGAACCGTATTCCCTTTTCATTGCAGAGGCTGATCATCCTGTCCAGATAACCGGCCGACACTTCATGCACGGGATCACAGACACTGTCCGGGGATGCGCCCCTGTCGTAGCTGTCATAGTGATCGAGCCGGTCTGTCCCCGGTGAATAGCCCAGAAGGTTCATTTCCTCCACATGTTTCCGGTCCAGCGTATCTTCATTGATATCCTTCCATCTTTCATGGTACCGGATATGGGGCAGATAGAACTGCGTCAGATCCAGGGACGGATCCAGCTCACCGATCTCCCTGACCGCCCTAAGCCTGGAAGGGGAAAAACGGATGTAATCGAATGCGTCGTGGACAGATCCGTCATCCGCGTTGAGCACATGGTCCGCATGCTGCGGGAACAGGAACCGGCTGTCGCACATCACGACCTTCGGCGTCTGGTATTTCAGCGCTTCCTCCAGCCAGTAGTAACTGACAGCCAGGGACTGCTGGACAGAGGACAGGTTGTAGCTCCTGATCCCGTACAGATCATACAGCTCCTGGGGATCGAACGCGTTCACGCCCATACTGCTGCCGAAGAAAAGGACATCAACAGTATCTTTGTCCATGCGGTAGAAATTGACGAACCTGTCGCTCCCCCATTCCTGCCCGCGGCTGACTTCCGGGCGCATCATCATGGAATATAAAAGGGACAGAAGCGCCGCTGCGAGCGCAATGAATATGACCGGCCGGATCACTTTTTCCGCGCTCTTCATCAGAACCCCCCGTATATGAAATTCTGGGCGGCATAGCCCGCGCCGTAAGTACCGAAGACATAGATCACAGCGATCCCCAGGATAAATACGCCCCATCTGACCACCAGGCTCTGCCGGGATACGGCTTCGTTCAGGTCAAGCTTTTCCTGCGTCCTGCTGACAAAATAAAGTACCGCCAGTGAAAGGATAAGCACTCGCCAGTCGCTCCGGTCCATACCGATCTCAAGATACCCTGGATCCAGGATCACCCAGGGATTAAAGTACCGGAAAAGACCGCGCAGTATGGCATACGACTGTGTAAGGCTCCCGGCCCGGAAAGGGATCCATGCCAGGGAGACCAGTATGAACGTCCCCGTCCTTTTCAGGGCCCTGTATACGAGGGAACCGTTCCTGATGCCGATCAGCTTAAGAAACGCCTCCCGGACTTTCATCGTCAGGTCCCCCGCGATCTGGTAAAGGGCATGCATAAGTCCCCACAGGATAAACTTAAGGCTTCCGCCGTGCCAGAGCCCGCTGACGATGAAGGTGATGATGATGTTCAGATATTTCCTGCCCTTCCCCCTGCGGCTGCCGCCCAGCGGGATATATATGTAATCCTTCAGCCAGCCGGACAGGCTCATATGCCATCTCCTCCAGAATTCCTTAACGGAAAGCGAGAAGAAAGGATGATCGAAGTTATCGATAAGCCTGATCCCGAACAGGAAAGCGGCGCCCTGTGACAGCGTCGTGCAGGAAAGGAAATCGGCGTACAGCTGGATACTGTAAAGGGCCAGCGCGGCGGCAGTATAAAAGCCGGGGTAACTGTCGGAAGAAGCGAACACGGCATCCACATAGAGCGCCGCCTTATCGGCGATCATCAGTTTTAAAAAGAAGCCCCACAGGATGAGCCGGGCACCGCGTACGATATTTTCCTCTTTATAACCGTGTCCTTCGACAAGCTGGCTGAAGATCTCCGAATGCCTGTGGATGGGGCCCTGGATGATATAGGGAAAGAACAGTATGAACAGGGCGTACTGTCCGGCATTCCGGACAGGATCCGTTTTTCCCCTGTACACTTCGGCCAGGTAGCTGACAATCTGGAGTGTATAAAAGGACAGTCCCACCGGCACGATCCACCGGAACCTAATAGTTCCAAGGATCGGCCCGCTGAAAAGATCCAGGAGCCGGATCATGAGGAGCGGCGCAGCGGACAGAAGGATACCTGCCGCAAGCACAGCCCTGCTCTTTTTCGTCTGCAGGATCCGGCCGGCCGCGTAACTGATGCAGACCGTAAGGCCAAGAAGCAGCCAGGCTTTCGGATCCGAGATCACAGAAATATAGAACAGAATGCTGGCAGCCAGAAGGACGACCCATCTTCTGTTCTTCGGAACGATGTAATATACGGGGACAGCTGCAGCCAGAAGCAGATAGTATGGAAAAGTGATATAGGACATGCCGAATGTCCTGAACATGTGTATCATTTGGACCGGTATACTCCGCAGCGGATCATATGTTTATGGCGATATGTCTATTATCGCACAAAACGGCATATGAAAACACCGGCGTCCCTGTGAAAGGGCGCCGGTGCGGTGAAAGCCAGAAAGCTGCAATACAGATCAGAACGGGATACTGTTATTCTTCTTCCTCAATGCCCTTTTCCTGCATGGCCTGGATATCCGGGAACATGGAGAGCATGGGCTTGATCTTTTCATTGTGCATTCTGCGTTTGATATAGTTCACGGTACATTCTTTGACCTGGGGTGAGAGCACCAGTACACCGATCAGGTTGGGGATCATCATAAGACCGTTGAAGGTATCGGAAATATCCCAGGCCAGCTTTGCCGTCATCACGGAACCGGCCAGTACGATCGCCACAAATATGATCCTGTACACTTTGACCGACTTCGTACCGAACAGGTACTCACAGGCGGTGGCGCCGTAATGGCTCCAGCCGAGTACTGTCGAATAGGCGAACATAAGGATGGCGATGGCGATGAACATGGCGCCCGCCCTGCCGAATGACTGTTCAAACGCGTAGCTCATAAGGGCGCTGGACCCGACACCGGAGGCCGCTTCCGAGAGCTGTCCGGTCGCGAGGTCGACGGTCCCGCAGGAAAGAAGCGTCAGGGCTGTCAGCGTGCAGACGATGATCGTATCCGCAAACACTTCGAATATGCCCCACATACCCTGTCTGACAGGCTCTTTTACATTGGAGCTGGAATGGACCATGACGGAGGAACCAAGGCCGGCTTCGTTGGAGAAGACGCCTCTCTTCATACCCATCTGCATGGCCAGCGCGATACCCGAACCTACGATTCCGCCTGCCGCGCTCTTAACGGCAAACGCGCCTTTGAAGATGGAAACGAAGACCGCGGGGATCTGCCCGATATGCATGATAATGATGATCAGTGTGCCGATCAGGTAAAGGATGACCATGAAAGGAACGATCCTCTCGGTCATCGCTGCGATACGCTTTAAGCCGCCGATAACGACAAGGCCTACGGCGAGCACGAGGAAGATGCCGGTAGCGATCGTAGGGATACCGAACGCGTGCTGCACATTGCCGACCATGGAATTGACCTGGCTCATGTTGCCGATACCGAAAGAAGCCAGAAGGCAGAAACATGAGAACAAGATGGCCAGGCAGGCACCGATCTGCTTACAGCCTTTCTTGGCGCCGAGGCCGTCCCTTAAATAGTACATGGCGCCGCCGTGCCATTCCCCGGCATCGTTCTTGCGGCGGTAAAGGATACCCAGGACGTTCTCGGAATAGTTGGTCATCATTCCGAAGAAAGCGATCAGCCACATCCAGAAAACGGCTCCCGGCCCGCCTACCGCGATAGCGCCGGCCACGCCGACGATATTACCGGTGCCGACCGTTGCCGCCAGGGCAGTGCAGAGAGACTGGAACTGTGAGATCGACTTGTCTGTCGTGTGCGTCGTGACATGCTTCTCGCCAAAGATCGCACCGATCGTATGCTTCATCCAGTACCGGATATGGGTCAGCTGGAAACACCCGGTCAGTACTGTCATCAGGAAGCCGACAAGTCCGAGCAGGATCAGCGCGGGCCACCCCCACACAAATCCGTTCACAGCATCATTTACAGCAGTAATCGTTTTTATCATATTCAAGTCCTCCCAATGCTGCAGCGCGATTTGAATACAGGCCGCATTTTCTGAATATTTTACGGCAATACATCCGATTTGTCATGATAAAAATGAATAAATATCCGTTCACGCTGCGTATTTTGCAAGACAGATATGAAATAAGGCGCGCACGAAAGGATATCCTTTTCGGGCGCGCCCTGAAATTACCTGCGTCTTTATCCGATGATCACTCAGTTTCAGAACTGTTTCTTACCTGATAAATATTTCATTTTATCCAGTTTCTTTTCGATCTCGGGCTTTACCACGGTTTCCTGCCAGTCTTCCGGCTTCACTTCTTCCATGGAAATGGAGATCGCCTCCGGCGGGCAGCCCCAGTACTCCAGAAAGATCTTGTTGATCTCTTCCGCGACTTTATTCTTTGTCTCTTCGTCTTTCGGAAAACTCCTGATCGCAATATACGGCATGTCCTTTCCTCCTTTTTCCGTGAAAAACTAACCCTTCCTGCTGCTGTATAAAACTTTATGCCAATTCCTTTAAGAAAAACCTGTTCATCGTACTGTGGACGACGGATGCCGGCCTCTCTATCTCATTATAACCGCACCTTTTATAAAGATGGATCGCGATATCCAGGTTATCGTGTGTTTCCAGATAGATCCTTTTATACCCCCGTTCCCGTGCAGCCCTTTCCGCTTCTTCCATCAGGACGTAACCGAGTCTGCGGCCCTTATATCCATCGTCCAGGTAGAGCTTCTGCAGTTCGGCACAGTCAGTTGTGCCCTCTGATACCCCGAGGACAGAGCATTCTGCGATCCCGACTCCTCCGGCCAGCGTCCCGGCATCATCGACCAGGATCCGGTATACCCGTTTATCCGGCTCCTGACTGTAAAAATCACTGAGGTGGTAAAGGTTCTCGTCAAAATAAGCTGTCCCCGGGATATCCAGTTTCCTCGCCTTTAAGTTCCTGCGTATGAGTTCCGCCAGTTCCCGGTCCCGGTCCGGGCTTAAGTTCCTGTACTCCATGCTGTTCATTATCCTGTCATATTTCCCTTAATGCTTCTGTCTCTTCGGCGGTCAGCAGGCGCCACTGTCCCGGCTCCAGCGTTTCATCCAGCTCCAGCGGGCCCATCGAGACTCTTCTCAGGAAAAGGACCGTATTGCCCCTCTGGGCGAACATCCTCTTCACCTGATGGTACTTTCCTTCCCGGATCGTCAGGAAGACTTCCTTCCGGTCTTCCATCAGCTTTAGTTCCGCGGGCATCGCTGTAAACGGGTCTTCGTCAGTGATCTCAAGTCCCGCCGCAAATGCCCCGGCGTCACTTTCATCCGCCGGTCTTTCAAGGACCGCATAGTATACTTTGTCCACATGCCTTTTCGGCGACAGGAGGCGGTGGGAAAGATCGCCGTCGTTCGTCAGGAGGATGAGCCCTTCCGTATCCTTATCCAAGCGCCCGACGGGAGCAATATCCCTGCGGGATGCGGCTGCCGCTGCTTCCTCTTCAGTGTCTGTCCCGGCATAGCGGTCCATTTCCAGCAGGTCTTTCACAGTCACATCCCTGCTGTCGCTGGTCGCTGTGATAACGTCCTGCGGTTTATTCATCATCATATATACGAACCTCTGATAGCACACCGGCATGCCGTCCAGGACCACATCCGCGTCTTCCCCGACCTGGAAGCCGGGATCCTTAACAGTCTGTCCTCCGACCTTCACGAGGCCTTTACGTATGACCTTTTTCAGTTCGGAGCGCGTGCCGCAGCCCATATCAGACAGAAACTTATCCAGCCGCATACTGTCCTCCCCTTCTTACAGTAATATTGTTTCTATTATAAACCGGTTTCGATTATTTCTTCTCTTTTTCCGCAGAAGAGCCCTTTTTTGCTGTAGAATAGGAAGTAATATTGAAACACTTAGGGGGATGACATGACTGGCAGTCTGAATTTCTGGGATACACAGATCTGGTCTCTTGTACTGACACTGGCGGCACTGTTCGGCGCCATGCTCCTGGCAAACACGCTTCGCAGGAAGATCGGCCCGCTGAAGAATTTTCTGCTTCCGGGCTCGGTCCTGGCGGGCTTCATAGCACTCTTTGCCGACTTCATAGTCCGGCAGGTGACAGGACAGGCCATATTCGACCGGACCGTCCTGGAGATCCTGACCTACCACGGTCTCGGACTCGGTTTTATCGCGCTCGCGTGGCGTCATCTTGACGGCGTCCGCGGCAAAAAGGCGCGCAGGGACGTTTTCTTTACTTCCACGGTCACGGTCGGCGGCTACCTGCTGCAGGCTGTTATCGGTATTGCCATAACCGTTGTCCTCTTCTATCTGATCGGCAGTTACGCGGCCGGCGGGATCCTTCTTCCGATGGGCTACGGCCAGGGACCGGGGCAGGCGTTCAACTGGGGATCGACCTATGAGAGCAGTTACGGCTTTACCTACGGTGCCAGCTATGGCCTGACGATCGCCGCCATGGGCTTTGTCAGCGCCAGTATTGGCGGCGTGTTTTTCCTCAACAGGAAGGAAACACGGGCGAAATATAAGCACATCGGCAGTGAAGTAAAAGATGATCTCACGCTCAGTGACTATGCAGGCGACGACGAGATCCCTGTTTCGGAATCCCTGGACAAGCTGACCATACAGTTCGCTCTCGTCTTTTTGACCTACGCGGCGGCATGGCTCCTGATGTGGGCCTTGTACCGTTTCGTGCTGCTGCCTGCCGGCGGCTTTGCAATGAACACGATCAATCCCCTGATCTGGGGCTTCCATTTCCTGATCGGCACCGCGGTGGCGATCCTCTTCAAAAGCTTCTGCAACTGGCTCAGGAAAAAGCAGCTCATGCATCGGGAATACACGAACAATTTCATGCTCAACCGCATCAGCGGCCTGATGTTCGACATCATGGTCGCCGCTTCGATCGCGTCGATCGACCTGTCCGCATTCGCCCACAGGCAGTTCTGGATCCCCATCGTCCTGATCTGTACGGCCGGCGCCGTCTGCACCTACTGGTATACGAAGATCACCTGCAGGTATCTGTTTCCTTCCTACGCGGATGAAATGTTCCTGACACAGTACGGTATGCTGACGGGCACCGCTTCCACCGGTGTGATCCTTCTGCGCGAGATAGACCCGCTGTTTTCCACGCCCGCTTCCCACAACCTGATCTACCAGAATCTCTGGTCGATCCTCCTGGGAGCGCCGATGCTGCTGCTGCTGGGCGTTGCCCCGCGCAGCATGAAGCACCTGCTGATCTGCCTGGGTGTTTTCATCGTCCTTTTCGGTCTGATTTTCCTCCTGCAGTATCTGGCCTGCCGCAGACAGAAAAAATAAAAACATGGCAAAACGCTCCTCTGAAAACGACAGTTTCAGGCTCTATGACCGGCTCTACCGCATCTGCAAAAGGATAGTCTGTCCGGCCATATGCCGTTTTCTGCGCTTTCACGGTGAACCGCTGCCTAAGGCGGACGGGCCTGCGCTGATCATGTGCAACCACAACACGGATCTTGATTTTTTGCTCCTCATCTCTGCCTATCCCGGCATCATGGATTTCGTAGCCACGGAAAACGTTGCCAGAATGGGGCTCTTCGGCAGTTTTGCCGCAAAGCACCTCCATCCCATCCTTCACGACAAAGGCTCTGTCGGCCTGGGGACGGTGCGTTCGATCGTGAGCCGTATAAAGGCCGGACGAAGCGTACTTCTGTTCCCGGAAGGAAACCGGTCTTTTGACGGGCTGACCTGCCCTGTCCCGAAAGCTACAGGGGGACTGGCCAGGGTCACGGGCTGCACGCTCATACTCTATAAGCTGACCGGCGGATATCTCACTTCGCCCCGCTGGGGAAAAGGCTTCCGGAAAGGCAGGATGGAAGGACATGTTGCAGGAATATTCACTCCCGAAGAATTAAAGGCCATGACTTCAGAAGAGGTACAGACAGAGATCGAAAAAGCGCTGCAGACAGACGCCTATGAAGAGCAGGCAGAAAGCCCCGTCCCGTTCCGCAGCCGCCATGGCGCCGAATTTCTTGAATCTGTCCTGTTCATGTGCCCTGCATGCGGGCGGACTAATACCCTGCACTCTCATGCAAACGTCCTGTCCTGCATAGAATGCGGACATAAAATGACGTATATGCCATACGGATGCCTGCTCTCACCGGACGGGAGTGAAAGCACGGTCACCGGGCTTCTGCGCGAACAGGAAAAACAGCTGGCCGGCATGATCGGCATGTCTTCCTCCCCTCTCTTTTCCGACACTCTCACCTGCCGCAGGATAGGCACTTCCCACGACATACTGGACTGTAAGGAGGTCTCTCTGACAGCTTACGCGGACCGCCTCTGCCTGGGGGACGAGGTCCTTCCCGCCAGCCTGATCAGCAGCGTTACCATTGTCCAGAGGAACAGACTCAGCATCCACCCGAAGAACAGCAAAGAGCATTATGAGCTGCTCGGGCCAGACACTTTCAACGCCCTGAAATACCGCCTGTGGAAAGAGCTCACAACCGCAGGTGATATGGTATACTGAACGCAGCAGGAGTTCCCGGAGATCCGAAACACCGGGACGGCATCAAAACGCTCTAATCATCTGAACATAAGGAGGCCGGCTGATGAAACACACTAAACAGAAAAGAAACCTTGCAAAGCTGCTGTCCGCTGTCCTGATGTCTGTGCTCTTTCTGTCGCTGCCTTTGACTGCCCTTCACGCGAGGGATGCCGGCGGCATCGAAAGCAAAAATCTTCTGGACAATCCCGGCGGTGAAGACGGGGACCTGTCCGGATGGACAGATGCTGCGGAAGAAGAAACCGGGGACGGGACCTTCTCCGCTGTCCCGGAATACGTCTGGGGAAGCAGTATTATCGAACCTTTTGAAGGCGGTTATTTCTTTTTTGCCGGCGCTACGCCGGGAAACCGTATATACCAGGATGTCGACATCTCTGATTATCCCGCCGGGAGCAGGTTCACCCTGTCAGGTTATATGAACGGCTGGGAGACCGATCACGGCGACAACTCTTATCTGGAAATGGATTTCCGCGACCGCAGGGGCCGCAGCCTTGCCGCGGACAGCGTATGCGAACCCAGCATCGCCGGATGGGAGCTTTATAAGCTCGTAATGGAAAAGCCGGAAGGCGCCGAAACAGTCAGGGTCTCCCTGATCGCGGAAAGAAACACCGGCTCAGACTGCGACAGCTATTTTGACGGTATCTCCCTGACCGCGGAAGTGCCTGAGGAGGACGCAGAAGAAAAAGAAGAGCGCCCGGCAGGCAATGACAAAAAGACTCCGGAAGAAGAAGTATTGTGGACGAACTTTAATACGGACGCCGTCCATAACGGCGCGCCGGTGTCCATAACCATAAATGTGGAAGATGAAGTCAGGATCACTTCGATCACGACCTATCACTGGAATGACGGTAAAGGCGATACGCCCGGTTCGATAAGTATCTGGACAGGCGGGGAACAGCTGGGATCCTGGGATGCCGAAGCCCGTTCAGGCTCCGGCGCCGACAATGTCCTCTGGGACATCGCGCCGGACATCGTCCTGAAAGCAGGCAAGGCGTATGACTTCGTGGATTCTTCCCCGGCGACCTGGAGCTGCAACTCCGGATCGGATAATGAAGGATTCCTGGAGATCCGCGGCTGGTTCACTTCTGACGAAGAGACGGGCGCCTATTATGTCGGTGAGCCCAACTATGAGCTCAGCTACGGCACCGGGACCTCCCCGACTTCCTATATCAATCCTGTCTATATCTCCTGTGATGTTGAAAACGGGGAACTGCTGATCGCCTATACGAACGAAAAAGACCATTTCGGCAGCCTTGACAGTGAAGACCCGGAGGAATATGACCGGCTCCAGAAGACTGCCCTGTATGAAAAGACGAGGTCCGGACGCTGGAGGAAGCTTGGCCGCGTGTCCACGAAGATCACCGGCGCCTACAACGCGAGGAACGATGAAGGCGATTACGGCACGATACGGCTGGCGTTCTGCAGCCGTGACAAGGCGTTTTCCTTTACCGGGAATGAATATGCCGTCAGTTTCGATATTTATACCAACGGGCACCATATGACACCGGAAGACGCGGACCTTTTCCTGATCGAAGACGCGCCTGAGATCATGCCGGCGGACATAGAGACGGATGATGGAGAGGAAGACGGATCAGACCGTTCCGGTGAAAGCGCCGGAGGACCGGCAGCATATGCCGTGACAGGCGGCCGTTTTGAGATCCTGCAGTCCGGCGAAAAGGTCTATCACAAAGCGGACGGAAGCGATGCCGTGAATGAATGGGTCGAAGAAGACGGAAAATACTTTTTCCTGGACCACAGCGGCTGCCTGATGAAGGACTGTTACAGTTCCGACGGTTACTGGGTAGCCGGCGACGGCAGCTGGATGGAAAGCGTGCCCCAGCGCACGGATGATCCCGAGCCTCTTGCCGATACTGAATATGCCGATGAGACCGGCACCGTCTGGACATTTGATTTTATCCGCTACGCGGATGGAAAGCACTACTGCATCGCGACGAAATCATACAGTTTCGGGTATGAAGAGACCTTTGACATGACTCCGATCGGCCACGGCGGCTATCTTCTGGAAGATGAAGAGAACCCCGGCATGTACTGCCAGCTTTCCGTTTCTTCCGATCAGAAAAGCATCATCGTGAGCGGCTCGGGCAGTTCAGACGATTATCAGGCTCAGGACTGAAACTTACCGACGATCCTGCTGACGGTCCTTTCGTTGACAGGAAGGAATATCCCTGCCACAGGACCCACCAGCGCGACGCAGATCAGGGTGCCGATGCCGGCTGTCCCGCCCATCAGGAAACCGGCCAGTGTGAACAGCGCGTCCACCACCAGCCTTGTTATGCTGAATTTCAGTTTCAGCTTGTCCGAGAGGGCCACCGCCACCAGGTCATTGGGCCCGGTGCCCGCATCTGATTTGATCACTATGGTCATCCCGTAAGAGAGGATGACACAGCCCAGCGCCACCATGACGATCCGTGCCGCCAGAGAACCGGACCCGGAGACTACAGGCCCCAGCATCCATGTGAAAGCATCGATGATGGGGCCTCCGCACAGCATGCAGAGTATCGTCCCGATCTTCACATAACTCCTGTCCACGACGATAAGCACGAGCATGATCAGCACGCATATGCCCATATGCACCCCTCCGTGGGTGACAAAGGACAGTCCGAAGCTTTCCGTAAGCCTGCCGGTTATCCCCTGGACCAGGACATTGAACGGGTCCGATCCCAGGTCAGAGAGAAGGAACAGCGTAACGCCGAAATGGGCAATAATAAGGCCGGCCATCAAAATGGCCGACCTTATGATCCACTCTTTTACTGTCCTGTTCCCGATCTTCGCGCTCAGCATTCGTATGCGGCGCCGATATCCATCGCCTTGAGGTTCAGGTCGTACAGGTTCTGGTGACGCGCCGAGACGCACTTGTGAAGGGCGTCCTCCAAAAAGTCCCTGGAGATCTCCGGGACGACACTCATCAGTTTGCCTGTCATGACCATGTTGGCAAGGGTCGGGGCTCCCATTTCGTTGGCAAGCATCGTGGCAGGGATCTCATAGACCTCGACGTCGGTCCTTTTCACATGCCTGGTGATCAGGGTGGAATCTATGAAGATCTTTCCGCCGGGCTTTACCGCGTCTTCATATTTATCCAGTGAAGGCAGATTCATCGCGATCAGGATATCCGGCTTTGTAATGATCGGAGATCCGATCGGAGTATCGGAGATGGTCACCGAGCAGTTCGCCGTACCGCCGCGCATCTCGGGGCCGTAAGACGGCAGCCATGATACCTGCCTGTCTTCCAGCAGCGCTTTGTACGCAAGAAGTTTTCCTGAGAACAGGATCCCCTGTCCGCCGAATCCGGCAAATAAGATTTCCAGTGTCATACTTAAGCCTCCTTTGCAGCAGCTGCTGTCCTGTCCTTGTAAACGCCCAGCGGATAATAAGGGATCATCTTATCATCGATCCACTTCAGCGCTTCCTGGGGAGACAAGCCCCAGTTGGTCGGGCAGGCCGA
Organism: Lachnospiraceae bacterium; assembly: GCA_017474455.1. Lineage (GTDB taxonomy): Bacteria > Bacillota > Clostridia > Lachnospirales > Lachnospiraceae > CAG-791. The sequence continues at coordinate 43,218 of JAFVHP010000036.1, forward strand.
GACGACTTCGATCAATGAAAAGCCTTTGCCTTCCACCTGGTTGCGGAAAGCCTTTTCAATCGCGCGCTTGGCGTTGTTGATATTCTTCACGCTGTTGACGGCGACTCTTTCAATATACTCGGGGCCGTCAAGCGTAGCGAGCATTTCGCACACTCTTACGGGATAACCTGCCGTTTTGACGTCACGCCCGTAAGGGGAGGTCTGTGTGACCTGTCCCGGAAGGGACGTGGGAGCCATCTGTCCGCCTGTCATTCCGTAGATCGCGTTATTGACGAAGATGACCGTGATATTCTCACCGCGGGTAGCCGCGTGTACGGTTTCCGCCATACCGATCGAAGCAAGGTCGCCGTCGCCCTGATAAGTGAACACGATACGGTCCGGAAGGGATCTTTTGATGCCTGTCGCCATGGCCGGGGCACGGCCGTGGGCGGCTTCCGCCATATCACAGTTGAAATAGTCATATGCCATGACCGCACAGCCTACCGGTGCGACGCCGATCGTGATGCCTTCTATATCAAGGGCATCGATGGCCTGCGCGACGAGCTTGTGGATGATACCGTGCGTGCAGCCCGGGCAGTAATGCAGTTCCAGGTCTGAGAGTGCGTGCGGTTTTTCGTAAACGATTGCCATCAGTCCATCCCTCCTTCCAGATTCTTAACGGTCTCAATGATCTGCTCCGGTGTGGGGATCATCCCGCCTACGCGGCTGCAGAGCACGACGGGCTTCTTGCTGTTTTCCGCAAGCTTGATGTCTTCGATCATCTGTCCCATCGAAAGTTCGACGGAAACGAAGGCTTTTACCTTATCGGAAGCTTCAAGGACCGCCTTCTTCGGGAAAGGCCACAGCGTGACAGGGCGGATAAGGCCAGCCTTTATCCCTTCGGCACGGAGGGCAGTTACCGCGTTTTTCGCGACACGCGCGGCTATGCCGTACGCCACAAGGCCGATCTCGGCATCGTCCATCATGAAGGACTCGAAGCGGACTTCGTTCTCTTCCACCGTCTTATAACGTTCGAAGCGCTCAAGGTTCTTCTTTTCGAGCATTTCGGGATTGAGATAAAGCGAATTGATGATATTGTGCTTCCTCTTTCCCTCCGTGCCCGTGATGGCCCAGGGCTTTTCGACCGGTTTGTATTCGATATTCTCAAGGGTGACCGGCTCCATCATCTGGCCGATCGTGCCGTCCGCAAGGATCATGGCCGGCATACGGTATTTATCGGCCAGGTCGAAGGCGAGCGCAGTAAGGTCAGCCATCTCCTGTACGGAAGCGGGTGCCAGTACGATCAGGTGGTAATCACCGTGTCCGCCGCCTTTTGTCGCCTGGAAATAATCCGACTGTGAAGGCTGGATACCGCCCAGGCCCGGGCCGCCGCGCTGTACGTTGATGATCAGTGCGGGCAGGTCTGACCCTGCGATATAGGAGATACCCTCCTGCTTTAAGGAAACACCCGGGGAACTGGAAGAAGTCATGACGCGCTTGCCGGTGCCGGCAACGCCGTATACCATATTGATGGCGGCGATCTCAGACTCTGCCTGCAGGAACGTTCCGCCGATCTTGGGCATCATTTTGGCCATATAGGCCGCCAGCTCCGTCTGCGGTGTTATCGGATAGCCGAAATAATGGCGGCAGCCTGACCTGATAGCCGCCTCGGCGATCGCTTCATTACCTTTCATTAGTACTTTTTCTGCCATGCCGTCACCTTACCTTTCCACCGTTATGACCGAATCCGGGCACATGATAGCGCAAGAAGCGCAGCCCACGCATTTCTCGGGATACAGGATGACAGCCGGCGAATACCCTTTCCGGTTGATCTCTTCCTTATCCAGGGCAAGAAGATCCAGCGGGCAGGCTTCAACGCACAGACCGCAGCCCTTGCAGATGTCCTTGTTGAATGTAACTTTTGCCATTCGTATGCCTCCTGAAAACAATGATATTGTCAGTACTTTTTCTGCAGCTTCAGTGTGAACACATCCGGTATGCTCTTTGCGGCTTCCTCAGAGATCTTTTCATATACTGTCGTCATGACCAGCGGGAGCCCGGCAAGATCTGCCAGCACTTTTGACTTCTCATATCCCGACTGGACCGTACCGACCAAAGTCTCTTCCGCCAGGTTCGTATTGTTGACGATCCCGGTAAACGGGATACGGCATGCTTCCTCGATCTCCATGAGCACTTCCATGGCCTCTTCCGGTTCCCGGGTAAGGGGCCTCATGAAGTTGGCTACGAACAGCATCTCGAAGTTCTGTTCCTCGAGGATATACTGCCTGTAGCGGCCCAGCGCGTACGCCCCGCGGTCGTCGCCGCCGATATCGAGAACGGCGTAGCGGCTCTGGTCCTGCACCAGCCTGTATGCCTCGGCAGGGAGCGAGGGCAGGTCTACGGATGAATTCGCGAAGGGAAGGCTGATGACCTCGATGCCTGCCGCCCTCAGTTCATCCTCCGAATCCTTGGTCCTGAAATAGGGGTTCACCACATCCAGGTCGCCGATGGAAACGGGCAGGCCGCGGCGGCTCAGGTATTCCGCATAGTTGACCGCGATGTTGGTCTTGCCGCTGCCGTAATGCCCCGCCAGGAGCGTTACTCTGCGCGGATCCGGAGAAAGCGGCCCGGATACGGGTGCCGTACCCATTACAGATCGTGGCGGATGATCTTGCCGGATACTGTCTTCGGAAGCTCATCCCTGAATACGACCAGTCTGGGATACTTGTACGGAGCCGTATGGGTCTTGACGTAATCCTGGATCTCCTTTTTCAGCTCTTCCGTAGGCTCGGTCCCCTTTGTAAGGACGACGGAAGCCTTTACGATCTGTCCCCTGACCTCGTCCGGGGCAGCGGAAACGCCGCACTCCAGGACATAGGGAAGTTCCATGATCACGCTCTCTATCTCGAAAGGCCCGATACGGTAGCCGGAAGACTTGATCATATCGTCTACGCGGCCGACGTACCAGTAATAACCGTCCTCATCACGCCACGCGGTATCGCCCGTATGGTAGAATCCGTCGTGCCAGACTGCTTTTGTGCCTTCTTCGTTGTGATAATATCCGGTGAACAGGCCGTTGGGCTTGCCCTTGCTGACGTCGATGACGATCTCGCCGACTTCACCGTCAGGCACAGGATTGCCTTCGGCATCCACCAGGGAAACATCGTAGATCGGGGCGGGCTTGCCCATGGAGCCGATCTTGTGCGCAGCGCCCACAAGGTTGCCGATGATCATCGTGGATTCCGACTGGCCGAAACCTTCTATGATCTGGAGCCCGGTCAGCTTTTCGAACTGCCTGTACACTTCGGGGTTCAGCGCTTCGCCCGCGGTCGTCATCCGCTGTACGGAGCTGAAATCGTATTTGGAGATATCCTCCTTGATCATCATGCGCAGCATGGTCGGCGGCGCGCAGAATGTGGTGATCTGGTATTTCGCGAACATGGGCATGATCTTCGCGGCGTCGAATCTGTCAAAGTCATATACGAAGGTCGCGGATTCGTTCAGCCACTGGCCGTACAGCTTGCCCCACATGGCCTTCGCCCAGCCCGTATCGGAGATCGTAAAGTGGAGTCCGTCCGGATCTGTCCCGTGCCAGTATTTCGCCGTATGGAAATGACCCAGCGCGTATTTGTGGTTGTGGACCGCGATCTTGGGATAGCCCGACGTTCCAGACGTAAAGAACATGATCATCGGGTCGTCGCCGCAGGGTGAATCCTCGGTACGCACGATATGTGAGCTGAAAAGCACATATTCATCATCGAAGGAACGCCATCCTTCGCGCCTGCCGTTGACGATCAGGAGGTTCTTCACCTGAGGCGCGCTCTTTAAGGCCTCTTCGACGCTTTCCGCCGTGTTGCCGTCCGCCGTGCAGATGATGGTCTTCACGTCGGCAGCCTTGATGCGGTATTCGATGTCATGGGCCAGGAGCTGCGCGGTCGCCGGGATTGCGACGGCGCCGATCTTGTTGAGCCCCAGCATCGCGAACCAGAACTGGTAATGGCGCTTAAGGATGAGCATGACCTTGTCGCCCTTTTTGATGCCGAGGGATTTGAAGTAGTTGGCGCACTTGCAGGACGCGTGGCGCATATCAGTGAATGTGAAGCGCTTTTCGTTCCCGTCCCTGTCCACGTACAGCATGGCCAGCTTTTCGGGTTCCTTATAGGAAAGCGCATCGACAAGGTCGAAAGCGAAGTTGAATTTATCGGTATTCTTGAACTTGATCGAAGTAGGAGTACCCTTTTCATTCTCTTCAACATCGATGTACTGCTGCCAGATACGTTCTTTTGTATCTTTCTTGACAACGCTTCTGGGTTCCTCCATGGGAACGTGCAGCAGATTCTGTATCGGCGCGCCGGTAGGGTTCAGGACGATGGCATAGAACTCACAGTCTTCGCCGTTGACGGCGACCATCCCGTGGGGCGTGGAAGAATCAAGATAGATCGAGTCCCCGGGGTTCAGCGTGGTCTTGTGCCCGCCGATCTGCACCATCAGGTGTCCCGAGATCACGATATCCAGCTCCTGCCCTTCATGGGTGGTCAGCTCGATGTCGCGCTGCTCCGCGCCGTTAATATAGTTGCTCCTGACGAACAGCGGCTCCGCAATCCTGTTGATGAAGGTATTCGCGAGGTTATAATATGTCATTCCGTGCGCGTTCGCGATCTCCTGGCCTTCGTTCGCCCGGGTCACCATAAAGGATTTAAGGGTCGGGCTGTGGCCTTCGATGATATCCGTCGCATCGACGCCCAGGGCCAGCGCGCACCTGTAGATAAAGGCAAATGTCAGGTCCGCCTCACCTGATTCGCAGGCTACATACTCTTCCTGCGTGACGTCGGTCTTGGCAGCCATCTCATACGTCGTCAGGCCCAGGATCTCCCTCAGCTCTTTAATTCGTTCCGCCATTTCTCGGATCTTGAAATCAAGTCCGGTCATCTGTGCCATAAGCGCACTCCTTTATTTCAGCTAGCTGTTTACAGTTTATTTCTCTGTATTTTTCCCGATATTGTTTTGGGAAGCTCATCACAGAATACCACAAGCCTCGGGTATTTGTAAGGCGCAGTATGCTCTTTTACGTAATTCTGTATCTCTTTTGCAAGCTCTTCGCTGGGTTCGTTCCCCTTCGTGAGCACGATGGAAGCCTTGACGATCTGGCCCCTGAGCTCGTCCGGAGCTGCCGAAACCCCGCATTCCAGGACGTACGGGAGTTCCATGATGACGCTTTCGATCTCGAACGGCCCGATACGGTAGCCGGAGGACTTGATGATATCATCTGCGCGGCCGACATAGAAGAAATAGCCGTCCTCATCGCGCCATGCGGTATCGCCGGTATGATAGAGGCCGTCCCTCATGCACTGCGCCGTCAGTTCCTCATCCTTATAATATTCGGAGAACAGACCGACCGGCGATCCCTCTTCTATATGGATCACGATCTCGCCGATCTCGCCGTTCGCTACGGGGTTGCCGTCGGGATCCACGATATCCACGCCGTACTGCGGGGATGCCTTGCCCATCGAACCGGTCTTGACAGCCGCGCCCTGGAAGTTGGCGACCGTAAGCGTCGTTTCGGTCTGACCGAAACCTTCCATGATCTCAAGCCCCGTGGCTTCGCGGAATATCTTCGCCACTTCGGGGTTCAGCGCCTCGCCGGCCGTGGTCATGTTGCGGATGGAGCTGAAATCATATTTCGTAAGATCCTCGCGGATCATCATTCTGAGCATCGTAGGCGGCGCGCAGAACGTGGTGATCTTGTACTCGGCGAACAGAGGCAGGATGTCTTCCGCATGGAAGCGGTCAAAGTCATATACGAAGACCGCGCCTTCGCACATCCACTGTCCGTAGAGCTTGCCCCAGAGCGATTTTCCCCAGCCGGTATCGGAGATCGTGAAATGAAGCCCATCAGGCTGGCAGCCGTGCCAGTACCTGGCCGTAGCGAAATGCCCGAGCGAATAAGTATGTTTGTGCCTGACCATCTTCGGGTTGCCGGACGTGCCGGAGCTGAAGAACATAAGCGCCGTATCGTCGCCGCACGGTGTCTCGTCCGTCCTGGCATATACACTGGAGTAGACCTTGTACTCGCGGTCAAAATCATGCCACCCTTCCTTTTTCCCGCCGACCAGGAGCCTTAACCGGACAGAGGGGCATTCGGGCAGCACACGGTCCACGATATCCGCCGTATCGCCGTCCGCAGTACAGATGATCGCCTTGATCTGTGCGGAATTGAAACGATAGACAAAATCATGTTCCTTGAGCTGATATGTTGCAGGCACCGCGATCGCGCCGAGCTTGTGCAGGCCGATCATGGCGGGCCAGAACTCCCAGTGACGCTTTAAGACCAGCATGACCATGTCGCCGGGGCCGATGCCAAGAGTGCTGAAGTAATTGGCGCAGCGGTTCGATTCTTTCTTTATCTCCTTAAAGGTGAACCTACGTTCTTTCTTGTTCTTGTCAAGATGGATCATGGCCAGCTTGTCGGGATACTTTTCGGCAATCGCGTCCACCACATCGAAGCCGAAGTTGAAGGTCTCCGTATTCTTGAACCGGATGTCCTTAAGGATGCCCTGGCTGTCCTCTTCCGTCTCCACGAATTTCTCCACGAGAAGATGCGTAGAAGGACGGGCGGCCGCCACCGTCTGGCGGATCACGGATTCCTGCGTCTCTTCCTCAGGAAGGACAACAGCCAGAAAAACACAGTCTTCCCCTCCGGTCGCTATCATTCCGTGCGGTGTCGAACTGTTGTAGTAAATGCTGTCGCCCGCGTAGAGTATCTCCTTATTGCTGCCCACCTGGACGATCATCGTACCTTCGAGAACATAGTCGAATTCCTGTCCCGAATGGCGCGTCAGATGGATCGGCTGGTGCTGCAGGGCTTCCGAATACTCATAACGGACGAAATAAGGTTCGGAAAGCTTGTTCTTGAACGCAGGGGCAAGGTTCCGGATATCGATACCTTCTTCCTTGGCTGTCTGGTGTCCTTCTCCCTCACGGGTGACCGTATAGGAAGTAAGGCGGGCATTGGAACCTTCCAGCAGTTCGGTAAGCTCGATGTTAAAGACCAGGGCGCACTTATGGATAAATGTAAAGGGGAGGTCCTTTTCACAGTGCTCGTAGGCGATGTAGTCTTCCAGAGATACTTCTGTCAGTTTCGCCATGTCCTCCTCGGTATACCCGAGGATCTCCCGCATTTCCACGATACGCCTGGATATATCTTCCAGCTGTGTCATTGAGCTTTGTTCCTTAGCATGAAAATCCATACCGGAATCCTCCTGTAAAAAAAGACCCGTCCCAAAGATAATATATCCTTGAGACGAGTCCGAATCCTCTTCGATACCCGCGGTACCACTCAAATTGCCGCAATAAAGCGACCGCTCTTCGAAGTCCAACAACTTCTATGCACTGACGCAGCATACGCGTAAGACCCTACGCAGGCCGGGCGGCCTTTCAGATCTTCGGCTCGGAAGTGATGGGACATCTGTTTCACACTGCCGGGATCCCAGCTACCCCGGCTCTCTGGAAGTGCTTCCAAACAGCGCCGTCTTCGTCACAGCCTTTAAAAAGTATTAAATTGTTGTACATTATTCCACTTTAAACCGGAAAAGTCAATTTCAAATACTGAACAAATTTAAATGCAATCCGCCTGTTTTCATGTGATAAATGTACAGAGCCGGTCCGCGCTATCCTGTATAATATACTTATGCTTCCAATGACACCGGCATACAGGAGAAAAACAATACTATGAAAAAACGGCTTCGCTACGGCCTTGTAGGCGCAGGGCTCACATCTTTTATCGGATCTGTCCACCGGATCAGCGCGTCCTTCGACGGGCTTACCGACCTTGCGGCAGGGTGCTTCAGCCGTGACAGCACAAAGAACCGCGAATGCGGGGATTTCCTCCGGCTGGATCCTGACCGTGTATATGACAGTTTTGAAGAAATGGCGCAAAAGGAAAGCCTGCGTGAAGACGGGATCGATTTCGTCACCATCGCTGCCCCGAACGACGTTCATTATGCCGCTGCGAAGGCATTCCTTATGCACGGGATCCATATCCTGTGCGAAAAGCCCCTGTGCTATACCGTTGAAGAGGCGGAAGAACTCAAGGCGCTGGCTGCGGAGCACCACTGTCTGTTCTGCGTCAATTATTCCTACTCCGGCAACGCCATGGTCAAAGAAGCCAGGGAGCTGGTCAGGCAGGGGGCTCTGGGCGAGATCATCGACGTCAAGGCCGAATACCTGCAGGAGTATCTTGCGGACGATATAGGGCAGACCTCCAAGACCATGAACGCGATGTCGGCCTGGCGCAAGGATCCCTCTGTAGCGGGCGTCTCCAACTGCGTAGGGGACATAGGCAGCCATATAGAAAACACCGTAGCCTGCATTACGGGGCTCAGGATAAAGAGACTGGCGGCGAAACTTGATTATTTCGGCCAGCCGCTGGACCTCAATGCCAACATCCTTATCGAACTGGAAAACGGCGCCCACGGTGTTTTCAGCTCTTCCCAGGTCTGCATCGGGCACAGGAACGGTTTTGTCGTCAGAATTTTCGGAACGGAGGGCTCCCTGGAATGGCATGAGGAGAACCCGGGACAGCTGATCGTCGCGAAAAAAGGCCAGCCCCTGCAGATCTACGACAAAGGCATGACCTATATATCTCCCGTTGCCGCCGGCATGGTCCGCATCCCGGCCGGGCACCCGGAGGGATATTATGAAGCTTTCGCCAATATGTACAAAACATGGGTAAACGCCGTCCTGAAATACGAAAACGGCGAAGAACTGACCGCGCAGGATCTGGACTTTCCGGATATAGATGAGGGGATCCGCGGCATCCGGTTCATTCACGCCTGCGTAAAGAGCAGCCGGGAAGACGCCGCATGGGTGGACGTTATTTAGGGTCGCGCCTGCCGGCGTGCTTATCGGCATGCCTATCGGCATGCTTACCGTACCTGCCCGGCAGGATCTTCTTCTTCAGGTCTTCCTTATAGGTACTGTCAGTCATAAGGAAGGCCCAGTCTGTCAGGCTGGCGTATTTATCCGCGATCGAAAGGATGATCTCTTCCCGCGTCGCAGGGCGCGACGTTTTACCTACCGGCCACATGTGGGAAAGGATCATTTCCTCTGTCCTGGGGTCAAGGTCAGGAACGATGGACTTCGCGATACGGACCGATTCTTTTGCGTGGGACTTCCACGCATCCAGGTTTCCTTCGAATTTGTCCTTTCGTCCGAGCATGCCCAGGTCATGCAGAAGAGCGGCCTGCACCAGGTCCTTTTCATCGATGCGGATGCCCAGTTTTTTCAGGAGACGGCTGATCTGAACACTGGCTATGCATACGCTGAGGGAATGGTCCGCGACCGAGCTTTTCAGATGATGCCTTTCGTCAAAAGCATAATGGAATGCATCCGCGTCGAGGACGTCGCGGCCGTACTGCCGGATATCACGGCAGAGTGCTTTTTCCTCTTTTTCTTTATTCTGCCTTAACGCAGACACGATATTGCTCTTCATTGATTTGGAAAGTATCATAACACTGGAAGATTGTCAAAAGCCAAAGAGGAGATGTCATGAACGAAGAGATTTTCCGCCTCGCAAAACCCAGAAGAAAAGGCATATTGGGCCTGATATTCAGCCGCTTCCTGCTGATAGCCGTACTGCTGGCCCTGCAGATCGCATTTTACGTCGGTCTGTTCTTCACATTTAAACAATACTCGACACACCTGACCACGATCGTATTTCTTCTGACTCTCGTCATGGTGATCTATCTGTTCGTCAGTCCGATCGACGCCTCCGCTAAGCTCACCTGGCTGCTGGTCATCTTTGCCGTGCCTGTCGTCGGTGTCTTCCTGTTCCTGTTCACCGAGACGAACATAGGCCACAGGACCCTGAAAAAACGTTCGCAGGCAACGATCGACGCGACCAGGCAGGCGATCCGTCAGCCGGAGGGCGTACTGGAAGAACTGAAAAAAGACGGCGGGGACGTGGACGACCTGGTGCATTATCTTAACCGTACAGGCTGTTTTCCCGCTTATAAGAATACGGAAGTGACCTTCTTTCCCCTGGGCGAGTTCAAATTCGAAGCCATGCTGGAAGAACTGAAAAAGGCCGAGCGCTTTATCTTCATGGAGTATTTCATCATTGAAGAAGGATATATGTGGGGAAAGACACTGGAGATCCTGGTGGAAAAGGCGGCACAGGGCGTGGACGTCCGCGTCATGTATGACGGCATGTGCGAAATGTCGACGCTGCCGTCGGATTACTGGAAGCTCCTTCAGAAAAGGGGGATAAAAGCAAAGGCATTCGCCCCGATCATCCCCGTCCTTTCCTCCCATTACAATTACAGGGATCACCGCAAGATCCTGGTGATCGACGGGAAAGTCGCTTTCAACGGCGGCGTTAACCTGGCGGACGAATACATCAACCGCATTGAGCGTTCGGCCACTGGAAGGATACGGCCGTCATGCTCAAAGGCGACGCTGTAAAGACCTTTACCCTGCTCTTTTTGCAGATGTGGAATATCGATGAAAAAGAGCCTGTTTACGATCCTTTCCTTACCGATACCGGATATATCCCCGGACACAGCAGCGGCTATGTCATCCCTTACGGCGACTGCCCTCTGGACAACGATAAGGTCGGGGAGACTGTATATATGGATATCCTGAACCGGGCCGGCGAATATGTTCATATCATGACGCCGTACCTGATCCTGGACGGGGAACTGGAGGCATCCCTGAAATACGCGGCGGAGCGCGGTATCGACATCAAGCTCATCCTGCCCGGCATCCCGGATAAAGTTGCCGCCTACTCGCTGGCCAAATCCCATTTCCATGAACTGACGCAGGCAGGCGTAAAGATCTATGTTTATGAGCCGGGCTTCGTACACGCGAAGGTCGTCACCTGCGACAATGAAAGAGCGGTCGTCGGTACGATCAACATGGATTACCGCAGCCTGTACCACCATTTCGAGTGCGCAACATACATGTACAGGACCGACTGCATCGCGGATATCGAGAAAGATTTCCAGGAGACACTGGCAAAGTGCCGCCAGGTCACGGAAGAGAGTATCCGGAAGGAAAAGATCGGCTATAAAGCGCTCGGAGCCATTATGAAATTCATCGCCCCGCTCATGTGATACAATGGTCGTTCTTACGGCTGTCCGCTGCCTTATCACAGGCAATTACGAAAGCGTCGCCACCTGTGTCCTGGTCCTCTTGCTTTTCCTTATCCCGGCATTTCTGCAGGATAAGATGGATCTTAAGATACCCGCCGTCTTCCAGGCGATCATCTTTGCCTTTATCTTCGCTGCGGAGATACTGGGCGAAGTCAATCACTACTACGTGCGGATACCGGGCTGGGACACCATGCTCCATACGATCAACGGCTTTTTGTTCGCGGCTGTCGGCTTTTCGCTCATCTACCTGCTGAACCGCGGCAGCAAGGATTTCAATCTGTCGCCCTTCTATCTGACTGTCGTCGCTTTCTGTTTTTCCATGACGATCGGTGTCATCTGGGAATTCTTTGAATGCAGCATGGACCTCTTCTTCGGGATGGATATGCAGAAGGATTTCATAATACAGAAATTTTCTTCCGTAACGCTGGACCCTCAGCAGGCAGGGGCGCTCATCCGTCTGAAAAATATCGTTGAGACTGTTATCAGCACGGGAAGCGGCGAGACATGGACGATCAACGGCGGATACCTGGACATCGGGATCCTGGATACGATGAAGGACCTTCTGGTCAATCTGATCGGAGCCGTCGTCTTCTCCGTCATCGGTTATGTCACATTAAAGACCTCTAAGACCAGTAAGATCGCGGAAAACCTGATGATAAGGCCGAACGAGCATCCGGAGAAAAAAGCACCGGAACAGGAAGACTAAAAAAACAGGCAGCGTCCGCTGCCTGTTTTCTTTTTTTGAACTATGATCCATTATTCCGCTTCTTCCGCGGGCTGCCGTACATGTACGACCGCTTTGTCCTGCCATTTGCCGCTCAGATACCGTATGCCGGCGATAATGGTCGCCGTTGTCCATCCGATGGCAGTTCCCCACCAGATCATCTTCGGACCGTAGATGGGTGAAAGCACCACCGCCATTATCACACGGATGGCAAAATTCATCATATTGGCGCACAGGAAGAACCACATATCCCCTGCTCCCCTCAGCATCGCCATCAGCAGCATGAAGATACCGAAAATGATCGCAAAGCACGCGATGACCCGGACATACTGTGTTCCGATCGAGACCATCTCGGCAAAATTCGGATCCTCATGATCTACGAAGATCCCGATCAGTTTTGCCGCGAACAGCTGCAGGACCACAAAGAGGACCGCGCCGACGCCGACGATCATGATGACCGCGCTGCGCATCCCGCTCTTGATGCGGTCGATCCGTCCGGCGCCGATATTCTGTCCGGCATAGGTGCCGAAGCTGTTGCCCAGCGTCATAAGGGGCATGGTCGCCAGAGAATCCACCCTGGCCGCCGCAGAGATACCCGCCATGACCGCAGGCCCGAACACATTGATCGCGCTCTGGATGATGACCAGGCTGAAGGAGATGACGATCTGCTGGACAGCGTTGGGCAGCGCGATCTTCATCGTCGTCCTGAGCACGTCCGGATCGAACAGTTTTACCGGCCCGTCCAGCGGCTCGCCTGTTCTCGGATCCACCGGGATCTCGTCCGGTACTTTAAGCTGCTCCAGCTTCCTCCTCATATTGAAGAAACTGAGCGTCGCCGCAGCAGCCTGCGAGATCGCCGTGGCGGCGGCAGCGCCTGCCACGCCCCATTGGAACGTGATAACGAATAAAAGGTCCAGCGCGACGTTCAGAAGCGAGCTGAAGATCAGGAAATACAGCGGCGTCATGGAATTGCCCAGCGCGTTGTAACTCGAATTCAGCGCATTGTACAGGAACAGGAAGACCGTCCCCAGAAAATAGATCCTTAAGTATGTTTCCGCCGACGGCAGGATCTCCTCCGGGCAGTTCATCAGGTGAAGCACCGGCCGGCTCAGCAGTATCCCGACGATCATCAGGATAATACCTGCCGCGACGGAAAATGTAAGCAGCGTATTGATCGTGGTTTTCGCATTGCCAATCTGCCGTGCCCCGAAATACTGGCTGATGACGACCGCGCCGCCGACGCTGATGCCCATTGCCGCCGCCAGGAAAAGGTTCGCGACCGGCGTGGACGTTGAGATCGCGGCCAGCGCCGACGAACCTATATTATTACCGACGACCAGCATGTCCACGATATTGTAGAACTGCTGGAAGAGGCTCGACAGCATCATCGGCAGCGCGAACATGATCAGCAGGCGCATCGGATTGCCCGTGGTCATATCAACCGCAACGGATCTTTTGCCCATGGATGTCTCCTTCAGATGTCAACTATGCAGCCGGGATCAGTCTTTTTTCTTTCCCAGAGATCTGAACTGTTCTTTGATCTTATCCCTCTGCGCTTCTACCTTAGCCTTGAATTCTTCGTTCTTCTCTTTGCGAAGGGCGACCCTGGCCTGCCTTTCCATTTCCTGCTGCACTTCACGGGCAGTTTCCACTTCTTCTGCCACGACGGCTGCGTCGAATCTCGCGATGACCGCATTCAGTCCCGCAAGCCTGCCGTCGATGACCGATTCGTCCTCTTCATCCGCAAGAACGATCAGTGCGACCTGTCCGTCCTGCAGTTTCCCGGCGATCTGTTCCAGGAGCGACGCGTTGTCTATGGCGTCGATCACATCCAGATTGGCACCGGTCATATATCCGATGCTCCCTCCGAGCAGCATTCCGATGGGGCCGCCGAGGATACCGACTGCCGTGCCGATCAGGCCGCCTTTAAGGGTGTCATTGAGCGTTTCCGCACCGGTATCGAATCCGTCGAGCGACTTGATCGCGCCGTCTTCCTTTTTCACGAGGACCGCCTGGGAGATCATGGATTTTTCCTCACCCGGAAACTGTCTGAGTGTTGTGATCGCCTGGTATCCTTCGCTTTCAACTTCGAATGACGCTACGATAATGTTCTGCATATCTTTCATCCTTTACTGTTAAGACGATGTTGTTATGTTATGTTATTTCTTTCTTGTCAGTTTCCTGACGGTATAAATGGCGAGGGCGATCGCGAACAGGATCCCCACTTCTGCCGCAAGGGGTATACCGTTGGCTGTTTTCGGCTGAAGATCCGTCAGGCATAACAGGCAGCACCCGAAAAACAGTACACAGGAGAAGACTGCAAGAATGATATTTTTAACAGTATCCGAGAGCTGTTCCATAAGAGGCTGGTACCCGGTCAGCTCGAAATTGATCTTTGATCTTCCCTTTGCAAGAGAATTGAGCACATCCGCGGCCAGGACAGGGACCCGGGCCGCTTTCTTGCCGAACGCCAGGACATCCTTGCCGGCGCCCAGGATAGCCTGCTGCAGGTCGAAGCTCTGTTTCGCACGCTCAAGGAGCTTATTGGAGATCATCTCAAAAAGATTGAACGTCGGGCAGAGTTCTTCCATCACGCCCTCGATCGTCGCGAGCGCACGGACCAGCATCGTATACTCGCCGGGGACCTTGATATGATGTTCTGCCATGATATCTGAAAGGTCACCCATAAGTACGGCTGTGTCCAGTTCATCCAGATTGGTGACGGACATATACTTGCTGATCAGCGCATCGGCATCCTCCGTCAGCTTTGCTCTGTCGGTCTTGCCTGTGGAGACGCCCATGGACAGGGCTGTATCGACAAGCGCTTCCGTATCCTGCTGCACCAGGGCAAGGACCAGGTTCTGGATCAGATTGATCTGAGCCGGGGTCAGACGCCCGATCATGCCGAAGTCGATCCAGTAGGGGATACCGTGGGAGACCATGATATTGCCCTGATGGGGATCCGCGTGGAAGTTGCCGACGTCCAGCACCTGATGGATAAAGTTCTCGACTATGACTTCGCCGATCGCATTCGGATCATATCCGTCTTCAGTCAGCCTGTCCAGTTTGGAGATGGAATAGCCGTCGACCAGGGTCATGGTCATCATACGCTCTGTCGTCAGTTCGGGATAAACGTCGGGACAGTTGATCTTTGTCGGGTCTTCGATACAGTTTTCCTTAAAGAAAATGGTGTTTTCGGCTTCTACCCGGAAATCCAGTTCTTCATCGGTGACCTTCTCCAGTTCTTCGATCACGGACATAAGGTCGACCTGCTCGGTATCTTCTTCCTTGCCTTCACTGATGGTATTGATCAGTCCGGCAGCTTTTTTCAGAAGGGCATAATCCTGCCGCATCATATCCGCGATCAGGGGACGCTGGACCTTAACGACGACCTTGGTCCCGTCCAGGAGAGTGGCGCGGTGCGCCTGGCCTATCGAGGCCGAGCCCAGCGGCTTATCCTCAAACTCGCTGAAGATCTCTTCGATCTTCTTTCCGGTCTCCTGTTCAACGACTGCCCTTGCGACCTCGGGATCCAGCTGCTTTACACGGGAACGGAGCTTGCCGAGTTCGTTGCAGTAGCTCTCCGGCAGCAGATCGACACGGCTGGACATGATCTGTCCAATCTTGACGTAGGTCGGGCCCAGGTCTTCCAGAGTCGAACGCATCTCTTCGGGAGTAAAGCCGCCTGCGTAGAAATTGTGCTTTGCAAAGATCGCAAGGATCTCCGCCCCGCGGGTCTTTTCCCTGTGCTCCATGGAAACGATATCAGGGTGAAGGAGCTGCTTAAGGTCATTGCTCAGCTCTTTCGCACTGTTCCGGAAGTTTACCCTTTTTTCCTTAACGTTGTTCACCAGTTCGGCGCGCCTTTGTTTCGCCTCCATCTGGTACATCTTCCGGACAGCTTTCCTCCGGCTCTTCATCTCCAGCTTTTCAGCCTTGAGCTCCGCTGACAGCTGTTCTCTTTCTTCTTTGATCTCGGAAGCCAGCTTTTCCTTTTCGCCCTTTATCTTTGTGGCCCTGGCCGCCGTTTTCTCCTTTATATCGGCGGCTGCCTCTTCCACAGCTTCGGAAGCCTGCTCCGCAGCTGCTTCCGCAGCTGTGGCAATGACTCCTTTTGTTTCCTCTATATCATTCATTCCGTTAATTTTCTCAGCCATCTCTTTGCCCTCCTTTGCTCACTCTTTGATAGGCCAAATCCAGATAAGGCGCAGGATACTGACCAGAGACGAGAACAGCACCATTACACCAACGGTCTTGAACAGCCTGGTAAATGAGTGCATCCAGGGATTGATGAAGACGATGATGCCGAAAACGATCAGGGCGCAGCCCAGGACGATCAGGGTCTGCCAGCCCCTTCTCCCGGACCTTTTCGCGTAAACATAGGCATTGACTATATTCGCTATGCCGCTGATGATAAGGAAAATTCCGAACAGCCAGCTGACCACATAGAGGGAATTGATCTCGAACAGCAGGACTACGGTGCCCGCGATCCCGAGAAGGAGCCAGCCTGTCAGCAGCACATAGTTCATGAGGGATTTTTTGCTGTCCAGGTAATCGAAGACGCCTATTATGGCGATCACCAGCATGACAGCACCGGCGGTGCCGATCATGCTCGGGATATAATCCGCAGGACAGATCAGCATCAGGATACCCGCTACGATGAGAACGATCGAATTCATGATCGTCCTCTGTTTGAATTTGTTCAGTGTCTGGAAAATCATTGCACTGTACCTCCCGTTTCAGTTGTTCATTGATTTCTGCATTTTACATACAGTTATGTAAAATTATAGCACCTGGCAGGCCTTCACAAAAGAAAGCCCGGGAAAACAAGAAGATCTCCCGATTGAAAATCCCTGAAAAATATAACTTGTACATATGCTGTAAATGGTGTTAAATAATTATCAGACACCAATTGTTAATTTTTTAACGATTTAGGAGGTACTCATGCAAGAAGATAAGACAATACATACGGCTGAGTCGACCGTCGATACGATCGAAGCACTCACTGAAAAGACTCTCAGGATGAGGAAGGCCCAGGCGTGCTTTGCTTCCTATGATCAGGAAGCGGTCGACAGGATCTTTTACGCCGCCGCCATGGCAGCCAACAAGGCAAGGATCCCTCTTGCGAAGCTAGCTGTCGAAGAGACCGGCATGGGCATTGTCGAGGACAAAGTAATCAAAAACCACTTTGCTTCAGAATATATCTACAACCAGTACAGAAGCCTTAAGACATGCGGGGTCCTGGAAGAAGACTCCGTAAACGGCATCATGAAAATAGCTGACCCGGTCGGCCTTATCGCCGCTGTCATTCCGACGACCAACCCGACCTCCACGGCTATTTTCAAGATCCTGATCTGCCTGAAAACGAGAAATGCCATCATCCTCAGCCCCCATCCGAGGGCAAAGCAAAGCACCATAGCAGCGGCAAAGCTTATGCTTGAAGCCGCAGTAAGCGCCGGTGCGCCGGATGAGATCATCGGCTGGATCGATACTCCGAGCCTTGAGCTCACAAACCTCGTCATGAAGGAGAGCGACCTGATCCTCGCCACCGGCGGTCCGGGCATGGTGCGTGCCGCCTACTCCTCCGGTAAGCCGGCTCTGGGCGTAGGTGCGGGAAATGTCCCCGTGATCATAGACTCTACGGCAGATGTACGTATGGCTGTCAACTCGATCATCCACTCGAAGACCTTCGACAACGGCATGATCTGCGCATCTGAACAGTCGGTGACCGCGTTAAACGATGTCTACGATGAAGTAAAGGCTGAATTCAGCCGCCGCGGATGCTATTTCCTCTCCCCTGACGAGACCCGTAAAGTAGGGGCGGCCATGATCATCAACGGTTCTGTGAACGCGAAGATCGTCGGCCAGTCCGCGTATAAGATCGCCTCCATCGCAGGCGTCAGCGTTCCCGAGAAGACTAAGATCCTGATCGGAGAGGTGACAGATACCAGTATCGCAGAGCCCTTCGCCCATGAGAAACTCTCTCCCGTCCTGGCGATGTACAGGGCAGAGACCTTCGACGATGCGCTCGACATTTCCGACGCCCTCGTCCTCGAAGGAGGGCCCGGCCACACTGCTTCCCTCTTCATAGATCCCGCGGAAAAAGAGAAGATCAAAAAGCATGCCGAGCGCATGCACGCCTGCCGGATCGTCATCAATATGCCCTCTGCCCAGGGCGGCATCGGCGATATCTACAACTTTAAACTCATACCCTCCCTCACCCTTGGGTGCGGCTCCTGGGGCGGCAACTCGGTCTCACACAACGTAGGCCCGATGGACCTGCTCAATATAAAGACCGTAGCAGAAAGGAGAGAAAACATGCTTTGGTTCCGCACACCGGACAAGATCTATTTCAAACGCGGCTGCATGCCAGTCGCTCTCGATGAGCTGGGCACGGTGATGCACAAGAAGCGCTGCTTTATCGTCACCGACTCCTTCCTCTACCTCAACGGTTATGTACGCCCGATCGAAGAGAAGCTCGACTCCATGGGCATCGCTCATACCTGCTTCTACGACGTGGCTCCCGATCCGACGCTCGCCTGTGCCCTTACAGGGACAAAGGCCATGGCTTCCTTTGGCCCGGACTGCATCATCGCACTCGGCGGAGGCTCCGCCATGGACGCCGCGAAGATCATGTGGGTGATGTATGAACATCCCGAAGTAAACTTCGAAGACATGGCAATGAACTTCATGGACATCCGCAAACGCATCTATACCTATCCGGAGATGGGCAAAAAGGCCTATTTCGTCGCCATCCCCACCTCCAGCGGCACAGGTTCCGAGGTGACGCCGTTCGCGGTGATCACAGACGATAAGACCGGCACCAAATATCCTCTGGCCGATTATGAACTGATGCCCGATATGGCGATCGTCGACACGGACAATATGATGAGCCAGCCCAAAGGCCTGACCAGCGCATCAGGCATCGACGTCATGACCCACGCGATCGAAGCCTATGTCTCCGTGATGGCATCCGATATGACTGACGGCATCGCGCTGAAGGCTACGAAGCTCGTCTTCGACAATCTGCCCGCTGCCTACGAAAAGGGAGCAAAAGATCCTGCTGCCAGGGAGCACATGGCATTAGCTTCCACCCTCGCCGGTGAAGCCTTCGCCAACGCTTTCCTGGGCATCAACCACTCACTGGCCCATAAACTCGGCGCTTACCACCATATCCCTCATGGTGTCGCCAATGCCCTGGTCCTCTCCTATGTGATCTGGTACAACGCCAGTGAAGTCCCGGCAAAGATGGGTACCTTCCCGCAGTATGAATACCCTCACGCAAGAAAACGCTACTGCGATATTGCCCGTTACAACGGCATCGCCGGCAAAGATGATGAAGAAACACTGGCGCTCTTCATCGCAAAGCTTGAGGATCTTAAGCGTACGATCGGCATACCCGCTTCGATCAGGGAATTTGGTATAAAAGAGGAAGATTTCCTCGCCACGCTCGATGAAATGACGGAAAAAGCCTTCGACGACCAGTGCACCGGTGCCAACCCCAGGTACCCGCTGATCAGTGAGATGAAGGAACTGTATCTGATGGCTTATTACGGCAAAGATCCGAAGGAAGCCGCTTCGCTGTAAGAGGAGGAAACATACAATGGCAGAACGAATCATTCTGGAAGAAAAATCCTACAAGACTGTCTGCAGGGAGGGCAATATTCTCATCAAATCTTTCGTCCCCTCTCATCCGAAGTCGAATGTCTATAACGAAGCTTACATCCACTCCTGTGTGGAGGAAGCCGGCATCCCCGTCCCGAAGATCATCAGCGTTACGCCTTCGGAAGACGGAGGCTTTGCCATCGCGATGGAATTCATCGAAGGAAAAACACTGCAGCAGATGATGGCAGAAACGCCTGAGAAAACGGACGAATACCTTGAGCGCTTTGTCGACATCCAGCTTGAGGTCGGCGCCCACCGCACACCCAAGCTCCGCAATACCCGCTACAAAATGATCGATATCATCAACGGTCTCACGGAAATCGATGCCTCCACCCGGTACGAGCTGCTGCAGCGCATCCATGGCATGAAACGCCACACAAAACTCTGCCACGGCGATTTTGTCCCTTCCAACGTCATCATCCGCGATGACGGCAGTTACTGCGTCATTGACTGGGCGCACGCAACAAGCGGCAATGCCGGCGCAGACGCCGCGATCACATACCTGCGCTTTACGCTGGAAGATCCTGAACTGGCCGATAAGTATCTCCGCCTCTTCTGCCGCAAGGCAGATATGGCGATCCAGTACATCCAGACCTGGATGCCGATCGTCGCAGCGGCGGAGCTCCCCCGCTATAAAGGAGCGGAACGCGAACTTCTCGAACAATGGATCAGCGTGGCTGAGTATCAGTAAAAGCAGTCTGTCACAACTGTACACAATAAATGAAACGGAAGGGGATATCCCCTTCCGTTTTTTACTTCGCCTTCCGAAAGTATCGGCCCTAGCCCCGCTGCAGCAGTCTCTCACACAGGAAAAAGCTGTGCCCGAACCTGTCAGCTTCCCCGCGGATCGCAAAACCCGTTTTTGCATAGAGTTTCTGTGCCGGGATGTTTTCTTTCGCGACGGCAATATGTATGGCATCGGCCTGCAGCTTTTGAAGCTCCTCTATGATCCCTTCGACCAAAAGGCGGGACAGCCCTTTATGCTGATGATCCGGCCTGATGACCACCCTTGCAAACTCGCGGGCATTTTCCCTGACCGTCCAGCAGTCGAAGGCATCCCATTCATTTTCCGGAATGACAGAGATCGCGCCGATCAGCTCCTCATTATCTGCCAGAACATAGAGCGACTCCGCCGAAAGGTCGTCCCGGATCTCCTCTTCACCCGGGTATGATCCGTCCCATGTGCAGAACGGTGTTCCGATAACCGACTGATAAAGCGCCATTATTGCTTTTTCTTCACTTTTGCATGCTTTTCTGAAGATCATTCCAGTCGTCACTCTTTTTGAAGGATATCCAGCGTATGATGGGAAGCCCCGATCAGATCCTGCCTTTCACAGATCGTAAAATGATAATCGATCCATTTGGCAAAGGTCTCATCATCCATAGCGTCAATACACTCCCGTTTGTAATTTGTTGCACCGTCTGTGGCAACCAGTTTGATCCTTTTGACCGGCACTGCCGCATCCAAGTCCGCAATTTCCTCAGTGCGTACCATTTCAAAAAGATCCTTGGGCTCACTGATACAATGCCAGTCAGAGGTCAGCATATTGAGGTCCATCAGTTCCTGCAGATGGTTCAAACCGAATACATACTGAATGACGGTCGCTTCATTCATACAATAAGCCGCCAGGATATGACCGCCCGGTTTTGTCACGCGCACCGCTTCAGAAAGGGCTCTCAGTTTATCTTCCTTCGAGTAAAGATGATACATCGGCCCCAGCAGCATAGTCAGATCGAAAGAATCATCCGGAAATACGGACAGATCCAGGGCATTTCCCTGCAATGCCGTGATAGGTTCCGTACCGTCCAGTTTGGATCTCAGGATCTCCAGATTATGCCCGATCAGCTCTACTGCCGTTACTTTAAGCCCGCGTTTTGCCAGTGTTACGCTGTAACGCCCTGTGCCCGCCCCGACTTCAAGTATGCCCGGATCCGAAATGCCATCCAGACATTCTTCTATGTATCTCATCGTGGTCAGGTATTCCACCTGTCCGTGACGGGAAAGAAGGCGGCCTTCTTCATCATAATTGTTGTAGTATTCTTCAAGATAATTCATGACTGTCACCGATACTTATTGTTCCAGCACCTCCATGCTCTTTCTTAAATTCAGATTGGTCAGGATGGTCTGCAGAAAATAAAACATCAGCATAGACCGCATCGGGATCGCTGTGTTTTCATCAAGCTCCATGATGCTGCAGATGTTCCGGTCATCCTGTTTCCGGCAGATCAGGGAATTGGCGCACAGCATGACAGGCAGTCCGTATCGTTTACGCCTGACCATGCTTTTATCCGCCACCCATGGAAAAACATCACCGGCGGAAATATCCTTTGGTACCGGCTCCAAAAAGCCTTTATCGACCAAGACGGACATGACTATGCCGTCGTAGAGTAAGAGGTCGGCATCTGTCCCCGGAAGCTCTTTGTAGCTGTTCCATTCCTTAAAGACAATTGCTCTGCTGTGTCCGCTCTCCCGGAACCGCTTTTCCAGCAGCGTGACAAAAGACTCCGTCCCTGTCATGTTGAAGTAGTAAAACTTGATCGGTGACAGTTTTTCATTATCACGAACTTTATCTGCCAAGGATCGATCCTCCTGCATTATTAGTCATCGACGTTAAGTCTCTGCTGTGCCATCTTATCAAGAATACCGTACAGCTCAAGGTAAGGCTCCCTGATCAGCCCCGTTGTGTCTCCGAACTGCATAAGATATTCGGAATCGGTGTTCTGCGGGAAAGAGATCCCGGACGCCGTTTCCGGATCCCCGCTCAGAGCAAAGCTGACCCAGCAGCTGTGCATCTGTTCCATCAGGTCCCGGTCCGCACTGTCAAAGAGTTTGGAATCCTCCGGGATATTTCCGAACGTGTAGATCATCTCTCCGCTGTGCCAGCTGCCAAGCCGTCCGTTTTCTTTGCTGAAATAGTATTCCCAGACGGGGATCTTTTCCTGCACAGCCAGTCTGTTGAGACAATAATGGGAGTAATTGAAAAATACCGCGCCATAGATCTGGGCCCAGTAATCATCCGCCTCTTGGTCAGTCGCTGCAGGATACAGGGCAAGTACCTCGTCGGCGTATTCGCCAAAGTATCCGCGGATCCTGCTCTCGTAATCTTTAAGCTTCGCGTGGCTGAAAATAATGAATGGACCGCTCTCCCTGGCATTATATCCGTGCAGAAGAGCTTCTTCGTTATGGACTCCCTGCATACGAAGCCGATACGGGGTATCAGGCAGAACATACCCGTCGATCGTGACATGGTGCTGCGTATCCATCTCTCCCACGATCCGTTCCGCCGGCAGAGCCCGCAGTTCTTCCACGGAGGTGCATCCGTATTTTTCCTTCAGCTTCCTGCCGGAGCTCAGCGCTTCGTCAAAATTGCGGAAGGAATGCGGCGGTGCTTCCGAGGCCAGAGTACTGCTCTCCAGGATCGCTCTTTTAAACAGACCGCGGGCAAGCGGCGATACACACAGCGCGTCCACACAGACCGCACCGGCTGACTCCCCGATGATGGTAACGTTCCCGGGGTCGCCGCCGAAGGCTGCAATATTATCCCTGACCCATTCCAGGGCCAGTATCTGATCAAGAAGCCCGTAGTTTCCGCTCGTTCCCTCTTCGCTCATCAGCTCCTCATCGGCAAAGAAACCGAAAACGCCGAGCCTATAGCCCATATTGACGGTCACGACACCATCGCGGGCGAATTGTTCACCGCTGTAATCGCCGTACCAGGGCTGTCCGGTCTGGAGGGATCCTCCGTGGATATAGACCAGTACCGGCAGGTCTTTTACCGTCCCCGCAGGTTTCCAGATGTTCAGGTACAGACTGTCTTCGCTGACAGGCTCCCTGTAGTTATCCGATATGGAAATCTTATAATCATGATACCCGACGATCTGTGTCAGGGAA
Organism: Lachnospiraceae bacterium; assembly: GCA_017474455.1. Taxonomy (GTDB): domain Bacteria; phylum Bacillota; class Clostridia; order Lachnospirales; family Lachnospiraceae; genus CAG-791. The sequence goes on from JAFVHP010000036.1 coordinate 66,628, forward strand.
TTCATGATGGGAGGACTGACCGACTGCATGGACATAGGCGCAAACGCATCACACAAAAGCGTCCCTTCCCAGGGATCGGGTTTCTGAGGCTTCCTCCACCGGAGTTCTCCGACAGGCGGTTTCGCGTAAGGGATGCCGGCAAATACTTCCACAGCATGATCTTTCGTAAATACGCCCTGCACGGCCCCCCGGTCCGTCATGACCGCTTCCGTTATGTCCGGTGCTTTTTCCTTTACTGCCGGCACAGCCCTGACCGGCGGCCAGGTAAAGATAAGGATACATGCCAGTACGGCAAACAGCACAAGCCAGCAGGCTCCTTTTTTGTACCAGGAAGATCCACGGAGTACCCGTCTGTGAAGAACGGCGTAAATGATCATCACAGCAATGAAGACGATCCACCCGGGGACCGTGTTTTTATTCAGTTCCAGGACAACGGCAAACAGAATGAATACCAGTCCGTATCCAAGCCAGAACATATGCCTGCCCTCCCTGTCCGGGGATCTGCTTTTTCCCGGCAGCCAACTGTCGATCCTGCTCCTATAATACGACTCTTATACTTATTTCAAAAGCGGACCTCTACACAGGTACGTTCCCGTCTGACAAGAGACAAAGAAAAAGCCGGCAAAATCAAGAATAGAGTCAGAGACGGCGACATTAAAAATCAACAGTGAATAAACTACTATGAGAATATTCTTGAAATTCTCATGATATGGTTCTGTGTTCTTCTGTTCGTGATCTGTCTGACAGCTATCCTTCCAATGACGGACAGTGCCAGTATAATTATTCCAAAGAGGACTATGCTTTTCTTATTCATATCTTCTTCCGCACAGCCGATTTTTCCTGCGGTGCGAAATAATGTTCTGCGGCATAGCAATACTGTTCTTCAAACCGTCCGATCGCTTCCCGGACGATCTTCTTTGCAGGGAAAAACAGGTCATACGCATGAAACCAGCCCGGATACACGTCGCAGTATGCTTCCACGCCTGCCTCTTTCAAGTGCCGGACATAATCTATCGTTTCCTGATAAAACGGTTCGATATCACCAATAAAAGTATAACATGGCGGCAGGCCGCTCAGATCTTTCCGGCGTGCAGGTGCCGCGTATTCCGACACCATATCCGTACCGTATGCATCCCGTAAATACCGCTTCCAGGCTTTATGATTCCGCCTGGTGTTCCAGTTCGGCGCATGGTTGTCTGCCGAGGAAGCCGTATCACGATCGTCCAGCATCGGATAGAGCGGCATCTGAAAAGCTATGTTGACGTCTCCCCGGTCATGAGCCAGCATACACAGCGCCGCCGTCATCCCGCCGCCCGCGCTCTCGCCTCCGACCATGATCTGATCTGAACGGATCCCGAGCTCTTCCGCATGCTCTTTCAAGTATTTCAGCGCCGTATAGCAGTCGTGAAGCGCTGCCGGATATGGGTGTTTTTTGGAAAGGCGGTAGTCAGGCGCTACGATCACAGCCCCGTATCGAACGACCAGCGACCGTGCCCGCGTCACAAGAATGGTTTTGGCAGAACCGGACTGGTACCCGCCGCCATGGATCCAGAGGATCCCCGGCACTTTTTGCCCGGTATGTGTCCGTGACCGCATGATCAGCAGGTTGATGCTGTGCTTTCCCACCTGTATGCGGCGTTTTTCGATTGTAAAAGGATACTTCAGCATATTCTCTTAATCCGGCGGTCAAATGAAAAAGTTCTTCTCCAGCGTTTTTCTGAGTCCGGGGATCACGCCGGCGAGCAAAAGAAATCCGCCGACAAGGGCAAATCCGATCAGCGAATAGAGGCTCCAAAGGAACATCCGGTTGCCGAAGGTGATGTGCATAAAGTATTCGATGAGGACCGTAAAGACGCCGAGCCCCAGAAGAAACCCGCCGAAAATGAACAGCCAGCCCTGCCTTAAGTATTTCAGAAGGCAGGCCACCGCGGTCAGAAGAAGACAGCTGATGAAAGCCACCGGAAACGCAAAGCTCCAAAACCAGCGGCCGCCCGTTTTCAGGCATATGAATAAAGCAAGCAGCGCGGAAGCTGCATGACCGACCGGAATAAAGACTTCGACCGGAGGGTGCCTGAACCAGCACGGCAGGATCGCGACAACATAGAACCACAAAATACCGCCGATCACATAACCGCCCCAATTCAGTTTTCCGTACAGTTTTAGACAAACCGCCAGGATCACACCGATCGCGATCACCGAGACGACCGTCATGGCAACGGCAAACGGAAGTGTCGATTCTTTTTGCGGATGCGGATACTGGTCGGGATAACCATGCTCTTTCTGCGGCTGTTCCGGGTTCCATACAGGTGTCTGGCAAAGAGGACAGCTTTCAACGCCGTCCTGCAGCTTAACACCGCATTTTACACAATACATGATTCATTCCTCCTGTTACATTCGATCTCAACGGGAATACCCAGTTCCACCAGGCGCGAGAAGAAACGCCGTTCCAGTTCGGACTCACGGATGTTCCGGATCATATTGATATATGTTTTTCCGCCGTAACTGAGCACGGAGCAATTATTGGGATAGCTGCGCTGCGGGCCAATGATGAACTCCATCCGGGCGATGTATGCATTCATGATCTCCGGCAGCGAAAGCCCGGTAATGTTGGAAATACAAAGACTCCCTCCGCCTTCCCCGACGCGGCGGTAGATCGCGTTCATTATCGGGTTTTTAATGACGACCGGTGTCAAACGGATCGCAGCGTTTTTCTGCGGAATCACGTTCGCGGCGATCATTCCCGCCATGTTCTGCTTCGTTGCCATGGTGCAGAGCTGATGATAGATCGATTTGGCAAGTTCCTCAAAACTGTAGTCGCCATAACGGGGATCGACGCCGACATTCAAAACCAGCGAAAAGTTCCGGAGTGTCCTGCTGCCGTATAAGCGCCTCAGATCGACCGGGATCGTGATCTTGACAGCACGCTGTCGTTTCTTCGGGAGGCGGTCATTCTGGATCCCGATGACGCTTTCAACCATGGCCGCAGTCAGAAACGCGGTCACAGTCACCTGATAACGGTGCGCCGCATCCAACAGCGTTTTCGTATCGACAATGCCGGTCGTCAGCGTCCTGAATCCGGAAGGTTCTCTCGTGCCGCGAAGCCGGTAAGAGCGTTCTTCTTTTCTACCGGAGGCGACCGGCGCGGCGTTTTTTAGGAAACTGTCTTCCAGTTCTTCCGGGGACGGCGTCGTCTTAAGGTCAGTGATCAGTCCCTCCTTCGGGATCTCGATCCTGTACTTCAACTCCAGATAATGCGCAACAAGATTACAAAGAAATGTGCTTCCGCCTCTCCCGTCCGCAAGCGAATGGAAACATTCCACCGCGATGCGGTTTTGATAATACAGGATGCGAAAACAGTTGCGGCGAAGCTCCCGCTGGCTCATGAATGTCAGCGGGTAGGCGAAATCGCTCTGCACTTTCACTGGGAGATGACTTTCCTCCAGGTAATACCAGAAAAAACCTTTTCGAAGTGTCACAAAGAAAGAAGGGAACCGGCTTCTCATATCATCTGCCGCCTGCTGGAGAACCTCCGGGTCGACCGCCTCATTCAGTGTTGCGGACACACGGAACACGTTGCTCCAGTCTCTGCTTGCGATCGCCGGGAAAATAAGTGCTGCCGTATCCAGACGATACCATTTCTTCTGCATAGTGTTGATGTCACCCCCTTCGCACCTGTGATTGTACATTATCAATCCTTTTTTTTCGACAGCAATCTTTCTTCTGTACTGAAACCGCTCACATGCTGATAGTAATCAAAAGCCGTGCAGCGCCCTTGACATGCCTTAGCTTTCTTTGCTAATAGTAAGCAGAAGTATAAAACCTGATGGCTGTATCATACCGTGGAGTGACTCATAACATGAAATACATAAAGCAATTCTGCATCATTCTCGGCATCACCTGTGTTGGAGAGATCCTGCACTTTCTGCTGCCTCTGCCTATACCGGCCAGCATCTATGGAATGGTCATTCTGTTTCTGCTGCTGACACTGCATATCATCCCTCTGAAAGCTGTCCGCGACACCGGCGAATTTCTTATCGAGATCATGCCTCTTATGTTTATCCCGGCTGCCGTCGGCCTGCTGATAACATGGGATATCCTGCAGCCGATCCTGATCCCTGTGCTGTTCATCACAGTCATTTCCACTGTGCTGGTAATGGCTGTAACCGGTCTTATCGCTCAGAAAATGATCAGAAAAAAGGAAAACTGAAAACAGTTCGAAAAAAGAACGAGCCGGAAGCAGCAGACTTACCTTCTCTGCACTGCGGCATGGAGATCTGCATATGAATGAAATGGTACAATCTTCTGTCACCTTTGGCGTAGTGATCAGTATCCTATTCTATTTTATCGGAGTCCGCATTAAAAAGCGTTTTGGCTGGGGGATCTGCAATCCGCTGCTCATCGCCATCATACTGGTCATGCTTTCCCTGCGCTGTTTTCATATCGAATATGAGAGCTACTACAGCAGCGCCAGATATTTGAGCTATCTGCTGACCCCCGCCACAGTGAGTCTGGCAATTCCTCTGTACCTTCAGATCGATAAGCTGAAGAAACACTACCTGGCAATTCTGGCCAGTGTGCTCGCAGGTACATTGATGAGCGCAGTCTGCATTCTGCTCCTGTCTATGCTCTTTAGCCTTTCCCATCAGGAATATGTGACACTATTACCCAAATCTATCACATCTGCGATCGGTATGGGTGTGAGCGAAGAGCTTGGCGGATATGTCACGATCACGACGGCGGTGATCATCGTCACCGGCATCCTTGGCAACATAATTGCTGTACCGCTGTGCAGACTTCTGTCGATCACGGATCCGGTGGCGAAAGGTCTCGCGATCGGTACGAGTTCTCATGCCATCGGAACCACGAAGGCGATGGAAATAGGTGAAACAGAAGGCGCCATGAGCAGCCTCGCGATCGTTGTCTGCGGTCTGATGACTGTCATATGCGCCTCTGTATTTGCATCGTTTTATTGAGCTGACATGAAATCTTAACTAAATGAACTGCTATCGCCAGTTTCTGCTATTGATCTTCAGTTTCAGCAGATACGATATTCCCTTCCTCATCATAATAAGTCGTCGATACGGCCGTATACTCATAACCATACGGGTTCCCGACAGGATCAAAGCCGCCTTTTCCATAGTCTTCTTCTATCCGCTTGGTCTCGCCGCAGATAAGGAAATTCTTATATTTATAGTAGTAAACGTAGGTATGGAGAAATCCGTCAACATAAGCTACATACTTTCCCTCTTCCCTCTCGACTACATGCTCCTCACCTGCAATTGCAAAGATCGCGATCGGATAAGTCATCAATGTTACCGCAATTGTTATGATGACATAGACAGTCACTGCCAGGATCCTGACGTTTCTTTTCCTGATCTTCAGAAGCAGCTGCAGAATTCCGGCAATAATCCCGGTTGTAATGGCAAGCAGGCATATAATGGTAAACCACTTACGAAACATCAGCCCAAACAGGTGCAATGCAAACCGCGCTGCTGCCAGCAGAATAACCAGCAACAGCGTGTCCAATAATATTATTCCGGGTATGTACTTCTTGATCTTATCGGTCAATTGCAGTATGAATTCGCTTATAAAACATAATCAAAAGAGATCTGCGTTTCCCAATAGGAAATCTATCAGGTTGCAATGGAAGAATCCGTTGTTATCGTAATAGTTATGCGGTATATCAAGACGGATAACGATCTTCCTGAAGAAATCTCCAGTCAGCTTCATTGAATGTGTTTCAGCAGTTTCCTTCTGTTCATTATCCATCTGATAAGCAGACTGGATATAGATGCGCCGGTCTCCATCATTTACAACAAAGTCGATCTCGCGCTGAATCTTTTCATTGCTTTTCCTCTCAAGAACCATTCCGACATCAACAGAGTATCCCCGTAACACCAATTCGTTGTAGATAATATTCTCCATCATATGACCCGGATCATACTGCCTGTAGTTTAGTCTCGCGTTGCGAAGGCCGATGTCTGCATAGTAATACTTGTTTGGATAGTTGAAGTATGTCTTGCCTTTAATGTCATACCGTCTTGCCATGCTGATCAAAAATGCATCCATTGCATGTCCAAGATATGCTGACACCAGGCTGGGGTTGATCTTTTCATGTCGCATAGAGCATAAAGCATTTGCAATATTCGTCGGATTCGTCAGTGAACCGATTTGGGATGCCACATAGTCCAAAACAGCATTCAGCAGATCTTCCCGTTCCAGATGGTTACGCTCAACAATGTCCTTGATATACAGTTCCTCATACAGATTTACCAGATACTCCTTTTTATCCAGCTCCTCGGCCATTCCCGCAACACGGGGCATTCCGCCATACAGCATATACTGATCCAGCGCAGTGCGTCTATCCCCGCCGACGAAAGAATAGTATTCTTCAAAGCTTAGAGGATACATATGGATCTGCGTTGCCCTTCCACGGAATTCCGTTGCAATATCCTTTGAAAGCATTCTTGAATTACTGCCCGTCACATATACATCCAGGTTTTTATATGCCTTCAGTTCGTTCAGCATATCATATATCGTAACTTCGATGTCTCCATTTGCTTTATCTTTTACTGCCTGTGTAAACTGCACTTCATCCACAAACAGGAAAAACCGGTTATCGGAATGCTCTTTTACTATACCTTCAACATATTCACAAAGCACGATCGGATCGCGGAATTTATAATATCTTCTCTGATCGAGCGCCAGCTTGATAATGCGGTCATCAGAAATCCCCTGCGAGAGAAGATATTCATAAAACAACTCGAACAGCAGGACAGACTTACCGCATCTTCGAATGCCTGTAATAACCTTGATCTCACCATTCCACATGTTGTGAATAAGCCGATTCAGATAGCGGTCTCTCTTAATCACGCCCTTCCACCTCCTACTTTGGACGCAAATGCCCTAAGTTCGAGATAATTATACTCTTTCGCGATGATGCTTTCAATGAAACGATAAAACCATCATTCTTGCAGCGCATGGCATATATGCGAATGAATCATATAGATAAGATCCTTTCGACCAATTATTCAGATCATTAATACACACTGCAATGAACTCAAAAACGGGAAACCTTTTTTGATGTGAACGCCGGAGTAAAATGACCTAAAATCGCCGGTGAAAATTGACCTATCACTTTCGGCTACCTACCATGATGCCATGGGAGGTGGGCCGGATGCTAAAGTATAGGACAATTCACATGATCAAACAAAAAGCTGCACA
>JAFVHP010000037.1 GCA_017474455.1 Lachnospiraceae bacterium
AGGAATTACGAAGATTTCTCCAAGTGTTCAAGATGCAGGCTGAAACAGTTTTGCCGCGGATGTCCTGCAGTGGCGAAAGGATATACGGGAGATTTTTACGGAGACGATCCGCAATGCTGGGCGAGTGAAGAGAACGGCCTGCTGTATCGCAGGGAAGAAAGGAAGATCGGATAATGGGAAATGAATTTGGAAGAGAACTGTTTACAGAAGTCCACACCAGGGCTGAATTTCATTCAGACGGGACTGTCGAAGTGGTGAAAACGGACAAGGAACAGCCGGATGAGAATACATATCTGAAAAGGAAAGATATCGTATTCCATAACGGAACGATCGAGGTGGATGTCTGCGGAAAGCTCCTGGCCGACGCGCCGGATTATGCCAGAGGGTTTATCGGGATCGCTTTCCGGGCAAATGAGAACGACAGTGAATTTGAGTCTTTCTATATCCGTCCCACAAACGGAAAAGACTGTACTGACCCTGTCCGGAAAGCACACGGATGCCAGTATTTTTCTTATCCCGGATATACCTTTTCTTATTTTCGTGAATTCGGGATCGGCGGATATGAGGGAAGCGTGGACACGATCGCCCTGAATGAGTGGAGCCATATCCGTGCCGAGATAACGGATGACCGGGGAGTGTTCTTTGTTGACGGCAATAAGGTACTTGAGGTGAACGGGTTCAAGCACGGGCCAAAGATGAGAGGCGCGGTCGGACTGTATGTGGATATCGGAACAGACGGGTTTTTTAAAAACCTGAAGATAGAATGTGCCGACTGAAAAAAATAAGGTGAAGCAACTTATGAGAGCAGTGGTATTATCCCGGGTCACGAATGCCGCAGATATCAGGCTTTCCGAAGTACCTGTGCCAAAAGTCCGCCCCGGATGGGTGCTGATAAAGGTAAAGGCTTTCGGCCTCAATCATTCTGAAAAGCTCCTGCGGCAGAGCGAAATACAGGCGGACTATATCCGTAAGCCGGTCATTCCCGGTATCGAGTGTGCCGGAGAGGTCGCCGACCCGTCGGATACGGGCCTGCCCGCCGGACAGAAGGTCATCGCGCTGATGGGCGGTATGGGTCGATCCTTTAACGGCAGCTATGCGGAGTATGCCCTGCTCCCGGCGCAGAATGTTTTTGCGATCGAGAGCGATCTTCCGTGGGAAGTTCTCGGGGCTGTTCCGGAAACGTATTTTACCGCGTGGGGAAGTCTTTTCGAATGTCTTTGCCTGACGGTCGGGGATACGCTGCTGATCCGGGGCGCCACATGCGCGCTCGGCTATGCTGCCATGCAGCTCGCAAAAGCTCTGGGCTGTAAGGTGATCGCCACGACGCACAGGACGGAAAAACTGCCTCTCATCGCCGCAGCGGATGAAAGCATCCTCGATGGAGGAAGGCTGACGGGGGTGCTGCGCGGCGTTACGAAAGCGCTCGACCTGGTCGGCCCCAGGAGTCTCAAAGACACGCTGACTGCGGTCGAAAAGGGTGCAATAGTCTGCCAGACCGGCATCCTTGGCGGCATTTATACCCTGAACGGCTTCGATCCCATCAAGGACATTCCGAACGGCGTATACCTTACCGGTTTTTTCTCCAATTATCCGTCCCGGAAGATCATTGATGAGATATTTGCCTTTATTCATGAAAAGAAGCTAATCCCGGTCTGCGGGAAAGTGTTTGATTTCGAACATCTCCGGGATGCCGTCGCAGCGCAGGAGGAAGGTACTGTCAACGGCAAGATCGTTGTGGTGATGAAAGAGTAAAAAGGAGACGGCATGGATCAGCAGGAACGGCTGGATTACCTGGTCAGACAGTTCAGGGACGAATCCGCACAGTACAGGGATCTGGAGATCCCGGCGGACACTGAAGGAAAGAAGCGCGTCCTCCGGTCCCTGATGAATATCCGTATGCCCAAAATGATGGCGCCTTCCGTCGTCGCCGTACAGAATGAATACCTGCAGGAGCGGAACCGGGAAAAGGGAATCATATCCGTTGACGGGATACCGGTGATCGCCGAATCGGGCAGCAGGCATGCTTTTGCTGACCGGCTTTGTGTCTGGCAGGGCGATATCACGGGAATTGCCGCCGACGCCATCGTGAACGCGGCCAATTCGCAGATGCTGGGCTGCTTTGTCCCGATGCATACCTGCATTGACAATTGCATCCATACCTTCGCGGGGATCCAGCTGCGGGCGGAATGCGGCCGCCGTATGGACAGGCTCCGCGCCAAATACGGCAGCGGTTATGAACAGCCGACAGCGGTCCCGATGCTGACAGACGGTTACAATCTGCCGGCAAAGCATGTGATCCATATCGTGGGACCTATCGTACAGTACCGGCTGACGCCGGAGCTGGAAGAAGATCTGGCCGCCTGTTACCGGAATACATTGGAGCTATGCGCACAGAACGGGTTCAGATCCGTGGCATTCTGCTGTATCTCCACGGGCGTTTTCCGTTTTCCGGGCAAAAGGGCTGCACAGATCGCGGTAAAGACCGTTACGGAATGGATGGAAGCACACCGGGAACAGAATATCAGGGTGATCTTCAATGTTTTTAAAGACGAGGACAGGGAATACTATGAAGAGGAGCTGCTCTGATCAGTCAGAGTGTGCCATAAGGAGGCCAGTGTAGTGGAGAGGCAGATCTATATACGTCCTTACGATACGCCCGAAGGGACAGAAAAACTGAAAAACGCGATTCAGGAAGCAGAAGCTGTGATCATCGGTGCCGGCGCGGGACTGTCCACGTCGGCCGGTTTTATATATACGGGTGAACGGTTTGAGAAGTACTTCCCGGACTTCATCGCAAAATATCATTTCGAGGACATGTACTCCGGCGGTTTTTATGCGATGCAATGGCCTGCTGAGGAACTTTGGGCTTACTGGAGCCGGTATATCTATATCAATCGTTACATGGATCCGCCGAAGCCTGTTTATGAGGAGCTTCTGGAGCTTGTGAAGGATAAGGACTATTTCGTTCTGACCACAAATGTGGATCACTGCTTCCAAAAGGCAGGATTCGATAAGCACAGGCTTTTCTACACACAGGGGGATTATGGCCTGTGGCAGTGCAGTAAGCCATGCCATAAGAAGACATACAGTAATGAGGAGACTGTTCGTAAGATGGTTCTGGCTCAGGGGGTTGTCATCGGAGACGATGGCACGCTGGAGGTTCCGGAAGGGACGGAGCTTAGGATGACAATCCCATCCGAACTGATTCCTCGCTGTCCTGTCTGTGGTGAACCTATGAGCATGAATCTCCGGGCAGATGACAGCTTTGTCGAGGACGAAGGCTGGCATATGGCAGCCGGACGGTATTCAGACTTCCTTCGCAGACATCAAAACATGAAAACTCTTTTTCTGGAAGCTGCAGTCGGCTTTAACACGCCGGGCATAGTGAAGTACAGCTTCTGGCAGATGACGAACGAGTGGAAGGATGCTGCCTATGTCTGCCTGAACTACGGCCAGGCTTATGCTCCGGATGAGATCAAGTCAAAATCTATTTGTATCAACGGTGATATCGGGGAGATCCTCTCCCAGCTCAAATAAAACTGAAGGGAGGTTTTCTTTATGAAGAACTTAAGAAAGATGATCGCGCTCCTGTTGGCCGCACTGCTTGCTCTCAGCCTTGCAGCCTGCGGAAGCAGCGCATCCACTGATTCCAACAATACAACTGCTGCAGCCGGGCAGTCTGAGAATGTAAAGTCCGATGAAAGCACTGAAAACGCAGATACAGAGAGCAATGTTCCCGGAGATTTTTCCGGGAAAGCTCCGGAAGGCGGCCCCGGCGGCACTCCTCCTGATGGAAACGGCGGTCCGGGCGGTATACCCGGAGGAGTCCCCGGTGGGAGCAGTGCGGATATCGATTATTCCGGTTCAGTGGAGATCACTTCAGCTGATTCTCAGAGCGGCCAGACCTATGCCAGCAGCACGGCAGACGAGAGCGCTCTCCTGATCGCTGCCTCTGATGAAGTAACGATCACGAATCCGACGGTGACGAAAACCGGCGACTCGGACGGCGGCGACAACTGCAACTTCTATGGCCTGAACGCAGCAGTCCTTGTGAAGGACGGTTCTACAACGACCATCACCGGCGGAACGATCGCTTCAGACGCAGACGGCGCAAACGGCGTGTTCAGCTATGGCGGCAACGGTGGTCAGAACGGAGCCTCCGGCGACGGTACCACTGTGATCATCCGCGATACGACTATTACGACCACAGGAAACGGTTCCGGCGGCATCATGACGACAGGCGGCGGCGTCACCTACGCCTACGATCTGAACGTAACGACCAGCGGACAGTCTTCCGCAGCGATCCGTACCGACAGAGGCGGCGGAACGGTTTACGTGGACGGCGGTACCTATACCTCCAATGGCCTGGGTTCCCCCGCGATCTACTCCACAGCAGAGATCCATGTGGCCAATGCGACTCTTGTCTCGAACCTTTCTGAGGGTGTCTGCATTGAAGGCCTGAATTCCATTGAACTGACGGACTGCGACCTGACCGCGAACAACACCAGGTGCAACGGCAACGCCACCTTCCTGGACAGCATCATGATCTACCAGTCCATGTCCGGAGACGCGGACAGCGGTACCAGCTATTTCACCATGACCGGCGGCAGCCTCACCAGCAAGAACGGACATGTCTTCCATGTGACCAACACCAATGCGGTCATCACGCTGGAAGGCGTCACGATCACCAACGAGGACAGTGAGGATATTCTCCTTTCCGTCTGCGACGACGGATGGAGCGGCGGCAGCAACGAGGCGACGCTGAACGCTTCTGCCCAGGAGCTCTCCGGAGCGATCAAAGTCGGCAGCAATTCCACGCTGACACTGAACCTGACGAACGGTTCCAGCTTCGAAGGCTATATTGGCGGCAGTATCACCAATGCCAGCGGAACGACTGTTTCCACTGAGACTGGCACAGTTGCCGTTACCCTCGACAGCACCAGCACCTGGACGCTGACCGGCGACAGCTATGTGTCTGAGTTCAACGGTGATGCGGCAAATGTGATCAGTAATGGTTTCACGCTCTACGTGAACGGTGTGGCGCTAAGCGGTACCAATTAATCACCGCTTTCAGGAAAAGCTTTTAAAATTCAAACATAGTTAATCTGACATTAACTCCCGTGCATCGCAATGGTGTATCAATCAACAGTGATATTGAAGAGGTGCTGCGGGAGCTTGCATGATATGCTTCCCGGATATGCTTAATCTGCCCTATGGACTGTCCTTTTAAGGATAAGCAGACTTACGGTCAGCAATACCGGGAATACCGTCGCTGCCAGGAGGCCTGTTTTAAGGTCGCCGCCCGATGCGCCGGAAACACCGCCGACGAGCGCAGGGCCTGCGGAACCGCCCAGATCACCGGCAAGCGCGAGGAGGGCAAACATAGCCGTGCCGCCTTTCGGACACTTCTGCGACGAGATCCTCAGCGAACCGGGCCACATGATGCCGACGGAAATGCCGCACAGGGCGCAGCCCGCAAGGCCCAGGACCGGGGATGACGCCAGCGATGCCAGAAGATAGCATAAGAAACAGAGCAGGCCGCAGCAGAGCATTGTCCTGACCAGATCGAGCTTTTCGCTCTTCGCGCCGTACACGGCGCGGGATATACCCATCAATACGGAAAAAAGACAGGGACCTGCCAGGTCCCCGACAGTCTTGCTTACTCCGAGAGCTGATTCAGTGAAGGCAGAAGCCCACTGTGCCATGGAGATCTCACATGCTCCGGAGCTCACCATCAGAAGCGCCAGAAGCCAGAAGAGCGGTGTGCGGAACAGCTGTCTGATGCCCATACTCTCCCCGTCTTCTACCAGCCGTTCGATAGGACATGAAATGAAATTGAAGGCGTTGACAAAGGGCAGCACTGCCCAGAGCACCGCAAGGATACGCCAGTGCTGTGTCCCGAACAGCACAAAGAACAGCGTCGAACCCAGGATCACCCCCACTGAACCCCAGCAGTAGAACGAATGCAGCAGGCTCATCATGCCGTCCTTATTCTCAAACGGGCACGCCTCGACGATAGGACTGATCAGGACTTCGATGAGGCCGGAACCGACGGCGTACAGAATGACCGCGGCTATGATCCCCGCCAGCGGTAAAGGCAAAGCGTCAGGCAGAAAAGCCAGGGCTGCCAGGCCGGCAGCCGAAAGCACCTGGGACGCAACGACGCAGACCCTGAATCCGATCCTGTCGGCAAACTTAGCCGCCGCAAGGTCAGTCACGAGCTGGGCCAGATAAAATGTAAGAGGGATAACGGCGAGCTGTTCGATCGTCAGCCGGTAGGTCCTGCTGAAGGTTATAAACAGAAGTGGCGCGAAATTGGCGGCGATCGCCTGCGTAACAAATCCCAGGTAACAGGCGATAAGTGTTTTTCTGTATTTGGACTGTGCTGTCATATATATCATTCTTTCAATTCATCTATTTGAATCTCTGTAGGAACAGTATATCATCAAAAATGTATCGATATCATACTTTGCACAATGAGGAGGCAGGGACCGTGAACAGAGTAAAATGGGGAATTCTCGGGACGGCGAACATAGCGCGCTGGGGTATGATCCCCGGGATGAAACAGGCAGACAACTGTGAGCTGTACGCGATCGCTGGAAGAAGCGCGGAAAAAGCGAAGAAGTATCAGGAAGATTACGGTTTTCACAAAGCTTACGGAAGTTACGATGAGCTGCTCATGGATGAAGACGTCCAGGCAGTATACATACCCCTTCCGAACAGTCTCCATAAAGAATGGGTAATTGCGGCGCTGAAAGCCGGGAAACATGTCCTGTGTGAAAAGCCCCTTGCCCTGAATGCGGATGATGCAAAGGAAATGTTCCGGACAGCCGAAAAAGAGGGAAGATACCTGATGGAGGCTTATGCGTATCTTCACACTCCGTACGTTGCCAGCCTGCAGGAGATCGTGAAGAGCGGGGCGATCGGCGAGGTCGATTATCTGGAAACAGCCTTCATCACGCAGGACTATAAAGAGGATATCAGGCTCCATAAGGAACTGGGCGGAGGAGCCATGTACGATCTTGGCTGTTACTGTACGACGATGATCCTGTCCCTGGTCGATTCCGATCCCGTATTCGTCAGGGCCGGGGCGGAGTTCTCCGATCTTGGAGTAGATAAGATGACAGCCGGCCTGATCCGGTTTGAAAACGGTGTCAGGGCTTCCTTTAACGTCGGAATGATCCTCGGAAAGAATACGGATTTCAGGTTCGACAGGCTATACGTACACGGAAATAAGGGCTGCATCCTGTCAAACGTGGCATATAACCAGGAAGGAAACGCCAGGTACACGATAAATACGCCGGACGGAACCATCGAAAAGAGCATGTCCGTACGGAATAACTATGCGCTTGAAGTCGAACAGTTCGGCAGATGCCTTCTGGACGGGGAAAGACCGTATATTACACCGGAGTTTTCCGTTAAGAACGCGCAGCTGATGGACAGGATACTGGATGAGGCCGGATACTGATCTCAAATACCACGCCCGCAAAAACGATGTATAATAGTCAGGCAGTGTTATCAGGCTGTTTTCACTGTTTTATGAAAGGTAAATGGAATAATGAGTCTTTTGGGTAATATTCTCTGGATCATTTTCGGAGGTCTTTTGAGCGCTCTCGGGTGGCTTCTGGCGGGATGCCTCTGGTGCATTACGATCATCGGTATCCCGGTCGGCCTGCAGTGCTTCAAAATGGCGGGCCTTTCGTTGTGCCCGTTCGGCAAAGAGGTATATTACGAAGGACAGGCTGTATCGTTTCTGCTGAATATCATCTGGTTCCTGGTCAGCGGGTGGGCTCTTGCGCTGTCCAATTTCCTGATGGGCGTCCTGCTGTGCATAACCATCATCGGCATTCCCTTCGGGAAACAGTTCTTCAAGATCGCGAAATTATCTCTGCGCCCCTTCGGTGCAGTAGTAAGGTAGGCAGATATTCCGGGACAGACACAGAAAAGGATCATTATGCTGAAAGAGAAAATCCGCAGGCTCTATAGCAGTATGGCATTTAATATCATCGGAGGGGTCATCATCCTTCTGCTGGTCAATTATGCCATCATCAGCGCGGTGAGTCTGTCCATTTTCAGCGAGGTGTTCAACACAGAGTATTCGACCACCAGTTATCATATGGCGGATACGGCGACGACGCTGATCAACGGGGACCATCTTGATGAATACCTGAACGGGGAAGAATTCGACGAATATATACAGACAAAGTCATACCTGGACACATACTGCAGCAGGATCGGCGTATCGCTCATCTATGTGATCATGGTGGACAGGAGCGATTACGGCAGATTCGTGTCTGTGTTCAATGCCGTGGACAATTCCGTCGATAATTCGAATTATACGGCATGGGAACTGGGACACAGGCGGGATACCACAAATGACGAATACAGGCGGAAATACAGGGAGGTCTATGAACAGGCAGTCCCTTATGAAACGGTCTACCGGATGAATACGACTGACGGGCAGAAACCGCATATCACGACCCTGGCGCCGATCAAAGACTCAGCCGGGGATGTGGCCGCGATCCTCTGCCTGCAGAGGCCGATCAGTGAGCTGACTTCCGCGAGAAGAGCGTTCATGGTAAGGATCAGTTTGATTACCCTGATGGCGGCCGCGGTCCTGATCTTTGCCATCCATGTCTATCTGAAAAGGGAATTTGTACAGCCGGTCAAAAAAGTGTCCCGGGAAGCTGTCCGCTTTGCGACGGAAAACACCCGCGGCAAACCCCTGGGCAGGATCAGCAGGCTGGATGAAATATCGAATCTTGCCCAATCCATCGACCGGATGGAAGAGGAGATGGAGAAGTATATCAAAAACCTGACGGCGGCTACCGTCGAAAGGGAACGAATCAGTTCGGAGCTGCATTTTGCAAGGTCTATACAGAGAAACGCGATCCCGAACGTCTTTCCTGCTTTTCCGGACCGCACGGAATTTGATATTTACGCCTCCATGACGCCGGCCAAGGAAGTCGGCGGGGATTTCTACAACTTCTTCCTGGTCGATGACGACCATCTGGCGCTCATCATCGGTGATGTGTCCGGAAAGGGTGTGCCGGCGGCGCTGTACATGATGATCGTGAACATATTCATCAGCCAGGGGGCACGTATGGGAGAAAAGCCCGGCGTAACACTGAGCTTTATCAATAATACGATGCTGGAGAACAACAGGGAGGACATGTTCGTAACGGTATGGCTGGGGATCCTTGAGATCTCGACGGGCAGGATAACGGCCGCGAACGCCGGGCATGAAGATGCGGCTATCTGCCATAAAGACGGCGGTTTTGAACTGTTCAGGACAAAGCATGACCTTGTGGCCGGAGCGATGCTGGATATCGAATACAACGACTTTGAGATACAGCTCCAAAAAGGCGACAAACTCTTCATCTATACCGACGGCGTGCCTGAAGCGACGGATATTGAGAACAATATGTTCACACTGGACCGGATGATTGATGCCCTGAACGAGAAAAAGGAGGATACGCCGCAGGCGGTCCTGGAAAATGTCCGGCACAGAGTCGACGAATTTGCAGGAGAAGCGCCTCAGTTTGATGATCTGACCATGCTGTGCCTGGCCTATTACGGGGACTGACAGGTCCCGGATACCTGACAGGTGCCCGGAAAGAGAACAGGTCTGCGGATGCAGGATAAACGGAGATCAGTCTTTATGGCTGGTCTCTTTTCTGTTTTGGTGAAATTATGTTGATTTATGAGGGATCACTCCCTGATTTGCCGCTGTGTGATTCTTCTATCAATGGTATAATGAATTGTTCCGGCCGGACAGGCCGCGAGGAGTAAATACTGTTTCTTAAACCGGGTGTGACAAAATGATTCATCTGATCTATGTATTAACAGCTGCAACGGCAATCGGCGGAATAATCCTGACGACTTACGCGCCGGACGGCCTGACGATGGCGATCTGTCTTCTGATGGAAGCGATCATCGTCGCGGGCGTCATTGTCGGTATTCTTCCAGTACTGGCTATTTCCCGCGGGTTCAGGCGCGGCACGGGCAATGTGCTCCGGGCGACGCATGTGCAGGCCAGCAGTGTGTGGTCCGCCGTCGCCGAAATCGAATCACCCTTCGGTCAGAAACTCCTGGATGACACGTTCCGGGAGTATATCAGCAAGACACAGCTGCAAAGGACCAGAGAGCAGGTGATGAGCGATATCGATGATTACATGAATGAGGATACCATAGCGCTGGCAACGTGGCAGACGATGGCGAGGCAGATCCCCTTTGATATGACGACGCTGGGTATCCTCGGAACCTTTGCCGGTATCCTGATCGGTATCCAGAGCGTCGGGTTCAGCTCGATGTCAGCTGCCATTACTTCGATCCAGACCCTGCTGGGAGGCATGGCCACCGCCTTCTACACATCCATAGCCGGCGTTATCCTCTCCATGGCTTTCGGCGCGGTGCACAAGGCCGCCTGGAATACCATGATCCGGGAAATGGGCGTGTTCCTTTCCACGTTTCACAAAGAGGTCGTACCGACCGAGGCGGAGCAGGAGAGGTACCTTACCCATAAGAACATGAAGCAGGTCATAACGCTTCTTGAGAGACTGCCCAAGAACCCGGGATATTCCGTTTCCGGCATCAACGGGGCGTCTGCCAAGGAGGCGACCATGAACGAGCAGGCTATCCTGCCCCGGATCCAGACCGGTCTGCAGAACGGCGAGTTCACTTTTTATCTCCAGCCCAGATATGATCTTGTCAATAAGACGATCTGCGGGGCGGAGGCACTGGTCCGCTGGAATCATCCGGAGCTGGGCCTTGTTTCGCCTGCTGTTTTCCTGCCGATCCTGGAGAGAAACGGATATATCACACAGCTTGACACATATATCTGGAACAGCGTCTTTGCAATGATCCGCAGATGGATCGACGAGGGGCGGCGGGTCGTGCCCGTTTCCGTCAACCTGACAAGGACGGATATCCTCGCCATGCTCAATGTTACGGACATCTTTAAGGAGATGCTGGATAAATACAAGATACCTCCGAAGTGGATCGACGTGGAAATAGCGAAGAATGCCTACTCGGAAGCTTCCTCCATGAAAACGCTGGAGGTCGAATACAATCTCCGGCAGTCCGGCTTCCGCGTGATCGTTGACGGGTTTGACGGCAATTATCTCGCCCTGAACGGCGCGGGACAGACAAACGCGGATGCGCTCAAGCTGGATCTGCGTAATTTTATGAACGACTCGGAGATCTCCATTCCTCCCATTCTTGAACGCGCGAAAGAGCTCAACCAGGAGATCATCGCGGAAGGCATCGAGAGCATGGAGCAGGCTTCACAGATGAAGAAGTTCGGCTGCAGGGAAGGACAGGGATTCTATTATTCGAAACCCGTCACGGTCGAAGAGTTTGAGAGCAAGCTGGAGGAGAGCCCCAGATGAAGCGCTTTTACAGGAACGGGAGACGGACGGATGGCTCCGGCGGCGGGAACTCCGACGAGGTCTGGAAGCCGTTTTCGGATCTCTGGAGTATCATCGTATTCACGCTGATCCTGATCCTGATGCTTTTCCTGCTGCATGCCCGGTTTGAGGATATAGAGGAGGAGCATCCCCAGTACATCGGCGAAGCCCGGGTAGAAGAGGACGGCAGGCACGGGTACGACAACATCGAGAATAACGGCGACGATGAAGACCACGAGAGCGAAAGCTACGCGGGAAGAAAAGGCGGTCACGATTATGACTACCCTGTTCCCGTAGTTTCCGGCGGCGGCGGTGAGGAAGGCGACTCCGAAGGGACCGGCGGCTGGGAAGAACAGGGCGTAAAATCCGCGGTCTATGTGGCTGTGATCGACGGCGAGACAGAACGTGTCATCAGGGAAGAAGGCGTGACATTTGAGCTCTACAGTGATGACAATGCGCTGCAGGTGCTGAATACCTACTATCCGGAGAGAATTTCATTCACGGACTATAAGACGACAGCGGAAGGTGTTTTCTATCTGCCTGAGAAAATATGGCCGGGAGGGTATTATCTTCGCGAACTGACGGAACCGTCCGGCTATGACAGGGCTGAGAGCACCGAGTTTTATATCGACAGAATGTATGACTGGCCGGACCCGCTCGTCGTCCGCGTGCCGGTCTATCCTTCCAGAAACATCATCCGGGTCCAGATGTATGATGCCGGGACCGGGCAGGGGATCGCCGGCGGATCCTTTGAAGTGGTCGCTGCAGAGGATATCCTGACTGCGGACGGCACGCTCCGCTTCAGGGAAGGGGAGGTCGCAGACACGATCGTGTGCGACGAAGAAGGATACGGGGAGAGCATAGAACTATACCTCGGCAATTACATCGTACGCGAGAAGGATATCCCGCAGTATTATGCGGGGCAGACGGGGATCATCGAGTCGCAGGTGCAGAAGAAGACCAGCGTGGAAGCGCCTGTGCATATCCTGCAGAGCGAGAGGACGACGATCTCCTTCCGCCTGACTGACGAGCTGTATCCCGAGAAGGGTATCGAAGGGGCGGAATTTGAGGTCTACAGCGATGCGTTCCCGGCGGGACGTATGCTCACAACGGATTCCAGGGGATATATCACGCTGGATGAGGTCCTCAAGGATACCACCTATTATCTGCAGGAGGTAACGGCTCCCGGCGACTATATGCTCTCTGAAAATGCTGTTGAGGTCCCGGTGTCGGCCAACGGACGGATGGAGGACGGCTCCGCTGTCGTGCGCGCCTCCGGATCGAACCGCATGATCAGGATGAATATAGGGGTCTCCGAGGTATATACCAATGCCCAGCTTCCCGACGTATCCATGACTCTGTATGAAGGAGAGTCCATGACGCCGGTCAGGACCTGGACATCGACCGGCGGAACACAGCTGTTCACGGACCTGGTACCCGGGACGCAGTACTATGTCAGCGCCGGGGAAGATACACAGAGAAAATACGGTTTCACAGTGGAAAACACTGCTGCTTTGCAGCAGTTCAATGTCCGCCGTGTGACCGGCAGGAGCATTTTATACATTGCAGCAACATTTATCGGCATAATGGCGGTCCTTGCGATACTGTTCGCGGTTTTGAGAGCACGCAGGAAAAAGTCGGGGAAAAAGGGGTAATCTATGAGTGAAACAGGTATACGGCTGCGACTGGGAGACATTCTGTATGCCTTCAGGAAACGATGGAAGCTGATCGTGCTTCTGACTGCTGCCGGGATGGTTTTCGGGCTTCTTCTGACGGGAGCTTCTTCCCTGCAGAATATCCGCCGCGGGTATGAGGTGCATTCCTCCTTTTCCCTTGTCTCCAAAACGGAGAGCGGCACTTATACCGGAGGTGCGATGCTGCCGTCGCAGCAGGATTATCATCTCGCGGAGGATATGGTCAGTGCGGCCATCTATATCATGAAGAGCGACAGGGCGCTGGGGGAAGTCATAGACTCGCTGGCGCTGCTGGGGACGACACCGGACGATATCCGCAGGAATCTGACGCTCGGACAGTACGGGGCGACGCAGATCATTGAGCTGAACCTGGTCTGGAACGACCCGGACGAGGGAATCCGGATCGCGGAGGGGATCGTGTCCACGGCACAGACGCTTCTTCCCGAGGTCCTTTCGATCGGAAGTGTGGCTGTGATCAATTATCCCGCGACGGAGTTCATCTCGGGGACAGGAATAGACAACAAGCTCCCGTTCGTTGTGATGGCCCTCGGTTTTCTGGCTGCCGCCGCCATCGCCGTCGGGGAGGTGCTCCTGCATCCGACGCTGATCAATGTGAGGGACGTCAACAGCCTTTTCCGTCTTGAACTCATCGGAACTATACCGGAAAACGAGGAGTACTTCAGCCTGCCTCTCATGAAGGCGGAAAGTATCCCGAAATTCTCCCCTATCACACAGGATTTCAGTGCCGCCGCGCATATTCTGATCAACCGGCTCGGCACGAAGACCAGGAACTCCATTATATATGTGACATCCTCTACCGAGGACGAAGGAAAATCGGCTGTAACGGCAAACCTTGCGCTGCAGCTCTCAGAGATCGAGAAAAAGGTCCTCCTTGTGGACCTGGATACCAGGAGACCCAGCATCGGCGGCTTTTTCCTTGAGAACGTCGATTACAGCAGGTCCCTGAACGCGCTGTACCAGGGCGATGCGTCGAAAGAGAAGCGATCATTTCCATCACCGGGTATCTCGATATCCTTCCCACTGTCCTGGGTTATAATGCAGTGCCCTGCGACAATGTCGTCATGGACCTGATCAGGGAGCTCTCCAGGCAGTATGATTACGTGCTGATCGACGCTGCGCCGGTAGGGCAGGTATCGGATGTACTGAACCTGAACCAGCTCTCCAACGCGTGCCTGTTTGTCCTGAAATACGATTCCACTGGCGTACAGGAGATCCGGAACTCCATAGACAAGCTCAACAAGTCCGGCATCAGCGTCCTTGGCTGTATAGTCAACGGCGTGACAAAGCAGCAGAGTATTTTCGGCGAGGTGTCCAGCCACCCGGATCTCTATGTCGGAGCCGGAAGGAAGTCATCCCCGCAGGATGACCGGGAAGGATCGGCGGTGTACTCGGATCTGGACAGACTGGTGCAGGGAAAAGCCGGCGGGACTTCTGCAGATAAGGAAAAGCAGAAAGAAAAGAAGACAGAAAAGAAGACGGAAAAGAAAACCGGCAGAAGTCTCTTCGCTAAACGCGAAAAGGAAGTAATAAAGCCGGCAGACCCGGAACGTGATACGCTCTCTGACCTTCTGTCCGATGCGGAGCAGACAGAGGAGCCGGATACGACACAGAGGAACTGACAGGTCAGCGCGGACACAGGTTTTGGAAGGGAACAGGCAGCAGTACCATGATCTTCATAATTTGCGGTACACAGAAGTTTCAGTTTGACAGGCTGATCAGGGGTCTGGACGAGCAGGTAGGACAGGGTCTGATCCGGGACGAGCTGTTTGCACAGATCGGCGGCTGCACATACGAGCCGGTGAATTATCCCTTTGTCAGATTTATGGATGACACAGCCTTTAAGAAGAGTATTGAGGAAGCGGACCTCATCATCACGCATTCCGGAACGGGATCTATCATCAACAGCATCAAGCGCGGCAAAAAGGTCATCGTAGTCCCCAGACTGGAGGAGTATGAGGAGCACGTGAGCGACCACCAGGTACAGATCGCCGAACAGTTCGCGGACTCTGATCTGGTCAGGATGTGCCTTGATGTGGACACCCTTCCGCAGATGATCGCGGAGATGGAGGAGTTTACGCCCAGAGAGTACATATCGAATACGGAGCACGTGCTGCAGGTCCTCGAAGAGGACATACTGCGGCTGTGGGAACAGAAGGACTGACTACAGTAAGGGTGTCTGTATATGGATCTGGGAATACTGGTCACGATCGTCAGCGGTTTCGGGAAAAAGGGATTCTACCACAGCCAGGAGCTCGGGCTCGCAAAGAAGCTCTCCGAGATGGGGCATTCGGTCTGCGTGTATAAATGCGTCAGCCAGGACGCACAATACGCGGAAGAAACTGCTGACGGGAATATTACCGTAAAATACATACCCGTAAAAAAGCTGGGAGTGCATGGCTTTCTGCCGGCCTCCCGCCTGGATACGGCAATGGACGGGCTGCTGATCTTCGCGGATACGCAGCTGTTTTTGCCGCATATCTTCAGATTCTGCAGCAAACACGGCATTAAGGCGGTTCCCTATATCGGTATAGCGCACAGCTTCCAGGAAACGTTGAAAAGTAAGGTCATGGATGTGCTCTTTTCGGCGGGGAGCCTCAGATATTACAGAAAGCTGCCTGTCCTCGCGAAGACGAACGCCGCGAGGGATGAGCTCCTTAACCTGGGAGTCCGGGACTGTACCGTGGCTCCGGTAGGACTGGATGAGTCTGAACTGAAGACGGATTTCAAGGATACCGACAGGGAGGAGCTGAGAAAAGAATTCGGGTACAGCGCATCCGACGTCGTCATATTGTTTGTCGCCCGTTTAAAGCCTGAAAAGAGGCCTCTTGATATGATCGATATCTTTGCGCATGTCAGGAAAAAGAAGGCCTGCAGGCTCCTGATCGTGGGAGAGGGACCGCTCCGGGACGAAATAGACAGGAAAGCGCAAAGCCTCGGACTGACGGAAGATCTCAGGATCATTGACAGGATCCCCTATGAGAAGATGTGGCAGGTCTACAGGATAGCCGACTATTTTGTCAATCTGCGGGCGGAAGAGATCTTCGGTATGGCGGTGATGGAAGCCGTGTTCTATGAGACAAGTGTTGCTGCCATCAAAGCTCCGGGACCTTCAACGATCCTGGAGGGTATGAAGGGACACCGGATCTGCGAAAGTGATGCCGGGGTGGAAGAATGGCTGGGTTCGGAATATCCCGCAGCGGAAGATCTGCGGGAAAGCTCGGCAAAGATCCTTGACGGATTCACCTGGGAAAGCTGCGCCGGCCGGTTTATTGAGCGCGTTCAGAAGTAGGTCAGGATATGCACAGCGGTCAGTTTGCGATTCTGAAAAATAAGGCAGCCTCCCCGGACTGCGAAACTGTGGAGCTGAAGAACGGCTGGTGGCTCAGCCGGCATAAAAAAGTGCCGGTCCTTCATAACCGGGATACGGGCGTCCTGCTCATCGGGTATGTATGGCAGACCCTGGAAGGCCGGCCATCACCCGGGGAAGCAATCTTAAGGATAACGGATACAGAAGAGCTGCTCCGGCAGGAGGAGTCGTGGTGCGGCAGGTATGTCCTTATCATGAATGATAAGGTGTATACGGACGCGTCCGGGCTCTTCGGGGTCTTCTGCTGCGAAAAAGGTGTTTCGAGCGATCTGTCCGCGCTCAGGCAGGAGCTGGATCTTAAGAAAAGCAGCTGGACACCGGATGACATCATGCGCTGGTACCCCGGGCCTGATACCCCTTATGCCGGGATCAGCAGGCTTTTGCCGAGCCAGGTTTATGACCTTGACAGCGGGGAGATCTCCTTCCGTAATATTCTGGCCGCCTCTGTACCGGTTTATGAGGACAGAGAGGCGCTTACAGAAGCCTTTATAAGCCAGTTCTGCACTTCACTGCAAAACCTCGAAAAGGAATTTGAGGGCAGAAAGTTACTTCTCGCCCTGACGGGAGGCTATGATTCCCGGACGCTTCTGGCACTTTCCGTACGGTCAGGGATCGATTTCGAGTGCTATACCCTGGAGCATGACAACATGCCCCTGGGAGATATAGAGTATCCGCCGAAGATATGCGGGATCACAGGCAGCAGATACTGTTATTACAGCCGGGAACAGGGCAGGTATTCCAAAGAGAGAGAGGAACAGTATCTGGAGCATCTGCAGTGGATGCAGAGGGAACAGGACAGGACATTTTACGCGTATGACCAGTATCAGGAACTGGTCAGGAAGTTCGGACCGGTCGTGCTGCTTCGGAGCGGCGTGTGGGAGATAGCCCAGGAGTACGACAGGAGGGCGGTAGGCGAAAAGGCAGATGTGGAGGACGTGCTCAACTATTACGAACTTCCGCTTAAGTCCGAAGAGGCTGACGCCTTCAGGAATTATTTCAAATGGTGCAGTGAGCATCCGCTGCCCCTTACGGATACGAACAGGTATTTCTGGGAGCAGCGCTGCGGCAGCTGGATCGCCGAGAGCGAACACGGCTTTGACATTTACGGGGACATCATATCCCTTCAGCCTGTGAACTGCCGGATGCTGATCACCATGCTGCTGCAGTTCCCGAAAGAAGAGAGGATGGTCAAGCAGCATCAGGCCGTCATCACGCAGAGCATCTGTCCCGGCCTCAAGGATATTCCCTACGGGAAAAATGAGAATTATACGCGCAGCAGGCTGCGGAAAATGAAGAATGCCCTGAATAAAGCATGCCGGAGAGTAAAAAGGATCGGTATTCGAAGGACAGTTGCCCTGTACGGGAGGATCCTGTCGGATCGAAGGATAACGGCGAGGTCCGGCAGCGGCAGATCAGAACGGAACTGAACAGGAAAGGAATTAAATGCGGCAGGAATATTTCCATGCGATCGATGTCATGATCCATATACTCATAACAGTGGCATGCATCTATGCAGGCTTAAGTATCGCGGATAATGACAACAATTACAGCAGACTGTCAGTCAGAGCCGTGATCTGCGCGGCAGGAGGCCTCATCGGATATCTGGCCTCCTGGGTCGTCCGTTACATAGCGGATGCATTCGGCATCTCCGAGGCTGTTCTCCTTCTCGCCGCCGCAGGTGCTGCTGCTGTCTGGTTCATAACAGCGGGGAAAAGCATAGCAAAGAAAAAGAACCGGGTGCTGGCGATTGCTTTCCTGATTTATATCATCGGACTCTTATATATCGTGATCGTCAGCAGGATCGGAAACAAGATCGCCTGGATCAGGGTAGACATTTCGGAGGTTGTCCGGCAGTTTTCGTCCGACAGGGGCGGGGACAGGATCATGCATACGCTGCAGAATATAATTATGTTTGTCCCGCTCGGATGCTTCATCGTGGCAATTTCCGACGGGAAATCGTCTGTCCTGAAGGGACTTGCGGCCGGAGTGATGCTTTCGGTCTGCATTGAGAGCGTACAGCTCCTATTCTCCATCGGTGAATGCGATATAATGGACATTCTGGCCAACGGGGCAGGATGTGCGGCAGGAGAGTTGATTTGGAAACAGAGCAGGCTTTTAGCAGAAAAAAGTGGGTCAGCCTTGCAGTGATCTGTATATTCTTGAATATTCTCGGCTTCCCCGGAAACTATACCAGGGTTTTCGGGGGATGGCTTAAGCCGGCTGTCGAGTACGGGGCCTTCTTTCTGGAGCTGCTTCTGATGCTTGCCTCCAGCAGTGACAACGTCATGGAGATGAAACTGATCGACCTGGACTACCGCTTTACTCCGATCTACCTTTTTGTCCTGGAGGTGGCTGTTACCTCCATGATCTCAACCAACAACAGGCAGGAGGAGATCGTAACGGTCTTCCGTCTCGCCGTAACGGCCTGCTTTGCGGTCTGGCTCGCCAGGACCTTTTCGGTCGAGGAACTGCTCAGGCTCCTTTTGTACAGCCAGATACTGTTCGTTGCCGTATCCGTCGCTTTCCCTGTGTTGTTTTCCGCCTATGATGTGCGCGCAGCCAGCTACAGGAACTCTTTTGTCGGGATCGGCGGCGTCAAAAACGAGATCGCGGGCGAACTGTCTTTCGGGCTGATCATGCAGATGGTGCTGTACCGGATCAGGGAGCTGAAAAACGACCGCCCCGGAAGAGCCTTTTTTGTATTCGCGGCTGTACAGGTCATTCTGCTGATCCTGGCAAAGTCTGCGGGGGCTATCATAACGGTCCTGCTGATCTTTGCGTATATCTTTATTTATCAGAAACGTCATGAGCAGACCGTCAACATCGGCCTGGTCTATCTGCTTACCGCCTCAGGGTTCATCGTCCTTGCCCTTACCATGATGCCCTTATTCGAGCCGCTCCTGGAAATGATCGGGAAGGATCCCACACTGACCGGAAGGATCCCGCTCTGGAGGCAGATGATCTCTGTCATGCAGGAAAACAAGACCTTTTTCGGGTTCGGCTACGGGATGTTCTGGAGAGACCAGCGGGCTGTGAACCTGATGCATGCCGGTTTTGACAAGTACTCCTTTATGGCCGGCATGACCTCGGGCAGTCACAACGACCTGCTCGAGCTTCTGGCGAACTGCGGGATAATGGGCGTTGCTTCCTTCTTTTTGTCCATGCTGCTCAGCTTTTCCGGGCTGCGGAACGCGGACCGGGACAGGAAGATATTCTGCAGCGCGTTTGTCCTGTATTTTACGATCCACGGGCTCACGGAACGCACCTGGACACCGTTCCAGTATATGACCCTGTTTTTGTTTATCAGTATGGCACATGGCCGAATGGCGGAAACGGAGAATGCGGAATGCTCACCTTCTCAGCTATCATCACAACCTATCACAGAGAATGGAATCTGATCGAGAGGGCTATACAAAGCGCGGAAACACAGACGTATCCGGTTCTTGAAATACTGCTGATCGACGATAACGATACGCAGTCCGGTGCACCGTTTACCGAGGCAGTGCTGAAAGGTATCGAGGAACATCCCCTGGTCAGATATCTTTCCTATGACGGCAACCACGGAGTATCCTATGCGAGAAATTACGGTATATCCAAAGCCCGCGGGGACGTGATCGGGTTTCTCGATGACGATGATGTCTGGCTTCCGGAAAAAACGGAAAAACTGATCGGAAAGATGGAAGCCGACCCTCAGGCGGGACTGGTTTTCGGCAAGGGGAAAAAGCAGTCCTATAACGGGACGGATGCCGTTCCTACATGGTCCAGTACCATTTTCAAGGAAAGACCTACGTATGAGGATATGCTCCGGGCGGATCATGTGGGGACCGCGACGAACCCGATCCTGCGGAAGGCTCTGCTGGACGCGGAGCCGGATCTGCGCTTCCTGGAAGATGGCCAGCCGGCCGTTGAGGACTACGAGTTCTGGATCCGGGTCGCGAAAAACAGCAGGCTGATCGGAGTGGATGAGTATCTGTTTCTGAAATATATGCCGGAAGGCCAGCATGTTTCAGGAAATCATTCACGTGTTGTCTCGGGCTATCTGAATATCTACAGGCAGAATAAAGAAGCCTATGACCGTGACGCGCGTGCAAAGAAGAGTATTATGTACAACATTATGCGGAGAGCCGCGATGGGGAAAAAGCCTGCCGCTCTCCGGTACGGTCTGATCTGGCTTTGGCAGTGCATCAGATGCCGGTTTCAGGGAGAAGCGCAGTGAACCGAAATGTGAAGAAGATTACATTTACCGTTGCCGTCACAGGCGGCGGATTTGTCCTGAGCTATCTGATCACGCTCTTTCTGACGCCTTTTATTACAGAGTCAGTGGGAACCGACGCCTACGGGTTTGTCTCCCTTGCTAAAAATACGGCCCAGTATGCGACGTATATCACGGCAGCGCTGAATACCTTTGCCGCCCGCTTCATTTCCGTGGAGTATCACAAAAAGGATTTTGACAAGGCGAATACATATTTCAGCTCGACATACTACGGGGATCTGGCACTTGGCAGCATCATCCTTACGGCAGTCCTTATCATGATCCTGCACATCGACAGTGTGTTTCGGGTCCCGGGACATCTGGTGCACGACGTCCAGCTGCTGTTCCTGTTCGTTTTTATCAAATTCTGGATACAGACGATCTTCAGCGTCAATGAGGCCGGGGTCTTTACAGCCAACGTCCTTCACATCTCCAGTATATTTCACCTGATCTCCTATATCGTGGAAGGGACAGTCCTGATCGTCCTGTTTTCCGTGTTCCCTCCTAATGTATACTTTGTCGGTATCGCGCTTCTGGCCGCTGCCTGCTTTGAAGCCGCCGCGATGGTGTGGATCAGGAAAAAATACACGCCGAAGCTGAAAGCGGATCTCAGGCATTTTGATCTGAAGGCGGTAAAAAACCTCGTCGGCAACGGGATCTGGCAGTCGCTCATTTCACTTGGCTCATTTTTGAACAGCGGGCTGGACCTGATCGTATGCAACCGCATGCTCTCCGCACTGCTGATGGGCAAGCTCGCCATCTCCGAGAACATCAGCCTTATCTTCAAATCTCTCCTTACCATGGTCGCGAGACCGTTTAACCCTTATTATCTGAAGGATTATGCGGACCATGACATGGACAGGCTCCTGCGCCATATGGTCTTTGCCATGAAGTTTTCCAGCATGTTCACGAACACGTGCTTTGCGGGCATCACAGCGCTCGGGATGACTTTTTACAGGTTATGGATACCTGCGCAGGACATAGATACGATCTGGAAGCTGACGGTGATCTCCAGCCTGACGGCAGTCTCGTCGGGTATCATCACACCGGCTCTGTACGCATATACATTGACGCTCAAAAAAAAGATCCCCTGCGCCCTCACGCTGATGAGCGGCGTCCTGAATGTGATCAGCATGTATTTCCTGATCCGGTATACCAGCCTGGGAGTATATGCCGTCGTCTGGACTACCGCCGTCCTGATGGCCATTATCAACCTGGGAGTACATCCGTATTACATCGCGAAGGTGCTGGATCTCCCCAGAGGCATGTTCTACCCGGTGATCATCCGGTGCCTTGCAGGATGCGCGGCGGTTACGGCAGTCCTGTATGCGGCATCCCGCCTGGTCAGGCCTTCCGGCTGGCTGACTTTCGCGGCAGCGGTGATCATTTTCGGGTGCCTTGGCTTTTTGGTCCATCTGCTCTGTGCTCTCACACCTGAAGAAAAGAAAATGGCACTGGGTTATATCGGAAGGAAAAGCGGGGGACAGAAGAAGTGAGTATAACCGGCAAGATAAAAAAAGCGGTCGCGATCGCGGAATCCAAAGCGGAAAAGACCTTCACCGGGGAACAAGGTATTCCGGTACATTACATTTTCAGAAAGAGGAGGAGCAGGATCCTGCTGGTCGTTTTTTCCGCGCTCAATTCGGAAGGCCCGCGATACAGCTATCTTTCCGTGACCCGGTTCCTCAAGATGAACCAGTTGTTTATCCGCGATGATTTCGCGGGACTGGGGACATATTATCTGGGACCGGACAGAAGCGATTCCGTCGAATCGGAGGTCCTGGACCTGATCGGCAGGACAGCTGCCGCAGCGGGAGCGGAGCATATCGTTTTTGCCGGATCGTCGAAGGGAGGGACGGCTGCCCTGTTTTTCGGCCTGCAGTTCCCTGGAGCCGTCATAGTCTCGGCGGCGCCGCAGTATTATATCGGCGATTATATACAGAGTGTGAAAAAGCTTCATCCGTCTGTCCCGTATATACTCGGGAAAACAGCCGGGGAGATGACCAGGGAGGATATCGGCTGGCTCAATACCAGGGTCAGTGAAAAGATAAGGACCGACAAGCATGCGGATTCGCAGAAATGCCATATCCACTGCAGCAGTAAGGACTCGACCTTTGAACTGCACGTGCAGCCCCTTTTGAAGGATCTGGAGGAAGCCGCCATCCGGACGGAACTGGATCTCGGAAGTTATGAGGAGCATTTTGAAGTAAAAAATCATTTTCCGGGTTTTCTGCGGCATGTGTTATCGGAGATTTCAGACAGTCGGACCGGCCGGGACGATCCGGCACGGTCCAAAGGCAGAGGGACAGAATGAAAAAAAGAGATATCGATCTTTTCAAACAGTTTTTTATCAAGGCATGGTTTGGCGCGCTGCCCCTGCAGAAACTCCGGTCCCGCTATATCAGGAAACATAAGCTGTTTGCCATGTTCGGAGAAAACAGTGTCTGGGCGCCGCATGTCCTGCCGATGGATATGAAGCTGATACGGATCCACGACAATGTGAAGATATCCAACAATGTGTATTTCATTACGCATGACATCCTCTATGACATGTACAACCATGAGAACGGGCAGGAAAACGCGGGCTTTAAGCAGGCGGCCGGATGCATAGAGGTCATGGACAATGTCTGTATCAGTCTTGGTGCAAAGATCATGCCCGGAGTGCGGATCGGACCCAACGCCGTCGTGGGGGCGGGCGCTGTTGTTACAAAGGATGTCCTGCCGGGGACAGTGGTCGGAGGAAACCCCGCCAGGGTGATCGGCAGTTTTGATGACCTGAGGGAAAAACAGAAACGATACTCCTCCAAGGTCGTTACGGATGACCGTTTCAGCCCTGACAGATGGGCAGAGGAGTGGGCAAAATTTGACGCTGCGCATGACGGACAGGCACAGGGCCCTGACAGCTCCGCGGGAGGACAGAATGTTTGATATAGATATCGTCGTGCTGTGGGTGGATGGCAGCGATCCGGAATGGCTCCGCGAGAAAAACAGGTATATGCATGCCAAAGTCGAGCAGAGCGTAAACGGCAGCAACCGGTTCCGGGACTGGGATCTCATGCATTACTGGTTCAGGGCTGTTGATAAATATATGCCCTGGATCAGGAATATCCACTTCGTCACCTGGGGACATCTGCCGAAATTCCTGAACACAGAGCACCCGAAGCTCCATATCGTCAATCACACTGATTTCATGCCGGAAGGGTCGCTGCCGACATTCAGCTCCACGGCACTCGAGATCAATATACACAGGATCAGCGGCCTTGCAGAGCATTTCATTTATTTTAACGATGATCTGTTTCCGGTCCGGCCGCTGCGCCCGGATGATTTCTTTGACCTGAAGACGGGACTGCCGCGTTACAGGTACCTGGAGATCCCGCTGCGTTTTGTCGGGACCCCGACGTGGGAATATACCGCCGCCAACAACTTGGGCATACTGAACAAACATTTCAATAAGAAGGCTGTCCCGCTGACCGCCTATCCCGGTAAGTACCTCAGCAGGCGGTACGGCCTGAAGGCAAACCTGCGCAGCCTCGCGGCAAAGCTGGTATACCCGGAATACTATGTCGGACTGAAGACATATCACGGGACATCGGCATTCCTGAGATCGACGTTTGAAGAGCTGTGGGAGCGGGAAGGGGAGATGCTGATGCAGCAGACGCACCGGAGATTCCGCGACCAGAAGGAAGTGAACCAGTGGCTGTTTGTCTGGTGGCAGCTTTTGTCGGGGAATTTTGCCCCGGGAAAAGATCTGAACATGCTGTTTCTGGCTTCCGCCGAAAGTATTGATACGATCCGGGATGTGATCATGAACAGGAAGGCCGGCACGGTCTGTATCAATGATCCGGATTCGGAGGATGAAGAGGAGATCAGTTATCTGGCGTCCAGGATCAGGGAAGCGTTCGAGAGCGTCCTGCCGGACAGATCAGGATTTGAAAAATAAAAGAGCCGGGGGATGACCCCGGCTCCTGTCATCATCAGCCTTGCCCGCGGGGCTGATTTTTTCTGCGGTTCAGATCGGTGAGGGCAACGGCGGCCAGATCCATATGCATTTTAAGCAGGGAAACGATGAACCGCGGTTTGGGGGGAAGTCCGCCTGCATCGATCAGTTTCAGGAATCCTGTCTCATTCAGCTTCTTCCTGAGCTTCCCGGCTTCGTCACGTACGGAAATGCCGTTATTCAGCGCGGCCGTTATTTCCGCGATCAGAAGTACTGCCGGATAGTCATTCAGCTGCCTGTCAATATCGGCGCTGTATCCCTGAAGTCTTTCCCTTAAGTATTTATTCAGTATCACAAAGTTTTCGGACACATAATTCGCCCCGCCCTTTGCGCGTATGGAACTTTCGTTCAGTTTGTTGTAGTAATACAGGTGTTCGTTGCAGATATAGGCGCTGCTGCAGTACAGCAGGCACTCAAATGTCAGCGGGACATCCGTAAACATCCTGATCCTCGTCTCGCGGCAGTAGTGGGACAGCAGGATCTCGCGCCTGCAGAATTTATCCCAGGTGTGGGCGTGGATCTTCGAGTTTGAACGGAACCCGTTTCTCCTGTCGCTGAAAAGGTAGGGGAATATCTCTTTTTCAAGTCTTGTTCTGTCGTAGTATCCCTCCGGTACACGGTTGATCGTTTCGCCCATGTGGTCCTGGTGCACCTCATAGGCGGCGAACATTACCATATCCGGCTTTTCGGGGAATTCCTCCAGCTTTCCCGCCACAAAGGAGAGCATGGACAGGTCAGCCCAGTCATCGCTGTCAAGGAAGGTGACATAGTCCCCGGAAGCAGCAAGCAGCCCTGTATTGCGTGCTCCCACAAGGCCCTGGTTTTCCTGATGGATCACCTTGAAATTCTCCCGGCCGGCGGCATAAGCATCCGCTGTTTCCGGGCAGCTGTCCGTGGATCCGTCGTCAACGATGATCACTTCAAAATCCCTGAATGTCTGGGCGGCGATGCTGTCCAGGCATTTCGTCAGATATTTTTCCACGTTATAAACAGGAACAACAATTGAAAATAACATAGATCCCTCCGCTGTATGTCTGTTCTGTCTGTCAGTATTATAGGGCAATCCATAACCGGAGTATATCATCTTTTCAGCGTCTGTTTCCCTTTCCGGTCTGTATGTTCCCTTCCTGGCCGCATCCAAAAAAACGTCATGAAAAAATATAAATTTGTACAAAATTTTAGCAAATCATGACGCTTGGGCTGACGGTCACTTTTCTAAAATGAGTGCATAGTAAAGCACACGAAACAACAACCAAACGGAGGAAAAACAATGAACGGACCTAAGATTTGCTTCGCAGCTTCATCAGGCGGACACTTTGAACAGATCATGATGATGCGTCCTCTTTTTGCTAAATATGATTCCTTTATAGTAACTGAGAGAACAAAGTTCGGCCTGGACCCGAAGGGCGCAAAAATGTACCTCCTGTCCCAGGTGAACCGCAAGGAATGGAAGTTCCTAGTTCTGCTTATCTGGAATTTCCTCCTTTCCATCCGCATCATCCTGAAAGAGAACCCGGATATGATCGTATCCACCGGAGCCCTTTCCACTATCCCGCTCTGCATCGTAATGAAGCTGATGGGCAAGAAAGTTCTCTTTATGGAGTCCTTCGCGAATGTATCTGTCGGAACAAAGACAGGAAAGCTTCTCTATAAGCTGGCAGACAGGTTCTACTTCCAGTGGAGAGGCCTCGAGAAAGTTTACCCGAAGGGCGTATTCGTAGGCGGGATCTATTAATAAGCTGCTGCAGAAACAACCGATCTTTTTCATTTACCCCCCTTTAAGAAAGCAGAGGAACCGACAGGCCGGTTCCTCTGCCTTTTTTAGTTTTGGAGAACCCAATGCGCCGGAACCGGGTTTTCGGTACTGATACAGTCATTTCCTTCATGTCGGTGTAATAATCAATATGATAGTAATAATTTTTATACTTTAATGGTATACTCTGAAAAAGAGCAGAATTTCTATTTCATCAGTACGTTTTCCGGTAAGGGGCAGACATGCAGTACAGGAAGGACAGGAACAACAGGGAACTCTCCATGCTGGGATTCGGCTGTATGAGATTCCAGAAAAAAGGCGGCGGTATCGATATTGCTGAAACTGAAAAACAGATCATGGAGGCATATCATGCCGGCGTCAATTATTTTGATACGGCATATGTGTATTCCGGAAGCGAAGCTGCCGTCGGCGAGATCTTTGAAAGAAACGGCATACGTGAAAAGATCAGCATTGCGACCAAGCTGCCGCAGTACCTGATCGGCAGCCGGGCAGCGGTCGACAGGTTCTTCAACGAAGAACTCTCAAGACTCCGCACCACCTATGTGGATTATTATCTGATGCATCATCTGACCGACGTCGCCATGTGGGAAAAACTGAAGGCGGTCGGTATTCTCGACTGGATCAGGGAAAAAAAGGAAAGCGGCCAGATCCGGAACATAGGATTTTCCTATCACGGGAATACAGATAATTTCATCAGGATACTCAATGATTACGACTGGGACATCTGCCAGATCCAGTATAACTATATGGACGATGTATCCCAGGCAGGCCGGGAGGGACTCCTGGCAGCCGCGGCCAAAGGCATCCCGGTCGTTATCATGGAGCCGCTGCGCGGCGGGAAACTCGTAAATATCCCTGAAGAAGCCAGAAATATCATGAAAGAGAGCGGCCATGACTGGACACCTGCGGAATGGGCGTTCAGGTGGCTGTATGATCAGCCGGAAGTGACTGTCGTGCTGTCCGGCATGAACAGTCTTGAAATGGTCAGGGAAAACTGCAGGACCGCCTCAGAAGCAGGTGCGGGCTGCCTTGATGCCGCTGATCAGGCGACCCTGAAAAAGGTGGTGCAGAAGATAAGGGCCAGGGAAAAAGTCGGCTGCACCGGATGCCGTTACTGTATGCCCTGTCCCCAGGGCGTTGATATCCCCGGGATCTTCCGGTGCTACAATGACATGTTCATTGAATCGAAGACCCAGGGACGGTTCCAGTTCGCGCAGACTGTCGGCCTGACAAGAGAGCCGGCGTTTGCCGACCAGTGTGTGGAATGCGGCAAGTGCGAAATGCACTGCCCGCAGCAGATACCGATAAGGCAGAAACTGAAAGAGGCGGATAAGGCCTTAAGGCCGCTGCCCTACAGGATCGGTATCAATGCAGTCAGAAAGTTCATGTTCAGAAAAGTAAAAACTAAATAACCAGACACAGCAGTGGCAGAAACGGCGCCGCAGCTCGGTGATTGCAGCTGATATTAAACAAGAAATGGAGGCACCGATGAAGAAAAGGACATCCAAGGAAATTTTTGCCGAAGTTCTGCTGGAACTTTCCGCAACGCAGCCCGTTGACAAGATCACAGTTAAGGAAATAGTGGAAAAGAGCGGCCTCTCGCTGCAGACCTTTTACAATCATTTTACTGATAAGTATGAACTGATCCTCTGGGTGCATAAATCCAAAGGGCAGGAACTGATCGCCAAACTCGAGTCCGGAAGCAGCTATGATGAAATAGTCGCGGAGAACCTGCAGTTCTATCTTGAACATAAGGATTTCTTCCAGAATGCTTTCACGAACACCGAGAATCCCGACGGGTACGGAAAGATGTCGGGTGACGCGGGATATCAGCTGTGGAAAGAGCATATCATGAGGCGCTTCAGCCTGGACAGCCTGCCCGGAGAGATCGATTTCTACCTTAAAATGTATTGTTTTGCCTCAGTCAGGATGACAGCGGAATGGGCATTCAATTTACCCGAATTGCCGTCGGAAGTCTTTGCCGCGTACATGAAAGAATGTATGCCGCTTAAACTGAGGCCGTATATGACGAACTGAACATATCCGGAGTGATGGATAAATGGAGTATAAAGCAGCTTCCCTTCTGTGCAATATCCTTGTATTTGCGGTCACGCTTCTCATTGTCATTCTCTATTTCCGCGGAGAGGACGGAAAAGGGGACCCGGCAAAGGGGAGATGGTATCTCCGGTTCTTTACGACACTGTCGAATATATTCTCTGCAGCAGCCTGCGCGGTCATGGCTGCTGCAGTTTGCTTTTCCGGCGGGGGATCCGGATCCTTTATGACCGCCGCAGTGCATATAAAGTTCCTGGCTACTGTCACGGTCATGATCACGCTGCTGACAGTCATCTTTTTCCTCGCCCCGTCGGCGGGCTTTGCGGCGATGTTCCAGAAAGAGACTTTCCATATGCATCTGGTAGGCCCCCTGCTCGCTTTTTTATCTTTCTGTTTTCTGGAACAACAGGTCGTGATCAGCAGGAAATGGATCCTGATCGGTACTGTTCCCATGCTGCTTTACGGTGCCCTGTATCTGTACAAGGTCGTCGTGAAAGGCGAAGATAACGGCGGCTGGCCGGACTTTTACGGCTTCAACAAAAACGGAAAGTGGTATGTCAGTATTGCCGCCATGCTGGCGGCCAACCTTCTAATCTGTGCGGCGCTCCGCTTTCTCCACAACATGTTTGTCTGATCCGTATCTGTATTCGGTATTTATCATAAAGAAGTCTTAACACCAGGCAGATTAATTAAAGGACCGCCGGTCTCCGGCGGTCCTTTTCTGTTCATCAGCAGCTGGCTGTGCGGTCGTTATACCCGGTCCCTTACCAGGCTTTCGAGCCTTTTCGACGCATCTTCATATCCTGTAAATACGAAAGCCTGCATCCCGAATGCCCTGGCGGCATCCACATTGACCTGCTTATCATCGATGAATACACATTCTTCCGGTTCAAGACTGTATCTTTCGCAGATCAGGCGGTATATGGCCGGATCGGGCTTGATCAGCCTGACAAGGTATGAGAAAACGCCGCCGTCCATCAGATCGGTAAAATCCAGGACCTCCGGATTGGCATCGACCGCCTGCTGGCAGTAATTAGACAGATAATACACGCCGAAGCCTTCTGATCTCAGACTGCGGATCCATGGTTTTGCATAGGGGTGCTGCCTGAACCGGACGGCAAAACTGCGTGTAAAGGAGCGGATCTGTTCTTCATATCCGGGTGCATACCGGGCAAAGGCGGCCGTCAACTCATCTTCAGTGAGGACGCCGCGGTCCATCTCATTCCAGAGACCGTGTCCGAAAAAAGCGTCATACAGGGTGTCAGCGGTCTTTTGATCACCGAATTCTTCCAGCAGGAACTGCTTCCAGTTGTAGTAGATGAGGACGCGGCCTATATCGAAGATTATTTTCTTGATCATATTCACCTCGCTATGTATTAAGATCCGCATGTACCGGTGCAGATGCAGATATCCTCAGCGCCTTATGCCGCGGCCGGTACTTGGGAACCGTCCTGTGGTTCCCTATGTACCGCTGCCAGCGGCATCAGAGCGGGAGCGTGCCTGAGGATACTGCGCTGCACCGGTACACAGCGGATATTACAATTAATTGCCCGGGAACTCAAACATATGTTCGATAATGATTGAATTCAGGATAGTAAAATGGTATTCTGTTTAAACACGATAGAAGGGCAATCTGCCGATTTTCCGGCGTGACCGGACCCGGTATTTATAAATAATGATACCGCATTCTGCACAGTAAAGACTATGGATCATTTTAAACTTGTATCTGAATATGCGCCGACAGGTGACCAGCCGCAGGCGATCAAAGAGCTTGTTGAAGGTTTCAGGGCAGGCAACCAGTTCGAAACGCTGCTTGGCGTGACCGGATCGGGCAAGACGTTTACCATGGCGAACGTGATCCAGGCCCTGAACAGGCCTACACTCATCATCAGCCATAATAAAACGCTGGCCGGACAGCTCTACAGCGAGATGAAGGAGTTCTTCCCCGAGAATGCCGTAGAATATTTTGTCTCATACTATGACTATTACCAGCCCGAGGCATATGTGCCTTCGAGCGATACATATATCGCAAAGGATTCCGCGATCAATGACGAGATCGACAAGCTCCGCCTGTCCGCAACGGCTTCGCTCTCGGAGCGGCGGGACGTGATCGTCGTAGCCAGTGTGTCCTGCATATACGGTCTGGGCAGCCCGGACGAATTCAAGGGGATGTCCATATCCCTGAGGCCCGGGATGCTCAAAGACAGGGACAGCGCCATCAAGGAACTGATCGCCATCCAGTATACCCGCAACGATATGGCGCCGGAACGCTGCGATTTCAGGGTGCGGGGCGATACGCTGGAGATCTACCCTGCCCAGGGCTCGGAGTATCTTCTGCGCGTGGAGTTTTTCGGGGATGAGATCGACAGGATCTGTGAAGTGGACCAGCTTACCGGCAGGGTCCATTCCGTTCTGGAGCATGTGATGATCTATCCCGCGTCACATTATGTCGTCCCGCAGGAAAAGATCAATCTGGCCTGCGACAATATTGAAAAGGAACTGGAGGAAAGGATACGCTATTTCAAGGGTGAAGACAGGCTGATCGAGGCGCAGCGTATTTCCGAAAGGACCAATTTCGATATCGAGATGATGCGTGAAACCGGCTTCTGTTCCGGTATTGAGAATTATTCCAGGCATCTGAGCTTCATGGCCCCGGGACAGCCGCCCCTGACACTGATGGATTTCTTTCCTGAAGACTATCTGATCATCATTGACGAATCGCATATGACGATACCGCAGATCGGTGCCATGTTCAGGGGAGACCGTTCGCGTAAGGAAACACTGGTGGATTACGGATTCCGCCTTCCGTCCGCTCTTGACAACCGCCCGCTCAGGTTCACGGAGTTCGAAGAGCGCATTGACCAGATGCTGTTCGTATCGGCTACGCCCGGCCCGTATGAAGAGGAGCACGAGCTTTTGAGGACGGAGCAGATCATCCGCCCGACGGGCCTTCTGGACCCGAAGATCGACGTACGGCCCGTGGAAGGGCAGATCGACGACCTGATCGGGGAGATCAGGAAAGAGACGGACGGCGGAAACAAGGTCCTGATCACCACTCTGACCAAAAAAATGGCGGAAGACCTGACGGACTATCTGGCAGAGGCCGGCATTAGGGTCAAATACCTGCATTCCGATATCGACACCCTCGAGAGGGCGCAGATCATCCGAGATATGCGCCTGAACGTTTTTGACGTGCTGGTCGGCATCAATCTGCTGAGGGAAGGCCTGGATATTCCGGAGATCTCGCTGGTCGTGATCCTGGATGCGGATAAGGAAGGCTTCCTGCGCTCCGAAACGTCCCTGATCCAGACGATCGGAAGAGCTTCCAGGAACGCTTCCGGCCACGTTATCATGTATGCGGATACGATCACGGATTCCATGCGCCGCGCCATCGATGAAACAGACAGAAGGCGCGCGCTGCAGGAAAAGTATAACGAAGAACACGGCATAACCCCGCAGTCGATCAGGAAAGCGGTGCGCGACCTTATTTCCATTTCGAGGCAGATCGCGGAAGAGGAAGTCCGTTTCGAAAAGGATCCGGAGTCGATGAACGCCGGCGAACTGAAGAAGCTGATCGAGGATACGGAGAAGCAGATGCGGCGGGCAGCAGCGGACCTGGATTTCGAGAACGCCGCTATGCTGCGTGACAGGATGCTGGAGCTCAAGAAGCACCTGCTGGAACTCGAAGGCGGGAAATGAAAAAATGACAGGAGAATGTATGGCACAGAAGATCAGAAAACCGGATTACTGGCCGCAGCTGCAGGCGGAAGAGCAAAAAGGCCTTGAGAGCAAAGCCAGGGACGCGCAGAAAAAGCACGACAGGTCGCCGGACAACTGTATCCGGATCAGAGGGGCAAAGGAACACAACCTGAAGAGCATTTCGCTGGATATCCCCAGGGATGAGCTGGTCGTTCTGACCGGTATATCGGGCTCCGGGAAGAGCTCGCTGGCTTTTGATACGATCTACGCGGAAGGCCAGCGCAGATATATGGAATCCCTTTCTTCTTATGCCAGGCAGTTCCTCGGGCAGATGGAAAAACCGAATGTCGAGAGCATAGAAGGGCTTTCGCCCGCTATCTCCATCGACCAGAAATCCACAAACCGCAATCCCCGTTCCACAGTGGGCACGGTAACGGAGATATATGATCACCTGAGGCTCCTGTATGCGAGGATAGGCATTCCCCATTGTCCGGAGTGCGGACGCGAGATCTCCAGGCAGAGCGTGGACCAGATGGTGGACAGGATCCTGCTTCTGCCGGAAGGGACCAGGATACAGGTGCTGGCACCTGTCGTCAGGGGCAAAAAAGGCCGGCATGAAAAAGTGCTGGACAGGGCGCTGCGCGCGGGCTATGTCCGTGTCAGGGTGGACGGCAGTATGTACGAACTGTCGGAAGAGATCACGCTGGACAAGAATATCAAGCACAGCATCGAGATCGTCGTAGACCGTCTGGTCGTCAGGCAGGGGATCGAAAGAAGACTGACGGATTCGCTGGAGAACGCGCTTGGCCTTACGGAAGGCCTGGTGGAGATCGATGTAACAGACGGCGAGCCGCTGCAGTTTTCACAGAGCTTCGCCTGTCCGGACTGCGGGATCAGCATACCGGAGATCGAACCCAGGAGCTTTTCCTTCAACAACCCCTTCGGAGCATGCCCGGAATGTGCCGGACTGGGATACAGGATGGAATTTGACCCGGACCTGATCGTCCCGGACAGATCGCTTACGATCCGCGAAGGCGCGATCGCGGTCATCGGCTGGCAGTCCTGTATGAATCCGGGGAGTTTTACCAACGCGACGTTACGGGCGCTGATGGACGAGTTCCATTTTGATATGGATACGCCGTACGAACAGCTGCCGGACGAAGTGCAGCACATGCTCATGTACGGGACGGACAGGACCGTGAGCGTGCACTATAAAGGCCAGAGGGGAGAAGGATATTATCCCATCACCTTCGAAGGCCTGCTGCAGAATACCGCCAGGCGCCAGAAGGAGGCCTTTTCCGAAGCGGCCAGGGCGCAGTATGAGGAATATATGCAGATCACTCCATGTGCGGCCTGCGGCGGGAAAAGGCTCCGCAGGGAATCGCTGGCTGTTACGGTGGGCGGCGAGAACATTTATGATGTGACCTGCCTTTCCATCCATGCCACGCTCGATTTTATCGACGGCCTGAAGCTGACGGGAGAGCATGCCGTCATTGCGGAGCAGGTATTGAAGGAGATCAGGTCCAGACTGAGTTTTCTGATCGACGTGGGACTGGACTACCTGACACTGGCCAGGGCCACCGCGTCGCTTTCGGGCGGCGAAGCCCAGAGGATCAGGCTCGCGACCCAGATCGGTTCCGGCCTGGTCGGGGTATGCTATATCCTGGATGAACCCAGTATAGGCCTGCACCAGAGAGACAATTACAAACTGCTCAACACGCTCAAGAGCCTGAGAGACCTTCATAATACGGTCATCGTGGTGGAACATGACGAAGATACGATGCGCGCCGCCGACCATATCGTCGATATAGGTCCAGGCGCCGGCGTGCATGGCGGCGAAGTCATTGCCCAGGGAACGGCGGAAGAGATCATGCAGATGGAAGGATCGGTCACCGGACAGTACCTGTCGGGCAAAAAGATGATACCGGTTCCCGGCAGCCGCAGGAAGCCCACCGGTTATCTTACGGTAAGAGGCGCGGCCGTAAATAATCTGAAGCATATAGACGCTGAGATACCGCTGGGCGTCATGTGTGTCGTCACCGGCGTTTCCGGTTCCGGCAAGAGTTCCCTGATCAACGAGATCCTGTACAAGCATCTGGCCAGGGACCTGAACCGCGCCAGGATCATCCCCGGAAAACATGACGGCATCGACGGTATCGAACAGCTGGATAAAGTCATCAATATCGACCAGTCACCGATCGGCAGGACGCCCAGGTCGAACCCGGCCACCTATACCGGTGTGTTCGATATGATAAGGGACCTGTTCGCCGGGACGGTGGACGCCAAGGAAAGAGGCTTCAAAAAGGGCCGTTTCTCGTTCAACGTCAAGGGCGGGCGCTGCGAAGCCTGCCAGGGCGACGGCATCAGGAAGATAGAGATGCATTTCCTGCCTGACGTTTATGTCCCCTGCGAAGTATGCCACGGCAGGCGTTACAACAGGGAGACTCTGGAAGTAAAATATAAAGGAAAGAGTATATACGACGTCCTTGACATGACAGTGGAAGATGCAGTGAAGTTCTTTGAGAATGTGCCCTCGATCTATCGGAAGATCAGGACGCTGTATGATGTCGGCCTGGGATATGTCAAACTCGGCCAGCCCTCCACGGAACTCTCCGGCGGCGAGGCACAGCGCATAAAGCTGGCTGCGGAACTCTCCAGAAAGAGCACGGGCAAGACCATCTATATCCTGGATGAGCCTACGACCGGGCTCCATTTCGAGGATGTCTCAAAGCTTGTCACCATCCTCCACACCCTGGTGGAAGGCGGCAATTCCGTCGTGGTCATCGAACATAACCTGGATGTGATCAAAACGGCGGATTATATCATCGATATTGGGCCGGAAGGCGGAGACGCCGGCGGCACGATCATCGCGCAGGGAACGCCGGAAGAACTGGCAGAACGCCATGATTCCTATACCGGCTACTACGTAAAGAAAATGCTCGACGAGGCGGCCGCGCGGAGTAAGGGCAAACAGAAAGCGGTATGACAAAGTATGTAAATATCTGCGGCTTTATCATCTTTCTCATCGCCGCGGCGGCTGCGATCGCTGCGGCAGGACGGACTGACGCCGCGGGTAACGGTGAAGCGGAAAGCTCCCGGAAGAAGGATCTGTGGTTCGCGGCTGCCCTTGCGGTATTTACGGCAGCAGGGTTTATCCTGCGCTTTTACAGGCTGTCTTCCCTGCCTTACGGCATGCAGCAGGATGAGGCGTCCATCGGATATGAAGCCTGGTCGTTGCTCAATTACGGCGTCGACAGGTTCCTGAATCCCTGGCCCGTTTATCCGATCACATACGGATCGGGCGGCGGAAGCCCGCTGATGATCTATCTGACGATGCTGCCCGTACGGTTATTCGGCCGGACCGTCTTTGCCGTCCGGTTCCTTCCGGCGCTTTTCGGCAGCCTTGGCATCCCGCTCTTCGGGGTACTCATGAAAAAGGCGCGGGGTACGCCGGCGGCCATCGCCGCAATGCTGCTGCTTGTGCTGAATCCGTGGCATATGGTGTTTTCCCGCTGGGCACTGGACAGCAACGCGGTGCCTTTTTTTGAACTGGCCATGCTGGCGCTTCTCTTTTGGGGAGCGGCAAAGAAACACACAGTGCTTCTTGCGGCCGGGGCATTCTTTGGCGCTATCCTCCTTTATGCATACGGCACGGCGACTGTCGTAGTACCGGTCTTTTTTATACTGGCCGCGG
The DNA here is from genome assembly GCA_017474455.1 of Lachnospiraceae bacterium. GTDB lineage: Bacteria > Bacillota > Clostridia > Lachnospirales > Lachnospiraceae > CAG-791. The sequence continues at coordinate 35,962 of JAFVHP010000037.1, forward strand.
TCTTCCTTGTCCGTTCGGGAAGAGTCCTGGTAAAGCAGGTCGTCGTATGCGCCGCGGTCTTCCTTGTAACGGCGCTCCCGCTGCTTGTCTTCTACGCGGTGAATTATCTGGGGCTGCCGGAGTTCAGCACCGGCGTGTTTTCCGTGCAGCGCTTTACCGCCTCCAGGAATACCTTTTACACCTTTGACAGATCGCTTCCTTCGAAGATCGGATATAATTTCATCTGGCTCATCCGGCTGGCCGTCACCGGAGTCGAAAAAGGGGAACTGTATTCCACCTTTGTGCCGGGATATGCCCAGATGTTCAGGTTTACCTTCCCGCTGACCTTCGCCGGCATATGGAGCGCGGTACGCGGGAAGCGGAAACGGTCCATGGCAGACGCGGATAGTGTCCTTCCGGCCATGATGCTGATCCTTTCCGGCTGTATTTTTGTATTCAGCCTGTTCATTGAGCCGAACATCAACCGTATGATCCTGCTCCTTGTCCCGCTTGTTTATTTCCAGGCGGAAGGCGCGGCTTTTATAGTCGGATGTGTCCGCAGCGGCCAAAGATCCGCGAAGCAGGGAAATACCCTCACCACAGCCCTGGCCTTAGCGGCGCTGCTTATCTGGGCGGCGGCGGCAACGCTTTTCGTGCACGACTATTTCGGCGAAGACTATGCGGTATCCCTGGAGGAATACTTTATGCCGGGATACGGGGAAGCGGTACAGGACGCTGCCGCGTATGCCGGGGAGCTGGAGAAAGCGGATCCCGCAGGCGCTGCGGTGCCTGTTATCTCGACCTATCAGAGGCTCTCGTCTCCCTTCATGATCGCCCTGTTCTATACCGGGACTCCTCCCGAAGAATTCGCCGGCAGCGCCAGATGGCGGCTGGCAGTGGAATTTTATGTGGCTGACGGCTTCGGAAGATATTCCTTCGGTCTGCCTGAAGGGTTTGACGCGGAGGATGACGCGGAAGAAAAAACAGTCTATATATTATATAAGGATGAAGCGGCCGGTCTGTCAGAGGAAGAGTTCGTGATCAGCCGGCACGGCAATTACGCAGCGGTTTACAGAAAATAGCTCAATACTTTGAAAAACCGTACCGCCTATACTATAATTGGTTTACTCTTTCAGGAGCGCCAAAGGGCGCTTCGGGAAGGGATACGGAAACAGCTTTTAAAGGCGCGTCGGCGCGCCATTCCGGAGGATAATACTTAAATTTATGGCATATTCTGATATCGGGATAGATCTGGGCACGGCAAGCGTGCTCGTTTATATAAGGGGCAGGGGCGTCGTACTGAAGGAGCCTTCTGTCGTGGCTTTCGACAGGGATACCGACAAGATCAAGGCCATCGGCGAAGACGCCCGGCTGATGCTGGGCAGGACGCCCGGCAATATCGTTGCGGTCAGGCCTCTGCGTCAGGGTGTTATTTCAAACTATACGGTCACCGAAAAAATGATGAAATACTTCATCCAGAAAGCTGTCGGGAGGCGTACGTTCAGAAAACCCAGGATCGCGGTCTGTGTTCCCAGCGGTGTGACCGAAGTCGAGAAAAAAGCGGTCGAAGACGCCACATTCCAGGCCGGCGCCAGGGAGGTCTTCATCATTGAGGAGCCCATCGCGGCTGCGATAGGCGCAGGCATCGATATTTCCAAGGCCAGAGGCAACATGGTGGTGGATATCGGCGGCGGTACCACCGATATCGCGGTCATCTCGCTCGGCGGGACGGTCGTATCGGAGTCCATCAAGGTGGCCGGTGATGACTTTGACGATGCCATCGTCCGCTACATGCGCAAGAAATTCAACCTGCTCGTCGGCGAGCGGACGGCCGAGGATCTCAAGATCCGCATCGGCTGCTGTTATCCGCGTCCGGAAGCGGAGTTCGCCGAGGTAAGGGGAAGGAACCTTGTGACCGGCCTTCCCAGGACGATACAGGTCTCGACGGAAGAAATGGTAGAAGCCCTTCGCGAGCCGACCAACCAGATCGTTGAAGCCGTACATACAGTACTTGAAAAGACCCCGCCGGAACTGGCCGCGGACATAGCGGACAGAGGGATCGTACTGACCGGAGGAGGATCGCTCCTGCAGGGACTCGAGGAACTTCTGACCAGCAAGACCGGTATCAATACCGTGACGGCGGAAGATCCCATGACAGCCGTCGCGATCGGCACCGGCAGGTACGTTGAATTCATTTCGGGCCAGGGCTTTATGAGGGAAGGCTGAATCATTACTGCCGGCCCGGCATCTTCGTCATCATCATTCCATGGAAGTTCTTAAAGGCTATGTGAGCCGCATCGTCTTCAGAAACGAAAACAACGCCTATACGGTATTTGAACTGGTGCAGGGAACAGAGACTGTGACCTGCACCGGTATTATTGCGTCCCTGACAGAAGGCGAAAGCTGTATCCTTTCCGGCCGCATGGTCAGCCATCCCGTTTACGGTGAACAGTTCCATACGGAAACATATGAGGCCTGCGCGCCTGAAGGCCTGCAGGCTGTGCAGCGCTATCTTTCGTCCGGCGCCGTTAAGGGAGTCGGCATGGCGCTGGCGGAAAGGATCGTGAAAGCCTTCGGGGACGATACCATGCGTGTCCTTGATGAAGAGCCGGAGAGGCTGTGCGAGATCAAAGGCATCAGTGAGAGGATGGCCCGGGAGATCGCCGCGCAGCTCGAGGGCAGGAAAGATCTGCGGGAAGCACTGGTATTTATGGAAGGATACGGCCTGAGAGGACAGGCCGCTCTGGACATCTACAGGACTTACGGATCGGAACTCTACACCGTGATCCGCCATTATCCATACCGCCTGTATTACGAGATAGACGGGATCGGTTTTGCCAAAGCAGACGAGATCGCAGCCCGGACAGGGGCAGTCACGGATCCGGACGAAAGGATCAGGGCAGCGCTGGTCTATATCCTTACGCTGGCGCTCGGTGACGGGAATATCTACCTTCCGATGAATGAACTGGTTCAGGAATGCATGAAACTGCTGTCCGCGGGAGCCGATGAGGACAGCATCCGGATCCAGGCTTCCAATATGGCTATGGACGGCAGGCTCGTCATTCGCAGGGAGGGTGAAGTCTATCTCAGAAGATGCTGGCTGACAGAGCAGGAGATCGCCGCCAGACTGACCATGCTGGACAGCGTCCGCCCCGACCGGGAAGAAGTCAGAAGACTGAAGAGGCTGACGGAAACGGTGCTCCGCGAGGAAGAGACCGTACCGGACATGGAGCAGGAAGAAGCGCTGCGGTATGCGGCGGAGAGGACGGTGCTCCTTATCACCGGAGGCCCCGGTACGGGCAAGACGACGGGGATCAACGCCATCATCCGCATGTTCGTGCGCGCGGGTATGGACGTTGTGCTGGCCGCGCCGACGGGCAGGGCAGCGCACAGGATGAGTGAAGCGACAGGCTTTGAAGCCTCTACGCTGCACCGCCTGCTGGGTGTCCGGCCGGACAGGGACGCGGCCGGGACCAGTTTTGAAAAAGACGAAGACGAACCGCTGGAAGCGGATGCCGTCATTGTCGATGAAATGTCCATGGTGGATGAATTCATTTTTCATGCCCTGCTGAAAGCGCTCCGGCCGGGCACAAGGCTGATCATGGTCGGCGATACCGACCAGCTGCCGAGCGTGGGCCCGGGAAGCGTGCTCAAAGACATCATCGGTTCGGGAAGGTTTGCCTGTGTGAGGCTGGAGCACGTATTCCGCCAGGCTGCCCAAAGCGGCATCGTCATGAACGCCCACAGGATACTGGAGGGAAAAGGGACCGTTCTCGACAACAAAAGCAGCGACTTTTTCTTCCTGAAGAGAAACGACCCGGCAGTCATCTACAAGCATATGGTAGAACTCAAGCGCGACAGGCTGCCTGCATGGCTGGGCTGCAGCCCGGTAGACATACAGATACTGACGCCAATGAAAAAAGGCCCGCTGGGGGCTGTCAGGCTGAACCGGGTGCTGCAGAGCGTCCTGAATCCGGAAGATAGGCGCAAAGCCGAGATCAGGTACGGGGAAAGTGTTTTCAGGGTCGGGGATAAAGTCATGCAGACCTGCAACGATTACCAGCTGGCGTATGAAAAGCGTGACAGCACGGGTTTTCCGACGGAGACAGGGACAGGGATCTATAACGGTGATTTCGGCGTGATCGAAGATATCGACAGAGCGGCGGGGACACTTACGATCCGCTTTGACGACGACAGGATCGTGGATTATCCGGTCCAGTCTTTGGAAGACCTTGAACTGGCCTATGCCATCACAGTCCATAAATCCCAGGGATCTGAATATACGGCGGTGCTTCTTACCCTTATGCCGGGCCCCGAGACCCTGTTCAACAGGAACCTGCTTTATACCGCGGTGACAAGGGCAAGGGAAGCGGTCGTTATCCTGGGCGACGAGAATACGATAAGGAGCATGGAGAACAATACTGCACAGAATATCAGATATACAGGACTTATGCAGGCCCTTGCTGACTGCATCGGCTGATCTTGTTTTTCCGAGGCGGTGTCCTGTCTGCGACCGGCCTGTGCGCCCGTTCGGCGCCCTGATCTGCGATGAATGCAGCAATAAGCCGGTACGTACAGAGGATGCAGCCAAGTACGGCGTTTTCTGCCGGAAATGCGGCCGGCCGCTGAAGACGCCGGAGAGTGTGGCTGACGGCCGGTGCGGAAGCTGCCGGGACCAGGGGCATTTATTTATGCGGGGAACGGCCGTCTTCATGTATGCCGGCATGAAAGACTCGCTGTACAGGTTCAAATATGAAGGACGGGCGGAATACGCGGACTACTACGCGGGGGAAATGGCCCTGAAGCTTACCGGGTACTTCAGGCCGGACGAGGCGCAGCTTATCGTCCCGGTACCTTTGGATAAGAACAGGCAAAAAAGCAGAGGATACAACCAGGCGGGCCTTCTTGCCGGAGGTATCTGCAAAAGGACGGGACTGCCGCTGGGAGAGCACGCGCTTGAACGTGTAAGACGCACGCTCCCGATGAAATCCGTAACGGCCGCCGAAAGGCGTGATAATTTGAAAAACGCTTTTATTGCTCATAGTAATGATGTAAAATTTAAGATGATTATGCTTGTTGACGATATCTATACTACCGGCGCAACGATGGATGCCTGCGCGATGGCGTGCCTTTCAGCCGGAGCCGCGGGAGTGAGCTTTATTACTCTCGCGATCGGAGAAGATGCATGATAAACGACGAACGCGTATACCAGATGACACAGATCGCTCTGTATGAAAAACAGGACGGAGCCGCTGATGAGAGGATCAGGTCATACTACAGGACAGATTACCTGTCCATGCAGATGATGGTCTCTTTTTTCTGCGGGTCGATCTGCTTCGCGCTGATCTTTGGTGTGTACGCAATCTATCATTTTGACGAGCTTCTGCTGAAGGTCTACGGAGAGGACGTGGTCGCGCTGATCACGCAGATCGTCCTCTACTACCTGATCTTCATTGTGGCGTTCCTGCTTCTGACTTTCATAATCTATTTCTTTCGCTACAGGAGCGCGCTTGCCAATCAAAGGCTCCTGTATAAGGCTTACGGGAAACTGATGGAAAGCTACGAAGCGGAAGAGGGGCAGAGGTGACTGTATGCTGATGCTGTTGGAATACAGAGAAAAACTGATAAGTATCTACCGGAGTTTTGAAAACTATATACGTCCCGCATTCAGGTTCATCGCACTGCTTCTGGTGATGATCGAACTGAACGCGTCCACCGGTTACAGCGATACGCTTTCGGGGATGCTGCCGACCCTGATCATCGCGCTGCTCGGCGCGCTGATCCCGGTGAATTATACCGCGGCGATACTGCTGATCGTGACCACGCTCCAGCTGTATTCCCTGTCCCTTGAGACCGGTATCATCATGGCGGGACTGATGCTCCTGATCTTCCTGGCCTATCTCAGGTTCTCACCGAAGGATACCTGGCTGCTGATCCTTATGCCGTTATTTGCAAAGCTTGGCATACCTTACCTGCTTGCCATAGCCGGCGGCCTTTTATATACGCCTTTTTCGGCGGTGAGCTGCGGGCTGGGGCTGCTGGTGGCCGGTTATATAGGATATGCGGCCGACAACAGCCAGAGCTTCAAGGATGCGGCTTCTTCCGAACTGGTCGAGCGTTTCCGTTTCGCCCTGGACGGCGTGGCGGATGATAAAAAGATCATCCTTATGATCATATCCCTGGCAGGTATCGTTGTCGTCGTATGGGTCATCCGCAGGCTGCAGATCAAAATGGCATGGACGATAGCCATCGGCGCCGGCGCCGTGGCAGGTCTTCTCATCCTGCTGATCGGCGATATGCGTATGAACACCGGCATCTCTATAGGAGGGGCTTTCCTCGGGATGCTTGTTTCGGTCATCCTGGCCCTGGCCATACAGTTCATGATGTTCAACCTGGACTATTCGGGCATCGAGAACGTCCAGTTCGAGGATGACAGCTATTACTATTATGTCAGGGCAGTGCCGAAGGTCAGTGTCGCGGCGCCTGCCAGGACGGTCAAGAAGATCAGCCCTTCACGCGGCATGCGTGACGAGGCTGAACAGGCAGCGGGGAACAGGCCACGGAAAAAGAAGAACAGAAAGCAGCCCGGGCCTGCGCCTGTATATGATGACACCCAGAGCCTGTATATGCAGGACGACGGCGATTACGATTTTGATCAGAATTATGACGACGGCGGGTATTATCCGGAAGACGGCTATTACGCGGATGACGATGCCGGCGGCGGGAACTGGAGCTGAACAGGATAATTATGCAGCGTTTACGGGCTATACTGTCTAATTATTTTACGGATATTCATATACCCAGCATCAGATGGACGGATATCGTTGAGATCATCGTCCTGGCGGTACTCATCTATTATCTGATGATCTGGATCAGGAAAACGAGGGCTTACGCGCTGCTGCGTATGCTCCTTATCGTTGCTGTATTTGTCATCATTGCAGCCCTCCTCAATATGACGACGATCATGTGGGTGATCCAGCATGTCGCCAGTGTGGCGATCCTGGCTATCGTTGTGATCCTTCAGCCGGAGCTGAGGCACGGGCTGATGGAACTCGGGCAGAAGAACTGGGTCGGGAGCATCCTGCAGCTTGGCGGCAGTGAAAACGGGCGGTTCTCAGACCGGACGATCGATGAGATCATCAGGGCATGCGCGGAAATGGCCAAGGTCAGGACCGGCGTCCTCATCGTCATAGAGCAGGAGATACCGCTGACGGAATTCGAAGACACCGGCATCGAGATCGATGCGGTCGTATCCAGCCAGCTCCTGATCAATATTTTCGAAAAGAATACGCCCCTGCATGACGGGGCCGTGATCGTACGCGGCGACAGAGTCGTCGCTGCCACATGCTACCTGCCGCTTTCCGAGCGGCCGATCGACAAGGACCTGGGGACAAGGCACCGCGCCGCCCTCGGCATGGCGGAAAGTTCCGACGCGCTGGTCATCGTCGTTTCCGAGGAAACAGGGCATATCAGCCTGGCGTACAGAGGAGATCTGGACAGAGATGTCGATGCCGGCACTCTCAAGGCTGCACTGGTGAAGATCCAGAACAAGAGCGAGCAGGACCAGCCGAAGGGTATTTTCAGATTCTTTTCCAGAAAGGAGAAAAACGGTGAAAAAAACATCTGACAGACCGTGGTTTCTCCGCAATCTCCCGCTCAGGATCGTTTCTGTCATCATCGCGGCACTGATGTGGCTGCTTGTGACCAACGCCAGCAACCCGACGATCGTCATCCAGGTCAGCAGCGTGCCGGTCAAGCTGAGCAATACAGAGGTGATCACGGACCAGGGAATGGTCTATTCCGTCCTGGACAACACCGATTTTATCCCTACGGTCTATATCACCGCGCCCAGGTCGATCGCGGATGCCATACGGTCGGATAATGTCGTAGCGACTGCCGACCTCAGGGAACTGACCGCGGACAATACGGTCAGGATCAGACTGGACACCAATATTTACAGGAATCAGATCGAGAGCATATCCGGATCTAATGAGACTCTGCACCTTGCCATTGAGAACAGGACCAGGAAGACATTTACGATCCAGACGACGACAGTGGGCGACGTTGCGGAAGGATATGTGATCGGCGATGTGACGGCTGAACAGAACCAGCTCCGTGTCTCCGGCGCTGAATCTGTCGTTTCAGCCATAGACAGGGCTGTTGCTACGGTGGACGTCACAGGCGCGACCGGAAACATCTATACGGATGTGGATATCAGGCTGTATGACGGAGCCGGCAATGTGATCGATCCGGCCGGCCTGACGATGAATATCACCAAAGTCAGGGTGACGGCAACAGTGCTTATGACAAAAGATGTGCATATCGGCCTTGTCGGCGTTTCGGGCTTCCCTGCGTCGGGATATCTGCTCAGCGGGGAGAACAGCATTACTCCCGACCATGCAGCGATAGCCGGCAGACCGTCGGCCCTTTCCGGGATAACAGAGATCATGCTGCCCGCGGATGCGGTCAATGTGAGCGGAAGGGATACCACGCTGGTCAGGCAGATCAACATAAACAACTATCTGCCTGATAATACAAAACTGGCCGGACAGGGATTTGAAGGGATCGTCGAAGTCTCGATCGGTATCGTTCCGAAAGCCTATCAGACTGTCCAGATCGCCGCGGATTCCGTCGAACTGATCAATGTGCCGGAGGGATATATCGCGGGGACGCCGGCCCAGATCGAAGGGAGCGCGCCTGCTTCGATACCTGTAAAGATATCCGGGGAGGAAGCGGATGTGCTGTCCATCACGCCTGATATGATCAGCGCTTATGCGGACCTGTCGGAAGTTTCTGACCAGATCAGCAGGATATCGGAGGCCGGAAGGATCCTTACGAATGTGAAGATAACGCTTCCGGAAGGCATTGAGCAGGAAGAGCCGGTCTCCATGACGATAGTCGTTGTAAAGAACGAGTAAGGATCCTGAAATAAAAACTGTAAAGGGGTATGGCAAAAATGGTTAGTCAAAAGGTGCTTATCAAGAATCCTACAGGGCTTCACTTGAGGCCGGCAGGCATCCTCTGCAAGGATGCCATGCAGTTCAAATCGCATATCACGTTTACATTCAAGGACACAACGGCCAATGCCAAGAGCGTCCTGAGCGTGCTGGGGGCGTGTGTCAAGTCAGGCGATGAGATCGAACTGTTCTGCGACGGACCCGATGAGGAAGAAGCCCTGCAGAGCCTGGTCAGTGAGATCGAGAGCGGGCTGGGCGAATAAAAAAACCGAAGAATAATGCACCTGCATTATTCTTCGCTTCAAAGGTCTGCGCTGCGCGCAAACCTTTAAGATGATCTGATGCGGCAATAAATATGGAGGAAATATGGCAGACAAAAAACTGGTAGAAGAGATCACCTCGATGGAGGAGGATTTCGCACAATGGTACACTGACGTATGCATCAAGGCGGAGATGATCGCCTATTCGCAGATAAAAGGCTTTATGGTCATAAAGCCGTGGGGATACGCGGTCTGGGAAAGGATGCAGGCACTTCTTGACGCGCGCTTCAAGGCGACCGGCGTTGAAAATGTCTACATGCCCATGCTTATTCCCGAGAGCCTTCTGAACAAGGAAGAGGAGCTGGTCGAAGGATTTGCCCCCGAAGTCGCCTGGGTCACCTCCGGCGGGAGCGAGCCTCTGACAGAGCGTTACTGCGTCAGGCCCACGTCCGAAACGCTGTTTTCGGAATTCTATCAGACGGATGTCCATTCCTACAGGGATCTTCCGAAGGTATATAACCAGTGGTGTTCCGTTGTCCGCTGGGAAAAGGAAACAAGGCCGGTCCTCAGGTCCAGGGAATTCCTCTGGCAGGAAGGCCATACTGTCCATGCGACCGCGGAAGAAGCCAGGGAACGCACGCAGCAGATGCTGAATGTGTATGCTGATTTCCTCGCGGAGGATATGGCGATCCCGACGGTCAGGGGCCGCAAGACCGACAAGGAAAAGTTTGCAGGCGCCGAAGCCACATATACCGTCGAAGCGCTGATGCACGACGGCAGGGCACTGCAGTCCGGCACCAGCCACGATTTCGGCGACAAGTTTGCAAAAGCCTATGATATCAGGTTCACTGACAGGGATAACCAGCTTAAGTATGCCTTCCAGACTTCCTGGGGGCTTTCGACCAGAGCGATCGGCGCTATGATCATGGTCCACGGCGATGACAGGGGCCTCGTACTCCCGCCCAGGGTCGCGCCCCTGCAGATCTGCGTCGTTCCGATCCAGCAGAAAAAGGAAGGCGTCCTGGATAAGGCTTTCGAGATAAAGGAACTGCTGACCGGTGCCGGTTTCAGGGTCAAGGTCGACGATACCGAAAAGAGTCCCGGCTACAAATTCGCGGAATGCGAGATGCACGGTATCCCGCTCCGTGTGGAGATCGGCCCCCGTGATATTGAAAAAGGCGTCTGCGTGATCGTGCGCCGTGATAACGGGGAAAAGGCTGAAGTAGAGATCGACAAGCTCGCAGATACGGCTGCAGCCCTTTTGGAGCAGATCCAGAAAGACATGCTGGCGAAGGCGTCGGCATTTATGGAAGAACACACATACAGCGCCTCCGGAGCCGAAGAGTTCAGGCAGCTCTTTGCGGAAAAGACTGGTTTTGTCAAAGCCATGTGGTGCGGCGACAGGGCCTGCGAAGAAAAGATCAAGGAAGAATTGGGCGTAACCAGCCGCTGCATGCCCTTTGAACAGGAAAAGGTCGGCGAGACCTGTGCATGCTGCGGAAAACCGGCTGTTAAGATGGTCTGCTGGGGCAGAGCATATTGATCGCCGTCCACCGGTCAGATGATGGATTCCGTTCATATAGAACTTCCGGATGAAGTAAAAAAAATAATCAGCACCCTTGAGTCCGCAGGCTTCGAAGCCTATGCGGTCGGCGGATGCGTGCGGGACTGCCTGCTCGGCAGGATTCCCACAGACTGGGATATTACGACCTCTGCAGATCCTTCGGATGTGCAGAGGCTTTTTTACCGTACGATCCCGACAGGGATCGAGCACGGGACGGTCACCGTACGGGAAAAAGGCAGGAATTTCGAAGTGACGACCTTCCGTATAGACGGGAAATACAGTGATTCCAGACACCCGGAAAGCGTGACGTTCACATCGTCTCTGCGGGAAGACCTGGCCAGACGGGATTTTACCGTCAATGCGATGGCTTACAGTCCCGCCGCCGGCATTGTGGACCTTTTCGGCGGGCAGGATGACCTGAAAGACCGCGTCATTCGTGCCGTGGGCGACCCGGAACAGCGTTTTGGCGAAGACGCGCTGAGGATACTGAGGGCCCTGCGGTTTGCCGCCCAGCTCTCCTTCGATGTGGACAAAGATACGGAAGAGGCCGTCAGAAAGCTTTGCGGGACACTTAGTAAGATCAGCGCGGAAAGGATACGGACCGAACTGGAAAAGCTCCTGCTGTCGGAGCATCCGGAACTTCTGGTCAAGGCTTACCGCCTGGGCGTCACAGGAGTGATCCTGCCGGAATTTGACAGCTGTATGGTGACTACGCAGAATAACCGCTATCACTGCTATACCGTCGGGATCCATACGGTCGAAGCCATAAAAGCCGCACCCGCTGACAGAGTCCTGCGGCTTACGATGCTGCTGCATGATATTGCTAAACCGTGCTGCAGGATTATAGATTCCATGGGCAGGGACCGTTTCCCGGGACATGCGGATAAGAGCGTGGAAATAGCAGACGCCGTTTTAAGACGCCTGAAATATGACAACGATACCAGAAGGAAGGTCCTGAAACTCGTCGAGCTGCATGATGAACCGCTGCCGGAAGGAGCCGCGGGCCTCAGGGTCTTTATACATGAGGCGGGCAGGGAACTGTTCCCGATGCTGCTGGAGGTGAAGAGAGCGGATATCATGGCGAAAAATCCTTCCATGCGAAAGGATAAACTGGCTGTGATCGACAGGGTGCGGGAAAAGTACGACAGGATCCTGGCCGACGGGGACTGCCTGGGACTGGATGAACTGTGTGTAAACGGGCAGGATCTGATCGCGCTCGGCATCAGCCCGGGAAAAGAGATCGGAGAGATCTTGAGACGGATGCTGATGGACGTATTGAATGACCCGTCCCATAATGAGAAAGAGTATTTATTGGATAAATATGTAAAAGACTCATAAAAAGCCGCAAAAAACAGCGGAAAAAGCGGTTTTCCTTGACATCACCGGTCAAAACGGATATAAATGAGTTTAGATTCAAGGGCGCAATCCCTTAACATATTTCACAGGAGGAAATACAAAATGAACAAGACTGAGATTGTTGCTGCGATCGCAGACAGCACCGGATTATCCAAGAAAGATGCTGAGAAGGCTCTCAAGGCTTTCACAGACATCGTGACCGACGAGCTCAAAAAGGGCGGCAAGGTCCAGTTAGTTGGCTTCGGCACATTCGAAGTCAGCGAGAGAGCTGCAAGAGAAGGCAGAAATCCTCAGACAGGCGCTGTTATGAAGATCAAAGCTTCCAAGGCTCCCAGATTCAAAGCCGGCAAGGCATTAAAGGATGCTGTGAACTGATCGGTGATTCAGTCGATATGATTCATAGGGGTCCGGGAGCGGTTTCTGCTCCCGGATCGTTTTTAGAAGCAAACAAGGACTTTTGATGAGGTTGACAAATACTTAAAGGTGACCAGGCTGATCAAGCGCAGGACTGTTGCCAATGAAGCCTGCGACAACGGACGCGTCGAAGTGAACGGGCGTCCGGTGAGGGCGTCCTACGAAGTGAAGAAGGGCGACCGGATCACGATCAGGTTCGGAGACAGGGAGGTCAGCGCGGAAGTGCTGGACACCAAAGAAGCGGTACGTAAGGAAGAAGCAGCGGAAATGTTCCGTTACATATAAGGAGCAGCAGTGATTATGGCCGGAAGATACAGGGCAGGGAAAAAACGGCAGAACAGATTCAGCATGGTGCTGGCCATGCTTGTTGTCGTGCTGCTTTTGGCTGTCGTTGCAGTCTCCAGTATGCGGCTTTCCAGCGAATTGAAAGTCAAGGAAAAGAAAAGAGCGGAACTTGAACAGCAGATCCGGGATGAGATCGAACGTTCCAGGGAGATCGATGAGTATGAGAAATACGTACAGACCGATCAGTACAAGGAACGGGCGGCAAGGGACAAGCTCGGAATGGTAAAGGATGGAGAGACCGTCTTTGAAGACGAGGGCAGCCGTTAAGGAACTGTCCTCTTTCATTTTTAAGGAAAAAATACTGCAGAAAAAAGACAGAGTCATCGCAGCCGTATCCGGCGGCGCGGACTCCTGTTTTTTGCTGCGGATGCTGGATCTTTTAAAGAAAAAGATGGAACTTGAACTGAGGGCAATCCATATCCACCACGGCCTGAGGCAGAGTGCGGACAGGGATGAAGCCTTCGTGCGGGATCTCTGCCGAGAACTGGGCATCCGGCTTAAGACAGTCCATGTCGACGCCGCGGGCACGGCAAAGGAGCTCGGTATCGGAACAGAAGAAGCCGGACGGCTCCTGCGGTACAGGGAATTCGAAAAAGCAGCTCTGGAATGGGAAGAAGAGTCTCCCGGGGAAATGGTGCTGACAGCTCTCGCCCATCACCGTGATGACCAGGCTGAAACAGTCCTTTTCCATCTGTGCCGCGGCAGTTCCCTGGCGGGCCTTGCCGGCATGCAGCCCCGCAGCGGGCGTATCATCAGGCCGCTCCTTGACTTTACCAGGGAACGGATCGAAGAAGAACTGGCCGAGATGAAGCAGGAGTACTGCACTGATGAGACAAACGCGCAGTATGTGTATGCGCGCAACAGGATCAGAAACGTGATCATGCCGATGCTGAAAAGCAGCGTAAATGAACAGACAGCCCTCCACCTGGCCAGGACGGCGGAGGATGTCCGGGATGCGGAAGATTTCCTGTCTGCGGAAACCTCAAAAGCCCTGCTGGCGTGCGCAGCGGACGGACAGGATACCGGGTGCCTTTGTACTGACAGGCTGGTACAGCTCCACCCGTATCTGCGTTCCAGGGTCATCTATGAATGCATCGCGCTTGCGGCTGGCAGGAAGAAGGATATCACGCGCAGCCATGTGGAAGCCGTTGAAAAACTGGTCATGAGCCGCAGGAACGGAAGCGTGGACCTGGCGTACGAGATCAAGGCTGTCAAAAGCTATGACAGGCTTCGGATGACGCTGCGCGCTGAAAGTGATACAGAAAGGACAGATGCCCTTTCGGATGCCTTCACCATGAAGGTCATATCCTACAGTATGGCTGAAGATGAGGGACGCAGCATACCCCGCGGCTTGTATACGAAATGGTTCGACTATGGTAAAATAGGGCAGTTACCTTGTGTCAGGACGAGGAAGACCGGCGATATGATCGGCATCGGCGGCGGGCACACCAAGAGCCTTCAAAAGGACATGATCGACTGCCGTATCCCGGCAAAGATCAGGGACAGCATACCGCTCGTCTGCAGCGGGAGCGAGGTCCTGTGGGTGCCCGGCTACAGAATGAATCCCGATTATATGGTTACCGGCAGCACGACCAGCGTCCTGGAGATCAAATGGAATGGGGAAATATAGATATGCCTGAAAAGATTTCTGTGTTGATAGATGAGAGCACGATAGAAAAGCGCATCCACGCGCTGGCGGAGCAGATATCCGAAGACTATGCGGGAAAGGAACTCTTTGTCGTCGGTATCCTCAAGGGCGCCAGCTATTTTATGTGTGAGCTCACAAAGAGGATAACCGTGCCTGTCAGGATCGACTTCATGTCGGTATCCAGCTACGGCGACGATACCAAGTCCAGCGGCGTCGTCAGGATCGGCAAGGATATCGATTCGCCGCTGGAAGGCAAGAACGTGATCATCGTCGAAGATATCGTGGATTCCGGCAGGACGCTCGCCTACCTGAAGGAGTTCCTCAAACAGCGCGGCGCTGCCAGTATCGAACTGTGTACGCTCCTGGACAAGCCGGAACGCAGGACGATCGATGTGGAAGTAAAATACATCGGTTTCTCGATCCCGGACAAATTCGTTGTAGGGTATGGTATGGACTATGCCCAGAAATACCGCAATCTTCCCTATATTGGCGTTATCAGTTTTGACGATTAAGGACAGCAGCAGTGAATACTAAAAACGAACGAGCAGGCAACCGGTTATTTCTCTGGCTGATCATATTTTTCTTCCTGATCATGTTCTTCCAGATATTCAGGACGACTGTCAGCATGCAGACCGTCCCTTATACTTTTGCTGCATTTCAGGAAGATATAAACGCGGGAAGAGTCACCGGTGTCGAGATAATGCCGAATAAGGAGACCCCGACAGGCTCCGTGAGAGTCACTTTCTCCGATGAGACAGTAAGGACCCTCAATGTGACCGACGTAACGGAAATAGAGCAGTTCACCAGACAGAAGGGACTTGATCCCGTCGTCGATGAGGTCCGCAGGGAAAGCTGGTTTCTGACGACGATAGTGCCGGTCCTCCTCGTGGCGGCGATCTGCCTGTTTTTCTTCTTCTTTATGAATACGCAGGCCGGCGGCGCCAATGCCAAAATGATGGATTTCGGCAAGAGCCGCGCCAAACTGAACAAACAGGCTGACAAAGTCACTCTTAAGGATGTGGCCGGTCTGGACGAGGAAAAGCAGGATCTCGACGAACTGATCGATTTCCTGAAAGATCCGGCGAAATATACGGCGGTCGGCGCAAGAATACCGAAAGGCGTCCTGCTGGAGGGCGCTCCCGGTACCGGCAAGACGCTGCTGGCCAAAGCGGTGGCCGGTGAGGCGAACGTACCGTTCTTTTCCATATCCGGTTCCGATTTTGTTGAGATGTTTGTCGGCGTAGGCGCTTCGCGTGTCCGCGACATGTTCGAGGAAGCCAAGAAGAACGCTCCCTGCATCGTCTTTATCGATGAGATAGACGCTGTGGCAAGGCGCAGGGGCACCGGCCTCGGCGGCGGCCATGACGAGAGGGAGCAGACCCTTAACCAGCTTCTGGTCGAAATGGACGGTTTCGGCGTGAATGAAGGCATCATCGTGATGGCAGCCACCAACAGGGTGGATATACTGGATCCCGCGATCCTGCGCCCTGGCCGTTTTGACCGGAAGATCTCGGTCGCGCCCCCGGATGTTAAGGGAAGAGAAGAGATATTGAAGGTCCATTCCCGCAACAAGCCCCTGGGAGACGACGTCGACCTTAAGAAAGTCGCCCAGACCAGCGCGGGCTTCACCGGCGCCGATCTGGAGAACCTGATGAACGAATCCGCCATTAAGACCGCCCGTGAAGGCAGGAAATTCATTACCCAGGCGGATATCGATACCTCCATGATCAAGATCGGTATCGGTACCGAAAAGAAGAGCAGGATCATATCCGACAAGGAAAAGAGGATCACGGCATATCACGAAGCCGGCCACGCCATCCTTTTCCACGTCCTGCCGGATGTCGGCCCCGTGCATACGATCTCTGTCATCCCCACCGGGATGGGCGCCGCCGGTTATACCATGCCGCTCCCCGCAAAGGATGAGATGTTCCTGACAAGGGGCAAAATGCTGCAGGAGATCATGGTCAGCCTCGGCGGCAGGATAGCAGAGGAACTGGTCTTTGACGATGTGACGACAGGCGCTTCTTCCGATATCCAGAAGGCAACTGCCGAAGCGAGAAAGATGGTCACCCGTTACGGCTTTTCATCGAATATCGGGACGATCAACTATGAAGAGCAGGCGGATGATGTTTTCCTCGGTTACGACCTGGGTCATGCCAACAAGCACAGCGAGCTGATAGCGGGCGAGATCGACCGCGAGGTCAAGGCCATCATTGACAGCTGCTATCAGGATGCGAAGAAGATCATTGAACAGCACATCGACGTACTGCACAGCGCAGCACAGCTTCTTATCAGCAGGGAAAAGCTGACAGGAGAGGAATTCGAAGCGCTGTTCGATACCGGTGCGGCGGAGGAAACGGAAGCATAAAACACCGGTCTGTAACAGGCACTGCGGGATGCAAGGCTGCAGAGACCGGGCTATATTATTGTAAGAAGTGCACAAATTTACACTGTCTCTTTTGTAAAGTTTGTTCATTTGGGTTATTGCGAAAGCTTCTGGGGGGATGGTACTATAATGGACGTAAACCCCCAATACATTATAAGTTTTTGCTATACCCCATAAGAGAATACCTTCTCAGAAAAGACAGACTTCCCCGAGCCTGTCTTTTTACTTTGTTAAGAACATATACCGAAAGGAGTATAGTCATTATGATCAGGATCATATCGGACAGCACCTGCGATCTTTCCCCGGAACTGAAGGCAAGATACAATATCGGGATACTTCCTCTCCATATCAATCTGGGCGACAGGGAATACCTGGACGGAAAGGATATCACCCCTGACGATATTTACAGATGGTCCGATGAACATGGCGAGACTCCCAAAACAGCCGCGCCTTCGATCGCCGAAGCCGCCGACTGCATGAGGCCGTTTCTTGAGGAAGCCGACGAACTGATCGTTTTTACGATCT
This sequence comes from Lachnospiraceae bacterium, assembly GCA_017474455.1. Classification (GTDB taxonomy): domain Bacteria; phylum Bacillota; class Clostridia; order Lachnospirales; family Lachnospiraceae; genus CAG-791. The sequence continues at coordinate 53,396 of JAFVHP010000037.1, forward strand.
CTTCTTCGATGTCCGCCTGCAATAACGTCTGCAAGCTTGCGGCGCAGGAACTGGAAGCGGAGGACCGCATACATGTGGTCGATTCCGCCAACCTTTCGACAGGCATAGGCCTTCTGGTCATCGAAGCCGCCGAGATGGCCGCCGCCGGATATACTTCGGACAGGATCCTTCAGGAGATCTACAGGCTGCGTCCCCTTGTCAGGGCCAGCTTCGTAGTGGACACCCTGGTCTACCTCCACAGGGGAGGCCGCTGTTCCGGCCTTGCCGCCATGCTCGGATCCGCGCTGAAGCTCCATCCCAGGATCAGTGTCGCGGACGGCGCCATGTCTTCCGGCAAAAAGTTCCGCGGAACGGCCGCCAAGGTCATTCTGGATTATACAAAAGATATGGAAGAAGCGCTCAAGAACGCGAAAAAAGACAGAGTCTTCATTACGCATTCCGGATGCAGCAAGGAGATCGTCGAGGGTGTGCGCACCTATCTGGAAGGACTGCATGTTTTTGACGAGATCCTGGAGACCCGCGCGGGAGGCGTGATCTCATCCCACTGCGGCCCCGGCACATTGGGTGTCCTATTTATTTCGAAGTAACGGAAAGCGGACAGGAGTGATCCTGCCCGCTTTTTTTAGCATCGGTATTATACTGCCGGCCGGCTGACCGGTGTCATATTCATCATAAGAAAGGAGCAGTATGCAGATCACCAATTTGCGCGTTGATCATGTTGTCGATCCCATCGGGTATGAGATCGGCACACCCGTGTTCTCTTTCGTGCCTGCCGATGCCAAAGGCACAAAGCTGCAGACTTCCCGCATCCAGATCGCGAAGGACGAAGCGTTTGAAGATATCCTCGCGGATACCGGCGACAGGGCTGACATCGATCCCCTGGGCGAAGCCGTGGAGATCGGTCTTTTGCCCCGCACCCGCTATTTCTGGCGGGTCCTGGCAAAAAGCGACGCCGGCGACGAGGGCGTGAGCGGGACCGCGTTCTTTGAGACCGGTAAAATGGATGAGCCCTGGAGCGCGAAATGGATCACCGTGGAGAATGAGGAGAAAGACAGGAGCGATCCGATATTCCGGACCGGTTTTAATATAGACGGCAGGATGAAGAGTGCAAGACTCTATATTTCCGGCCTGGGCCTCTTTGAAGCATTTCTCAACGGCGTGAGGATCGGCAGCGAACGGCTGACTCCGTACTGTACGGATTATATCCACACAGTGCAGTACCTGACCTTTGACATCGCCGGGATGCTGGAAGAAGGCGGCAATGAGATCGCGGTCGAGCTGGCGGACGGCTGGTACAAGGGCCGATTCGGTTATGCATCCCGGGAAGACCGCGGCTTTTATGGCGACAGCCGCAAGCTTATCGCCGAGCTGCGCATCACGTACGAGGACGGCCGTGAACAGGTCGTGCCTACGGATGAGAAATGGACGGCAGTCCGCGGCAATATCGTTTTTTCCAATATCTATGACGGCGAGCACAGGGATGACCGTATCGTGCCGGCAGCAGAGAAGGTGATCGCACTTCCGGAAGAGGAATGCGAAAAGCTCCCGCTTTCCGCACGTCTTTCCCTTCCTGTTATCCCGCACGGGGAGATCAGGCCCGTCAGTCTCATCGACACTCCTGCCGGTGAGAAGGTCTTTGATCTCGGCCAGAACTTCGGAGGTGTCTTCCGCCTCCATGTGCACGGTGTACCGGCCGGCAGGACTGTCCGCGTGCAGACCGGCGAGGTGCTGCAGGGCGGCTGTTTCTATAATGACAACCTCCGCAGCGCGAAGTCCGAGTACATCTACATTTCTGACGGCGAAGACAGGATCGTCGAGCCGAGGTTCACATTCTACGGCTACCGTTATGCAAAGGTCACCGGTATGGACGAGGTGATCACGATCAGTGACTTTACCGGGATCCCGCTCTATTCGGACATCCCCACGGTCGGAAAGATCATCACCGGCGACAAAAAGATGAACCGGCTGATCTCCAACATCCAGTGGGGCCAGAAGAGCAATTTCATCGATGTGCCCACCGATTGCCCGCAGCGCGATGAGCGCATGGGCTGGACGGCGGATACCCAGGTGTTCGTGCCCACAGCCTGTTATTTCACCGATCCGGCTGCTTTTTACCTGAAGTTCCTGAAAGATATGCGCACAGAACAGTCCGCGCGGGGCGGTCTGGTGCCCAATGTTATTCCGGCTTTCGGCATGCCGGGGACCAGCTCCGTATGGGGCGACGCGGCGACGCTGATCCCGTGGGCGCTGTATCTCTGGTACGGTGACCGGAATATCCTCGCATCCTGTTTTGACAGCATGAAGGGCTGGGTGGACTATATCACCGGCGTTGACGGAGATGATCATCAGTGGCGCAGGGAGTTTCATTTCGGCGACTGGCTCGCCCTTGACCACCCAAAGAACACGAAGGATCAGATGAAGGGCGGTACGGAAGACGCCTACATTGCGGATATCTACTATATGTACAGTGCGGAACTGGTCTCCAAAGCCGCAGCTCTGCTGAAAAGGCCTGAAGATGCGGAAAAATACGCAGCCCTTGCCGGCAGGATCCGGAGAGAGATCCGGAGAGAGTTCTTTACCGCTACCGGCCGCACCACAGCCAATACGCAGACAGGCTATCTGCTGGCACTGCAGCATGGTCTTTCAAATGATCCGGAGAGGATCTTCGCGGATCTTATCCAGCTGCTCAATTACAAGGATTATAAACTGACGACCGGTTTTGTCGGAACGCCGTTCCTCCTTCCCATACTTACCGCACACGGGGAGTACCGCCTGGCTTATGACCTTATGTACAACGAAGAGTATCCCGGCTGGCTCTACGAAGTAGACCTTGGCGCCACCACCGTATGGGAACGCTGGAATTCCATGGAACCCGACGGAAGCGTCTCCTCTACAGGGATGAACAGCTTCAACCATTATGCCTACGGCTCTGTCGGCGAGTGGATATGGAAGACCATGGGAGGGATCGCGCCGTCAGAGGACATGCCGGGATTCAGGAAAGCGGTCATCAGCCCTGTGCCGGACTGCCGGACAGGATCTGTACGTGCGGAGTATGCTTCAGCCGCCGGCACATGGCGCATCGCCTGGGAAGTCATCGATAAGGATCACGCGAAAATGGAACTATCAGTCCCCTTTAACTGTACCGCCGAGGTCCGCCTGCCCTGGGCGAAAAACGCCGGAGACAGGGAGAAGACCCTCACCGCCGGTGAGTATACGTGGGAAGTGGAGTCGGCAGTGCCGTTCCGTACGATGCTGTCGGCGGATGACACGATGCAGACACTGCTGGAGGATCCGAAATCGAAAAAGGTCCTGATGCGGCATTTCCCGGGAATCGAAAGCACACCGTGGGAGATGTGGGGCAAATCCTTCCGCGGGATGGCCAGGGAGCTGAACGATGCGAAGCTCTTGGAATCGGTTTCCGCCATTGACGCGGAACTTAGGGCGATAGTCTGAATAAAAAACAGTGCGGTGGACAGTTAATGCAGACGCTTTTGGGGATCCGGTGCATAAGATACATTGTTCCGAAATCTTTTATGCGCTATAATAACCCGTGGATAGTTGTTCAATTTTCAGTAATAAATCGTTTCAGACGCAAGGAGGAAGTTTCACATGGCATTTGTATCAGCAAAAGATATGATCAACAAGGCCCATGAAGGCCATTATGCAATTCCCGCATTCAATACCAATAACCTTGAATGGACACAGTGCATCCTGAAGGCTGTCGAGCAGGCAAAATCCCCTGTTATCATCCAGTCCTCCGAAGGCGCTGCAAAGTACATGGGCGGCTACAAGATGGTTGCCAAGATGGTCAAGGAACTCCACGATGCCATGGGTATCACTGTTCCCGTAGCGCTTCACCTCGATCATGGTACATTCGAAGGCGCAAAGGCCTGCATCGAAGCCGGATTCACATCTGTTATGTTTGACGGTTCCCACTATGATATCGATGAGAACATGGCAAAGTCCAAAGAGATCATCGAGATCGCGCACAGCCAGGGCATCTCTGTTGAGTGCGAAGTCGGCGGCATCGGCGGAACAGAAGACGGCGTTACCAGCAACGGCGAACTTGCGGATCCCGCAGAATGCAAGACCATCGCTGACCTCGGCGTTGATTTCCTCGCTGCAGGTATCGGCAACATCCACGGCAAATATCCCGCTGACTGGGCAGGACTTAACTTCGAACGCCTGAACGAGATCAACGAAGCCGTCAACGGCAAGCCGCTCGTTCTGCACGGTGGTTCCGGTATCCCGTTCGACCAGGTCGCAAAGGCTATTTCCCTCGGCGTTTCCAAGATCAACGTCAATACTGAGCTCCAGCTCGTATTCGCTGACGCTACCAGGAAGTATATCGAAGCCGGCATGGATCTGGAAGGCAAGGGCTATGATCCCCGTAAGCTCTTAAAGCCCGGCTGCGAAGCGATCGTTGCGAAGTGCGTAGAACTCTGCGAAGCTTTCGGTTCAGCAGGAAAAGCTTGAGTAAGGATAATATGACTGCTGCATCTGCAGCATGAGGGGATACAGACGGAGTATCTGCGCCGATCATCTGTAAAGTCCTTCTCAAAAACTAAAAGCATGGCCGTGATCCGCGAAACTCGCTGCTGACGCAGCTCGGACAACGCAGGATCACGGCCATAACGTTTTTTCAGAGGGCTTAACAGCTGACACGGCTCGATACATGTCTGTAACTCCTCATGCCGCAGAAATGCAGCTCAGCATATTATCCCTGCCGGATCGCGGTATATAGCCGTACAATTCAGTTTTTGTGAGGATCTGCCAATGAACAGAAGGATTGTTTTTCTTGATATTGACGGGACATTGACGGCATTTGGAGAAGGCAGGCCGCCGGAGAGCGCCGTCAAAGCGATCAGGATGGCCCGTGACAACGGGAACCTGGTCTATATCTGTACCGGCCGCAACCGCCAGATGCATTATCCTATGCTGCAATACGGCATGGACGGCGCAGTGGGAGCAGCCGGTGCCCTGGCCTATGCCGGTAAAGAAAGGATATGGTCAAAGCCCATCCCTGAAACGTCTTTTCACAGACTGATCGATGCTTTCCACAGGGAACAGATCAGCTGCATGCCGGAATGTGAATACGTAGTCTATGCGGATGAGATGCTGTATGCCAATTTTGAAAAATTCAAGCGAAAAGATGCCGGACAGGAACAGGAAGACGATGTGTTCCATGTGGAACCTATAGCGGATTACAAGGGTGAACCGGTATACAAAATGGTATTCCTCGGCGCATCCGCCGATTCCATTGAAAGACTGAGGCCCAAGCTGGAAGATGAATTCCAGTTCATTCTGCAGAAGAACATGTCTGAGGACGGCAGCATAGGCGGGGAAATGATCATCCGGGGAGTGGACAAGGCGCTGGGCATGCTGAAGGTCTGCGAACATTACGGCCTGTCCATGGCGGATACAGTGGCCTTCGGTGACAGCACGAACGATATCGAAATGCTGGAAACAGCTGCTTTGAGCGTCTGCATGGGTAACGGCTCCGATGATGCCAAAGCGGCAGCGGACCTGGTCTGCCCTGATGTGCATTCGGACGGACTGTATCACGGATTCAAGATGGCGGGACTGATATAAGATATGCTCTGATCTATAAATGAACCGGTTTGCATATTCCCTGCCTGTTCAAGCATTGTATCGAACCGTGCAGCCTGTTAAGCCTTCCGAAGAAACATTATGGCCATGATCCTGCGTTGTCTGAGCTGCGTCAGCAGCGAGTTTCGCGGATCATGGCCATGTTTTTTGTTTCTGAGGAAAGCTTTACAGGATGCCGGTGCAGATACCCCGTTTGAACAGCAGGGAATATGTGCAGACAGGTTCGGTCTTTGATCAGGCAGTCCTGTATCAGTTCGTCCGCCTCCGGTTGAATCTGGACTTCCGCAGCGGCAGGCCCAGCAGATTGGCGTCGAATCCTTCCATGATGCTCCTGTAATCCCCGGCAAGGAAAGTGTTGCGCGGGAATCTTGCATTCCATACTGACATCAGGGCGTCGGCAAAGGTGGCGGCAGCCTCCCGGCCTGCGTGCCGAGCCGAGTATTCGATGGCGGCAGGCACCAGGAAAAGGGCAAGGACCTGCTTGTCCCTGCGGGACGTTTCTTTGGCGGCGGAACGGGGAAGCTCCTGCCAGCCTTTTTCCAGCAGATCCGCAAGAGATGCGGCCGCTGACTGCAGCCCGGTGCCGGAAGAGTCTTCCAGCCCGATGAAAAATGCTTCGGATTCCCGACAGAAAGTACTGAAGCAGTCCGGATAGTGATCAGAGTCAAAGCAGTCCAGATAAGGACGGGATCTTGTGACCAATGCGGCAATTTCGGATATTTCCATTTCGGACCTGCACCTCTCTCTGCTGCGGTACTTTGACCTTACTTCCTGATGTTCTCAGCGAGAAGGTTCAGGATGAGGGCGGTGGAGTCCGTCTGGGAACTCTGCTTCATTGCTTCGATGTATTTGTCCCGTTCTTCGTAGACCTTCTTCGCTGTCTCTACGACGACATCCGCAAGGACGTCATCGGCGACGACTACGGAGAATCCCTGCTTTTCAAAGGATTCAGCGTTCAGGAGCTGGTCACCGCGGCTCTGTGCCGTCGGAAGGGGGACCAGGATGTTCGGCTTGGCGAGCGCCAGAAGTTCACAGATGGCGTTCGCGCCTGCTCTGGAAACGACGACGTCGGCAGCGGCAAAGAGATCCGGAAGTTCGTCCGTTACATATTCAAACTGTTTGTAACCGGGAACGGTCAGGCGCATATTGTCCCGTTTTCCCTTTCCGCAGATGTGGATGATCTGGAAAATGTCCATCAGCGCATCCAGGTTGTAGCGGATCGATTCGTTGACGGACTGGGCGCCCTGACTGCCGCCTATGATCAGGAGTACCGGCTTTTCATTGTTGAATTCGCAGATTTCCAGCCCTTTTTCCCGTTTCCCGTGGAAGAGTTCCTCGCGGATAGGCGTGCCTGTCAGGACAGCCTTCTGGGCCGGCAGGAGCGGAATAGTCTCGGGGAAATTGCAGCAGATCTTTTTTGCCGCCCCGAAACAGAGCTTGTTGGCCAGGCCGGGCGTCAGATCCGATTCATGGATGATGCTGGGAATGTGGAGCGATGCCGCGGCACGTACGACCGGGACGCTGACATATCCTCCTTTTGAGAATATGATGTCCGGCCTGTCGGATTTCAGGATCTTCCGGGCTTCGCGGAATCCCTTCAGTACCCTGAAGGGGTCCGAAAAGTTCTTTGGATCAAAATAGCGGCGTAGTTTGCCGGTCTCTATCCCGTAATAGGGGATCCCGGCCTCTTCGATCAGGCTCTTCTCGATCCCGTTCTTGGAACCGATGTATGAGATCCGGCAGCCGGCGGCCTTAAGATAGGGGAGCAGCGCCAGGTTCGGCGTGACATGCCCCGCAGTGCCCCCGCCTGTCAGGACGACTTTTTTGCCTGACAGAGCGGAGATGATCCCTTCGCCGGGACCGTTTGTTGCGTTCGTTTCAATATCTGTATTCATATTCCTATTCCGGTTCAGACAGCGGCGATCGCTTCCATCAGTGCTTTTGAGAGCTGGTCAGGGCAGGATGTGGGCTTGAATCCGCATCGGATGCCTTCCAGCTTTTCAATGGCGTCTTCGGCCTTCATACCGGTCACGAGCCTGGAAACTCCCTGCAGATTGCCGTTGCAGCCGCCGGTGAAGCGGACGTCCTGAATGATATGGTTTTCGTCCACGGTCAGATCTATCCTGGATGAACAGGTCCCGTTTGTATAATATGTCATGAGTGGTCTCCTATAATGCTGTGTTCGAATATCGTTTCTAATAATACATTTCCCGGCGCTCTCATGCAAGCAAGGCGCGAAATGCCGCCGCTTAAAGGGCAAGGCTTCCCATCGGGTCCCAGGGTGCCAGTACGACCGGATCGGTATCGAATGCCGCGGACTGTTCCGGTGAGAGGTATTTGCGGTTCAGGAGGATCTGATATGCATATTCCCCGAACCACTCATCGCTCATGACGTAATACCCTTTGCGTCCGGGTTCGCTTCCCCAGCTGTTTTCGACCTTCCAGCGGATGGGCTTTCCGCTGTCATCGAGGTCCACGCCGGTGATGACCATGGCGTGGTTCATCAGGGAGTCACAGTAATCAAGGCGTTCTGCCTTACTCATCGGAAAATCTATATCCATGAGTCCCGCAATATCAAGGGCGTCGGTAGTAAAGAGCCCGCCGTCACGGTAGGAGAACTTGCCGGCGTCCGAACCGAACCATACGGGTTCGCCCGCCTTAAGCTGGCGGATCGTGATATCGCGGAGGTCATCCATGGGAAGGTTCAGGTATTTGACGGGATATCTGCCGTCCCTGACGTTGCCGAGGTATTTGACGGTGAAGGTCCTGTTATAGGGCTTGTCAGCCGTGGGCGCGTTGATGACGGTCACGTATTCGTCAAGGTCCCAGCCGATGTATTCTTTATAGAAATCCTGCGGGGTGATGTCGCTGATCCGGATAAACTCGCCGTCTTTGTCCCTGGTCTCCCAGGTGAAGGATACGGGCGGTTTGCCGAGGCTGATGCAGAGTATGCGGTAGACTTTGTTCATCATCGAGTCTTTCATCTCCCGCAGGCCGTCGGCAGAAGTCCCTTCGGATGCTGCTTTGCGCAGCTGCATGGCGAAGCTGCGCAGCTGCATGGTCAGGTAGCGCCTCATTTCCATGGAATTGGAAGAAGCAGCGGTCTCGGGATAACAGTCCTTCGGGACTGCGCCGTACTTGTCCACAAGGCTGCGGAACATATCCCACTGTCCTCCGTCGCCGACGGGATCGGCAAGCAGGTGGTTCAGAACGCGCGAACCGGTCTCTTCCTCAAGCGTATCCAGGATATTCTCCAGAAAATAATTGGATTTCTCCAGTTTGTCATAGAAGAAGGGGTAGCTCTGGGAAAGCTCCGTATTGGGAGATTGAGCTTTTTCATCAGGGACAGGCGCATGACGTTCAGGGAAGCGAACATCCAGCAGCGCCCGGATTTCTGCTGGTCGCAGACATCACCGGATTCCACGTCGATGGAAAAAGCGTGCTGGTAGCGTACCGTGGCGTCGTAGGTCAGCGCGCTGTTGTTGATGCCGTTCTTAGTAACGGTATTCATGGCCAGCGCATACCTGGCGTCGCTGTCAAAATTATCAGCATATTTTTTCAGGTCATCGAAGGATATCGAAGGTCTCATTTCCTGTTTTGTCTCCTTTCCATTTACTGTATGGCCGCTTCGGCAAAGGCAAGAAGCGCATCTGTGTCCGCTTCGGAAAGAGCGCCTTTGATCGTGAGCGTATTTTCGGATATCGTGCAGTTCTTCAGTTTTTCGAGTTTTTCCAGTATGAGTTTGCCGCTGGCAGGTGCCCATGAACCGTTCTGGGCTATGGCGAAGTGTCTGTTCTGCACATTCAGTGCGGCCATGTCGTTAATGAAACTTTCGACAGGCGGATAAATGCCCATATTGTAGGTGGGGCAGAAGATCACAACTGTGCCGCAGCGCCAGACTTCCGCGATCAGTTCCGACACATGCGTTTTGGAAGCGTCATAGACAGCGGTATGCCTGCCGGTCTTTTCCTCCAGCATGGCGGCGGCCGCCTGGGCGGCAGCGGCGGTATGACCGTAAAGGCTTCCGTAAACGACAAGGATGTCGCTGCTTTCCGGCGTGCCGGAAGACCAGGTCTGATATTTATCTATGAAGTAAGACAGATCCTTCCTCCAGACAGGGCCGTGCAGGGGGAGGAGGCAGGCGATATCGAGTGCGGCTGCCTTCTTCAGTACGGTCTGGACCTGAGGCCCGAATTTTCCTACGATGTTCGCATAGTAGCGGCGGGCTTCAGAGAGGAATTCCTTTTCAAAATCATAATCATCGGCGAAGATGCTGCCGGAGAGCGTTCCGAAAGTACCGAAGGCGTCTGCCGAGAAAAGCGCTTTCGTAACGTCGTCATAGGCCATGATCACTTCGGGCCAGTGCACCATCGGCGCAGTGATGAAAGTCAGGGTATGTGTGCCGAGGCTGAGGGTATCCCCTTCACCCACCGTGATCTTTTCCGTTTCGGGAAGTTTAGGGAAAAACTGTGAAAGCAGCTGGAATGTTTTGGCGGAACCGACGAGCTTAAGGGAAGGCCAGCGGCCAAGGACCGTTTCGATCAGGGCACAGTGGTCCGGTTCCATATGAAGTATGATGAGATAATCCGGCATAGTACCGTCAAGGCAGCCGGCCAGGTTCTCCAGGTACTGGCCTGAGACGGCCGTGTCGCAGGTATCGAAAATAGCTGTCTTTTCATCTTTTATGACATAGCTGTTGTATGTGACGCCCTTCGGGATCGGGAAGATGTTCTCAAAACGTTCGGTCCGGCGGTCATTTGCGCCGATCCACCAGGTATCTTTTGCTGCGGGCAGTATATTGATCATATAAACCTCCTGTTATTTATAAAGCTTGGACCTACTAGCGATTCTATGTGTCCGGCATGTTTTTTTCAAGAAGCTGGCCGGCGTTTTTTGATCCGCTGCCGTATTTTCTTGACACCGGTGCCGGGCCGCTGTACACTACTGATTCATAAAGGCAAAGGCGCCGTGGAGATGTATGCTCCATGGCGCCTTTTTCTTTGTAAAAATCAGAGAATGGAGGCGGTAATATGTGTTCGATCATCGGCTATTGCGGAAAAAACGGGAGTTATGAAGAGATCGGGAAGGCTCTGGAGAAAACGCATTCGCGCGGTCCGGATGCCAGACGGATCATAAATACGGGCAGCGGCTGGCTCGGCTTCAACCGCCTCTCCATTATGGGACTGACAGGGGAGGGCATGCAGCCGTTCGCATTCGGGAACACACAGACGCTGAAGCCGGAGCAGTGCGGAGAGCACAAACATCAATACAGTATGCCTGACGGGAGCGAGATACTGCTGGTCTGCAACGGCGAGATCTACGGGTTCAGGATATTGAAAGAAGAGCTGAAGGAACTCGGATACCGGTTCATCAGTGACTCCGACTGCGAGATACTGCCGGCTTTATATAAGGAATTCGGTACCGATATGTTCCGCATGCTCGACGCTGAGTTCGCTCTCATTCTCTACGATGCGGAAGATGATACTTTTATTGCGGCAAGGGACCCGATCGGTATCCGTCCGCTGTATTACGGCACCACCGGCGACGGGACATATGTTTTCGCTTCGGAGCCGAAGAACCTGACGGAGCTGACAGACAGGATCATGCCGTTTCCTCCCGGCCACTATTTTAAGAACGGGGAATTCGTCAGGTACAGGGATATGACTTCAGTGGAGAAAATCTGCGATGACAGCCCGGAGAAAACGTCGGTGAGGATCCATGACCTTCTTATCGACGGCGTAAAGAAGAGACTGGATTCGGATACGCCGGTGGGATTTCTGCTCTCAGGCGGTCTGGATTCTTCCCTTGTGTGCGGGATCGCGGCCAGACTTACGGACAGGCCGCTGGAGACCTGGGCGATCGGAATGGATATCGATGCGATCGACTTAAAATACGCGAAAGAGGTAGCGGAATACATCCATTCGAACCATCATGAGGTGATCATATCGGGCCAGGATGTCATCGACGCGCTGGAGAAAGTCATAGAGACCCTGGCCACATATGACATTACCACGATCAGGGCTTCCGTCGGGATGTACCTGGTGTGCAAAGCTATTCATGAACAGTCCGGCATCAGGGTCCTTCTGACCGGCGAGATATCGGATGAGATCTTCGGGTACAAATATACGGATTTTGCGCCGGACGCGGCAGCTTTCCAGCAGGAAGCCGAAAAGAGGATAAGGGAGCTCCATATGTATGACGTCCTGCGGGCAGACAGATGCATCAGCGTCAATTCACTGGAGGCCAGGGTGCCGTTCGGTGACCTGCGGTTCGTGGAGTACTGCATGTCGATCGACCCGGAGAGGAAACTGAACCGGTACGGTAAGGGGAAATACCTGCTGCGGAAAGCATTTGAAAATGACGCACTTATACCGGATAGCATATTGTGGAGAGAAAAAGCGGCATTTTCCGACGCGGTCGGGCATTCACTCAAGGATGACCTTGCGCAGTACGCGGAAAGCATGTATACGGACGAGGAATTTGAAGAGGGCGTAAAGAAATACAGCCATGCCCGGCCCTTCACAAAGGAATCGCTCCTGTACCGTGATATTTTTGAAAAATACTATCCCGACCAGTCCGGTATGGTCACTGACTTCTGGATGCCGAACAGGGACTGGGAAGGCTGCGACGTGAACGATCCGTCGGCCAGGGTACTGTCGAACTACGGTGACAGCGGAAGTAAAAAAGCACTTGACAATAAAAATCATCAGCAGTATCTTTTATTGCATTAAGGACAAAGGCGTCCTGGAGATAACCTCCAGGGCGCCTTTTTGCGCGTAAACTACAAGCCACGCAGCGTAAAGATCATATGGCTGCGGGCAAGCTTGCTTGTAACCGCAGCCATATGATCTTTACGCTATGCGGCGACAGCCGCGACTGAGCGACGCAAGTCGCGAAGTGCGGGGCTTGGAACAAGCCAGACGCCACGCAGCGGGGCTTGTAACAGATCAGTATTTCATCGAATGGGAGGCCAGTATGAAAAAACAAAACGTTCCTGAGATCTTCGGTTCCATGGTGTTTGACGACAGAGTCATGAGGTCAAGGCTCTCCGCGGATGTCTATAACTCGCTGAAGAAGACAATGGATGAGAATGCCGGCCTTGAACTCAGTGTTGCGGACGCCGTTGCTGCAGAGATGAGAGACTGGGCGGTGGAAAACGGGGCGACTCATTTTACCCACTGGTTTCAGCCGCTGACCGGCGCCACCGCCGAGAAGCATGACAGTTTTATCACTCCTTCGCCCGACGGCGGAGTGATCATGGAGTTTTCCGGCAAAGAGCTGATCAAGGGCGAACCGGATGCATCCTCCTTCCCGTCAGGCGGGTTAAGGGCGACCTTTGAAGCCAGAGGCTATACAGCGTGGGACCCCACGTCCTATGCCTTCATCAAGGACCATACCCTCTGCATACCCACGGCGTTCTGTTCCTATTCCGGGGACGCGCTGGATAAGAAAACTCCTCTCTTACGTTCCATGCAGGCTCTCAACAAGCAGGCGAAGAGGATACTGAAATTATTCGGCAAGGATGTGAAATACGTCAGGACGAGCGTCGGCCCGGAACAGGAATACTTCCTGATCGACAGGCAGATGTTCGAGAAAAGGCCGGACCTCGTCTATACAGGCCGGACGCTGTTCGGCGCCATGCCTCCCAAGGGGCAGGAACTGGACGACCATTATTTCGGTGTTATCAAACCCAGGGTCACCGCTTTTATGGAAGACCTGAACAGCGAACTCTGGAAGCTCGGGATTCTCGCCAAGACGGAGCACAACGAAGTTGCCCCCGCCCAGCATGAGCTCGCCCCGATCTTTTCTACCACGAACGTGGCTACGGACAATAACCAGCTGACGATGGAGATCATGCAGAAAGTGGCCAGGAAGCACGACATGGTCTGCCTGCTGCATGAAAAACCCTTCGCAGGCGTCAACGGGTCCGGCAAGCACAACAACTGGTCGATGGCTACCGATACCGGCGTGAACCTCCTTTCCCCCGGGGATACGCCGTTTGAAAATGCCCAGTTCCTGCTCTTCCTGTGTGCGGTCGTGCAGGCAGTGGATGATTACCAGGATCTTCTGAGGCTGTCCGTCGCCACTGCCGGAAATGACCACAGGCTCGGCGCGAACGAGGCGCCGCCCGCGATCATTTCAGTATTCCTGGGCGATGAACTGACCGCTGTCCTGGAAGCGATCAAGAACGATACGCCGTACCAGGGAACGGAAAAGGTCATCATGAAACTCGGTGTCAGTTCGCTGCCGAGATTCTCCAGGGACAATACGGACAGGAACAGGACCTCGCCGTTTGCCTTTACCGGCAATAAGTTTGAATTCAGGTCCCTCGGGTCTTCCAACAGCATCGCCTGCTGCAACATCATGCTCAACGCGGCAGTGGCGGAAAGCCTGAAGCAGTACGCGGATATCCTGGAAGGGGCCGACGACTTCGAAGGAACGCTCCATGACCTGATCAAGGATACTGTAAAGAAGCATGAACGCATCCTGTTCAACGGGAACGGGTACGGAGAAGAATGGATAAAGGAAGCAACGCAGGTCAGAGGCCTTTCCAACCTGAAGACGACAGCGGATGCCATGCCGCACCTTCTGGACAAAAAGAACATGGACATGTTGATGGCACATAAAGTCTTCACGGAGTCCGAGCTTCATTCCAGGTGTGAGACATGCTCGAGAATTACTGCAAGAGCGTCAATATCGAAGGGCATACGATGGTGGAGATGGTCAGGAAGAATTATCTGCCCGCTATCGAAGATTATCTTTACAGTCTGGCCAATGCCGCTTCCCTCATGCGGTCGGTCAGCCAGAACGTCAAGTGCAATTATGAGATCTCGACGCTGGAACGTCTGTCAGAGCTGACGGACGAGATCCTTGAAAAGGTACAGTGTCTGGAAGAGGCGCTGGAAGATCTCAAGGGGTACAGTGATGTGATCGCCACATCGCAGGCCGTCCGGGACGATCTGATCCCGAAGATGGAAGACTTAAGGAAATATGTCGATGAAGCGGAGATGCTGACCAGTGAAAAATACTGGCCGTTCCCGAGCTACGGGAAGCTCCTGTTCAGCGTTTACTGATAAAGGGCAGGCACGGCAGTAAAAACGGTATAGGATATTGACAGCTGTATCGGCAGATGAGCCGGTGCAGCCAAAGAAAATAAATACAGGGTCATCCCACAACGATGTGGTTCGTTCACAAGGCGCGGGATGGCCCTTTTTTATTAAGAACAGACGGAAGGAGAAAAAGTCATGACAAAAGAGATAATGAAAGTATTGGACGGGGAGATATTTGCCGTATGGTTCCTCATCGGCGCGGCCTTCGTATTCTGGATGCAGGCAGGTTTTGCCATGTGCGAAGCCGGGTTTACAAGGGCAAAGAACGCCGGCAACATCATCATGAAGAATCTCATGGATTTCTGTATCGGGACAGTCATGTGGTTCATCTGCGGGGCATCCCTGATGCTGGGGGAGAACATCCTCGGCGGATTTGCCGGCGGCTTCAGCTTCGATGTGTTTACGAACTACAGGAACTTTGACTACTCTGCTTTTGTTTTCAACCTGGTGTTCTGCGCGACGACGGCGACGATCGTATCCGGATCCATGGCCGAGAGGACGAAGTTCTCGAGCTACTGCATCTATTCCGCAGTCATCTCGGCCGTCATCTATCCGATCGAAGCGCACTGGACGTGGGGCGGAGGTTTCCTTTCCCAGTGGGGATTCCATGATTACGCGGGTTCGAACTGCATCCATATGGTCGGCGGCATCTGTGCCTTTATCGGCGCCTGGATGCTGGGACCCAGGATCGGCAAGTTCGAACGGGACAGAAGAGGAAAAGTCACGAAAGTCAATGCATTTCCCGGCCACAACCTTGTCATAGCCGCTCTTGGCGTATTTATCCTGTGGCTCGGCTGGTACGGTTTCAACGGCGCGGCAGCTACGGATGTGCCGACCCTCGGCAGCGTCTTTCTTACAACAACGGTAGCGCCAGCGGTAGCCACTGTGGTCTGCATGATCTTCACCTGGGTCAAATACGGCAAGCCGGATGTTTCCATGTGCCTGAACGCTTCCCTGGCGGGGCTGGTCGCGATAACAGCGCCATGCGATGTCGCCGACTGTGCCGGCGCGGCCGTCATCGGGGCGGTCTCAGGGCTGCTGGTCGTCTTCGGCGTATGGTTCAATGACCAGGTCACTCATGTGGACGATCCTGTCGGCGCGGTTGCCGTCCACATGATAAACGGGATATGGGGCACCGTCGCGGTCGGGCTGTTCGCGACCGAAAGCGCGCCCGGATTCGCATCTGCGGGCATCCGTGAGGGACTGTTCTACGGCGGCGGGTTCTGGCAGCTGGGAAGGCAGCTCGGCGGCATGTTCGTGACCGCGGCCTGGACAGTAGTGACGATCATCATCGCCTTTTCCGTGATCAGGAAGACAGCCGGACTTCGAGTATCGGAAGAAGAGGAGATCAGCGGCCTCGACGTGACGGAACACGGCCTTCCTTCCGCTTATGCGGGCTTTTCGATCATGGATATCTCCAACACGATGACCATGAGCGTAAACGAGAACACGAACCTGGGCTCCGATGATTATGCCCTGGCTTCCGAAGCGGCAAAGAATGCGGCCATCACCGTATCCAACGTCGGCAACGCCGTCATACCGGGGATCGAGACAGGTATTTCCAAGGTCGTCATCATTGCCAAACTGGCCAGATACGAGATCTTAAAACGCGCCATGAACGATCTGGGCGTGACCGGCATGACAGTCACACAGGTGATGGGCTGCGGCATACAGAAGGGTGCCGGCGAAAGGTACCGCGGCGTCGAGATCGACGCGACGCTCCTTCCCAAGGTCAAGGTAGAAGTGGTGGTCAGCGCGATCCCCGTGGACGATGTGATCGATGCGGCCAAGAAAGCGCTCTATACCGGACATATAGGCGACGGCAAGATCTTTGTCTATCCTGTGAGCCGGGTCGTAAAAGTACGTACGGGCGAGGAAAACTTTGCCGCGCTGCAGGATGTGGAATAAATGCGGGGGATATACTTGATTTATGGGAGCGGCAGTGATAAAAATATATGTAAATTTGAATTGCCAACGGCGGCAGTAATTCTTAAATAAATATTTCAACATCGGTTCTGGGAGCAACGGCGCTTCGGGTCTTTACCTGAAGCGCCGTTTTTGCGCGTTAGCAATGAGCCACGCGTTCCAGGAATTGACAGCTTTCTCCGGGACCTTGCTCACGGGAGGAAGCTGTCAAGACCTGGAACATGCGGCGAATGCCGCGACAGTGAGCGTCCAGCGGACGCGAACTGCAGCGTGGCGGTGTAGCCTCGTGGCAGCATGGCGCAGAACACCGGAACCACGGAGGGCATCCATGACAGACCTTAAAGAGATGATCCGCGGATCGGGATTGTATGATCCGTCTTTTGAACATGACAACTGCGGGATAGGCGCGATCGCCGACATAAAGGGGAGAAAGAGCCACGGACTCGTCAGCGATGCCCTTTCGATCGTCGAAAACCTGGAGCACAGGGCCGGAAAGGACGCGTCGGGACAGACCGGGGATGGCGTCGGCATCCTGACGCAGATCCCCCACCGCTTTTTCGTGAAAAAGCTGGCGGAACAGGGCGTGGAGCTGCCCGGTGAAAGGCAGTACGGCGTCGGCATGTTCTTTTTCCCGCAGAAGGACCTGGACAGGAAGCAGGCCATGAGCCTGTTTTCGATCATAGTCAGGAAAGCGGGCATGGAGCTTCTGGCCTGGAGAAAGGTCGGATCCGATCCGGATATCCTGGGGCAGCGCGCCAGGGAATGCATGCCGGACATATACCAGGCCTTTATCGCAAGGCCGGTCGGGATCGAAAAGGATATCGACTTTGAACGGATGCTCTACGTCGTGCGCAGAGAGTTCGAGAAGAGCAGCGTGGATACCTATATCCCGTCGCTGTCCTGCAGGACCATCGTTTACAAGGGCATGTTCCTTGTGAAGCAGCTGCGTACGTTCTATACGGACCTGATGGACGGGGATTATGAATCGGCCATTGCAGTTGTCCATTCCCGTTTTTCCACTAATACCGACCCCAGCTGGATGCGTGCGCATCCCAACCGCCTGCTGGTCCATAACGGAGAGATAAATACGATCCGCGGCAATGCGGACAAGATGCTGGCCAGGGAGGAGACCATGCATACCGGCCTGTTTACGGACGACGATATGACAAAGGTCCTGCCCGTGATCAGCCAGAGCGGTTCGGATTCCGCCATGCTGGACAACACACTGGAATTTCTGATGATGAGCGGCATGGATCTGCCGCTGGCGGCGATGATCATGATCCCGGAACCCTGGGCGCATAACGAGACGCTTTCACAGGAAGAGAGGGATTTTTACCAGTATTACGCGACAATGATGGAACCCTGGGACGGGCCGGCTTCCATCGTGTTCTCGGACGGGGACGTGATGGGAGCGATACTGGACCGGAACGGCCTTCGGCCGTCAAGATATGCCGTTACGGATGACGGAAGGCTCATCCTTTCATCGGAAGTCGGCGTCCTCCCCCTGGACGAAAGGCACATCGTCAGAAAAGAGCGTCTTCATCCGGGCAAACTTCTCCTGGCGGATACGCTTAAGGGCAGGATCATCGAGGATGAAGAGATCAAGGAAAAGTATGCGCACGCCAGGCCTTTCGGGGAATGGCTGGACAGCAACCTTATCTCGCTTTCGGACCTGAAGATCCCGAACCACAGGATCCCGGCCCTTAAGGGCAGGGAATTAAAACGGCTGCAGAAAGCATTCGGATACACCTGGGAGAACTTTCACGACGGTATCCTGAATATGGCCCTCAATGGCACGGAGAGCATAGGCTCGATGGGCGTGGATACGCCGATCGCCGCGCTGTCAAAGACATATCAGCCCCTTTTCTATTATTTCAAACAGTTATTTGCCCAGGTGACCAATCCCCCGATCGACGCCGAAAGAGAAAAGATCGTCACTTCCAGCACGGTATATGTGGGCAAGAACGGCAACCTTCTCGGACAGGATCCGGAAAACTGTCATGTGCTCAAGATCAACAACCCTATCCTGACAGATCTGGATCTGTTAAAGATATCCGGAATGAAAAGAGACGGGTTCACCGTATCCAGGGTCTCCATTCTCTATTACAAAAGCACCCCGATGGAGCAGGTGATAAGGTCCCTGTTCGTCCAGGTGGACAGGGCATATAAGGACGGGGCGGATATCCTGATCCTTTCGGACCGGGGCGTGGATGAGAACCATGTGGCCATCCCGTCCCTTCTGGCTGTGGCAGCGGTCCACAAACATCTCGTCGATACGAAAAAGTGTACTGCCATGTCCCTCATCCTCGAATCCGGGGAGCCGAGGGAAGTCCATCACTTCGCGGCGCTCCTGGGGTACGGCGCCTCAGCCGTAAACCCTTATCTGGCACATGCGTCGATCGCCGAACTTGTAGAGGACGAATTCCTCGACAAGGATTATTACGCGGCGGTCGAAGATTATGACAGGGCGATCCTTTCCGGTATCATCAAGATCGCTTCCAAAACGGGCATCTCGACCATACAGTCCTATCAGGGCAGCAAGATATTCGAGGCGCTCGGCATTTCCGGAGAAGTCATAAACGAATACTTCACAGGCACTGTCAGCCGTGTGGGCGGCATCACACTGGAAGACATCGGCAGGGCTGTCGATGCCCAGCACAGCCGGGCTTTCGATCCGCTGGGACTGTATGCCGATCTGGAACTGACCGACCAGGGCAGGCACAAATCCAGAAGCCGGGGCGAGCACCACAGGTATAGTCCTCAGGTCATCCATATGCTGCAGAAAGCTGTCAGGGACGGCAGTTTTGATGAGTACCTCGTTTATGCAAGGATGGCGGATGCCGAAGATTCCGGATATCTGCGGAGCCTTCTTGATTTCCGGTACTCGGAGTCGCAGGTCCCGCTGGACGAGGTGGAAAGCGAGGAGGAGATCGTAAAGAGATTCAAGACCGGCGCCATGTCCTACGGCTCCATTTCCGAAGAAGCGCACGAGACTCTGGCTGTTGCCATGAACCGACTGCACGGCAAGTCCAACAGCGGCGAAGGCGGTGAGAGTGAAGAAAGACTGCTTTCCGCCGGCACGGACAATGACAGGAGTTCGGCCATCAAACAGGTTGCCAGCGGGAGGTTCGGCGTGACGAGCCGTTATCTTGTCAGCGCAAAGGAGATACAGATCAAGATGGCCCAGGGGGCAAAGCCCGGCGAGGGCGGCCACCTGCCGGGCAGGAAGGTCTATCCCTGGATCGCTAGGACAAGGCATTCAACGCCCGGCGTAAGCCTGATATCACCTCCACCCCATCATGACATCTATTCGATCGAAGATCTGGCGCAGCTTATATATGACCTCAAAAACGCGAACGATTCGGCCAGGATATCCGTGAAACTGGTCTCCGAAGCCGGTGTGGGTACGGTCGCCGCCGGCGTCGCGAAAGCAGGCGCGCAGGTGATCCTTATCTCCGGTTATGACGGAGGGACCGGGGCTGCGCCGCTCTCATCGATCCATAATGCCGGGCTCCCGTGGGAGCTGGGCGTGGCTGAAACGCACCAGACCCTGATCGCAAACGGCCTCAGGCAGCAGGTCGTGATCGAGACGGACGGAAAACTGATGAACGGCAGGGACGTAGCCGTCGCGGCGATCCTCGGGGCGGAAGAATTCGGGTTTGCGACAGCCCCGCTGATCACACTAGGATGTGTGATGATGAGAGCCTGCCAGTCGGACACCTGCCCCATGGGCGTTGCCACGCAGAATCCGGAATTAAGGAAGAGATTTTCCGGAAAACCGGAATATGTCGAGAACTTTATGCTGTTCACAGCCAGACAGCTCAGGATGATCATGGCAGAACTGGGTGTAAGGAGCATAAAGGAACTGGTCGGCCGCACTGATCTGCTTAAGGTCAAAGACGGCCTTTCTGAGAAGCAGAAGAAACTGGACCTGTCCGGCATCCTGCTGGATATGTCCGGATATGCAGGCGAAGGGGCTGTTTTTGATCCTGCGTGCCAATATGACTTCAGACTGCAGGATACGAAAGACGAAAAAGAGCTCCTTTCGTCAAAAGCTGTCATCAAAGCACTTGAAAAGGGAGAAAAAGCAAGACTTTCTGTACGGCTTGGCAATACGGACCGGACTTTCGGCACCCTTCTCGGCGCGCAGATCACCAGGCGGTATCCGGAAGGCCTGCCGGAGGATACAGTCACCGTGGACTGCCGCGGCGCCGGGGGACAGAGTTTCGGCGCATTTATCCCCGCCGGGCTGAGCCTGATCCTGACCGGTGAGACCAATGACTATTTCGGCAAAGGGCTTTCGGGCGGAAAGCTTGTCGTAAAGGCTCCGGAAGAAGCCGGATACGATCCCGGTGAAAATATCATTGCCGGAAATGTGGCGCTCTACGGAGGAACGTCGGGAGAAGCCTTTATAGCCGGTATGGCAGGTGAGAGATTCGCTGTCCGCAACTCCGGCGCATCTGCCGTCGTCGAAGGTGTAGGCGAGCACGGATGCGAATATATGACCGGCGGCTGCGTCGTCATACTCGGTACTACCGGCAAGAATTTTGCGGCCGGTATGAGCGGAGGCATCGCTTATGTACTGGATGAGGACAGCAGCCTGTACAGGAACCTGAACAGGGAACTGGTCCTGATGGGTCCGGTGGAGCTAAAGAGCGATCTGGACGAACTTCACCGCATGATAGAAAAACATGTGCTTTATACCGGCTCAAAGAAAGGGCAGAGGATCCTGGAGGAGTTTGACCGTCATATACCGCATTTTAAAAAGATCATCCCCCGGGACTACATGGAGATACGAAGGCTCATTGCCATGAATGAGGAGCGGGGAGCCGGACCGGAAGAGGCCGGTATAGAAGCCTTCCGGACATTTGTAGGAGGTATGTGATGGGCAAAACGACAGGATTTCTGGAATACGCAAGGAAAGACGGGCCTGTCCGGAATGAGGAGGACAGGGTCAGGGATTTCAATGAGTTTCACGAAGAACTGCCGGAAAAGGAAAGACGCCTGCAGGCAGCCAGGTGCATGGACTGCGGTGTCCCGTTCTGCCAGGCAGGAACCATGATCGCAGGCATGATGACCGGCTGTCCTCTGCACAATTCCATTCCCGAAGTGAACGATCTTGTATATCACGGAAGGCTGGACAGGGCTTATGACAGGCTCTCCATGACCCACAGTTTTCCGGAGTTTACGTCCAGAGTCTGCCCGGCATTGTGCGAACACGCCTGCACCTGCGGTCTGAACGATGAACCGGTATCCACCAAGGAAAACGAAAAGTCTGTGATCGAGTACGCTTTTTCACACGGCCTGGTAAAGGAAGAGACCCCGCCGGTAAGGACAGGGAAGAAAGTCGCGGTCGTCGGAAGCGGGCCCGCAGGCCTTGCTGCGGCGCAGCTTTTGAACAGGAGAGGGCATGAAGTCACGGTCTACGAAAGAAGCGACCGTCCCGGCGGGCTTCTGCGCTACGGTATCCCGAATATGAAGCTGGACAAATCGCTGATCGACAGGCGCATCAGGCTGATGGAGGAAGCCGAGATCAGGTTTATCTGCGGTGCGGACGTCGGAAGGGATATCCCGGCGCAGAAACTGAAGGAAGAATATGACAGCGTCATCCTCTGCTGCGGCGCCTCGCAGCCCAGGGATATAAACGTGCCCGGAAGGGATGCGGACGGGATCTGGTTTGCCGTCGGCTTTCTCGGCATGGTGACGAAGGAACTGCTGGATACCGGCAGTACGGAGAATGCCGGGAAACTGGTCAGGGACAGGGATGTTATCGTCATCGGGGGCGGAGATACGGGCAATGACTGTGTCGCGACGTGCATACGTCTTGGGGCAAAAAGCATGACCCAGCTCGAGATGATGCCCGAACCGGCAAAGAAGAGGGCGGCCTCCAATCCGTGGCCTGAATGGCCGAGAGTCCTCAAGGTAGATTACGGACAGGAAGAAGCCATATGGAAATTCGGCAGTGATCCCAGGATCTATCAGACGACGGTACAGTCGTTTATCAAAAACGATAAGGGAGAACTGGACGGGGCTGTCCTGGTCTCCCTGAAGCCGGAAAAAGACAAAAAGACCGGCAGGACGAACATGGTGCCCGTTGAGGGTTCGGAGCGGACAGTGCCGGCTTCCCTGGTGCTGATCGCGGCCGGCTTCACGGGCAGCGAACGTTATATCTCCGAGAGTTTCGGAGTGGAGACGGACGAAAGAAACAATGTCAGGACAGGCCCCGGCAGTTTTGCCACCGGTATGGCAGGTATCTTTACCGCCGGCGACATGCATTCCGGACAGTCCCTGGTGGTCCGCGCGATCGCGGAAGGCAGGGGCGCGGCCAGGGAAGCGGATGAAGCGCTGATGGGGTATACGAATCTGTAAATGCGCCCGCGTTTACAGTATCAGGAGGCTGATATGGCAAAGATCAATAAGAATTACCTGAAACTGCAGGGAAGCTACCTTTTTTCCAGGATCGGTCAGAAAGTCAGGGAATACCAGGCTGCGGTGCCTGACGCAAAGATCATCAGGCTCGGGATAGGGGATGTGACGCAGCCGATCGCGCCCGGTGTTATCCGGGCGCTCCACGAGGCTGTGGACGAGATGGGAAAAAGCGAGACCTTCCGGGGTTATGCGCCGGACCTGGGCTACGAATTCCTGCGCAGCGTGATCGCCGGGAAGGATTACCGCGAACAAGGCTGTGATATTTCCGCGGACGAGATCTTTGTTTCCGACGGGGCCAAATGCGACTGCGCAAATATACAGGAGATCTTTGCTGCAGACTCGAAGATAGCCGTCTGCGACCCGGTCTATCCGGTCTATATCGACTCCAACGTCATGGCGGGCAGGACGGGCGCGTTCGACTCTGCGGCCGGCCGGTATGACGGCGTTGTCTATATGCCGTGTACGGCATCCACCGGTTTTGTCCCTGACCTGCCGGGAGATGCGCCTTCCGAGGTCCCGGACCTGATCTATCTGTGCTTCCCGAACAACCCCACGGGTGCGGTCATGGACAGAAAGCGTCTGCAGGAATGGGTGGATTATGCGAACAGGCACGGCTCGGTGATCCTTTATGACGCGGCTTATGAAGCCTATATCTCGGAGCCGGATGTACCCCGCAGCATTTATGAATGCGAAGGGGCAAGAAACTGTGCCATAGAGTTCAGGTCATTCTCCAAGACGGCAGGATTTACGGGACTCAGACTCGGTTTTACGGTCATACCCAAAGACCTTGAAGCCGGCGGAGACAAGCTCTGGCCCCTGTGGGCCAGACGCCACGGCACCAAGTACAACGGCGCGCCGTATATCATCCAGAGGGCAGGCGAAGCCGTGTACTCCGATGAAGGAAGAAGAGAAGTCCGGCAGCAGGTCTCCTATTATATGGAAAACGCCAGGATCATCCGCGAAGGGCTTAAGGAAGCGGGTTACGAAGTTTACGGCGGTGTGAACGCGCCGTATATCTGGCTGAAGACCCCGGAAGGCATGTCGGACTGGGAGTTCTTTGATTATCTGCTCACAAAGGCAAACGTAGTCGGTACCCCGGGCTCGGGTTTCGGCCCTGCCGGGGAGGATCATTTCAGGCTGACAGCCTTCGGGGACCGCGAGGAAACGAAGGAAGCGCTCGGAAGGATCATCAGTTTATGAGAGGTATCGCCATGGCAAAGTATATTTTTGTAACCGGAGGCGTCGTATCGGGTCTTGGCAAAGGTGTCACCGCCGCTTCCCTCGGCAGGCTCCTGAAGGCAAGGGGACTTAAGGTAACGGCCCAGAAACTGGACCCGTACATCAATGTGGATCCGGGCACCATGAGCCCGTACCAGCACGGTGAAGTCTATGTTACCGAGGACGGGGCGGAAACAGACCTGGATCTGGGTCATTATGAGAGATTTATCGACGAAGACCTGACCAGGTTCTCCAATCTGACATCGGGCAAGGTCTACTGGAACGTCCTGAACAAGGAAAGAAGGGGGGAATATCTGGGATCGACTGTCCAGGTGATCCCCCATATCACGAACGAGATCAAGGAATTCGTCTACCGCGCGGGCAGTGAAACGGATTCGGACATCGTGATCACGGAGATCGGCGGGACCATCGGCGACATTGAATCACAGCCGTTCCTGGAAGCAGCCAGGCAGATATCGCTGGAACAGGCGCCGAACGATACACTGTTTATCCATGTGACGCTGGTACCCTATCTGCAGGGTTCCCATGAGCATAAATCCAAGCCCACGCAGCATTCCGTCAAGGAACTGCAGGGGATGGGCATCAAGCCGGATATCATCGTGCTGCGGTGCAATGAACCCCTGGAGGAGAGCATTTTCAGGAAGATCTCCATGTTCTGCAACGTGAAAGAAGACTGCGTGATCGAGAACCGCACGCTGGACAGCCTGTATGAGGCGCCGCTCATGCTGGAAGAATCGGGATTTTCCAAAGTGGTGTGCAGGGAACTGCAGATCGACGCGCCCGAGCCGGACCTGGCAGAGTGGAAGGCGATGGCGGCCGGTATCCGGGAGAGGAACAGGGAGGTCACGATCGCCCTTGTCGGGAAATACGTACAGCTCCATGACGCGTATCTTTCCGTTGCCGAAGCCCTGGCCCATGCCGGTTTTGCCCAGGGCGCCCATGTGAGGATCAAATGGCTCGATTCCGAGGAAATGGATGAGGGCAATTATGAAGAGAATTGAAAGACGCCGCGGGGATCATTGTTCCCGGCGGTTTCGGGGACAGGGGCATCGGCGGCATGATCCTGTCGGCAGAATACGCGAGGACGCGGAAGATACCGTATTTCGGGCTTTGTCTCGGTATGCAGATCGCCGTCATTGAATTCGCAAGGCACGTCGCGGGCATACCCGACGCCTGTTCGGGCGAGTTCCATGATCCGTCCGCGCACAAAGTGATCGATTTCATGCCTGGCCAGTCGGACAGTGTCGACAAGGGCGGTACGCTCCGCCTGGGCAGTTATCCGTGCCATATCATGCCCGGTACCCTGATGGAAAGGTGCTACGGCACGACGGATATCCGCGAGAGGCACCGCCACAGATATGAATTCAACAATGACTACAGGGAGATCCTTTCGGACGCGGGTCTTGTCATATCCGGTATCTCTCCGGACGGCGAACTGGTCGAAACGGTGGAACTGAAAGACCATCCGTTCTATCTGGGTGTCCAGTACCATCCCGAATTCAAGTCCAGGCCGAACAGGCCGCACCCTCTTTTCAGGGAATTCGTAAAAGCGGCGCTTGAGGAACAGGGGTCAAGGAGCGCGGACGGGGTGCAGGGCAGATGAGACCTGACAGGAAGCTGATCCTTGAAGACGGCAGCGAATTCTACGGGAGCGGCTTCGGAGCCGGAACGGACGCTGTCTGCGAGGCTGTCTTCAATACATCGATGACGGGATACCAGGAGATCCTCTCGGATCCGTCCTATACGGACCAGGCTGTCGTTATGTCCTATCCCCTGATCGGCAATTACGGAGTGACGAACGAAGATTTCGAGAGCCGTTTTATCGCGCCGTCAGCCCTGATCGTCAGGGATATTAACGAAAATCCTTCCAATTTCAGGTCGACGCGGACCCTGAACGAACTTCTTCTGGACAACGGCATTCCCGGGCTGAGCGGCGTGGACACCCGGAAGCTTGTCAGAAGCATCCGGGATCTTGGGACAAGGCGGGCGCTTATTACGGATGCGGGCATGTCGACGGAGGAAGGACTCGGGTTGATCGCCGCCGCGCCTGTGAAAAAGGACGCGGTCAAAAGGTGCAGCTGTGTCAGAAAGTGGTACAGCCGCACATCCAATCCGAGGTTCAACGTGGTCGCCATCGACTGCGGAATGAAGAGCAATATCGTGCGGATGCTCAACGCGTACAAGTGCAACGTTACGATCGTTCCCTATGATACCGGCGCAGATGAGATCCTTTCCTTCTCGCCGGACGGTGTTTTTGTTTCTAACGGCCCCGGGGATCCCGCCGATGTGCAGGAAACGGTCAGAACGCTGAAAGAACTGCACGGCAGAGTACCAATGTTCGGGATCTGCCTCGGGCACCAGCTGATCGCGCTTGCCCTTGGCGCACAGACGTATAAGCTGAAATTCGGCCACAGGGGCGGTAACCACCCGGTGAAGGATATTCTCACCGGCAAGATCGAGATCACCAGCCAGAACCACAGTTACGCAGTCAGCGGGGACTCCCTTGCCGGGACCGGACTCAGGATATCGCACATCAACGTCCTGGACGGCACCATAGAAGGCCTGTACAGCGAAGAAGACAGGATCTTTTCCGTGCAGTATCATCCGGAAAGCGCGCCGGGACCGTGCGACAGTATGTATCTGTTCGAACGGTTCACCGGGATGATGAAGAACTGAGCCGGAGAAAGAAGAATGCCAAAGAGAACAGACATCAGAAAAGTACTTGTTATCGGTTCGGGACCGATCGTGATCGGACAGGCCGCTGAGTTCGATTATGCAGGGACCCAGGCGTGCCTTGCCCTGAAGGAGGAAGGCTATGAAGTGGTCCTGCTGAATTCCAATCCGGCAACTATCATGACGGACCATTCTATCGCGGACAAAGTCTATATGGAGCCTCTGACGCTGGAATACGCGGCCAGGATCTGCAGATACGAGCGGCCGGATGCCATCGTGCCCGGACTGGGAGGGCAGACGGGTCTGAACCTGTCCCTTCAGCTGTATGACAGGGGTATCCTGGATGAGTGCGGGATAGAACTGCTGGGGACAGGCGCGGAAAGTATCCGGCAGGCAGAGGACAGGGAGAAGTTCAAGGAGCTCTGCGAGTCACTGGGTGAACCGGTCGTCCCTTCCGTCATAACGGCCTCCGTTGAAGAAGGCCTTCTGGCGGCAGAAAAGATCGGTTACCCGGTCATATTGAGGCCGGCCTTTACGCTGGGCGGGACAGGCGGCGGCTTTGCCGGCAATGAAGAAGAAATGCGGGAAAGGATGGAGCATGCCCTTGCCCTCTCACCGGTCTCCCAGGTCCTTGTCGAGAAAAGCATCAAGGGCTTCAAGGAGATCGAATTTGAAGTTATGCGCGACAGTAACGATACTGCCATTTGCGTCTGCAGCATGGAGAACATGGACCCTGTGGGGATACATACCGGCGATTCCATCGTCGTCGCACCTAGCCAGACGCTGACGAACAGGGAATACCAGATGCTGCGGAGCAGCGCGCTCAGGATCATCAGAGCCCTTAAAGTCAGGGGCGGCTGCAATGTCCAGTTTGCCCTGGATCCCGAATCCTTTGATTATTACGTGATCGAAGTAAATCCCAGGGTCTCCAGATCTTCCGCGCTGGCCTCCAAAGCCAGCGGCTATCCCATCGCCAGGGTATCGGCCAAGATCGCCGTCGGCATGGATCTCGACGAGATCATGCTGGCCAATACACCGGCCTGTTTTGAGCCGGCGCTGGATTATGTCGTGACCAAGATGCCCCGATTCCCCTTCGACAAGTTTAAGGACGCCTCCAATGTCCTGACGACGCAGATGAAAGCGACCGGGGAGACCATGAGCATCGGCAGGACGATGGAGGAGAGCCTCCTGAAGGCGATCCGTTCACTGGAAGACGGCAAGAACCATATCCATCTTGAAAAGTTTGATGTCCGTTCCCTTTCGGATAAGGAAGGGACACAGGGCAGGGAGGAAGCGGTCGAAAAGCTGCTCAAGTATATCGAAGAGGGGACCGATGACCGGATCTATGCGATATCGGAACTTTTATGGCTGGGCGCGGATCCGCATGCCGTCTATCACCGGACAAAAATCGACATGTTCTTCCTGGACAGTATCAAAAGGATCGTGGAATTCGAGAAAAAGATCGAAAAGACAGGCGGCGCGATAGATGATCAGCTCCTGTACGAAGCCAAACGAATGGGCTTTTCCGATTCCTATATCGCTGAACTGACAGGAAGAAGCGAGGATGAAATATGGAAGATACGCAGGGAGTACAGAATAAGCCCGGTCTATAAAATGATCGATACCTGCGCCAGCGAATTCGAAAGCTATGTCCCTTATTTTTATTCTACTTATGAAGAAGAAAACGAATCCGTGGTCTCAGACAGGAAAAAGATCCTGGTCCTGGGATCGGGACCGATCCGGATCGGACAGGGTGTAGAGTTCGACTATTCCACGGTCCATGCCGTCAAAACGATCCGGGACCTGGGATATGAGGCTATCGTAGTCAACAATAACCCGGAAACTGTTTCCACAGATTATACGACGGCCGACAAGCTGTATTTTGAGCCGCTGACGCCGGAAGACATATGCAATATCGTCGATCTGGAACAGCCGGACGGTGTGATCGTTTCCCTGGGCGGGCAGACAGCTGTGAATCTGGCGGCCCCGCTTAAGGAAAGAGGCGTCAGGATACTGGGGACAGGTCCTGAATCGATCTTCATGGCGGAAGACAGGGATGCTTTTGAAAAGGTCGTCAACGAGCTCGGGATCCTGCATCCTGCCGGTGCTGCCGTGACCAGTATACCGGAAGGTATACGGGCGGCAGGTGAAACAGGGTATCCGGTGCTGGTGCGGCCGAGTTTCGTTCTCGGAGGCCGGGCGATGGAGATCGTCGCAAATGAGGAAATGCTCGTCCGGTATTTAAGGAACGCATTTGAGGCCGGTGCAGGAAGGCCGGTCCTTGTCGACAGATATGTAGCCGGCAAAGAAGTGGAAGTGGATGCAGTCTGCGACAAAGAGGAAGTCTTTCTGCCCGGTATCATGGAACTGGTAGAACGCACAGGCGTCCACTCCGGCGACAGTACCAGTGTCTATCCGCCCTATTCCCTGTCCGGAAAGGTAATGGAGACGATCAGGGAGTATACGGAAAAACTCGGCAAGGGTCTGGGCATCGCCGGCCTGTTCAATATCCAGTTCATCGTGGATGCCCATGAGAACGTCTATGTTATAGAAGTCAATCCGAGAGCTTCGAGAAGCGTCCCTTTTCTGTCCAAATCCTCCGGTATACCGCTCGTGGACATTGCCGCGAAGGCCATACTCGGCATCAGCCTGAAAGAACAGGGATACAGTACCAGTCTGAAAACGGAGAGAGGATTCTGGTATGTGAAGGCACCGGCTTTTTCTTTTGAAAAGCTGAGCGGTATGGATGCCTATCTTTCACCGGAAATGAAATCCACCGGGGAGGCCATCGGGTATGACAGGAGCCTTAAAAGGGCATTTTACAAGGCACTGCAGGCGTCCGGCGTCAGGATGAAACAGTACGGGACGGTCATCGTCACACTGGCGGACGAGGACAAGGAAGAAGCGTTCCCTCTCGTCAGGCGGTTCTACGAACTGGGATTCAATATAGAGGCGACCGCGGGTACCGGAAAGTTCCTGAAGGAAAGGGGCATACGGACTCGGATCCGCGGGAAACTCAGCGAAGGCAGCGATGAGATATTAAGATCGATACATTCGGGCTATGTCAGTTATATAATCAATACCAGGGCGATCCTGTCAGGCATACATTACCAGGATGGTGTCGAGATCAGGAAATGTGCCATCATGAACGGAGTGACCATGTTCACTTCCCTGGACACGGTAAGGATCCTTCTGGATGTCCTGGAGGACATTACCCCCGGGATCTCGGTCATATGACCGCTTCGGGATAAACATAAGGACTGCGGACAGCTGAATAAGGAGAAACAGGGCATATGAGCTATACGATCGATGAAGTGATGAAGTATATCGAGGATGAAGACGCGAAGTTTATCAGACTGGCGTTCCGGGATGCGTTCGGCGTACAGAAGAATATCTCCGTACGGCCCGGGGAAGTCATGAAGGCTTTTGAGAACGGCGCCCGGATCAACGCGTCGGATATCGCAGGGTTTGAGGACTGCCCGTATCCGGCGCTGTATCTGAAACCGGATCCGTCAACGCTGGCCGTGCTGCCCTGGAGGCCCGACACCGGCAAGGTGCTCCGTATGTTCTGTGATGTACGGACGCCGGACGGCAGTGAATACGCTTCCGACACCAGGGTCATCCTGAAAAAAGCTTCCGAAAAGGCAAAAGAGGCCGGCATTGAATTCAGGTTCGGTTCGGAAACAGAATTCTATCTTTTCCTGAAAGATGAGGAAGGCCGCCCTACAAAGATACCGTACGACAGTGCGGGGTATCTGGATGTGGCACCGTTGGACAGGTGTGAAAACGTCAGGCGTGAGATCAGCCTGACGATCGAACGGATGGGCCTTACTCCGGAAAGATCGTATCATGAGCGTGGGCCGGGACAGAACGAGATCGATTTCCACTACGCGAGGCCTCTGAAGGCGGCCGACCAGATGACGACCTTCAGGATGGCTGCCAGTACGGTCGCCGACCGCTACGGACTTATCTGTGATTTTTCGCCGCAGCCGCTGCCAGACCACCCCGGGAACGGATACCATATCAACATTTATGCGTCGGACCGGGACGGTGAGGACGTTGTGAAGTACGCAGCGGCCGGTATCCTGAACAGGATCAGGGATATTACTCTGTTCCTGAACCCGACGGACGCTTCCTATTCAAGACTCGGCAGCCCTGCCGTGCCTGACCGGGTGAACTGGTCGGCGACAGATGAGTCGGAACTGCTCTATGTGGAGACGTACAGCGGCAGGACACGTGCTGAGCTGCGTTCCCCCGACGCGTCCGGAAACCCCTACCTGATCTATTCCCTGCTCATGATGGCCGGGCTCGAGGGTATCAGGCAAAAGGCCGTGCTGCCGGAGCAGGCGGGCGAAAGCGGCGCCCCCCTGCCTTCTTCCAGAAAGGAAGCCGGTGAGATCGCATGCCGCAGTGAATTTGTCAAAGCGTATGTCCCTGAGGGGATCATCAGGAAATACATCAACGGATAATGTGCAGACAGGAGCTGGTTTATGCCGGACAGAAAAGACATCTCTCACTCCATACTGATCGTATCCGGGTCTGAACAGTTCGACAGCGCGGTCAAAAAGGCGCTTCCGGCAGGCAGCGCCGCCGCTGTCGATGTCAGAAGGAGCGAAGCCCTGGCCAGAAGGGGCGTCCTGGACAGGTTCTACGATATCGTGGTGATCAACGCGCCTCTTCCTGACGGGATGGGTATCGATCTCGCGATGGATATCGCGGAGAACGGCAGGGTTTCGGTCTGTCTTGTCACCCCGCAGGAGATCTATGACCAGGTGCTGGATCATGTAACGGATTACGGGATACTGGTCCTATCAAAATCTTTCCCGCCGGAGCGTCTGAGCCATGCGCTCCGTTTCCTTATCGCATCCCGGGACAGAATGTCTGCCCTGGAAGCAGAGATCGAATCGGTCAAGGACAGGATGGAAGAACAGCGCCTGATCAGCAAGGCGAAATTTCTCCTGATCGAAAAGAAGCATATGACGGAAGATGAAGCGCACCGCTATATAGGCCGCCAGGCTATGAACAGCGGCATGTCAAGGAAAAAGATCGCTGAACAGCTGCTGGAGGATCTGGAGTAGGGAAGCCCACAGCCTTGTCTGTGCCGTTTATCATGATATAATGTACAGGAAAGAACAGTCGCCTTTGTTTTAAGAATACTTAAAGGGCGGCTGTTTTGTTGAAGACCGGGCTCCGGGAAGACAAAAGCCTTGAACAGGCAGGAGACAGCCATGATCCAGGATATATTACCTGACATTTACCATAACGAATTTGATCCGGACGCAGGCATGCCGGATCCCTCCGATACGGTCCTTATGTACCGCGGCCGTTCTGTCCTCTGCAGGATGGACGATGCGGGCGGGCCCGTTTTCCCGACAGCCCTTGAGGTCCGGGAACACGCGGATCCCGGCACGGGCAGGTACACATATCTGTTTTCGATCACCATACGGTCCGGAGAAGGCCCTGAACGGGTCAGGAGATATTTCCTTTATACCCCGGATGAGGAAACGGAGGACCTTCTCCCCGGTTACGGTTTTGAGAACCTGCGGATACTCAGGAACCCCGGCTCCAAGCGGGATTGCTTTGCGGCGGAGACGGGCTATCACCTCGCGCTCTGGTATACGAATAACCGTTTCTGCGGACGCTGCGCCGCCCGTATGATGCCTTCAAAGACCGAAAGAGCGATGGTATGCCCTGCCTGCGGCAATACTGTCTATCCCAGGATATCCCCCGCCGTTATCGTGGGCGTGACCAGAGGGGATAAACTGCTGATGAGCAGGTACGCCGGCAGGGAGTTTGCGGATTTCGCGCTGATCGCGGGATTCTGCGAGATCGGCGAGACCGTGGAAGAGACCGTTCAGAGAGAAGTGATGGAAGAAGTCGGTCTTAAGGTCTCCAACATCCGGTATTACAAAAGCCAGCCGTGGGGGTTTGACGGCGGCCTGCTCATGGGGTTTTACTGCGATGCCGACGGTCAGGATGAAATAAAAGTGGATGAGGACGAACTGTCGGAAGCCGCCTTCTATGACAGGAAGAGCATCACCGGCCAGAGAGTAAAGGACATCTCCCTGACTTCGGAGATGATGCTCTGCTTCCGTGACGGAAAGGAGCCGAAATAAATGGCGCACCATATCTTCTGTATCATGGGAAAGAGCGGTTCGGGCAAAGATTCGATATACCGTGTCCTCATTCAGGATGAAAGCCTTGGCCTTAACACGGTCGTGACCTATACCACAAGGCCCAGGCGCGAGAAAGAACAGGATGGCAGGGAATATCATTTCTGCACCGATGAAGCCTACGCGGATCATCTGGCCAAAGGGAGGATCATTGAAGAAAGGGCTTATGATACCTGCTACGGGATATGGCGCTATTTTACGCTGGACGACGGGCAGATCGATCCCGGCGCCGGAGATTACCTGATCATCGGCACGCCGGAATCCTTTGCTTCGTTCTGCCGTTATTACGGAAGGGACAGAGTCGTGCCGCTGTATATCGAGGTGGAGGACGGGGTACGGCTCTCGCGTGCCCTGGTCAGGGAAAAGAAGCAGGCGAAGCCTGCCTATGATGAAATGTGCAGGCGCTTTCTGGCGGACCGGGACGACTTTTCGGAAGATAAGCTGAGGGCGGCCGGCATAAACAGAAGGTTCGACAACAGCACCGACGTCAGGGAAACCTGTATCAATGAGATAAAGAGTTATATACGGGAGTTTACGGACTGAATGGCACAGGCGGGATTTGGAAAGTTTTCGGATATCAGCGGCCAGGATGCGATCACGGCGCATCTCAGGAACGCTCTTTCCACAGGGACGCTGTCCCACGCATACCTTATCTCCGGCGAAGACGTTTCCGATACCATGGAGATCGCGAATGCGCTGGCCAGCGTACTTGTCTGCGAGGACAGGCAGGAGGGATATGAACCCTGCGGGAAGTGTACCGGATGCGTACAGGCCGCGGCCGGCGACCATCCGGATATCAGGGTGCTCGTGCCGCAGAAGACGACTTCGACCGGTGTGGACGATATCAGGGCTCTGACGGCTGACCTGCAGCTCGTTCCCTACAGGGCTTCTTTCAGGATATTTATCATTCCGGATGCCGAAAAGCTTACGCCGCAGGCGCAGAATGCCGTTTTAAAGACACTGGAGGAGCCTCCGGAATATGCCGTACTGCTGCTTTTATGCAGAAACACGACGGGATTTCTGCCGACGCTGCTGTCCAGGTGCGTCTGTCTTCAGCTGAAACCGGTACCGGACGAGGAGATAGGAAAGAAGATAGCTGCCGCGGCGGGCGCCATGCCTGCCTATCCCGAACTTCTGTATGCCTGCGCGGCGGGAAGCTGCGGCAAAGCCCTGCGGCTCATAACGGAAGAAGATTTTGACGGATATGCCGGCGCAGCGCTGGAGCTGCTTATGGGGCTTAAGGAAAAGGACGCCGGCGAGATCGTCAGGTTCTGCCAGGATACGGCGGAGAACGGCAGGGCAGAACTGTTCCTGTTTATCATGCACGCCTTCATCCGGGACCTGCTGGTCCAAAAGGCGGCAGGAAGCGGCACAAACTTGATTTTGACGGGAAACATACAGTATATTAGTAAGACGGCCGGCGAACTGTCGTTCGCGGTACTGGGCCGCATGGAGAAAACAGCAGTGACAGCCCAGAGAAGGCTCATGCAGAAAGGCAGTCCCCAGCTTATCCTGGAGGCCGCGCTCTTGACTCTTCGTGAAGAGATGAATGGAGAAATATATGACAGACAGTGACAGGACATACATGTTCATGGAAGATACGGAAGAGACCGGACCGGCGGAGGGATCTTTCGCTGCCGCTGAGGACGATATCATAGCCCTGGCCGAAGCAGCTGCCGAGGAACAGGAAGAAGAGCTCCCGGATGTGTTTGCCGGCAGTGCGCCGCAGCTGTCCGAAGGACCTGTAGCAGCGGAGGAGCTGCCGGATACTGACGCAGATGATGAGGCGGAAGATACAGAGAGCGAAGACGGCTCCGTCGACGGCGTGATCGAAGACGATGAAGAGGATCCTTCCCATCTGATCGATGCCGGACAGGATGATGCGGCAGCAGGCACAGTCCCTGCTTCCGGCAACATGATCGGCGTCCGGTTCCGCATTACCGGCAGGATCTATTACTTTGATGCCGGTGAATTCGACGTGCACAGGGGCGACCACGTGATCGTGGAGACGGTAAGAGGCATGGAATACGGCTATGTCGTTGCCGACCCGGCCATGCTTGCGTCCAAGAGATCCCCCAAACCGCTGAAAACGATCCTCAGGATCGCTACCGACGCTGACGCCGAGCAGGCAAAGGCCAACAGGGTCAGGGAAAGGGAAGCGCTCCGGATCTGCCAGCCCAGGATCCGCGAACACGGCCTTGAGATGAAGCTGATCGACGCGGAATATACATTTGACAACAGCAAGCTCCTGTTCTACTTTACCGCGGACGGCAGAGTGGATTTCAGGGAGCTGGTCAAGGATCTGGCAACGATCTTCCGCATGAGGATCGAACTGAGGCAGATCGGCGTAAGGGACGAGACACAGATCCTCGGCGGATACGGCATCTGCGGCAGAGTCCTCTGCTGCCATTCCTTCCTCTCGGATTTCGCGCCGGTATCCATCAAGATGGCAAAAGAGCAGTCCCTGTCCCTGAACCAGACCAAGATCTCCGGTGTCTGCGGCAGGCTTATGTGCTGTCTCAAGAATGAAGAAGAGACATATGAAGAACTAAAGCGTTCCCTTCCGGGCGTCGGGGACGAAGTGGAAGGTAACGACGGGCTTGTCGGTGAAGTATCCAGCGTCAACGTCCTGCGCCAGACCATAAAGATCCTCGTGGAAGTAGATGACGAAAAGGAACTCCACGAATACGGCGAAGGCGAGTGGACCCTGATCAGGAAGAGAAGGAGAGGCCAGGCCAGACATCCTAAGAAGGAACAGGAGAAGCAGCAGCCCGCACCAAAGAACGAGAATAAACAGGAAAGCGCCGGGGCAGAAACGGAAAACCGCCCCGAAAAGCGTGAACGGTCAAGGTTAAAAGCTGCCCTTCTGAAGGAAAACATAGAGCCGGTTCCCGAAGAAAAGTCAGGGGACCAGTCGGAGCCCGGCAACGGAAGACGCAGGTCCAAAGACCGCAAGAACAGGCAGGGTGAAGCCCAGAACAACGATAACGGCGGTAACGGTGGTAACGGTGAAAGACGTTCCGGCAGAAACGGGAACGGCGGCAGGAACAGGAAACGGCCAAACGCCGCACCGGCAGCGGAGAATACGGCACCGGCTGACGGCGGGCAGGCACAGGCCGCCCCGGAGGGCGATGCCGGCGGTGACGGAAGCGGTGAAAACCAGGGCAGACGCCGCCAAGGCCATTTCAACAGAAGAAGGCGCGGCGGCACGCGGCGCGGGAACGGCCAGGGAAATGACGCCGGAACAGAAAGCTGAAGCGCTTTTGCCCGGGGAGAGGCTCGATGATCTCCAGCGCGGCGGATTATATATCATCCAGGACCCGGCTCTGTTCTGCTTCGGAATGGACGCCGTACTGCTGTCTGATTTCGCGGCGTGCCGTGAAGGAGACAGGGTACTGGATCTTTGCAGCGGGAACGGTATCATCCCGCTGCTTCTGTATGCAAGATACCCCGGGATAACGGTCACCGGTCTCGAACTCAATGAAAAGAGCACCTCTCTCGCATCGCGGAGCTTCCGGCTGAACAGCCTGGAAGATAAGCTCAGCATGGTCACGGGTGATGTCAGGGAAGCGTCCCGGCTGTTCGGGCACGCTTCTTTTCATGTCGTGACCGCCAATCCGCCGTATATGAAGGCGGCGGGCGGCCTGAAGAACCCGGACAGCGCGAAGGCAATGGCCAGGCATGAGACCGCCTGCAGTTTTGACGACGTATGCGCGGCGGCGGCTCACTGCTTAAAGAGCAGCGGCAGATTTTACCTGGTACACCGGCCCTCACGCCTGCCGGAACTGATCGTTGCCATGAAAGAGCACCATCTGGAACCGAAGCGTATGCGGATGGTCCATCCCTGTGCCGATAAGGCAGCCAACCTTGTCCTGATCGAAGCGGTCAAGGGCGGCGGGGAGGAATTAAAGCTCCTTCCCCCTTTGATCGTTTATAAAGAAGACGGCAGTTATACAGACGAAATATACAGGATCTACGGAGCTGAATCATAAAATGAGCGGAACTCTTTATCTGTGCGCCACCCCCATAGGAAACCTGGAAGATATCACGGCGAGGGTCTTAAGGACCCTGAAGGAGGCCGATCTGATCGCCGCGGAAGATACGCGGCACACCCGGGCGCTCCTTACCCATTTTGATATCCATACACCGATGACGAGCTATCATGAGCACAACCAGGCTGAAAAAACGGACCTGCTGGTCGGAAAACTCCTTACCGGAACGAATATAGCCCTGGTCACCGATGCCGGCACGCCGGCCATATCGGATCCCGGAGAAGTGCTCGCAAGAAGATGCCTCGAGGAAGGAATACGCGTAGAATCCCTCCCGGGAGCCTGTGCGCTGATCACGGGACTGACCATGTCCGGCATGAGCGCCAGGAGATTCGTGTTCGAAGGTTTCCTTCCGAGGGAAAAGAAGGAGCGCGAAGCCGTCCTTTCCTCGCTGGTTTCCGAAAAAAGGACGGTCATCCTTTATGAAGCGCCGCACAGACTTAGCCGGACGCTGAAGTATCTGTATGATGCCCTGGGCGACAGGAATACGGTTCTCTGCCGCGAGCTGACCAAGATACATGAGGAAGCAGTACGGATCAGACTCTCACAGGCGGAAGAGTACTTCGCGGACAAAGAACCCAGGGGAGAATACGTGCTGGTGATCGAAGGCGCGGACCAGGACAGTGCCGCGGGCAGTGCCCGGCAGACAGCAGGTGCCGCGGATCTTTGCGGCATGGATATCCGGAGCCATGTGGCTTTTTACGAGGCGCAGGGAATGGACAGAAAAGCGGCAATGAAGGCAGCTGCCGCGGACAGGGGAATCTCCAGGCGGGATGTCTACAATGCCCTTCTTGAGAAGGAAAACAACTGATTTAATGAAAGCAAGACAGTTGATTTTTGACCCCTTATGTGATAAAAGAAGTTGGAACATTTAATCAGGGTAATCGTTGTTAACCATAAATCACGTGTATAGAAAGAAAGAGGTAGTCGCAACATGGCAGAACTTAATCTGGAAAAGTATGGCATCACCGGCGTGACGGAGATCGTTCACAATCCTTCCTACGAAGTACTCTTTGAAGAGGAAATGAAGCCCGGACTTGAAGGCTTCGAAAAGGGCCAGCTCACTGAGCTCGATGCAGTCAACGTTATGACCGGCGTTTATACCGGCCGCTCCCCCAAGGATAAATACATCGTTATGGATGAGAATTCCAAGGACACCGTATGGTGGACGACAGAAGGCTATCCGAACGACAACCACCCCATGAGCGAAGAGACCTGGGCATATGTCAAGGATCTCGCGAAGAAGCAGCTTTCCGGCAAGAGACTGTTCGTCGTCGATACATTCTGCGGCGCGAACAAAGATACCCGCATGGGCGTCCGTTTCATCATGGAAGTTGCCTGGCAGGCACATTTCGTAAAGAACATGTTCATCGTCCCCACAGACGAGGAGCTGGCTGTTTACGAACCTGATTTCGTCGTTTACTGCGCAGCGAAAGCCAGCGTAGAGAATTACAAGGAACTCGGCCTTAACTCCGACACCTGCGTCGCTTTCAATATCACCAGCCGTGAACAGGTCATCCTGAACACATGGTACGGCGGCGAGATGAAGAAGGGCCTGTTCTCCATGATGAACTATTACCTTCCTCTGAAGGGCATCGCTTCCATGCACTGCTCTGCCAACACAGATATGGAAGGCAAGAACACAGCCATCTTCTTCGGCCTTTCCGGCACCGGCAAGACCACCCTTTCCACAGATCCCAAGAGACTGCTCATCGGCGATGACGAGCACGGTTGGGACGACAACGGCGTATTCAACTTCGAAGGCGGCTGCTACGCTAAGGTCATCAACCTCGACAAGGATTCCGAGCCCGATATCTACAACGCCATCAGGCGCAATGCCCTGCTTGAGAACGTTACCGTAGACGAGAACGGCAAGATAGATTTCGCTGACAAGAGCGTTACCGAGAACACACGCGTTTCCTATCCGATCGAGCACATTGAGAATATCGTAAAGAAGGTCAACCCTGTTTCCTCCGGTCCGGATGCACAGAGTGTCATCTTCCTTTCCGCTGACGCTTTCGGCGTACTGCCTCCTGTCTCCATCCTTACACCCGAGCAGACACAGTACTACTTCCTCAGCGGTTTCACAGCAAAGCTTGCAGGAACAGAGCGCGGCATCACTGAACCCACTCCTACATTCTCCGCATGCTTCGGCCAGGCTTTCCTTGAGCTGCATCCCACAAAGTACGGCGAAGAGCTTGTCAAGAAGATGCAGAAGGCCGGCGCAAAGGCTTATCTTGTCAACACAGGCTGGAACGGCACAGGCAAGCGTATCTCCATCAAGGATACCCGCGGCATCATCGACGCTATCCTGAACGGCGAAGTCAACAAGGCAGAGACCAAGCAGATCCCGATCTTCGATTTCGAAGTTCCCACTGCTCTTCCGGGTGTTGATCCCGCTATCCTCGATCCCCGCGACACATATGCCGACGCAGCTGAATGGGATGAGAAGGCAAAGGATCTGGCCGGCAGGTTCATCAAGAACTTCAAGAAGTATGAGACAAACGAAGCCGGCAAGGCTCTCGTAGCAGCAGGCCCCCAGCTGTAATTACCCGACCTGATGTTCGGTTATGACCTTCATGGTCATTGCTGACCGGTGCAGGACCTGAAATGGTATGCTGCTGCCGCAGACGGAAAGGATCAGATGATCCAAACCGTCTGCGGCAGTTTTTTGTTTTACCGGCGGTGCTTTGCACATAAACAGGCTTGAAAACAGACACTTAAGCTTCTATAATGCAGTATTAAGTTTTTGTTATGCATAATTATTCAGCAATGTGGGACCGGAATCCACGGAGCAGGATATGCATAATAAAAGAACAAATACATAATTACGAGGAGGAGAATTATGAAGAATCACGGCTTAGTCAAAAAAGTGCTTGCTGCTCTTATGGCTGTATCCATGATGGCTGCACTCACAGCCTGCGGCGGCTCAGGCTCTTCAGGATCAGCAGACAGCGCTGAGGCGGCTCCTGCAGCGGAAGCTTCCGCGGAAGCAGCGGGCGGCGTTATCAAGATCGGTGGATCAGGCCCTCTGACCGGCGGCGCTGCCGTGTACGGCACAGCGGTCAAGGACGCGGCAGAGCTTGCTGTTGCTGAGATCAACGCGAAGGGCGGCCAGCAGTTTGAGCTCCGTTTCGAAGATGACGCGCACGATGCCGAAAAGGCAGTTACCGCTTATGGCGCGTTAAAGGACTGGGGCATGCAGATCTCTCTCTGCACCGTTACCTCTTCACCCGGCGCGGCAGCAGCTCCGCTCTATGATGAGGACAACATTTTTGCCATCACCCCTTCGGGCTCATCTCTGGCAGTCATCTACCAGGATGCTGATAACGCGGCAAATCCTTACGGCAACATTTTCCAGATGTGCTTTACAGACCCCAACCAGGGCGTAGCGAGTGCCGATTATCTGGCAGCGCATCCGGATCTTGGCTCCAAGGTCGCTGTTATCTACAAGAACGACGACAACTACTCCAGCGGCGTTTTCAACAAGTTCAAGGCAGAATCCGAGGTCAAAGGCCTTGAGATCGTTTATGACGGGACATTTGATGATTCCAACGCTTCCGATTTCTCTGTACAGCTGACAAAGGCACAGGCTGCGGGCGCCGATATCCTGTTCCTGCCTATCTATTACGAACCCGCTTCCCTGATCCTTACCCAGGCTAACCAGATGGGCTATGCGCCTACCGTCTTCGGTATCGACGGCATGGACGGCATCCTGACTCTGGAAGGTTTCGACACTTCCCTCGCGGAAGGCGTTTACCTGCTGACACCTTTCTCAGCGGACGCTACCGACGACCTTACAAAGAACTTTGTTGAGAATTACAAGGCAAAGAAGGACGGTGAGATCCCGAACCAGTTCGCGGCGGATGCTTATGACTGCATCTATGCAATTGCCCAGGCCGTTGAGGCTGCAGGCATTACCGCTGATATGAGCGCTTCCGAGATCTGCGACAAGCTCGTAGGACAGTTCACATCCATGACCTTTAACGGCCTCACAGGCCAGAACGTCACATGGTCAGAGACCGGTGAAGTTTCCAAGTCCCCCAAGGCTGTTGTCATTCAGGGCGGCGTCTATGTAGGTGTTGAGGACTGACCGCGGATCTGCGTCAGGACTGCATTTCATTCAATAACGGACCAACAGGGGCTCCGCGGCGTAAGGCTGCGGAGCCTTCTTTGTCATAGTACGGACAGATGCCGGCTCTAGTGATATAATAAAAAACCATAGTGATTTGCAGATCAGCCGCGGCTGACCGGAAATACATCTTTTGAGGGGATCATAAAACAATGGAATTCTTATCGTACCTGATCAACGGACTGGGGCTGGGCAGTGTCTACGCCATCATCGCCCTGGGCTACACCATGGTGTACGGCATTGCCAAAATGCTGAACTTTGCCCATGGGGACGTCATTATGATCGGCGCATACGTGGCGTTCTTCGCGCTGACCAATTTCGGGCTGCCGCTCATACCGGCAGTGCTGCTCTCCGTCATTGTCTGTACAGTGCTGGGCGTCACGATCGAAAGGCTCGCCTATAAGCCGCTCCGGCAGGCATCCAGTCTCTCGGTACTGATCACGGCGATCGGTGTCAGCTATTTCCTGCAGAACGGGGCACAGCTCCTTTGGTCGTCGGCGACAAAAGTGTTCCCAGCGGTGATATCCAACGGGTCGCTGAATATCGGGAGCCTGCAGATATCCTATCTGACGCTGATCACGATCTGTGTCTGCATTCTGGTCATGGCGGCGCTGACGCTGTTCATCAACAGGACATCGACCGGGCGCGCGATGCGGGCCTGTTCTGAAGACAAGGGCGCCGCGGCGCTGATGGGCATCAATGTCAATTTTATTATTTCCGTTACATTTGCGATCGGTTCGGGACTGGCGGCCATCGCGTCCGTGCTGCTCTGCTCGACCTATCCTTCCGTATTTCCTACGCTGGGCGCCATGCCCGGCATCAAAGCGTTTACGGCCGCGGTCTTCGGCGGGATCGGATCCATCCCCGGGGCTTTCCTGGGAGGCCTCCTGCTCGGTGTGATCGAGATCCTGGCAAAAGCGTATATTTCTACCCAGCTGTCCGATGCGATCGTTTTTGCGGTACTGATCGTCGTACTGCTGATCAAGCCTACCGGGCTCCTTGGCAGGAAGCTAAGTGAGAAGGTTTAAGGAGGGGAGCATGAAGAATAAAAAACAGCTGTTTATCTTTGACCCCGCCTACCGCGGAAGGACGGCGTCCTTCACCCTGGTGATCGCAGCCTATGTGATCCTGCAGGCCTTAAGATCCAGCGGGAATCTTTCCAGCCTTTTCGCGTCGCTGCTCGTACCGGTAACGTGTTATATCGTCGCGGCGATCGGGCTGAACCTCAATGTAAGTGTATCCGGGGAACTGAACCTCGGCCAGGCCGGTTTTATGAGCGTGGGCGCCTTTACGGCGGTCTGCGTTTCGGGAAGGCTTGTCGCGGCTGTCTCCGCGGGCATACCCAGGCTGATCATCTCGATCCTGTGCGGAGCGGTCATCGCCGCGCTGTTCGGGTTTGCCATCGGCGTGCCGGTCTTAAAGCTGCAGGGCGATTACCTGGCGATCGTGACGCTGGCCTTCGGCCAGATCATCAAGAGCCTGATCACGAATATGTATCTTGGCTTTGATGAAAACGGTTTCCAGTTCAGCTTTGTGGAAAACAAGTGCAGCCTTGCCCCCGGCGGCAAGATGCTGCTGAACGGGCCGATGGGCGCGACCGGCACGCAGAGGATCGCGAACTTTACGGCCGGGACCGTGCTGATCATCATCGCGCTCATCATCGTCTACAACCTGATATACAGCAAGAGCGGGCGCGCGATCATGGCCTGCAGGGACA
This sequence comes from Lachnospiraceae bacterium, assembly GCA_017474455.1. Lineage (GTDB taxonomy): Bacteria > Bacillota > Clostridia > Lachnospirales > Lachnospiraceae > CAG-791. Next base: position 96,454 of record JAFVHP010000037.1, read on the forward strand.
ACCGGATCGCCGCGGAGCTGACCGGTATCCATATCGCCAATACCAAGATGCTCTCGTTCGTGGTCTCCGCGGGGCTTGCCGGCGCCGCAGGCGCGCTCTACGGACTGAATTATTCTACGCTGGTGCCGAATAAATTCGATTTCAATACATCGATCCTGATCCTTGTATATGTAGTCCTCGGCGGACTGGGCAATATGACGGGTACGATCATTTCCACCATCGTCCTGGTCCTTCTTCCCGAACTGCTGCGTTCCCTGCAGGATTACCGTATGCTCATTTATGCCATCGTACTGATCCTGATCATGCTGATCACGAATAACGAGAAAGTGAAGACGATGACCAAAAGCCTGCGCAGCAGGTTTGCCGCGGGACGCGGGGCAGACAAGAAGGAGGCGGCGTAAAATGGCGGACAGGAAAGTGATCCTTGATATACAGGGCCTCGGCATTGATTTCGGAGGCCTGACCGCGGTCAACGATCTGAACATGCAGGTCTATGAAGGCGAGATCGCCGGCCTTATCGGGCCGAACGGCGCAGGCAAGACAACGGTCTTCAATATGCTGACAAAAGTCTACCAGCCTACCAGGGGGAAGATCTTCTTTGACGGCATGGACCTGGAGAAAAAGAACGTCGTTGACACGACCAAAGCCGGTATTGCCAGGACTTTCCAGAATATCAGGCTGTTTTCCGGGCTTTCCGTCCTCGACAACGTCCTGACGGGCTATCATAACGCGATCACCTATTCGCCGGTGGAAGCTGTGCTCCGCCTGCATTCCTACCGCAGGCAGGAGAGGGAAGCGCGGGAGAAAGCGCTGGAGCTCCTCGATATAATGGAACTGAAAGACGATGCGGAAGTTATCGCGGGCAATCTCCCGTACGGCGCCCAGAGGCGCCTTGAGATCGCCCGTGCACTGGCGACCGGGCCGAAGCTCCTGCTTCTGGATGAGCCCGCAGCCGGTATGAATCCGCAGGAGACCGAGGAGCTGATGAAGATGATCCGCTTTATCAGGGATCACTTTGAGATCTCCGTTCTTCTGATCGAACATGATATGAAGCTGGTCATGGGCATCTGCGAAAGGATCACCGTCCTGAACTACGGCATGATGCTTTCACAGGGCACGCCGGAACAGATCCAGGCTGATCCGGCGGTCATCAAGGCCTATCTGGGCGACTGACAGGGAGGAAGGCACATGCTGAAAGTAGAGAATCTGAAAGTACAGTACGGCATGATCGAAGCCATCAAGGGCATCTCCTTTGAGGTCGGCGATGGTGAGATCGTTACGCTGATCGGCGCCAACGGCGCGGGAAAGACCACTACGATGCACGCGATCTCCGGACTGGTAAAGCCCGCGTCAGGCTCCATTACGCTGGACGGGAAGGAACTGACCAGGACGGCTCCGCATAAGATCGTGGAGATGGGCCTCGCGCAGGTCCCCGAAGGAAGGCGTGTTTTTGCGCAGCAGACGGTGGAAGAAAATCTGGCGCTCGGTGCCTATACAAGGAAGGACAAGGACGCGGTGGCCAGGGACCTGGAAGAAGTCTACACGCTTTTCCCCAGGCTGAAGGAGAGGAGCGCACAGACGGCAGGGACTCTTTCGGGGGGAGAACAGCAGATGCTGGCCATGGGAAGGGCGCTGATGGCGAAACCTTCCATCGTGCTGATGGATGAGCCTTCCATGGGACTTTCTCCGCTCCTCGTATCCGAGATCTTCAGGATCATTGAGGAGATCAATGAAAAGGGCACAACTGTCCTCCTCGTGGAGCAGAACGCGAAGAGGGCGCTTGCCATAGCTGACAGGGCATATGTCCTGGAGACCGGTGTGATCACACTTGCCGGTACAGGGGAAGAACTTGCAAACGATGAAAGGGTAAGAAAAGCTTATCTCGGGGGGTAAAACAATGTATGTAAAGGATCATATGACAAAAGAACCGCTGACGATCACCAGGGATACCGTGATCTCAAAAGCCCTGGAGATCATGCGGAAAAACGATTTCCACAGACTTCCCGTCGTGGATGAAAACGGTAAGATCGTCGGCCTTGTGACCGGCGGGCTCGTGGAGGAAGAGAGCGGTTCCAGGAGCACTTCACTGTCGATCTATGAGCTGAATTACCTTCTGTCCAAGACAGCGGTAGAGAGCATCATGATCAAAAATGTATTAACGATCACGCAGGACGTTATCCTGGAAGAGGCGGCACAGGTCATGATCGATAACGACATCTCGTGCCTGCCGGTCGTTGACGAAAGCCAGAAGGTGATCGGGATCATAACCGAAAAGGATATTTTCCAGGCGTTCAACGACGTGTTGGGATACCGTCACCAGGGTACCCGTTTCGTGATCAGCTGCGAGGACAGGCCGGGTTATTTCATCGGGATCGCGCAGCTTTTCGCGCAGAATGATGCCAATCTGGAGTCCATAGCGCTGTATCACACCGAAGCGCGCGGGACAGAAGTCGTCGTAAAAGCGACCGGGGAGATTGAGACCGGCAAGATGACGCGCATACTGGTGAGGGCAGGTTACAATGTGACCGACGTCGTACAGACGACCCGGCAGGGCGGGACGCTTCGTTTCTCGGTGCCGAAGTTTGTTGACTGATAGCAGCAGGTTATAATGCGGAAGGCCCTGTTCAACAGGGCCTTTTTGATTGTGACGGCATTGTCCGGATGATAAAATGGAAAAAGAGTTTTGAGGTACGGTATATCTTACAAGGAGGGTAAAATGGCAAAAACGTTGGAAGAACGGAAGAAGATCATCGAAGGCATTTTCAATTCGCACGTTCATTTCGGCGCCAGCGGTGCGGTCGTTGAAGGCACCGTGAAGAACCGTGAAGTGGCAGGCGTCGTTACCGGATGGGGATTCCAGCTGGCGAACTTAAGCTACCGCGGCGTATGGCTGTCGACCATCGAAGGCCTGACCGTCAGGATCGACGGGGAAGAAGTGCCGCACGATCATATGATGATCGAGCTGAAAGGGATCAAGTATCCTCTTTCCGTCGTGGGAGATCACAGCGAGGTGTCTGGGACGCAAAGGCTGTATGCAGCGTCGTAGTATATTCCATCGGCGGCCTTTCGGAAGGGACGCACAGGCTGGAGGTCGAAGTGCTTAAGAGGGGTGACTTCGGTCATTCCTACGGCGAAGGCGTACAGGGCTATGAAGAGGCCAGGGAATTCCATACCCCCGAGTCTTACAGCTCTGACATAGAGTTTACGATCTGAACGGAAAGGAGAGAAAACAATGGCTGACAGATTACTTCACAGCATTACCCTGTATGGCTTCGGCGACAGATATGTCCACGGGACAGATACCCTCGATGATATTTTCAGAAGGGCAAAGGACTGCAACGGCGACGGTATCGAGATCGTTGCGCCGCAGATGGTGGAGGGCCATCCCAATCCGGATAAGGAATGGATGAAATACTTCAAGGATTCCTGCGAAAAGTACGAACTGGTTCCGGTCTGCTACAGCGTCTATATCGATTCCGGCAAGCATAAGGGCCGTTTCCTGACGGAAGAAGAGCGTCTCACCGAGACCATCAATGAGATGGAAGTCGCGAAAGAACTCGGCTTCAAAGTCGTCCGAAGCCAGGACGCGCTGCTCCCGACGACCATGGAAAAACTCCTTCCCTTCGCGGAAGCCCTGGACCTTCACCTTGCGATCGAGATGCACGGTCCTTACTGCCCTACATCCCCTATCTTCATGGAATATGAAGACCTGTTCAACAGGGCTGATTCCGAACATCTCGGCGTCGTTATGGACTTCTCGGCATTTACTTCCGGCGCGCCCGCGACAGTCCTCAACAGATTCCCTGACGACTGCTGCAACAAGCCCCTGATCCACGAGATCCGCAAACTGTATGAAAAGACCGAGATCCCGGAGGAAGAACTTATTCAGAAGCTGTATGCCGAAGGCGGCGATGAAGTTGATGAGATGATCATCCGCAAAGAGATCTTCTCCATCCCGAAGGATTCCAAGTTCGGCGCGATCTACTGGCGTACGCATCCGGATTATGAAGGATTCCGCAGGCTTCTGAAGTGGTCGAAGTACATGCACGGCAAATTCATGTATGTCGATGACGACCTGGTATCGGAAGGCACGGACTTCCCCGGCTTCGTCAAGATCATGAAGGAAGAAAACTACAAGGGCTTTATAGCCTCCGAATACGAAGGAAACCGTTTCCTTCCCGGCGAGAGCGACGATGTGCAGATCAAGAAGCATATCCGCATGCTGGACAAGCTCTGGGCAGAAGCATAAAACAGCCTGAAATAATGACGCCGGGCCGCCGCTATCTGGTGACCCGGCGTTTTTTCATGTATAATAAATTCTGTGTGTGCATGTACGGACGGTGCATGCTTGTTGAAAAAATGCTTGAGGAGGAACAGGGGTATGAAGCTTGGGTTTGTCAGTGCCATCCTTGATCAGTGGAATTATGAGGAAATGATGGATGTCGCACATGAAATGGGCTTCCAGTGCGTGGAAGTAGCCTGCTGGCCGCAGGGCAAGGCAGAACGCCGTTATGCAGGCGTTTCCCATATCGATGCCGAGAGAGTGCTGGAAGATGACGAATACGCACAGCACATCCTGGATTACGCAAAAAAGAGCGGTGTCGAGATCTCATCGCTCGCATTTTATCCGAATACGCTGGATGCGGATCCGGAGAAAAGACAGGCCAATGTCGATCATTTGATCGCGCTGATAAAAGCGAGCGCGAAGCTTGGTGTCGGCATGGTCACCACCTTCATTGGCCGCGACCAGACGAAGACTGTGGAAGAGAACCTTGAGATCGTGAAGGAAGTATGGCCGCCGATCATCAGATGCGCGGAAGAGAACAATGTGAAGATCGGCATCGAGAACTGCCCGATGCTGTTCGGCACGGACCAGTGGCCCGGCGGGCAGAACCTGTTCACCACGCCCGCGAACTGGAGAAAGATCTTCGAGATCCTGGACAGCGACAATCTTGGCATCAATTACGATCCTTCCCATTTCGTATGGCAGATGATCGATTATATCAAGCCCATCTACGAGTTCAAGGACAAGATCTTCCATGTCCATTATAAAGATATCAAAGTATACAAAGACCGCCTGAACAACGTAGGCATTATGGGATATCCGCTGGACTTCATGTCCCCGAAGCTTCCCGGACTAGGCGACGTGGACTGGGGCAAGTATGTAAGCGCGCTTACGGATATCGGCTATGACGGCTGTACATGCATTGAGATCGAAGACAAGGCGTTCGAAGGAAGTAAGGAAAAAGTCCTTGATTCCTTAAGACTTTCCAAACGTTACATGGAGCAGTTTGTTATCTAAGGCTGCGATCCGCGGCGGACTGCGTAAGCAGGCCGGTTTGGCGAATGGAGAGCGGCCGCGAATCGTTGCATAAAGAAGGACCGGCAGGATGAACAGTACAGAAAAGATCCGTGTTACTTTCTGGTATGAATATACACAGGAAGCGGGATATCTTCGGAGGGACAGGGTCGCTCCTGATATTTCCGACGAGGATTTCGAAAATTTTGATAAGAGCATCAGGGAACGGTCCGCAAGGATCCATGAAGTCTATCCGGAAGGACAGATGGAAGCCCTGGCCGGATATCTCAGGAAGACAGATGCATTTGAAGTCAGGACAGCTACTCTTTACGACGAAGGATACGGACTGACGGATGAGATCCTGGACAATACAGACGTGCTGATCTACTGGGGGCATGTTTCCCATAACATCGTCCCTGATGAGGCGGTCCTGAGGATCCAGAAGCGCATCTGGATGGGCATGGGCTTTATATGCCTTCATTCAGGACACCACTCAAAGGCGTTCACAAGGATAGTCGGCGGTTCCGGAACGCTCCACTGGCGGGAAGACGAATTCTGCAGGATATGGACGCTTGCGCCCACGCATCCGATCGCACAGGGCATTCCGGCCAGTTTTGACCTGGAAGAAGAGGAGATGTACTGCGAGCCGTTCGATGTTCCCAAACCGGATGACCTTGTCTTTGCCAGCTGGTACCGCAGCGGTGAACTGTTCCGCTCGGGCATGACCTGGACGAGGGGGTACGGAAAGATCTTTTATTTCCAGCCCGGACATGAGACCAGCCCCTCGTATAAGAACGAGTACGTATTGAAGATCATCAGGAATGCCGTCTTCTGGGCAAGGCCTCTCATGTGGAGGCAGGATCTTAACTGTACGCAGGATATCGTGAGCGCGGAAGAGCGCTCCGCAGGTACAGACGGCAACTGAAACAGGTATTAAAAAGAAACAGTGCAATAAATCAACCAACAGTAAACGAAGGAGAACATGATGAAAAAGTATGGATTTGGTGTGGACATCGGCGGAACAACTGTAAAGATCGGTCTGTTCGAGACGACCGGAACGATTCTTGACAAATGGGAGATCAAGACCAATACGGAGAACGGCGGCGCAGCCATCCTTCCTGATGTTGTTGCTTCGATCAATGCCAAAATGCAGGAAAAGGGCATTTCAGAAGAAGACGTACAGGGCATCGGCGTAGGCGTTCCCGGACCTGTCCGTTCTGACGGCACTGTCCTTCGCTGCGTAAACCTCGGCTGGGGCATCGTCAATGTTGTTGAAGAGATGAAGAAGCTTACTTCCATCCCTGCCAAAGTCGGCAACGACGCGAACGTAGCCGCTCTCGGCGAGATGTGGCAGGGCGGCGGCCGCGGCCACAGCAATGTGATCATGGTCACGCTTGGCACCGGCGTAGGCGCAGGCGTTATCATCGATGGAAAGATGGTGGCAGGCGCGCACGGCGCAGGCGGTGAATTCGGACATGTCACCGTCAACGAAGAGGAAACGGATGTCTGCGGCTGCGGCAAGAAGGGCTGCCTGGAGCAGTATACTTCCGCCAACGGCATCACCCGTGTCACAAAGAGGCGCCTTGCCAATGACAGCAAGCCCACAAAGCTTCGTGACCTTGCGGAAATTTCATCCAAGGAGATCTTTGACCTGGCCAAAGAAGGCGATGAATTCGCAATGGAGCAGGTCGAAGAACTCGGATATACCCTCGGCAAGGCTCTTGCCGGCGCATGCTGCATAGCCGATCCCGAGATCGTCGTTATCGGCGGCGGCGTTTCCAAGGCAGGCCAGATCCTGATCGACGTCGTTCAGAAGAACTTTAAGAAGTATTGCTTCCACGCGTGCTCCGAGACAGAGTTCGCCCTTGCTTCCCTCGGAAACGATGCCGGTATGTACGGCTGTGTCCAGATGATCCTGGAATGATCCGCGGCACCGGTATCTGAGTAAATAAAACCGTTAACGGCTCTCTTTAGCAGGATGCACGAAGAGAGCCGTTTCACAAAACAGATCGCATGATGAAACAGGACAGACAGAGTTATGAATGCAGCATCAGGCTCCACACAGAAACGAAATACAGGATCTTTACCAGGGATAAGGATTTTTACAAGTCGCTGATCCTTCTGGCGATTCCGATCTCCCTGCAGAACCTCATCACATTTGCGGTCAACTTTGCCGATAATGTCATGATCGGGTCATTGGGAGACCACGCCGTATCGGGCGTATATATCTGCTCGCAGTTCCAGTCGGTGCTGCAGATGCTGATCGGCGGCGTGGAAGGTACGCTTCTTATCCTGTCGGCACAGTACTGGGGCAAAAGGGACAAGCAGAGCATAAAGTATATTTCCTCGATCGGCATGCGCTTCGGGCTCGGGGTAGGTTTTGTGATGATGGCCTTCGGCTCGCTTTTCCCGTCGCAGATCATGTCCCTCTTTACAGCTGACGCGGGCGTTATTGCGGAAGGAGCGGTATATCTGAGGATCATCGCGTTTACTTACCTGCTTTTCCCGGTCTCGCAGATCCTGACGGCATCCATGCGGGCGGTGGAAACGCCGAAAGTAGGGCTTTATATTTCCATTATTGCCCTGTTCCTGAACATTTCCCTGAACTATATCTTCATCTTCGGTAAGCTGGGACTGCCTGCGATGGGCGTAAAAGGCGCGGCGATCGCCACGCTCCTGTCCAGGATCGTGGAAATGAGCTTTGCCGTCATTTATGTCCTCAAAGTAGATAAAAAACTGCAGCTGAAGCCTTCCGATTACTTAAAGATCAACAGGACGCTGCTCAGGGACTATGTGAAATACGGCATTCCTGTCTGCGGAGGAAGCGTTGTCTGGTCCATCAATATGCTGGCGCAGGCCAAGATCATGGGCTATTACGATGCCAGCGTCATCGCGGCAGTATCCATCACCGGCATGCTCAACAGCCTGGTCTTTATGTGGACGCTGGGCCTCTCCAACGCGGTCGGCATCATCACCGGCAAGACAGTAGGCGCAGGGGAATACGAGAAGATGAAGCAGTATGCCATTACCGTGCAGGTGATCTTCGCCCTGATCGGGCTGGCCTCCGGAGGGATCGTCATGCTGGCCTGCGAACCGTTCATTTCCCTGTACAATGTCAGTAACGAGGCGATGGCCTATACGCGGCAGCTGGCTTCCGTGCTTGCCATTACAGTCATGGGCCAGTGTTATCAGGCCCCGTGCCTGGGCGGGCTGGTCAAGTCGGGCGGCGACGTGTCGTTCGTCTTCAAGAACGATACGATCTTCGTTTTCCTTGTCGTCATACCGTCAGCCCTTATAGCTCAGCGTGTCTTCCACGCGGCGCCGTGGGTAGTCTTCGCCTGTTTGAAGAGCGACCAGGTCCTGAAGTGCTTCGTGGCCCTGCCTAAGATCAACAGCTTCAACTGGATGAAGAACCTGACAAGGAACCAGGAAGAAATAGCCGCCGGGAAAGCATGATATATCCCGGCACATACTTGGGAAACAAAAATGAGATTCATTGAATTAAAAGGCGACACCTGGCAGAAAAAGCTTATCTATTTCAAAGATTATTATCTGGGATGGACGCTCCTTATCATCGGGGCGGTGATCCTGGGGCTGTATTTCCTGTATTCCACTGTGATCGCGCATAAAGATATCGTCCTGTCGGTGGTGATATCCACGCCGGCTCCGGTCGATACGCTGCGTATGACGGAAGATCTCAATGGGATCATCGAGCTCGGAGAGAAAGAGACTGCCGACTGTATGCAGATCAGTCCGCAGAAGAGCGCCGGTGCGGCCAAGATGGCGATCCTCACCAGGTTCGGCGCGGGCGATATCGATATATTCATTGCCGAAAGGGAAGACCTCACAGGTTACGCGCAGACCGGATTCATGGAGGATCTTTCCGAATGCCTTCCGAAGAATGTCTATGATCGGCTGGAAAAAGAAGGCGCGCTGATGACGGCGCAGATCATAGAATATGACCAGTCGACTTTCGAGGAGATAAGCAGAGGGGAGGAGCGTCCATACGCGATCGAAATGAAAGCACTGCCGTATCTGGCGGAATATATTGGCATGATGGAAGATCCGGTCCTGGGGATCGCGGCTTCTCCGGATGAACCGGAAGAGGAGCTGGCGGCACTTTCATTCTTCATGGACGGGAAATAATAGAAATTTAATAATACTGCATAAAAGATTTTATAATTTTTGTGCAGTATTATTGCTTTGCGGATTTTGCGAACTGAAAAATTAGTCAGAATTCGATATCTGTATAGATTTTCTTCGTCAAAAGTATTAAACTAGGTTTACCAGTTATCACTGTGCTTTTCTGACTGCAGGGAAGGACGCGGCCGGGGGAGCATAAATCTTATACTAAGGGGGGACTCCATATGAACGAGATAGACAAGCACGTGAATGCCAAAGACATTCATCGTGAGAATCCTATCTTCCAGTGGCTGCTTCTTCTCAGCGGCATTCTTACCATCGTTGCGATGGCATTGCCGTTCGGCAGCTACACCCAGAACAAGGCAAAGGTAAGCGTTACCGGTTTCCAGCTCCTTACGGGGACCACGATCGAAAACGGCAAGAAGACTTTTGCGGTCGCGCCGAATTTCTTCATTATCCTTGGCCTTATCGCATCAATAGCTCTCATTGTTCTCTGCCTTGCATTCTACAGGAAGTGGAAACCGAGACCGGCAGGCGTCGCAGCCCTGCTGCTTGGATTCGTCCGCCTGTTCGTCGGCATCGTCCTTATTATCACGATGACGACCGCGATCATTGCAGACGGCAAAAAGCCTAAGATGAGCTATGGTACCTATATCTACCTGTTTACTGCCATACTGACGATCATCTTTGCCTATGCGATGCTGTATCAGAACAAAGCAGTCAGCGTACTGGACTTCATGGTAATGCCCGGCCTGATCTATGTCCTGATCAACAACTACATCCCCATGGTAGGTATCAGCTTCGCGTTCAAGAAGATCGACTACAGTATCGGTGTATGGCGTTCCGGCTGGGTAGGACTGAGCAACTTCAAATTCCTGTTCCAGTCCTCCGACTCGTATACCATTACCAAGAACACCTTGCTCTACAACCTGGTGTTCATTATCCTCGGCAATATCCTTGGTATGATAGTCGGTATCTGCTTAAGTGAGATCTTCTCCAAGAAGCTGCAGAAACTGTATCAGACGACCATCCTTCTGCCGCAGCTGATCTCCTGGGTTATCGTTGCTTACATCGCTTACGGTTTCCTTTCAAATGAAGCCGGCTGGATCAACAAGACAGTCCTTGGCGCCGGCAATGAGATCAACTTCTACGGGACAACGAAGTACTGGCCGTTCATCCTGGTATTCTTCCACCTGTGGAAGGGCCTCGGCTACAACTCGATCATTTATCTGTCAGCCATCGTCGGTATCGACAGGAACCTCTATGAAGCGGCCAGCATCGACGGCTGCAGCAAGTGGGGTTCCATCCGACACATTACACTGCCGCTCTTAAAGTCGACAGTCATCACACTCGTAACACTGTCTGTAGGACGTATCTTCTATTCAGACTTCGGTCTGTTCTATCAGGTACCCATGAACTCCGGTTCGCTGTATTCGGTAACTGATACGATCGATACATACGTCTACCGTGCATTGATGCAGCTGAACAACATTTCGATGGCATCGGCTGCCAGTGCTTACCAGGCTATCATCGGCTTCGTTCTCGTTCTGATCTTTAACCTTATCGTTAACAAGGTCAGTAAAGAGAATGCATTGTTCTAAGAAAGGAGCGTGATCTTTAATGGATGATAGAACAGTAAAAGGCGCTAGTGATCATGCTTTTCAGGTACTGATCATTATCATACTTACAGCCCTTATGCTGGCAGCGGTACTTCCGTTCCTCCTGCTGATCTCCTCCTCGTTCTCGGATGAGGCCGCGCTGATGCAGCAAGGTTACGGATTCCTGCCCCGCAATTTCTCCACATATGCTTATAAGTATCTGTTTGTTACGAACCGTGCAAAGATCTTTAAGGCATACGGAATTACATTCGCCAACACTATCGTTGGTACAACACTTGCTCTTGCAGTCGCCCCCCTGCTTGCATGGCCGCTTTCAAGAGCAGACTTCCCCCGTGCAAGAGCACTGACATTCGTGATCTTCTTCACGATGCTGTTCAACGGTGGTATGGTCGCACAGTACATCATGTGGACGAGTATCTTCCACATCCGCAATACATGGTTCGCGTACCTGTTCCCGAACATGGTCTTCAACGGATTCTACATCATCCTGTATAAGACCAACTTCGCCAGCAATATCCACCCGGCGCTGGTCGAAGCGGCAAGACTGGACGGGGCCGGAGAGTTCTATATTTACAGAAAGATCGTCCTTCCGCTCTCCCTTCCCATCATTGCCACGATCGGCCTGATGACCGGTATCAACTACTGGAACGACTGGAACAACGGCTTGTACTACATCAACGATACTTCCCTGTACAGCTTACAGGTGTTCCTGAACAACATGATGCAGAACATGAGAGCGCTGGTCTCCATGTCTTCAGGTGTAGGTGCTGACCTCGGTATCGGCGACCTGCCTTCGATCTCCATCAGAATGGCTATCGCGGTTATCGGTACGATCCCGATCCTGGTACTGTATCCTTTCTTCCAGAAGGCATTCATTGCCGGTATCGCACTCGGTGGTGTTAAGGAGTAATACCCGGGTCTTTCGGTACATTGAGTAATTGAATTTCGGATCTCCTGTTTCGAAGCAGGCCGCAGGGCAGAAGCTGAGAGACAGGAGATCTTTAATTGAGGAACGTTTATGGCTAAGGCTGCTAAAGTAGGACTCGTAAAGGACAGGAGTTTTTATAAAAGTTTCTTTTCGATGCTGGTGGTCCTTGTACTGCAGAATGTTATCACGATCAGCGTCAACCTTGCGGACAACATAATGCTGGGGGCTTATGCGGAGGTATCCCTTTCCGGCGTAGCCGCGGTCAACCAGGTACAGTTCGTTTTCCAGCAGATCCTGACCGGGATCGGGGAAGGCGCGATCATTATCGGTACGCAGTATTTCGGGAAGCGCCAGATGGAGCCGGTCAAAAGAGTCGGCGCGATCGCGATGCGCTTTGCCCTTGCGGTCGCCGTCATCCTGTTCATAGTCGTGTCATTGATACCTGAAAGAATAGTCGGGATCTTTACGACTGACGCAGCGATCATCGCACAGGGCGTCGAATATATCCGGATCATCCGGTTTACGTATATCATGTTTGCCGTTACGCAGATACTGCTGGCTATACTGCGCAGTACCGGGGTGGTAAAGATCGCCCTTGCACTGTCCGTTTCAACGCTGATCGTGAACTGCTGCATCAACTATACGCTGATCTACGGGCATTTCGGAGCCCCGCGCCTCGGCGTTACGGGTGCCGCGATCGGAACGCTGACGGCCAGGGCGATCGAGCTGATCATTCTCCTGGTGTTTATTGTGTTCAAAGAAAAGAACCTTCATCTGCGGCTAAAAGATGTCGTCATCCGGGACAGATCGCTGACAGGGACGTATTTCAAAGTTACGATCCCGGTCCTTATCGTGAGTTCGTTGTGGGGGCTCAATAATGCAACACAGAACGCGATCCTCGGCCACATGACAGCCCGCGCGATAGCGGCCAATTCCGTCGCCTCCACCATGTTCATGCTGGTCAAATCCATGGCGATCGGAGCGGCGGCCACAGCATCCTTCTTCATCGGCAAAACGATCGGCGAAGGCGATATGGATAAACTTAAGAGCATTGCCAAAACACTGCAGGTACTCTTCGTCTGTATCGGTATCTTCTCAGGTATAGTGCTTTTCCTGATCAGGATCCCGATTCTGTCCCTGTACAAACTGGAGCCGGAGACCAGGGTGATGGCCAACCGGTTCCTGATGGTATTGTCCGTCACGGTGGCGACAATGTCCTACCAGATGCCTACAAATTCGGGTATTATAAAAGGTGGCGGCGACACCAGATATATGATGATCATGGACCTTGTCAGTATCTGGGGGATAGTGATCCCGCTGTCATTTATCATGGCGTTCGTGGTCAAGGCATCGCCGCTGGTCGTGGTGTGCTGCCTGAATGCCGACCAGGTATTCAAGTGTGTACCTGCGTTTATTAAATGCAATTATGGTCATTGGGCAAAGAAACTGACAAAGGCGTAGTTCAAACCGCCGGTGGAGAAAAGATATGCATTTTTTCAGATATGATAATCCGATAGGGCAGCTCCTTACCAAGTTCTGCAACATTATATTCCTTACCATGCTTTGGTATATCTTCTGTTTGCCGGTCGTGACGATCGGTACGGCCACTGCCGCATTTTATTACACTGTGCAGAAGAACATCAAGAACGACCGGGGATATGTCCTTTCGGACTACTGGTCATCGTTCAAGGAGAACTTTAAGCAGGGAACGATCATAACGGTGCTGCTCCTTGCTGCCGAATTCGTTTTCCTCTCGGATTATGCCATTCTGAAGAATTTCCAGACAGCAGGCTACCGCTTCGGCAACGCATATGTGGCCATCGTGATCATTATGGTGGTCCTGTTCATTTATGCGCTGTGGAACTGTATCTATATTTCAAGGTTCAGCAATACACTCAAGAACGTGATGAAGAACAGCTTCATACTGATGTTCAGGCATCTGGGCTGCACTCTGTATATCGCGTTCATGATCGTGTTTGCGTATTTTGCCAGTGTGACGATCCCCGTCACCGCGTTTATCATGCCGGCCGTTGCGGCCTGGCTGATCAGTTTCCCGGTCGAGAACGTCTTCAGGCGCTATCTGCCGAAGGAAGAGGACGAGAGCCCGGCCGACCCGGATCACTGGGTCGTTCCTGAAACGGATACGGGTACGGCGGAAGAAGACGTGAAGCAGGAGACGGAGCAATGATCGACTACACGGAAGGCTCAGGGAAACAATATCATATCGGCGTCGGTCCCGGGGATGTCGGCGAATACGTCCTTATGCCGGGAGACCCGAAAAGGTGCGCGGCGATCGCGTCCCGTTTCGAGAACGCCGAACTGGTGGGTGACAACCGGGAATTTACGACATACAGCGGTTTCCTGGACGGTGTCAAAGTAAGTGTCACTTCCACGGGGATAGGCGGACCTTCAGCCGCTATCGCCATGGAGGAATTGTACAGATGCGGCGCGAAGACCTTCATCAGGGTCGGTACCTGCGGAGGGATGCAGCCGGAAGTAAAGGGCGGAGACCTGGTCATTGCGACCGGCGCGGTCAGGATGGAGGGTACCAGCAAGGAATACGCGCCGATAGAATTTCCGGCGGTGGCGGACCTTACGGTCACGAACGCCCTGTGCGAGGCGGCGTCGAGACTAGGACAGGTCTATCATGCAGGCATTGTGGAATGCAAGGATTCTTTCTACGGCCAGCATGAACCGGAAAACAAGCCTGTCGGGTATGAACTCCTGAATAAATGGGATGCATGGATACGGTGCGGCGTACTGGCATCGGAAATGGAGTCGGCCGCCATGTTCGTAGTCGGGAGCGTGCTTGGCGTCCGTGTGGGTACGGTACTGCTTACGATCGCGAACCAGGAACGGGCGAAAGCGGGACTTCCCAATAACCAGGTACATGAGACCGGCCGAACGATCACCTGTGCCGTAACTGCACTGAAGATACTGATCGAAAAAGACAAAGCCGGCCGCTGAACATGGGGCTGGCGTAACGGAGATCCGCCATGAAGACTGCGCCGGAGAAGAATATAATACGGGAACTGTGCGGTAAAGCGCTGGAAGCGAGGCATATGGCCTATGCGCCTTATTCCGGTTTCCTCGTGGGCGCAGCCCTGCTTGCGGCAGGCGGGGATAATGGCGCGGAAGGAAACATATATACCGGGTGCAATATCGAAAATGCCGCCTATGGGCCTTCCAACTGTGCTGAACGGACAGCCTTCTTTAAAGCCGTCAGCGAAGGCGAGGCAGAGTTTATCGCCATCGCGATAGCCGGCGGGGCAAAAGATGCCCCGGAGCTGGAGGACTGCCCGCCCTGCGGCGTATGCAGGCAGGTGATGCGGGAATTCTGCAGGGATGATTTCAGGATCTACCTTGTCAGAAACTTAGAAGAATGCAAAGAATACACGCTGTCGGAACTGCTTCCGGAGAGTTTCGGCCCGGACATGCTTAAACGTTCAAAAACCTGAGATAGACCGGAAAGGAGTTATGTGAAGATGCTCGATCCGAAATTGTTTGACCACACGCTGCTCAAGGCTGACGCGACAAGAGAACAGATCATCAGGCTATGTGAGGAAGCCAGGGAATACGGATTTGCCTCTGTCTGCGTGAATTCGTTCTATACCGCGCTGGCAGCCGAGGAACTGGCCGGCACGGATGTCAAAGTATGCACCGTGGTCGGGTTCCCCCTCGGCCAGATGAGCACGGCAGCCAAGGCATTTG
This sequence comes from Lachnospiraceae bacterium, assembly GCA_017474455.1. Taxonomy (GTDB): domain Bacteria; phylum Bacillota; class Clostridia; order Lachnospirales; family Lachnospiraceae; genus CAG-791. The sequence continues at coordinate 112,154 of JAFVHP010000037.1, forward strand.
AAGCCTCCAGGGCCATAAAGGACGGGGCAGACGAGATCGATATGGTGATCAATATAGGCGCCCTGAAAGACTCTCTCGAGATCTCTGTGCTGGAGGATATCCGTGAAGTGAAGAAAGTCTGCGGCAGCAGGGTATTGAAGGTGATCATCGAGACGTGCCTTCTTACAGAGGACGAGAAGGTCCTGGCCTGCAGGCTGGCTAAAGAAGCCGGCGCTGATTTTGTCAAGACATCCACCGGGTTCTCCACCGGCGGAGCAAAAGTGGAAGACGTAGCCCTGATGCGGAGCACGGTGGGTGATGATATGGGCGTGAAAGCGAGCGGCGGTATTCATGACGCGAAGACGGCGGCCGCGCTGATCGAAGCCGGGGCGAACAGGCTCGGCACCAGCGCCACGCTGGCTATTATGAACGACAGGGACTTCTCGGTCAGGTACGCGGAGGCTGATAATAAGTGAATAAGTACAACAGAGTCTTTGTGGTCGTCCTGGATTCGCTGGGAGTCGGCGCCATGCCCGACGCGGCGGCCTTTGGAGATACAGGAGCGGATACCTTCGGGCATATCGTCTCGGCGGCCGGACCGCTGGATATCCCGAATCTCGAAAAACTCGGCCTTTATGACCTGTACCGGGAACTGCACGGCACCGGGACCTGCGGGATCAGTCATTTCCCCGACAGGAAAACGGACCGCAAACCTGCCGGGAGATATACTTATCTTTCCGAAGCCAGCAACGGCAAGGACACCATGACCGGGCACTGGGAAATGATGGGGATCCTGACGACGAAACCGTTTATAACCTTTACGGAGCATGGTTTCCCCAAGGAACTGATCGACGAACTGGAAAAACGCTGCGGGCGCCGCATCGTCGGCAACAAAAGCGCCAGCGGTACAGAGATCCTGGAAGAGCTCGGTGAGGAAGAGATCAATAACGGTGCCCTGATCGTATATACCTCAGCGGATTCCGTTCTGCAGATCTGCGGGAATGAAGAGACCATGGGACTGGATACCCTGTATCATTACTGTGAGATCGCCAGGGAACTGACCATGAAGGACGAGTGGCGCGTCGGCAGGGTCATAGCCAGGCCTTATACCGGCCTTAAAAAAGGTGAGTTCAAACGCACGGCCAACCGGCATGATTACGCGCTGCCCCCGACGGGACGCACAGTGCTCGATGCCATGAAAGACGCGGGACTGGATGTGATCGGCATAGGCAAGATCCATGATATCTTCTGCGGACAGGGAATAACCGAAAGCTTTCATTCGGACAGCTCCGTCCATGGAATGGAGCAGACGATCGATGTGTGCGGCAGGGAATTCAAAGGCCTCTGTTTTACGAACCTTGTGGATTTCGATGCGCTGTGGGGACACAGGCGCGATCCGGGCGGATATGCCCGGGAGATCGAGAGGTTTGATGAAAAACTCGGGATATTGCTGGAATGGCTCAGGGATGACGATCTCCTGATCCTTACAGCCGACCACGGCAATGACCCGACGTATACCGGGACTGACCATACCAGGGAATATGTACCGTTCATCGCGTATTCAAAACGGCTGGACAAAGGCGGAAGCCTCAGGGATATGCTGAAGTCTGCTCGGGGGTCCGCGGCCGCTGCACAGGATCTGTTTGCCTCATTCGGAATGATCGGCGCGACGATCGCGGAGAATTTCGGGCTCGCCATGCCGGAGGGATCAGTCGGCAGGCCGGCGGACGATCTGTTATAATCATCTTTGATAAGACGATTGCTTATATGGAAACCGGGAAACGCAACATCTGAGGAGGAAAAACAATGTTAAAGGTATTCGCGAAAATGCTTGTAAAAGAAGGCTGTGTCGAAGAGTTCAAAGCGACGGCAAAAGAACTGATCGCCAAATCACAGGCTGAAGAAGGAAATATCTATTACACACTGAACGAAAGCACGGCAGACCCGAGAGTACTTGCCTTTGTGGAGTGCTGGAAGAGTAAGGAAGCCCTTGAGATTCATGAGAAGACAGAGCATTTCACGACCATCCAGCCGAAGCTGGGCGCCCTCTGCGAACAGAGCTTCCCTGCCGAACTTCTGAATGAAGTGGAATACTGATCCCGGGACTTTGCAATAACCAGGAAGATCTGCATAAGATCCTGAAAGACAGCATGGATCCTGCACCGGACAGCAGGGATCCATGCTGTTTTTACCGCTGGAAAAATTTTGGGATATTCTGCAATATACAGTTGACCCTGTTACAGTAACAGGGTTTAGCATAAATATATAATGAGTTGATATGTGGCGCAGGAGCCGGAAATATGCAGACAAAACTGTTGAATAAACAATACATTCTGATCATGCTGGTGAACGCCTGTTCCTGGATGAGTTATTACATCGTCACCACTATCCTGACCAGTTATATGGAGTTTCTTTCCATCGCGCTGTCGATCGCAGGCGTAGCAGGCGGCATTTTTGCATTCACCTCCATGTTCACGCGTCCGGTCACAGGTATCGTGACGGATTCATTCAACCGCAAATGGATATTTGCGGGCTGCATCACCCTGATGTTCGCATCACTCTTCCTGTATACGGTGCATCCCACAGCTGCCTTCATCCTGATCTTCAGAGGACTGCAGGGTGTGGCGTTCGGCTTCCAGTCGACGGCTTCCATGGCCCTTGTGGCAGAGAGCGCGCCGAGGGGGCGTACAGGGGAAGCCATCAGCTACTACGGCATCATTACCGTGGCAGGTATGGCGCTGGGCCCCATAGCGGCGATCAGGATCAGCAATGCTTTCGGCTATCCCGTATGCATGTGGGTCGGCACGATCTTCCTTGCCGCCGCTGCCGGGATCGCATACTTCTTCCCGTATAAAAGCAGGAGCGTCACCCGGATGGAAAGGGAGGAAGCCGCTGCCGTCCTCAAAGAAGCCGCCGAGCAGAAAAAGAGAACCTGCGTGCCCGAGGCCCCGGAACAGAAGAAGAACAAAGCTCTCTCCGTGGTCCGCAGATTCATAGAGCCGGGACTTCTGGACCTGACCATGATGCATTTCCCGATATCTATGATGAACGGTGTTATCAGCGCCTTCCTGGTGATCTTCGGCCAGTCCAGGGGGCTGATGGATATCAGTCTTTATTTTACGGTCAACGCGGTACTGGTCATCGTCCTGCGTATACTGTTCGCGAAAAAGGTCGATAAACTCTCGATCGCCCAGAGTTATGTACCTTCCTTTATAGCCGCTGCGGCCGCCCTTATCCTGATCGCGTTTTCGGATAAGCTGTGGATGCTGGTGCTCTCAGCGGCGCTGCGTTCCGTGACGCAGGTTCTGGAAAACACGACGGCACAGACCACGATGCTAAAGAGCGTTGCGCCTGAACGGCAGGGCGCCGCCACCTGCACTTACTATATCGGCGGGGACGGAGGCCAGGCCATCGGCCCGATGATCGGCGGCCTGATCGTAAGCGCGGCGGGATACAGTACGATGTGGATCGTCTTCGCCGTTATTATTGCTGCCGATATGGTGTGGTTCCTTTTCAGTAAATGGAGAAAACTTGCGCCGGGCGAGACATACCACTTTTAAGAGAAACATACGGTTTGTGAATGATCGACAGGTTTTCGGATTTGAGATTATTATTTTTTCATAAAAATCAGTTCAGAGTATAATATTAGCCTGATTTTTTATGGATAGGCATAAATATCAGGTGTTAAAATATTATAAACCGCACATGGAATAGGCCGTGTGCAGACGCAATTACTTACTTAATGAATCGGGAGGATTTTCAGAATGAGTATTAAGAAAGTATTGGCTGTTCTCCTCGCATCAGGCATGGTCCTCGGATCACTTGCAGCCTGTGATGCAGGCAGTGCAGCACCCGCAGCGGAAGCAGTTCAGGAAGCAGTTGAAGAGCAGGCAGAAGAAGTTGCTGAAGCAGCGGAAGCACAGGTTGAGGAAGTTGCCGAAGCAGCTGAAGAGCAGGTTGAAGAAGTTGCTGAAGCAGTAGAAGAAGCCGCCGGCGCGTGGGACGGCGATGTTGATGAGATCAACGTTCTCCTTCTGGACGTTCTCGGATCTTCCGAAAACGGCAAGGAAGAAGTAGAAGCAGCGATCAACGAGATCACAGAAGCTACAGTAGGCGTACATGCAAACATCCGTTATGCAGGCATGGCTGACTATACAAACAACCTTGGCCTTGCGCTTGCTTCCGGCGAGCAGCTTGACCTTGTCAATGTTGTTCCCATGTCAGCAGGCAGTTTCCTTACACTGTTCGCAAACGGACAGCTGATGGACATCACAGAGTATCTTGAAGAGGACGGCCAGGACATCCTTGAGATGATGGGCGATTACATCTATGCCGATTCCAAGGACGGCAAGATCTACGGCGTTCCCTGCTGGAGAAACTATGTCGCGGGCACATACCTCATCATGAGGGAAGACATCCTCAATGATCTTGGCATGTATGACTTCGCAAAAGACATGGGCACATGGTCGGAAGTTGAAGAACTTTTCACAAAGGTTAAAGATGAAGCGAACATTTCCCCTCTGGGAACCTCCATCTATGTAACCGGCACGATCTTCGGCGACGAGAACATTGCCGATTATGTCGGATTTGATAACCTCGGCGACGCTTATGCAGTCCTGTTCGCAGATGACAACGGCCAGATCTCCAGCCTTCTTGAGAACGAAGCTTATCTTGCTCAGATGGCAAGGATGCATGACTGGTATGAGAAAGACCTCGTTTACAAAGACCTCATGACAACTGACGATCATACAGATACGATCATGAAGTCCGGCGTTATCTTCTCATCCGTACAGGTCTCCGAACTTGGCGTTGAAGCTGCCAAGAAAGAAGCTACCGGTTATGACGTAATGTGCAAAGAGATCGGTCTTGCTCCTCTTGGATCAACACCCGGACAGAGGATCGGCTGTGCAGTTCCCGTTACATCACAGGAACCCGAAGCTGCGATCCGCTGGCTGAATGCTGTTATGGCCAGCCCCGAGCTTTCCAACCTCCTTGCATGGGGTATCGAAGGCCGCGACTATGTAGTTGAGGACGGCGTTGCGAAGTATCCTGAAGGCATGGATACCGGCAGTGTTTATCACATCCCGGATTACATGGGACCCAACTACTTCAATATCCTTCCCTGGGACGGCACATCTGCTGATTTCCGTCAGGTCGCGGAAGATTATCTGAAGTCTGCGGAGATCTCCCCTTACATGGGCTTTGCTGCTGACCAGAGCGAACTGACCAACATCGTTACCGGCATCAGCTCCGCATTCGAAGAATTCAACGACCAGATCCGTTACGGCTTTGGCGATGAGTCCACGATCGAAGCTTACAAGGCTAAGCTGGATGCAGCCGGACTTGCTGATTATCTTGGAGCATTCCAGGCACAGGTCGATGCATGGATGGCATCCAAATAATTAACTGACTGATAAAACAGGTTAGATTTGCCTATTCATACACAGACTGTTCCTATTGACAGTTCTGTATCCAGGATGCTTCCGGGTCAAACCGGAAGCATCTTTTTCAGACGGTGAAAGGAGCGATGATAATGATAAAACGATCCGGAAGCGGCAAAATGGATATGACACAGGGGAACATCGTAAAACAGGTCCTTTTGTTTTCGGTACCGCTCCTTATCGGCAACCTCCTGCAGGAACTGTACAATATCGTCGATTCGATCGTAGTCGGCAATTTTGTCAGTACGAACGCTCTGGCTGCCGTCGGCTCTTCAGGTGTCCTGATCCGTCTCATCGTCGGCCTTTTTGTGGGGATCTCGACCGGTTCCAGCGTAGTCATCGCCCAGTATTACGGTGCAAAAGACCGGGAAAAACTGGAAAAAGCCGTACATACTGCCATGGCGGTGACACTGATCGGCGGCATCGCCCTCATCGTGCTGGGACTGATCTTTACCAGGCCGCTCCTTATCGCGATGAATACACCTGAAGAAGTGCTGCCGGACGCGGTCACATATCTTCGCATCTTCTTTACCGGCTCCGTATTTGCCGCCATGTACAACATGGGCTCGGGGATCTTAAGAGGCGTCGGCGATTCGAAAAGACCCCTGTATTACCTGTGCGCGTCCACAGTGACCAACATTATCGGCGACCTGGTGCTGGTGGCCTGGTTCAGGATGGGCGTCGTAGGCGTTGCACTGGCCACGATCGCATCACAGGCTGTTTCGGCGGTACTGGTGCTGCGTGCCATGGTCAGAACGGATGAGATCTATAAGGTCACGCTCTCCAAAGTGCGCATCCATGGAGAGAGTATGAAAAAGATCCTGCTCTACGGCATCCCGAGCGGGATACAGGGCATCATCGTATCCGTTTCCAACGTCCTGGTGCAGACGACGATCAACGGATTCGGGGCCAGTGCGGTGGCAGGCTACAGCGCGTACCTGAAGATCGACGGGATCCTGTCCATGGCGATCATGAGTTTCGGCATGGCGGCCATGACCTTCACAGGCCAGAATTACGGTGCCGGCAAATATGACAGGGTGAAGGAAGGCGTAAAGAAGACGATCCTTGTCGGCGAAGTTTATACAGCGGCAGCTGTAACGCTTATGCTGCTGTTCGGCAGATATCTGTTAAGGATGTTTACGCAGGACGAGGAGGTGATCGGGTACGGCGTCACTATGATGCACATCATAGTCGCCGGATACTTCGGCCTCGCCATCGCCCAGATACTGGCCGGAATCTTCCGCGGTGCGGGAAAATCCATGACATCCATGCTGTTCCTGGTCGGCAACTTCGTCGGCGTCCGCCTGCTCTGGGTCATGATCATCGGACATTGGAAGAATACGTTTGAGACTGTAATCTGCGGCTATCCGATCTCCTGGATCACAGCTGCCGTTATGATGCTCATCTATCTGTGGAAAGGTCCGTGGCTGGAACGCAGAGATATGCCTGCAGGCGAACCTGCCGGAGCGGCGGAAAAAGACTGACAAAATACATATTCCGGTGATAGAATACAAATATCAGATACAACTTCGGGTTATGTATTTAAATTAGCAGGTTTATTCATGGCATATCTGTATATAGAGATCGCAGATAAGATCAGGAAAGAGATCACAGAAGGCAATTACGCGGCGGATACACTGCTTCCTACAGAATATCAGCTGATGGAAAAATACGGCATCAGCCGGCAGACGGTCAGGAACGCGCTGAGTGTGCTCAAGGGTGAAGGCGTTCTTTATCAGATCCACGGCAGCGGGACCTATGTGAAGAAGCAGATCCAGGAAGAAACGCCGGAAGAAAGCCCGCAGGCCAAAAAAGATGATCCTGCCCCGGTACGGACGGCAGGCAGGAACCGGAAGGTCATCGGTGTCCTCTGTACATATATCAGCAATTATATCTTTCCGTCCATCATAAGGGGTATCGAAAGGCGGCTCAGCGCCGCAGAGGCGGACCTGAGGCTGGCTTCGACGGAAAACCGCGTCGATCTGGAAAGGCAGCTTCTTCTTCGCTTTCTGGATGAGCCGGTGGACGGCCTGATCGTGGAAGGGACCAAGACTACCCTTCCCAGTCCCAATATCGATCTGTATATGAAACTAAAAGAATTGGGGACGAAACTGGTCTTTATCCATTCCTGCTATCCGGAACTGTCGGATGAAGTCCTGGTCGGCATGGATGATACGGCCGGCGGCCGCATGGCAGTCAACGAACTGATTCAGGCAGGATGCAGGTCTCTCGCGGGTATCTTCAAGAACGACGACATCCAGGGAATCCGCAGATACGCGGGTTTTACGGAAGGGGTCAGGGACGGCGGCCTGCTGTTTGACGACAGGAAGATCAAATGGTTCAATACCGAGGAATCGGCGGCCGGTATCTGGAAAGATGCCGATGCACTGGGAAGCTTTTTGGATAAGGTGACCGGTGTCGTCTGTTACAATGATTCGGCGGCCATAGACCTGACGGAATCCATGAGAAGGTTCGGTATATCGCGGAAACTGGGCATCGTCAGTTTTGACAGGAGCCCGTATTCCTCATTCATGAGCGGGATGATCTGCCTCGTACATCCGCAGGAAAAACTGGGAATGGCTGCGGCTGATAAGATACTGTCCCTGATCGAGGGAAACGAAGAGGCGTCCGAGATCATGCAATGGACGGTGGACAGGATCGTATAAATACAAATCTAAAGAAAGCTGACAGAAAGTAAATACAAAAATGTCATTCTGACCATAGAAATACACAAAAAGTGAACAGGATAATCGGGAATAGCAACGAAATTTGTTTTTAAACAGACCGAGTCGTTGCTATTTTTGTATTTAAAACAGTATAATTATTGATGTAGTTGAAAATGTTGCGGGTTCACTGTGTTCAGTAGTGTAGAAAGGAAATGATTTTATGGGCAATAAGATCAAGAATCCTATCATAGCAGGCTTTTATCCTGATCCCAGTATCTGCAGGGTCGGAGACGATTATTATCTTGCATGCTCAAGTTTTGAGATGGATCCCGGTATCCCGGTGTTCCACAGCAAAGATCTGGCCAACTGGGAACTGATCGGAAACGCGGTAAGCGGCAGGAACGGTTTTAAAGCCCCCAAGAATACGATGGTAGGCGGGATCATGGCCCCTACGATCCGTTTCTTCAACGGGAAATTCTATATTATCGACTCTAACGCCGGCGGCGGGGGAAACTTCATCATTACCGCACAGGATCCGGCCGGACCCTGGAGCGAGCCTTATTATATGGACGATGTGCCCGGGATCGATGCTTCCCTGTTCTTCGATGATGACGGGAGCGCCTATATCGTCGGGACCGGAACAGTCTGGGAGAACGAAGGCGGTAAGATGGAACGCGGCATCTGGGTCGCGCCTTTTGACGCTGTGAATTTCAAAGTGACCGGCGAACCCTTCTGCCTGTTCAACACGGCGCTCCGTGCCGCGGCAAGCCCCGAGGCGCCGCATCTGTATCACATCGGCGAATACTATTATCTGATCATCGCGGAAGGCGGGACGGAATTCTTCCATGCCGTGACGACGGCCAGGGGAAAGAGCCTGCACGAATTCTTTGAAGGGTTTGAGGGAAATCCAGTTCTTACGCACCGCCACATGGGAAGGACCGCAAAGATCACAAATGTCGGACATGCCGATCTTGTACAGCTGCCAGACGATTCCTGGTACGCGGTATTCCTTGCTTCCAGACCGGTAGAGCATAAATACAAGACCATCGGCCGTGAGACATTCATATGCCCGGTCATCTGGGAAGACGGCTGGCCGGTCTTTTCTCCAGAAACAGGCAAAGTCGAGGATGAATATGACGCGCCGGCATGCCTGCCCTGGACACCGTTTGAAAAACCTGCGGCCAGGGATGATTTCGATGAGCAGGAACTCTCGCCTTACCTCGTCCAGTGGGGCACGCCGGATAAGGATTTCTGGCGTATAGAAGACGGAAACCTCCGTATCCGCTGCGTTGCGGAAAAGATAGATACGGAACCAGTACCGTTTACCATGATGGACGGGAGCGAAGATAAGTTCGCACCTTTTATCAGCAGGCGCATGACTGCTTTTGATGCGGAAGTCAGCTGCAAAATGGACTTTGTGCCTGCAGGAGATGAAAGTGCAGGGCTTGCCCTCACCCAGGCGATCAACAACAACCTTCTGCTGGAAAAGGTCTCTGCGGAAGGCAAGAGCGTCGTCCGGTTCGTCCTTGTGAAAACAGAATACAACTGTCCGCCTTATATTCCCGGATTTAAGAGCCATACGGAGCGGAAAGTGATCGGGGAGGCTGCAGCGGAAGGAGCAGTGACGGAACTTGGCCTGAAAGTCGAGGGGACCTTGGTCACGGCTTATGCCGACGGCGTAAAGATCGGCGAAACAGACATGGGGGCACTGTTCCCTGATGCAAAATCCGGCGGTATGGTCGGTACGATGATCGGGATGTTCGCTTCCGGAAACGGGTCGGATTCAGAAAATGAAGCAGCCTTTGACTGGTTCGAGATGAAGTGATATTGGAGGAACTGTATATGAAACATGAATTCTGGTTCGTAGTCGGCACTCAGTACCTGTACGGTACAGACGTGCTGGAGATCGTGAAGACAAGAGCGCAGGAAATGGCGGAGAAGCTGTCCGCGGTCCTGCCGTACCCGCTGGTCTTCAAGACGCTGGTAAAGACAAATGAAGAAGCGACGGACATAGTCCGGGAAGCGAATTACCATAAGGAGTGCGCCGGCATCGTTACATGGTGCCACACGTTCAGCCCTTCCAAGATGTGGATCAACGGTTTTGCTTCGCTGCAGAAACCCTACTGCCATCTGGCTACGCAGTACAATAAAGAGATCCCGGACGAAGAGATCGACATGGATTTCATGAATCTGAACCAGGCCGCCCACGGCGACAGGGAACATGGATTCATCGCGGCCAGGCTCAGGATGCCCAGGAAGATCATCGCGGGCCACTGGGAAGATGAAAAAGTCAGGGAACGCCTCGGACGCTGGATGCGGACTGCCGTCGGCGTCAGCGTTTCGAAGGAAATGAAAGTCATGCGCTTCGGCGATAATATGCGCGAAGTCGCGGTCACGGAAGGCGATAAGGTCGAAGTGCAGAAGAAGCTCGGCTGGCAGGTCAATACATGGGCCGTCGGCGACCTGGTCAAAGTCTTCAACGCCGTAACGGAAGAAGAGATCGACGAGCTTGTGGCAGAGTATGAAAGGCTGTACGACATCGCGACGGATAACACAGCTTCCATCCGGTACCAGGCGAAGGAAGAGATCGCGATCAGGAAGATGCTGGACGCGGAAGGCTGCCGCGCGTTTACGGACACTTTCCAGGATCTGTACGGATTAAAACAACTGCCCGGTCTGGCCACGCAGCACCTGATGTCCCTGGGCTACGGTTTCGGCGGCGAAGGCGACTGGAAAGTCAGCGCCATGATGGCCGTAATGAAGACAATGGGTGAGAACGGCTGCGGTGCGTCGGCATTCATGGAAGATTATACCTACCACTTCACCGGTGACGACGGTTATTCCCTCGGCGCCCATATGCTGGAGGTCTGCCCTTCATTGGCTGCCGGAAGGCCCAGGATCGAGACACACCATCTTGGCATCGGCATGAACGAAGACGACCCTGCAAGGATCGTGTTCGAAGGAAAAGAAGGACCCGCGATCGTAGTCTCCCTGATCGATATGGGCGGAAGGCTCAGACTGATCGTGCAGGATATCGAGGCAGTGAAGCCGATCCTGCCGATGCCCAATCTTCCTGTTGCCAGGGTCATGTGGAAAGCGAAACCGTCGCTGACTGTCGGCGTTGAATGCTGGATCACAGCCGGAGGCGCCCATCATACCGTCTTAAGTTATGATGTCACGGCGGAAATGATGAAGGACTTTGCCGAAATGATGGATATCGAATATGTCCATATCGGTGAGGATACGACACAGGAGAAACTGGAAGAAGAACTGATGATCAAGGATATCATCTGGAAGCTGAGGTGAATACGGTATGAGTACTGAAATAAATATGATCCTTCCGGAGCCGGAAGACTGTGTTTTAGGCATTGAACTCGGTTCCACCAATATCAAGGCTGTCCTGATCGATGAAAACCATATTCCGGTAGCGTCCGGCAGCCATGGATGGGAAAACAGGCTGGAAAACGGCATCTGGACCTATTCCATGGAGGATATCCATACTGGCATACAGGACTGCTTCGCGGATCTTGTCAGGAATTACGGGAAACCGATAAACAAAGTCAGGGCAATGGGCGTCAGCGCCATGATGCACGGCTATCTGCCTTTTGACAAAGACGGAAATCTTCTGACAGCGTTCCGAACCTGGCGCAACACGATGACCGGAGAGGCGGCAGGAAAGCTGACGGAACTTTTCGGCTTCAATATCCCGCAGCGCTGGAGCATCGCGCACCTTTACCAGGCCTATCTGAACGGTGAGGAGCATGTCGGGAACATCGCATTCCTAACGACACTGGCAGGCTATATCCACTGGAAACTGACCGGTGTGAAGGCTGTCGGCGTGGGAGAAGCCTCCGGAATGTTCCCGATCGATGAGAAGACCTGCGATTACAACAGCACCATGCTTGAACAGTATAAAGAACTGACCGGTACGGACCTTCGCGCCATCCTTCCGAAAGTGCTTTCCGCCGGGGAAGAAGCGGGAAGGCTGACTGCTGAAGGCGCATTGTTCCTGGATCCTTCGGGCGTGCTGGAAGCGGGCGTACCGCTTGCACCCTGCGAAGGCGATGCGGGGACCGGCATGACGGCTACCAATGCGGTCAGGACGGCGACGGGCAACGTGTCTGCCGGGACCAGCGACTTCATCATGATCGTTACGGATAAACTCCCGGAAGTCCGCCGCGAGATCGATATGGTCACGACGCCGGACGGCAAGCCCGTCGCCATGGTCCACTGCAACAACTGCACCAGCGATATCAACGCCTGGGCTTCCCTTTTCGATGAATTCTGCTCGATGATGGGCTTTGCTGCGGATAAAGGAGAGATCTTTACCAGGCTGTTTACAAAAGCACTGGAGGCGGATCCGGACTGCGGCGGCCTTGTCAGCTGCAACTATTATTCGGGCGAGGATGTGACCGGGTTTACGGAAGGACGCCCCGTATTCATGCGCATGCAGAACGCGGACTTCTCCCTGGCCAATTTCATGCGTATGCACCTGAGTTCGGCACTGGTCTCCCTGAAGATCGGCCTGGATATCCTGCACGGGGCCGGAGAGATCAGACTGGACAAGCTCTGCGGCCACGGCGGTTTCTTTAAAACGCCGAAGGTAGGGCAGGTGATCCTGTCCGCAGCCGCAAAGGCTCCGGTCACTGTCATGGAGACAGCCGGGGAAGGCGGTCCCTACGGGATGGCGCTCCTTGCTTCTTACATGGTAGACAGAAAGGAAGGGGAGAGCCTGGCGGATTATCTGGACAACAGGGTGTTCGCGGATACGAAATGCGTTACACTGATGGCGGAACAGGCTGATATCGACGGCTTTGAAGCCTATACGGAACGTTTCAGGAAGTTCCTTGCGGTGGAAAAAGCAGCTGTGGAGGTGCTATGATATGTGTGCGGATGTCGATTACAGGATCTGGGAACTGAAAAAGAAAGTCTATGAAGCCAATATGCTGCTGCCGAAGTATTCGCTGGTGACGCTGACCTGGGGCAACGTATCGGGAATAGACAGGGAAAGCGGGCTGATGGTCATCAAGCCCTCCGGCGTCCCCTATGATAAGCTTACACCGGCCAATATGTGCGTCGTCGATATCGCGGACGGTTCAGTAAGGGACGAAGGCTTCCGCCCTTCCAGCGATACGCTGACCCATGTGGAGCTTTACAGGGCGTACAGTGATATCGGCGGGGTAGTGCATACGCATTCGGCCTACGCGACTGCCTGGGCACAGGCCTGCCGGGGGATACCGTGCTACGGTACGACCCATGCCGACCATTTCTACGGTGAGATCCCGTGCATCCGGCCTCTTACACAGGAAGAACTGGACGAAGGATACGAGATGAATACCGGTAAGGTGATCATTTCGGAATTCGAAAGAATGGGGATCGATCCAGAAGCCGTGCCGGGATGCCTGTGCAGCTGCCACGGTCCGTTCTGCTGGGGAAATGATCCCGAAGATGCCGTCAACTGCGCTGTAATTACCGAAGAATGCGCGAAGATGGCGTTCATGACGGAAGTGATCAATAATAAAGCCGAAGTCATCCCGCAGAGGATCATGGACAAGCATTATTACAGGAAGCATGGCGAAGGCGCTTATTACGGCCAGAATTAACGGCCGGAGTTAACTGCGGTAACTATTGTTTAGACGGTGAAAGGCACCGGTGAGGATATGACAGAAAAAGAACTTAAAATTAATGCCGCAAAGGCAAGGATCCTTCTGGTCGATGCTGTCCACAGGGCCCGTTCCGGACATCCGGGCGGTTCCTTAAGCTGCGTGGACGCACTGACCGTACTTTACTTCGATACGATGAATATCGATCCGGCAAAGCCGGACGATCCGGACAGGGACAGATTCGTTCTAAGCAAAGGACACTGCGCCCCCGCGCTGTATTCGGTCCTGGCACTGAGAGGGTATTTCCCCGAAGACGACATGAAGCTTCTGCGTTCGATCAAGGGGCATATGTCCGGTCATCCGGATATGGTCCACGTCAAAGGCGTGGATATGTCCACCGGTTCGCTCGGCCAGGGGATCTCAGCTGCCGTAGGCATGGCGCTGGCGGCCTCCGTGACCGGCCGTTCATACAGAACGTACAGCCTGCTCGGAGACGGCGAGCTGGACGAAGGCCAGGTCTGGGAAGCGATGATGGCCGGAGCCAAGTGGAAACTCTCGAATCTCTGTGCGCTGGTGGATGTGAACGGCCTGCAGATCGACGGGAATACGGCGGACGTTATGCCGACGGAGCCGCTGGACGCGAAATTCGAAGCGTTTGGCTGGCACGTCCTTAAAGCGGACGGACATGACATGGGCTCCATCAAAGATGCCCTTGCCGCAGCAGCAGAGTATAAGGACGGACCCTCCGTGATCCTGCTGCGTACCGTAAAGGGCAAAGGCGTCAGTTTCATGGAAAACAACGCCGGCTGGCACGGCAAGGCGCCCGATGACGAGCAGTATGAACAGGCAATGAGTGAATTAAAGGCACATCTTGCCGGACTGGAGGCGGAAGGATGACAGCTCAGGAAGTACAGAAAAAAGCTACAAGAGCGGCTTACGGGGAAGCACTCGTAGAACTGGCGGAAAAGTATCCGGAGCTGGTAGTTCTGGAAGCGGACCTTTCCGGTGCCACGATGACTAAAGGCTTTGCGAAAGAATACCCGGACAGATTCTTTGATTGCGGGATCGCGGAAGCGAATATGACCGTAATAGCAGCAGGTATGTCGACCTGCGGGCTCAAGCCCTTTACCAATACTTTCGCAGTATTCGCAGCGGGCCGCAGCTATGAGCAGGTCAGAAATTCCATTGCCTACCCCGGCCTGAACGTCGTCGTCGTCGGTTCCCACGGCGGCATATCCGTCGGTGAAGACGGAGCAACGCACCAGATGCTGGAAGACCTGACACTTATGCGGGTGCTTCCCGGCATGACCGTGGTCAACCCGTGCGACGCGAACGAGATGAAGCTGGCCGTGGAAGCACTGATAAAGCACAAAGGCCCCGCTTATTTAAGGCTGGGACGTTCCGCGGTGCCGGATATCACAGGCAGCATCCCCGGGTACAGCTTTGAACTGGGTAAGGGCGTACAGTTAAGGGACGGTAACGATATAACGATCGCCGCGACCGGCATGACCGTCCAGATGGCGGTGGAAGCATCGGATATCCTCAAGGAGAGCGGCGTCAGCGCACGCGTGATCGATATCCATACGATCAAGCCCCTGGATGAAGAGATCATTCTGAAGGCGGCCGGGGAAACAAAAGCGGTACTGACCGTCGAAGAACACTCCGTGATCGGCGGCCTCGGCGGTGCTGTCGCGGAACTGCTCAGTGAAAAGCACCCCGTTCCCGTATTCAGGCACGGTATCGAAGACACCTTCGGCAGAAGCGGATCGGCAGCGGATGTCCTGGAATACTACGGCATCACCGCCCGGGCAATCGCCGAAAAGGCGCGCGGTATCCTGGAAGGACTTAAACAGGGCTGAACCGGGAGCAAGCACGCACAAGATCCGGAAATAACAAATTACAACTGGCACTGAAAAGACTGAAGCGGGATCCTATGACAGGCGCTGCAGTCTTTTTCTGTTCGGATCGGCTTCTGCTCTGAAAATGAGGGTGAAAACGTTTGAAAACAGCTCTGCGGTAGATTATGATTAATGATATGCAAATACCTGAAAGGCGGAAAACAAAATGATCACCATTCGCGACGTTGCCGGTGAGGCTAATGTGTCGATCTCTACTGTTTCAAGAGTGCTCAACAATAATCCGAATGTTTCCAGGGATAAATACAACAGAGTCATGGAAGCGATCGAGAAAGTCGGCTATATACCTCAGGTCAAGGATAAACAGCAACCGGCTGCGGCGGATTTTGTATCCGATGATCCGGAATTTGCCGGGTACATCCTCATAGTCGCGCACGCGTTAATCAAAGAAGCGGTTTTTTCCATCCAGGAAAACGCTGCCGAATTCGGATACGAAGTGATCATCAATTATACCGACGGCGAAGGGTACGCGGATAAAAACCTTTATCGTTATCTGGACTTAAGCGGTAACCTGGCCGGCATCATCGCGATCAGCCCTTCAAACGATGATAGGATTTATGACGAAGAGATTTTCCGGAAATATCCGGTCGTCCAGGTCGGCAGCAGCAGCCGGCAGCTGGGTGATTTTATGGTCTCCACGGATGATTTCAGATGCGCCCATGACATGACGTCTTATCTGCTCAGAAAGGGACACAGGGATATTGTGATGCTGGCCGGGGAAAACAGGGAAATGGCTATGGGCTATGCGTCACAGAGAGAGACCGGTTTTACTGTTGCCATGAGGGGCTCCGGGGTGGATGACAAGGACATAAGGATCATAAGGACGGAAATGTCGCTGCACGGGGGGCATGTTGCTGCCAGGCAGCTCCTGGCGGAAGAAAAACTGCCGGATGCCGTATTCAGTATGACGGACTTCGCGGCGATCGGCTTTATTCATGAACTGGAAAAACACGGCTGCAGGGTGCCGGAAGACGTTGCCGTGTGCTGTATTAATTCCGAGGGGGATTATAACCCTGATATCAGGCCGAAGCTTACGGCGGCGGTACAGTCCTATGATGAGATCGGAGCCGAAAGTGTGAGGCTTCTGCGTATGCTCGCAGCCGATGAAGTATCTTCAGGCAGAAAATCATATATCGGATATCATCTGATCGAAGGGGAAACGGCATAAAACAGAAAATAACAGAACAGTTGACAGCTTCAGCCTGCCGATTTTTATCGGCAGGCTTTTTTTATTTTGAAAACAAAACAAAAATGAAGAAACAACATTGTGTATTTTCACGAAATTGGTGAAAATGAATGAAAATAGAAGAGACCTAGATTGACATTTTCAGAAACAAGAATAGAATAAAAACTAACAGGATAACGCAGTTTGTCTAAAAATACAGGCGTAAAGGACGTCTCAATTAGCAAAAACTGCACAATAACCCGATTGAGTAGGGTGAAAAACGCTGAAAAGTCTGAAAATAAAAAGCACTGCCAAGTCAAAAATAACGCGCTGCTTTTGAAACTGCCATGAAAATGTAGCTGTTTGCGGCATTGCGATTTCTGAACAGATGTATTCAGCAAAAAACAAATATTGAAGGGAGGAACAAATGAAGAAAAGAATTCTTTCTGCGGTGCTTGCAGGTATTATGACCTTAAGTCTGGCTGCTTGTGCTGCTCCCGGGGCAGCTGCTCCCGCCGCCGCTCCTGCCGGATCGGATGCTGCTGAGGCACCCGCTGCTTCCGGTGAACTGGTCCATGTTAAACAGTTAATGAGCAATTTCGGCAACAACACGGATGATGCCGCGGAAGTCAATGCGGCGATCAATGAGATCGCCAACCAGTACGGTCTTGATGTTGAGATCGAATTTGTATCTTCTGATGCCTATGCGCAGCAGCTTAACCTGATGATCGCCGGCGGCGAAGACCTTGACGTATTCATGGTCACACCCGGCGCTTCAAGCTTTGCGACCCTTTCCGCCAACAATTCGCTGGCTGATATCGCCCCTTATCTTGATACAGCAGCTCCCGATCTGAAAGCCCTTATCCGTCAGGAATACTGGGATGCCTGCACACTGGACGGCAGAACACTCCTTGTTACCACATGGGACGATAAGGTCACCGGCAACTGGCTGGTCATGGACAAGACGATCCTTGACGAACTTGGTCTTGAGGAACAGGCAAGAGCGATCGCTTCCTACGATGACATTACAGCTATTTATGAAAAGGTCTATGCCGCACATCCCGAACTCTCCATGGTGGCAGCAGGAGGTTCTTCCAATGCACTGACACCTTCCGAGATCTTCTTCGGAGATACGTTCGCAGAGAATACCCTTTATGATACCCTTGGCGACCAGGCTTACCAGATGGGCGCTATCTATGAAGGCACTGAGGAAGTCATCAATGTATTTGAGACCCCTGAATGGAAGAAGAACTGCGAAAGAATGCAGGCGTGGTATGATGCCGGTTATGTCTACAAAGATTCCGTTACCACTACAGACTCCGGCGAGACTCTTCTGAAGAACGGCGCTATCTTCTCATTCTTCACAAACGCTGAAATGAACTGCGAGACTGCAAAGACCTCACAGTGCGGCAAGCCCGTCGTAGCGGTCAAGGTCGGTGAAGTCCCTGTATCCGGCGGACGTATCAGACAGTTCGGTTACGGCGTTTCCAGCACTTCCAAGCATCCTGACGCAGCTGTCAAATGGCTGCAGCTCCTTTACACCAATGCCGATGTCGCGAACCTTCTGGCTTACGGTATCGAAGGAAAGCACTATGTAACAAATGAAGACGGCAGCCTGTCCTACCCTGAAGGCGTTACGATGGACAACTGCGGTTATCAGTATCATGTGGCATTCGTCGTAGGCAACTACTACCTGCTCAAGATCTGGGAAGGCGACAGCCTGACGCTCCGTGAAGACGCGAAGGCAGTCAATGAGACTGCGGAAGTTTCCAAATATGCGAACTTCTCATGGGACAATTCGGCTGTTACCGCAGAAGTTACGGCAACGACGAACGTCTACAACAAGTATTACAAGAACATTACCGTAGGCGCCTGCGATGTTGATGCCGAGATCGAGAAGTTCAATGAAGAACTGCACGCATCGGGCCTTGACGAGATCATGGCTGCCAAACAGGAACAGCTCAACGCATTTCTTGGCAAATAATACCGGCCATAATCACTGATCGGTTCTGAGACTTGAAAGGCCGTCCGGCATTCGCGTAAGAGAAGGCCGGGCGGCCTTTACTTATATCATCTGACAGAAGATCAATTCGGGAGATTATATATGAATACTGATCCATCGAAGAGCATCTCCGAAAAGGAGAGCTATAAGAGAAAAAAGAGGTTTTTCACGGCGCTGGATCTTATGGCCCTTCCGGGAATCATATATCTGATCATCAACAATTATATACCCATGGGCGGTCTGTTCATTGCCTTTAAGAAGATCGATTTTGCCAAAGGTATATTTGCCAGTGACTGGGTCGGATTCCAGAATTTCAAGTTCTTATTCCGCTCCTCGGACGCAGCTGTGATCCTGCGCAATACGCTGCTTTATAATCTTGCATTTATTGTCCTCAACTGTGTCTGCGGTATTGCAGTGGGCCTGTTCCTGAATGAGATCAGAAACAAACTAGCCAAAAAGTTTTACCAGACAGCCATACTACTGCCGCAGCTAATCTCGATCATTATCGTTGCCTATATTACATACGGCTTTCTGGCAAGTGAAACAGGATTTGTCAATAACCATATCCTGAAAGCCATGGGCAAGGCGGCGGTCAATTTCTACAGTAAACCGGCGTACTGGCCGTTTTTCCTGATCTTTATCCATATCTGGAAAACGATCGGGTATAACAGCATAATCTATTTTTCATCGATCATCAGCGTAGATAAGAGCCTGTACGAATCCGCGGAGATCGACGGGGCCAACCGCTTCCAGCAGATCACTAAGATCACGCTCCCGCTGATCAAACCTATTGCCATTACCCTGACGCTGATGGCGTGCGGACGCATATTCTATTCGGATTTCGGGCTTTTCTATCAGGTGCCCATGAATTCAGGACCTCTGTACGCTACGACCAATACGATAGACACATATGTATACCGTGCACTGCTGCAGCTCAATGATATAGGCATGAGTTCGGCGGCTGGTTTCTTCCAGTCGATCGTCGGCTTCTGCCTGATCATGATCGTCAACGGGATCGTCCGGAAGATCAGTCCCGAGAACGCATTGTATTAGGAGGACGCCATGGAAGAAGAAAGCATTCGCAAAATCAGATCCAGAAGTGAGCGGATACTGCTCATCATCTCGCATGCGGTCCTCATCTTCATGTCCTTCACGGCGATCGTACCATTCCTGCTTCTGATCTCATCCTCTCTGACAAGTGAAGCGGAGCTGGTGAGGACGGGGTACTCATTCTGGCCGAAGGAATGGAGCATCGATGCGTACCGCTATGTATTTGTTACGAACTGGAAAAATATCGGCAGGTCATACCTGATCACAATGATGAATACGGTGATCGGCACGACGCTGAGCCTGTTTATTACTTCCCTCCTCGGTTATGTGCTGTCCAGGAGAGACTATAACAAAAGGGCCATCCTGTCGTTCTTCGTGTTCTTTACCATGCTGTTCAACGGAGGCCTGGTACCGACTTATATCAGTTATACGCGCATCTGGCATATCAAAAATACATTTGCCGCGTACATTCTTCCCGGCATGCTGATGAACGCTTTCAATGTCATGCTGATGAAGAGCTATTTTACGATGAATATCCATCCGGCGCTGATCGAAGCGGCGAAGATCGACGGTGCGAGCGAGGGTACGATCTACAGAAAGATCGTTATGCCGCTGTCTCTGCCCATACTTGCCACGATCGGCCTGATGATCGGCATTAATTTCTGGAATGACTGGCAGAACCCGCTGTACTACATAACGAAACAGAACATGTGGAGCCTGCAGTCATTGTTGAACCGTATACTGTCGTCGATTCAGACGTTGTCACAGATGGCTGACAAGATGGGCGGCATGACAGCCAACATGCCATCCACATCTGCCAGGATGGCCATTGCCGTGATCGGTGTCCTGCCGATACTGGTCCTGTATCCGTTCTTCCAGAAGTATTTTGTCAAAGGTATTTCGCTCGGCGGCGTTAAAGAGTAACAGAAAGGAGTAATAACACTATGTATGACAGCTTTTTGATCCAGGAAGGAACCTTCCAGAATGATTATGTTGACGGCAAATGCGTCGGTTTCAAATTCGGCGTCAAGGTTGCCGATTACAGGGGAGCGTTCGTGTCGCTCGTCAACGGATATTACGTTGAAGTGGACGGTGTCGAATATCCGCTGGATGTACAGACGTTTGAAGTGAACGGCAAGGCACCCCGTACATATGAAGAACTGAAGACCGCGGTGTGGGAACACTGGGACTGCACGGACCTGGCTTATGTACACTGTGCAAAAGAAGGCGGCCTGGAGAAAGGCATGCACCATATCGGCCTGCAGCAGTCGCTCCTTTCCCATTACGGCTATGCCGAACATGATGAAGAATGGGTCACCAACCCGCCGATCCCCGGCCACGGCGAGGGGGCAGGCAAATTCACAAAGACCTGCTTCTTCGACATGGAGATCACGAACTGAAGGCAGAGCAGAGTATATCCGTGTGTATTGCAGACGGATGCATACAGATAAAGGAGACAGAATATGCCTGAATACGGAAAAAATATATTACGCGATAACGGATTTAAAAACATAGTACTGGATGGCATCGTTACAGGATTCCAGATCCGCCTGACGGTCAGCTACTACAGAGGCATCCAGCTTTCGCAGGTCGGCGGCTACAGACTAATTGTCGATGGAGAAGAATTCACCATGGACAAGATCCGGATGTCCATAGACGGAGAGCATTTCTATAATGCCCGGGAACTGGCGGAACAGTCTGATACGACGTGGGAGTTCGGATCCAGGGCATATCTGCGCGTGGAGAAGCCGGGCGGTCTGTCCCGGGGCATGCATGAAGTTACCGTCTATTCAACAGTTATGGTCCCTTATATGGGCCCGAACGGTATCACGACACACCAGACCGAAATGATGACGATGGTCGCGCCGGAAGCATCCGCGAAAGAAAGCCCGATCAGATACGGGGTATCCCTGTACAGCTATCAGATCGAAGTGCTGAACCGGCAGCTGACACTGGAAGAAACCTTCGAAGAAGTAAGGGATGCCGGTGCGGACGGGGTCGAGATCATTCCGCAGGCGACGATCCCGAACTTCTGGCATATGGATGACAGATTTGTGGACGAATGGTTCAGGCTGCTCGATAAATACGGGCTTAAGCCGGTCGCTTTCGATTCGTTCTGCGAGGAAAATACACTTGTCAAGATGTCCGGCCGTGTACTCTCCCTGGAGGAAAAGATTGAGGTTCAGAAGAAGTTTATCGACGCCGCAGCCAGGCTGGGCTTCCATAAGACCCGTTCCCAGATGTGGGACGAACAGATCCTGGATGCGGTACTGCCCTATGCGGAAGAAAAGGATGTCTGCATCGGCGTGGAAGTTCACGCCCCGATGAAGATCACTTCGGAAAGAGTTCAGCGTATCGTCGAGAAGATCCAGAAGACCGGATCAAAGCATCTTGCCCTTGTACCGGACTTCGGGATCTATGAAAAGGAAGCGCCGCCGGTAGTGCTTGCCATGCATATCAGGGACGGTGCGCATGAAGACCTGATCGCATATGCCAAAGAGCTGAAAGCAGCCGGAGCCGGCAGGGACGAGATTATCGCGAAGATCACGGAAAAAGGCGGCAATGACGAAGACAGGGCCGCGGCCGGAAGGATCAGCAACAATTCCTATGACGATCCCGAGAACCTTAAGGGGGTCATACCGTATATCAGCCACCTGCACGGCAAAGTATGGCAGATGGAAGAAGATCTGGAAGACTGCTGCCTGGATTACGCGAATCCGCTGCGCGTACTGGTGCAGAACGGTTTCAGCGGATATATAGATACAGAATATGAAGGCAACCGCCATACACAGGATCTTGGTCCGGTCCGCGGGATCGAGCAGGTCCGCCGTCATCATGCCATGATGAGGAGCTATGTGGACAAGTATCTTGGATGAAGAGCCGGATACTCTGCGGAAAGCCGGAAAGCAGGATAATTCTGACAAATTCGAAAAGTGAAGGAACTTTTTTCTGATGCGTAGCAGGAAAGTTCCGGAATGGAGGAAATAATGGCAAAGATCAAAAGAGGTGTTTCATTTTACAGCTATCAGCAGGCGCAGTTCTTCGGAATGCGGTGGAAAGACATGGTCAAAGAACTGCATGACAATCTGCACTGTGACGGCGTTGAGATCATAAATGAATCCACTATCCCGAGATATCCCTTCGGGACGGAAGAGTTTTTCTATGACTGGGACGAGACGATGGCACGGTACAACATGGTGCCTACCGTCAGCAACGTTTTCTTCGATACCCTTCAGTTCCGTGACCATGTCATGAGTTATGAAGAAGGCATCAACAGGCTGAAATACGACATCCGTACCGCGGCCAGGATGGGTTTCCACATGGTGCGCTGCCTTGGCTCGCTTCCTTTCGAGATCTATAAAGGCGCTGTTCCGGAAGCGGAAAAGTATGATGTCCAGATCGGGCGCGAGCTCCATGTCCCTGAAGGCATGTACAGTCCTCTCGCAGAAGAGCTTATTGAGTACGTTGACAAGACAGGCTGTCCTTATCTGAAGATCGTTGTCGACATGTCATGCTTCGAGATCGCGACACCCCAGCCCAACATCGATTATGCCATCAGAAACGCAGATGAGGATGACAAAAAGATGATCGAGTACATTGAAAAGAATAAGCCTGATATGTCCAATGACGAGCTTGTGGCTGGCATGGAAAAAGACCTGGGCTTTGGTGCGGACAAGACCTTCTGGATCATGCACAGCTTCGGCCATAAGATCCCTTCCGCACAGCCGGAAGACATCCTGCACGTCGTACCGTATATGATGAGCATGCACGGCAAGTTCTACGATATGACCGAGATCCCCGGAGAGCCCGGCCATTACGAAGACAAATCCATCATGTACAAAGAAGTCATTGATATCCTGAAGACCACTGACTGGGAAGGCTATATCGATTCCGAATTCGAAGGCCAGAGAAGCCGCCAGGATATGGGCAGGGAAGGTCTTGTGGATGAGGTCGACCAGGTCAGGAAACATCATGAAATGCTTAAGAGGCTGATCGGAGAAGAATAATTTCCGATACGGATGTTTCATGCTATACTATATCTGTATTGGGTTTTTTATAAGCGTTTTAAGTTTCTGTACAGAAAAGGAGTAAGCAAAATGGCAAACAAACTTCCCGTTGGTATTCAGGTCTACGGCCTGAGAGATCTCCTCGAGAACACTCCCGAGAATTTCAAGAACGTTATGCAGCAGGTCAAGGATCTTGGCTATGACGGCGTTGAGCTGGCAGGCCTCTATGGTCTTGAGCCCGCTTATGTAAAGCAGGTCCTCGATGAAGTCGGCCTCATCCCGATCAGCGCGCACGTCGCTTTTGCAGAGATGATGGAAGACCTCGACAAGGTCATCGCTGATTATTCCGTGATCGGCGTTAAGTTCCTTGTTATGCCTTACATGGCAGAAGAGTATCGCCCTGTGAATCCGGAAGGCTTCAAGGAATTCCTTCCCCTTCTGAACCAGGTCGGCCAGAAGATCCATGATGCAGGCATGACTTTCCTTTATCACAACCACGATTTCGAGTTCGTTAAGCTTGAGAGCGGCGAGTGGGGCTACGATGCAATGTTCGATGCCATCCCTCACGACAACCTCATGAGCGAGCTCGATACCTGCTGGTGCGATGTCGCTACCGGCGAAGCTCCTGAATTCATCAAGAAGTATACAGACCGTATCCCTGTTGTCCACCTCAAGGACTACATCAAGAAGGGTGAAGTCAAGAACATGTACAAGCTCATCGGTATCGAGACTGAGGAAGAAGAAGGCGACACAGGCTACTTCGGATTCCGCTCCGTCGGTTTCGGCCAGATGATCTGGGAACCCGTTCTCGAGGCATCCCTTGCTGCGAATGCAACATGGGTCATCGTAGAGCAGGATGAGCACTATGAGCTCGATCCCCTTGAGTGCGCAAGAAGAAGCCGTGAATATCTGAAGATCCTCGGCTGGTAAGTTCGCTTCATTACGGGCAAAAGTCAGCGCTTTCATACCGCGGGGCAAAGGGTTCTGCAATTACAGACCTTTTGCTGCCGCGGTATTTTTAATGTCAAAAAGTGTCGGGGGAAAAGTCAAAATATTAATGAAGTATATGGTTCATAGCGATATAATCATTATGTATTGGTAGCATAAACTCTTTAAGAAGGGGGTAACTATGAAAAAAAGAGTATTAGCAACAATGCTGTCTCTCATGGTCGCGGCTCCGATGCTGTTCGGCTGTGATATGACGGCAGCGGCACCTGCAGCTGAAGCAGTACAGGAAGCTGTAGAAGAAAAAGCAGAAGAAGTCACGACGGAAGTGGCGGAAGCTGTTGAAGAACAGGCAGAAGAGGTTCAGGAAGCTGTTGAAGAACAGGTCGAGGAAGTCGCGGAAGCGGTCGAAGAAGCTGTTGCACCCGGCAAGATGGACGAGCTGACCGAGATCAATTTCTTCACATCCAACAACAAGTCCGCCTCAAACGAGAAGGTCAAAGAACTGGAAGATGCGATCAACGCTATTTCCGAGCCTGAGATCAATGTGCATGTAAACCTTATTACAGCGGACTCCGCCAATTATCGTACGCAGATGCCTCTGGCACTGGCATCCGGTGAATCCTATGACCTGGTATTTATGATGCCCATGCCTCCCATCAATCTGACGGCAATGTATTCCGCTAGCCAGCTGATGGACATTTCTCCTTATCTTGAACAGTACGGCCCGGACATCCTTGACGTTGCCGGCAAATATCTTGATGCCGTAACGGTCAACGGCGGCATCTACATGATCCCGAACATCCGTAACTATGCATCCGCTGAATGGTGGGTAATCGGACAGAAATATATCGACGAAGCGGGTCTGAAAGACGATTTCTTTGCTGTTGAGACTGTAGACGATGTCGAAGCGATCTGCGAGAAGCTTTATGACCAGTTTGGTATTCCCGTATTCGCAGGTGCAAAGAATGAAGACTCCATGATCCAGTATCACGGAACAGGCGGAGAACTTCTCGCTTCTTCCGGCAGTTATGAAGAGAATACGCTTGTCATCGACAACCTCGGCGACAACCTTTATGTCCTGGCTGTGGATCCCGAAACAGACACTGTTTACAACATTTACGATACAGAAGAGTTTGTCGAGTCCTGCAAGAAGAACCAGGAATGGTATGACAAGGGCTGGATCTACAAGGATTCCGCATTCTCTGAAGAATCCCAGGAGACCATCTGCAAGAACGGCGCAGCCATGTCTATCGTCGTTACTTCCGAGCTAGGCGTAGAAGCCAACAAACAGGCTTCCTTCAATATGCCCGTTTATGCAGTGAAGTTCAAGAACGCCCTTGTTACCTCCGGTGTTGTCAGCCGTTTCGGTCTCGGTGTTCCTTCCACCGCAGCGGAACCTGAAGCAGCTGTAGCGTTCGCAAACCTTCTTTACACAAACGGTGATCTGAACAATATCCTTGACTGGGGTATCGAAGGCAAGGACTGGGAGCTTGTTGACGGCGAAGCCGCTTACATCGGCGGTGACGCGGACAACGCGGAGTGGCATCAGTTCGCGTTCGCGTTCGGCAACCTCTTCGTTTCCACTCCCTGGCAGGGTGAAGGCGCTGACAACCGTATCCGTTCCAAGGAAGAAAATGACGCGGCTGAAGTCTCCAAATATCTCGGATTCGTTCTGAATACAGACGAGCTGCAGAACATCGTTACCGCGCTGTTCTCCGTCACAGAAGAGTATAAGTACCAGCTGGCACTTGGCAGCTGGGATGAAGCCAAGTACCAGGAATACCTGCAGAAGCTGAAAGATGCGGGCGTCGATGAGTATATCGCCGCTGCGCAGGCACAGCTTGATGAATGGCTTGCCAATAAGTAATAAAGACTGAATGCTGACGGACAATAGTCCGGAAGTGTTTCGGAAAAACATGAAAGCTCCCCGGATGCTCCGGGGAGCTTTTTTGCGGTGCTTTATTAAATTATTCCATATGTTAAAATAATATATTATGGAAAGCGGATTCAGGATCAGTGTTGAAGGCGGGAATAAGATCCGTAAAAGCGATATAGCGGCTGCAGGGTTGCTGCTTCTGTATGTCCCGGCAGGGCACGTCAGGGTAAGTCTTCATGATGAAGAGTACCTGATGCATGAGCAGGATATCATTATCGTTAACAGCGGAGCGGCGTTTACCTGCGAACCTGACGGACCGGGATCATATGTCGCCAGGATGGAAATCCCGTCCGGTCTGCTTGCGGAGATCGCCGGCGGGCAGGCTTATATCGTCGTATGTAATTCCTGCGTTTCCCCGGATGCGGATTATTCTGAGCTCAGAACTATCCTGAAAGCGATCCTGAACCATTATCTGCGGACCCGCAGCGTTGATTATTATATAGAAGGATATTTCTATCTCCTCCTCCATCTTTTGAAAGAGCAGTACATGATGACCTTTTCGGACGCCGGGTTCAGGGAGCAGGTCTCGGCTTCCGACGAGAGGATCATCAGGATCACTTCTTATGTGGATTCCCACTATAATCAGGATATTTCCCTGAATGACCTTGCTGCCAGACTCCATCTTGCCCTTTCATATCTTTCGAGATTTACAAGGAAAGCTCTTGGCATGACCTTCACGGATTATGTGAATCTTGTGCGCCTTCGCCATGTTGTCGATGGTTTTGAGAACAGTGATAGATCTGTAACAAAGATCGCGATGGAGAATGGCTTTTCCAATATCACGACGTTCAACAGGGCGTTCAGGAAGCAATACGGTACTACGCCGTCGGAATACAGGGAAAAACTGAAAAAGGAGTCCGAACGCAGGACAATGATCCTCCCCGGTGACAGTGCCGACACGCATGAAGCTTCCTTTGATTCCCTCAAAGAGATCCTCGGGGATAAGGCGGATGATCCCATATTACCGGCTGGGCCTGAACAGGTCGCCAGCGTCCGCGAAGCCGCGTCAGCGCTGAATTCCGCTCAGATGTACCGGCCGTGGGATAAGCTCATTAACGTGGGCAGGCTGTCGGACCTTAAGGACAACCGGATGCGTTCTGAACTGGTGAGGGTCAACAGTGCGTTAAAGGTCGAATATGCCAGGTTCTGGAATGTCCTTTCCGATGATGTCAACCTCGGGACCTATAAAGGGGACAGGACTTTTGACTATGATTTCGGGGTGCTGGACAGCTGTATCGATTTCCTTATCAATAACCGGATCAGGCCGTATTTTCATTTTGGATATAATCTGCCTTATGAGGACCGGATGCTGGCAGCATCAGACGGCAGCCGTGATGTCAACCGGATCGGATCTCTCTTTCATTTCAGAAGCTATACGGAATTGTGCGGTGTTTTAAAGGCGCTGCTGCGGCATCTTCTTGACCGTTACGGCGAGGATGAAGTGGCGGAATTCCGGTTCAGCCTCTGGTATCCGAACCTGTATTACAGCCTGCCTGCTTTTATGACTGACGAAGACAGGGGGGCATATGCCGTTCATCTTTATCGCACTATCCGGGAAGTGCTTCCGGACGCCGTCATAGGCGCTGCCGATTTCAGCCTGCTGTTCGAAAAGGACAGGATCTATGAGAGGATCCGGTATATGGCTGATCATGGCGTAAAGCCGGATTTTGTCTCCTGTGTATCATATCCGTACCGCTTTGTCCTGCAGGACGGGGCAGTAGTCCGCGCATGGCAGATCCAGGCGGGATTTATCCATTCCGAGATCCAGAGCCTTAAGTCTGTCCTTTCGAGGACACAGTGGAGCGATCTCCCGATCTGGATCAGCGAGTACAATGTTACGCTGGAACAGAGAAATTTCCTGAATGATATCCGCTTTAAGGGCGCTTATATCATCAAGAATATGATCGATATGTGCGGCTATACGGAAGGGGCGGGATACTTCATGCTTTCCGATATCTATTCCCAGTGGATCGATACGAACAGGATCCTGTTCGGAGGCTGCGGCATCGTCAGCAAGAACGGGATCTATAAACCCGCTTACTTCGGACTGTATTTCCTTTCCAGGCTGAAAAAATACAAGGTAGCCTCTTCACAGAAGTATCTGCTGACAACGAACCGCAGAGGCAGCTATGCTCTGGTGGTCCATAACTATGCCGATCCCGGACTGTCCATCCTGACAAAACCGGAAAACAGTATCAGCTGGGAAGATCATGAGCATCTGTTTGACGGTGCGGCCGCACTTACGTTTTCATTAAGGATCGACGATCTGGAACCCGGCAGCTACAGGTTCCGCAGCAGTACGATAGACGCGGCGAACGGCGACATCGCCCAGTGGATCGAGAAGAATGACGTGAACTACGGGCTGGATAATTCTGATATCGCATATCTGCAGCAGAGATGTGTGCCGGAACTGCACCTGTGGTCGGAACAGACCGACGAAAACGGCAGCCTGACGATCCGGTGCACGCTTGAGCCCAATGATTTTATATTGTTTGAGTTCTCCAGGGAGAAGGATCTGTAAACAGCAGATCTGGTCAATATCTGCACTTCTTTTTTGACTGAATCAGGATCTCCGATTTTACGGTAAATAAAGGACTCTCCGATGTCATCTCCGGGGTGGCTGCTTATGCTGTCCGGAAGCTATAATTTTAGAAGATATATTACCGTACTATGGATATTTGAACAGCATAAAGGAGGGGTGTAAATGGCAAAAGAGCATAATATTAAGAGAAGTATTACGATCTACAGCTGGAACCGCCAGGTCGAAGCAGGCACCATGACATGGGAAGACTGCATCAAGGCGGCTGTAAAGCTTGGCTGCAACGGCATCGAGCTTCTTGGCCAGCTTTACTTCAGGTATTGCCCTGAGGCTCTCGAGGAAGATATCGATTCCTGGAACGAGCTGATGTGGAAATACGGCACAAAGACAGTCGCGCACGATTTCTTTGTTGACAAGACCCTGTTCAATCACAGGAACCTTACCGTTAAGGAAGGCGTTGACATTGTCCGCCGCCATGCGGAATTCGCAAGATCGATCGGCTGCCCTGTCATGCGTATCGGCGGACAGGTAGACCCGGAAGTCTTCCGTCAGTCCATTCCTTATCTGGAAAAGAACAAGGTCAAAATGGGCCTTGAGATCCATTCAGGTTCTTCTTCCTTCGTTCTGGATTCAGTCCAGAAGGTCATCGATGTTATCCGCACCGAAGGATCCAAGTACATCGGCATCGTTCCCGACATGTCCATGTTCTGCAAGGAGATCAGCCAGAGACAGATCAACAGCGCGCTCAGCACAGGCATTGATCCGGAACTGGTCAAAAAGACGGTCGAACTGTATAAGGAAGTCGACAACGTCAAATTCCGTGAATTCTGTAATGCTGAGCTCGAGAAAGCTTCTGACGACATGACCAAGAGATTCCTGGCCATGGTACGCCGTACAGAATACTTCGATCCCAAGGTACTGGAAGAGCATATGGATTACACGGTCCATGTACACGGCAAGTTCTATGAGATGAACGACGACTGTGAAGAGACCACGATCGATTATCCCGGCGTACTCGAAGTGTTCAAGAACAGCAATTATCAGGGATATATCTCTGCCGAATACGAAGGCGCTCCCATCAACGGCGATACGCTGGAGCCTTTCCGCCGCTATGAGAAGATGCTGGACAAGTATCTCGGAACATATCCGGATGCGAATTATCCCGAATGGCCCGAAGCAAAGCCCGTTAACATCAAGTCTGTCGGCATGACCAGCCAGGCAGTTGCGCCTGAAGGGTTCAAGAACCACTATGAAGACGGCAAGTGCACCGGCTTCGAAGTCAAAGTCCATAACTTCTATTACAGGGGTGTCCCGCTTGCACTGTTCGAGAGCTGCTATGTCACGATCGACGGCAAGATGTACGGCCCCGAGAGCATGCATGTCGCGGTCGACGGCGAATGCTTCAAGTTTGAAGATATGTGCGACGTGACTCTCCACTACTGGAACAAGGGCGAGCTTGCCACCATCATCATCGATGAACCGGGCGGACTTGTTCCCGGCAAGGAATATGAAGTATCCGCAGTCGCCAATGTACGTGCGTACTACATGCGTGAAGGTATCGCGGCATTCACCGGCGGTGAAGTCGTAATGCCTCCGGCTGAGAAGATGACGCTCGAAGCATAAAGCGGCGCCGGACTTTACCGGGCAGCAGCAACAGCTGCGGCCGGATTGAACAAAAGAGGCAGGCATACGGAAGCGCAAATGCACCGTATGCCTGTTTTTTATACGGTAAGACCAGAGAATTATAGTATAATTTGGTGCGAAAAAATACGTATTAAGGTAAAATATTATTGCAGAACGCACCGGATGTGGTAGTATTATTTTGGCATGCACCTTTCGCAGAAGGCATATCAGCTGCAGTGTGTTTTTGAAAGGAGGCGGAGAACGGATGAGGACAGCAGAGGAATTGAAGAGAAGAAAAATAGAACTGAAGCTGACATACGGCGATCTGTCCGCGGCGACGGGCATTCCGGTTCCTACTCTGCAGAAGATTTTCACTGGGAAAACGAATTCGCCCGGATACATGACAATGCAGAAACTGGAAAAGGTCCTGTTCGGATATGATACCGATAAACCATATACGTCTTCCGATATAACCGCTGAGGAACAGAGGGTCAGAGAAACACAGCCTGTTTACCATACCGGATCGGAGGAAACATGGCGAAGGCTCAGCCCTTATGTTTCGTATAAACCGCAGGGAACATATACTGTTTCCGACCTGGAGCAACTGCCGGAGGAGGAAAGATTCGAATTGATAGACGGGGTACTGATCAGGATGGAGGCCCCCTCCAGAGAACATCAGCTGCTGGTTTCGTTTATTACCGGACAATTAAGCCGATTGGCAGAAGAGCAGGCTGACTGTGACTGCCTTGTTCTGTGCTCGCCATTTGATGTACAGCTGGACAGAGATGAAAGAACGATGGTCCAGCCGGACGTATTGGTGATATGTGATGAGAAAAACGTTAATGAGAAACAGGGGATCGGCGCACCGGATCTTTGTGTTGAGATCCTATCATCATCCACCCGCAATAAGGACCAGTTACTTAAAAAGTATAAATATGAACAGGCTGGTGTACGGGAGTTCTGGATCGTGGATCCGGAAGCGGAACAGGTGATCGTTTACAGATTTGAAGATTCCGACGGGGGAAAGACGGAGCAGAGATACTCATTTGAGGATAAAGTTCCTGTCGGTATATGCGGCAGGGAACACTTTGTGGATTTTTCAAAGCGGATTCCGGCTTTTATACGCCGCAGGATGAAAAGTGAAAGCACCGGACGGACCTGAATTTTTTGCCATAGCGGCAGCGGGTATAGTATGATTGTGTCTGTAACATACAAATATGAGTGGAGCGGATGAAACATGTTTGAATTTGATAAACTTTGCAGGGAATATGAAAATCTCACCTATGAGGAAAGGCTGGATATCCTGACTGATATGGCGGGCGTGATCGTGCCGGCTATCGAAGAACTCAAAGGCAAGAGAAAGGATTTCTTCATGCTCGTTTCAGCGGCATGCGCGGCGGATGGAAAGCTGGACCCGGAAGAGTATTCGCTCTTTAAGGAATCGACCGGGCTGGATCTCGACTTTGATGAAGCGGCAGAGACGATACGGCAGATCCGCGGCAAAGATCTGGCGGAACAGGCCAATGAGCTGGTCGACCGGTTCGGTGAACTGGATGAAGACGTAAAAGCGGCCATGGTCTCCTACTGTCTGTGCATCTGCTCCGCCGACAAACGGATCGGGCTGCAGGAGAGAAGCTTTATCCGACGGCTGATCAGGGAATAAACAGATCCGGAAAAGATGCAGTTTACATCGTTAAGATTTCTCTTATTTATGCTGGTCACAGCAGCGGTCGAATTCCTGCTGCCGAAAAAAGTAAGGACGAAGTGGCTTTTTGCGGCAAGCATCGTTTTCTATACGCTTCTGGACCTTAAGTTCGTGCCCCTTCTTGCCGCGGTAGTGCTGACGGCATACCTGGGCGGACTGGCTATAAAGGCGGAAGCCGGAAAAGGCAGGAATGCGGGATTTGCCGTGTCTGTCATTACGGAGATCGCGCTGCTCATCATATTCAGGAGCGCAGGTATATTTACAAAAGGCCATATCTGGATAGTACCTGTCGGCATCTCCTTTTATATTCTGCAGGCGGTCGGATACCTCATCGATGTCAGGCGCGGGACAGTGGAAGCGGAAAGAAACCTGACCGGTCTGGGACTGTTCATTTCCTTCTTCCCCCAGCTCACATCAGGACCTATCGAAAGAGCGCCGCATATGCTGCCCCAGTTTAAAAAGGGACCGGACGGATATGATCCCGTACGGATCCGGGACGGGGCTCTTTACATGCTCTGGGGATATTTCCTGAAGATGGTCATTGCGGACAGAATAGCGGTCCTGACCGGTACATTCTACGATGCACCCGGATCATACGGAGGGGCGGTCGCCTTTATCTGCGCCGTACTGTACATGATCCAGCTCTACTGTGATTTTGCCGGTTATTCATCGATCGCGATCGGCGCGGCAAAAGTGCTCGGCATAGAACTCATGCAGAACTTCAACAGCCCTTTCCTTGCCGGGACCGTTGCCGAATACTGGCACAGGTGGCATACATCCCTGTCTACCTGGCT
The DNA here is from genome assembly GCA_017474455.1 of Lachnospiraceae bacterium. Taxonomy (GTDB): domain Bacteria; phylum Bacillota; class Clostridia; order Lachnospirales; family Lachnospiraceae; genus CAG-791. Next base: position 145,528 of record JAFVHP010000037.1, read on the forward strand.
GAGGGATTATGTATATATTCCCCTTGGCGGCAGCAGGAAGGGAACAGGGAGAAAATATATCAACATCCTGCTTACGTTCCTGGTGAGCGGACTCTGGCACGGTACCGGATGGAACTTCCTGCTGTGGGGCCTTGTTTTTGGCCTGCTGCAGGTCGCCGGCGGCGTCCTGGCTCCCGTAAGGGACAGGCTGGTCAGCGCGGCGCGCATAGACAGGCAGATGTTCTCCCACAGGGTCTTTAAGATCGCGGTCACATTTACCCTTGTCTGCATGACTTTCGTACTGTTCAGGGCTTCATCGGTCCGGGATGCCCTCGCTGTATACCGGAGCATCCTGCACCCGGCGTTCCACGAACTGACGGGCGGTGTACTGACGCAGATGGGACTCGGGATGCCGGATATGGTCCTGCTTCTGTTCTCACTGGCCGTTATGGTGTTTGCGGATATTTGCCGGTACAACGGCATCAGCCTGGCAGACAGGTTTGCAGCCCAGAGCCTTCCCTTCAGATGGTTCGTGTATATCGCGGCCGTACTGATGATCGCGGTATGCGGGATATGGGGACCCGGTTTCAGCGCGGACAGTTTCATATACGCGCACTTTTAAGTGTCTTTTATTGATCTATGACAGATAACGGTTCACTGGAAAAAAGAACGGATACTAAGAAATATCCGGAGAATAAACGCACTGCGTACGGCTTCAAGGCAGTGATCGGCGCAGCCGTGCTGCTGGCGCTTATCCTTGCCGCTCTTTCTGCTGCCGCCAGGCTTACGGAGAGGAAAGAGAGCCTGATCAAGAACGGAACGTTCTTTGATGTGGCGGACAGGACGGATGTGCTCCTTCTGGGCAGTTCCCATGTGGTGAACGGGATAGATCCGGCCGTACTGTTTGAGGATTACGGGATCGCGGCGTTTAATATGGCGGGACACGGCAGTATCCTTCCGGTCACGTACTGGACGCTGGTGAATGCCCTGGATTACTGCGATCCGTATTGTGTCGTCATCGACCCTTTCCTGATAGAGGAAGAGTACCATTTTGTCGATGAAGTGACAGATACCCGCGGAACAGACCTCGCGGAGAACGCGGTAGGCCAGCTCCATACCGTTCTGGACGTATTTCCCTATACAAAGAACAAGGAAGCGGCCATAAAAGACCTGCTTCTGGATCCGGAGACCAGGAATGAATTCCGCGCGGATTTTATCAGATACCACTCCCGCTGGTCTTCGCTGACCGCGCAGGATTATATGGACACGGCAAAGCTGAAAGCGCAAAACGGCAGGATGGGCGCGGAAATGCGCTGGAACACGGAATCGCCGGCACAGCATTATGACCTTGTTCCGCCGGAAGAAAAGATGAGTTCGGAATCGACAGGCATGGAGTATCTGCGCAGAGCGGTCTCGCTCTGTCAGGAACGGGGGATCCTTGTACTGCTGGTCAACATACCCTATGAGGCGGACCCGGACTATCAGCGCGCTGCCAACAGTGTGCAGGACATAGCGGATGAAATGCAGGTCCCGTACCTGAACCTGATGTACGCGCCTGGATTGATCGATACAGAAACAGACCTGTCCAGCATCACCCATCTGAACGCCCTTGGTGCCAAAAAAGTGACGGCTTTTATCGGCAGTGCCCTTCAGAGCATCGGGACTTTGGACCGCAGATCGCAGGCAGGGTATGAGGAATGGGAAAAGATGGCCGCGGCATACCGCGGGGAGATCATGGAGCATGCGGTGGACGCGCCGGATCTATACAGCGCGCTGAGCATGCTGCAGTTCGACGAGGTCAGCGGGATCGTCTTTATCAATGACGGTTCCCCGGCCCTTCACGACGGCAATGTTAAGCATATGCTGGAAGCAGCCGCTGCGGGCAAGGGCGGAGAGTGTGCCGGATTTGAAGCAGCCGCGGAAAAAGACGGTGCCTACTGCCTGGTCCTGGATTCGGCAGCCGGAACTTCATTTGAGGCATACGAAGGCAAGACCCTTGAAGAATTCAACACTTCCTTCGGCGTTGTCAGATTCAATACCGTCCCCGGCATCTATAACCTGGTACAGATCCGGGAAACGGACGGAGAGTTCTCTGACGGGGACAACAGGCTGGAATATGACGAACACCAAAACGATGATGTCCAGGTGATATTATTTGATCCATCCGACGGGTCGGAAACGGGACACCTGTATTTCCGGTACCGTATCACAGCAGATTTGCCGTAAATACCGGCTTTTCCGGCGCGTATTTTATACTTTGTACAGATTGAGAGCCGCCGGAGAATGCGTTAAAATACTTATGCAAATTGCGATATGACCGGCATCCGGACAGGAGGCGGTGTATTTCATCAGGTAAAGGAATTTATCGCGGGATGATCGAACCTTCAATTTTGTCATGTGATTTCAGCATACTCGGCGACCAGATCAGACAGGCGGCTGACGCCGGGGCTAAAAGACTTCATATAGATGTCATGGACGGGGTCTTCGTACCGTCCATTTCATTTGGCATGCCGCTCATAAAGAGCATCCGGAAAATGTCGGACATGTTCTTTGACTGCCATCTTATGATCGTAAAGCCGGAGAGATATCTTAAGGTCTTTGCGGGATGCGGGGCTGACGGCATCACCATACACGCGGAAGCCTGCGAAGATATACAGGCGGCCGTCGACGAGATCCATGCCCTCGGAAAAAAGGCCGGCCTCAGCATCAAACCCGGCACGCCTGTAGAGGTACTGGAGCCGTATATCCCTTCACTGGACCTGATCCTGGTCATGACTGTGGAGCCGGGATTCGGGTGCCAGACCTTCCTGGAAGGGAGCCTGGAGCGGATCAGGGCGGTACGTGAAATGATCGGGCGGATCAAGCCGGACTGCCTGCTGCAGATCGACGGCGGAGTAAACACGAAGACGATCCCGGCGGCCAGACAGGCCGGTGTGGATATATTTGTTTCCGGTTCAGCTGTTTTTTACGGAGAAAGCATTGCGGATAACTACCGGCAGCTGACGGAAGCGGAAAAGGAAGCGGAATAATAAACAGGACCGCAGCTGCGGCTTGGGAGAGCGGATATGCCATCGTTACATATGAGCGGTCAGAAGATCGACCGGAACGCACCCTGCTGGTGCGGAAGCGGGAAAAAATACAAGAACTGTCATGAAGAGTTCGATGAAAAGCTAAGAGCCTATGCACTGAAGGGCTTTTACGTACCGGACCGCTCCCTGATCAAGACGGAAGGGAGATCGAAGGGATCCGGCAGAGCGCTGTGATCAACAGGGCCTGCCTGGATGCGGTGGCGGATGCGATCCACGCCGGTATGAACACGCAGGAGATCGATGACATCGTGTACGATACGACGCTGAGCATGGGCGGCATACCGGCAGACCTTCACTATGAAGGCTATCCGAAGAGCGTCTGTACGTCCGTGAACGAAGAAGTATGCCACGGTATTCCGGATGAAAACCGGATACTGCAGGACGGCGATATAGTCAACGTTGACTGTTCAACGATCCTGAACGGCTTTTTCTCCGATTCTTCCAGGATGTATATGATCGGGGAAGTATCGGAAGATAAGAAGAAACTGGTGCAGGTAACGAAGGAATGCGTGGAGATCGGTATTAAAGCCACGGTTCCGTGGACCTGTATCGGGGACATGGGCCATGCGGTACATCAGCACGCTCTGGATAACGGTTATACGGTCGTGCGGGAGATCGGCGGGCATGGCTGCGGCATAGAGTTCCATGAGGATCCCTTTGTCAGCTATGTAGCAAAGCCGGGCACCGGCATGCTGATGGTTCCGGGACTTGTATTTACCATCGAGCCTATGGTAAATATGGGTACAGACGAGATCTACGAGGATGCGGATAACGGCTGGACCATTTATACGGCGGACGGCAAACCGTCGGCACAATGGGAGGTCCAGATACTGGTCACGGAGACAGGGAACGAGATCCTGACCTGGTAAAACGTTCAATATTGATAACCGGAGGTTTTTTGGGAATGCAGAACAAGGGCAACTATTACATTACTACCGCTATTGCTTATACATCGGGCAAGCCGCATATCGGCAACTGCTATGAGATCGTCATGGCCGATGCGATCGCCAGATACAAAAGGGCAGAGGGCTATAACGTCCGCTTCCAGACAGGTTCCGATGAGCACGGGCAGAAGATCGAGGAACGTGCGAAAAGAGCAGGCCTCACGCCCAAAGCCTTTGTCGACGAGACCGCCGGAGAGATCAAACGTCTCTGGGATATGATGGATACTTCCTATGACCGTTTCATCCGTACGACCGATGAAGATCATGAACGCCAGATCCAGAAAATATTCAAGAGAATGTACGATAAAGGCGACATCTATAAGGGAAAATACGAAGGCCTGTACTGTACCGAATGTGAAGCCTTTTATACAAAGAGCCAGGTGGAAGACGATAAGTGCCCGGTCTGCGGCAGCCCCGTGCACCAGGCGGAGGAAGAGGCATATTTCTTTAAAATGAGCAAATATGCCGACAGGCTCATTGACTATATAAATACACATCCTGATTTCATCAGGCCGGTATCCCGTAAGAACGAGATGATGAACAATTTCCTCCTTCCCGGGCTTCAGGATCTGTGCGTATCGAGGAGTTCGTTCACCTGGGGCATCCCTGTGGATTTCGCTCCTGGTCATGTGGTCTACGTATGGCTCGATGCGCTTTCAAACTACATCACTGGCCTCGGCTATGACGCTGACGGGAACAGCAGCGATCTGTTCAAGGAATTCTGGCCCGCGGATCTCCATCTGATCGGTAAGGATATCGTCCGTTTCCATACCATTTACTGGCCGATCTTCCTGATGGCGCTGGATCTTCCTCTTCCGAAGCAGGTGTTCGGGCATCCCTGGCTCCTGCAGGGCGGCGAGAAGATGAGCAAGACGAAGGGCAATGTCATCTATGTGGATGACCTGATCGAGATCTTCGGACTGGATGCGGTGCGCTATTACGTACTGCATGAAATGCCCTACGAAAACGACGGCGTCATTACCTGGGACCTGGTCATCGAGAGGATCAACTCCGATCTGGCCAATACCCTGGGGAATCTCGTCAACCGTACCATCGCGATGGAAAACAAGTATTTCGGCGGCATCGTCGAGAACAGGGGCGTGGAGGACGTCATGGACACCGACCTGAAGGCCGTCGTCACCGGTGCATACAGGAAGGTCGAGGCAAAGATGGACGAGTATCGTGTCGCGGATGCCCTGACAGAGATCTTCACCGTATTCAAGCGGCTCAATAAGTATATCGATGAGACCGAGCCCTGGGTGCTCGCAAAGGATCCCGACAAGAAAGACAGGCTCGCTACGGTGCTCTATAACCTGATCGAGGGCATTACCATAGGAACAGCGCTCGTAGAACCCTTCATGCCCCGCACGGCGAAGAAGATACTGGAGCAGCTCGGCACAGCGGCAAGAGAATTTGATACGCTTGAAACATTCGGCCTGTACCCTTCGGGCAATAAAGTCACGGATAAGCCCGAGATCCTCTTTGCCCGCCTGGACCATGACGAAGTGATGAAGAAGGTGGATGTGATCATGGAGAAGCAGAGAGCGCTGGCACAAAAAGAAGCTGATGCTTCTTCTGAAGCAACCGCATCCGCAGGTGCTGCCGCAGCCGTTCCCGAAGCCGCCGCAGAGGAGCCGGAAGAAGCCGCACACAAGGAAGAGATCTCCATAGATGATTTCGACCGGATCGAGCTGAAAGTCGGTGAGGTCATTGCATGCGAAGCGGTGGAGAAATCCAAGAAGCTGCTGTGTTCACAGGTCAGGATCGGAAATGAGACGAAGCAGATCCTTTCCGGTATCCGCAAATATTACTCTCCGGAAGAGATGGTCGGCAAAAAGGTGCTTGTCCTGGTAAATCTGAAGCCCGCGAAACTGGCAGGCATGCTTTCCGAAGGCATGCTGCTGTGCGCGGAAAGCCCCGACGGAACGCTTGCGCTCATGACGCCCGAAAAAGACCTGCCGGCAGGTTCCGAAGTCTGCTGAAGATAAGATGAACGGTCATATGCCTTTGAAAATGTATAAGTATTTCCTGACAGCGGCCTTGGCAGCCGCTGTCATTGTATTGACTGAAGGCTGCAGTCAGGATATGACGGATAAAGTCGTTTCCAAAGCCGAAGACGCTTACAGCCGCATCGACGCGGAGCTGACAGACGACAGGCTGACCGCGCTGGACGGGTTTGCCGGCAGCCAGGCAGAGCTCTTAAAAGACGCTCTGGATGAACTGTACGGACAGGGGATCTCCGCTGAACGGATCGTAGACGCGTTTACGGGAAAGGCCGGGACAAATGATCCGGCTCCGGCCGGAGAAGACGCTCCGGGCAGCGCAGGTACGGGAAAGATCGTGGAAGATATTACTTCCAGGATCTCGGACGCGGCAAAGGAAGCGGCCGAGGAGGCTGTGAACAGTGCGGCCGACGCCGCGCAGGAAGCGGCGGAAAACGCGGTGCAGGATGTACGGGACAGCGTCGTGGATAAGATCAGCAGTTATATTGACGAGGTATTTGACTGATGGGAAATCTGTTCAGTTTGGACTCTCCCCTGATGAGAGCGCTTGGCAGGGTGGCGGATCTTCTGATCCTGAACCTTTTGGTCATTGTCTGCTGCATACCGGTCATTACGGCCGGCGCGGCTTTCTCTGCCATGCACTACGTCCTTCTTAAGCTGGTGCGGGGGGAGGAAGGTTACATCGTCAAACAGTTTTTCAGGGCATTCAAAGAGAATTTCAAACAGGCAACGCTGTTGTGGCTGATCGTGCTTGCGTTTATCCTGATATTCATTATGGATTTCCTGATCCTCAGGTATACGGGGATCTCTTTCCCAAAGGTATTGGTCTACAGCCTTTTCTTCCTCGTTTTTGTACTCCTTATGCTTGCGGTCTGGATCTTTGCCCTTCAGTCGCATTTCGTGAACTCGGTCAGAGGAACACTGCGGAATGCGGCTTTTATGATGATCGCGCACTTGCCCAGATCTTTTTCCATGCTCTGTCTGACGCTGCTGCCGCTCCTCCTGCTGTATCTGGTGCAGCAGATCCTGCCATTTGCTGTCATGCTGGGGATCTCACTGCCGGCATATGGCTGCGCCTTTATCTATGATCCTGTCTTCAGAAAATATGAGACCGCAGCACAGGAAGAACCGGAAGATGGAAACGACTGAAAGCGTTCGGAATTGCTGAAAATCAGCGATGTTGCCCAAAAAACAGCATGGTATTATGTGTAAAATTACCGAAACAAGTGTGCTCTCCGGCCTTCAAATCCGCATTCTATCGGAATTTTGACGAGATTTTTGTACAACTTATCGATAAACAAATACAACTCTAAAAGGTATACTTTTTTTAGTTTCTAATCAGCCACTTTAGCGGAGGATATTATGTCAAGTTTATCACTCGAAAAAATCACAAAGGTCTATCCCAACGGTTTTGAAGCTGTTAAAGAATTCAACCTTGAGATCGCCGACAAGGAATTCATCATTTTCGTAGGCCCTTCAGGCTGCGGAAAAACCACAACTCTTCGTATGATCGCAGGTCTGGAAGATATTTCTTCCGGCGTACTGAAGATCGACGACAAGATCATGAACGACGTAGAACCCAAGGACAGAGATATCGCGATGGTCTTCCAGAACTACGCTCTGTATCCCCACATGACCGTTTATGACAACATGGCATTCGGTCTTAAACTGAGAAAGGTCCCGAAGGACGAGATCGACAAGCGTGTTCGTGAAGCCGCTAAGATCCTCGACCTTGACAAGCTCCTTGACCGTAAGCCGAAGGCTCTGTCAGGCGGCCAGAGACAGCGTGTTGCCATGGGCCGTGCTATCGTCCGTTCTCCCAAGGTATTCCTGATGGATGAACCTCTGTCAAACCTGGATGCAAAGCTCCGTGTCCAGATGCGTACCGAGATCGCAAAGCTGCATCAGAATCTGGGAACAACATTCATCTATGTTACACATGACCAGACAGAAGCTATGACACTGGGAACCAGGATCGTCGTTATGAAGGACGGCGTTATCCAGCAGGTCGATTCCCCTCAGAATCTGTATGACAAGCCTTACAACCTGTTCGTCGCAGGATTCATGGGATCACCGCAGATGAACTTCCTGGATGCCATTGTCAGCGTTGAAGGAAACGATGTATGCCTGAACGTTGCCGGCAAGCCGATCAAACTTCCTGCAGACAAGGCGAAAGCCCTTATCGACGGCGGCTACAACGGCAAGACCGTTACCATGGGTATCCGTCCCGAGCATATCAACGACGCAGCCCTTAACGGCGCTACGGAAGCTACTTATGACTGCAAGGTCGAAGTTTACGAGCTGCTTGGCGCAGAAGTATTCCTGTACTTCGAAATGGACGGCACACCTGTTACCGCCCGTGTAGATCCCAAGACGACTGCAAGACCCGGCGATGTTGTCAAGTTCGCGATCGATGTCAGCAGGATTCATGTATTCGACAAGGATACAGAGCTGAAGATCACAGACTGATCACCATACCGGACCATCTGAAAGGATGGCTGCATCACGAAAACGTAAAGGCAGCGTATGAAAATACGCTGCCTTTTTCGAACAAGTATTGACCGGGTTCGGGGACCCAAGATATGATTTCGATTCAGACGATCCGAAAGACACTGGAGGAACTGTCCGGCATAACCAGGGCGGAATTTGCCCTGTATGATACGTCAGGGAATGTCCTTTTTTCTACGGAGAAAGCCGAGATCCATCCCGCGGATGTCATCTCTTCCTTCATTTATTCCGCTGCCGATTCACAGATCATCGGCGACTGTTACCTGCTCAAGATCAGGGAAGAAGACGAAACAGGATACTGCCTTGCCGCCAGCGGCAGGGGGGATGAGACCTGGACGATCTGCCGGGTCGCCAAGCATGAACTGGAGAACCTTTCACAGGTCTATAAGGATAAGTACAACCGTAGCAGCTTTTTCCAGAATCTGCTGCTGGATAATCTGCTGCTCGTCGATATCCACAACCAGTCCAAACGCCTGCATATAGCATATAACGTGCCAAGGGCGGTCATCCTGTTTGAATTCGGGACAAACCTCCAGCCGCAGGATAATGCGGCCGACGAACTGCTGCAGGAGCTGTTCCGCTCGCAGAACGGGGATTATCTGACAGCCATCGATGAGAACAGCGTGATCCTGATCAAAACGCTGGAAGAGAACGATACGGCGGAGAAACTGGAAGAAACTGCCCTGATGGCGGTGGATACGCTGGAGACGGAGCTGATGATAGGCGTCCGTGCCTCCTACGGGACCATAGAGACGGAACTGAAGGATCTGTCCGCTTCTTATAAGGAAGCCAGGATGGCCATGGAAGTGGGAAAGATATTCTATTATGAAAAACGGGTCATTTCCTATGACAGGCTCGGAATAGGCAGGCTGATCTACCAGCTGCCGCCCAGTCTGTGCAGGGTGTTCATAAAAGAGGTATTCGGGGACAAGATACCCGACCATATCGATAACGAGATCATGACCACCATCAATACATTCTTTGACAACAACCTGAATGTATCGGAAACAGCCCGGCAGCTGTTCGTCCACCGTAATACGCTCGTATACAGGTTTGAAAGACTGGAGAAAGAGTTCGGACTGGATCTGCGAAATTTCAATGACGCTCTGGTCTTCTATATCGCCATGATGGTCGTAAGGTATATGAAGGCAACGAACAACCTGTGACGGCGGGGTCAGCAAAAATCCCTGATCAATGAAGGAATAAAGCTCTCTTCGGCGGTGGGGCCTTCCTGGATATAGCCGTTTTCGACGCCTTCGGAAATGGCGAGATCGACGAGTTTTTCATAAGAGCGCTTTGATACTTTATGCGCAAGGGCTTTAATGGCAGGGTCATCGGATGCCCCTGCTGTTTTTATGATCTCCGGCATCGGTGTGTACTGATTCATAAGGGATATGATGATCCGGTCGCCGAAGGTCCGGTGCAGCCATTCGATGATCCCGCCGGAATCGGCCGCCTGCCGCGGCATAACGAGGTGGCGGACGATAACGCCTTTTATCATCAGGCCGTCTGCGCCGATCAGCGGTTCGGGATGCTGCCGGACCATTTCCGTTACGGCGGCAGAAGCTACTTCAAAATAATCAGGTGCGGAAGCGTATATCGATGAAAGCCGGGGATCCATGAATTTCAGGTCGGCAAGGTAGATGTCGGCAAGGCCGTCCAGCGCCGCCAACACTTCCGGGCGTTCATAGGAGCCGGTATTCCATACGAACGGGACAGTAAGGCCCAAAAGCCTGGCCTTTTCCATTGCCGGGATCAGGAGCGGTGTGTAATGGGAAGGTGTGACGAGATTGATATTGTGGGCGCCCTGTGCCTCCAGTGAGAGAAAGATGTCCGCAAGGTCATCTGCGGAAACAGCTTTGCCTCTGAGCGCGTTTTGTCTCTGGCTGACGGAGGCGTTCTGGCAGAAGATGCAGCCCAGGCTGCAGCCGGTAAAGAAAACTGTGCCGGAGCCTTTCGTACCGCTGATGCAGGGCTCTTCCCAATGGTGCAGCGAATAGCCGGCGATCCGGATCTGCCCGTCGCTGCCGCAGATACCTGTGTTCCTGGCCCCGGCGGCACTCTCCGTGTCAGCACTGCCGGGACTGCCGGCGGTACGGCGGGCATGACACTGCCTGGGACAGAGGATGCAGTCTGAAAGATCTGAAAGGCGCTTGTATGAAGGCATGTTTTTTTTTGTAAAAATCTCCATAAAAAAGCTTCTTTTGCGCTGCGGAGCCTGTAAGCGAATGAAGACCAGGCTGGCTTACGGCACATGAGAGCATCCGCTTAGTGCTGCTTCGTTCCCGATCTGACACGGTTCACAGCGTCTCATTGCATAAGACCCGGCCTCCCCGGTTACAAAGCTCCGCAGCGCAAAAGAAGCGCTTGAGGTCGTTCGTTTAAGTTTGAAACAATTTATTATAACACGTTCAAAGGATACGTGCAGGCCAACCGGCGGCTTACTGTACTGGTGCCTCTTCGGATGTTTCCGGTTCGGGTGCGGGATAATTGCCTATGTCCGCATTCTGTTCCAGGAACTCGACAGCCTTCTGATTTCTTAACGTCTGCATCAGATAGGCCTTGCCGGCGGTGTTTTCCGTCTCTTCCGTGATGCCGTTGTCTGCAAGGAACGCGGCATAATCCTCATCCGTTACCGTAAGCCCGTTTTCCGTAAAGATCTTCTGGGAGGCGACATTCCTGCCCATCCAGATCTTTGCTTCTTCTTCAAGATGCGCCTCGTACCCGTCAGGATAGTAAGCCGCATTGTAATCTTCGACACTGCTGTAAGGGAAGTTGAGCCCGTACGCGCTGTACATGGACCTCATCTGCTCAAAGGAAGCGTTATCTTCGTTCATGACCAGGGATTCGAGGTAGCGGAGATACTTTTTGGGATACTCGGTAAGCGTAATGCTGTTATGCAGATAATCGCTGACGGCACTGGAGATCTGAGATGAACGGTAGGTCTCGGCAAGATAAGCGTCATAATCCGCAGTGGTGGAAGCGGTGGAGGAATAATACTCCGCAACGAAATCATCGTTCCATTCGGGCGACGTCATGATGCCGTTGACCGTAACGGCGAATTCCGCGTCCTTGCCCTGCAGCTCCTCGTTGTTGTAATCATCGGGGAAAGTCACGCTGACAGTTACTTCATCACCGGGATGTGTTCCGACGAGCTGGTCTTCAAAATCATCGATATACGATCCGGAACCGATCTCCAGTGTCGTTCCGGCCCCGTCTGTTGAACCGCCGTCAAAAGCGACGCCGTCGATCGTACCGACATAGTCCAGATTGATCGTATCGCCTTCCTTCACGGTAAGGGTCGGATCGTCGTCAGCGTACTGATGGGCATTGAGCATGGACTGGTGCTGTGATTCCAGGTATGCCTCGTCGGCTGTTACAGAAGCCTCATCTATTTTGATGTCGGATGCCGAAAAAGAAGGCAGGAGCTTGTCCACATCGATATCCTTCAGTGTTCCGTCACTGTTCAGGAATTTAGTGTAATCCGAAGAAGGTGTGATCTGGTTCGCCTTTTTAATGATCGAACTCACGATCCCGATAACGATGAGAACGAGGATCACGGCGGCAGCCGCGAACAGGATGATCCTGTTCAGCTTTTCCCTCTGTTTTCTCTTGCGTTCCTCTTCCTGGACCTGCAGGCGCTTTGCCTTTGATTTGCTGATTTCTTCTGCCATTTTCGTTACGCATCCTTTCTGATTGTTTTCCGTGTATAATAAGCAAATGCACGCTGAGGTATAGTATACTACAATATTTGTGAAAATAGTGTGAAACACAATGATCATGCGTAATGAAAGGACTGTATGTGGTACAGGGAACTTCTGTCCTGGTACGGGGAAAATAAAAGAGATCTGCCCTGGCGCAGTGAAAGGCCTGATCCCTATCATGTCTGGGTGTCGGAGATCATGCTGCAGCAGACAAGGGTCGAAGCGGTAAAGGATCACTACCGCAGGTTCATAAAAGCATTTCCGGATGTACGGGCACTTGCCGGAGCGGATACGGATGCTGTCCTGAAATACTGGGAAGGTCTGGGTTATTACAGCAGGGCGCGGAATCTGAAGGCCGGCGCGGGCCAGGTCATGGAAGAGTACGGGGGACAGATCCCGAACAGCGCGGCGGAACTTAAAAAGATAAAAGGTATCGGAGAGTATACAGCCTGTGCCATAGCTTCGATCGCCTTCGGGGAAAAATGCGCGGCAATCGACGGGAACCTTCTTAGGATCTTTGCACGGCTGACAGCATATAAGGAGAATATAAGGACACAGAAGGCCAGACAGGAGGCGGAAAGGTATTTCCTTGGCCAGATGCCGGAAAACGGCCTTCCGGGTGTCTATGGGGACATGAACCAGGCACTGATGGACCTGGGGGCGGAAATATGCGTGCCGGTAAGGCAGGAGAACGGGCCGGACTGCGGCCGCTGCCCGCTGGCCGGCAGCTGCAGGGCATATGGGACGGGAACGGAGAGGAGCCTGCCCGTCATACCGGAAAAGAAAAGCCGCAGGATACAGGAACTGACAGTTTTTGTGATCCGGGACAATGACAGGTTCGTACTCCGGCAAAGGCCCGGAAAGGGTCTGCTGGCAGGGCTGTATGAGTTCCCGAATGTTGAAGGTTTTGCGGACAGGAAAGAAGCGCTTCACTGCATCGAAGAGCTTGGCTTTTCACCGGTCCGGATCATGGAACTGCCGGAGGCGGTGCATCAGTTTACACATGTGGAATGGCGGATGAAGGGCTATGCCGTCTGGGTGGATGATCTATCTCCTGCCAAAGCCGGAGAGAACGGCTGCTTTGCGGCCACAGCCGGGGAAATAAGCGAAAAGTATTCCATTCCTTCGGCTTTCGGGGCATACCGCCCTTCCACCTGGTGATTTGTTTTGTTATAATCACACAAATGTGGCAGAATATAGATAGTGTTTTCAGGGGGAAAACTATCTGAGGGGGGCTTGATTATGAAAAGAAGCAGCGGAATTTTGATGCCGGTTTTCTCATTGCCGTCGCCGTACGGGATCGGCACTGTCGGAAAAGCGGCGTACGACTTCGTGGATTTTCTCCATGATGCGGGGCAGACCTGGTGGCAGATACTGCCAGTAGGTCCGACCAGCTACGGCGATTCGCCATATCAGAGTCCTTCGGCTTATGCAGGCAACCCGTACTTCATAGACCTGGATCTTCTGGCGGAGGACGGCCTCCTGACAAAGAAGGAGATCAATGCCGTGTCCTTCGGAGATGATCCGGAGCATGCGGATTACGGCCTCTTATACGAGAACAGGCTTCCGCTTTTAAAGAAAGCCATGGAGCGCGGCTGGGACGGCGCCGCGGAAGAGATCGGCGAATTCCGCCGGGCAAATGCCTTCTGGCTGGAAGACTATGCTGTATTTATGGCTATCAAGCGTGCCAACAAGATGCAGTCCTGGCTGGAATGGGAAGATGAAGGCCTGCGTATGCACAGGCAGGATGCCATCGACCGGGTCAGGCCGGAACTGGAAGAGGATATCAGGCTTTTCATATTTGCGCAGTACCTTTTCTTTAAACAGTGGGCAAAACTCCGCGAGTACGCGCATGAAAAGGGCATAATGATCATGGGCGACATGGCCCTTTATGTCGCGCTCGATTCGGCGGATGTCTGGTCGTCGCCCGAGAACTTCCTGCTGGATGAAAAGAATGTACCTGTCGACGTGGCGGGTGTGCCGCCGGATTATTTCACTGCCGACGGCCAGCTCTGGGGGAATCCCCTGTACAATTACGGCCGCATGGAACAGGACGGTTACGGGTGGTGGATCCGCATGATCGGCGGAGCCGCGCAGCTTTACGACGCGATCCGGATCGATCATTTCAGAGGCCTGGCCAATTACTGGGCCGTACCTTACGGCGAAGCTACTGCCAAAAACGGCAGATGGGTCCAGGGCCCGGGCATGCGCCTGGTCTCGGCGCTGAAAGGCTGGTTTACGGATGTACAGTTCATCGCGGAAGACCTCGGCTTCGCTACGCCTGAAGTAGCACAGCTTTTGAACGAATCCGGCTTCCCCGGAATGAAAGTTCTGGAGTTTGCCTTTGATTCCAAGGAAGAGAGCAATTACCTGCCTCACACATATCAGCGGAACTGCATCTGTTATACGGGGACGCATGACAACGATACTGTTGTGGGATGGCAGAAGACAGCGGATAAAAACGACCTGAAGAAGGCAAAAGCCTATCTCGGCATCAACGACAGCGAAGGTTTTGTCAGGGGAATGATCCGGGGCGGGATGGAGAGCGTTGCCGACCTGTTCATAGCCCAGATGCAGGACTACCTGGAACTTGGTGCCGAAGCAAGGATTAACACGCCGGGCGCCGCGAGCGGCAACTGGACCTGGAGGATGCTGCCCGGCAAGGCAGACAAAAAGCTGGCAAAAGAAATATACGCAATGACGGAAATCTTCGGCAGGCTGAACAGAGTTTGACTATCTGAAGCATAAGTTCTAGAATAAAGTGTTTTGCAGTGTGAGTTTTGAATTTATACGTTCGGGTTTTGATGGATATTAATAAACAGCCGGATCAGAAGATCGGTTTTTCGTTATATTTTAAGAAGCTGCTGTTCCCCGTGTGCGCGGAGCTGCTTTTCATCCTGTCCTATATCCTGTGGCCGGAGAAGGTGCTCTATTTCAACACGGTCTTCAGCATTATTATCGTTATTTATTTCAGGAAACTGTTTTCATTCCGCAAGTGGGCAGGCTTTTTCCGGCTCCGCCAGTTCTGGATCGCTGTCGGCATAACGGCAGTCCTGACCTATCTTCTCCACAAATTGACGGAACTTGTGTCGTTCCGGGAGCTCATCGGTATCCCGGAAGGCAGTATCTCAACGATGATACCCAGCAGCACAACACTTGTGGGATCTTTGTTCAATATGCTGCTGTATACTCTGATCACGGTCATCCTGCCGCCGTTTGTCGAAACTCTTTTCTACAGGCGCGCGATGATCAGGTTCGAAACAAAATGGCTGGTCTATATAACCGCGGCAGCAGGCATGATACTCTGTTCGCTCAACTACGCGCTCGGCCTGCCGGGGATCGTGGAGGGCGTTTTTGTATCACTTCCCCTGACCGTGGTATTCCTTCTGACACGCAATATTTACATACCGATCACAGCCCAGCTGATCGTCGGCCTGGCCCGCTTTACCTATCCGATCGTCTATGACATAGCGAGGATCATAACCCGATGATCTGAAGCTGCCGTGACCGGCCAGATCACTTAAGACTTGAAAACCGGATCAAAGGAGCGGCAATGGCAGAACGGGGTTACGCCGTTATCACAGGAGCAAGCTCCGGAATAGGCGCTGAATTTGCCAGAGCGTATGGAAAACAGGGCTTTGGCCTGATCCTTTGCGCCAGGAGGAAGGTCGTTCCGGACGGTATTCCGGAGGGGACCGACATCCGTTATGTATGCGCGGATCTTTCCGGAAAAGAGGGCTGCACGGCCCTTATGGATGAAGTCCGGAAGGCTGCCGGTTCCGGCTGCAGCGTGGAAGTGTTTGTCAACTGCGCGGGTTTCGGCCTTGCGGGCGCGTTTTCCGATACGGACGCGGACCGCGAGCTGGAAATGATCGATCTCAATGTAAAAGCTGTTCATTTCCTGATGAAGGAAATGCTGGCCATATTCCGTGCCCGGGGAAGGGGTACGATCCTGAATGTGGCTTCCAGCGCCGGGCTTTTTCCCGGCGGTCCCTATTTTTCCACGTATTATGCGACCAAATCATATGTTTGTGCGCTGACGAAAGCCGTTGCCCAGGAACTGAAAGAAGAAAAAAGCGGCGTCTATACCGCCTGTCTCTGTCCCGGGCCTGTGGATACCGGATTCAATGAAACTGCCGGAGTCCGTTTTGCCCTGCGGGGGATAAGCGCGCAAGAGTGCGTATCCTATGCACTGCGGCAGATGGATAGAAAAAAGACAGTGATCATACCGGGCCTGTCCATCAGGGCAGCCGTGTTTTTTGCAAGATTTGTACCAGACAGGTACCTGATGCCTGTCATAGCCCGTCAGCAGAAAAGAAAGAGTGGAAGATAAGCCATGGAAAACGAAAGAACAGGTCTGAACCAGGATATTTATGACAGGATCGCGAGGCTCAAGGATAATATATCCTCCGTCGTTGTCGGCGCGGGACCGGCCATCAATCATATGATCACGGCACTGATCGCCGGAGGGCACGTCCTGCTCGAAGATGTGCCGGGCGTGGGCAAGACAACGCTTGCCAGGTCCCTTGCGGCATCGCTGACCGCCAGATTCTCAAGGATCCAGTTCACACCGGATACCCTGCCCGGGGACGTCACAGGCATGTCCGTATATAACATGAAAACGGGCGAATTTGAAGTGCGCAAAGGCCCGGTCTTCGCCAATATCGTCCTGGCGGATGAGATCAACCGGACGTCTCCCAAGACGCAGTCGGCGCTGCTGGAAGTCATGCAGGAAAGGCAGGTCACGATCGACGGCGTGACATATTCTGTGGAAGAGCCTTTCATGGTGATCGCGACCGAAAACCCCATGGATTTCTCCGGGACATTCCCGCTGCCGGAAGCGCAGCTGGACAGATTTATGATGAAGCTTTCCGTCGGATACCCGGACAATGACGATACCATGCTGCTGGCAAAACGGTACCTGAACGGGCAGCTGGAAAAAGAACTTTCCCCAGTACTGAATGAGGAAGACGTCATGATGCTGCGGCAGAAGGCGCTGCAGGTCAAGGTCGCCGACAGTATTATCGAATACACATCGGCTATCATTGCAGGTACAAGGATAAACAGGGAACTCAGGTTCGGCGCATCCCCCAGGGCCATGCTGGACATGCTGGCCGCCATCCGCGCAAGGGCGCTTACTCTCGGCAGGGATTACTGCATACCGGAAGATGTCGTGACGATGGCCAGGGTGGTGATCCCCCACAGGCTGCAGATCACGACGGAAGCCGCAATGAACAGGTATGATGCCGTCTCTATCCTGGAATCGGTCGTGAAAGGCGTCAGTATACCCTCAAGTTTATGATAAACAAGCTCCGTCTCGCCATTTACCTGGCGGCCCTTGCCGGCTGTGTCGTCTGGATCAGCTTTACCGGGGGAGCCGCTGCCTATATGACTTTCTTTGCTGTGCTGTTCTATCTGCCCGCAGCCTGCCTTTACGCGCTCTATTCTTCACTGACGCTGCATATCTGGCAGGGCCTTCCGGAACATAAAGTGACGAAACAGGAAGAGGAAACATTCAGGATCATCCTCGAGAATACAGGTTTCCTGCCGGTGAATGCCATGAAACTGGTCTGGGAAGAGGATCTGTGCAAAAGGAACGGGATCCCTTCGGAGACAGTGTATTATCTGCGGGGGGGGGAAAGGATGGAATTATCCTGCAGTATGACGTGCCTGTATGCCGGCACCTACCCTGTGGGCGCGAAAAACTTCCTGCTGCCGGATGCTTTCGGGATCCTGAAGCTGAAATTCAGGGTCATGCATGAATTTAGAGCGATCGTCAGGCCCAGGATCACGAACGCGGCAGATGAGAGACTTTCCCTGGAGGACAGGCTCAGTACCTTTTCGCTGTCGGATCCGGTCAACAAGGACGATATTCTCGGCAACGACATCCGTATGTACATCCCGGGAGATCCCATGCGCCAGATCCACTGGAAGAATACTGCCAGGTCGGGCGAACTGATGGTGAGGCTGCCGAAGGAAAAGGAGATCAGGCTGATCAACGTGATCCTTGTCCCTGAGCGGCCGCCATATGAATTTGACGGCATCTTAAGACGCGACCGTTTCCTGGAGTTTGCCGTATCGGCCGCGGCCTGGTTCGGCAGGCAGTCCAAGGCATGCATGTTTATCTATCCCCATGCCACGGTCCGCCATGAGCTGGTCGATGACATGCCGTCGTTCTACAGGTTTTATGAAGATCTTTCCGACGGGATCTATTTCGGCAGGGAAGAAGACCAGGAAAACGGCGGGGCGGCAATGATAGAAGAGACCAGGAGATCGTTTGACGAACGCAGCACAGCCCTGCTTATCTTCAGGGAAAGCGAGTTCTGACAAGAGGCGCGGAAAATGCAGGATGTGATGGAAAAGCTCGGCTTTTTGAAATTCCAGATGAGGGAATGGGGCAGTATCTACCGCTTTATCCTGCTCTGCTGCTTTGTCATGGTCTTTTCCTGCTTCTGGCCGGATGTCTTCAATCTTCCCTTCGTATTACTGTTCGGCGCTTTTTTTGAACTTATCCAGTATATCGGCAAAAGGGCCGGCAGGGACGCGTTGTTTACAGGCGTTATCGCGCCGACAGCCGCATTTCTGGTACTGATCTTAAGGCACAATGACATCGGCAGGGATGTCCTTAGTGCGGTACTGTTCTGGTATGCCGCCTATGCGGTGATGCTGGGCAGGTATCTTATCAAGGCGGTACTTGCCGTCCTGGTATTCTTTTGTCTGTATTATCTGAAAGCAGCCGATATCACAAGACCGATGGCTGCCGTCTTCCTCATTGCCCTTTTGACGGAGCTTTCAGATCTTTTTGCCCGTGAGGGGCCGGAGAGTACCAGTACCGGAGCCGGGCGGTCATCCGGCTGTGCCGATACGTATGAAAGGCCGAAAAAGGGCGGCATCATCAGGATCTGGCTTCCTTTCTTCACGATCTACGTTTTCCTGGTCGCGCTTCTGCCTGTTTCCGCGAAGCCGTTTGACTGGAGCTTTGTATATCAGCTTACAAGGGATATCAGGGAACAGGCGTCCAACGCAGCTGCGGATCTGGAATACTTTTTCCAGCGGCTCGGCTTCCGAGGGGGCTATGTCAGCGGATATAACGGCCTGGGGAACCGTTCCGCTTCACTTGCGGCCAGTGACAGAAAAGAGCTTTTCATATCAGACAGGATCCCCTACGCGCTTTATCTGGACGGCGTTTCCTATGTCACTTTCGGTGAAGACGGCAGATGGACAGGCCGGAGCGCAATTTCGGAATATGACAGCGGGTGGCTCGCGCTGTATCTGAACGCGCTCCGCAGGGAAGGCATCACCAGGGAAGAAGCCCGGTGCTTTTCCGAGATCTATGAAAGAACGATCATTTACGGCCAGATGAGGACGAGGGACCTCATGCACCCCCTCAATACGATGATCCTGGGAGACAGCGCACAAAAAGAGCTCGAGGCAGGCAGTGGATTCCAGCTCAGGAAGTCCAAAAAGAGAGGCTTTGTTTATGATGTGACGCTGATGGAACTGGATACGGTCAGCCCGTACCTTCTGCGTGTTTTCCGGAACAGGAGCGGAACGGCTCTTGACGAATACGCCACATACTCCGAGATCAGCGCCTATATGAATGAAGTATACAAAAAGCCCTTCAACCGGTACCTTTCCCTGACCGAATACATGAACTGCATCGAAGGCTTTTCCAACATGGATCTTACGCCGTACCTGGACACCTCGGGTACGACGGAAAGGATGAGGGAACTGGCCCTTTCGCTCACGGAAGAAAGGGAAAGTGATTTTGACAAGTGTATGGCGATAGAAGCCTACCTCAGGCAGTACCGGTACTCGACACAGCCGCCGGAAGTGCCGGAGGGCGAAAACTGGCTGGACTATTTCCTGTTTGAAGCCGGGGAAGGCTACTGTGTGCATTATGCCAGCGCAATGGTCGAGCTGTGCAGGCTTGCCGGCATACCCGCCAGGTATACGGAAGGGTATGTCTGCCGATTTAATGAGAAGCCGGAGGCGGGAGACGCGAAAGGCTATCCTGTCAGGGGATCGGAAGCCCATGCATGGCCGGAAGCCTGGATCGACGGCTTCGGCTTTGTGAAATTCGAACCCACGGCGGGTATGCCCAACGCTGCGGAACGGGCCTGGGGGAAACTGACCAGGGCGGATCTGGGCGTTGCGGACGGCGAAGGCACTGTCGCCGCGCTGGAACCCTATGCTATGCCTGAGCCGGATATCGAGTTCGCCGGATATGAAGAACCGGCGTCGGAAGAGGAAGAAGACAAGGCAGCCGCGGTCCTGGAAGCAGTCAGAAGATGGATCCTGATCCTTCTCCTCCTTATCCTGGTGATCATCGTTTATCTCCTGATGATGCTTGCCTTCCGCAGGATCTGGCTGAACCAGAGGTACAGACGGGCCGGCCTGATGGAGCGGATGATGATGGAGCAGAAGGATGCCAGGTGGCTCATTTTAGAGCTGACCGGGCACAAAGCGGCCGAAAAGGGCCGCGGTGACAACGAGACCATGCTGGAGACCGCCGCAAGGCTGGCAGAAGCTGAGGATAATATCGATGCCAGAAACCTGTATGAGCAGGCGGTAAAGAGTGTTTACGTTTGGTACGCGTACAGTTACGGGGATCATGAGCCCGACGGGGAAGATCTGCGGGATAACGCGGAATTTGGAAAAGCGCTCTATACGGTCTATCTGGAAAAAGCCGGCAGCTCATTTATCAGGGGCCTGGCCCTGCGGCTCAGGGCGATGTGGCAGCTGTTCTCCGTCTATACGCGTGACAGGGCAGGCGTGAAAAACAGAGCCTGAAAACATCCGGGTCCTTCTTGTAAATTCACCGGACGACCTTATAATCAGACTATAAGAGCCATTTATCTTTATGGGAGGGATGCGGATGAATTTTCTGGAAGAGAGGATCTTAAAGGACGGCCAGGTACGGCCCGGAAATGTGGTCAAAGTCGACAGCTTTCTCAACCACCAGCTGGACGTAGGCCTTCTGGATGAGGTCGGAAAAGCCTTTTATGAGAAGTTCAAAGATGCCGGGATCACTAAAATAGTAACAGTGGAAGCGTCCGGTATAGCTATCGCCGTGCCGACGGCAAGATATTTCGGCGTACCGGTACTGTTTGCCAAAAAGGCAAAGAGCAAAAACCTTGACGGCGACCTTTATACGGCAAAAGTCATGTCTTTCACCTATGGACAGGAGTATACCGTCACTCTTTCGAAAAAATACCTTAACAGCAGTGATACGGTACTGCTGGTGGATGATTTCCTGGCGGTGGGCAAAGCGCTGCAGGGACTGATATCCATCTGCGACCAGGCCGGCGCAAAGGTCGGCGGCATCGGGATCGCCATCGAGAAAAGCTTCCAGGAAGGCGGGAAGCTCCTGCGTGAAGCGGGATATCCTCTATACAGCCTGGCCAGGATCGCTTCGATCGACGACGGAAAGATAAGCTTCGTACAGGAGTAATGATGACTGGTCAAGTCCGATATATGATCAGAAACTGTCTGGTAAAACTGACAGCTGCTCTGGCGGCAGCTGTCTTTTTGACTGCGGGCTGCACAGACGCTGCCGGGATACAGGAGACAGCGGACGGCAATGCGGCCGCAGAAGCACAGCTGCCGTCTGCTTCTGTTATTAACAGGACGATCGCCTGTGACGGGTTAAAAGATACATATAAACTGGTCTTTATATCGGACCTGCATATCATAGCCGAAGAGGACACCTCCGCTTCAGAAGCACCGGGCAGCAGATATATTGATCCGGCCGCGCAGGAGACTGTGGACAGCCGGTATGAAGCCTTTGAAGCAGGCGGCCTTTCTTCCGCCGCGTACTGGCCGGAACTGGTGTCCGGACTGAACAGCCTTGAAGCGGATGCCGTGCTCCTGGGCGGGGATATGGTCGATTTCTGCACACCGAATGCCCTGCGCGTTCTTTCTGAAGGGATCGGGATGATCAGCGCCCCGGTGATGTATGTCAGGGCGGATCACGATACAGGCACCTGGTACAGTGAAGGATCCGTGACTGCGGAAGATGTAAAACAATGGCAGGATGAGGTGGCAGACAACAGCGATGTGCTGCTCATACAGCTTCCGGAGCTGTGGATCATCGGTTACAACAACAGCACATCTCAGATATCGGCGGACGCGCTTTACTGGGTGCAGTATTATCTGTCGGAATGCAGGGACAGAGGCATTCCGGCCATCTTCCTTACACACGTGCCTTTCCAGCCGGAAACAGATTTGGGCCTCGCCGGGGCCTGCAGGCAGTCGCCGGACGGCAGGAACCTGTTCTGGGGACCGGACGGGTATCATTATCCGGATTCGAATACGGCGGACCTGATCGATCTTCTCTATGCGGATGATTCACCCGTTGCGGCTGTACTTGCCGGGCATCTCCATTTCGGATATGAAGGCCCGCTGGCAGATAACGCCGTGCATACCATGCAGTATATCGGCGAACCGGCGTTTGCCCATAAGATCACTGTTTTTACGATAACAGGGAAGGAATGAATTGAAATACCGGATCGACCGCTCTGCCGGCGCTGCGCCGGCATACATGCAGCTCTATGAACAGCTCCGCCGTGACATCACCGGCGGTGTGCTTGAATTCGGGGATAAACTTCCTTCCAAGAGGCTGCTTTCCGAAGAAACGGGGGCCGGCCTGATCACGGTCGAGCATGCCTATGCACTGCTGGAAGAGGAAGGCTATCTGGAAGCCAGGCAGCGGAGCGGGTACTATGTGATCTATACGGAAGCGGACAGCCTGCCGGAAAGGACAGGACCGGATGCGGCCGGGATTGGGCGGCGGTATGAAGGGGCAGTCTCCGGCAGCGCGATCACAGAGCGTGATCCGGAAGAATTCCCTTTTTCTGTTTATGCCAGGACGATGAGACGGATCCTCCTGGATTATTCGGACAGGATCCTGGAGCCCTCTCCGGGAGCCGGCTGCACCGAACTCAGACAGGCGCTGGCATCCTATCTTTTACGAAGCCGCGGCATGGACGTGCGGCCGGAGCAGATCCTGATCGGTGCAGGCGCGGAATACCTGTACACCATGGCTGTAAGGATACTGGGCAGGGAAAAAAGGTATGCCATCGAAGACCCTTCCTACAATAAGATCAGGCTTGTCTATGAGGCAGAGGGAGTCAGTGTGGAAGCGCTGGAACTGGGGCCGGACGGGATCGTCAGCAGCCGGCTGCGCGAATGCACTGCCGATATCCTGCATGTAACGCCCTTTACCAGCTACCCGAGCGGGATAACCGCGACGGCTTCAAAGAGAAAAGAATATATCCGGTGGGCGCTGGAGCGGGATGCCTATGTGATCGAGGATGATTACAATTCGGAATTTTCTATATCCACAAAAGCGGAAGACACGCTGTTCCTGCTCGAACCCGAACGCCACGTCATTTATATGAACACCTTCAGCCGGACCATATCCCCGTCGGTCAGGATCGGCTATATGGTACTGCCGGGCGAAAGATACCGGGCAATGCTGGAAAAGAACGCTTTCTATGCCTGTACCGTGCCTGTGTTCGAACAGCTCGTACTGGCCCGCTTCATCGAGGACGGGGACTTTGAAAGACATATCAACCGGGTAAGGAGAAAGAGGAGACGGAAGTAAGTTTAATAGGTCCGGCCTCACAGATCATATGTGCCCTGCGGGACGCTTTCGCTATGATGCCGCTGGTCACGTTACATAACGCAGCAAAACGGGCGGTCTCCGCCCGTTTTTTACGCTGCGTAAGTA
Organism: Lachnospiraceae bacterium; assembly: GCA_017474455.1. Classification (GTDB taxonomy): domain Bacteria; phylum Bacillota; class Clostridia; order Lachnospirales; family Lachnospiraceae; genus CAG-791. The sequence goes on from JAFVHP010000037.1 coordinate 169,489, forward strand.
ACGACCGCGGCATAATCCGCGCAGGGCACATATGATCTGTAAGGCCGTCATTAACAAACTATAGCTGTCCATAAATATTGAGTGCACGATCAAATTTGTTTGAGTGAATAGAAACAGGGTGTTGAATGATGCTCGTATTGCTCAAAATTATTCACAGATAATGGCGGGTGTGGTATAATTAATAAGCTATATTATGAACGACCTGAAGAGAACACGGGCCTGTTCGTAAAGGTGGCAGAAGTGTATAAGGGTTTACTTTTAGGAAAGGAGTGAAGTAAGAGTATGTTTGACAGCTTTCTGGTAAGAAGCGATTCACTGGAGAACGTATATGACGCGTCCGGAAAGGCAGTCGGATTCAAGTTCGGCGTAAGGCTTTCCAACTACCGCGGAATCTATGTTTCCCTAGTCAATGACTTTTATGTCTGCATGGACGGGGAAGAATTCAGCACGGAGGATTACTGCCTCGAGCTGAACGGAATGCCGCCCAGAACTATGGAAGAGCTTATCAAATATCCCTTTGAACACTGGGATCTGCAGGATGAGGCAATGCTGTATGTAAAGAAAGAAGGCGGACTTGCACCCGGTATGCACAGCCTGGATTATCTTCCTTCCACTATGGACGCATACGGATATCAGGCACATGATGACGAATGGGTCGTCAATCCTCCGAAGCCCGGCAAAGGCGGCGGCAAGCAGATGAGGCCCTGCCATTTCGATCTTGAGCTTCAGTAAGAAGGGAGGAAGATGACAATGATCAAAAGAGGTGTATCATTATACAGCTATCAGCAGAATGAATTCTTTCATACCATGACATGGAAGGATGAACTTAAGGAAGTCGCGAACAATCTTCGCGGCGCAGACGGGATCGAGATCATCAGCGAATGCACGATCCCCCATTATCCCATGCCGCCGGAGAGCTTCTTCTTCGAGTGGAACAATGAGATCGCAAGATGGGGCCTGACACCCACAACGATGGATACCTACATGGACACCCTGCAGTTCCGCGATCATGTCCTGACCGATGCGGAGTGTGCCGAGAGGCTTAAATATGATATCAGACTGGCCAAGAAGATGGGCTTCAGGAACATGCGCCTTTGCCACAATGTTCCCCTTAAAGCAGTGGAGATAGCCCTTCCCCTTGCTGAGGAACTGGATATCCGCCTGACGAATGAAGTCCATGCACCGAGCCCGATCAAGCCTAAGAGGGGCGTTGACTGGGGCGAGACAGTTGCCAGGGATATCGCGTTCATCCAGAGGACCGGGACAAAGCACTACGGACTTCAGCCTGACATGGGTATTTTCCAGAACAAGCCCTGCCGTGTCATGCTCGCATATGCGCTCCGTGCCGGCCTGTCAAAAGACGATTCTTTCAAGGCAGCGGATGAGGTCCTTGTAAAATATGATGAAATCGGAGAAGACAGAGAAGCATTCTTCGCATGGGGCAAAGAAGCTTATCCGGATCTTTTCGCATCCAGGTATGCCAGCTTCATGTTCAGAGGCGCATCTGCCGATCCGCTGGATCTGTATGACATTATCCCTTATATCTACTGCATCCACGGCAAGTTCTATGAAATGACCGAGATCCCCGGCAAGCCCGGCCAGTACGAAGACAAGTCGATCATGTATCCCGAAGTTATCGGCATCCTTGCCGACTGCGGTTATGACGGATATATCGATTCCGAATATGAGGGCCAGAGGAGCCAGCAGGATATGGGCTATGAAGGACTTCCGAATGAAGTAGAGGAAGTCAGGCGCCATCATGAAATGCTCTCCAGGCTGATCGCGGAAGCGGATCATAAGAATAAGAGTAAACAGTAAGCACTGATGCTGCAGTATGCAGACAGTATCCGACTGAACGAAAGACCGTGCGGTATACCCGGGTTTCATCGGGTACCGCACGGTCTTTTTGTCGGTGAAGTCAATTGACAAACACCGAATATTCAATCATAGTTAAACTGCCTGTTTACACATCGGCTCAGGCTCCGGGCTTTGCTGATGGAGATGTTAAAGAAACGGAGAATGTACGATCATGTCAAATAAAAAGAAATTATGGGCGCTTGCGGTGATTATGATCTCCCTGCTGCAGATGCACGGTGTAGGTATGTCGGCCATGCTGGCGCAGATCGGGAAAGCGTTTCCGGAAGCCCCGGACTCAAAGATCCAGTTTATCCAGACTTTGCCGGCACTGTTCGTGCTGCTGACGATCATTCCGTCTTCTTTCCTCGCGAGGAAGATCAAGCACAGGTATCTGTGCGCTTTCGGTGCGGCTGTTGTATCGGCATTCGCGATTCTCGGCGCGCTGTTTCACAATTCAGTCGGTATCCTTTATCTGTGGTCGATCGTCCTGGGTATCGGTGCCGGCTTCACAGTTACAGTCGGCACTATCGTTATCGATGACCTGTTCGTCGGTTCCGAGAAGGTAACCGTCCTTGGCCTGCAGGCCTTCGCTGCCAGTGCCGGTACCATGCTTATCACCTTTATCAGCGGCAGACTGGTACAGAAAAACTGGTATCTCGGTTATCTGGCTTATCTCATCGCGCTGATCCCTTTATTTGCGAGCCTGTTCTTCCTGAAAAATTCTCAGGAGGAAGTGGAAGCGGAGAGACAGAAAGCAAAGAACAGAGGAGCAGGCGGAGCGGCCTCGTCCGAAGAGAAGTGCTATGTTCCGGGTGTCATCTTTTCCGTAATCTTTGCCTTCATGATGGGCGTTATCTACAACGTCCTCAATACGAACATCGGTTATTATCTTTCCGAAAAAGGCATTGGCAATTCCGGTACGGCCGGTACAATGATGACTGTATTTCTTCTGTTCTCAGGCCTTATGGGACTGGTTGTAGGTTTCCTGACGAAGAAGATCGGCCTGTTTACAGTTGGCGTGGGGTTTGCTGCCATGTGCCTGGGCGACTTTCTCGTTTCGATCAGCCCCAATGTCCCGCCGGTAGTCATCGGCGGCATGCTGGCCTGCTGCGGCATACCTTTTGTTATGCCCGTCGTACTGGCAAATGCCACACAGACGGGAGGCAGGATCTCATCCATGGCACTGACTATGACACTGATGGGTGCGCAGCTTGGCAACTTCGCTTCTCCGGTACTTACGACTGTTGCTGCGAAGGTATTTCATTCTGATATGGTCGTATACCGTTACCGACTGGCCGCTGTCATCTCCTTCATCTGTGTGGTCTGCGTAGTCGCTTATGCCCTCAGCCAGAAAAAACGGGCAAAAGCACTAGCGTAAAAAATGTATCAGGAAGGATATAATGACAACTTCAGTGCCGCGCAGACCGCGCGGAGACAATGCCGGCAGATTATTTGACCGAAACAGGATCGATTTCAGCGATCTGCTGTTTGATAGTATTTCTTTGAAAAAGCTGCTCCTCCCGCTGATCGTGGAGCAGCTTCTTACTTCTTTTATGGGAATGGCGGATACGATGATGATATCCAGGGTCGGCAGCGCTGCCATTTCCGCTGTTTCCCTGGTCGATTCCATTAATATCCTGGTGATCCAGGTCTTCGCCGCGCTGGCGACGGGGGGAACGATCGTCTGTTCACAGTATATCGGCCATGGGGACAAAGCCCGGACCAACAGCGCGGCCAGACAGGTCGTGCTGACGATCCTTTTCATTTCCTGTCTTGCGGCAGCTGCCTGCATGATATTCTGTACGCCGATCCTGCGGCTGGTGTTCGGGACGGTGGAAGAAGCCGTCATGCGCAATTCGCAGGTGTACTTCCTGGTGACGGCAGCATCTTTCCCGTTCCTTGCGCTGTTCCAGGCCGGGGCGGCGTTCTACAGAGCAGGCGGCAACAGCCGTTTCCCGATGACAGTCTCCGTTATCTGCAACGCCGTTAACATTGCCGGTAATGCCATCTTCATTTTCGTGTTTCACTGGGGCGTTTTCGGCGCCGCGCTGTCAACTTTGATATCACGCATACTTCTGGCTGTTATCGTGTTTGCTTTCCTGAGGCTGCCCAGACAGATCATCGTGATCGACAGATACCTGTCAATGCGCCCGGATTTCACTGTCATCCTGAAGATCCTGTCGGTCGGGATCCCGGCAGGGATAGAAAGCGGTATGTTCCAGTTTGGCAAACTGGCCATCCAGTCGTCTGTATCGACGCTGGGAACAGCGGCGATCGCGGCCCAGGCTATGACTAATATCCTGGAAAACCTGAACGGGATCGCCGGTATCGGCATCGGGCTCGGGCTCATGACTGTAGTGGGCCAGTGTATCGGCGCGGGCCGGACGGAAGAAGCGAAATACTATATTGTAAAAATATATCTGATCGGAGAGGCAGCAGTGACTGCTTCCTGCCTGTTCGTATATGCGATCACAAGGCCGGTGGTATGGCTCGCCGGAATGGAACCCGCGAGCGCGGATATGTGTATCTGGATGATGGGCTGGATCACCCTGGTCAAACCTGTCGTTTGGTCGGCTGCCTTTATTGTGCCCTATGGCTTCAGGGGGGCCGGCGATGTGAAATTCAACATGATCATGTCCAGTTTAAGTATGTGGCTCTGCCGGGTCGTCCTGGCGACTATTCTGATAAGGGTCTGCGGCTTCGGACCGATCGCGGTCTGGATCGGCATGTTCTCTGACTGGACGATCCGCGCCATTATTCATTATTTCCGGTTCAGATCCGGCAGATGGCTGAACCATGCGGTGATATGATCAGGATATCTGACTTTTCGTGAACTGTCCGTCAGGCTGATGTAACGGTTCTCCGTGCCTTATGCCGCGGCCGGTACTTGGGGACCGTCCTTCAGGTCCCTTATGTACCGTTGCCAGCGGCATCAGAGCGGGAGCGTGCCGGAGAACTGTGCATCAGCCCGGCGGACAATGCAAAAAGGAGTTTATAATGACTGAGTTGGAAAAACAGAAATCCTTGGAGGAATACTGGAATAACGATCCGGAGATCGTAGAGGCAAAGAAGCGTGCCAGGATGATCACACAGATGATCAACCAGACTCCGGCAGAAGATACGGGAAAGATCTTTGACATTGCCTGTGAACTGTTCGGATCGTGCGGTAAAGGGCTCTATATCAAGCCGCCTTTCTACTGTGATTTCGGATACAACATACACGTCGGGGAAAACTGCATTATCAATTTCCAGTGTGTGCTTCTGGATGAAGCCCCCATCATCATAGGCGACAATTGTATGATAGGACCGATGACAGGGCTGTACACCGTCAGCCATCCGCTGGATCCGGAACGCAGGGCAGCAGGATATGTTTCGGGGAAGCCCATCGTGCTTGAAAACAATGTCTGGATAGGCGGCAGCTGTACGATCCTGCCCGGTGTGACGATCGGTGAAAATGCCGTCATCGGCGCGGGTGCTGTCGTTACGAAGGATATACCGGCAAATACCGTGGCCGCCGGCAATCCGGCAAAAGTATTAAGAAAGCTCTGAACCGGACGACCGGCCCGGGATGGTGTTGTTGTACCCTGATACGGTGATATAATTTAATTTGTATCAAAGCATTTGAATTCGGAGGTATTTATCATGAAAGTAATCTCAACCGCTAACGCACCTGCAGCCATCGGCCCTTATTCCCAGGGGATGGTCGCGAACGGCATCGTATACTCATCGGGCCAGATACCGGTGGATCCCGCAACGGGCAATGTGCCGGAAGGCATCGCCGCCCAGGCAGAGCAGAGCTGCAAAAATGTCGCCGCTGTTATCGAAGCGGGCGGAAGTTCCATGGAAAAAGTCATTAAGACCACATGCTTTATCGCCGATATGGGCGATTTTGCAGATTTCAACGCTGTATATGAGAAGTATTTCGTAAGCAAACCGGCCAGGAGCTGCGTAGCCGTTAAAGCGCTTCCCAAGGGCGTACTCTGCGAGATCGAAGCGATCGCGGAACTCTGATCATCCTGACTGATCATATTGGTGGGGAATTATGGCATTTGACATTAAGACAAAAATGAACGGCAGGTTCAGAGACCTCCAGGGAGGCCTCTTCCTGAGCGTTGAGAAGGCGGATGTAGGCGAAGGCGCGGCAAAGTTCCAGGCTGCGGGCGGTGTCAATATGGCATGGGCGGACATGTTCTATCCGGATCCTTCCATCCCGGAATCTGTCCTGAAGGCAACGGTGGAGGCGCTGGAAACGGGTTTCCCTTCCCACTATACCCTGCCGATAGGCATGCTGGAACTGCGCCAGGCGCTGGCGGAGCATATTGAAAAAAAGGACGGTCTGAAGCTTGATCCCAGCCGGAATATCCTGATTGCCCCCGGCTCTGATTCCGGGCTGATGATGGCCATGATGCCGTTCCTGGAAGCAGGGGATGAAGTGCTGGTCCCGGATCCCTGCTATGCCAGCAACTATCTCAACTGTACGCTCCTGGGCGCAAAAGCGGTCAGTGTCCCGACCTGGTATGACGACAATTACAGGATCCATATCGAAGAGATGGAAAAACGCCTGACGAATAGGACAAAAATGGTGCTTCTGACCCATCCGAACAATCCTACGACAGTCGTTTACCGTAAGGATAACCTGGAGGAGCTGGCGAAGTTCATCGTGGACAACGACCTTGTACTTGTCTGCGACCAGGCGTTCGAAGACCATATCTTCGACGGTATAGAATTTGTCTCACCCTGCACGCTTCCGGGCATGTGGGAGAGGACGGTCACGGTCTGTTCGATGTCAAAAGGCTATGGCCTGTCCGGCTACAGGATCGGATATCTGTATGCGGATGACCATATGATGGATGTCTATTACGGGGCGGCTGTGAATGTCCTCGGCGCGCCGAATACGATGTCCACTTTCGGATGCATCGCCGCACTGCACGACGATACGATACTTCCTGGATATAAGGAGAGGCTCGACAGGCGCAGAATGCTGGCCTACGGGATCCTTTCCGCCATTCCGGGCGTCCGGATGCGGCCTTCGGAAAGCGGGATCCTTTCCTGGCTCGATGTTTCACGGCTGGGTACTTCGCAGGAGATCGTGGATTATCTGCGGGAAGAAGCGCTGATCATGGTCAATCCGGGCAGCCAGTACGGTGCGTGCGGAGAAGGATTCATCCGGATCGTCAGCGCATGCTTTTCGGACGACGGGGATGCGGCCGCCTGCTTTGAACGTATAGCGGACGCGCTGACGAAGCTCGCGAAAGAAAAGGGGATCGCCTGAAATGGGACCTGAACCGGAACAGGGGCGGCCGGCGGAGACAAAAGGCCGGGCGGAAGCGGAGATCAGGACGTACGACTTTCTGGACAGTCTGGGCATAAAGTATGAACGGGCCGATCACGAGGCTGCCTTTACGATGGAGGCCTGCGAGGAGATCGACGCGGTCCTGGGCATCAAAATGTGCAAAAACCTGTTTTTGTGCAACAGACAGGAAACAAGCTTTTATCTCCTGATGATGCCCGGAGATCTTCCGTTTAAGACAAAAGACCTCTCCGCCCAGATAGGAAGCGCGAGACTTTCCTTTGCCTCGCATGATAAAATGAAAGAGTATCTGGACATAACGCCCGGCGCGATGAGCGTCATGGGACTTATGAACGATACAGAACAGAAAGTGCAGCTGCTGATCGAAGAGAGCATTCTGCAGGATGAGTATCTGGGGTGCCATCCCTGCGTGAATACGTCCAGCCTGAAGATCAGGATGAAGGACATCACGGAGATCTTTCTTCCGGCAGTTTCGCATAGTGCAACTATAGTGAGACTAACAGGATAAGGGGTTAAAGAATGAGCGATTATTTCGGAAAAGAGATACACAAACTGGGCTTCGGCCTGATGCGTCTGCCCAAACTTGACGGTGTAAAGGCTGAAAACGGACAGCCTGCCATCGACATTGAGCAGGTGAAGGAAATGGTCGATTTCTTCATCGCTTCCGGCGGGACTTATTTTGACACTGCGTATGTATATGACGGCGGCAACTCGGAAAGAGCGGCAAAGGAAGCGCTCGTGGACCGTTATCCGAGGGAGAGCTTCACTCTGGCGACCAAGCTGAACGCGCGCGCTGCCGCGAATGAAGAAGAAGCCAAGAAACAGTTCGTGATCAGCCTTGAGCGCACCGGGGCGGGATACTTTGATTTCTATCTCCTGCACGCCATGGGTGCCGATAACTATGAGACCTACAAGGATTATCATCTGTTCGACTTTGCCAGACAGCTGAAAGCGGAAGGCAAAGTGAAGCACTGGGGCTTCTCCTTCCATGACAAACCGGACGTACTGGACAGGATCCTGACCGACAATCCGGATGCGGAATTCGTCCAGCTGCAGATCAACTATGCTGACTGGGAAGACCCGGGCACGCAGTCAAAAGCATGCCTTGAGATGGCCAGGAAGCACGGGAAATCCGTAGTCGTCATGGAGCCTGTCAAGGGCGGTACGCTGGCGCAGCCTCCGCAGTCGGTTCTGGATATCTTCAAGGCGGCCGATCCGGATGCTTCCCCCGCTTCATGGGCGATCCGCTTCGTTGCCTCCCAGGACGGCATCATCACGGTCCTCTCCGGCATGTCCAACATGGAACAGATGAAGGACAACGCCACATTCATGAAGGATTTCAAGCCGCTGACAGAAGCGGAAATGGAAGTGATCAAAAAGGCGCAGGAAACGCTGGCAAGCATTGAGTCCATCCCCTGCACAGGCTGCCATTACTGTACGGAAGGCTGCCCGATGCAGATCAATATCCCCGGTATCTTCAGGGCCGTGAACCAGTATATGGTCTATGAGAACCTGGAAGGCGCCAAGGGCGGATACAGATGGGCCACCGGCGGCGGCAGCAAAGCTTCAGACTGTGTCCAGTGCGGACAGTGCGAAGCGGCCTGCCCCCAGCACATAAGTATTATTGAAGAACTGCAGAAAGCGGCAGAGCTGCTGGAAGCATAAACATGGAGATCAAAAATGGTGAATTGGAAGAATCTTGATACGCTGGAAGCTTACGGAAAGCTGCTTCAGCTTAAAGACAGTGTAGTTTTAAAAGAAGAGATGGCGGGAGAGAACGGCGCGCAGCGCGTCGCGAAGTACAGTGTGCCGATGGCGGCCGGGCTTTCCTACAATTATGCGGCGAAAGCCGTTAACGACGAAGTGCTGGGCGTCCTTTCCGAGCTGGCGTCCGAAGCGCAGCTTACGGAAAAATATGAAGCGCTCTATAACGGCGAAGTCATCAATACCGGGGAGAAGCGGCATGTCCTGCACCAGCTCTGCCGCGGCCAGCTTGGTGAAGACGTCATCGCCGATGGTGTTAACAAGAGAGAATTCTATGCCGGCCAGCAGCAGAAGGTCGCCGAGTTCGCGAAACGCGTCCACTCCGGCGAGATCACCAACGCAGCCGGCGAGAAGTTCACGACCGTGGTGCAGATCGGTATCGGCGGCAGTGACCTTGGCCCCCGCGCGGTTTACCTGGCTCTCGAAAACTGGGCCAAGACCAACGGCGAGCTCCGTATGGAAGCAAAGTTCATCAGCAACGTGGATCCGGACGATGCCGCAGCCGTGCTCCGGGAGACCGATATTCCCCACGCGCTGTTCATCGTGGTATCAAAATCGGGAACAACACTGGAGACACTGACCAACGAATCCTTCGTACGCAACGCGCTGAAGGATGCAGGTGTGGATCCTTCAAAGCACATGCTGGCGGTCACCAGCCAGACGTCGCCCATGGCTTCTTCCACTGACTATCTGGCTGCATTCTTCATGGATGATTATATCGGCGGGCGCTATTCCGTATCTTCATGTGTCGGCGGAGCAGTCCTTTCACTTGCTTTCGGTCCCGATGTATTCGCGAGATTCTTAAACGGTGCGGCAGAGGAAGACAGGCTGGCCAAAGAAACGGATATTACAAAGAACGCGGCTCTCCTGGATGCGCTGATCGGTGTTTATGAAAGAAATGTCCTGGAATACCAGATGACGACCGTACTGCCTTATTCCCAGGCGCTCTCCCGTTTCCCTGCCCATCTCCAGCAGCTGGATATGGAATCCAACGGCAAATCCGTCAACCGCTTCGGCGAGCCCGTTGACTATGTGACAGGCCCTGTTATCTTCGGCGAGCCCGGCACCAACGGACAGCATTCTTTCTACCAGCTCCTGCACCAGGGGAAGAATATCATCCCGATCCAGTTCATCGGTTTTAAGAACAGCCAGATCGGTCTTGATATGGATATCCAGGGCAGCACGAGCCAGCAGAAACTCTGCGCGAATGTCGTTGCACAGATCATGGCTTTCGCCTGCGGCAAGGATGATGAGAATCCCAACAAGAACTTTGACGGCGGCCGTCCCTGCAGCATCATTATCGGCGAACAGCTTACACCGGAAGCACTCGGCGCCCTGCTCGCGCATTTTGAGAACAAGGTCATGTTCCAGGGCTTTATCTGGAATATCAACAGCTTTGACCAGGAAGGTGTCCAGCTCGGCAAGATCTTAAGCAAGCGCGTCCTGGCCCACGATACCGACGGTGCCCTGAAGGCCTTCGCGGACCTGATGAACATCTGAAAAACTTAAAAGACTAAAAACTGAAAAAGGATCCGGCAGCAGGCCTGCCGGATCCTTTTTTCTGTCATTTTGACGGATATCAGAACTGGGCATAGATAAATGCCGAAGCCGAGTATTCTTCGCCGTAGATACCGAAGATGATAATGCCGAAGATAAGGGCATAATAGACAGCGAGCCGCACAGGGAACGGCTTTGTCATGAGGTGATCGCGGAACCGGATATTCCTGTAATGGATAACGTCGACCACGACCATCAGCGCCATGCATATAAGGGCAAGGATCAGGTTTTTGATCTCCAGCCCGTATCCCAGGAGCGTACCGTCAAACAGGAGGGACGGACGCCACGCCGAGGCGGAGATAAACGTCCTGCGGAACATTTCGAACGCAAGGGCAAGGGAGCCCGCCCTCGTAAAATACCGGCCGAAGACCAGGATGATAAAGGTCCTGACCGACATGAAGATGCGGTATGGGATATTCCCGTTCCCGATATGCAGGACAGACCTTATGTTTTTGTATACGGGCGCCAAAAGGATCGCCGATGTCGTGAATACAGCCTGGTAGATGCCGTATACGACATAATTCCAGCCGGTGCCATGCCAGATGCCGACCAGGATAAATACAAGGAAATTGGCGGCGGCAGCGGCAAATACCCTGCTTAAATATTTGTTTTTTATCAGCTTTGAAGCGGAACGCATTTTTTTACTGAGGACCAGAGGGTAGTAAACGTACTTTTCCATGATGGTGCCCAGTGTGATGTGCCAGCGCTTCCAGAAGTCCGAGACACTTGAGGCGGCAAGGGGGGAACGGAAGTTTTCCGGCAGCCCGATCCCCATGATCTCCGTCACGCCCATGATGATATCGATCCCGCCGGCAAAGTCTGCATAGATCTGGAAACTGTACAGGATCATTGTAAAGAAAAGTACGATACCGGTCACGGACGATTCGGGAACGGCGCTGCTGACAAAGATATGCAGCCTGTCGGCGATCACCATTTTCTGGAAATAGCCCCAGAGGATCCTCTGCGCCCCGCTGATGAGGGCGGATTCCGAAAACACATGCCTTTCGCGCAGCTGGGGCATCAGATTCTTATAGAGATTGAAAGGCCCCTGATGGAGGGCCGGGAAGAATGTAACGAATGTCAGAAAGTGAAAATAATTCTTTTCCGCTTCTATCTTGCCTTTATAGCAGTCCACAAGATAAGCGGCCACTGAAAGTGAAAAATAGGAGAGCCCGGCCGGCGCGGCAAGGAGACGGATCGAGATCCTTTCACCCGCCGTCACTGCCGTGAACAGAGAATCAAATATGCCGGTGAAGAACTTGAAATAAAGGAGCAGACCCAGGTCCAGGAACAGGCTAAGGAAGAACAGCGGACGGGAACCTTTGAGCTTTTTTCCGATCAGCCACAAAAAAAGGCACAGCAGCATGCAGATAAGCGTGCCGCTGATCCCGCTGCTGTACGTCATATAGATGAGTGACGCGGCAAGAATGGCATAGATCTGCAGGCGGCTCTTTGACAAAGCAAAGTAAACTGCCAGGAATACGATAAGGAATGCCGGATACAGGACGGAAGTGATCTCCATCTTATGAAAGCCTGGATTCGACGAGGTTTACAAGGGCGTCCAGCGAATTGATGTTCTCAGGCTCGATGTCATCGGCATCGATCTCGATATTGAAAACATCCATCAGCTCCGACATGATATGGATCACGTCGAAGGATGCGATGATGCCGTCGTCAAAGAGCGCGGTCTGGCTTTCGATATCGACTCCCGGACAAACTTCTTCCAGGATCTCCAGTATCTGTTTGCGGATCATAGTCACCTCACATCATTGGTTCAGATAAGTATTGATCAAAGCCTGCCTGTCGATCTTCCCGCCAGGTGTCAAAGGAAGCGCGGAAAGCCTGACCAGTTTCCTGGGCAGCATATAGGCGGGCAGTATTTCCTTAAGTCCGTTGATCAACTGTTCCTGATCGTCGGTACCGTCCGGTACATCCGCGACGGATTCATAAAAGGCAATGATCCTGCCGCGGCCGGCATCGTACACGGCGCATGCTCTTGCGGCCTGTCCGGAACGGGAAATTGCTTCTTCTATCTCGCCAAGTTCTATACGGTGGTCCATATGCTTTATCTGGCTGTCCCGCCTGCCGATAAAGACAAGATCACCTTCTTCATTATACCTTGCATAATCGCCTGTGCGGTAGATGCGTTCTTCATATCCGGAATTGAGCGGATTCTGCACGAAGACTTCCGCAGTCCTTTCCGGGTCATTTATGTAACCGGGAGAAAGACAAGTGCCCCGGATACAGATCTCCCCGGCGATACCGGGACGCAGTACGGGCTGATCATCTTCATCTAAAAGGAATACATCCGTATTGCTGCAGGGACGCCCGATCGGGATGGACAGCGATCCGGCAGCGGAGGTATCCCCGGATGATGCAGCCAGCGCGGCTTCGCATTTTTCAATAAAAGCATTGCCGACAATATAATATGTACTGTCTACAGTGGCTTCTGTCGGACCGTAGAGATTGGCGAAGAGAGCGTCCGGGAGGGCCCTATGCCATTCAAGGAACTGTGGGACCGGCATGACCTCGCCAGCGAAGAGTACTTTACGGACCGTTTCAGGCCTGACTTTGGCAAAGGTCTTAAATTTGACGATCATACAGAGGATGGAAGGCATCCAGTTGATCAGGGTCGCCCCGATCTCGTTCAGGTATGCAATCAGGCGGGCAGGCAGGGCAAACAGTTTCCTGGGTACGATATACATATGCGCGCCGCTGATCAGCGTACCATAGATCTCCTTGACGGAACCGTCAAAGAAGAATGCGTTCTGGTTGGCGAGGATTTCTGTATTGTCGATGCCGAAGGTCTCAACGAACCACTGCGCAAGCTTCAGCAGAGAAGAGTGGCGGATCAGGACTCCTTTGGGCATGCCCGTCGAACCGGAAGTAAAGATCGCGTATGCAGGGTCCGCATCCGTAAGGCCAGCCCTTCTTACGGAAAGAAGGCTAAGGTCCTCCGGTCCCGGTTCTGCATCGGCCAGATCTTCGGCATAGTATATCCCGCTGTCCGTGAACAGATCAGACGGTAAGCTGACCGAGCGGGAACAGATGACAGCCTTTGCGCCGGACGTGCCGATGATATGCGAAAGCCTTTCCGCAGGCATATCGGTGTCTGCCGGTATGTAGTAGCATCCTGCGTACAGGACACCGAGGAAAGCCCTGATCATTTCCGGACTTTTCGGCATGTAAACAAGCACAGGAGTACGCGGGGGCAGTGCGGCAGCCAGCCTGGACGCGATCACCTGTGAACCCGTATAGAGGTCCCGGAATGTAAGGGCAGAGTTTTCATCTTCGAATGCCGGCGCATCCGGATATCTGTCCAATGTGATCTCAAATGCGTCAAGAACGGTATTGATCAATTATGGTTCTCCTCATCGGAATAAAAAACCCTGAACCGGTCGGCCAGGCCTTCCCATACTTCATAGCCGGGTTCGTTTCTGTGGTCCGCCAGTCCGTAATACGGGTCGGACAGGATATCGGCGGCAGCTTCGGAGACTTTTACGGCGCCGCTGAAACTGCAGTGGCTTTCATCCAGATAATCTTCTTCCGGGATGATGCCGAGTTCGGTCACTGAATCATAATTATTCAGGTCATAATAGAAAACGCCCTGCGAAGTCAGCCAGTTGAAGCGGGTATCCTGTATCCCGGTGTTATAGGCAGGGGGATAGATGAAAGGATACCCGATGAACACAACGGTGATGTCATTTTCATGACACAGATCGATAAATTTCGTATAGTATCCGGCGTTCACGGGGGCGATCGGGTCGCTGTATCCGGCATCGTCCCACAACTCGGGGGTGATCAGGGGAGGTTCGCCGTGATAGCCTTTTCCTGCCTGGTATCCGCCAAGCAAAAACGGGGGCAGTTTATCCCGGTTCATATAACCGCGCGGCAGAAGGTTTGCCGGCGTCATATCATGCCATAACGAGTGATAGCGGTGGATCGGCAGGTAAAACTCCATCCGGTCAAGGCTCTTATCATCCCGGCAGGCATCGTCCAGCATGTCTTTCCTGACCTTTCGGTCCGTGAAGTTTTCATATGCCCGGATATAGTCGCTTTCATACAGGACTGGGTCGAACAGGCCCCTGAAATCGCATACCGCGACTTTCGGATGCTGATGCTTCAGCGCATAGACGAGCCTGTGGTAAACGACAGTGGCGCTGCCCCAGGAAGTGGCCATGTTATACGATGTGATGCCTGACCTCTCAAATATGATCGATGGTGCTATGGCCTGATGGGTCTCGCTGGTGCCGAAAAAGAGTACGTCAACCGCACCGTCCGGCATTTCTTCGAACTGAAGGTCGGTCGTCCTTGAGTCTTCGGACGCTGCCCAGCGGAAAAGGAAAACATACTGGATGGCAGCGAATATGACGGCAAAGCCGATTATAAAAATCAGGATCCTTTTAGATAAACGCATACAAATCAATAATAAACTATTTCAAGGGGTACTGTCATCAGCAAACCATGTAAAATTGCCGGCAATACGATACAATAGACGCGGAAAGAACTTATTAGTGAAAGGCGGGGGCAGGAAGATGAAGATCAGGTATATAGAAGTGCATGACCTTGGGGATCCCGAACTGGTCCTTTATCACAGCCTGAACGAAGCGCAGCTCAAACATTATTTTGAGCCGGTCAGGGAAGGACTGTTCGTCGCCGAAACACCTGTCGTTATCGAAAGGGCGCTGGCAGCAGGATACGTGCCTTATTCTTTCCTTGCAGAACCGCGCTACATGGAATGGCTGGACAGGCTTTGCCCGGTCGCGGGTCTCGATGATGAGCTGCCCGCGTATATCGCGGAAGAAGATGTGCTGCGGAACATTACGGGATATAAACTGACCAGAGGCGCTTTGTGCGCAATGTACAGAAAACCGCCTCTCAAATTAGACGATATTACTGACTGCACCAGCCGGATCGCGGTACTGGAGAATGTGATGAACCCGACGAATGCAGGCGCCATTTTCCGGTCCGCGGCAGCGCTCGGGATCGGTGCGGTGATCATGACCGGAGCGTCTACAGACCCTATGTACCGCAGATGCGTCAGGGTCAGTATGGGGACTGTCTTTTCAGTGCCCTGGATAAGGCTGGAAAATGACGGTACGGCAGCCGGGATCGCGGGCAGACTTAAGGAAAAAGGATTCTTCTGTGCCGCCATGGCCCTTAAGGACGATTCGGTAACGCCGGACGATCCGCTTCTTTTGAAAAATGATAAGATCGCGGTCTTTTTGGGTACCGAGGAGGCCGGGCTTGGCGATGAGACTATCGATGCCTGTGATGCTACGGTCATGATCCCCATGCAAAAGGGCGTGGATTCGCTGAACGTATCCGTTGCTGCCGGCATCGCGTTCTGGAGTATAAGGGAACGGTAAATGAGATTCACTCCCGGAGATGATTTTGATCCTGCCCGGATCACGGACAGCGGACAGTGTTTCCGCTGGAAAATGCTCTCAGAAGATACCTGCCGCCTGATCCACGCGGGCAGATGCCTGTATGCGGTAAGAACAGGAATTGACGAATTCGAACTGGATTGTTCAGAGGAAGAGTTCTCCTCTATCTGGAGCGGTTACTTTGACCTGGAGGAGGATTATGCCGCCATACGCGGCAGGATAGACCCGGTAAAAGATCCTTTCCTGGCCAAAGCCTGCGCGGAGGGCAAAGGGATCCGTATCCTGCGCCAGGACCCCTTCGAAGCGCTGATCAGTTTTATCATCTCCCAGAACCGGAATATCCCGGCGATCCGGAATTCCATTGAGCTGCTTTGCCGGATGGCGGGAGAAGAACGGACAGATAAAAGGGGAGAACCATTCTATACGTTTCCGGGACCGGAAAGCATCGCTTCGCTTCCGGACGAGAGACTGGCTGCGTGCAGGCTGGGTTACCGGGCCGGTTATGTCAGGGCGGCCGCAGTTGCTGCGGCAAAAGGGACTTTTGACCCGGACGCGCTTGAGAAAAAGAGCGATGAGGAAGCTATGACAGAGCTTACGAAGCTGTACGGTGTCGGCGTGAAAGTGGCCGGCTGCATGCTGCTGTTCGGTCTGCACCGCCTCAACGCGTTCCCGGTGGACGTGTGGATCCGCAGGGCCATCGGGACAGAGTATCCGGCCGGATATCCGATGGAGGAATATGCACCGTACAACGGAGTGTACCAGCAGTATATGTTCGCGTACTACAGGAACGGAAAGACTAAACATAGAACCTGTTCAGGAGGGACCGATCATGTCTAAAACAACTGTTGATCTGAACGATAAGACTATTCTGGTAACCGGTTCCCCGGGCTTTATCGGGGCGGGGCTGGTCATGAGGCTGTTAAGGGAAATGACCGGCGGTACAGTCATTTCCATGGATAACATGAATGACTACTATGACCCGGAATTAAAGGAATACCGCCTGTCATTGATCCGCCGGCTGGCAGAAACATCGCCTGTGAAGCACGTCTTTGTCAGGGGCAGTATCGCGGATAAAGAGCTGGTCACAAAGGTGTTTGAAGAATATCATCCCGCTGTAGTCGTCAATCTTGCGGCACAGGCCGGCGTCAGATACAGCATCGATCATCCGGATGCCTATATTGAATCCAATCTGATCGGTTTTTACAACATCCTGGAGGCATGCCGCCATTATCCGGTGGAGCATCTTGTCTACGCCTCTTCCTCTTCTGTGTACGGAGGAAATAAAAAAGTGCCTTTCTCTGTCGATGATAAGGTTGACAATCCTGTCTCCCTGTATGCCGCGACAAAGAAGAGCAATGAACTGCTCGCGCACAGCTATTCAAAACTGTACAACATCCCTTCCACAGGACTCCGCTTCTTTACGGTGTACGGCCCTGCCGGAAGACCTGATATGTTCTATTTTTCAGCGACGCAGAAGCTGACCGCCGGGAAGACGATCCAGATCTTCAACTACGGCAACTGCAGGCGTGACTTCACCTATATCGACGATATCGTCGAGGGTGTCCTCCGTGTCATGCAGGGAGCACCGGAAAAGAAGAACGGAGAAGACGGTCTGCCTCTGCCGCCCTATGCTGTATACAACATCGGCGGAGGGACACCTGAGAACCTTCTCGATTACGTTTCCACTTTACAGGAAGAACTGGTAAGTGCCGGCGTGCTTCCCGAAGACTATGACTTTGAAGCACACAGGGAATTGGTGGGCATGCAGCCGGGAGATGTCCCTGTCACATACGCCGACAGCTCGGCCCTGGAACAGGATTACGGCTTCAGGCCGGCCATCGGTATCCGTGAAGGCCTCAGGAACTATGCAAAATGGTATAAGGAGTATTACGGATAGTTATCAGAAGGTCTGCGCCGGGGCAGGAAGAACAATAGGAGCATAAAAAAGGAGATGAGCATTTACATGCCCATCTCCTTAATGCTTTAAAAGCGCCTGATATAAGCGGTAAGGCTTAGCCGAAATACCTCTTCAGAAGGCCTGCGAAAGCCTTGCCGTGCCTTGCCTCGTCGCGAGCCATTTCATGGACTGTGTCATGAATAGCGTCAAGGCCGAGTTCTTTCGCTTTCTTAGCGAGTTCTGTTTTGCCTGCGGTCGCGCCGTTCTCAGCATCCACACGCATCTGCAGGTTCTTCTTGGTGGAGTCTGTGAGGACTTCGCCGAGGAGTTCTGCAAACCTGGCAGCGTGATCGGCTTCTTCGAAGGCAGCCCTGCGCCAGTATTCGCCGATCTCGGGATAACCTTCCCTGTAGGCTACACGGCTCATGGCAAGATACATGCCGACTTCCGAGCATTCGCCCGTGAAGTTCTCGCGAAGACCCTGGATGATATCATCCGGTGCGCCCTGCGCGACGCCGACTACATGCTCGGCGGCCCATGTCATTTCGCCTTCGTCCTGTGCGATGAATTTGCTCTTGGGAGCCTTGCAGACAGGGCAGACCCAATCTTCGGGAAGATCCGCGAACTTTACGCCTTCAGCGTCTTCATCATAAACGTGTCCGCAGATCGAGCATACATATTTCATGGTTCCATACCTCCTTAAAAGTACATTATAAGTAATTTGACATTATCACTTTAAGCTTCTGCAGGCCGGGTTGTCAATGGCTCCCGGGATTTACAATTTGCCCTCCGGCGGATACACTTACTAAAACAGCGGACAGATCTGATCTGCTGCTCAGTATTTAAGAAAAAATTAATAAATTACTCGGGAAATGGAGAAAGAACAGGATATGGCAGAGCATAAAGAGCTTCAGAAAATTGCAAGCTTCAACATCAATCACCTGACGCTGGAACCGGGGATCTATGTATCCAGGACGGACAGGTTCGGTGATACGGTGATCACAACATTTGACTTAAGGATGACCAGGCCGAACAGGGAACCGGTAATGAATACGGCGGAACTGCATACGATCGAGCACCTTGGAGCCACTTATCTGCGCAATCACCCTGAATTCAAAGACCGTACGGTCTATTTCGGGCCGATGGGCTGCCGTACCGGCTCCTATATGCTCCTGGAAGGGGAACTGACTTCTGCGGACGTGGTGCCGCTGGTAACGGGCATGTTCGAGTTTATCAGGGATTTTGAAGGCGAGGTGCCGGGGGCGGCAGCCAGGGACTGCGGGAACTATCTGGACCAGAACCTGGGGATGGCAAAGTATCTGGCGAAGCGCTATCTGGATGAAACGCTTTACTGCATCGATGATGCGCACCTCAATTACCCTGACTGACGGGATCCGGATAAGAAGACATTTTCAAAGCGGAGGAATGGATGGAAAAGGATAAGGATATCAGGGTCGGTATCATCGGCGCGATGGAAGTCGAAACGGAACTTCTGCGCAGCAGGATGATGCAGGACAACAAAGATGATAAAGGTGTAAAAGTCAGTGAAAAGGCGGGGATGACCTTTTATGAAGGGCAGATCGGCGGCATCAGCACCGTACTGGTCAGGAGCGGCGTCGGCAAGGTAAATGCGGCCGCCTGTACGCAGATCCTCGCGGATGTATATGGGGTAACGCATATCATCAATACCGGTGTGGCCGGTTCGCTGAACAATGCGGCTAATATCGGCGATATCGTGATCTCGGCCTGTGCAATGCACCACGATGTCGATGCGTCTGTATTCGGTTACGCCAAAGGCGAAGTGCCCCAGATGGGGATAAAGGCATTCCCGGCGGATCCCTGGCTCGTACGGCAGGCGGCAGATGCCTGCAGGAAAGCGGCGCCCGATATCAGCGTTTTTGAAGGAATGGTGCTCAGCGGGGACCAGTTCATCAGTGAGAGGGCGAAAAAGAACCTGATCGCGGATACCTTCGGCGGCATGTGCGTGGAAATGGAAGGAGCGGCTATCGCGCAGACGGCCTATATCAATAAGATACCCTTCGTCATTATCCGCGCCATATCGGACAAGGCGGATGAGAGCGTGCAGGTCAGCTATGATGAATTTGAGGGAAAAGCCGCCCGGCACTGTGCGGCACTGGTCATAAACCTTCTGGAGAATCTGGAGGCCTAGTTTATTTTTTGTTTATGATTCTTTTAGCTGTGCTTTATTGAATAGTTGTTCTATACGATGTATAACAAATACATAACAAAGAACAAACGGCTGTCAGCAGGCGGTGTTTTTACACCGCCGCACAGATAAAGGAGGAGACAAAAATGATCAAGACCGGAAATTACAGAAACAATAACGAACTTGCCGATTTCTGGAGAGACCCTTTCGAGACGCTGAATACCGTATTCGCGCCTTTATGGGGAGGCAGTAACGGCAGCAATGACGGGCTCGAGAAAAAGTTTTCCGGATTCTCGACCGATGTGATCGAAAAGGATGATGAATACATCGTACAGGCTGAACTGCCCGGATTTGAAAAAGAAGAGATCTCTGTTGACCTTAAGAACGACATCCTCACGATCTCCGCTTCCCACAATGAAGAGAATAAGGAAGAGGACGGGAACATAAAGTATCTGAGAAGAGAGAGAAGGCATGTTTCCTGCCAGAGGAGCTTCAGGGTCGAAAACGTAGATCCGGCCGACATCCATGCATCGTATACCAACGGTGTACTGGAGGTAAGATTCCCCAAGCAGAAGGACCCCAGGGAAGAACAGCACAGGATAGAGATCAGCTGACAAACGGTATTGCACCGGCATGACGGTCCGATTTCAAAACAGGCTTTCCGGCATCGTCCGGGAGGCCTGTTTTCATGTTAATATAGTGGCATGACATTCAGACAGAAGATATGGGCAACTTTTGCCATAACAGTTATCCTTCCCATGCTCCTTATCGTTGCCGCGTATGTGATCATAGGCGGCTATCTGCAGCGGACAACAGGCGGCGCCCCGTCAGGCGGCACTGTCTATGACAGTTCGATCAGGTTTGTCCGGAATGCCCAGCACATCGTAGAGATGAGGCTTCCGGAGATCATCGAAGACCCGGAATGGTTTGATGATGAAGAAAACGTCCGTGAGATATCCGCGGAGCTGGAAGACGAACATTCCTACCTGATCGCGCGCAGGAATGGGGAAGTGATCTACTCGGGCAGTCCCGAAGAGTCGGAGAGATATCTGGACCGTCTTCCCTCTTATGGAAAAGGGATACCCGGAAGGGCGATCTACATGGAAGATTTCAACATGCTGATCGAACAGCGGGACTTCAGGTACACGGACGGCGGCGACGGAACTGTTTTTACGGCGACGAAGGCTGTTACGCAGATATCGAGAAAGCTCCTGCTGGCCATGCTGATCGCGCTGGCGGGGATATTCGTGCTGACCGGGATTCTCCTGACCAGGTGGCTTTCAGGCAGTGTATTTACCCCGATCCGTGATCTGAATACGGCGATGAACCAGATCCGGGACGGCAATCTGGATTTCATGCTGGAAACAAATGAAAAAGGCGAGATCGGCGAGCTGTACAAAAACTATGAAGACATGCGGCTGCGGCTGAAGGAGTCCGCGGATGAAAAGCTTCTCCGGGAGCAGCAGAACAGGGAGCTGATCAGTAATATCTCCCATGACTTGAAAACGCCGATCACGACCATCAAGGGATATGTGGAGGGCCTTCTGGACGGCGTCGCGAATACACCGGAAAAACAGGAGAAGTATCTCCGCACTGTTGCCAGTAAAGCCAACGACATGGATAAGCTGATCAATGAGCTGACGCTTTACTCCAGGATCGACAGTGACAGGATACCGTATAATTTCCAGCCGGTTAACGTCAGTGATTATTTCAGGGACAGTGTCGAAGAGATCGGCATGGATCTGGAGGAACGGGGGATCCTTCTGAACTTTGTCAACATGGTCCAGCCGAATACCATGATCATTGCCGACCCCGAACAGCTCAAGCGTGTCGTCAACAATATCGTGGGCAACAGTGTAAAGTACATCGATAAGACCCCGGGCAGGATCGAGATACGCCTTCTAGACGAACAGGATTCCGTCCGTGTGGAGATCGAAGACAACGGCAAGGGCATCGCGCAGAAGGATCTGCCGAACATATTTGACCGGTTCTACAGGACGGATTCATCGCGCAATTCCATGCAGGGCGGCAGCGGCATCGGCCTTTCCATCGTGAAAAAGATAATCGAAGACCACGGAGGATATATCTGGGCTACCAGCAGGGAAGGCGAAGGGACGTGCATGCACTTTGTTATCCGCAAGTACAGATATGAGGAAACAGAGAGCGTTGACGTGGAAGATATCGAAACAGTTTGACCGTGGAGTGACCACAGTTTAAATACAGGAGGTACCGAATGAGCAGAATACTGATCGTGGAAGACGAAGAATCCATCGCGGATCTGGAGAAAGATTACCTGGAACTGGCAGGGTTTGAGGTACAGGTCGAGAACAACGGGAAAGACGGTCTTAAAGCAGCCTTGAGCGGAGAGTTCGACCTGCTGATACTGGACCTGATGCTGCCTGAAGTGGACGGTTTCGAGATCTGCCGGCAGGTCAGGGAAAAACAGGACATACCGATCCTGATGGTGACGGCTAAAAAGGACGAGATCGATAAGATAAGGGGTCTTGGCCTGATGGCGGACGACTATATCACCAAGCCATTTTCGCCCAGTGAACTGGTGGCGAGGGTCAAGGTGCATCTGGCGAGATATGAACATCTGGTCGGTGCAGGCCAGAAACAGAACGATATCATCGAGATCAGGGGACTGAAGATCGATAAGACTGCGAGAAGAGTCTGGGTCGACGGCGAAGAAAAGACCTTTACGACCAAGGAGTTCGACCTTCTGACTTTCCTTGCCGAGAATCCGAATCATGTTTTCTCCAAGGACGAACTTTTCCGCCGGATCTGGAATATGGACTCGGTCGGCGAGATCGCTACCGTTACCGTGCATATCAAAAAGATCCGTGAAAAGATCGAGTATGATTCATCCAATCCGCAGTATATAGAAACGATCTGGGGCGTAGGGTACAGGTTCAAGATATGATGCAGGACCAGTTTTCGAGGACAAGGCTGCTCTACGGAAAGGCGGCAATGGATAAGCTTGCGGGCTGCAGGGTGGCCGTCTTCGGGATCGGCGGCGTCGGCGGGTATACGGTCGAAGCGCTTGCAAGGAGCGGGATAGGCGCGCTGGACCTGATCGACAATGACACGGTCAGTCTCAGCAACCTGAACAGACAGATCATCGCCACGATGGATACGCTGGGGGAGTACAAAGTCGATGCCGCCGCAAGGAGGATCGCTTCGATATCCCCGGACTGTACTGTGCGGACTTATAAAACATTCTTCCTGCCGGAAACGAGGGACGGGTTCGATTTTTCCGTATACGACTATGTCGTGGATGCGATCGATACCGTGACCGGTAAACTGGCGATCATCGAATGCGCGAAGGAAGCGGGTGTCCCGGTCATCTCTTCCATGGGCGCCGGCAATAAACTGGATCCGACGGCGTTCGAAGTCGCCGACCTGTATGATACCATGATCTGCCCTCTGGCCAGAGTCATGCGCAGGGAGTGCAAAAAAAGAGGGATCAGATCCCTCAAAGTCGTTTACTCAAAAGAAGAGGCGCTGCACCCGGTCCCGGATGCGGACGCCATAGATGAACATCCGCCTGCCGGCAGGCGTGCCGTACCCGGATCGGCGGCCTTTGTGCCGTCAGTCGCCGGACTCATCATCGCAGGTGAGATCATAAGCGACCTGACGGCGGGTCTGAGGCCTTGATTCCATTCAGATAACTGTGTTTTTAATGATAGACAGGATCCGTTCGGTGACCTGTTCGACGTTCATGTCGGAGGTGTCGACGAGGATCGCGTCTTCTGCCTGTGTAAGAGGAGCGACAGGCCTTGTCATGTCGCGCCGGTCTCTCTCCTGTATCTGCTGCGCAATGACATCGAGATCGGCTTCTTCGCCCCTGGCGATAAGTTCGTCATATCTGCGCTTTGCCCTGACGCCGACACTGGCCGTAAGATAGATCTTCACCTGGGCATCCGGCAGGATAACAGTTCCGATATCCCTGCCGTCCATTACGACATTTTCTTTCCGGGCAAGGGATCTCTGCAGTTCCTTGAGCTTGTCCCTGACGGCTGGCACGACGGAACACTTGGAGGCCATATTGCCGACCTGTTCGGTCCTTAATCCGTCCGTAACGTCCTCGCCGCACAGCAGTACGCGCTGTTCCGGTGTATGGCTTCCGGCAACAGGCCTGTAGGAGATGGTGATATCCGCATCTGCGCAGTCGCGGCCGATCGCTTCTTCGTCGTCTTCATCAGTGCCTTTCCTGAGGAGATAAATGGCCATGGCGCGGAACATCGCCCCGGTATCCACATAAATATATCCTTTCCGGCGGGCAATAGCCTTTGCAATAGTGCTTTTTCCGGCGCCGGCAGGACCGTCGATCGCTATATTGACAGTTCTTTCAGTGTTTTCTTCCATGTTCATTCTCCCTGACAGTCTTTCAGATGATATCCTGATACAGCTTATTTTACAGTAAAAGCTTCATGCCTACATCATAAACATCCCCGGAAACAGCGTCGGCGAGCCACCTTGCCATGGTGATCCCGTCCACGGTCTTGAATGCGAAATAGAGCTCGCGAACGGCGGTATGTACCGTCCCGCCCTGTGTGAAGGGAAATTTCCAGGGATCGATATAAATGCCGAAATCCCCGGACAGTTCCTTTAGTTCCTTTATCATTTTCTGCAGATCGGCGAAGAAGGCATCCTGGACGTCCCTGTCCGTTTTATAGACCTTGTTCGTCACGTCATTATAGTAGGTGCTCAGCAGATAATCCCTGGTGGAGCTGGAATACAGGCAGCGGAAGCGGTTTCCGTACTTCTGAAAAAGCGCGCGGTAAAAATCGAGCGTGATGTTTTCGGAATGAATGGCAGACCAGAACCGCTTGTCGGTCTTCCAGATATCCCTGAGTGTCTTTTTCCACTTTTTATACAAAAGCTGCCCGCTGTCGGAAAAGAGCGTGATGTCTTTGCAGTCCGGATAATACAGGTCCGCGATATCGCCGGCCAGGGCGGGAACCGCAAATGCGCCTGCCGAGTTGCCTGCGACCAGGATCCTTTTCGCTTCCGGAAAGAATGAAGAACCCGCGTCCATGGCGCTGCGGAAATTGGTATAGCCGTGAAAATGCAGGGTGCTTTCTTCTCCGTTCCCGGTATGATAGACAAATTCGTTATTGCCCAGATGCAGGTCGCCGGTGGAATAGGGGATGACGATGAAATTCCAGTCATTGAACGGATTCCGTACGCTTCCCGTCTGTGTGATCCCGATATTGATGTTCATGATCTGGGTCACCGGCCTTAAATTGCTCCAGTAGTAATTCGGGAGCCTGATCAGCATTTTCGGCGCAGTAACAGGTCTGGCAGCGGTGTATTCATTCCACGCGATGCCGCCGCCCGATAAAAAGATGCACAGATCCTTTGACGGCGCGCGCTTGACATAGATATGGTATTCACTGCCGTCGCCGGACATTCCGTCCGGAATATCGACCCTGTACCAGACCCTGCTCTTTAAGCGCTGTCCCGGTTCGGCCAGGGGCGGAATGATAGTCGGTCCTTCAGTTTTTTTATGCAGAAAACTGTTTGCCATAAGTTAAATATTGAAAAGCTTTGAAGCGGCGCTGGCCAGGTCCTTCCTGAAAAAGATGACTGCGGCGATCCCGCAGATCAGAAGGAATGCCATACTGAGCACCGCAGGCAGTTTAAAAGGATTCAGGTCCAGAAGTATAGGTATCATCTGCAGGAAAGAGAGCAGCATATCGACAGCCAGGAAAATGATATACTCTTCCAGAAGCATTTTAAGGCCTTTGCCTATGCAGACCGTAGCGATGGAGATCGCAGTCAGGCCAAGCGGTATCAGCCACGCAATGGACCAGCCTCTGTAACCGCTGTAAATATCGATAAACACAGCTGCCGCGCAGACAAAGTACGCCTGCAGAGAGAGCATTTTGATCAGGTTCCGGCGGTAGTTGACCGTCATGGATATATCCAGCCAGACCAGCCCTGTACAGATCATGGAAAAGGTCAGCCAGTGGTTGTCAAAATCCGTCAGATAATGCACTGTCAGAAGGATGATCTCTGCGGCGATGCAGATAAAAGTCGACAGCCTAAGGACAGTGAAAGGATTGACTTTCTTCGGTACGATCAGCGGAAACGGGGAAGGTTCCGGCTCACCCTGGACTCTGCCGCCGCACAGCGGGCAGCATGTCTTGCTGCCCCTGATCGTGACCTGGCACTTCGGACAGCTAAGCATCGCCTTTTACCTCCTGTTTCTTTCCGGGCTTATTCTCCTTCTTCACCTTTTTCGCCTTCTCCTTCTTCCCTTCCTTCTTTTTCAGCTTTCTTCCGGAACTGCTTTGAGGACCGGGGACAGCCTCGTGATCATTGGAAGCAATGCAGACTTCGAGTCCGAGTTCGGTGAGCCGCCTGTAGAAGGAAAGCATGGTCACCTGGGTCGTATAGCCCGAATTGCTGCCGAAGGACAGTACGTCCCCGAAACTGCTCATGCAGATGGTCAGGGACTGGGAAGTCATATACGGTACGAAATGATGGATATACTTTGCGTATTCCGCAGGGAACCGGATCATGCCCAGATTGGAGATCGTACAGGTAATGCCGCGCCTTCCTTTTTTATAGAACCATTCGACCACCGGGTCCTTGATGAACAGGGGGACGATCCTGATAAGGGGATGATGTTCGAGACCGGCATAGGAATTCATGGCGTGTTCGATGTTTTCCATGGTGAGCTGGCGCTCGAAGGAACTGCGTACTTCACCGAGGATGCTTTGCAGCGTGCCGTCATACTTATTGGCGTCGTAGGCGACGTTGATGACACCGAAAAAATTCCTGGCGGTGTCGGACGGGAAAAACTGGCGCAGGTTGACGGGTATGCTGATGATGACGGGAAAGCGCCTGTCTCCCTTGCGCATGGTCGCTATGACCGATTCTATGACGAGCGAACAGGCAAGCACGCCAATCGTTGCACTATAGTCGTGTGCGATCGCAAGGAACGCCGATGCGCTCACAGAGCCCTCCAGGAGATGGCAGTAATGGTTCTCATCGCGCTTTTCCCTGAGCTGGTAAGCGTGCTTTTTGGTCAGCTCTTTCCAGCTGCCTTTGTCGAGCCGGCTGTCGTAGTAATGACTGAACGCGTCGCTTTCCTTTTCCAGTACGGAAGCACGGGACTGGTCCCTGTCAGGCATCGCAAGGGAATGCGCAAGGCACAGGTAACGGATCAGCAGCTCTTTGAAAAAGTCAAAGGCGCCGGTCCCGTCGGTCAGGACGTGGAACATTTCAAGACTGATGCGGTTTCTGTACCAGATCACACGGTAAAGGAGATTTTTCCTGCCCGGGATGTACACGGGCGAGCAGGGAGGGAGAACGTCCGGAACAGCTTCCGGCTTTATATCCCGGCTTTCCAGGTAGTACCAGAAAAAGCCTCTTTTCAGAATGCAGCCGAAATGAGGGAAGACTTCCGCAGTCTTCTCCAGTGCCTGCTGAAGCAGGGACGGCACCACCTCCTCATTCAGTTCACAGCAGATGCGAAAGACTTTGGTGTCGGAACCCTGCGCTGTGGAAGGAAACATCTTAGCCGCGTTGTCCAGTTGATACCAGCGATCATTATTACTCATAAAAGTCATTGTAACATGGTATACTTACATTCGGTACTCGCTGGATCCTGAAATCGGAAAAACGGTGGATAAATTGAAAAAGCTGAATTTAAAACTGATCCTGATGCTGTTCTGCCTGCTGGCCTCCTGCCTGGGGATAATTGCCTGCAGCGACGGTGCGAAGGCGGCTTCCGGCATGAACGTCTGGCTCGATGAAACGGACAGCGGGGGAGCGCCTGCTTTGACGGATGCGGCCGGAACAGAGGAAGAAACACCGGACGGCGGCTTTATCGCGCTGACGGAAGATGAAGCACAGACGGACGATCAGACCGGGCAGCCGGCGGACGAGGCCCCGGAAGAGGCTGAAGAGATCACCGGGGCGGACCCGGAACCGTACCTGGATCCGGACGGCGCATACACTTCAAAAGACGATGTTGCCCTTTATCTGTATCTGTACGGCGAGCTGCCGGATAATTTTATAACCAAAGAAGAAGCGAGGAAGCTGGGATGGCCGGGCGGCAGCCTGGAGCCTTACGCGCCGGGCAAATCGATCGGCGGGGATTATTTCGGCAATTATGAGGGAAAGCTGCCGAAACGCAAAGGGCTTTCCTATCATGAGTGCGATATCGATACCGGAGGAAGAAAAGGCCGCGGGTCGAAACGTCTGATCTACGGTACTGACGGAAGCATCTATTATACGGAAGATCATTACGAGAGTTTTGAACAGCTTTACGGAGGGGAAGGATGAACAAAAAGATCCTGATCAGCCTTGCGGGGATAATAGACAAAAAGGGACTGCACGAGGCGCTTAAGCGGGCGCTTTCATTCCCTGATTATTACGGCGGCAACCTGGATGCGCTGCACGATATGCTGACGGAACAAGGGACCGGCACCAGGATCGTGATCACCGGCGCCGGCGGTATGGCGCCTGAACTGGACGGCTATTTTGAAGTGATGAAGAAAGTATTTGCCGATGCGCAGTCCGAGACGCCGGATCTTGAGATCGTCATTGAGGATGATGCGGATCCCGGAACAAAGGACGGGCCGGATGACCGGATGGCTCCGCTGACTGATTTTGACGGCGGATGGAGCCGGCGCGGGATAGGCAGGTTCGCGCAGAGCACCTGGCGTTCAAGGGAAGGGGAGACTGAATAATGGGTATTTCGGCCGGCACGATGGGTGCCATTGCCCTTGCGGTCTTTCTCATACTTGTGCTGTTTTATGCCGGAAACCTGATGGAAAGGATCCCGGCACCTCTACTGCAGTTCATCAGCTGCACGCTGCTGGCCCTTACGGCAGTGGTCTATGTGATGAGGACCTGGCAGGACCCTGTCATGTACCTGATCAAACTGATCCTGCTCATAGGGGCGCATCTGTGTACCTGTATGATCGCCGACGCCATGTTCAGACACAGGCGGATGACGGGAAATTACGCGGTGATCGTCTCCCTGGCATATGCCGTACTGATGCTGCCGGTCTTCTTCGGGGTGAAGGGAGAGACCGGAAAACTCCTTCCGATACGGCTCTATATACTTATACCGACGGTCCTTATCATGGCGGGGCTTCTGTTCATGGTCAGGCAGGTGCACAGGAAAAAGACTTTTGACTGGATCATGGCAGCCGTACTGATGGCACCGGCCTGCATCCTGTGCCGGGAGCTTCTGCCGGCCCTCATTACAGCAGTACTTATTTATCTTTTCGAGCTGCTGCGCAGGAGAGAACGCAGGGCTGCAGCGGCTTTCGCAGGCAGTGCGGCGGTACTGGCAGCGGTCGTCCTTGCTGATGTGCTCGGGTTTGCGTCCGGGATCAGGGATACC
Organism: Lachnospiraceae bacterium; assembly: GCA_017474455.1. Taxonomy (GTDB): domain Bacteria; phylum Bacillota; class Clostridia; order Lachnospirales; family Lachnospiraceae; genus CAG-791. Next base: position 198,799 of record JAFVHP010000037.1, read on the forward strand.
TTTGCCGCGGATGCTGCGGGACTTCCGCCGTTTGCGGAGTCTGTCATATCCCGCGGATATCTTATCGTAATGCTTGTCTTTTTGCTGGCCGGCACGGTCCTCTGCCCTTTCCTGCGGTATTTCGTAATGAACAGGCGAATTTCGGTCGCGGAACTGTACCCGCTGGTCTTTACCATACTGGTCATGGCCTTTTATATGCTGGATGCGGATCTGGCCGGAGGTCCGGTCGATGTCCGGGCGGCGCTCTGTCTCTGGAGCTTCATCCCGCTTACGGCAGCTGCCGCGGCGGCGCTGTATGAAAGGTGTGCCGGGGAATTCGACCTTGCACGGATCTTCGCCGCTGTGGGGGAACCGGAAGAAGCCGGAGAAGAAGAAAAAGACGATGCCGGACCTGTATCTGACGTGATCCCGGTCAGTTTTATGATCAGCCCGTCAGGCCGGAAAGCCGCGGATGAAGGAACTGCCGCTCCCGAAACGGCAGGTCAAAAGACCGGGGAAGCGCCTGATGACGGCAGAAGTATGACAAAGAAGGATGAAGAACTGATAGACAGTATGTTCCTCGGACATACGTTTACATTTACGGATGAAGAAGAAAAGGAGAGCGGTTCAGGTGCAGGTACGGATCAGGGTTAAGGATATCATTTTTATCATTATCGGTTCGAGCATCACTGCATTTGCGACGAAATACATATTCGACCAGGCGGGCCTCGTCACAGGGGGCGTGTCCGGCCTGTCCATCATAGCCAAGTTCCTGACAGGCCGCTACACCGGCCATGCCCTGCCGCTCTGGGCAGGCAGCATCATCTTTAATGTGCCCATTTTTATCTTCGGGATGATCACGGACGGAAAGAGGAGCGTTCTGCGTTCGGCTATTTCATGGCTGATCATCACTGTTGAGCTGTATCTGTTTCCTGAATACAGGTTCAGCGCGGACAATCTTCTGCTGGTGGCGATCTATGGCGGGATCTGCTACGGCGCGGGGACCGGCATACTGCTGATGGCCAGGACCACATCCGGCGGAACGGACATGCTGGCCAATTCCCTTCATAAATACATCCGCCAGGTCTCCATCGGCAGGATCCTGCAGTTCCTGGACGGGGCGGTGGTTCTCGCCGGCGCTGCCGTTTTTAATCTTGAACATACTCTCTACGCGGTCATTTCCGTTTTCCTTATGGGGAAAGTGGCTGATTTTATACTGAGCTACGGCCGCAGCGCCAGGATGGCGCTGATCATATCTGCCAGAAATGACGAGATCGCGAAGACCATCATGAAAGAGGTGGACAGGGGTGTGACCTGCCTGGACGGCAGAGGCATGTATTCCGGAGAACCCCGTACTGTTCTCGTCTGTATCTGCACAAGGCGGGATATCGTTGACATCAAGGATATCGTCAGGGCCTGTGATCCGAATGCTTTCTTCGTGGTCGGCGATGTGGCCGAAGCCCTCGGGGAAGGATTCTTACAGGACTGGTCGTCATAAGACCGGGACTGTTCAAAACAAATTCGCTGATTTTGAAAAATAATGCTTCACTTTTCGGGAAAGCTGACGTATAATCGCTTTAACGCGCAAACGCGTCGGCGCGTCGAAGCTTCGACGCGAAAAAGTAAACTGAAAAACTGGAGGACATCATGCTTGTAAAAATCATTCTTCTGATCTGCTTCTTCGCCGTTATGGTCGGCGTTGGTTTCTGGTCTGCCAAAAGGACACGGAACGTCAATGATTACGTTCTGGGCGGCAGGGCAGTCGGCCCGTGGCTGACAGCTTTTGCTTTCGGCACATCCTATTTCTCGTCTGTCGTATTTGTCGGTTACGCGGGGCAGTTCGGATGGAAATACGGTCTCTCATCGACCTGGATCGGCCTGGGCAACGCTTTTATCGGATCACTACTGGCATGGCTCGTCCTCGGCAGGCGTACAAGGATCATGACTCAGACGCTGGACGCGAGAACGATGCCTGAATATTTCGGCAAACGTTTTGACTCAAAGGCTCTGCAGATCGTGGGCAGCGCCATTGCCTTCGTTTTCCTTGTCCCCTATACCGCCTCCGTATATAACGGCCTTTCAAGGCTTTTCGGTATGGCCTTCTCCCTGGATTATAAGATCTGCATCTTGATCATGGCGCTTCTGACCGGTGTCTATGTCGTGGTCGGCGGATATTTTGCCACGGCAATGAACGACTTCATCCAGGGCATCATCATGCTGTTCGGCATCTGCGCGGTCATCGCCGCCGTGCTCAACGGCCAGGGCGGCTTCATGAACGCGGTCCGCGAGCTTTCGCTTCTGCCCGCCGATGATGTCGCTACCGCTTCCCTGCAGGGCAGCCAGGGCCTGTTTACCGCGTTCTTCGGTCCGGACCCGCTGAACCTGGTCGGCGTAGTCATCCTTACATCGCTCGGTACATGGGGCCTTCCCCAGATGGTGCATAAATTCTATACGATCAAAGATGAAAGGTCGGTCAAGACCGGTACGATCGTATCCACATTCTTCGCGGTGATCATAGCCGGCGGATGTTATTTCCTCGGCGGCTTCGGCAGGCTCTTCGATTCTCCGGCCATCTATACCGAAGCAGGAACGGTCGCCTATGATACGATCATCCCGCAGATGCTTTCGACGCTTCCCGACGTGCTGATCGGTATCGTGATCGTCCTGGTGTTCTCGGCATCCATGTCGACGCTTTCGTCGCTGGTTCTGACTTCGAGCTCCACGCTGACGCTGGACTTTTTGAAGACTTCGGTCTGGAAGAATATGTCGGATAAGACACAGCTCGTCGTTATGCGTGTACTGGTGGCGGTATTCATCATTCTTTCGGTCGTACTGGCGCTCAACCCGCCTACATTCATCGCGCAGCTGATGGGTGTTTCATGGGGCGCGCTCGCCGGCGCCTTCCTTGCGCCTTTCCTGTACGGGCTGTATTCAAAGAAGATCAGTAAGGCAGCAGTCTGGGCAAGTTATGCCTTCGGCGTAGGATTTACCGTAGTGAACCTGCTGTTCCATCTGATCAAGAGCCCCATCAATGCAGGCGCCTTTACCATGATCGCCGGCCTTATCCTGGTCCCGATCGTCAGCGCGGTCACTAAGAAGCCGGATGAGAAGGAAATGGATGAACTTTTCAAGTGCTACGACCAGGTCGTGACGGTCAAGAAAGCGCATTCGCTGGAAGAAGGCTGAGAAAAGAAACAAAGATCAGTTCAGCCCAGGTGATAGGCTCTGCCGGACAGGATCCGGGAGCCTTCACCGGGCAGATAAAAGATATCTGCTTTAGGCTGCCAGCTGTTGGCAAGACGAAGATAGGTCCTGCCGCCCGTGCTCAAAGGATACCGCCTGTATCCGACACAGAGCACCCAGTGCCAGTCGAAAAGGCTGTTGGAGAGCAGAAGGGCGACAGGCATACCGCGGTCCAGGGCATGGATGATATCAGGGCGCGATACCGCTCTTTCGGACAGGATCACCTTTCCGAAAACGGAAGCGCCTTTTTTTATGCCCCGGTTCAGTGTAAATACCGGGCCGTTGCCGATGATCCTGTGCATAACGTCAAAGATGCTGCCGGCAGCGGGCGTCCCCGACAATGCTTCACCTGCCGGGTCTTCGGCGGTCAGGGAAAGAAGGACGTTGGAAGCGCAGACGGCGCCGCAGTGGTTCTTCGCCACGGCGGCAAAATCGCCTGTCGTCGCAAAGGTCATATCTGCCGGCAGGAGCATGACCTCGTCATAGGTATTGCCGTCAGGCAGGTCTGACAGTTTCAGGAATCCATAGGGTATCTTATCGGCATTTCGGTTCGGCATCGCGTTTCTCCGATGATCAGGAAAGACTGTGTATTATCAGTATCAGTATACTCTTAAAGGAGTTTTTGTATATCCGGCGCAAAGGAAAGGCTCCTTTTCAGTATACCGTTGACTGCGGCGATCAGGGTCCCGTAATTGGTAAACGGGATGCCCTGGTCAGCGGCGCATTTTTCACGGTACAGCATTTCGCGTTCGCTGAGCATACAGCCGCCGCAGTGCACGATCAGCGCATAAGGTGACAGGTCCTCGGGGAACCCGCCGCCGGATGTGAAGGAGAAGGAAAGCTCTTTTCCTGTATATTCCCTGATCCAGCCGGGAAGTTTGACAGTGCCGATATCCTCGCACTGCCTGTGGTGCGTGCAGCCTTCCGAGATCAGGAGCATATCGCCGTCTTTAAGGGAGGCAAGGGCCGATACGCCGGCAACGGCCGGCTCCAAAAATCCTTTATAGCGGGCCATCAGAATGGAAAAAGAGGTCAGCGGTATCTCTTCCGGGACCATTTTACTGACGGTTCCGAAGACCTGGGAATCCGTGACGACCAGTGCGGGCGCTTCCTTCAGGATATCCAGCATGCCCGGAAGGCGTTCCGGCTGCACAAAGACCGCGCTGCAGTCCGCGTCCAGAATGTCCCGCAGCGTCTGTACCTGGGGGAGGATCATCCTGCCTTTCGGGGCGGATCCGTCGATCGGCGTGACAAGTATGACCAGACTGCCGGGGGAAAGAAGATCGCCGATGATGCGTTTTTCCTTTTTCCCCGCATCCGAAGCCATAAGCGCTCCGATGGCGTTCTTCAGTTCTTCAGTTCCGCTGCCGTCTTTGGCGCTTACAAAGAGGATGCGGTCTTTGGGGATCCCGGTCTGCCCGTGCAGAAGTTTCTCCGGGCTGTCCGGACCGGGCACACCACCCTCGAGAAGATCTGTTTTATTGAATACGATAAGATACGGGATATCTTTTTCACGGAACAATGATATAAGCGCCATATCCTGAGGCGAAAGACCGGCCCTCACATCCGCGGCAAGAACGGCGATATCACAGCGGTTCAGGGCCTGTCTGGCTCTTTTTACGCGCAGTGCGCCGAGTTCCCCTTCATCATCCAGCCCGGGCGTATCGATGATAACGACAGGCCCGAGGGGAAGCAGCTCCATCGCTTTCTGTACGGGATCCGTAGTCGTTCCCGCGATGTCGGAGACGATCGAGAGGGCCTGCCCGGTGACCGCGTTGACGAGGCTGGATTTGCCGGCGTTCCTCAGCCCGAAGAAGCCGATATGGATACGCTCGGCGGATGGTGTCTTATTCAGATCGTTTGCCATTGTCATATTCCTTTCCCCGGATATCCGGCATGGCCTGTATCCGGTTATTTGAACATACTCTAAGCGGATAAATTCTGCAACAGGCGGCCTTATCCATATGGAATAATCAGGCCTGTGTGTGTATAATTACATAAGTTTGTGACAATTATTAAGTTTATATTAACGTGAACGGTAACAGCGCTGATGTTGAAATGGCTGAAGGGCCGCCTGCTCATTGCAGCAGCCGTATTATCGTTATTCTCCGGATCCGAATGTGCTGCGGCCGGAACAGACCTGTACCTGTCCGGTACAGACAAAGAGCCCGCAGCCACAGCCGCGTCGCTTGCCGAACTCAATGCGGGCAGGCTTTACAGTTCAGCCGTAAGAGTTGCCGGATATGCCGGATCGGATGACTTTGCCGCCATTGCCGCGGAGCTGCAGGACAGTATATATTCGCAGTTCGACCATCTGATAAAACAGAACGGGCATATTGAACTGGCGATGGGCAGCCAGTGTCTTATCTACTGTGATGTCAGCAGCCTCGTTCCGGACGCGTACGGCTACGGCATTTTCATAGGCGATGCGGCAGCGTGTCAGGACGGGATAAGGAACGGTGCAGGCAGATGGATCGTATTTGCCGGACAGCCGGGAACGGATAACTTTGCCGCTGTCTCCTCCGCGGGGACATGGACCGGCGGCCAGCCTGCAGGCCTGCAGGTGATCAGTGTATATGACAGTCAGAACAGAAAGGCTGCCGAGTACAGCGGGAACACGGCAGGAGGACTCTTTGAAGGACAGGCAACAGTCAGTTTTCCTGCTTCCGGTATCAGTATTACAAGGACGTATGCGGGCGGCTGGCCTGTCAAATACATAAAGGACGGCATTGTGTTCGAAACGGCTGTGATGAGTGAAGGCGGTCTCAGGGAACAGCAGCTGATCATGCTGGGCACTGAATATGAAAGCAGCACCGCCGGCGTGCCGGGGTACTGCACGCACGACTGGAAAACAGATACCGCGGGTATACTGCCGGCGGCAGAAGGTGAAGGCTTCAGGACGCAGGGCGGCAGAACGGAATATACGGATGCGTCAGGCCATAAGGCATCGGGACTGATCAGTACTGAGAACGGCCTGTTTTATATACCCGAAGACGGTTACGTGATCAAAGGCTGGAACTGCTGTAACGACCGGTTCTTCTATGTCGGCAGCGACGGCCGCATTCTTCGTGATGCGGAAGTGACTCCCTACAGGGTAGACGGCGCGGGAATGCTGATCCGGGATGAAGACGGGCAGGAACGGGATGCCGGGATAGGCCGTACGGCCGAAAAGATACTGCTTTCCGTCGTCTCCGGCGATATGACCAGGGAAGAGCAGTTAAGGGCCTGTTACGATTATGTCCTTTCGAATACGGTCTACAGAAGGACATATGAAACGCCGGAAGGCAGGGACTGGACACGGCTTTATGCCCTGGATGCGCTCGTATCCGGACAGGGCAACTGTTTCAGGTACGCGGCCGCGTTTGCCTATCTGGCCGATGCCGTCGGATATGAAGCCAGGATATGTACCGGCCAGATCAGTGCACGGCGCGGCGGGACCACGCCGCACGGCTGGGTCGAGATCCTGACGGATAACGGCTGGTTCATCTGTGACCCGGACATGCAGGACGCGACAGGCGGGGATTACTATATGAAATCCTTCAGCCAGTATCCCGTAAAGCCTCTGGTCACAGAAGCCCGGTGGGAAGCCCGGATCACGGAAGATATGCCGGTCCTGGATCTTAAGATGCGCACAGATGCCGGCCCGGAGCTTTCTGAAGAAGCTGCCGGCGGATCTGCAGAATAAATCAAACGACAGGAGAAAACAGAATGTATAACAGAGTATTAGCCGCTTTATTATCGATCAGCATCGCCGCAGCCCTTGCAGGCTGCCAGATCGCGGTCCCCGTGACGTACCAGCAGTCTGCGCCTGCAGCAGATACTGCCGCAGAGGAAACTGCCGACGGGTCAGAGGAAGAAGAGACCGAAGATGAAGCGACTGCGCCGGAAGATGACGCGGAAGAAACGGCGGATACAGCGGAAGAAGGAACGAAAGAAGACGAAACAGCCGGCGAAGCGGAAGAATCCGAAGAGGCTGAAGCAGCCAAAGAAACCGCTGCGGAAGATACCGCAGAAGAAGAGGCAGCCGAAGCGGCTCCTGCAGCTGCTGCACAGGCACAGACACCGGCTCCCGCTCCGGCCCCTGCACCTGCACCCGCGCCCGTTCCTGCACCCGCACCTGAACCGGCACCGGCACCTGCACCGGCTCCTGCTCCGGGGGAGCGCTATGAGGTCGAAAGGATCTTTATCGAGGACTGCGGGTCCGACAGCGGTTATTGGGATATCCTGTATTCCGACGGTACGCACGAGTATATTGACGAAGATTGAGCGATTCAGAAGAAAGGCGGCGTGAAGAAGCCCGCCGCGAAGTAAGGGAAGAACTGAAAAGGAAACGCAAAAGACAGATACGTATGAAGGCTGTCCTGTTTTTTGTCGTTTCTTTTTTGTTGGTCATATCCCTTGGCCTGGTCTATATGATCCATAAAGATCCCGAAAAAGTATACGAGATCTATTCTTCTGTATTTGAAAAAGATACCGCCGCCAGTGGACCGGAGACAGGGGAAGGCCAGGAAACGGAGCTTCCCGCAGCGGATGCGTCCGAAGACCGGCCGGCCGGTCCGGAAGAAGTGCAGGGAACGGAGGAGACCGCGGCTGCACCGGAAGGCACGGAACAGGCAGCAGGTCAGGAAACGGAAGGAAACGCACCCGGGGAAGCACCTGTAACCGGAGCCCCCGGAACGACTGACCGGACAGATGAGAATGCTCAGCCGGACCGGGAAGAGGCCGGAGAACAATCCGGGGAAGCTGTCCTAGGCGCGACCAAGGTCCCGTCCTCCAGGCAGGATGCCGTAAGCGATGATAAGGAGAAAGAAAGCAGAAGCGGCGAAGAAGGACAGCAGGGATCCGAAGGGGAAGAAGAGACAGAGGGACCGGAAAGCCCGGATACAGCGGGAGCAGCAGAAGAGTCGGGAGCAGGAAGTGCCGAAGGACAGCACCCGGCTGCTGTGCCAAGAGAAGAAACAGCCCCGGCTCCGGCATCAGCATCCGCGCAGGGGATACGGGATATCACCGACCCGGACAGCTGGTTCGACGGGACATTTGAACTGCCTGTGAGCGGAGCGGCAGGCTATGCTTCCGTAGCGATGAACGTAACGGAT
>JAFVHP010000038.1 GCA_017474455.1 Lachnospiraceae bacterium
GAATTACCCTGGTTGATGGCCGCGTCTGTCTGGATAAAGGTATTCCCCGAATTATCGTTGGAAGACGCGATCTGTCTGTTGAGCGCGCTTACCACGCCGACGGTAACAGACTGTCCATAACCCAGAGCGTTGCCGATCGCGATCGCGGGTTCACCTACTTTAAGGGTATCTGAATCCCCTATCTCGGCAACTGCTATCGCATCTATGGTCTCATCGGAAAGGCTGTCTTTACTGACCGTGATGACCGCCAGGTCATTGGCCCTGTCTGTTCCCTTAATGAACGCTTCCGCTGTCGTTCCGTCGATAAACTGGACCTCCAGTGACTCTTCGCCGGATACCACATGATTGTTCGTCACGATCAGAAGCTCGGTGTCATTATCGGCAATTATGATGCCTGAACCGGTAGCTGTCTGTTCCTGGGACTAGAGCATGCCCCAGTAATTGTATGTGGCCGTAAAGTTATTGAATACGGAAACGATCGAAGGCATTGCCTTTTCGACTACATTGGTAACATCGGTCACGACTACGGAGTTGCTGGTCGTGGCCAGGTTTATGATCTCTCCGGTGCTTTTAACCGGTCTTGCTCCTTCAGATGTTCCGGCTTCAGCGGTATCTTTCGCAGTCTGTACCGCGGACGTCTGTATCCGGGCCCTGCTTCTGCCTGCAAGGCTTTTGCCGTAATAGAGGCCGCCTGCCGCGGCTCCGAAAGCGATGCAGACACAAAGAAGCACTGCCACCACTGCCTTCCAGGCAGACCTTTTCTTTTTGGGCATATTCTCATATGCTTCATACGGTGTGGTCTTCCATCCGTCATGCTCATATTCTGAATACTGATGATCATTGTTCTGATAATCGCCGCTGTAATATTCTGACATATTCTGTTTCCTCCGTTCCAAAGAACCTGTATGTTCTTTTATGATCTGAAAAAATGATATAGTCAAATTGTGTTCATTCTGTGAAAAGAATGTGCAGAAACGGTGATGAAATCATAAAAAAAGGAGGAACTTCTCAGAAGTCCTCCTCCAGCACATGCAGCTCCAGATAATCAAAATCTATCTCTTCAATGAAAGCGTCCCCGGTGAACCGGCACCTGGCGTGCCGTTTAAACTCATTCACGGCGCTGTCCAGCCAGATAGGCTGGGCCAGGTCCATTTTCCGGCAGGCGTATTCCAGCGCCGCAAAGATCTTGTGTGTCCTGGTGTCAGGCCCGGTATCCTCATAGACAGTACTGTCCAGGAGCCGGTTCTGCTTCCATTTCTTAACCCATATCCTCATCGCCGTATCCGTTCGGGTTCATACTCTGCCATCTCCATGAATCCCTGCACATCCTTGTGATGTCATATTCCGCTTTCCACCCCAGTTCTCTGTGTGCCTTATCGGCGGATGAATAGCAGACCGCCACATCACCGGGACGCCTTTCATCGATCACATATGGCACTTTGACGCCCGTTGCTTCTTCAAAACTGTGTACGATATCAAGGACACTGTATCCGATACCTGTTCCGAGATTATATATTGAAAGGCCGCTGCCGGGCTCCATCTTTTTCAGCGCGGCAACGTGTCCCCTTGCCAGATCTACGACATGGATATAATCCCGGACACCGGTACCGTCCGGCGTATCATAATCATTGCCGAAGATATGGAGCACATCGCGCCTCCCCACGGCCACCTGCGTGATATACGGCATCAGGTTGTTCGGTATGCCGCTCGGATTTTCGCCGATCGTCCCGCTCTCATGGGCACCGATCGGGTTGAAATAGCGGAGCAGGACCACATTCCATTCCGGATCGGCAAACTGGATATCCGAAAGGATCTGTTCCAGCATGGATTTTGTCCAGCCATAGGGATTTGTGCAGGTCCCCTTGGGGCATTCTTCCGTGATCGGGATAATGGCAGGATCACCGTATACGGTAGCCGATGATGAAAAGATGATATTTTTGCATCCTGCTTTTCTCATAACTTCCAGCAGTTTGATCGTCCCGCCGATATTGTTTTCGTAGTATTCCAGCGGAAGCCTGACAGATTCGCCCACGGCTTTGAGTCCGGCAAAATGGATGACGGCATCCGGTCTTTCGGCCTCGAAGATCTTTTCCATGGATTCTTTATCCCGGATATCCGCCTTATAGAACGGAACAGCCTTTCCCGTTATCGCTTCAAGTCTCGGTATGACAAGCGCGGATGAATTGACAAGCGAATCGACGACTGCGACCTCGTGGCCTTCGGCCATCAGTTCCACTACTGTATGACTGCCGATAAATCCGGCACCACCCGTTACCAGTATTTTCAAATTGACACCTCCGGAATTCTTCGTTACAGTTCGATGCCGTTTTCGGCACAGAGAGCCCTTGCGCTTTCCACTGAATCGATCCCCGTTTTGTTCTTGATCGGCGCGAACTCTTTCTCCCTCACCACTTCCATCGGCAGGCAGTCCTTCATCTCATGGATCATATCCAGTATCAGCTGCTCATATTTATACCCGTTCGGTTCGGAAGGTTTGACAAATTCACCGTCCTCATTCATATACGGGATCTTCTTCTCTACCACATGCAGGGGCAGGGCCCGGGAGACGATCTCATCAAGAGCGTCTGTCCTGAAAAGATAATTCAGGATAACGCCGAAAGCATAGGCCGGTTCGCCCTTTGCGTTGACGGCGTCCAGGAGCTCGGGCGTCATGTCATAGTATTCTACTATCGAAGGATGCCCGTCTTCAAGGCAGATCGATCCGACCTTCTCATCCCTGTATGCTTTCCTTACGACTTTGGCGCCGGAGACCACTCCGTTCAAAATGCAACCGCCGACAAAAACAGGATCTGCTATCCTCTGGAGCACGTTGTCGACAGAAAAGAGATTGAGCCATTCAACGCCCATTTCCTTAAGCCTGTCAGCCACACCGGATCTCTTCATGGAAATATACCAGCCGCCGTTCCCGTTGGGAGAAGAGGCGATCACTCCCCTGTCCTCCATAAGTACCTTCCTGTCATAGCCGGTGGCAGGGGCCATTTCCTGTTTGAAATAAAAGATCATGTCCGAAGGATAGCCGAAACTGTCATGTTCCTTCATAAAGCCGACAGTGGCTTCATGATTTTTGTCACTGGTCATGATGCAGAGCGGCACCGGCGGTTTGGAAAGGCCGGTCCTGTCCGTCACTTCCTTAAGATTCTCGATCAATCTCTGCATGATATAGACCGGTTTTGTAATGCCGATGTCATACATGCACTTGGGATCATCGGATCCCAGGCGTGTTCCCATTCCTCCTGCCAGTACGACCGCAGCCACTTTGCCCTGGCTGATCGCAGAAAGTCCCGCCCGGTCAAACCCGTCCTTAAGGCTCTCGAGATCCTGCAGGGTCAGTACATCAAGAGGTTCGATCACTCCTCTTTTCTGGGGTCCCTGCGCCGCGGCTTCGATCACTGAAAGATCCAGCGATCCTATCTGGTCCAGCAACTGCTTTTTTTCTTCCTCCGATAAAGATCCGTAATACCGGAAAACATGTTCCTGTCCCGCTTCCTGACACTTCTTATATGCTTCATTGTAATTCATGATAAAGCTTCCCCCTTTGTGCTGTAATTATAGGATATTCCTCGCCCGATGTCTATCTGTGGCCAAGCCTGTTCTTTACCGATACGACCGTATTCCCGAAAGTATCGGCCAGATACCTGAACTCCTTCTTCTTTCTGTACGCAATGATAAAAAATCCGTTGTAAACGGCCGTGACGATCAGCCCCATCACGATCAGTCTGCCTATTCCGGGCGCCGCCAGTACCCTAAGGGCAATGGCGCGGCAGATCAGCGCCGCTGCGGCCAGGATAGCCGCGTTACCCAAGAGGTCCCTGAAATAATCGGTATAGGGTCTGTCAAAACAAGCCCTGTACAGTTTGACCGGCCGCACAATGTTCCCGATCAGACCGGATACGACTGTCCCGATATAGATACCGGTGACCCCTATCCTGCGGCACAGCCAGACAGACAGTATCAGATTGACAATACCCATAATGATCGGGAGAAAGCGGTCGGGTTCGAATATCCCTGCTGCCGCCCTGAAATTATTCAGTACATTCCTGTCGCCTTTCAGGTAGAAATCCGTCAGCATGCAGAACACAGCCGCGGACGGCAGCAGCCATTCGGGCCCGAGCCACTGCCTGATCAGCGGGCTGATCAGGATATACATACCGCAGGTGATATATCCGAAGAGCCATACGGCCAGAAGGCGGTAGGCCCGGTAAACATCATACTGCCGGCTCCTGGATTCTTTAGCGACAAGGTTTCCGAATCCGGAGACCACGGAATTAAAAATAATATTGATGAAATTGCCCGCAACTGTCACGATCATCTGGTAATTGTCCACTACGCCGGCAACTGCCACCGCTATCATGGAAGAAATGATCAGGGCATCTGTCTGGAGCCTAGCCGCGTCTCCTACCTTTAACAGGAGCACCGCGCCGGTCCGCCGTTTTATCTCGTTAGTCTCGGCCTTTTCCAGAGGTTTTACGTCCTTATCCTTCAGGTAAGGATACATCCTGTCCAGATAAATACTGACAAATACCTTCTGGACCAGCTGCACGAAAGCATCGGCCAAAAGATACAGGAGGAAACTCCTGAACAGTAAAAGGACGATGATCTGGAGGAATACACTGCACAGTTTCGTGGCCGTGATTATATTTGTCTGGATATAATTCTTCTGTTCCGCGTTTACCAGAGAATACTTATAAGAGACGAAATATGTGCTGACCGTATTGAACAGAAAAATAAAATAATAAAGGCGCAGGTCCCCTACAGAAACACCGCCGGGATTTTTCACCAGATACTGCAGGAACGGTGAGAGGAGTATCCCAAGGACTGCCACGACCAGCCCTATCACATGATAGGACCTGCGGTAGAGCCTCATATAGGATTTGATGCGGGAAGTATCATGGTTGGCTGCCGGTTCGTAAAGGCTGTAGTTTAATGCCGTGCCTATACCGAGCTCTGCCATCGACAGGATGGAAAGAATATTGGCATATGTGCTGTTGATGCCGAGCAGGGTATCGGAAAGCCTGTGGATAAAGATCGTACGCAGCACAAAGGATGCCGGCGCGGTGACCAGCATTCCCAGATACCCGAAGGCAATATTACGCTTTGCAAAGCTTATTCTCGAACTGCCCTGCCTGTTATTCATCTGCAGTCTGCCCCGGAACAGATCTCTCTTACCGCACGGCCGTACAGGCCGGCCTTTTCCCTGACTTCCGGAATGATCTTTTCAAGATGTGACCGGATACTGCCCTCGTTCTCCATCAGCCACTCGAATGCGGATACCAGCTGTCCGGCTTCCTGCAGTTTCTGCACAGGCAGTACGTAATGTTCATCAGTGCCGAACAGATCCGCCGCGATCCCGCGTGACTTTACGGAATATCCGACGGTCAGCGTGGGCACACAGCTGGAATATGCCGCGATCGTTGAATGCGTCCTGGCCCCGGCAAAAAACCTGCATTTTGAAATATATGCTTTCAGGATACAGGCTCCCGCATCCTCTACGATGTGCACACGCTCATTTTCTCCTGTGCGTGTAAAAAGCCTTTTAAGGACAGCCGTGTCATCGTCCGTGCCGCGCACGACGTGAGGGATCAGGGCGATATGCATATCCGTATTGGCGAGTATGGATCTGATCAGATGTTCATAGGCCTCGGCACTGATTCCCTGCCGGCCGGCGTAGTTCTCCAGCAGCGGGCTCAGGTTGATCCCGACAGTATCTTCATTCGTCAGCCATTCGGGCAGCGGGATATCCGCTGTCTTCAGCGAGAACGCAGGATCCGGCATGAGCCTTAACCGTTCCCGGGCAACACCGGACTCAAGGAGCGCCTCATATGTGATGCTCTCCCGGGCAATGATGCCTGCATATAACTGCATGTCAGCCCTCAGCTTCTGAGACTCCTTAAGGTCTGTGGGCTCCAGTGAACAGCCGGCAAGTATGGTCCTGATATTCCTTTCATTGAACAGCCGGTTCGTGCCGGTCAGGCTGTCGATCTCAGAAGGATAGCAGTAGTTGTCCCCTCCCACCGATAATGCGGCTTTGGGCCTTTCTTCTCCTGTCAGCATCCTGTATCTGTAACGCGGATAACTCAGACTGTCGCCCAGGAGCTTTCTCTTTGCATACAGGAAAGTGTGTACGGCCTTGTTTCGGAACGGGTCATTTTCAGCACAAATATCCAGGGGCATGGGAAAAACGTCTTCCGGCCCCATATATTTTTCATCTTCTTCCCTGCGCAGTGAGACCAGGGTAAACCTTTCCCCCGGGAACTCGTCCGTAAGGGACGTGACGATGCTCCTTACGATGGCCTCACAGCCATGATTGGCACTTCCGCCATGGGAATACAAAGCGATACGGTTCATATCTTTTCCTTAGTCAATGCAGCCGGCAGCTGAGCACAAAGAGCCGTTCAAAATGCAGCAGCAGGAATATGCGCAGTTTCTGTCCCCCCGTCAGGTCAAACAGTTCTTCCCCGTTTCCGGTAAGTTCACGGATCCTTTCCCTGACGCTTTCAAATTCCCCCCTGTACTTCTTACGTTCGCTTTTATTAAGCTTTCCGAGCTTAACGGCTACCAGCAGCGCAGCCACGCACTGGATCCTCTTCAGTTTCGCTTCAGCGTCCGGTTCCGCTATCACGGATGGGAATTTCTCACTAAGGAGTTCTTCCGCCTGCATCCAGCATCTGATCTGATCCTGGTAGGCAGGAACATAAGGCCTGTTCATTGCGCTTTCCTGGTTGTAATAATACCAGTACAGGACATTGTCGATCGTAATGATCCGTGTATTATTTTCCAGTACCCGCAGAAAAAAGACCAGGTCTTCCCCTATCGTCAGATCCTCCGGGAATCTTTGTCCGCCTATCAGCGCCGTCCTGAACAGCTTTGTGCAGACTCTGACGTTGCCGTTCAGGAATGCCTCTTTTATGTATTCCTCACCGCTGTAGATCTTCCTGATCCCGCTGTCCGTACTTTTTTCAAAGATCTCCCCCGGCGGGGTGCTCTGCAGGATAAGCGAACATCCGGCTATATCCGCATGTTCTTCGGTGAGGCAGCCGTACAGGAGTTCCAGAAATCGCGGCGAGATCCTGTCATCCGCATCCAGAAAAGTGATGAATTCTCCCTGCGCCCGGTCCAGTCCGGCATTCCTTGCCGCGGATACGCCGGTCGTATCCAGATGACAGACAGTTACATTGCCGAATTGGGCCGCAAGCTTTTCGCACACTTTTTCGGTCCTGTCCGTGGAACCGTTTTCCATGATCAGGATCTCTGTATTGCCGTAAGTCTGGGCCGCAGCGCTCCTGACGCATCCCTCCAGTGTTTTTTCCCCGTTCCTGACCGGGATAACGATACTGATCAGATCTTTTTCCATTACTTCGCGCCTTTGCCGAAAAGCACTACGCCGACCGTCTGCAGCAGGATCTTGAAATCAAGGGAAAGCGACCAGTTGTCTATATACTGCAGGTCGAGTTTAACAACATCATCGAAATTGTCTATGTCGCTCCTGCCGGAGACCTGCCACAGTCCTGTCAGCCCGGGCGTCATGGAAAGACGTCTTCTGTAATGCTCGTCGTATCTTTCGAACTCTTCCTCTGTCGGCGGTCTGGTCCCAACCAGGCTCATATCACCCTTTAGTACATTCCAGAACTGCGGGAATTCGTCCAGGCTCGTCTTCCTTAAGAAGGCGCCGACACGAGTGATCCTGGGGTCGTCCTTTATCTTGAACATGGGACCTTCCAGTTCATTCATGCTTTCCAGCTGTTTTTTCTTTTCCTCGGCATCCTCATACATCGAGCGGAATTTGTATATCCTGAACCGTCTTCCGTTCCTGCCTACCCTTATCTGTGAAAAGAATACAGGCCCCTTTGAATCCAGTTTGATCGCCGGTGCGATAAAGACAGCGGCGCAGGCTGTGAACAAAAGCCCGATCATTCCGCCGATGATATCGAACAGACGCTTGACCATCAGTCTCTTGTAGCTTGTACGGAACCTGGTAAAGGAAATGACCGTATGCTCCCCTATATTTCCCACCTGTGTGATGGCCTCTCCCACATCCGGAAGCAACAGGCTGTAGTGACAGACTACACCCATCTCTTCAAATCCGGCGATCACGTCTCTCATGTCCATGACCGTATCATCCGGCGTATTGATCAGGACTTCGTCAAAAGACAGCGTCGTGAGCCTTGAGGTCAGCCTGTCAAGTCCGGAAAACACGGGGATCCCGGCCATCATGACCGGTTCGTTGTCTTCAGACTGTCTCTCTTCCGGGGCCGAATCGGAATAAACAACACCTACTACATTGATATTCAGGTCATCCCTGGTCAGAAGCGAGACAAGCGTTGAATTCATCACATCCTGCGAAGCGATAACGATGAACCTCGACATAAGGGAGTCTGTCGTCACAACCTTCATCATCAGTCTCTTGAAGATGAGATGTGCGGCCAGCATCATCAGCATGTTGATCCAGGTAAAGTTGATGATCACGCTTCTGGAAAGGATGTACGCCCACTTCAGGAAGAATACCAGGGCAAGCGAGACCGGGATCATCATCGCGTTGAAGCGGATAATACTCATCAGTTCCTTAAAACTGCCCCTGCGCATGAAGTCCCTGTTCCAGTCGACAAAGAAGTTCGTGACGGTGCAGAAAAGCAGGAAAAGGACACATACCATGTAATGGAGCGTCCTGTCGCCCCAGTCGTCGTTTCCTGTATACCGGATGCTTGTCGCTATCATATATGACGCAACGATGCATAGCATATCCAGAAGCCACAGGCCGTATGTCTGAATGATCCTAATTCTCGGATTCAATACTCTTCCTCCAGGAGGCCTCCTCATACCGGATGATCAGCAGCAGGATCAGGTTCCTCAGTATGAAAACGGAAATAATATGGGCCTCGGCAACTGTATACGTACAAAGACACAGCAGAAAGACCAGTCCCTTCATATCGCGTTCCTGCCGTATCCTCCTGTAGAGCCGGAACAGTATCCCGATGCAGAAAAGAGCCGGAATGATACCGTACCAGTAAAAAAGGCGTACCCAGCCCATGTCAAAATAATAGACATTGCGCGGCGCCGAAAAAAGACTCCAGGTCTGTACCGTGCCTTCCTGTCTGTTCGTTTCGTACAAAGACGCTATCCTTCCCGTCAGGTAGCGGTCCAGCTTCCGCATAAAGGGTATAGCATAACCATATGCGGCAGCCAGATAGGAAAATACCAATTCAGCGCCAAAGACCGCTTCCGCGGCTGCATATACAGGCTTCCCCGCATTCGGAAAGAGCCTGGCCAAGGCATTCAGCACGATCGCCGCCATTATGATGATAAAGCCGGAATTGGAGCGCGTCAGTGTATACAGGAGGACATTGCCGATACCCATGATGATGTACAGATACCAGCCGCAGGTACTCCCGTAAATATAAAAATAAAGCAGGAGCAGCATCGCAGCCATGCAGTGCAGGGCATTCGGATGGCCAAACCCCAGGCAGTACCTGAGTTCGGGACCGCTGCCGAAATCCTGGAAAAGCTTCTGGATGCCGAAAATGCCGGACAGTGAAAGAAGTACTATGAGAAGTGTACCAGCAGCAGTCACGAACAGGCAGCACCTGTCGATCCTTCTGCTGTCAAGGTTCCCGGCGGCATAAATGAACACGAGTATCCGCAGCAGTTCGTTCCTGCCCGTCACAAAATAACTGACCGAAAAAAGGATACCGGCCAGGATATAGATACACAGTTCTGTCTTTCCTCCCGGCGCGAGCATGGAGAGCAGTCCGCGGAACCCTTTTTTCCGTCTTTTGAAGAGGCCGATGGCCGCGCTCAAAAGGAAAAGGATAAATGTGATCCTGAACAGCATCCCTTCCGCCGGCAGGATCAGGTCGCTCCCTTCGATGAGTACAGCTGTAAGCTCTATGAAAAGAGCGGTAAAGAACAGCAGGTTATTCACTTTTTATCCGGTCCGCTGTCCGGCTTGAGGATCTGTCTCTGCATCATTCTCTGTATCAGGTCAAATTCCGCGCGGTCTTTAACAACAAGGACTACAGCCAGCGGCTGCAGCGGGTTGGCAGTGATCCAGTTCAGTATCGACGAGACGGCGCCGGCACCGGCGAACGCTTTATCGAACGCTTTCTCGTCCGCGAACAGGACCTGAAGGGCTACGCTGGAGACCCCGTTTTTCACCGCAGTATCCAGTACGGCCGTATATACCGAAGAGATCCTTTCCGCGTCCTGTTCCTTATTGCCTGTAAACTGCGGTTTCCGGACAATGATGGACGGTTTGGACGGCTTTGTCTTTTTCTGCGGATTTCTGGGATCGTTTTTCACGAAGATCACATTCCTGTCCTCTTCGTCCGATCCCTCATGATCGATCAGCCGGATGGACGTCTCCTTTACAAGGCAGGCTGCCTGCGTATTGGCCGGATCTTCTTCAATGTCAAAATAAAGGTGTGCGTTCACCTTGCTGGTTTCGGCGGATCTTAAAAAGCTCTCCAGCTGCCCGGTCTCGATCGGGAACGGCTTGCTCCACGGATTGATGATGACGCCGCTGATGCCGCCGTTTTTGGCAGTCTGCAGCACCTTTTTCAGTACACTCTCCATCGAAGCGCCTGCTGCAGGTGTAGGCTTACCGTTCTTTATGGCGGCAGCGCCTGTAAAGACCGGCTGCCATATGCGCCCGTCGGAAGTCTGTACAGTCCTGATCTGCAGCTGGACGGGGCGGCCTGCCCTGCCGGCAGCTTCCTTCGGCATCTGTACAGGGATAAGGAAATACCCCCCCTGCTTCATCCTGAACCTGAGCATTTCCAGAACGATCCCGGCCGACAGCCTGTCCCGGCGGGTATCATATACCCGGATGGCTTCTTCAATGCTTTCGTTACCTTCATGGAAGCGGTTGATGCTGTACGGATCCATGACCAGTTTTTTCGGCATACGCCCGTCCCAGTTGTCCGGAACGCTCTGTGCCCTTTTTTCAAATCTGTCCAGTACGGAAAGGATATCGTCCGGCAGTCTTTTCCGGCATTCATCCTTCAGTTCCTGCGGTATGCCGTACATTGCTTCCGCGATGCTGCCGGCGATGGCGGCAAGGGTATCCGAATCCCCGCCGAGGGATACCGCATTTCGTACCGCATCTTCAAAACTGCTGCTCTCAAGACAGCAGATGATCGCTTCCGGTACTGTCTCCTGGCAGGATTCGACGTGATGGTAACCCGGCCGGATATCGTCCACACTGCGGTGCAGGTCATATCCGAATTCCGATTCTATATAGCTGCGGATCTCCTGGACGGACTTTTTATGCATTGCCAGAAATATCGCGCAGGCGCAGGCTTCCGCGCCTTTGATCCCTTCCGGATGGTTATGTGTGACCATGGCAGTCAGCGCGGCAGTTCTCCGCATCCGCTGCATATTGTTGGAAAACAGCCAGGCCACCGGGGAAACGCGCATGGCCGACCCGTTCCCGTAACTGTCATAAGGCACTTCGTTTTCCTGTTCCAGCCACATGGAGAAATTCATCCCGTATCCGGCAAAAGGATACCTGTGGCCAAAATCCTTCATATTGCGGACAAGCGCCTTCCTGACCTCACTGTCATCGGCCTGCGGATCCAGCTCCAGAAGCGCGTTGGCCACAGCTGCCGTCATCACGGTATCATCCGTAAACTCCGACTTTTCATTGAACAGCGGAAAATCCTTGGTCTTTATGGCATTAGCATCAAACTCGTAAGGTGAACCGATTATATCCCCCAGTATCGCTCCATACATCCTGTTACGTAACTGCCCCCTCATATATCAGAAAACTGCCGGACTACTTTATCATTGTACACCCGTTCAGCTGTCATTACCAAAGTATGCACCGGTCCTTCAGATACGGCTCCTTATACGGTCGAGCCTCTCATAGAACCGCGGTGAAAACAGGAAAACAGCCATCCTCGCCCTGTCTCCGGTCTTCACGAAAGGCCTGCGGTAAACGGTCCGTATCCTGTCAGAAAGGCTCCTTACTTCTTTTTCCAGGGCTTTGGCATATTCTTCCATACCTGTGCTCCTGCGGAAATCCAGATCGTAGAAAAGCATCCTCCTGCAGAATCCGTAAAAAGCCTCTTCTTCTATCTCTTCCAGCCCGTTCTGCCTGTACAGTTCCATCTGCTCTTTCCAGAACGGTATTTCATCATCGATCCTGCGTCTGCCTGTATGGGCATTCATGATACTGCCGGATCTGTCAGCTGTATAGATATACATCGGTCTGTCGATATATGCTGCCCGGTCCGCTTTCAAAAGCGCCTTTGTCGTAAAAAGGATATCTTCCGATTCCCTGTGTTTCTCGAACCGGATACCCTCTGTCAGCTCTCTTTTAAAAAGCTTATTCCAGACACTGTTGCATATGCTGATGCTTTCATCTTCAGCCGCATAAGCCCTGAGAGCCTGTTCCCTGCTCAGGATACGCGCACCCGAAAGATCACCGTTATGATCCTGAACGGCCTTTTTGCCGTCTATGACTGCCGGATCCTCTTTTTCGACATCCGCGAGTGCTGCGATCCTGTATGGAATAATGGAGACCGGCACATCTGCATAAAGACAGGCATCCAGCATCCGGCCGATCATATCGGGGTCTGCCGCATCGTCGGAATCCATAAATCCGATGTATTCCCCCTTTGCCTCGTCAATGCCCCTGTTCCTGGCAGCGGATACACCTGCATTTTCCTGATGGACCACCTTTACTCGGGTGTCCCGGCCGGCAAGCAGGTCCGCGGTATGGCCGGTACTGTCCGATGATCCGTCATCGACGACGATGACTTCGATATTCGTATATGTCTGCGAAAGCAGGGACGATACCGATCTGGCGATATACTTTTCCACATTATGCGCGGGAATGATCACGGAGACTAAAGGCGCATACTCTCTTGCACCGGCGGCGCCAAGCACTTTGCCGGAAGGCGAGATCCGTATCATCTCGTCCCGGAATATATCCGTCCTCCTTATCCCGCTCCCGTCTTCCTTATGCAGCCAGACGGAAGGCGCCGTTACGATCTGTCCTTCCCTTCGGCCTAAAAATGAAGCCCACCAGCTGTAGCTGGAATTGGCGGTGATATGGTGTCTGCATGCCGCCATAGCCAGAAGATCATCCAGCGGATGCTCTTCATCGCCGGCTCCTTCTGTCCTGAAATCGGCAGCAGTACATCCGTAAGGACCCGTATTTCCGAAATTTCTTTCGATCCACTCCGCGGCAAGCTTATGGTCGTTTGAAAAGACAAAGAACAGAGGTCTTCTGTTTTCTTTTTCCGTGACCTCTTTCCATATCCGTCCGACAGCCGCTCTGTAATAGTCGTCCGTACAGATATTTCCGTACTGGCCGGGGTCGTTCAGGTAATCGCCGAAGCGCAGATGGACAGCGGCCGGAACACGGTCCGCGCCCGCTTTTTCGGCCATCCGGCCGGCAAAGTACTCCAGTCTTTCCCTGCCGAATTCACTTTTCAGCTGGTCTTCGATCCCTTCAAAATACCGCCCGCTCTGAAAGCAGCCTGTAAAATACCCGGTGTCCGCAGTCAGGAACCAGGGGTCAAAAACAAGATCTTCGTCTTTTCTTTCCAGACTGTGCCTGCCTTTCAGTTTCCTCCTGATCCTGGAAGGCGGATCCATATGGGAATCCGTCAGGTCCCTGATCATGTCTGCTCCGGCACGTTCATACCGGATCCCGAACAGATCCAGCATGGGCGAGCGTTTCGAAACGCCGGCCGTATTCCATGACCCGTCTGCGGGATAGGCAGTAGCATCATCAATATATACATCCCTGCCGAGGGTCTTCAGTTTTTTATACAGGGCATACTGGAACATCTGGTTCCCGAGTCCGCCCGAGAGCTGGATGACGATCATAACGCACCCTTTCCCGGATGTCCCGTGCCGGCGGCCAGATCCGTAAGTGTCTTTTCCCACATGGACAGTATCTTCGCAGGTTCGTATTTTTCCCTGACTTTCAGCGCTTCTTTTGAAAAGGCATCCGACAGCTCTTTACTGCCGAGCACCCTTCTCATCGCCTCTGTCAATGCTTTTTCATCACCGACCGGTATCAGAAGCCCGTTTCTGCCGTCTTCAATGATATCGGCAGGCCCGCCGCAGGGGCAGTTCGTGGAAATGCAGGGTATACCCAGTGCCATTGCTTCCAGCAGGGCATTCGGTATACCTTCGAAGTCCGAGCATAAAAGAAACAGTGAGGCCCCGCTGATACTGCCTCTGATATCGTCTGTCTGTCCCGGAAGGAAGATCCTGTCGGAAACAGGCAGAGACGAAGCATACTCTCTTAAAGGCTCAAGCAGTTCGCCGCTGCCGTATACCGTCAGGGTCGTCTCCGGGAATTCATCCGCAATCGTACAAAACGCGTCGATCATCCTCCGGTGGTGTTTGTTCTCATCGACCCGGCCTACGGCAACGATACGTCCGGACCGTACCTGTCCTGATGCTTTATCTGTAAGGAATTCTTCGCTGATGGGGTTGGGAAGGACAAGGAGCCGCTGCTGCAGATACGCAGGGAAAAACTCCCTGCTGCGCCTGGTCATGACAATGACGGCCGCTGCCTTTTTGAAAACAGCGAACGCCGCTCTTTTTAATCCGGGGCTGTCATATTCGGCAGCCGGATCGGACCGGACCGAAACAGCCACCGGTATGCCGAGTCCCGCCGAACTGATCACTGCCATGATATTGTTTTTGCCGATAAAGGAAAGGATCACATCCGGTTCTTCTTTTTTCCAGACCTTCCTTAACTCTGAAAAGCGGCGGATAAACCCGGTCAGTCTGGAAAAAAGCCCGCTTCCGTTTTCCGTGTTCTCAAGAATGATCCTTCTGACCTTTGGATCGACAACGTATTCGTCAGGATATTCGTACTGCGTCACCAGAATGACGCGGTGTCCTCTTCCCGAAAGAAAAGACGCGATATTGCTCATCACCCGTTCCGAACCGCCGCGGTGGAGAGAGCTGATAAACAGGGCGATCGTACTCATCTCAACTCCTGATAATACCGTGCCATCCGGACAGCCAGCGTTTCAACATTATACCCGGCCTCGTCCAGTCCCTGCAGTGCTTCCAAAGACCTCTTCATCCTGTCTTCATCCGACTGCGACCGTTCGTTCATGATCTTTCGGACAGCTTCTTCCCACATACCGGGCTCATCAAGGCTGATCCGCCTTACCAGGGGAGTGATCTCCGCTTCCTTTGTTACTGCATCCGACAGAAGGCAGTCAAGGCCGGAAGCCTGCGCCTCGATGGCAGTGCCCGGCATACCTTCATAGAAGGAGGGCAGCGCGAACATATCAAATGCCTGATACAGGCCGGCAGTCTTTTCCCTGCTGCAGACGCCGGCAAACCTTACTCTGTCCGCCATACCGAGCCGGGCAGAGAGATTTTCACACTCTTTCCTTAGGCTGCCGTCTCCGACAAAGACCAGGTATATATCCTGTCCTTTAGTTCCCTGCCCTGACATACCTGCGGCCAGCCTGATCAGGAACGCCTGGTTCTTCATGGGATCAAACCTGCCCACATGGCCGATCGCAAAAGCGTCTCCTGGAATATCCAGTTCATTCCTGTATTTTTCCCGCGCTTTGGCGTCGAACCGGAGTCTTTTCGTCTCGATCGCATTCGGTATGACTTCGATACGGTCCTTTGCCCTCTTCCCGTATACATAGATGCCCGCCTCCATGGTACAGCTCAGGAGCCTGTCAGCCCTGGAAGCAAGGTCCGATCGCAGAAGATCTGTCAGTACCTTCTTAAGACCGGTGCCGCTGCCGCCGCTCCGGACATGTGAGAGTGTGACGGGAACGCCCGCTTTTTTTGCAGCAGGCAGATATATGGAGGCGGTGCTGGTCATATGGCCTTCGACCGCCGCAAAATCGTGATGATCCCGGAAAAAGCGTTCAGCCGCCTTACGGTATCTTGATAAGTGTTTCAGATCCGGTCTGGGAAGTGCATAGATATGCCCGCCAAGCCCGATCACTTCCTGATCAAAGGCCTGGGGCGCCCTCGCCTTCATGAGTGCGTCGGAAGAATAATCCCTGCCGTCTGAAGGCACTGCGTCAGTATGGATAAGGAAATCAAACTGGACCCTGTCCCCGTCGATATGACGGTAAAGATCCATGACCCTGCTCTCCGCGCCGCCTACGTCCAGTGTCCCCAGGACATGCAGGACGCGGATCTGTTTTTCATCCTTCATCTGTTCCTGATCTCAAGAATCGTCCGTTTGGAAAGAGCCATAAACTGCTGGGCTAAAAGTGCCGCGGATCCTTTCCGGATCGGCTCCATCCTGATCAGATCCCCGTACGGGAGCATCTCCTGTCCGGAAAAGATCTTTTCGTATTCTTCGAAGTCTTTTTCATTCATCGTCGCGGGATGGATCACAAAAGTCGTGATCCCGTCCTTTGTATTCAGCGCTTTTTTCCTGTTTGAGGAAATCGGGTACCAGACGATTCCCGCCGCCGAAAAAGGGCTTGTCCCGTATCCGTCCGACACGGCCGCAAATCCCTCTTCCTTCAGCACTTTCAGGGTGGTGCGGTCAAAGGAATGGGCAGGCGCGACAAATATATCCGTCTCGATCCCATGGGAAGAAAGGACCTCTTTCCCATGCCTGATGAGTTTTCTCTGTTCGTCACAGGGTAGTCCCGAAAACTCGGACAGCCGGTTCAGAGGGAACATTCCCCCTTTTACGGTCGTATAAACATGATATGTCCCGTGCATGGCAAGGATATACCCTCTTCGCTTAAGGGAAAGCATATTCTCCCAGAATCCCGGATCCTTTTCTTCCACCCCGATCTGCGGATCCCGGTTGTCGGGAATGATGCCCAGCAGCGGCCTGACGCCGTAACGGTCCATCAGGTCCGTCAGCCGGCTGAATTTTCGCCGGTCCATATCGGGTGAGATATCGTCCAGCCTGATGGCTATCTTCATGAAAGATTTTCCCTGTACCAGTCTATCGCCAGCTCGATCCCGGCTGCAAAATCATATGACGGGTCATAGCCCAGGAGCGTCCTGGCCTTTGTGATATCCGCGTTCGAGTCCCTGATATCGCCTTTTCTGGGCTCACCGAATACCGGTTCCGTATCCTTGCCCAGCGCCCTGCAGAGGGTGTAATAAACATCTATAAGATATTCCCGTCCGGCAGCGCCGATGTTGTAGGCTTCTCCGGCTGCGCTCTCCGGAGCAAGGCAGGCGCGCAGATTGGCTTCGATAACGTTATCTACATAAGTGAAATCCCGGCTCTGCCTGCCGTCGCCGTAAATGACCGGCTGTTCTCCGTTCAGAAGGAGCTTGATGAACTTCGGGATGACCGCCGCGTACGCTCCGTCGGGATCCTGGCGTCTTCCGAAGACATTGAAGTACCGGAGGCCGTACGTATTCAGCCCGTAAAGGGAATGGTAGAGCCTGCCGTATTCTTCGTCGGTCCGCTTTGTAAGGGCATAGGGCGACAGGAGCTTTCCTTCTCCGCCTTCCTTTTTGGGCAGTACTGTTGAATCACCGTAGACAGAAGAACTGGAGGCATAGACAAATCTCTCGACCTTATTCTGTCTTGCCGCTTCCATCATATTGATGGTTCCCCTGATATTGATCTCTTCATACAAAAGCGGCATCTCTATGCTGCGGGGAACGCTTCCCCAGGCAGCTTCATGGCAGACATACCGAACACCCTCCGTCGCTTTCATACAGGCATCCAGATCACGGATGTCTTCTTTCAGGAAGGTGAACTTCGGATCGGAGATAAACGGCTCTATATTGCTGTAATGCCCGGTCGAAAGATCATCCAGGCAGCGCACCGTATATCCCATCTCCAGAAGCGCTTCGCATATATTCGATCCGATGAAGCCGGCACCGCCGGTCACCAGAAACACACTGTCACTGTCAAATTTAAGTTCCCTGAAGGACATTTAACCATCTCCTTGAATAGAATATAAATGCTGTGAGGCATACCTGATTTATTTTACACTCCCGCCGCGATCTAATCAATTTTCAGGGCGATCAGTCCGGCCAGGGTCCCCCTTACCGGTCCGTTCCCCCTGTGGGAAAACAGCACGTCCCGGTTGCAGCAGGTACAGACGTCACCGGCAGTGATATGCTCCCGCCTTAAGCCGGCGGAAAGAAGAAGGTTCAGGTTTGCCTTCCGAAGGTCCAGATGATAACGGTCTCCTTTTCCCTTTTTCAGGATCTTCCCGTCATAGCCGAACTCAGCCGCTACTTCCGGCCCGATCTCGTAACAGTCCTGGCAGATACAGGGCCCTATTGCCGCATAAACATCTTGCGGCTTTGTCCCGTACATGTTGCCCATAACTTCCAGGGTCCTGCGGACGATCTGTTTCGCCGTTCCCCTCCAGCCCGAATGCACCGCTCCTATGGCCTTATGCACCGGGTCCGCCAGAAGGACAGGCACACAGTCGGCAATATAAACGGTCAGCACAAGCCCTTTTTCATTGGTAACAAGCGCATCCACATCCGTATAATCCCGGTCTCTTACGACGCCTTTTCCGGCATCCTCTGCCGTGACCACTCTGACATTGTCCGTATGCGTCTGCTGCGAAAGGACGAATCTTTCACATCCTATACCCGCCGCAGCGGCGATCCTCCTGAAGTTCTCCGTAACGTCTTCCGTCCTGTCTCCCCTTGAATAGCTTGGATTCATGGAAGCATAGGGGCCTTTGCTCACACCGCCGCACCTGGTCGTGAACATATGCATGAAAAGCTCACCGTTCGCATCTTTTTCCAGAAGCGGTGAATACAGTACGGGGAGCACGGTCCCGTCGTCATTGACATACTCTTTGACAAAAAGGCTCTGCATAGCTGCAGAGCCGGTATCTTGTGTTCTGATCAGTATATGGCCGTTGATACTCATAATCCTTCCTCAATAAGGTCAACAGACAAAGGTGTCCCGAGTTTCGCATCCCGGCTGATATGCCTTCCGAGTACCCTGTCATAGAATTCGGGCAGCAGTCCGTCTCCCGGCCGGACACTCTTTATATTGTCACTGCTGAAGGCTTCGCCTTTTTTCATATCCCTGGAGATGAAAAGGGAGCGGGCCCGTTTTTTCTCTGTTTTCTGTTTTTCCGTCAGGGTATACTCCCCGCTGCCAAGAGCTGCTTCTGCCTTCCGGATATCTTCCTTCATCTGACGGAATTCTTCCGGTTCCATGGAGAACGCGCTGTCCACGCCGCCGTCCGCCCGCCTGAGCGTCAGGTGTTTTTCTATGACGCGGGCACCGAGCGCCACGGCCGCGACTGCGGCCACACTTCCCATACTGTGGTCCGAAAGCCCTGTGATACAGCCGAATTCCTTCTTCAGCGTTTCGATAGAACGCAGGTTCATATCTTCATAGGGCGTAGGATAAGCGGAGACGCACTTTAAAAGGATAACGTCTTCGTTTCCTTCTTCCCTGCACGCGTCCAGCGCTTTTTCAATATCCTGAAGATAAGCCACACCGGTCGAAATGATGACCGGCTTCCCGCAGGACGCCGCCTTGCGGATCAGCGGAATATCAGTGATCTCGTAGGACGCGATCTTATAGGCAGGGACATCCATCTTTTCGAGGAAATCCACACTGGTGTGGTCGAACGGGGAAGAAAACAGCTCTATTCCCTTTTCCAGCGCCCTTTCCCTCAGCGGAGGCTGCCACTCCCACGGGGTATATGCTTTCTCATATAATTTGTGGAGCGTCATGCCGTCCCACAGGGTCCCCTGGTCGATCCAGAAAGGCTTATCGTCACAGTCCAGGGTTATGGTATCTGCCGTATAGGTCTGCAGTTTTACCGCGTCCGCTCCGGCATAGGCGGCAGCATCCACGATCCTTCCGGCCCGGCTGTAATCCATGTTGTGGTTGCCGCTCATTTCCGCGATCAGATAGACCGGGGATGTATCTGAGATCAGCCTGTTTCCGATCTGTATTTCCTTGTTCATCTAAGTCTCCGCATTAAGATCATGATCCGTGCAGTATCCTGTACTTGACTTCGGCAGCGGCAAAATCCTCGGGGGTATCGATATCCTGCACTTCCGCATCAGGCAGTTCCAGCGGGATCATCTTTCCTCCCAGCAGCACCTTGTTTCTGACAAAAGGCTCCGTCCTGAAGAAATAAAACTGTCCGGCATCGTGATAATGCGGTTCCAGATCCTGCGACCTCGTACCCGCATACTCCGGCCAGGCAAGTTCCGCATAACCGTCCCTGACGACCATTGAACGCTGTATCGGGTAGGAATACCTGACGACAGGCACCAGGGTATTCGCATCCGACTCTTCCAGCCTGTGAAAACCTTCCCTGAGGCGCTCGGCCGTAATGAAAGGGGCCGTCGGATAAATACAGCACCCGTATTCGAACGGCAGGATGCCCTCTCCCTCGCCGGAAAGCTCCGCATACCGGCTGATCACTTCCATGAGAACATCAGCTGTGGTCGCGAAATCGTCCGACGTTTTGGCGCTCCTCATAAAAGGCACCTGCGCACCCAGAGAAAGTGCGGTATCGGCTATCTTTTCATCGTCGGTAGATACCATTACCGTATCGAAAACGCCGGAAGAAAGCGCGGCTTCTATCGAATACGCTATGATCGGCCGGCCGCAGAATTCCCTTATGTTCTTTCCCGGTATCCTTTTGCTTCCGCCCCGGGCTGTTATGATCGCCGCAGATCTCAAATCAGAGCCTCCAGTAGACATATTCAGGTTCTTTGAAATCGTTCCTGTCAAAGAGTCCCTTAAGGTCCGCAAAAACTTTTGTTCTGTGTTCCGGGGCATACATGGCGCCGATGTCATCCCTGCTGATCTTCAGGAATTCATCATGCTTCACGGCAACGATGACCGCGTCCATGTTTTTCACATCCACAAGCGATGAGAAACCGATCCCGTAAAGGTGCCTGGCTTCATCCGCATCGGCGACCGGGTCCACCACGATCGAATCAATACCGAAATCCTTCAGTTCATTATAGATATCGATCACCTTCGTGTTCCGTGTGTCAGGACAGTTCTCCTTGAATGTGAACCCGAGGATCGCGACCTTTGCGTGATTGATCTGGATATCTTTTTTTATCATTTCCTTAACGACAGACTCGGCCACATACTTGCCCATATCGTCATTGATCTGTCTCCCGGAAAGGATGATCTTTGAATGATAGCCCAGTTCCTCCGCCTTATATGTAAGATAATACGGATCTACGCCGATACAGTGGCCACCTACCAGTCCGGGCGCGAAATGAAGGAAATTCCACTTTGTTCCCGCTGCTTCCAGGACAGCTTTGGTATCGATGCCCATTTTATGGAAGATAATGGACAGTTCGTTCATGAACGCGATATTGATATCTCTCTGGCTGTTTTCGATAACTTTGGCAGCTTCCGCCACTTTGATGGATTCCGCCCTGTGCACGCCGGCCGCGACGACCAGTTCGTATGTTTTCGCGACCGTATCCAGAGTCTCTTCATCCATACCGGACACGATCTTGATGATGGATTCGAGACGGTGCACCTTGTCACCCGGATTGATCCTCTCCGGTGAATAGCCCACCTTGAAATCGACCCCGCACTTTAAGCCCGATTCCTTTTCAAGAATCGGGACGCAGATGTCTTCCGTAACACCGGGATAGACAGTGGATTCATAAACGACGATACTGCCCTTTGTCAGGTTCTGTCCCAGGATCCTGCTCGCGCTCTCGACCGGTGAAAGATCAGGCGTATGATCGCTGTTGACCGGTGTAGGTACGGCCACGATATGGAATTTCGCCTTTTTCAGCAGCGAAGGATCCGAAGTGAACTCCACGGTCGATTCCCTGACAGCATCGTTGCCGACTTCATTGGTCGGATCGATCCCGTTCCTGTATTTTTCGATCTTGGCTTCATTCAGGTCAAAACCGATCACCCTGACTTTTTTCGCGAACGCAACGGCGATCGGCATGCCGACATACCCGAGCCCGACCAGTGAAAGCGCCTCTTCACCTGTTAACAGTTTTTCATACAGTCCCATTGTCTTCCTCCCTTAATCCTGTTTATGAGCAAGGGCATTTCTGATCTCTTCCATATACGCCTCTGTCACGATAGCCCTGTCAAATTCACGTTCCATTTTTTCCCTGGCCGCAAGGCCCATCTGTTCCCTCTCCGCGTCAGAAAGTTTCATGAACCTTTCCATGGCGCTGATCAGGCTTTTCTCATCCCTGACCTTGAATATAAATCCCGTCCTGCCGTCTTCCGCGATCTCCCTGCAGCCTGTAACGTCACTGGAAAGGACAGGCCTTCCCGAAGCCGATGCTTCCATAAGGACATTGCTCATTCCTTCATGATAACTGGGTACCACCACGCAGGAAGCCTGGCGGTAATATGTTTCGACATCCGTAGAGAACCCGCAGTAATCAATGATGCCGTTCTCATTTTCCTTAAGTGCCAGTTTTTCCAGATCGTCCTCGCAGTAACCGAGCACCGTGAAAACAGGCGCAGCCGGGATCCTGCCCTCTTCCTCCTCTTTTTTAAAGTGCCGCGCCGCGGCAAGGAATTCCATGAAGCCCTTTTCTTTTTTGACCCGGTTTATGTAGCTGAACCGGAGCCTTCCTTCACCCGCGCCGGAATCACCGTAAGGAAGCGGTCTGAACCGGGAAAGGTTTACCCCGGAACCGCTGACCAGCCGCATCTTCCCCTGATAGATCCTGTTGTAACTGAAGAAGTCCATATTGGCCTGGTTCTGGAAAAATACGCAGTACGCTTTTTTCAGGCCCATTCTGTACAGCTGCCTGGTAAGTGTCCTGACGGCTTGGGAAGTAAAAAACGCGTCGCTTAAGCCCGTTACGGTAGGGATAAACGGGATCCTGAGCTTTGCTGCCGCCATGCCTCCGTATACGACCGGTTTGATCGTATAGGCCATGACGACATCCGGTCTCAGCCCTGCCATCAGTTCTTTATACTTTTTAAGGAGCTTTCGTTCCCTGAAAGGGTTCATTCCGTGCCGTTCCATGGGAGTACGGAGCACCTTCGCGCCCATCGAGGAAAGCTCCATTTCCTTCAGATCATCCGGCATACTGATCCAGAGATCGTGTTCACTGCACAATTTTCTCAAAAGCTGGTCCCTGAAATCATACAGGCCGCCGGAAGAATTGCATAATATGAGGATCTTAGCCATTATCTCACAAGCTCCGCTGTTTCAATGATCCTGGTCTCATTATATTTCATCATGATCACGCCGTCCCTGTAATCTCCGATCCGGACAGGGTTTTCCTTTCCTTCGAGATTCCGGATATACATGGAAGGCATGTCCGCGCCAGCATAGAACGCGTGCGGATAACCTCCGCCGTACCGGGGATTGATCTCGGAAAAGAAGAACTCACCGTCTTTTTCGAACAGGTCTATATCGATCTGTCCCCTGAATCCCTGGGATTCCACGAACCTGCTGATCAGGTCAAACACCCTGTCGTTGTGGACAGAGACCGATTTGTCGGTCTCACCGGCGCGCATCCTGAGTTTTTCCTTAAGGAATATGGAAACACACCTGCCGCTCAGCATGTCCACATATACGTCGGCGCCGAATTCCCTGCCGGACATGTACTCCTGGATCATGATCGCCGATGAGGGATCCTTCCCGTACCGGCGCGCGATGGCATAAAGTTCTTCTTTATCGTCCGCGCGCATGATCCCTATGCTGGCACTGCCGTCCTCGGGCTTAATAAAGACAGGGAACGATATCTTCCCGGCTGATAACGCTTCTTCAAAACTGTCGAGCCCGGTCGTAAAGAAAGGAGTCAGAAGACCGGCTTCAGTGAATCTGCGGCACATCCTTGCCTTATGGAAACTGTCGTAAACCAGATCCGTCGGCGAGATCATGGGCATGCATCCCAGATCACGGAATGCGCCGGCATTTTCAGACAGCAGCATCAGTTCCGGATCGATCAGCGAAAAGCACCCGGCCGCATGGTACTTCTTTACCGCTTCCAGGACTTTTTCCATATAATCCGGTTCCGTTATCCTCGGCATTATCAGAGCCTTATCGGCATCGTACAGCGCAGGCGCATAGGCGGAGCAGTCACACGCAATGACATTTCCCCTCCCGTCCAGTATCTGCCTGTAGAACTGTACGATCTTGTTCCTGGTACCGGCACTCAGTATCAATACCGAAAGATCATTCATGTTTGTCCGCCTCTTTCCGGGCTTTCCTGATGGCGGCCAGGTTTCCCTCCGCCGCACTGGTATCCCCGGCCACCGTCTCACTGTGTCCGAGGACCTGTTTCAGTGTCATCCAAAGGATCTTCATATCCAAGCCGAAAGATATATTCTCAGCATATTCGGCATCCAGTTCGAGCCGTTTGTCCCAGTCAAGGAAATTTCTTCCGCTGGCCTGTGCCAGTCCGGTAAGCCCCGGCCTTACGATGTGCCGGAGTTTTTCCCTTTCGGAATACCAGGGCAGGTACTCCTCCAGAAGGGGCCTGGGTCCGACCAGGCTCATTTCGCCTTTGAGGATATTGAAGATCTCCGGCAGCTCATCCAGGCTGGTCTTCCTGAGGAACAGGCCGAATCCTGTCAGCCGGTCTTTATCCGGCAGGAGCCTGCCCTCACTGTCCTTAAGGTCTTTCATCGTCCTGAATTTCATGATACCGAAGATCTTTTCATGATATCCCGGCCTTTTCTGCAGGAAGATGACCGGTCTGCCCATAAAGACAAGGACAAGGAGCGCGATCAGAAGATACAACCACCAGAACAGTATGATAACGGCCATGCCAAGGAGAATATCCAACAGCCTTTTTATGTACCTCGGGTACATTATCCTGTCACTTTCCGCACAACTTCGATAATGCGTTCCATATCTTCATCCGTATTCTTGATGTCGCTGGGCAGACAGAGACCTGTGTCAAATATGGCCTCGGAAACACTGTCTTCACCGCCGTTTACGATCAGTTCCTCAGCGGGATCTTTGATAAAGTCGCAGTCCGCGAACACCGGCTGAAGGTGCATGGGTTTCCAGATGGGCCTCGACTCAATATTCTCTTCCTGGAGCGCGCTGAACAGCTTCAGCGGATCGAACCGGAGCTTTCTGTCAAAGCAGATGCAGGTCAGCCAGCAGTTTGCGTAAGAAGTGCTTTCCGGATCATCCTGCGGGACGGGGTTCAGGCTGATGCCGGACAGATCCGCAAACGCTTCCCTGTACCGTTCCCTGATCATCTGTTTCTTTCTGACGTGCTCGTCCAGATGCAGGAGCTGCCCCCTGCCGATCCCGGCCACGACATTGCTCATGCGGTAATTATAGCCGATCTCCGAATGCTGGTAATACGGCGCTGGGTCCCTTGCCTGTGTCGAAAGGAACCTCACCTTCCTGACCGCTTCCTCATCATCCGATATGAACATTCCCCCGCCGGAGGATGTAATGATCTTATTGCCGTTAAAGGAAAGTATCCCGTACCTGCCGTAAGTACCGCACTTTTTGCCCTTATAGACGCTGCCCAGCGCCTCGGCCGCATCTTCGATAAGCGGGACACCGTGCTCTGTGCAGATACTTTTGATCTCATCCAGCTTTGCGGGCGTACCGTACAGGTCGACGACTATAACGGCCTTCGGATGGGGGTACTTTTCAAAAGCTGCCCTGAGCGCGGCGGGCGACATATTCCAGGTATCTTTTTCCGAATCTATGAATACCGGCGTCGCGTACTGGTAGCAGACCGGGTTGCAGCTGGCTGAAAATGTCAGGTCCTGGCAGAATACGACATCACCCGGGCGGATACCGGCCAGTATCACCGCCATGTGTATGGCAGCCGTACCCCCGCTGAGGGCTGCCGCATGACCGATCCCCTCGTAAGCGGCTATCTCTTCTTCAAAGCTGTTGACATTGGGGCCGAGCGGCGCGACCCAGTTCGTCACGAACGCTTCCTTTACGAATTCCTGCTCTTCACCATGCATGGTAGGTGATGAAAGCCAGATCTTCTTTTTATTTTCCATTTCCTGCTCCGTCATCCGGCACAATGTACCGGGTATTGTTTATTTTCCTGTATATGTCGGCACGATCGCCCTCACATAGGAGCGGATGTCCTCTGATTCTTCCGTGGCGGCTTTTCTGAGAGCCTCCAGCTGTTCATAGAATTTTTCTTCATCATACTCCAGAGGCCTGCCGATATGGATCTGCCGGTTGGCAGTATCCTTAAGCCCTTCCTCGCTCATCAGCATCTCCTCATAGAGCTTTTCTCCGGGCCTAAGGCCTGTGAACCGGATCTCGATATCCTCTCCTTCTTTGAGGCCGGAGAGCCTGATCAGATTCCTGGCAAGGTCCAGTATCCTGACGGGTTCGCCCATATCCAGGACGAATATCTCCCCGCCCTTCGCGTATGCCCCGGCCTGGAGCACAAGGGACACGGCTTCAGGTATCGTCATAAAATAACGGATAATGTTGGGATCCGTTACGGTGACGGGACCGCCGGCCGCGATCTGCTTTTTAAAGAGCGGGATCACACTTCCGTTGCTGCCAAGGACATTGCCGAAACGGACAGCGACAAAGTTGGTATCCGAATGCCGGTTGAATGTCTGAATGATCATTTCACAGATCCGCTTGCTGGCACCCATTATGCTGGTCGGATTGACCGCCTTGTCGGTCGATATCAGGACAAAGCGCTCTACCCCGCAGTCTGCTGCCGCCTGGGCACACTTCCATGTCCCCATAACGTTATTCTTGATCGCTTCGCACGGACTGTTCTCCATCAGTGGAACATGCTTATGGGCAGCCGCATGATACACGATATCCGGCTTGTACTGTTTGAATATATTCTCCATCCTCAGGGTATTCCTGACAGACGCGATCAGTACCGTCAGGGCAAGCTCCGGATATTTGGTCCGCAGTTCCTGTTCAATGTCATAGGCGTTATTTTCGTAGATATCAACGATCACCAGTCTTGAAGGCTTATGCCCCGCTATCTGCCTGCAGAGCTCGCTTCCGATCGATCCGCCGCCGCCGGTGACCAGCACGCATTTCCCGCTCACGTATCCGATGATGGAGTCGATATCGATCGATACGGGCTCTCTTCCCAGAAGGTCTTCCACCTCCACGTCCCGGAGGGTGGAGACAGAGACTTCACCGTTTATCAGCTGGTACATGCCGGGCAGCGTCCTCAGCTTGCAGCCAGTCTCCTGACAGATCTGAAGGATCTTTTTACGCTCGGCCGCAGGGATGGAGGGTGCGGCAAGGATGATCTCGTCGATCCTGTATCGCTTGGCGGATTCGATGATCTGGTCACGTCCGCCGACGACCCTTATGCCCTGGATATACCTGCCCCACTTGCCTTTGTCATCATCGATGATGCAGCGGATCACCATGGTCGAGAAGTGCGAGCCTATGATCTCCTTGATAATGATATTGCCCGCTTCGCCTGCCCCGATGACCATGACCTGGATATTGTTGAACCGGTTTTCCTTCCGGTGTTTCAGGCTCCTGAAAAACCGGTAGGAGAAGCGGCTGGCGAAGACCAGCGCGATCAATATGAAGATATAAAGGAAATAGTAGCTCTTCGGTGCCGGCTGCTGTGACGTCCTGAACACCTGCAGCAGGACGATATTTGAAAGGCCGGAAATGATGCACGCGATCACGAGGCTGATCAGTTCGCTCTCCCCGGCAAACGCCCACAGACTGCTGTAAAGCCTGAACAGATAAAAGAGCATAAGCGTCAGGATGATGGCGAACGGCAGCGCTTTCGTGACAGGCTCAAGGAAATACCGCGGTATCTGGTCCATACGGAACTCGTATCTGACCAGAAGGGAAAGATAGCTCGCCGCGATCACACTGATGATGTCGTATATGATCAGTGCGGTCCTCCTGTACAGGAGTTTGAAATTAAACTGTTTTATATTCATGATCCTCGCGATAAACAAGCGGTATTATCGAAAGCAGCAAAAGTACCGTCATCGGATTGCACAGGTGGTAGACCCATTCAACCATGCCGGTCATCATAAAAGCATTATAGCGGCAAAAGGCAGACAGGCACAGCCGTGATCTGTCCTGCCTGCTCTATTATAATACATACCGGCGCGGATTGCTCCTGCCAGCAGCATAAGCACGAACAGCGCACCGGCGATGATGCCGTGGTCATAACTTACCTGCAGGTAGGTATTATGCGCATGTACGGAGATCTCCCCGTCCGGAAGCTCGCAGCCCATTACGTCATGGCCTGTCAGATTCATATTTGAAAGATAAGCCCTGTAATAGTCAAGACGGCCGTTGGCATATTCTTCTATCGTATCCTCCTCCGCGGGCAAAGACGTTCCTTCTTCCTGCGCGGCCTGATCCGCAGCCATATTCTCCGCCGGATCCTTATCCCCCAGTGAGGCGGCGTATGTCCCTATCCCTGTCTCGGCCACCATTGCGGCGACCTCCTCGTGCTGTTCGGGAGTAATGTCGTACTCGGTCTCCCACCATATATGCCTGTCCGGATCCATACTGAAGGCGAATTTTGCTTCCTCCGTATTGAACAGCTTATTTGAAAATATGGTGGCGAATCTTTCAATGCTGATGTAATAGACAGACCCCACATGCCTGCCGCGCATTACCTCTTCCGGATAGTTTTCCATTTTGAACAGATCCGGTTCCCCCACAATGGCCGGGATCACTCTCTGTGCGGTAAAAGCCTGCGGGAAGACCAGCACGGCGGCTGCGGCCATAATAATATACAGCAGGAGCATCCTGCCGGCCATCCTGCGCGATGCCGATACGAGGACAAATACCATGAACAGCATGAACAGTACCGCTATGATACCGGTTCTGGACATAGTGAACAGAAGATACGTGCAGGAAAGCCCCACGGCAAAGAGTTCTTTCCACATTAAAACGATCATTTTCCCATATCCGGGGAAGCTTTCTTTGCTGCCTGCGATCCGGCAGAATCTGTCAATGGCCAGCGAGATGGCGGCACAGATGACGACGCTTAAATAGACCGCCGTTACCGTCACAGTATGAAAATGCATGGAATATCTGGTATAGAGATAACTGAGGAAATACCGGTGGCAGAGACAGTAGACGACGCACAGCATAAAGTGCAGTACAATGCCGCGGGCAAGATACCTGTAAAATTCTCCCCGCTCCGGCCACAGGAAATAACGGATACCGAAAAGAACGGAAGACAGGACCAGAAGCACTGTCCATCCCCTTGTATTCCTGAAGACCAGGCTGAGAATAAAGAACGCAGCTGCCGGCACGGCAAACCAGAGGCAGAATCTCCTGCCCGGCCCTTTTTGCATTGTGTCCCGGTGCATGAACCTGTCTGCCAGTTCCGCGACGGTCGCGGCAATGACCGCGCCCGTGCAGACAACAGCCCCGTACAGAAGCCTTGACGATCTGTTTATCTTTTCAAATTCCTCTGAAATATCCGGCGTGACCTTTCCCCGCCTGTACAGCACAAAGCACACGATGCCGGAAACGATGATCCATGCAGCCGCGGCATACGCCTTGTTCCTGATACGGGAACGATCCGGGGCATCGCCGCATCCTGCTGCGGGCAGCGCCATCACGGCCAGCATGACACTGAACCAGATCAGCATTGCCCGTTCCGCGATATCATGATCCAGATCCACAAGGCCGTTCTGGTAATTGCAGCAATAGTACAGTATAACGGCTATGCATACACAGATCAGGATCCCTTTCAGCTTTCCGGGTAAGTCCGCAGGTATCGTGATACGGATATTGCTCTGTCCCGCCTCTTTATCCAATGACGGATAAGCATACAGCACAAAACCCGACAGGAGAACAAACAGCAGGATTCCCGCCGTATAGATCAGAAGATCAGGAAGGCGCATGTCGAACCGTTTGAATGCCCAGACCTCCGTAAGGAATACGGCTGAAGACAATATGATCACCGGCGTCAATACCGGACGGATGCTTTGACGGACGGTAACAGGCGAAACTGCCCTGCTTTTTCTGAAGATCAATATGGAAACAGCCGCGGCGGCAAGTACCGAAGCCGCAGTGATAAGGATCTTGATCCCGGCAGGAAGGGCTGTTTTGTAATACAGGCTGCCGGCCAGCCTTTTTCCTGCAAGCCCCTCATCATTGACCAGGGCGTTGTCAAACGCAGGACCTTCCAGCAGCGGATCGGACAGGCCGATCTCTACTGTACCCGAAGGGGTCTTCAGGATACACAGGTAACTGTCCCCGGGCACTGTGTCGGCGTCCACCCTGAAAACAGCTGTGCCGTCATAATCCGGAGCGTCAAGGAACGCCGCTTCATAAGCGATCTGTATGGGTCTTGACCCGTTTTCGATATGGTACAGATGGAGCCTGAGCCGGTCAGTATCCTTAACACTCCCCGTATACAGATTTATCCTGTCAAGATGGTCTCTGGAGGCTGTAAAAAAGCCGCCGGCATTGCCGCCGGCTGCTGCCACCGTATATTCCGCGACCGCTTCCCGGCCATCCGTTACTGCCGTGCCCTGTCTGATAACATCAAGGTCCCAGACACAGAATACAAAGACAGCGGCCAGTATCAGAATGCACAGAATAAGACCGTTCCTGCGCGGCCACAACCTTAATGTCATGATTCCGGCTCCTTATCAGGTCCCAGGGTCCCGGCGGCGGCATCAAATGATGAAGACCTTACTTTCTCCCTGACCACGTACTGCGGGGAGCGGTTTACAGAGATATAGGTCCTGCCGATGTACTCTCCCGCAAGGCCGAGGATCAGCATGATCATGCCTCCGATAAAAACGATCATGCACATCAGGGCTGAAAAGCCGGCCGGAACAGCGGGATTGACCAGTTTTTTAATGAATGTGTAAAGGCCGTACAGAAAACCTGCGGCCGCAAGTATAAAGCCTGCCCATGTTGAAAGTCTGAGAGGCATCACGGAAAAAGACGTAAAGCCGTTCATCCACAGGGATATAAGCCTGCCGAAGGTATATCCGCTGGATCCGCTCTCCCGTTCCCTGTGCTCTACCGGTACATTGACTATCCTCGATGTGGCACGAAGTACCAGGCCGATCAGATATGGATAAGGATTCTCATACCTGACCACCTCGTCCGCGACATAGCGCCGGATGGCGAAATAGCTCGAGACGTAAAGGTCCTTCGGTTTGCCGATCATGATCCTGGCCATTGTTTCATTCAGCCACGTACCGAGATTCCTGAAGGCAGAATGCTTCTTATGGTCATATTTGGCATAGGCGGCGTCTGCCCCGTTTTCCAGTGCTTCGATGAGTCTGGGCGCCTCGGAAGGCGGTGTCTGGCCGTCGTCGTCAAGACAGACGATGATCTCGCCCGCTGAGGCCCTGATACCGGCCATCAGCGCGCTGTGCTGTCCGAAATTACGGGCAAAATCTATGCCTGTCCGCCGGCTTCCAGACTCAGTCAGGTCCTGTATGGTCTTCCATGTATCATCCGGCGAAGCGTCGTTTACCATAATGATCTCATAGGATGTGATCCCGGCCAGAGCCATGGTATCATCTATATCTTTCACGACACCGGGAAGTGTCCCCTCGCTCCTGTAACAGGGGATAACAAAGGAGACATATATGCTTCCGGCTCCGGGGAAAAGCTGACCCGGGAGGGTATCTTTGTCACGGCACAGTCTGTAGAATTTTTCCCTCGTCAGGGTCATCAGGTACATATCGGCCGTAGTTTTATCACTGCAGACGATATCAGGAAGATAACTGTCTACTTCAAAACCGACCTTGACAAAACTTTTCATCGAAGCCAGGTTATAGGTGAACATCCTGGCACAGACGCATCTTACACCAAGTCTGGAAAAACAGTATTCCAGCGCCATGGCCATCGCCTCAGCAGCATAACCTTTTCCCAGCGCGTCTTCTTCCCCGATGAAAAAACCGGTCTCTACGGGAATGCTGTCCGGATCCGACAGATACGTCTTCATATCGTTGAACACGACACAGCCGACAGGTCTGTGATCCCTGTCAGCTTCCAGTATCATCAGATGAAGCACATCGCCGGTCTCAACACTGTTATGGAAGTATTCCTGTTCTTCCTCCAGTGTGATCCTTGTCCTGAAAATATAATTCATCCGTACGCGGTCGGCATTGCGGAAGCGTATTACGTCCCGGCAGTCCTCCAGCGTCATTTTACGAAGTGCAAGCCTTTCGCTTTCTGCTATAAATTCCTGGTTCATTAAGGATCCTCTCTGACTATCCTGTAGATCGTGAAAGCTTCTTCGATTTTATCATATTCCATAAGGGAAATGGGGATGCCTTTCGCCGCGTAATACCCGGTGAGCCAGCTGTTGTCGGCATGGCACGCCGCGGCATAGAAACAGTTCTCATCATCCAGAAGCGCCTGTTCCATCGATGAAAAACCAAAAGCAGCCAGCTTCTTTTCATACAGCGGGCTCTTGCACGCCCAGCCGCCCATGATATCATGATTGGCCGGGATGTTATCCGAGTATCCCATCTCGTATACTTTTTCGGAATATGCCACAGTGG
Organism: Lachnospiraceae bacterium; assembly: GCA_017474455.1. Classification (GTDB taxonomy): domain Bacteria; phylum Bacillota; class Clostridia; order Lachnospirales; family Lachnospiraceae; genus CAG-791. The sequence continues at coordinate 32,354 of JAFVHP010000038.1, forward strand.
AATATACATCCGTAAACAGGAAAATGTCCGGATGGTCGTTCAGATAATCCCGGTACGCACGGTTCGCAGTATTGACCTCCTCCCGCTCTGAAAGTTCGTTCATCACTGCACCATCCTGCCGGTACAGCAGGGCAAAACATAAAAGCGCCGTAAGGAGGACATACAGCAAATACCTCTTTGACCGTTTCCGCATGACTGACATAAGCAAAAGGAGCAGGGCTCCCGTTTCAAGCAGGAACAGGCCTCCTGTGACCCTCTCGGGGACTCTCCGCCTGAATATCATGAAAAGCCAGAGGCTGCTCCGGCAGGCAAAGAGGAGGAAAACATTGAGCAGCTGCTGCTTTTGTCCCAGTACGATCACAAAAAGATACAGCACGGCTGTAAGCACTGCCGGCGCACCGTCGGTAAAGTGCGTGATCCTGTACCGGTACTCCAAAAGCGCCCGTTTCATTTCTCCGCTGACCGAATAACTCTCCTCATATACCTCCTGCGCTCTGTCCGCGGCTTTTTGCATAAGCGCATCGTCGATGCCCTCGTCCAGGCCGAAATTGTAATTGTTGAGTAGGACCGCCTGTTCGCGTGTCACACCGATCCCGTCATAAAACGCCGGATCGTCATCATACTCCGGAAGCTCTGACAGATAATAGTCATAAAGCCTGGTACGCTCGTCGAACAGATGCGTAAAGCTTCTCCAGGACCGGCCGGACAATGCGGCAAGGTCTGTACATTTCAATACGAGGAAGACCGCCGCTGCCAGTACCATGAATCTTAACGCGCCGCCGGCCGCCTTAAGGAAACCGCGCGTAAAGCGCTCTCTTTTGCCTGCGTCAGTTCCGGTATTTTCATCCGTGTATTCATTGAAGTATCCGGAAAAGGCAATAAGGAGGATGAACGGGGAAAGCAGAAGGGTCATCTCCGTCCGGACCGCGAAGGACAGACCGAGGACTACCAGCGCCGCTTTTGACCTGCGCGTATAGACCAGTGCGGCAGCAGCGAGCATGAGCCATCCGGCTGTCATCGTATACTGCAGGACGATAAGTGAACGCAGGGATACGGAAGAAGCAATGAACGGAGAAAGAATGCCGAGGAGCAAAAGCGCCTTGTCCGGCTTCTCGCCGTTCCTGCCCGCGTCTGCAAAAGCCTGTTCAGTAAGACAATAGGAAAAGATACCTGCGCTGCCCGCCTGACACAGGATAAGGAACGAGCCGTATACGCCGCCGCGGTTCAGGGTATACAGCGTCTTCGGAATAAACGCAATTATCCTGTACAGTACCGCGATCAGCGCGCTGACAGGGTACAGCATCTGGATATTGCGGCTCTCCGGAGTACCGGTATATACGCCGGACAGTATGTCCTTCATCAGGACGTCATCGTTCAGATCGAACCAGAAACGGTACCTGAGCGAAAGCAAAACAAGAAGGCACAATGCGGATAATCCGGCTGCAGCGGCAGCCGGACTGATCATTTTCCTGTCTTTACGGACAATTCCGTGTCCTTCAGTTCTCCGCATAAAAATCCTCAACTGCCTGCAGTACTTCGTCAGCCTGTGCCGACGTAAGATCGTAATACATCGGAAGGCGGACCAGCCTCTCGCTTAAGGAAGTCATATACCTGTCCTCTCCGTGAAACCGTCCGAACCTCCTGCTGGCCGGTGCCGAATGCAGCGGCACATAATGAAATACCGCCAGTATCCCTCTCTCTTTCAGGAATTCGATAAGAGCGGTCCGCTCTTCCAGGGATCCTGTGATCATATAATACATATGCGCGTTATGGGTGCAGCCTTCAGGAACGATGGGCCGCCGGATCCTCCCCTTCTCCTCCAGACCTTTGAGCCCGTCATGGTAGCGTTCCCAGAGCATCTTACGCCTGTCGTTGATCATGTCCGCCTCTTCCAGCTGGGCCAGGAGGTAGGCGGCGTTCAGTTCGCTGGGCAGATAGGATGAGCCGTGGTCCATCCATGTGTATTTATCTACCTGCCCCCGGTAATACTGGCTGCGGTTGGTCCCTTTTTCCCTCAGTATTTCCGCTTTGACGCGGTCATCGGGATCCCTGAAAAGGAAGGCCCCGCCCTCCCCGCAGCTGTAATTCTTGGTCTCATGGAAACTGAAGGCACCGTAATTGCCGATACTGCCGAGAGGCCTGCCTTTATAGCTGCTCTTGACCGCCTGGGCGGCATCTTCGATCACCGTAAGGCCATGCTCTGCGGCGATCTGCATGATCGTATCCATCTCGCATGCGACCCCTGCGTAATGGACGACCGCGATCGCTTTGGTACGCTCCGTGATGGCCGCTTCAATGAGTTTTTCATCTATATTCAGGGTATCCGGACGGATGTCCGTAAATACCGGGACCGCTCCCCTTAAGACAAACGCATTTGCCGTTGAAACAAAGGTATAAGACGGCATGATGACCTCGTCACCGGCACCCACTTCACTCATGAGCGCAGCCATTTCCAACGCGTGCGTGCACGAAGTCGTAAGCAGGGCGCCCGCTGCCCCGGTCATTTTCACCAGTTCCTCCGTACACCTGGCTGTGAAGGGGCCGTCACCGCAGATCTTGCGGTTGGTCTCGCACGCGGTCCTGATATAGTCAAGCTCTTTTCCCAGGAACGGGGGAATATTGAAGGGTATCCGGTAACTCATTTGCTCCCTGCCTTTCTGACTACATAAAGCTCATTTTCATATACGGTATTGTAACCGTATCTGTCCATATATTCACACAGCGCTGTCAGCTTCTTCCTGCCGGCACCGCCTGCCGCGATATCCTGTTCCTCATCCCGGGCCGTTATAATAAGCGGCATTTGTGTGAGCGCGTTCAACTCATCCGTGAAAGCGGCCGCAGGATAAGAATCCAGATCAGGCCACAGATTGGAGAGCGCCGGTTCAAGTTCGCAGTAGTAGATGATCCCCGGGATATCCCCGAACGCCAGGACTTTTCCGGACAGCGCGTCCGTATTGTCCTCCGCGTGCAGCCATTCATAGAGTCCGTCCAGGGCTTCGCCGTTTACCGGTACCGTCCGCATTCCTGCTGCAGGGCCCGCGTTGCTGACTGTATAAGACCTTTTTGTCCCGTCCGTACCGTCTTCAAAGGCAAAATGCACGTGGAACAGCGAAGACTGGACGACCAGCATGACCAGCATGCACGAGAACAGGCCGAAAAGGACGAATGTATCCGGCCTGTGGTGATACCGTCTCCATATCCTCCTGAAGAACCACAGTGTCACGGGTGCGGCCACCATAAGATTGCCGATGACGGGGAAGGTATAGTTGTTCGAACCCAGGGGCAGTATGAATATCAGGACCAGTTCCATTACAGCCAGGAACTTCTCTTCATGCTGGGCATCCCAGATCCCGACCAGCATCCAGAACGCGAATGTCGCAGCAGCCATAATGAATATCATCGCCCACTGGAAGAAACACCAGTAATCCGTATATACCGTCGTAAACATTCCCTGCCCGTAATACAGCCTGAACATTACGCAGACCGCCGCGAGATAGAGAACAGCGTGCACGGCGTACTGCCTCTTTCCCCTGTTCAGCAGTTCGAAAAGGGGAAATCTGTACAGGAAGAACCCGCATATGAGCAGTGGAATCAGCCAGAGAAGATAGATCAGCGTAGTGCCGTATGCGTCTGCCGTTGACGCGAGCATCGCGCCGAAAGTATAGGAAGACGCCTCTTTGCCCATCCCGGCAAGGGACATCATCATGGAAAAATACTGTGACGGACTGTACATGACGCTGACCAGCACCAGTCCCGCAAAAGCCCCCGCTGCAAAGCCGGCAAGGCATAACAGCACAGTATCGCGGATCGAACGGCAGACCGCTTTTGCCAGTTCTCCTGCGTCTTCTGATCCGGATGATGGAACATTCTCATTGAAAGCCTGCCTGCCCGCGTAAGCGGCATGATAACAGACAGGAATGATCAGCAGTACATGAATAAGGTTGGAAAACCTGACGAAAACATTCAGGCCCAGGCAGATGCCTGCCAGCACATACCATCTTCTCTGCTTTCTGTGATCCGATACCGCCATAAAAAGGAACAGACAGCCGAAAGTCAGGAGCACGAAGGTCAGCGTATTATACAGGATCACTGTCGGGCACCAGATCATGCTTTCCGCCATCCACTCCCCGATAAACAGCATCCATCCCGGTATCAGCCTGTGCAGGACTATGTATGTGACGATGGCTGTTATACTGACCAGCAGGGCTGTCTTGATATTCATGGCCGGAAGCAGCGCACCGAACGGAAGCTTCGCCAGCAGCGCGCCGGTACAGTTGGCCAGATAAGTGGCAAACAGCCAGGTGCTGCCCTCCCCTGCCCGGAAAAGGTGCAGATAGTTGCCGAGGGCATAGGACGGATCTGTCACGGACACCCCCTGGAAACAGCCGGCCAGCGGCCATATGAACAGCAGCACCGGAAAGAGCGTTTTCTCCAGCGGCGCCTGCAGCCATTTGACTTTCCGGATCAGCCCGTTCATGCTCTGCCACCTCCGTTATTGCCTGCCTGCCGTATTTTTACATGAAATACCCGGCAGCACAGGAAATGGATCCCGTTAAACAGCAGGATCCTTATCTTATCGACAGCTATACTGACGACAAAAACGAACAGGCACATTATCAGTCCGTGCAGGATAAAAAACAGACTCTCCGGCGCCGTCCCGAATATTCCCGTCAGATAATAAGCCCAGCTGTCGATCAGGTCGATATGGCCGTGGATCAGATAGACAGCCAGCGCCGAGGAAGATACGAACGTGACTGCTTTTTTCGCCTTATCCGGTATACGTGACAGGTCAAGATGCATAAAGACCGCGAAAAACCCGAGTGAAGAAAGATAAACGGGCAGGAAATTATAGTGGTTCGGTATCGTGATGGGATGATTCATCCCGCCGTGGCTTAAGGAGACCAGTTTGATGAGGACTGTCAGCAGCAGGGAAAATGCCGCCATAAGCAGGTAGACCAGGGTTCCTTTCTTTCTGGCGGAAAGAAACGGAATACCGTGCAGGGCAATATACGCGCCTGTCAGGTACAGCACGATGAACCAGCCGAAATCATAGCCGTACCGGTCAAAAGAAAGCAGCAACGGGCAGACGCTCTTGACCAGACTGAACGGTATAAGCAGACCGAATAGCGCATTCCGGAGCGCTTTTCCACTAAGGCTTTTGACTGCGGCATTCAAAACGGGAATGAAAAGATACATGACCGCGTACGCTGTCATGAACCAGTAATTGCCGCTCATGACAGGCAGAAAATAATAGCGCAGATCATAGACGGAATCTCCTATGACCGGCTGCCCGGCGAGTTTCAGCACAAAAGGGACAAGCAAGGCGTAGAACAGGATCTCCAGTTCCAGCCTGACCAGCCTCTTTGGCTTAAAGTCCTGACGGCAAAGGTAGTATCCGGACAGCAGCACAAAGGCATTCACGCATACGATGCACAGCATCTCAATGGCAGTGCCCGCGATGTGCACGGAATCCAGCGGCGCATAAACACTGATGAGCCTGTCCGTGCTGTTCAGATAATGGAGCATGACCACCATGAACATGCAGACGATACGCATCAGTTCAAAAGAAATATTCCTGTTTTCCCTTTTATGACCAGCTTCGCCCATTTATACCTGCGTTACCTTTCCCGCGTTATCTTCTCATTTTCAACTCTGTAGATCAGGTCGCATTTTTCGATCGTCTGCAGTCTGTGGGCAATGATGATCAGTGTCTTTCTGCCGTGCAGATGATTGATGGAATCCATAATAGCCTTCTCTGTCTCATTGTCCAGCGCGGAAGTGGCTTCATCCAGGACGAGCACTTCCGGATCTTCATACAGCGCCCTGGCAATGCCTATCCTCTGCCGCTGGCCTCCTGAGAGCCTGATGCCGCGTTCGCCTATCCCTGTATCCAGACCTTCGGGAAGTGTGCGGACATGCGCGTCCAGCTGCGCTTCTTTCAGCGCGTACCATACTTTTTCATCGTCTATCTCATCATCCGGCACGCCGAAAGCGACGTTTTTGCGTATCGTGGAATCCAGCATGAATATTGTCTGCGGAATATAGCCGATGTTATTCAGGAAAGCCCTGCTGTTTTCGTCACTAACAGGTACACCGTCAGCCAGGATACGTCCTTTATCGGGCGTAAGAAGGCCCAGCATGATGTCGACCGCCGTCGTTTTTCCTGCCCCGCTCGTTCCGACGATACCGGTACTTTTACCGACCGGTATGACCATGCCGGCGTCCGTGAGCACCGGAGACGGTGCCCCCGGATACTGGAAGGATATGCCGTCCAGCACGATCTCTTTCTTCAGATCCATCTTTTCACGTACTGTCCCCGCCCCGGAAATGTCATCAGGCATTTCATAGGAAACGCTGGCGTCATTGATCTCCTGCTGCAGGTTCTCGCTGACATTGTCCAGGAAAGGTTCAAAATAGGAAACATTCGTCAGGTAGTTGTTGATGCGGTTGGCAGAAGGCAGAAGCCTTGCCGCGGCAGCCGCGAAAACAGACAGCTGCGATACCAGGGACGCCGGATCTTTGCCGGACGCGATCACGATCAGCATATATCCGACCAGGCCGCATATGCATACCGTCTCGATCAGGAGCCTGGGCGTCTGGCTGAACAGGGTATACTTCTGGACGGCGTTTACATAACCGTCGCCGCATTTGGAATAGGAATCGATGAAGTAGTTCTCCTTGCCCGCTATCTTGATCTCCTTGATCGCCATTACGGATTCCTGTATCCACTTGAAAAGGCCGGTGTAGTAATTCTGGTTGTCTGTACCGGCTTTTTTCATGACCGGTTTGATCAGGGTCTTGATGACAAGAAGGACAAGCACCAGAAGGCCTGCGATAAACAGGATCATTCCGGAGTCCACCATGAGCAGGATAATGACCAGGCACGCAAAAACGATCACTTCGCTGGCCAGCTGCAAAAGGGTCAGGATCAGCGCGAAAACATTGTTGATATCGGATGTGATATTTCTCTGGATCACGGCCGTGTCGGCGCCCAGATAATAGGAATAAGGCCTGCGCATGAAATTGATCATCATACGCCTGCTGGTGGCGAACTGGTTCGTATAGATGAACTTCAGCATGACCACATTTTCAAAATACAGATATATATTCTTGAGGATAAAAACGACGATCAGGGCGACCAGCATGATCACCGTGAACTGCCTGATGCTGCCGGCGCCAAGGAGACTGTACAGGTCCCCCATATGGAATTTGTTCGTACTGATGGCCTGTTCGTCCGTGACAGCAGTGATGACAGGCACTATAAGCGCGATGCCGAGTGTTTCCAGGAGTGCTCCGAAGAGCATCATCAATATGATCAGAAAAGTCTGAAGCTTCTGCTTTGCCGAAAGCAGAAGGCCGATCCTTTTAATCGTTCTTAACATATCAGAATTCTACCACGTTCTTTAAGAAAAGTATTCTTTTGCAATCACACCGGCGATCCTTACGGCACCCATGCCGTCGTTTAAGTCCTTAAGACGCACGGACCAGCGGGCCAGATCTTCCGGTTCCATGGACGCACAGACGGCAAAGGCATCAGCCAGCCCTTTCTTAAAACCGCTCTTTAGTCTCGCATCGCCGGCATAAAGCGTAAGGCGCCTGTCCGTAAAAGCCATGCTGTTCCTTATCTGGTTATCCGCCAGGACATACGTGATGACTGGTACGCCCATTGCGCACAGTTCCCAGAGAGTCGAACCTGCTGCCGAGACAGCCAGGTCGCACTTTGCCATAAGCCCGGCCATATCCTCTGTATTCTGTATGACACTGACCCCTGGCAGCGCTGCCGCCTTTTCCCTGAGCTCTTCCGCCGCCGGATGAAATGCGCCCAGGAGCAGGATATACTCCGGGACTTCCCTTCCTTCAGCTTCGAAGATCCGGCTTAACTCCGGCACCATTTCCAGCATCATATCGCCTGCCCGGACCGGGTCAGTCCCTCCCGTGGAAAGAAGGATATTCTTTATATGGCTGCCGTCAGCGAAGCGTTCCGCGCTTTCCTTTCGCTGCCTGAACGCGGGCCGCAGAGGCACATACCGGCTGCCCAGGAGGAGCTTTTCCCCGTCCGTATATACGTCTGTATACGGCATTTCCTGCGCATAAATATTGTAGTTGATGATCATATCTGCCGGATAACGGTATGGCAGGGTGTCGTCCATGCATATGAGCTTTGTCATCTTCGCCAGCCCGGCCATCGCGCCATAAGATGTCAGGTAGCTGTCCAGCAGTACCGCACCGTAGGGTGCGGCGTCATGCCCTTCTTCCAGCCAGCTGTCGGCGCCGTTTTCGCCCAGCAGCACCAGTTCGGACAGGACACCTGCCTGTTCCAGTTCACCGGCTATCGTCCTGCACCGCATCATATGGCCGCTGCCGGCCTTTTTTCCTGCATCCGCCAGGATCAGCAGCTTCTTTTTACTGCCGTTTCCGTTTCCAGCGGTCATACAAAACTCTCCAGTCTCTTCGCATGTTCAAGGCCCTGTCTGTACAGATCCTCCAGAGCGGAAAAATCCTTCGTCAGCGTCTTGAGTCTGCCGGTGTCATCGGGAGAAAGTATCAGGAGCTTTCCTTCCTTTTCAAGCTCTTTTGCCCTTTACAGCCCTGTTGTAAACCTGTGCTCTTTCCATCAATGCTTTTTTTGCCGCCGGATAACGGTTTCCCATCAGGTATTTTGCCATGCGGATATCCGGTGCGGCTTCCCTGACAAAGTCCCTGGTCTTTGTCAGGACCAGCACGACTTTGTCGCAGCCGTATTCAAAAGCCTTTTCAAAAGGCACGGCATCGCTTAACCCGCCATCGTAATACGGGACCTTACCGATCATATACGGCCGGTTGACGACAGGTACACAGCAGGACGCGCAGATCGCTTCATAATGGTCCTGCGACATATCGTGTACCTTATCGAAATAGACAGCCTCCCCTGTCAGGGCATCGGTCGCCACGATCTTCAGGGGCGCCGGATCTCTTAACATGGCTTCATAATCGAGAGGATATTCACCGCCCGCATTGGACAAAGTCCCGTAAATATAGTCGAGATTGATAAAGTTGCGGTCCTTAAAAAACCTCCCCGGTCCCATGTATTCACTTCGTGCGGCATATTCGGTGTAATAAACATAATTCCTGCCGCGCTGCTTTGCCTGCAGGGAGCACATATTGGCGGCGCCGGCCGACACGCCTATGCAGTAATCGAAATGAATGCCCTGATCGATACAATAGTCAAATATACCGGCACCGTATATTCCGCGGAGCCCTCCGCCTACATCCACTACTCCGGTCATAATGCCGTATTGCCTCCGGAGGCGGTTTCATCATCATGCATGGCTGCCACCTGCATCATCACTGCGCATTCGATCCGTTTTTTGAACAGTTCACACCCGGCTTTGTATACGCCGGTGACCGAACCGCTGGCGTGATACGCATTCGCGCTGCATCCCCCGGCACAATAGAGCCTGGCAAAACAGTCATTGCATTCTGTCCTGGAATAAACATTGCAGTATCTGAAAGTGTCCTGTACTTCCGTATTGGTGACACCGCTGTACACATCCCCCAGCTTAAATGCCGGATCGGATACGAACTGGTGACACGGGTACAGGTCGCCGCCTGCGGTGACCGCCATGTACTCGGTCCCCGAACCGCAGCCGGTGATACGTTTGTAGATGCACGGGCCCTCCGAAAGGTCCAGCATATAGTGATAAAAAGTGATCGGCCTGCCGTCCCTGCGGCGCCTGATCATATCTTTCGCAAGGATCTCGTACTGCTCCTTTACCGTTTCTATGTCTTTATCTGTAAGGGCGCACGGGTCATCCGGAGAAGTCACCACCGGTTCCATCGAAAGCTCCGTAAAGCCCAGGTCATCGGCCATGTGGAAGATATCTTCGGTAAAGTCCGGATTGAAATGCGTGAAGGTCCCGCGCATATAATAACCGCGGCCGCCTCTTTTTTTCACAAATTCCCTGAATTTCGGTACGATCACATCATAACTGCCCGCCCCGCCCCTGGTGACGCGGAACCGGTCATTGACTTCTTTCCTGCCGTCAAGGGAAAGGACTACGTTGTGACACTCCCTGTTGGCCCATTCGATCACTTCGTCGTTCACCCCGACACCGTTTGTGGTCAGGGTGAAACGGAAGTTCTTGTTATGCTCTTTTTCGATACTGCGCGCGTATTCCACGATCTTTTTGCAGACTTCGAAATTCATCAGCGGTTCGCCGCCGAAAAAGTCCACTTCCAGGTTTTTCCTCATGCCGGAGTTTTCGACCAGGAAATCGATCGCCCTTTTGCCTGTTTCAAAGCTCATCAGGAGCGGCCCTTCTTCATGGCCGAAGCCTCCCTGGGAGGCAAAGCAATAAGAGCAGTTCAGGTTGCATGTATGCGCCACAAGAAGGCAGAGAGCCTTGATCACACTCTTTCTGCGCTTTAAGTCAAAGTTAATGCCGTCATAAATATCTTCCGAGAACAGTTTCCCGGCTTCCTTAAGCTCGTCGATATCATCCAGGCAGTCCGTTATATCCGCGGGGTCCGCGTCAAAAGATACGGCCAGCTCTTTTGCCGCCCTTTCGCGGTCCATCCCGCCATCCAGAAGCCTTATCGCCTCATAGGCAAGATCGTCGACCTCGTGTACACTGCCGCTGTTCACATCAAGAACGATATTATAGCCGTTCAGTTTGTACTGATGGATCATTTTTGTCCCTGTTTATTCCTATACATAAATACTGCCGGAGTAAAACAACTCCGGCAGCACAATCCTATATTTACAGTCAGAAGATTCAGTCTTTCGTATTCTCACATGCCTGATTTGCAATGCCGCAGCTGGTCTTGCATGCGCTCTGGCAGGAAGTCTGGCACTCACCACAGCCGCCGTTTTCTGCGCTCTTCTTCAGATCACGTGTTTCCAATGTACGAATATGCTTCATAACTTCCTCCGTTCCACTCCATAAATAAGTATTATCTGTCCGATGATCAGATTTTCTGATTGCTATCATACATAGGTTTGCGCTTCTTTGTCAAGGCTTGAAAAAGCCCGGACAGGGCCGCTCCGGCCAGCGGTATCATGGTGATATAATATCGCAGGACATATCTGGATGACGCCTCCCAGATCTGGTGGAAAAGCATTCCTCCGAGTATGAAGAGAATAAGGAGCGCCGGTCCGTACCCGAAGCTGCCGGTCTCTTCCTTTACCTTTCTGCTCCGGCGTGATTTTGCTGCTCTTTGGACAAGGTATACGAGCACCAGCAGATAGATCAGAGTATGATAAACGTCTGTCAGCTGCTCTATCAGGTACGCTCTTCTGCCGAAAATATAGTCCTGCAGGATGGCCGGCTGCTTCCCTTCCTGGTGCCTTGCCGTCAGTTCATATTCCCGCATCGAGCAGCAGGTCGGATCCAGCCATTGGGACAGGAACTTCATCAGGTAAAACTTCACGGCATATCTGGGTCTTTTCGCAAACTCCGAGACCGTATCCTTCAGATCCGCGATCGACCTCTCTGCCGCGGCGCTGCTGTCATAATCATACTCCTGTATGACCCAGGCATTGTAACCGTTGTACCACCCGTAGGAATTGTCGCCTTCCAGCATACCCATCTCAAAATAAGCAGCAGCGGGCGTACCTCCGGGCATTTCATCCATTCCCGCCCTCCGGGCATACAGATCCTGGACCGCGCCTGTCAGTCCTTTGCAGACAAGCGGCATCAGGATCATCAGGATCAGTGTAAGAGCCCATTGCGGACAGCGCCAGGTCCTCGTCCCATTGCCTTCTTTCCCGCTGTTCTTTGCTTTCCCGTGGTCCGTTTGCTGCAGCAGTGAAAAGAGCATCATGATCTCCACAGCGATCAGGGCAATATAACAGTTGCTCTTGAAGAAAACGGCCAAAGCCATGCACAGGGCGCAGAAGATCCCCTCACGAAGTCTCCCTCTGTTGAGGTACCGGACCGCAAAGTACAAAGCCGCAGTCTGCGGCGCAAGGCTCCATATATCGTTGTAAATATGGCTGGAATAGAGAAACAGGAACAGCATTCCTGCCGAAAGCACTGCTGTCCAGAGGGCTGCCCCGGTATCTTCGAAACACTCTCCCGCAATACCGTAAAGCAGGCAGACTGTCAGTATTATGGAAATAACGTTCAGAAGCTGGTAAACGATGAACCGGTCCGGTCCGAAGAGCCGTCCTATGATCTCTCCGGTAAATACATAAGTCAGCTGGAACGGGTAAATGCCGAGATACCACCTTTCACCCGGTGACGGGCCCCTGATATCGGAAAGATCCCCGTTAAGGATACGGTTGATGATCTGGTTCAGCGTATTGGCGTCGCTGGTCGGCAGGCCTTTCACCAGCCATATGAACCACAGGCTTATGATGCCGGCAGCCGCGGCGGCAATGATAAGCACCGTCCTTCCCCTGATCACGGGATGTGCGGCAAAGAACTTCATCAGCAGATACAACAGGGCAGCCGTAAGGATAAGCAACGGGATATATGCTTTAAAATCATGCATGACAAACAGCGGCCTGTCATTCTCGATCCCCCGTTCCATACGGATACGGAAGATGAGTCCGACAGCCGCTGCCGTAAAAAGCATCACAGCAAACAGAATGCTGTATAATCCTGTCAGGATCCTGACGAGCTTTTTCATCCGCGGATGCTTTTTGTTACTTTTCAGCAGGTTCTTTTACAGCAGCCGCAAGGGATGTGGCAAGGCCTGCAAGACCTGCGATATCGGAAGGAACGATGAGCTTGGTCGATTTCCCGTCCGCGACTTTCTCCAGCGCTTCAAAGCTCTTGATCGTAAGGACTGCGTTATCCGCTCCCGCCTCTTTGATCAGCCTGATACCGTCTGCATTGGCTTCCTGGACTTTACGGATCGCCTGTGAGCGTCCTTCTGCTTCCTGGATCATCTTTTCTCTTTGAGCCTCGGCGTTCAGGATCATGGCCTGCTTATCGGCTTCCGCCTGCAGTATCTTGGATTCCTTCTGGCCTTCCGCCACCAGGATCGCAGATTTCTTTTCACCTTCCGCCCTCAGGATCGCTTCTCTTCTTTCACGTTCCGCCTTCATCTGCTTCTCCATGGCTTCACGGATCGGCTGCGGAGGTGTGATGTTCTTCAGTTCGACACGCGTTACCTTGATGCCCCAGGGGTCGGTCGCCACATCCAGCTGGGAACGCATCTTTGTGTTGATGGTCTCCCTGGAAGTCAGTGTCTGGTCCAGTTCCATATCGCCGATGATATTACGGAGCGTCGTAGCCGTCAGGTTCTCAATGGCCATGATCGGATTTTCCACGCCGTAGGTAAACAGCTTGGCGTCCGTGATCTGGAAGAAAACGATGGAATCGATCTGCATCGTAACGTTATCCTTGGTGATAACGGGCTGCGGCGGGAAATCCACTACCTGTTCCTTCAGGTTGACCCTTCTGGCCACACGGTCGATGACCGGCACCTTAAAATGAAGCCCTACGTTCCAGGTCTCGTAATAAGCGCCCAGCCTCTCCAGTACATACGCATGCGCCTGCGGCACGATCTTGATACAGGAGATCAGTATCAATAGTATGATGATCACAAAAAACACAAGAATGACTGCTCCAATTCCTACCATGATGCTCTCCTTTCCTTACTGTTCCTTCGGCCTGACGATCAGTTTCACGCCTTCTATCCGTTCGACCACTACGACAGTTCCCTTTGTAATGACGGTATCGTTGTCGTCTGTTCTCGCCGTCCATTCCTGGCCTGAGACCAGGACCTGTCCCGTCTGCTGCAGATTGTTGATGTCGGCCGACGCGACGGCCTCTTTTCCGATCACGCTCTGGGCGTTGGTCTTAACGGTCCTGCTGTTGACATATTTTTCTGCAAGGGGCCTGGTCAGGATAAGAAGAAGTACCGATACCGCGAGGAATACGATCACCTGCAGCCATACCGGGCCGCCGGCAAACGAAACGATGCCGGCACAGAGTGCCCCGCCTGCGAACCATATAGTAGTCAGCGCAGCCGTCATCATCTCGACGATAACAAACACTGCCAGCGCAGCGATCCATATAATACTGTAAACACTCATCCGCTCATCACCTCCTGTCTGTACAATGCCGCGAACTGATCTGACGGCAGGATACATATAGATTATACCATTCCTGTATAGTGAAGATATAACTGTAAAACAGATATGGGCCAGCCGGCACTCAGCTGTTGTCTTCCCAGTCTGCCGGCCTGTTTCCTTCCTCTTCGGGTGCTTCTTCTTCGAGCGCGCTTTCCATCAGGCGTACCATTTCCCATATGGAACGGAAGTTTACCGTCTTATCCTTATCTGCCCATGTGATGCGGCCCTGCCAGGTGCTGTTCTGCCTGTGCTGCACCCTGACGATAAAAGTTTCCTGATAACCGTGCTGTCCCAGCAGTTCGTGATCTGACATGACCTTTTCCATCTCCTTTGCAGTTCTTATGCTGTGGGTATCCTGTCCGGCAAACGACCGGATATTGGTAGAGGCGCGGGGAAAGTTCAGCCGGTCAAATAGTCTTTCCATTCCCCGGATCATGGCAGCCGTGTCCGTAAAGGTGACCGGCTCCCTGCTGTATTTATGGTACAGCCTTCCGCCAAGATCAGCTCCGGATCTGCTGTCCACACATACGACCACACCGTTCGGCGCGCCTATATATAACTGTGTTCCTGTTTTTACCTGTCCCGGTTCCTGTTTCATTCTAATCTCTCAGCAAACCCTGAATATCATCTTCGGAATAGACTACACTGTTCAAATGATACTGAAGGTCCATACGCCTGTTACCGGCAAGGAAGCTCCTGTTGATCCTTTTCTGCACGATATCGCAGTCTTCCCTGCTGGTATTGATCAGCAGGATAAGGTACTGGCCCGTACCGTACCGGCACAGCGTATCCGAATGACGTACGCTCCGGATGATCGCATCCTGCAGCCTTTCGGTAAGCTGTTCCAGCTTTCTGCTCTCCGGCATGGCTTTTCCGTCTTTGTCGACTATGGTGCACAGCATCAGATACACGGAGATACCGCCTCGTTCCGTCATCCTTTCGATCAGTCTGTATGTGCCGCGAAATACCGGATATGTACAGACATATCCTCCGGACAGTTTTTCTCCTCCTCCCGTCAGGTCAGTCTGGATCTCGTCGAGGACGGCATGGCCGTGGGTTATTTGCGACCCCAGTTTGTCCAGAAGGTCCATGGTACCGAAAGCAGGCCTGAAACCCAGCGCGTCCAGATACTCGTCTACAGTCTCTTCGTAATAATCCCTGGCTTCTTCCTGCCTGCCAAGGGCAATCAGCGCTTCCATGACAAGCGGTTCCCATTCAGACAGGGGCTGCACGCGGGAAGCGTGCCTCCCCAGCTGTTCCAGCTGCAGATGATCCTTATTCGCCCTGAGCAGTTCGGCAGCGTTATTCACGCAGCGGCAGAACAGGTCCTGATATCTCCGGTCTTCCTGCGCTACCCAGATGAGGCTGGTCTGGTCCGGCAGGAATTCTCCCGTGTAGCGGTAGCATGCGTCCAGATATAACTGAAGCTTCATATCCGGATCTTCCGTATTCTCTGCTTCGTTGTACAGGCTCTCCATACCTGCCGCGTCTTCGTCCAGTTCTATTTCGTCAGTCCATTTTATGATCCCGTTATCGTTGATAAAAAAATCGCCGGCCGGAAGTCCCTCGCTTTTGAGCCTCTTCCTGGCTTCATACACGATGATACGCATCGTATGCTGTGCATCGCTTAAATCTCTGTCTTCGAACAGGATATCCTGCAGCTGCTTCCGCCCGATCCCTTTTTTCCCACTATGAAGGACAGCTTCCATAAAGTTGGTGTAATAGGAGTTTCTGCTCTTTACACCACCCAGAAGCTGTCTGCCTTCATACTCCAGCGAAAATCCGCCGAAGGTCTTTATATGTAAAACTTTGTTCTGATCTGAACCCAAAGACCGTCTCTCTTCTTGGAACTTCAGTTAACCTCTGATCAATATCCGAATTCCTGTGCCCAGTACCATGCGCCGCTGGATGTAACATAGGCAGCGACACCGATCGTCCTGAAATTGCCCAGGATATTGGCGGCATGTGTCGGGGATGCCATCCAGGCTGAAACCACTGAGGAAGAATCGAAGTAATTCCACGCCAGGTTCTCGCCGTACATGATCGCGCTGTTGACTGTCCACCAGGCAGAACCGTTCGGTCTCGTATGGGAGAAAAGCGATTCGCATTCCACTGCCCTGACCATGGCTGCCTGTGCAAGGCTGTCGCTCCAGGCCAGACTGCCGAGTCCTGCATTGGCCCTCACTGCGTTGACGTGGGCAAGGACTGCAGCTGCTTCCGCGAGCGTTCCGGGTGTCCCCATTTCTCCGGAAAGGGCGATCGCTTCGTCATCGATGTAGTGGATGTCGCCTTCTTCTTCCTGGGTACGGGATACCGCGTAATCATCGACTGCCTGCTTGACTCTGTTCAGGCTCCTTGCTATCGTGATGCCTGCTATGACGGCAACAAGTGCTACACAAACTGATCCGATAATGATTGCTCTCTTTTTGTTCTTCATGTTTTTTCTCCTTGTGTTCAGACGTTAAATGGACGGTTGTTATTAACTATCTGTATGCTAACATCCCGCGCGTCATGACAAGCGTCATGATTCCATTTATTTTTGAATATTTTAACATTTTTTATTGACGTTATAAAGTACATTATATATAAAAGACCTCCGGAAACGCTACCGGAGGTCATCATATTTTTATTCATTTACCGGACAGCATCCTTTGGCCAGGCAGCGCCCTGCTGCCATCGTCCGCCTCCGCTTATGAGCTTATACAGCCTGGTCGGCTGCGATCAGCGCCTTCATTGCCTTGATGGCCTCTTCCGGCATGGGTTCATAGTTGCCGAGGAGTTTCGCATAGAATGTCGTGAGGGCCATCTCTTCGGTATAGGTAGCGGCTGCCATTGCAGCATGCATGTTCTTACCGCAGGTGAACATTCCATGATTCTTGATCAGGACCGACCTGCCGTCCGCACCGAGCGTATCGGCCACCAGTCTTGCAACATCGTTGCTGCCGGGCATCGTGAAAGGCACGATCCTGACAGGTGTGAACTCGC